>CBDDGK010000065.1:0-60897 GCA_965227625.1 Neorhizobium sp. | reverse complement strand
TACGGCAGCCGCGCTACGTCAAACCGCACCCGATATACTGGCGCATGCCCTGGCGATCGCCGGCGAAAGTTCACCCAATCAGCTATTCGCCAGCGCGCCGGCACCTCGAAATCCGGCTCCTGAAGGGAGCGATGTGAAAGAGGGCGTACCGTGGTCGGTGGTGACGGGGCTGGTTGCCTTGAACCTCGCCGAAGGAGGGCATACCGGACCACGAAACATCCTCGACAGCACGCGACACTACCGGTTTCCCGAGGATCTCCGGATTGGTGTCAATCCGCACATCTGCAATACCTACTTCAAGCTCTACGCCTGCTGCCGTCATATCCACGCGCCGCTTGACGCTATGCTTCAAGTTGTAGGCCGGCATTCGATCGATCCGTGGGCAATCGACGCAATCGAGGTTGAGAGCACCAGCGGGGCATTGCGCATCTCGAACCGCGATAACCCGACCAATCTCGTCGATGTGCAATACAGCATCCCGTATTGCATTGCGCTTGCAGCCATAGAGGGGCCAATCGCGCTTTTACCGCCGACCCCCGCGGTTCTGGGCCAAAGCGCAATTGTTGATTTGGCTGGAAAAGTCAGGCTGTCGTTGAATGCGGATTTCGATGCGCGGTTCCCCGCCGAAACATTGGCTCGGGTCACAATCGAGGTGAAAGGCCAGCGATTTGTTTCCGATGTTACGGCGCCAAAAGGGGAGGCGAGCCATCCTCTGTCATGGTCCGAACTCGAGGCGAAGTTTCGTGCCGCAACGCGTTTCGCTCTTGCCACGGATCGCCAAGACAAGATTATCGCGGCAATGGACAAGGCTCGAGCAGGTGACTTTTCGCAACTCATTCCGAGCATAAGATAAACCCGTCTGATCCAGGCGTCCCGAACGGTCGAGATTGTTTCATCAGAATTCGACCGTTTCATCACTCTGGCTATGCGTGATGCAATTCTATTGTGGGAAGAAGATATCCGTCTCGCTCGGCGGCATCGACCGGGCCGCCGCCGACTTTCGCGAGCTCGAGGTGATATACCGCGGAAGCCTATCTCTGGCGGTAGATATCCGAGCCCTTCGCGGCAGATGGAAAAGGGTGGCCATCAAATCGTGACGTCCAAGGGGGCGAGCACCCTTGCGAAACGGAGCATCGTCGACAGCGAATTCGGCAGCCTTGCTGAGCACCACAGGAAACGCAAGGCGCCGCGTTTCGTCAGGGCATCGTTCCGCGAAATGGCCTAATCTGAATAGATAATACCACTTTTTAAATTCGATCGGGTATCTTGCTACATGGCTCGCGTTTGTGGGAGAAGGAGCGTGCGCATAAAGCGGATTGGCAATATCGTTCGGCCGTACCTCAGTGGAGCGCCGTAAAACTGATGACGTTGGGACTGTGATGAACCTGTACTTGGATTATCTGAGCGAAATCAAAAGCAGAGAAGGTCAAGGCCTCGCTCCGAAGCCGATCGATGACGGCGCGCTCGTTGCTGAAATCATTACTCTGATTGAAGATGAAAGCAGCGAGCATCGCACGGGCGCTCTGAACTTCTTCATCTACAACACGCTTCCCGGCACGACGAGCGCCGCCGGCGTGAAGGCTGCCTTCCTGAAGAAGGTCATCCTTGGTGAGGTTGTCGTCCCGGAGGTTACTCCGAAGTTCGCTCTCGAGCTGCTGTCGCACATGAAAGGTGGCCCGTCGGTCGAAGTGTTGCTCGACATTGCGCTGAGTGATGATGCCGATATTGCCGCTCAGGCGGGCGAGGTTCTGAAGACGCAGGTCTTCCTTTACGACGCCGACATGTTCCGTCTGCGCGATGCCTTCAAGGCTGGCAATACCATTGCCAGGGATGTGCTCGAAAGCTATGCCAAGGCTGAGTTCTTCACCAAGCTTCCCGATGTCGACGACGAGATCAAGGTCGTGACCTACATCGCCGCTGAAGGCGATATTTCCACCGACCTTCTGTCTCCGGGCAACCAGGCGCATTCGCGCTCCGACCGTCAGTTGCACGGCCAGTGCATGATCACGCCGGAAGCGCAGCAGGAAATCATTGCCCTGCAGAAGCAGCATCCAGACAAGCGCGTGATGATGATTGCCGAGAAGGGCACGATGGGCGTCGGCTCGTCGCGCATGTCGGGCGTCAACAATGTGGCGCTGTGGACCGGCAAGCAGGCCAGCCCCTATGTTCCGTTCGTCAACTACGCTCCGGTCGTCGCCGGCACGAACGGTATCTCTCCGATCTTCGCGACCACGGTCGACGTGACGGGCGGCATTGGCATCAACCTGAAGAACTGGGTCAAGAAGACCGGTGACGACGGCAAGCCGATCCTCAACAACGACGGCAATCCGGTGCTTGAGCAAAAGTTCTCGGTCGAGACCGGCACCGTGCTCAAGATCGACGCGAAGAACAAGAAGCTCCGTGACGAAACCGGCAACGAGCTGGTCGATGTCGCGGGCGCCTTTACGCCCCAGAAAATGGAGTTCATGAAGGCTGGCAGCTCCTACGCCATCGTCTTCGGCAAGAAGCTCCAGACGTTCGCGGCCCAGACGCTCGGCATCGAGCCGACCCCGGTTTTCGCCCCGAACAAGGAAATCGCGATCGAAGGCCAGGGCCTGACCGCGGTCGAGAAGATCTTCAATCGCAACGCCGTTGGCGTGACCCCGGGCAAGGTGCTGCACGCAGGCTCCGACGTCCGCGTGAAGGTCAACATCGTCGGCTCGCAGGACACGACCGGCCTGATGACCGCGCAGGAACTCGAGGCGATGGCGGCCACCGTCATTTCGCCGCTTGTCGATGGCGCCTACCAGTCGGGTTGCCACACGGCCTCCGTCTGGGACAAGAAGGCCCAGGCAAACATCCCGAAACTCATGTCCTTCATGAACAATTTCGGTGTGATCACCGCGCGCGATCCGAAGGGCGTCTACCATTCGATGACGGACGTCATTCACAAGGTGCTGAACGACATCACCGTGGATGACTGGGCGATCATCATCGGCGGCGACAGCCACACCCGCATGTCCAAGGGCGTGGCGTTCGGCGCCGACTCCGGCACCGTGGCGCTGGCACTGGCTACCGGCGAGGCAACCATGCCGATCCCGCAGTCGGTCAAGGTCACCTTCAAGGGCACGATGCAGCCCTATATGGACTTCCGCGACGTCGTGCATGCGACCCAGGCGCAGATGCTCAAGCAGCACGGCGACAACGTCTTCCAGGGCCGCATCATCGAAGTCCATATCGGCACGCTGCTCGCCGACCAGGCCTTCACCTTCACCGACTGGACGGCCGAAATGAAGGCTAAGGCGTCGATCTGTATCAGCCAGGACGAGACGCTGATCGAATCTCTGGAGATCGCCAAGTCGCGCATCCAGATCATGATCGACAAGGGCATGGACAATGCCGTCGGCACGCTGAAGGGTCTGATCGCCAAGGCCGATCAGCGCATTGCCGAGATCCGCTCGGGCGAAAAGCCTGCGCTCACTCCAGACGACAATGCCAAATATTTCGCGGAAGTCGTCGTGGATCTGGATGTGATCGACGAACCGATGATTGCCGATCCCGATGTGAACAATGCCGATGTGTCGAGGCGCTACACGCACGACACGATCCGTCCGGTTTCCTACTACGGCGGTACCAAGAAAGTGGATCTCGGCTTCGTCGGCTCGTGCATGGTGCACAAGGGCGATATGAAGATCGTCGCCCAGATGCTGAAGAACATCGAGAAGGCCGAGGGCAAGGTCGAGTTCAAGGCGCCGCTCGTCGTTGCCGCGCCGACCTACAACATTATCGATGAGCTGAAGGCTGAAGGGGATTGGGAAATCCTGCAGAAGTATTCGGGCTTTGAATTCGATGACGTGAAGCCGAAGACCACCAACCGCACAGAGTACGAGAACATTCTCTATCTCGAGCGTCCGGGCTGCAACCTGTGCATGGGCAATCAGGAGAAGGCGGAGAAGGGCGATACCGTCCTTGCCACCTCTACCCGCCTGTTCCAGGGACGCGTCGTGGAAGACACCGCCGAGAAGAAAGGCGAGTCGCTGCTCGCCTCGACCCCGGTCGTGGTCCTGTCGGCGATCCTCGGCCGCACCCCGAGCGTGGAGGAGTATAAGGCAGCTGTCGACGGTATCGACCTGACCAAATTCGCTCCGCCGAAAGCTCCAAGGCTCGATGCCTTGTCGGTTCAGTACTAAAATCGACTCCGAGACATTGGTCACCCCGCAAGCGCTGCTTGCGGGGTGACTTGGCAATGCGACACGACATATCGTGCTGTCGTCATTCCTTTTGGTGATCTGTTGACGTCAGCAAGGCGGTCGCCTGATCCGGTCCCGAGATCGCTTCAACCGGCGGGCCGGCTATCGGCCCGGCGAGGTTGGCCTGTTCTTCCCTGCGCACGAGCGTATTCTCTTCAAGCCCAGGCTAGAGGAGGAACAAGCTGTGGCACAGGAGGCACAAATGTTGTTCGCGGAAGCCGCCCGTCTGGCTTCTGCTTTTCGTCTGGCTCAGCCAGATTTGCACCGCCCCACCATGCAATATCAGGAATGCCTTGCCGCACTTGTGGAGGATCTGCAGGAGGAGAGCATCCCTGCGGACGATGTGCTGCGCCGTCTTGTCGAGAAGGCGGAGCCGGGTTTGCATCATATGATCCACCCCCGCTTTTTCGGATGGGTCATTGGTGGATCCCATCCCATGGGTGTTGCAGCCGACTTCCTGACGAGCGCGTGGGGGCAGAATGCCGGGAACCATACCGCATCGCCCGCCGCCGCATCATTCGAAACGGTTGCCGCGACATGGCTTGTGAGCGTACTCGGATTGCCTGAGCAGTCGTCGGTTGGGTTCGTGACGGGAGCCACGGTTGCAAATTTCACCTGTTTGGCTGCGGCCAGAGGCGAAGTCCTTCGACAAGCCGGTTGGGACGCGGAGGCTCTTGGGCTCTTCGGAGCGCCGCCTATCACGGTGCTCATCGGGGATGACGCCCATACCACCGTCTTTTCCGCCTTGCAGTTTCTGGGTCTTGGCCATGATCGTGCCTTGCGCGTTCCAACGGATTCGCAAGGCCGCATGAGGACTGCGGAATTTGAGAGAATACTCCACAATGTCAGCGGTCCGATCATTGCGGTGCTGCAGGCGGGCCAGATCAATACGGGAGCGTTTGATCCATTTGCGGATCTTATCCCTCTTGCCAAGCAGAAAAATGCCTGGGTTCATGTCGATGGAGCCTTTGGCCTTTGGGCGAAAGCCTCGCCATCGTCGCGCCATTTATGTGCCGGGTTGGAGCTTGCGGATAGCTGGGCGACTGATGGGCACAAGTGGCTGCAAACGCCTTACGATAGCGGTTATGCCATCGTCAAAGATGAATTGGCGCACCGCCGAGCGATGACGATCGCGGCGAGTTATCTGCCGATCACGACGGAAGGCGAGCGAGACCCATCCCACTATGTACCTGAGCTTTCCCGGCGTGCGCGCGGTTTCGCGACCTGGGCGATGCTGAAGCATCTTGGTCGACGCGGCATCGCCGAGTTGATCGACGGGTGCTGTTTTGCGGCACGCCTGATAGCAGAGCGCCTTTCGCGAGAAGCGGGCATCGAAGTCCTGAACGATGTCATCCTCAACCAAGTCGTCTGCCGTTTCGGCGCCGAACTATCTTCAGGTGAGGCGGACGACCTGACCCGGCGAACAATCCACCGGCTTCAACGGGAGGGGACAATTTTTGTCACAGGCGCCAAGTGGCGAGGCCGCGACGTTCTTCGCATTTCGGTCTGCAACTATCAGACCGACGCGGAGCAGGCGGCGCTGGCCGCGGAAACGATCGTCGCGGCGTTTTGCCAGGAGCGCGATGCCAACACGACCGATACCTAAAGGCGGATCGCTATTGCGCCGTTGTCACGCTCGCGACAGATGCAGGTGGTGCCTGCCGACCAGCGGGTGAAACCAGTGTTGCCGCGTCAAAAACGCTCTCATCCCGAAGTGTGGTTGCTATCAGCATTGCTCCCTCCAACGAGGCCAGCAATGCCGCTGCTGCCTGGTGGGACAGCCCCGATCGTTCCAATATGGCCAGTCCTTGTTTGAAGAAGCGCTGCACTTCCACAAGAACCTCGTCCGGCAGGTCCTTGGCGGATGCGCCGAGCGAGCCGCATAGGCACATTCCGCCGTCATCGCGTAAGGCGTTTTTGAAGGAGCGATGCCACGCTTCTGCCGGATCGATGCCGGCTTTTACATCCTCGTAAACCGCCGCCGTGAAGCGGTCGGTATAGCGGCGTGCCACCGCGGCGGCCAAGCGTTCCTTGGTCGGGAAGTGGTAGTGGACACTGGAGCTTTTCACCCCGACATCTGCGGCGATCTCGCGGAAACTGAAGCCGTTGTAACCGGCTTTCCTTATTCGCCGTTCGGCGGCATCCAGAATTGCGCTCGCGCTGTCACTCATCGAAATCGATCCTTCTCTATCTTCTGATAGATAGTTCTTGCCATCGGTAAACGCAATCAATATATGGCTCTCGTCATCTATCTATCGGTAGATATATAAAGGAGCATGAAATGCGCTTTGAAGGTAAGGTTGTCGCAATCACCGGCGGCGGTTCGGGAATTGGCAAGGAAACGGCGGCCCGCTTCGTCGCCGAAGGCGCTTCGGTTGCCATCAATGGCCGCGATCTGGCCAAGCTGCAGGCCGCAGCCAAGGAAATCGATCCGAGCGGCAAAAAGGTCGTGGTTTCGGCTGGCGATATCGCTGATCCGAAGACCGGCGCAGCTTTGGTCGATACGGCCGTCAAGGCGTTCGGCAGGCTGGACGTGCTCGTCAACAATGCCGGCGTCTTCAATCCGAAGCCGTTCCTCGATCTGACCGAGGGCGATTACGACTGGTATCTCGATACGATCCTGAAGGGTAAGTTCTTCACCGCGCAGGCTGCTGCCAAGGCGATGAAGGACAAGGGCGGCGCGATCGTCCAGACCGGCTCGATGTGGGCGATCCAGGCGATCGGCGCAACGCCGTCTGCCGCCTACTCGGCCGCCAATGCCGGCGTTCACGCCATGGTCCGTAACCTGGCGATCGAGCTTGCTCCCCACAATATCCGCATCAACGCCGTCGCTCCGGCGGTCGTCGAAACCCCGGTCTACAACACCTTCCTCTCTGCCGAGCAGGTCAAGGAAGTGCTGCCGACCTTCGACGCCTTCCATCCGCTCGGCCGCAATGGCCAGCCGGGCGATGTCGCCGAAGCGATCCTCTTCCTTGCTTCCGAGCAGGCATCGTGGATCACCGGCACGGTTCTCCCGGTTGATGGCGGCGTCACCGCCGGCCGCCAGTAAGGAGTGATCGAGATGATGGATTGGAATGGATATCGCGACGAACTTCTTGGCCGTGTCGGCGAGTTCGGCAAGCTGACGCCGGACACGCTGCGTGGCGTCGTCTCGCTCGACCGCGCCGGCGAAAAGGCCAACCACCTTGGCCCGAAGATGCGCGAACTGATTGCGCTCGCCGTTGCGGTCACCACCCGCTGCGACGGCTGCATCGCCGTTCACAGCAAGGCGGCGATCGAGCACGGTGCGACCCAGGAAGAGGTTGCCGAGGCGCTCGGCGTGGCAATCGCGCTGAATGCCGGTGCAGCTCTGGTCTATTCGGCCCGGGTTCTGGATGCCGTCGCCGCCCTTCCGAACAAATGATCTCATAAATGACCCTGGGGAGCCGGCCGCAAAGCCGGCTCCTTTTCAACCTTCAGGAATGACAATGCAGACATCCGTTGCGATCATCGGCGGTGGCCTCGCCGGACTTCAGGCCGCAAGATTTCTTAACGCCGCCAACATCGACTTCCTGCTGTTTGAAGCCCGCGACCGGCTGGGCGGGCGTATCCTCTCCGTCGATGAAACCGGTAGCGTTTCGGCCGATGGCTTCGATCTCGGCCCCTCGTGGTTCTGGCCGCAGATCCAGCCGGCGATCGGCGCGCTCGTCGCCGAACTCGGTCTGCCGGCCTTTCCGCAGTCAAGCGAGGGCGATGTCGTGTTCGAGCGCATGTCGCGCGAGGCGCCGCAGCGCTATCGGGGATATCGGCAGGAACCGCAGTCGATGCGGCTTGCCGGCGGCACCCATGCGATTGTCAGGGCGCTGGCGGCCGGGTTGCTGCAAGATCGCATCCTGCTCAACCGTAAAGTAACAGGCGCTACCCTCGGCGCCGCCGCCGTAACGCTGACCATCATCGGGGCCGAAGGCAGGAAGGAGAGCGTTCAGGCGGATCATGTGATCTTTGCGTTGCCGCCCCGGCTGCTTGAGGCAAGCGTGACGTTTTCGCCGGCCATCGATAAGGCGATGGCGCAACGCTGGCAGCGCACGGCGACCTGGATGGCGCCGCATGCGAAATTTTTCGCCGTCTACGACCGCCCGTTCTGGCGCGAGGACGGCCTGTCCGGAGCCGCGCAGAGCATGGTCGGGCCGCTGGTCGAAATCCATGATGCGACGACCGCCTCCGGTGGCGCGGCATTGTTCGGCTTCGTCGGTGTGGGCGCCGATGAACGCCAGGCGATGGGCGAGGATCTGTTGTTACATGCCTGTGTTCAGCAACTCGGCAGGATCTTCGGCGCGCAGGCGCTGCAGCCCCGGGCGACCCTGTTCAAGGACTGGGCAGCCGATCCGGCGACTGCCACCAAAGACGACCGGACCGGCGGCGCTCATCCGTCGCCCGACCCGCAGCCCTGGGTCGATCGCACTTGGCAGCCCTTCATGTCGCTCGCCGGCAGCGAGACCGGTCAGAACGATCCGGGCTATCTGTCCGGCGCCGTCGATGCCGCCGCGCGGG
Organism: Neorhizobium sp.; assembly: GCA_965227625.1. GTDB lineage: Bacteria > Pseudomonadota > Alphaproteobacteria > Rhizobiales > Rhizobiaceae > Neorhizobium. Next base: position 52,138 of record CBDDGK010000065.1, on the reverse strand, counting down.
CGGTCTCGGCCATTATCGAGACGCGGCGCCTAGGCGCCGAGAGGAGGTAACTATGCTCACAGGCAAAACCGCACTGATAACCGGGGGCTCAAGTGGCATCGGGCTCGCGGCGGCACGCCGACTGGCGGCCGATGGCGCGCGGGTGGCGATCACGGGAACCGACGAGGCCAAGCTGGCCGCCGCCCTTGGCGATCTCGGCCCCGGAGCACTGGCGATCCGTGCCGACGTGCGCTCGCTTGCCGATCTCAAGGCAATGGCCGCGACGCTGGAAGAGAGCTTCGGCACGATCGACATCGTCTTTGCCAATGCCGGTGTCGCCTATGGTACGCCGATCGCCGCGACCGGCGAGGAGGCGTTCGACCGGATGATGGATATCAACGTCAAGGGCGTGTTCTTTACCATCCAAAGCGTGCTGCCGATCATGGCCGATGGCGGCTCGATCATCCTCAACACCTCTTGGCTCAACAAGGTCGGGACGGCCGGGCGCTCGGTGCTTTCGGCGTCCAAGGCGGCGGTGCGCTCCTTCGCGCGCACGCTGTCTGCCGAGCTTGCCGAGCGGAAGATCCGGGTCAATTGCGTCAGCCCCGGCCCGACCGATACGCCAATCCATCACAGTGCCGGACAGACGGTGGAGGAATATAAGGCCTATACCGAAAAGGTCAGTGCCCGCGTACCGGCTGGTCGCATGGGAAGGCCCGAAGAAATAGCCGCAGCAGTGGCATTTCTGGCGAGCGACGAGTCGAGCTTCATGCTCGGCACCGAAATGATCATCGACGGCGGACTGGCGGAGCTTTGACCATGTGCATCAATGACGACTTTACCAAACCCGTGATTGTTCACTCCGCGGCGCTCGACTGGATCGCCAGCCCGGCAGCGGGCGTGGATAGAAAGATGCTGTTCCGTATCGGCGAAGAGAAAGCGCGCGCGACCTCGATCGTGCGGTATGCGCCGGGCAGTGCCTTTCCGGCGCATACCCATACCGGCGGCGAGGAATTCGTGGTGCTCGACGATTTCTTCCAGGACGAGCACGGTGACTATCCGTCGGGATCCTATATCCGCAATCCTCCCGGCACCGCCCATATGCCGGCATCGGCCAATGGCCGCACCATCTTCGTCCGGCTTTGGCAGTTCCGTGCCGAGGATCGCGACCAGACCGTGCGGCGCCCAGGCGAGGGCCGCAAGGATGTTCCGCGCCCCGGCGCTTCGACCGCCACCATCCTCTTTGCCGACGGCCGCGAAGAGGTGCGCCTCGAAGAGTGGGAGGCAGGTGTCGAAATCACCGTCGAAAATCCCGATGGGCTGGAATTCCTAGTTTTGCGGGGAACGTTGAACGCAGGTGGCGAGGTGCTGGAACGTCTGGCATGGGGCCGGCTGCCCGCTCACCGCGACCTGCGGGCGGTAACCGGCGCCGAAGGTGCGCAGATCTGGGTGAAACGCGGGCCGCTGATGCATGCGGATGTTTGCGCGTTCTAAATTCCGGTTGCTTCCCGGTCTCTGTAGGCTGTGAGAATTGCTGCACGCCGCCTGCTGTTTAGGTCGAATGGAACGCGAGACTGATGTAGTCGAGCAAGAAGATCGTCGTCAGACAGGCGATGAACGGGCCGCCTGTGAACGGGCCAACCACGCGGCACGCAGCCGGAACCATGATGCCGTCGACAGAGCGATAGTCGTAGCAAAAATGGGTTGCCGCGACGCCGCCCGGAACATCCACTTAATAAGTCGACCGGGTGCAGCATAACGGGGGAGCTGCACTTGGCCGAAGATCATGCAACCTTCCCCACATAGATACCGAAAATGAATGAGCTGCCGCAGGCGGCGGCAGGCTCATTCACATCGTGACTTTACTTCGATCCGACACGCGCCCGGTATTCGGGCACTGTCTGGCCGCCGACACCCCAATTTTCGAGATCGACTTCATCGATCACGACGAATGTGGAATCGTGCGGCTTTCCCATCACTTCGAACAGAAGATCGGAGACGCCCTTGATCAGAGCCTTCTTCTGCTCGGGCGTCGTCGCACTTGCGCCCGGCGCTGTTCCTTCTCGCGTCACCTTGATGTTCACATAGGGCATTGCTTTTCTCCTTCAGTGTTGGTGGAGCTTCTGTTACCAGCGGCCGGCATGCTGGCCGCCGTCGACATTGATGGTCTCGCCGGTGACGAAGCCTGCCCGTTCGAGATAGAGCACTGCATCGACGATTTCCTGCACTTCGCCCATTCGGCCGATCGGGTGCAGTCCGTTGAGAAAATCGTGTGTCTCCGCCGGGTGCATCGGCGTCTTGATGATGCCGGGAGCGACGGCGTTCACGCGAATACCGCTCTTGGCATATTCGATCGCAAGCCCGCGGGTGACCGCATCGAGACCACCTTTAGTGAGGCCGGCGAGTCCTGACGGAGCGCCGGCGATTGGCTGGTCGACCAGCGCCGTGGTGATCTGGACGATATGTCCGCGCTGTTGGCGCAGCATCTCGGCAAGTGCCAGCTGGGTGATGTGGAAGAAGCCGGCGACGTTCACCTCAAGCACATTGCGCAGGTCATCGGCCGTGTATTCGGTAAACGGCTTGCCGATGAAAATGCCAGCATTGTTGATCAGCGTATCGATACGGCCGAAACGCTCGATCGCCGTCCCGACGATGTTTTCAGCAATTTTCCTGTCGCCGATATTGCCGGGTACAGTAACTATTCCTTCATCCGACGACGGCTCGATATTGCGGGAGTTTGCGACGACCAGATAACCGTTGTCGCGATAACCCTTGACGATGCCTGCACCGATGCCCTGTGAGGCGCCGGTGACGATCGCCACCTTCTGTTCATTGCTCATGGTCTTGTCCTTTCTGGATTGGGGCTGGTCCCTGATGTCTCGGTGTGATGAGGCTCAGTCGGAGACGCGGATTGCGATCGGCTTGCCTCTCTCGAAAGGCATCAGGCGGTCAGCCAGGTTGAATTGGGAAAAGGCGTGTGCGAGCTGATCCTGGCTTTCACGAAAGTGGATCCAGCCCTCGTTATGCGCGGCGAGGAGTTTTGCGTTCGGGAAGGCATGCGCGGCCTCGATCGCATCCTCGCTGCCCATGGTCATGTGGAAGCGGCCGCGTGGCTCTGCCGCGCCGGTAAACAGAAGCACGACCTTTGGGGAAAAACGGTGCGACACTTCCTCGGTGCCCGAGTACCAGACGGTGTCGCCGGTCACGTAGAGCAGGTCGCCGGGTTTCTCGACGCCCAGCGCAAAGCCGATGACGTCACCGGATATGGGCTCTATACCGATCGGTCCATGCCGGGCAGGGGTGGCTGTTACCAGCAGGCGGCTGCCATCGTCGCCTTCAAGCGTGCATGTTTCGAACGGCGCAAGGCCACCGGTATTGCCACCGAGTCGTCCGGCACCGACCTTTGTGGTGTAGACTTTGCCGACACCCGGCAGCATGGCGCGACCTGAATTGTCGAGATTGTCGAGATGCTGGTCATGGCTGAGAAGGACGGCGTCGATCCGCCCGATCTCCGCCACTGACAACGCCGGACCGGAGGTCTTCTCGAAGCGGACCGGCGCCTCGCGGTAAAGGCCGGGTGGATCGAATGTCGGGTCGGTCAGCAGGCGGAGCGAGCCGTATTCGATGAGGACTGTCGGGCCGCCGACAAGGGTAAGTTTCAATTCTGCAGGCATTGGAGAGGCCTTCTGTTTGTTGGCCCCCTCTAGTTATGACCGTTCCATCTCTTCGAAAATTCGCTATTGTCTCTCAATGGCTGATAAAAAACGCACAGAGGTGGACTGGCAGGACGTTCGCGTTTTTCTTGCGCTGGGGCGGCATGGCAGCCTGTCGGCCGCCGCCCGGACGCTGGCGGTGAACCACGCCACGATTGCCAGGCGCATCCAGTCGTTGGAAGCGACCCTTGGCCAAAAGCTCGTCGAGCGCCGACCCGAGGGGTATGTCCTTACACCTGCCGGCACACAGGCACTCGCCGCCGCCAGCGATATGGAAACGGCGGTACAAACGCTCGGTCGGGGTAACGCTGATGGTTCTCCCAAGGGCTTGGTTCGGGTCAATGCTTCGCCAGGCCTGACACAGGGATTTCTGGTCCGTCGTCTGGCGGAACTCCCGCAGCTCTATCCGGGTCTGGACATCGATCTCGCCACGGATATGCGCTCCGTCAGCCTGGAGCGCCACGAGACGGATATTGCGATCCGCCTCAGCCGCCCGATGGACGGCGACCTCATTGCGAAACAGATGCTGACCATGGGTTTTGGGATCTATGGCACATCGGGGGCCTGCGAGCGGGTGGAAGAGGGCGAGCCACCGATATTCGTGGGCTTCGACGAGGTAAACTCACATGTTCCCGAAGCCGCCTGGCTCGCGCAGCAGTTTCCGCATGCCCGGGTTGCGTTCCGAGCCAGCAACCAGGTCGCCCAGGCGAACGCGGCGGCAAGCGGCGTCGGTATCGTCGTGCTACCCCATTACATCGGGCGCAAGCAGGAAGGATTGCGGCTTTGCCGGATCGAGCCCGTGCCGCCCTCGCGCGAAATCTGGCTTGTGACGCGCCGCCAGGATCGCAAGGATCTGCCAATCCGCACCGTCACCGAACATATCAGCCGAATGTTTGCCGAGGAAAGCGCTCTGTTTGAAACCTGAACCGGCGCATTCGAGACGGCGCTGCCGCGCCGTCTCGAATGCAATCATAAAATCCGAGCCTATGCCGCCTTGAGCCACATATAGGCCGCTGCCGTCCACGAGAAACCGAGCCCGCCGCAGCCTTCGCCGGTCACCGGGTCGAAATATTCCGCGAAACCTTCCGTCTCGATGGCGGTCACAGTCGACTTGCGCAGGTCTTCCGCAGCTTCTGGATGACCGTTACGCCTTAAGCCATCGATCAGCAGCCAGTTGATGATTGCCCAGGAAGGGCCGCGCCAGTACCGCTTCGGCTCCCAGCCGGTGAAACCCGGCTTGGTGGTCGGGAAGGCGACCTTCATATCCTTGGACCAGGCTTTCATTTCCGCAAGCAGAGCAGCGGCGATCGGTTTGTCGAGATCGAGAGAAAGGAGCGGGATGAAGCCTGCCTGTGTCGGTGCCTCGATATCCTGGCCGGAGACAAGATCACGGGAAACGAAGCGGGAAAGGGCAGGGCGCCATTGGGCCAGCATCGCCCTGCGGGTCTTTTCGTTGAATACCGTGATTTCGGTGAGGTCCTGCGTGCGGCCGAGTTCGCGGGCAAGTGCCTCAAGCTCCTCGCCGGCTTTCAGCAATATCGCGGTGGTCTGGATTTCGGCGACCTTGAACGGCGCTGCCTGCCATTGCTTGGCGGGGTCCCAGCCACAGGCGGCATAGGTGTCAACCAGATGAATGAAACGCTGATAATCCTCGTTGCGCGGGCGCATATCGGCGTTCACGTGGCCGGTATCCTTGCGCACGACGGGTGTGTCCGTCGTGGTCGGCACGCGGGCAAGCGCCAGATCCCAGGCGGGGGAATTGTCGCTGCCGCTTTCCCACGGATGGAGCAGCGCGACAAGGCCCGTGCCTTCCGGATCGCGGGCGGCATACCACCAGCGGTGCCATTTCAGCGCCGCCTCGTAGAGCGGCAGGGTGCGGGTCTTGTCGCCGGCGGCATCGTGCAGCTTCTTCAGCGCGATCGCGAAGACCGGCGGTTGGGTAATGCCTGATGTCGGGATCGTGTGGCTGGTGCGCCAGACATTCGGACCGGGGAAATAGGTGTCGCTCGGCTGGTGGAAGACGATATGCGGGATCATCCCATCGGCCCATTGGCCTTCAACAAGGCGTTCCAGTTCGCGATAGGCGCGGTCTGTATCATAGAGCGCGAAGCCCATGGCGACGAAGGCGGAATCCCAGTTCCACTGGAAGGGATAAAGCCGGTCGGTCGGCACGGTGTAGCCGCCGCGATCGTTGGCGACGAGGATGCGCTTAGCCTCGGTGATATGCATGTTCATGTCGGGCACTCCGGTATTCATGGGTATCAAGCCGCCGCGGGCGGAAAGGATTTGCCGCTTTCGGGAGAAAGCCAGGTGATGCGTTTTCTGTCGAGTTTCAGGCCGATCGTGTCGCCGCTCTTGACGGTTTCCGAGGCGGGCAGAATGACGCGCACCGGCTGGTCGTGGATCGAGCCGGTCAGGAGCAGGTGCGAACCCATCGGCTCGGCGACACGGACCTTCATCTGGATTCCCTGCGGAAGCGGCGCCAACTCGACGGCTTCGCCCCGCAAGCCGAGAACGATCTCGTTACCGGATTGTGAGGGCACGGCTAGTTGATCCGCACCCGCAGCGACCTGCCCATTCGAGACAGGCACCTTGATGAAATTCATCGGCGGGTTGCCGATAAAGCCGCCGACGAAGCGCGTTGCGGGATGGTTATAGACATCGACCGGCGATCCGACCTGCTCGACCACGCCGCCATGCATGACGGCGATGCGATCGGACAGGCCCATGGCTTCGGTCTGGTCGTGGGTGACGTAGATCGTCGTCGTGCCGGCGGATTGAAGCACGGTTTTCAGTTCGGTGCGCATTTCAAGCCGCAGCAGGGCGTCAAGGTTGGAGAGCGGCTCATCCATCAAAAGAACCTTGGGTTCGACGGCAAGCGCGCGGGCAACCGCGACACGCTGGCGTTGACCGCCGGAAAGCTTGTTCGGATAGCGGTCGAGATATGGCTCGATATGCAGGAGCCCTGCGGCTTTCTCGACCTGTGCCTTGACCCGCTTGTCGTCGGCCTTCTGCATGCGAAGCCCGAAGGCGACATTCTCGTAAACGGTCATATGTGGGAAAACTGCGTAGTTCTGGAAAACCATCGCAAGCCCGCGATCCTTGGGCGCAAGCCCGATCACCGACCTGTCGCCGATGCGGACATCGCCCGAGGATGAGGTTTCGAGGCCTGCGATGATGCGCAGCAGCGTGGTCTTGCCGCAACCGGAAGGGCCGAGCAATGAGACGAATTCGCCGTCGTTGATCGTCAGCGAGACCTCTTTCAGTGCCTGGAAAGCGCCGAAACTTTTGCGGATGCGGTCGATGACAATATTAGCCATGGATATGGTCCCGTTATTTGGAGGAAATGCCCCAGATCGCGAAGAGGTAACGCCTGACCGCGAAGATGAAGACAACCGAGGGAAGGATGAGCATCAGGCCGCCGGCAAAGCGGTAATGCATGGGACTTTCGGACAGCACCGTCAGGAGATAGGCCGTCAGCGTCCGGTTGCGCACGGTCAGTACCGAGGCGGCAAAAACCTCATTCCAGGATATGACGAAGGCAAAGACTGCCGTTGCGACGATGCCGGGCAGGGCAAGCGGCGCCACGACCTTGAAAAAGGCTTGTAGCCGGGTACAGCCGAAAACCCACGCGGCTTCCTCCAACTCCTTCGGCACACCGAGAAAGATGCCCTGGGTGACGAGCGCTGCGAAAGGCAGCGCCAGAACCGTATGGATCAGCCCGACGCCGATAATCGTGTCATACAGACCAAGCCGGATGAAGGAGACGGTGAGCGGCAGCGCCAGGATCGCAAGCGGGAAGGCGCGCGTCAAAAGCACCAGAAGCCGATAGCTGTCCTTGCCCCAGAAATTGTAGCGGGCGAGCGCATAACCTGCCGGTGCGCCGAGCAGGATGGAAAGCGCGACCGTGATGCCCGCAGCACCAAGCGAATTCAGGAAGGATCGGACGACGCCTTCAGTCTGCAGGAACAGAATGAACGGCTCCAACGAAATGCCGGTCGGCAGGCCGGTTTTCGGCCAGATGTAAACGCCCTGCCGTCCGCCGAGTGCGCCGAGCGCCACAAGGTAGATCGGCACCAGAACCCAGGCGCAGAGCGCCGCGATTCCGCTCCAAAGCAGCCAACGGCGGGAGGAGATGAAGCCGGCGGTATTTGCCGGCTTATCGGTCGTGCCGATGGTCGCATCACTGGTTGCTTGGCTCATGGCAGGCGCTCCGGATCGACCTTCAAGGCCTTGAGATAGATGAGGGTTGCGGCGAGCGAGATGATCATGATCAGCACGGCGTAGGCGGCCGCGACGGAGTAATTCTGGTTCTGGTTCTGCCAGTTATAGGCCTCGCCGACGAGAACCGGGAAATTGCGGCCCCCCAGCGCGTAGACCACTGCAAAGACCTCGAACGCGAGCACGGTGCGCAGGATCAGCGCCGATTGCAGCGCCGGACGGATCATCGGCAGGGTGATCTTCCAGAACCGTGTCCACGGACCGGCGCCGAAGATTTCCGCGGCTTCCTTGAACTCCTTCGGCACCTGATTGAGCCCGGCGACGATGATGACCATGACGATCGCCGTCCCACGCCAGATTTCCGCCACCGCGATGGCGAAAAACAGCGCGATCGGCGTCTGATAGGAAAGCCAGCCGGTCTGTCGCTCGATAATGCCGAGGCCGAAGAGCAGCGAATTCATGTAGCCGGTATTCTGCAGGATCGACAGCCAGACGAGGCCGGCGGCGAGATCGGAAATCCCGAGCGGTATCGTCCAGATCCACAGGATTGTCTCGCGTCCACGTTCCATCTTCGACACCATCGTGCCCATGGCGAGCGCAATGGCGATCTGCACCGGCACGACAGCGAGCGTCAGCAGGAACGTGTTCTTGATCGAACGGACAAAATTGATGTCGGTCACCATGCGCTCTGCGTTCGCGAGCGATGGCGATCCGTTGTCGGATACGGCCAGCCAGATCGTTTGTACCAGCGGTACAATGAACAGCAGGCCGAGAAAGACGACGGACGGCAGGATCAGCAGATAGGGGATCCAGGGTCGGTTTTGGGTCATGTTCTTCCCTTGATTTCGGGAATGATTACTTGGGCCTTGGAATGCGCGGCCCCCTCATCCGGTCCTTCGGACCACCTTCTCCCCTAGGGGAGAAGGGAAGTGCCGCGCCGTCTCAGTTTCTCCTCTCCCCGGCGGGGAGAGGGTGGCCGAGCTTCAGCGGAGGCCGGGTGAGGGGGCCGCAGGCGCAAACTCCAAGGCTTATTGCACCGGGCAAGCCCCGTCGCTCTTGGCATCGGGAGCCCAGCAAGGTGCCTTCGTGGTTGTCATCAGGTTCGTCATCGCCATCCCCTGTTTCGCCAGCACATCGGCAACTGGCTGGTTCTGCAGCACGATCAGCTGGAAGGCGTCCATGTACACCTTGTTGAACTCACCGCCCTTGTCGCCGAGGCCGACAGGGAGAAGCGAGATCACCGCATCCTTGGAAGCCTGCGTCTTGGTGACGGCGCCGGCGAGCAGGGCGACGCCCTTGTCGAGATCCGGCGGAAGCTGGACGTTGAGCGTCGGGAAGAAGCCGACCGTAGAGGCCGTCAGCAGCTGGGTTTTCTGGGTGGTCAGCGTCTCGATGACCTTGGTGGCGCCGGCCGTGTCCGGAGCGCCCTTCGGGATCGCGAGGCCAGCGAGAACCGGCATGTAGCCGCGCCCCTTCGGACCTGCCGGGGCCGGGAAGACGACATAGTCATCCGGGGCGGCGGAGATGGCGTTCTTCAGGCGGGCGACATGGTCCCATGCAACCATGACTTCGCCGGCTGCCAGCGGTTCCTGCATGAAGTCGTAATTGGTCGAGTTGGGGCTGACATAGGCCCAGAGTGCCTTGAGCTTTTCCCAGCCGGCTGCGGCATCGGCGCTCTTGAAGGTGCGCACCACGCCGCCGGTGAAGGATGGATAGAAATAGCCCTGGAAATACCGAGCCATCAGGCCCTTCGGTCCGGCCGGAAAGCCGATCTGCGGCTGGCCGGTGGCCGCCTGCATCGCCTTGCCCCATTCGATCAGCTGGTCATAGGTGAGCGCGTTGATATCGGCGCCCTTCGGAAGCCATTGCAGGGCTTCCTTCTTGGCGGCCATGACATAGGTCGCCTGCATCCAGGGAATATACTGCTGGGTGGGTTTGCCGAGCTTGCCGAGATCGAGGACCGATTGCGGCATACCGCCAGCCGCCAGCTTCTTGGCTAGATCATCGAGCGGCTCGAGCTGGCCTTTGTCGGCCAGCGGCGAAAGTTCGCCATGCAGCGCGCCGACGAGGCTGACTGTGTGCTTGCCGGCCTGTGATTCCGCTTCCATGCGGACAGCGAACTGCGGCGGCTCCTCGACCACGTAGTCCACCTTGCCGGCATCATTCAGAAGTTCCTGCCGCACCACGGTCGCTTCTTCGATCGGTCGCAGCTGGGTGGATACGAACACGGTCTGGGCGAGCGCCGGCGAGGCGAAAGCCAGCACGGTGGAAGCCAGAATTCCGAATTTCACGAGACGTTTCATATTCTCCTCCTTCATTTTTTCTTTTGTGTGAATGCACTGTCGCGTCATGCTGCCTTCAGCGGGCGGCGATGGCTGTCGCGGTCGATGAACTCGATCGCGTGAAGCTCCTGAAGCTCTTCGGCCGGCTCTCCGGCGATGGCGCGCAGAAGCAGAGAGGCAAAGCTCGCGCCGAGGTTTTCCCCGGTCATGCGCATGGTCGAAAGCGAAGGGCTCGTGAATGCCCCCATCGGCAGGTCGTCATGGCCAACGATGCTGATGCCGCTGCCACCATCGATTTCGCGCAGCGCCCTCAGGGCACCCATGGCCATTTCGTCCGTTGCGCAGACGAGAGCGGTTGGGCGAGACGGCTGACGCAGCAATTCGAGCGCGGCGAGATAACCGCCCTGTTCGGTGGGCGCGCCTTCGGCGCAAATGCTGGTGTCGAGGCCTGCCTCGTCCATCGCGGCCTTCCAGCCCATGCGGCGCACGTGCGCGAAGTAATATTCCTGCGGCCCGGCAATATGGCCGATGCGACGATGGCCGGCTGCCTGAAAGCGGGCCGTCGCGGCATGGAAACCGGCAAAGCCGTCACCATCGATAAACGGATGCGGCGTCAGGCTTTCGGTGCGCCCGTTGGTGACGAAAGGGATGCCGCGCGACTGGAGAAATTCGACGCGCTCATCCTTGCGCTTGGTTCGCACCAGCAGCATGGCGTCAACGCGGCGGCCATCGACGAACCGTCGGCACATCTCGATCTCGCTTTCACCGCGCGGCACTGGCGCGATGACAAGGTTCAGACCGGCGGCCGCCAGATGTTCGGCGCAACCGGACAGCATATCGAGAAAGTGCGGCGGGCCGATCTGGCCGGGATCGCTCGGAAGGGTGACCGCCACCAGTTCAGCGCGCTGCTTGCGCAGCCGTCGTGCGGAAGCGTTCGGATGATAACCCGCCTTCTCGGCCGCCTCGCGCACCCGCTCGCGGGTTGCGGCAGAGACGTCGGCATAACCGTCGAGCGCACGAGAAACCGTGGTGATCGACAGTCCGAGCGACTGCGCAAGCTGCTTGAGATTGGCCAAGATCTTCCTCCCGAATTGACAAAAGGATTCTCCAAAACGTTTTGGGAGTCAAGCCAAAACGTTTTGGATAGGTTTCGAAGCTGAATCCTCGCCTATGCCGTGAGGGTGTGTTCGTCAGGATTTCTTGGCGCTTTTTCGAGTTTCCAAGCTCTTGAGCGCCTGTGGACTCGTGCTCGAATTCGCCGAATTTTGCGTTTGGAGACGGGAAGATAACCGTGCGTTTGGCGCGGAAACATTCCCCGCGGTGACGGTCTCTGTTCTGGCGCTCCTGTCCATAACGGACTGGAGATCAGCTCCGGGGCGCGTCGCCCCAGAACGATAGCTTCATTATGCCGGTAGAGGCATCAGATTTGAATGTAGCACGCCTCTCCGAGACGGCCGCCGATGGTCTTCGCTCTGACCGAGATGTGCTTCGCCCCATTCGAAAGCGGCACCATGGCCGCATTCGCAAGCAGGTTGTCGTAGATCGGTGTGAACGGGCCGTGTCTCTCGGCGGCGGTGGCGACTTCATAGGTTGCAAGCGGCGTGGAGCACGCCCAGCGCAGCAGGATTTCCGCACCGCCGCCGGGCGTCACATAGGCCTCTTGCGAGAGGATGGTCGGGGCCGGCGGAACAACGTCTTTGCGCGGCTCTGCGATAACCAGATAGACCGACGGCAATGGAATGGAGAGGTCGAGCGAAAGCGTATCTGACTCCTCGCCGGATTGTGCCAGAACGGGCTCGGCCGCGGCGCGCATCTCTGCCAGTTGTTCGTCTGTCGGGTTTTTCGGGGCGGCGAGTTTTTCCCAGACGGCAAAGGCTGCGTCACCGGCGATCGTGTAGACGGCATAGTCATGAACGCCGGCGGGCAGCGCCAGGTCGAACTTGACCGTCGACATGCCTGAAACGCGGATGGGATCGACGCTGTTATAGAGAACGACAGCCAGACGACCGTCCGCGTGCCGCGTTGCGATTACTCCCAGACCTTCCGTGTCCGGGGCAAGCGGCGGTTCTGCATGCACCGAAAGCCGCTCGTCGCCGAGCAGGCCGAGGAATTCCATCACGGCCAGGGATGGTTTCTTGATGAAGGCCAGCGGCTCCTTTGCGACCTTGTCGAGGCCGCTCAGGTCGCTCACCCATTCTGATTGGGCCTTGGTGTAGGATTTGTCGCCGTAATAGGTCAGTTGGGTGCGATGGCCCCAGGTGCCAAGGAAGCCGTTGTCGTTGGCAAGCATCGCATAGGGCACCCTTTCACGGTCGATCATGATCCGCTGATGCTGGTCGATGATCTTGGTCATGATCGCCGCCACATAGGATGTCGCGTGCCAGCTATGCGTATCGCGCCAGCCGACCTGCGGATCGCACTCGTCGTTGATGATCGGGATGTTGGCCAGTCGCGGGTGGTTCTTGCGGATATAATCGACCGCCAGCATTTCCCGCTCGCAGATGCCGAGTGTGTTCGGTGTGACGTCTTCGAGATTGTCGCGCACGCCCTTTTCATGGATCGAGATGAAGTCGCAGCGCGGCGGGCCGTCGCCGGTGATGCAGTTCGTTCCGGTGTCGCAATGGGCGACGAAAACCTTGAACATCGACGAGAGAGTGCGCGCAGTGCCGGGGCCGCCGATTTTCAGCATGGGATCGACGGCATCGATGCCATCGACACAGGCGTCGTAGTAGTTTGTGAAGCCGCGTTCGCCGTATTTCCACCAGACGAGGTCCGGCTCGTTCCAGGTCTCGAAATACCAGCTTCGAACTTCGTCTCGCCCGTAGCGGTCGATGAATCGGCGGGTCATGTCGGTGACCATGTCGCGCCAGACGAGGATGTCGTCCTTCTTGTCGAAGCCGGTGAAGACGTCGGACGGGTTGCCCATGATCTCGAAGATCGGCTTGAAACCGAACTCCACCATCGTGTCTACGGCCTTGTCGAACAGCGACCAGTCATACTGGATTTTCGTGCCGCTGCGCGTCGCGCGCACGAGATCGAGCATGTAGTGCGGCCGCATATATTCGACTTCCTGCCGCGGCGTGCCGCTGACAAGACCGAGCGTGGCGCGCATCTCGTGGGTCAAAAGAAGCTGGGCCGGGGAAAAGCCGGTCGCGCGCCAGAAATGCGGGAATTTGCCGGCCGATCGGTTGGAATCGATACTGATCTTGGTCATGGGGATGTTTCCTCAGAGAGCTGCCAGGATGCCGCCGTCGACGTAAAGCACCTGGCCGTTGACGAAGTCGGAGGCGGGGGAGGCGAGAAAGATTGCGGCACCAGCCAGTTCACCTGGCTGGCCCCAGCGAGCAGCGGGGGTGCGGTTCTTCACGAACGTATCGAAGGCCGGATCGTCCATCAGGGCTCGGTTCATCTCGGTGGCGAAATAGCCGGGACCGATGCCGTTGACCTGGATGTTATGGTGGCCGAGTTCGGTCGCCATGCCGCGCGTCAGCATTTTCAGGGCGCCCTTCATCGTCGTGTAGGGGATGATGGTCTTGCGGCCCACCTCGCTCATCAGCGAGCAGATGTTGATGATCTTGCCTTGGCCGCGTTCGATCATGCCCGGCAACACCGCACGTGAAGGCATGACGGCGCCCATGACATGGGTGTCGAACATCCGCCGCCAGGTTTCAACCTCATGTTCGAGGAAGGGCGCGCGGATCTGGATACCGGCATTGTTGACGAGGATATCGACCGGACCGAGATCGGAAAATGCCGTTTCGAGCTCCCTGCCGTTGGTGATGTCGCAAACGATGCCGGCGGCCTGGTAGCCTTCGGATTTCAACTGCTCGACCGCTTTGGAAAGTGCCGCCTCGTCCCGGCCGTTCAGCGTCACGCGTGCGCCGGCGGAGGCAAGACCGCGGGCCATCGCAAGGCCGAGACCGCGGCTGGAACCGGTCAAGACGGCGTGTCGCCCGGAGAGATCGAAAAGGGGATGATTGCTGCTCACCGGAACTTCTCCCGCATGGCCTGAATGCCCGGGAAAGCGTCCATCAGGTAGTCATGGCGCGGATCGAAGCGCTGGATCAGGCCGCGCCGATGCCGGCCGACGAGGATCGTGAAAATGTAGCCGCGATGGCCGGGCGATGTCGATGTCGGATGGTAGCCCTTGTCGAGCAGAAAGGTGTCGCCGCTGCGGGTCATGATGTTCTGCGGCAGCTCGCCGTCATTATAGACGCCCTGTCCGCCGAAGCCATTTTCCGGGAAGAAGCGATAGTGATAGAGCTCCTCGTGATCCGTCTCCTGGTCGCCGTCCTCGGTGTCGTGCTTGTGCGGCGGGTAACCGGACCAGCAGCCGGGATCGGCGTAAAGCTCGCTGACCAGCAAGCGGCCGACCTGACCGTTCTGGCGCTGGCCGAGAATGTGGAAGATTTGCCGGTGTGTGTGGGTATCCGTCGAGCCGACATCGACCATGTCGACTTCGTCGGGCCGAATCCGGAAAGGCGTGAATTTCTCGTCGGTCAAACCGCCGGCGATGGCCACATGGGCGGTCGTCTTTGCGCGGACGGTTACCGTTGCGTCGAGCGGTGCGTAGACGGAGTCGGCATTGCCGGACCAGATGTCCTTACGCTTTCCGATACCGGCGAAACCGATGCCATCGACGGTGACGTCGACAGTGCCGTCCATCACCACCACGACCGTTTCATGACGCGGCAGGCGATAGCGATGCTCCTCGCCAGGCTTCAGGTAAACGAGGTTGAAATGCGTGAGGTCGAGCGTGTCGTCGCCCTCCGTCACGATCGGCGTATTCGCGTTGTCGTAGCTTCGGATGATCTTGGCCATGGTCGCTATTCTTACTGGAGGTCGAAGGCGCCGCGCAGTTCGAGACTGTCGGCGTAGTGGCAGGCGGCCTCATGGCCGGGATTGGCGGTGGGTTGCAGTGTGGGTACTTCCGTGCGGCAGCGATCGGTGGCGAACCGGCAGCGCGGATGGAAGGGACAGCCGGGCGGCACATTGGCAGGGTCGGCCACATCGCCGGGCAGCCGAATGCGGCGCGAGCGGCCCTTGACCGTCGGGTCCGCGACCGGCACGGCGGACAGCAGTGCTTCCGTATAAGGATGGCGCGGCCGGTCGAAGAGGCTTTCGACGGGCGCCATCTCAACGATGCGGCCGACATACATGACGGCCACCCGATCGCAGATGTGATGCACGACGCTCAGATCGTGGGAGACGAAGAGATAGGTCAGGCCGAATTCCGACTGCAGATCCTGCATCAGGTTGATGATCTGCGCGCGAACGCTGACGTCGAGCGCGGAAACCGCTTCGTCGGCTATGACGAAACGCGGGTTCGGCGCCAGCGCGCGGGCGATGCTGATGCGCTGGCGTTCGCCGCCGGAAAAGGCGTGCGGAAAACGCCACATGGCTTCGGGCCTCAGGCCGACCTTCTCCAAAAGTTCGGCGACGCGGTGCTCCAGTGCCGCACCGGAGGCGATGCGGTTCACCAGCAGCACTTCGCCGATGATGTCGATAACCCTGAGCCGCGGGTTCAAGGAGGCCTGTGGGTCCTGGAAGACCGCGCGCATGTCGCGGTAGACCGGCGTCATCTGGTCTTCTCCCGCTTCGGCGATGTCGAGCGTCGCGCCATCGGGCTTGAAGTAGCTGATCCTGCCGCCGGTCGGCTTGCTGACCCGCAGAAGCGCCCTTGTCGTGGTGGACTTGCCACAGCCGCTTTCGCCAACGAGGCCAAGCGTTTCACCGGCATCGATATGAAAGCTCACGCCATCCACGGCTTTGACATGGCCGGCGACGCGATTGAAGAATCCTTCGCGGATGGGGAAATGCACCCTCAGGTCTTCGACCTCGATCAGGCGCTGCCGGATTTTTGGGGAGGGCTGCAGCATCAGGAATTAACTCCCGCCGAGTTGGCAAGCGCATGCTGGATATCGGCCGGCTTTGAATGAAGATGACAGCGGACGGTTCGACCGTTTTCAGCGGTGACCGGCCAGGGCACGAGTTTGTCGCAGACGCCGGGCATGAAGGCATCGCAGCGCGGGTGGAACGTGCAGCCGCTCGGGCGGGCGAAGGGTGAGGGGACAGAACCTCTGATCGTCTCCAGCCGGCCGCCGCGGTCGCGTGAAAAGGTCGGGATCGAGCGCAACAACGCTTTGGTATACGGATGGCTCGGGTTCTGGAACACCGATAGACTATCGCCCTGTTCGACGATGCGGCCGAGATACATGACGGCGATCTCGTCGGCGATTTCCGCCACCACGCCGAGATCATGGGTGATGAACATGATGGAAATGTTCATTTCCTGCTGCAGGCCGAGCAGAAGGTCGATGATATTGGCCTGTGTGGTAACGTCCAGAGCGGTCGTCGGTTCGTCCGCGATGAGCAGCCGCGGCGAGGCGCACAGCGCCAGCGCGATGCAGATGCGTTGCCGCATGCCGCCCGAAAACTCGAAGGCGTAATTGTCCAGCCGCTCGGCGGGACGCGGAATGCCGACCTTGGCAAGCATTTCGACGGCGCGGGCGTTGGCGGCCTTGCGGCCGAGCCTGGTATGCAGCTGGATCGCCTCGCGCATCTGGTTGCCGATCGTGTGGACCGGTGACAGCGCGGCCATCGGCTCCTGTGAGATCAGGCCGATCTCGCCACCGCGAATGGACCGCATCTGCGAGCCGCGCGGATCGATGCCGGTAATCTCCAACGGCGCGGCGCCGGCGACGCGGTGATACCGGATGCTGCCTTCCACGACTTTGCCGGGGCGCGGCACCTGGTTGAGGATTGCGCGGCCGGTGATGGATTTACCGGAGCCGCTTTCGCCGACGACGCAGAGCGTGCGGCCTTCCGGGATCGTCAGCGATACGTCTTCAAGCGCATTGATCGTGCCGTCATGGGTGAAGAAGCGCACCTTCAGGCCGCTGATTTCGACCAGCGGGCGCGGCGCGGCGGGGGCGGCCCTTGCGGCGGGAACCGCGTCAGCGGGAATAAGGATCGACTGCATCACGCACACCGTCTCCGAGGAAGTTGAGGGCCAGAACGGCGATGACGACGGCGACGCCGGGCAGGAAGAGCCAGGGCGCGCTGGAGACGGCGAGGATGCTCTGCGCCTCCTTGAGCAGCACGCCCCAGCTGACGACCGGCGGGCGAAGCCCGATGCCGAGGAAGGAGAGCGCCGTCTCGGCCAGGATCATGCCGGGGATCGAGAGCGTCACCGAGGCGATGATATGGCTCATGAAGCTCGGCACCATGTGCCGCCAGATGATCCGCTGCTGCCGGCAACCATCAAGGCGTGCGGCGATAACGAAATCCTCTGTGCGCAACGACAGAAAGCGGCCGCGTACCACGCGGGCGATATCCGTCCAGCCGAGCAGTGACAGGATGATGGTGATCCAGAAATAGACCATCAGCGGGTCGATATTCGGCGGGATAGCGGCGGCGAGGCCCATCCACAGAGGCACAGTCGGGATCGATTTCAGAAACTCGATGACACGCTGAATGACGTCGTCGATCCAGCCGCCGTAATAACCCGAGATGCCGCCGAAGAAGATGCCAAGCACCAAGGAAGCCGTGACGCCGACAAGGCCGATCGACATGGAGACGCGGGCGCCGTGAATGGTTCGGCTGAAGACGTCGCGGCCGAGCCGGTCAGCGCCGAAAAGGTAGAACGCCTTGCCCTTCTGTTTCGGCCCGATGAGATGGGTCGACATGGGGATGAGGCCCCAGAGATTATAAGCCTCTCCATCGACGAAGAAGCCGACCGGAATGACCTTCTTTTCGTCGATCGCGAAGGAACGGGACAACGAGATCGGGTCCGTCTTGACGCTGTAGTCATTGACATAGAGGAAATGCGTCTCGCCATCCGGCGTCTTGCCGAAGAACTTCACCAT
Organism: Neorhizobium sp.; assembly: GCA_965227625.1. Classification (GTDB taxonomy): domain Bacteria; phylum Pseudomonadota; class Alphaproteobacteria; order Rhizobiales; family Rhizobiaceae; genus Neorhizobium. The sequence continues at coordinate 34,075 of CBDDGK010000065.1, read as the reverse complement.
TTGCGGCGGCGCATAGGTGTAGGAGGCGGAATAGGTCTCGGTGGAGACGGGCGCGATTATCTCGGCGAACAAAGCGACGAAATAGATGCCTAGCACGATAAAACCGCTGACGAGCGCTGCCTTGTGGGCTTTGAAGCGTCGCCAGGTCAGCGTCCAAGGTCCGGCCGAGCCGGGCGCCCTTGTCGGTTTCGGGATGGAGGAAACTGCGGTGTCAGCCATCGGTTTCTCCTATCGATAGCGGATACGCGGATCGAACACTGCGAGCAGGATGTCCGACAGAAGCGTGCCGACGAGGGTGAGGGCGGAGAGAAGCAGGATAAGTCCGCCGGCGAGATACATGTCCTGGGCGAAAAGCGCCTTCAGAAGCAGCGGCCCGGTGGTCGGCAGGCTCAGCACGATCGACGTGATCGTCTCGCCGGAGATCAGCGCAGGCAGAACCCAGCCGACCGTCGAGATGAACGGATTGAGCGCGACGCGCACCGGATATTTGAACAGGAGCTTCATCTCGTGGACGCCGCGGGCGCGGGCCATTTCCACATAGGGCTTGTTCAGTTCGTCGAGCAGGTTGGCGCGCATGATGCGGATCAACGCCGCCATGCCGGAAAGGCCGAGCACGATGACGGGCAGCCACAGATGCTTGATCAGATCGACGACACGGCCAAAGCTCCAATCCGCATTGGAATATTCCGGTGAAAACAGGCCGCCGACATTCATGCCGAAATAGCGCGAGGAGACATACATCAGCACCAGCGCGAACAGGAAGTTCGGCACGGCAAGCCCGATGAAGCCGACGAAGGTCGCTGCGATATCGCCCGGCGAATGCTGCCTGACGGCGGCATAGACACCGATCGGGAACGAAAGTACCCAGACGAAGACGAGCGTCGTCAGCGAGACGATCAGCGTCAGACCGAGCCGGTCCCAGATCAGGCCGGAGACCGGCATGTTCCACTGGAAGGACTGACCGAAATCACCCCGGAACAAGATATTGCTGATCCAGTACCAGTATTGCACATAGAAGGGCTGATCGAGCCCGTAGCGCTCGCGCAGCGCGATCACCAGCGCATTGTCGATCACCTCGTTCTGCTGCGCGCGCTCTGCCGTCAATGCGGTCAGAAAGTCGCCGGGCGGAAGTTGGATGACGAAGAAAGTCACCAGCGAGATCACGATCATGGTCGGAACCATGAGCAGGACGCGCCGGATGATGAAGAACAGCATGGTTCTCCCCTCGGGATCAAAGTGTCTGGAAAAGGCAGGCCGGCTCTTTTAAAAACCGGCCTGCACCCGGTCAGGTCAGTTCTGGGAGAAGTAATACTGTTCCGGGTTGGTCGGGCCGGGCGTCACGTAGAAGAACGTGCTCGGCATCGATTTTGGCACATTGCGCATGTTGTTGCGGATGATGCCGACCTTGTCCGGCTCCATATTGGTGCCGATCACGTAGAACTGGTCCTTGGTGATGGCCAGAAGCTGTTTCATCAGCTTCATCTGCTCGGTCAGGTTCGGAGCCGTCTGCACCTGGCGGTAGAGATCCTGCTGTTTCTTGATCTCCGGCGGCGGCTCTTCACCATAAGGATCCGTCGGGTTCTGGTAATAGAGGCCCCAGGCGGTCGCGTAGCTCGATTCTTTGTTGAACGGCACGTACCATTTCGGATCGAGCAAGCCGAGCAGGTCGTAGCCGCCGCCACCGATCCAGGTCAGCGCGTCGCCATCGTTGGACTGAAGGCGGGCGAAAGCGAGCGATTGCTCGACCGGGCGTACCTGCATTTCGATACCGACCGTCGCCCAGTAGTTCTTGATGCGCTCCAGAGCGTCGATCTGCAGCGGCTGGGTGGTGAGCACGTCGATCGGGAAGGAGATACGCTTGCCGGTTTCGTCGAGCCGGAAACCCTGCGCGTCCTTCTTGGTCAGGCCCGCCTTGTCCAGATGCTGATTGGCCTTTTCGACGCTGAACTCCGTGTACTGCTTGGCCATGCCCTCGTCATAGAGGACGTTGTCTGGACGCGGTGCCGCCTGATAAGGTTCAGCGACGCCCGCATAGATCAGCTGGTTCAGCTCTTCGCGGTTGATCGCGTAGCTGAGACCGATGCGGAAGTCCTTGTTGGCAAAGACCTTGCGAAGTGCCGGCTTCTTGTTGGTCTGGTTGAGGTTGATCTGCATCGCATTCGACCAGGCCGGGCGCGAGATGAACAGGTGGTACTTACCCTGTTCCTGGTTCTTTACCACGACGGGACGCACATCGACGGAATCGAGATACTGCGTCTGCATGTCGATTTCGCCGTTGATCGCCTTCAGCACCACGGCCTGGATGTCTTCCAGAACGTCGAGCGTCACCTTATCGATATAGGGAAGCTGACGGCCCTGCGGATCGACCTTGAAGTAATAGGGGTTACGCTCGGCGACGACCTGTGAACGGCCGGAATAGGGGGAAACAAGTTTCCACGGATCGAGCACCGGGCGGGCCGCATCGCGCCAGCGGTTCGGCTGGATGATCTTGTTGGTGACGTTCTGGACCCAGTCGGTGGCGCCGGAAGCCTTGGCCAGCGCGTCCGCATTGTCCGGATTGTACTTCTTGAGGAATTTCTTGAGATATTGCTCTGCCGAGCCGGCGATGATGTCGGAGCCTGCAATCGTCGCCATGGTCGGCAGGAACAGGCCGTTCGGTGCCGCGAAGACGAAGGCGACTTCATAATCGCCGCGCTTCTCGACCTTCACCGGTTTGCCGCCGCTGATCAGCCAGCTCGGTACGGCCGGCGTGATGGCCTTGTCCATCAGCACGTCATTGTACCAGAACATCAGATCGTCGGCGTTGAACACCTCGCCGTCCGACCAGCGGATGCCTTCGCGCAGCTTGAAGACGAATTCGGTGGCGTTACCGTTTTCGCTAACGCTTTCGGCGATATCCGGCACCACCTTGGTCCAGGCAGGGTCCCAGCGAACGAGGCGGGTATAACCGATCGTGCGGTCGAGCAAACTGTCGGAGCCGCCGATCATGGCCATGCGCCACGTTCCGCCGTAGCGGCCGGCGGATTCGATCGGCTGCACGACCAACGGCTTGCTCGGCAGTCGCTTTTCGACCGGCGGCAAACTGCCGGCTTTCACCTTGTCTGCCAGAGCCGGCGCTTCCGAATAGGTCTGAGCCAGAACGCTGGTCGAGATCATCAGTCCCGACGTCAGCGCAATCAAAAATGTCTTCATCGTGGGCCGATGCCCGCCGCGAATTCCAGCCATTGTTATCCTCCCTCCGCGCCACTCCCATTGGCACGTTAACGATAACGTAAACGAGACGAAATCCTTTTGTCAATCCCGGCGCAGAAAACGAGAGTTCTGAGGTATTTTTAGCATAACTCGGCGAATTATCGCTTTTTCTAAAGTTTAGATTGAACAATTGTCGCGATAACGTTATCTCAAACAAAGGAATATCAGGGCGCCGTTCGAATGAGTAAGACCAAATTGTCCGACGTGGCGCGCGCCGCAGGCGTTTCACCGATGACGGTGTCTCGCGTGCTGAACGGGCAAGGCGGCGCAAGTCCCGAAACCTGCGAGCGCGTGCGACGGATCGCCGACGAGATGCGCTACAGGCCGAACGCGCTCGCCCGAGGGTTGAAGTCGGACAAGTCCGGCATCGTCGGCGTCGTCGTGCCGGATATCGCCAACCCGTTCTTTCCGGAAATCATTCGCGGCATCGAGAATGTCGCCATGCAGCATGGCTATAACCTCTTGCTTTGCAATGTGGTAGAGAGCGCCGACCGGGAAGTCGATCTGATGCGCATACTGGAAAGCCAGCGCGTTGACGGCGTTGTCTGGTGCAGCGCGCGCCTTCCCGAAAAACCGCTGATCAAGGCCTTGCAATCGTTCAAGGCGGCAGTGCTCGTCAACCGCAGCGTCGAGCCGCATATTGCCGGCAGTATCATGATCGACTATCGCTCCGGTGCCGCGGATGCGTTGCGGCATCTCTGGGACGGCGGCCGGCGGCGAATCGGCGTGATTGCAGGGCCGGCCACATCGCGCGGGTCGGCGGAACGTCTTGAAGGTTTCCGATCGGTTTTTGCAGAGCTTGGTGCGGAGGCGGTTGCGACCGTCAATTGCATGCCCGATGTCAATGGCGGCGCGCAGGCAAGCCGAGAGCTGCTGGACGCTCACAAGGATATCGACGCCCTGGTTTGCTACAACGACCTCAACGCGGTTGGCGCATTGCAGACCTGCGAGGCTTTGGGGCTTCGGGTTCCGGACGATCTCAGTATTATCGGTTTCGACGGAATTCCGCTCGCCGAACTGGTTCGGCCACAGCTTTCGACGTTGCATGTGGACAAATACAGCATCGGCCAACTCGGTATGCGCATGCTGCTGGAGCGGATCGAGGGCAAGTTCGTGCAGCACAGCATCGTCGTGCGCCCGCAACTTATTGCCCGCCGATCGACGAGCTGAGGCTCATTGCCGATATGTCAGTGCATCGATTGTCGTTCGCAAGATCGATCGCCTGATCGGGCCTTTCTTCCATATCCTTCTTGCGCGCTAATCGCAGGCGCCTTCGGCGTGCTGTTTCACCGCCTATGCGCATAAGATCGCCTGTTCCCAGCACTATCTTTCGATTGCTGAGGCTCGCTGCCTTAAGCGGCGGGAACCGCAAGGGCGAGGCTTGTGGGGCGGATGTGCGGCGCCGGATGTCCGCATTTCTCACTTCAAAACAGGACGGTTACTTCGACTGCCGCGATGCCTGGGCCGAGACCCTGGAAAGCCTGGCACAGCAGGATCCCCGCATCGTTGCCGTGGTCAACGATTCCGTCGGTTCTTCCAAGCTCGGCGGCTTTCAGAAGAAATTCCCCGACCGGCTGATCAACGTCGGTATCGCCGAACAGAACATGGTCGGCGTCGGCGCAGGCCTTGCCAATGGTGGCCGCATTCCGTTCGTCTCCGCGGCCTCCTGCTTTCTGACCGGGCGGGCGCTGGAGCAGGTGAAGGCGGACATCGCCTATGCCAATTTCAACGTCAAACTTGTCGGCCAGTCATCCGGCGTGGCCTATGGTGAACTTGGCCCGACGCATCATTCGATCGAGGATTTCGCCTGGTTGCGGCCTCTCACAAACCTGACCGTGCTGGTGCCCGCCGATCCGTGGGAAACGGCGGAAGCGGTGCGCTGGGCCGCCGCGCACGAGGGGCCGGTATTCATCCGTCTCTCCCGCGCGCCCGTGCCGCAACTCGATATTCCGAACCGGGTGTTTCAGCCGGGTAAGGCGGAGATGCTGCGGGACGGTACGGATGTCACCCTGATAGCCACCGGCACGACCGTGCATCTCGCCAATGCTGCCGCGCAAGGCTTGGCGGCGGATGGCGTCTCGGCACGAGTTCTCAATCTGAGTTCGCTCAATCCGATGGATGAAACGGCTATCATTGCAGCCGCGCAGGAAACAGGCGCGGTGGTGACGATAGAAGAGGCCTCGGTGCGCGGCGGTTTCGGTGGCGCGGTTGCAGAGCTGTTGGCAACGCATCATCCGGTCCCCATGGAAATCATGGGCTTCCCTGGCTTCCAGCCGACCGGGTCGATAAAATTCCTCTTCGAACGCAACGGTCTGACACCGGACGGTATCGCGGCTGCGGCGCGAAGGGTCCTTTCTCGAAAAAGAGCCTGACATTCCGTCGGATAATGCCCGCGGGCGAGGGGAGGATTGAATGCCAGCCAACTGCGTTCGGCCACATGCGGAGTTTCGCGGCCGATGAGAAGACCGCTCGTTCTCGCGATCGATCAGGGCACCGGGTCGACCAAAGCGATCGTCGTCGACAGCGATGGTATCGTTGTCGCGATGGGGCAATGCGCAATCGGGCTCGCCACGCCACAGGCGGGCTGGGTCGAGCAGGATCCGGAAGAGATATGGAATAGCGTCCGCAAGGCGATTGCGGCCGCGGTCACGCCTGAACTGGCACGTGACATTGCGGCCGTCGGCCTTTCCACTCAGCGTGAGAGTTGCGTCATCTGGGAACGCAGGACCGGTCGTGCCGTCACGCCATTATTGTCCTGGCAGGACCAGCGAACGATCTCGCTTTGCCGCGCCATATCCGACGCCGATCGCCTGACAATTCGTGACAAGACCGGCTTGCCGCTGGATCCTATGTTTTCGGCCGTCAAGGCAAAATGGCTGCTGGACCGGATCGATGCGGATCGCGTCAAAAGCCGGAACGGCGATCTTTGCATCGGCACGATCGATTCATTCCTGATTCACCGCATGGGTGGCGGGCATGTGGTCGAGATCGGCAATGCATCGCGCATGCAATTGATGGATCTTCAGACGGCGCAATACGACGATGGCCTGCTGGATCTGTTCGGCATTCCGGCCGTCGCCCTTCCCGAAATTGTGTCCTCCATGCGCGCGTTCGCGTCCATTCGGGGCATCGAGCCCTTGCTCGACGATACGCCGGTGACGGCAGTGCTTGCGGATTCCCATGCCGCGCTGTTTGCGCATGGCGCCTTGCGGCCCGGCAAGGTCAAGGCGACGCAAGGCACCGGATCGTCGATCATGGGGCTCTATGATCGACACAAGCCGAAGGAAAGCATCGATCTCGGTGTTTGCCGCACGATTGCCTGGCAGACCGATGAGATTTTTCACGCTTTTGAGGGCAACATCCGCTCAGTGGGCTCGACGCTGGTCTGGTTGGCGGCACTGCTCAACATCGGCACCGAGGAACTGGCGAAACTCGCAGCCTCGTCACCGGACAATGGCGGGATTTCGCTGGTGCCGGCCTTCGGCGGTCTGGGGTCTCCCTATTGGGACGCCGCCGCGGTGGGAATTGTCGGCGGCATAACCCAAGGAACGTCGCGCGCGCAAATTGCACGCGCCGCAGTCGAATCCATTGCCCATCAGATCGTCGACGTTTTGGACAGCGTGCGCGCCTCCGATCTTTCGGTCGATAGCCTCTACGTGGATGGTGGACCGACAAAGAATGAATTGCTCATGCAATTTGAGGCGGATATGGCCGGCATTCCGGTCGTCCGGTCGCAGACGGCCGAACTCTCCGCTATAGGAGCTGCCTATCTCGCCGGAGCCGGAGCGGGGCTCTGGCGTATCGAGGATCTGGGCGCCATGCGCAGGGGCGAAACGGTCTTCAGTCCGGCGATGGAAATTGCCCAAAGGCAGACGCTGCGGTCCGGCTGGAGAAACGTGGTCGCTCGCTCCCGAGGGCAGGCGACGGGTTAGCATGCAATTACTCGAATTGATGGGTCGGCAACATTTAAAACCCGCGCAAGCCCATGTTTTGACAATTATATTGTTGCGGACAAACCGTCCGTTGATCTAGACTTCCGATGTTCTCAGGGCGGGGTGTAATTCCCCACCGGCGGTATCGGAAGCAATTCCGGAGCCCGCGAGCGCCTCCTTCGGGAGGGTCAGCAGATCCGGTGCGATGCCGGAGCCGACGGTATAGTCCGGATGGAAGAGAGCAATGCAGAGTGGCTCCATTCGGGGCCGCGCGGCCTTGTTCGCCCAAGGGATAATGCGTGCATCCAGCTTACCGGATGCGCAAAGAGCCGATCAATCGGCATTACCCTTGTAAGGCATGAAAGACATGACAATCTCGAAAATTGAAGATGCGATTGCAGCCATTTCCCGTGGTGAAATGGTCGTTGTCGTCGACGACCAGAACCGCGAGAATGAGGGCGATATCATCGCCGCGTCGCAGGATGTTACGCCGGAAATCATCGCATTCATGATGAACCGCGCACGCGGGCTGATTTGCGTCGCCATGGAAGGAGAGCGGCTTGATGAGCTCGAAATCCCGCTCATGGTCCCGAACAATACCGAAATGCACAAAACGGCATTCACGGTTTCGGTCGATTATCTCCATGGCACGACAACTGGCATTTCTGCCTCGGATCGCGCAGCAACCGTGCGCGCTCTGACCGATCCGAAATCAGTCCCGCTCGATTTTGCGCGGCCCGGCCATATTTTCCCGCTTCGGGCGCATCCCGGCGGTGTCTCGGCCCGTCCGGGTCACACGGAGGCGGCTGTCGCCCTCGCCAAGCTCGCCGGCAAGGCGCCCTCCGGCGTCATCTGCGAAGTGGCAAAGGACGATGGTTCGATGGCGCGTTTGCCGGATCTCGAAGTTTTTGCCGAGCAGCATGGACTTGTCCTCGTCACCATCGAGGACCTCATCGCCTATCTCGCACCAGCGATAGAAGAGGTAAGGGCGGTCGCCTGACCTCAAGCCGATAAACGATCAATCGATAAGCCGGATAGGGCCTGCAAGTTTTTGCAGGCCCTATCCGTATAACCTTGCGGCCGATCGCGATCAGATCGCCAAGGATCGCTTGGCGACCTCGGCAAACCATCGTGCCGCCGTCGGCAGAATTGCGTCATTGAAGTCATAGCGCGGATTGTGCAGCTCTCCGTCCTGCAAGGCGGGGCCGTTGCCGATCCAGATATAGGCGCCCGGCCGCTTTGCGAGGATATAGCCCATGTCGTCACCACCCATGGTCGGGGGTGTGTCGCGATGAACGACGGCACCGATCGCGGCAGCGGCTTCTGCGGCAATTTCAGCTTCAGCCGAGGCGTTGATGCTCACCTGACCGCCGGGAGACACGTTGACCTCCGCGCGAATTCCGAAAGTGGCAGCGATCCCGTCGGCAATCCTCTGGATCGCATCGGCAATCTCGCGGCGGACTGCGAGATCGTAGGTGCGGATCGTGCCGGCGATCTCCACTTTGTCGGGGATCTGGTTGGTAACCGTACCGCCGCTGATTTTACCGACGGTGACGACAGCCGGATTGAGCGGGTTGACGTTGCGAGAGACGACCGTCTGCAGAGCCACCAGCAGATGGCCGGCCGCAATGATCGTGTCCCGTGTCAGGTGCGGCGCTGCGGCGTGGCCGGCCACGCCGTGCAGCGTGATGTAGAATGGTCCTCCCGCCGCGAATACTGGCCCGTTGTGCACGGCAATGTCGCCGGCGGCCATTCCCGGCCAGTTGTGGAATGCGAAGACCCGATCCATCGGAAACCGCTCCAACAGCCCATCCGCCAGCATGGCCTTCGCGCCGCCGCCTTTTTCCTCGGCCGGCTGGAAGATCAGATGCACGGTGCCGGACCAGTCCTGATTTTCGCTGAGCAGTTTCGCGGCGCCGAGCAATGCCGTCGTATGGCCGTCGTGACCGCAGGCATGCATCACTCCCGACGTGGTGGAGCGATACGCAACCTCATTCGCTTCCTCGATCGGCAACGCATCGATGTCGGCTCGCAGCCCGACGGATTTGTTCGAGCCGGGCCGCGACAGTGTCGCGACGATGCCATGCCCGCCGATGCCGCTCTCGAAGGGAATGCCCATTTCCGTCAGCCGCTCGGCCACGAAACGCGCAGTGCCTTCTTCTTCGAAGGAGAGTTCGGGATGGGCGTGCAGGTATCGGCGCCATTCGGTAAGGCGTGCGGCAAAGGCTTGGTCGAGCATGGGGATTTCTCTGGGTTTCGTGTCAATGCATGATGTTGGCAAGGAATTGCCGGGCACGCGCATGTTTGGGCGCGTCGAAGAACGTGTCAGGCTTTTCGACCTCGATGATCTCGCCGCCATCCATGAAGACGACCCGGTCGGCGACAAGGCGCGCGAAGCCCATTTCATGGGTCACGACCACCATCGTCATGCCGTCCGCGGCAAGCGAGACCATTGTATCGAGGACTTCCTTGACCATTTCCGGGTCGAGCGCGGACGTCGGCTCGTCGAACAGCATGATTTTCGGCTGCATGCAGAGCGCTCTTGCGATCGCGACGCGCTGCTGTTGGCCGCCGGAAAGCTGGCCGGGATATTTGTGCGCCTGGTCGGCGATCCGCACACGGGTAAGATAGGTCATGGCCATCTCCTCGGCATCGCGGCGTGCCGTTTTCTTGGCGTGGATCTGGGCGAGCATGCAGTTCTCCAGAACGCTCAGATGCGGGAAGAGGTTGAAGTGCTGGAACACCATGCCGACATCGCGCCTAACGGCATCGATATGCTTCACGTCGTTGTTGAGCTCGGTACCGTTGACGGTGATGTTGCCGGTCTGATGCTCCTCCAGCCGGTTGACGCAACGGATCATCGTCGATTTGCCGGAGCCGGACGGACCGCAGACAACGATGCGTTCGCCGCGCTGCACGACCAGGTCGATATCTCTCAGAACCTGAAAGGTGCCATACCATTTATTGACGCCGGCAAGACTGACAGCGGCATCCGGTGTTTGGGTGATTTGCATGTGCCGGACCTTTCCAGTCAGCGGGAGAAGGGTGCGCCGAGATATTTTTCCAGCCAGCTCGAATAAAGCGAGGTGGAGAAGCAGAGCGCGAAATAGATGAAACCGATGAAGAGGTAGGCTTCGGAAAACGGGCTAGGCCACGCCGGATCGGCAAGCGCCGCGCGGGTCGAACTCAAGAGATCGAACAGGCCGACGACAAAAACGAGGCTGGTGTTCTTGATCATCACGATCAGCGTGTTCGTCAGCGGTGGAATGACCTTGCGGAGCGCCTGCGGGATGACGACTTTGCGCATCGTCGTGAACCAGGAGATTCCAAGCGCGCGTGCCGCTTCGGTCTGCCCATCCGGCACATCCTGCAGCCCGCCGCGCACGACTTCCGCAAGATAGGCGGCGGAGAAGATCGTTAGTGCCACCAGGGCTCGCATCAGCTTGTCGGGCGACCAGCCGTCAGGGAGGAAGAGCGGCATCAGGATCGAAGCGACGAAAAGCAGGCTCAGCAGCGGCGTGCCGCGGATGACTTCGATCAGCCCGATCGAGAGATAACGGGCAACCGGCAGGTTGCTTCGTCGGCCGATGGCAAGCGCGATTGACAGCGGGAAGGCGAGGACCAGAGACAGCGATGCGAGAAGCAACGTCACCGGCAGGCCGCCCCAGGCGGATGTCGGTACTTGGGTCAGGCCGAAAAACCCGCCGCCCATCAGGATGATCACGGCGATGAACGCGAAAGCCCAGGCTATGACGAGATTTCGGCCCCACATCCGCGGCGGCAGGCTGGCGAGAGCCATTCCGAGAAAGATCGCGATGACGATCTGAGGACGCCACTGTTCCTCGATCGGATAGATGCCGAACAGGATCAGCTTGCTCTTGGCGGCAATGAAGGCCCAGCAGGCGCCGGCCTCGCGGCAGGCCATGCCGTTGTCGGTCCGCCACACGGCGTCGATCACCGCCCAGTCGATGAGCCGTGGCAGTAAGGTGATGATCACCGCGACGCAGATGACCGTGAAGATCGAGCTCGCGGCGCTGCCGAAGAAGATGCTGCGGATGCCTCTCACTGCCGCCTGCGGCGGCAAAGTGATCGAGCGTGCCTCGGAGATGATGGTCGGAGAAGAGATCACGGCGCTCATCGTCCCCCCTTGAGGGCGACATGCCCATTGTACCAGTTCATGAAGCCTGCAACGCTGAGGCTGATGGCCAGATAGATTGCGATCATCACGCTGAACCCTTCCAAAGCTCGGCCGGACTGGTTGATGACCGTTCCGACGATGCCGGAAAGATCGGGGTAGCCGATGGCGAGCGCGACCGTGGTGTTCTTGACGGCGGTCAGGTACTGGCTGGCCATAGGCGGCACGATGACCCGCAATGCCTGCGGCAGGATAATGAGACGCAGCGTATCGCGATCTCTGAGCCCAACGGCGCGCCCCGCTTCCCATTGGCCGCGGCCAACGGCATTTAGGCCGCCGCGGAAGATCTCCGCGATGAAGGCCGTCTTGTAGATGACCAATGCGAGGATCAATGCCGAGAATTCCGGAGTAAGCTGAATGCCGCCGCGATAATTGAGGCCTCGCAGTTCAGGAAGGTCCGGCTTGAGCGACAGTCCTTCGACGAGCCAGGCGATGCAGAACAGCGCCAGTGCGGCGACGATCGCGCCGGTGACTCCAAACGATCCGGCAAGCCTTGACAGTTTAAGTCGCAAGGCCGGGACCATAGCCGCAATGATTGCGAGTACGAGCAGCGTTCCTGCCAACAGCACCAACCAGCCCGCTTCGCCCTCGACCGAGAAGGCAGGCATGAATATGCCGCGGGTCGACAGGAAGAGGTGGGGAAGCGGCTGAAAGGCCTGCCGGGTGTTGGGCAACGCTGTGATGAGGAGCAGATACCAGAAGAGAAGATGGATCACGAGCGGTGTGTTACGGATCAGCTCGATATAGGTCTTCGCCGCACCGGTCAGTAACGGATGTCCGGAGCGTCGGGCCAGGGCCAGCAGGAAGCCGGTTACAGTCGAAAGAACCACCACGACTGCCGCGACCAGCAAGGTGTTGATCAATCCGATGACGAACGCCCAGGCAAAGCTGTCTGCCGGATTGTATTCGAGCAGGTGTTCGGAGATCGGAAAGCGGGCCGCCTGCGAGAAGAACGCGAAGCTGACATTCATGCCGCGTGCGGCAAGGTTGGTGACCGTATTGCTGATCAGCCACCAGATCGTACCGAAAAACAAGCCGGCCAGGGCGATCTGAAGGATACCCGCGCGGACGCGGGCATCGTACCAGAGGGATTGAAGGCTATGCATGGGGAGCCTCGCCGGACGATCAGTTGAACGGATCACTATGCATCAGGCCGCCATTGCGGACCAATGCGTTATAGTCTCTCTCCAGCTTCATCCGGCTTTTCGCCCCGAGGCTCTTGTCCCAAAGCTCGCCGTAATTGCCGAGCTGTTTGATAATGTTGTAAGCGAATTTTTCGTCGATCCCCAATGCCGCGCCGTTGCCGGGCTCCACGCCGAGAAACCGGCGGATATCCGGGTTCGGCGACTTCAGCATTTCATCGACATTCGCCTGGGTTATGCCGAGCTCCTCGGCGCGGATCAGGGCAAGAAAGCTCCATTTCGCAAGATCGAACCACTGGTCGTCGCCGTGGCGCACAGCTGGCGCGGAGGCGTTGATAACGTCGTTGGCCTTGAAGATGATGTAATCATCCGGGTTCTTCGCCTGCGTGGCGCGAACCGATGCAAGAAACGCGTTGCCGGTGATCAGTGCGTCGCAGCGCTGGGCAAAGAATGCCTCGCGGGCGGCAACCGGATTTTCGAAGGTGGTCAGCTTGAGATCGAGATTGTTGGCACGGGATACGTCGGACGCCGTGACTTCGGTCGTCGATCCACTCTGCACACAGACCGAGGCGCCTGCCATATCCTGAACCTTGGTCACGCCAAGATCCTTGCGCACCATGAAACCGTCGTAACCGAAGAAGTTCGGCGGGATGAAATTCACGCCGTTGGCATCCCGCTGCAGCGTACCGATCGTGGTGCGCGGCAGGTAGTCCACTTCACCAGACTGGAGCGCGGCCATTCGCTTGGCGCCGGTCAGGGGCACGAAGCGAGCCTTCTCCTTGTCGTTGAAGATGGCGACTGCCAGCGCGCGGCACGTATCGATCTCCATGCCGGCCCACTTGCCGTTACTGTCGGGCGTATAGAAGCCCATGGTGGATTCGCCCGCGCCGCACGTGACGTAGCCGCGTTCCTTGACGGTTTCGAGTGTCGATTTGGCCTGCGCCACCCCGACCGACGCCGCAAGCGCGGTTGCGGCGAGGAGGCCGGTTTTCCAGACTGATGTTTGCATGCACGTGTTCCCTTTTATTGTTTGAATACTGGCAACGAAATCAGGCTCTGCGGGCGACCGGCTCCTTTGCGGCAATCGCTTCCACGATCGGTTCAAGATCTGCCCACAGATCGTTTTCGTCTTCGAGGCCGACGCTGATGCGCAGGATTGTACCTGAGTGAAAGTCGCCCGAAGTCGCGCGGGTGATCGTCATCGGCGCCAGCAGGCTATGCGTTCCACCCCAGGAGGCGCCGATGGAGAAGGCCTTGGCAGCCGTCAGGAGATCCGGCAGCGCGTCTTCGGCATGCGGCGGGATGACGACGCTGAAAACGCCGCTCGAGCCGGTGAAATCCCGCTTCCAATATTCATGGCCGACGCTTTCCGGCAGGACCGGATGCAGGACGAGGCCCTGGGGGACGAGACTTGCAATTCGTCGCGCGAAATCGGTGGCGACCCGGCCGGAATGGGCAAGCCGCACGCCCATGGTTTCCATCCCGCGCAATGCAAGTGCGCAGTCATCGGGCGAAACGCCGATGCCGATCATCCGCATTGTGTCCTTGAGCTTGCGATGCAGCGCAATGTCCTTGACCGCGATTGATCCCATCAGAAGATCGGAGTGGCCCCCGACATACTTGGTCAGCGCCATCGACGAAAAGTCCATGCCGAACGCCAAGGGCTTGAAGTAGAGCGGCGTCGCCCAGGTATTGTCGCAACCCGTCAGGATGTCACGCGCTTTTGCGACGGCGACGATGGCCGGGATATCCTGGATCTCCATGGTGGTCGAGCCGGGGGACTCGGTCCAGATCAGCTTCACGGTATCATCAATCAGCGCCTCGATGCCGCTGCCGATCATTGGATCATAGATGCGGTAGCCGATGCCGCGCGGCTTCAGATAGTTCTCGCAGAAGCCGGCAACCGGCGGGTAGGCCGTGTCCGGGATGAGAACGGTATCTCCCGGCATCAGAACCGATAGAAACACGACCGTGATCGCCGCCTGCCCGGATGGGACGAGAACCGTCCGCAGTCCCTGCTCGAGCGCCGTTATCGAGGCTTCGAGCGTCCGTGACGTCGGCGTTCCATGCAGTCCGTAGGTATAGCCGTCCGGCCCGCGCTGGCTCCGCTTCGCATAGGCTTCCGCGCTGTCGAACACGATCGTCGATGCCCGGTAGGTGGGCGTCGCGAGGCTTGCAAAGCCCTCGTGCGAAACCTCGGGATGTTTTACGCAAAGCGTCTTGTCACGCATCGAATGTCCTTCACTGCAAGATTTGCATCGATCTTGCGGCAGCCGAGGTAGACAAACAATTGATCAGGACGTCTAAGTCTATGCGTAAAGCTTATAGGGTTGAAACATGAATTTCAGGCAGGTCGAGGCGTTCCGGGCGGTCATCCTGAGCGGCACCGTTTCGCGTGCGGCTGAATTGATGGGCGTGACGCAACCCAATGTCAGCCGTTTGATCGGCGAGCTTGAAGACGCCGTTGGCTTTGCGCTGTTCGACCGCGTGAAGGGCCGCTTGATAGCCACGCCCGAGGGGCAGGCTTTTTATCGCGACGTCGAACAGAGCTTTCGAGGGTTGGACCTGCTCCGCTCCTCGGCAGCGCGCATCCGGGATTTCGGCTCCGGACATATCCGCGTCGCCAGCCTTGCCGCGGCCGGTTCGACCATCGTGCCGCGGGCAGTCCGTAAATTCCGCGAGAATTTTCCATCCGCGATCGTTACGCTCAGCATCATGACGTCGGCAGCCGTGCGAAATCACGTGGTCGACGGTGAATACGATCTGGGCCTTGCAGCCGATGAGGTCGATTTGTCGGGCGTCGAACATCAGGTCTTCGGCAGCTTCCCTGCACTCTGTGCAATTCCCGCCGGTCATCATCTCGCCGCGAAGAAGATCGTCCGCCCTGAGGATTTCGACGGTGTCGATTACGTGGCCCTGTCACCGGAAGATCGCGCTCGCCTGCAGTTCGACCGGTTCTGCGAAGAGGCCGGCGCAAAGCCCAACCTGGTGATCGAAACACCGTTCGCCATTACGGCCTGCGCGCTGGCGCTGGAGGGCGTCGGTGTCGGCATCGTCAATCCGCTCGCGATCGATGGTTTTGCCGAGCGCGGCCTTGTTTTCCGCCCCTTCGAACCGGCAGTCTATTTCAAGAGCTACCTCCTGTTTCGCCCCGACATGCAGAAGGCACGCCTCGTGCGCGCCTTCGTTGCAGCCCTGTTCGAGGTCAGGAACACGCGGCATTCCGGTCGCATCGAGTCAGATCGTAAGAAGCTCTAGGTTTTACGGTGCCAAGCCGCTCACATCGCCGCGGTCATCCGTGCCCTGCAAGTCAGGCTTCCGAGTGGAGCGCAATCTGATGCTCGCCAATGTGATATTCTTTCATCCTTTACACTGTTTTATTTGACAGAACGCAATGATCTGGCGACCTTGATGGCTCTCAGGGGAGAGTTTGTTTGGAAGAGGAATTGCGGTTCGGACCGTTCTCGATCGTGCCGGCCAGGCGTAGCCTGACGCAGGATGGCGAGACCGTGCCGCTTGGCAGCCGCGCCGTTGATATCCTGCTATTCCTTCTTTCCGAACCCGGCGTATTAAAGACCAATGCTGAGATCGTCAGTGCAGTCTGGCCATCGACCTTTGTCGATGACGCAAACCTCCGGGTACATGTCTCGGCCCTTAGAAAAGCCCTCGGGGATATTCAGCGGGAGCCGCGCTATATCGCCAATGTACCGGGCCGCGGTTATCGCTTCGTCGCGGAGGTCGCGAGAGGCACACCGGCCGGGGATGCCGCAAAACGTCACAAACCGCGCATACCTTCCATGGCGTCGCGGATTTTCGGCCGGGAGGAGACCGTCCTCACGATCGCCCGGCAACTCGACAAGGGTAGGCTGCTTACGGTGGCGGGTACCGGTGGTATCGGCAAATCCACGATCGCCCGCGCCGTGGTAGCGACCCTGCCGCCCAGTTGCGATGTCGTCTGGATCGACCTGTCGGAAATCGCCGACGGAAATCTAATTCCATCGGTTATTGCATCCGGTATCGGCATCTCGACGCGCAGCGAGGACCTGCTGCGAGACATAGCCCATGCTCTGGACGGCTCGGATGCTCTACTGGTTCTCGACAGTTGCGAGCATGTCGTGTCGCGCGCTGCAGAGCTTTGCGAGGATATCCTCGCCCGCACCGCGCGGTTACGTATCCTGGCGACAAGCCGCGAGCCGCTGAGGGCGCAGGACGAGCGGGTACACCGGCTCACGTCTCTTGAATTGCCGCTTGGGAACGGTAGCGCCGCCGAGGCCATCAAGAGTCCGGCCGTGCAGCTTTTTGTCGATCGCGCGGATGCTTGTCTGGGTGGTTACGAACTGACCGACGAAGATGCCCCCCATGTCATCGATATCTGCGCGCGGCTCGATGGCATCGCACTGGCGATCGAGCTGGCTGCCGGGCGGCTGGAAACCGTCGGTGTGCAGGGCTTGTCGCGGGCGCTTACGGATTGCTTCAACGTGCTGACGCGGGGGCGGCGAACGGCGCTGCCGCGGCATCAGACGCTACGCGCGATGCTGGACTGGAGCTATCTCATCCTGTCGCCGACCGAACAGCAGGCTCTTCGGGAGCTCTCGGTTTTCCGAGGACGATTCACCGCGAGTGCCGCCGGTGCCATCGTCTCCGATCTGGCTGCAGAGGAAATGCTGGTAACCTTCGTTGCCAAGTCACTGGTCATCGCCGAGCGCTCGGCCAATGGCACGAACTACCGTCTTCTGGACACCACGCGCCTTTATGCCGCCGAAAAGCTTGACGAATCTGGCGCGACGGATGCGGTGATGTCCCGTTTCACGGGATACCTGTGTCAGACCTTTGAAGGGTCTGAACAGGAGCTTTATTCGCTTTCCACCGAAGCTTGGTCACAGGACTTTGCCCAGCAGCTACCCGCGGTTCGCAGCGCGCTACACTGGGCGTTTTCGGAGGACGGCGATCCGCTGGCGGGTGCACGGCTGACCATCGCCACCCTGCCACTATTTTTCCGCCTGTCGTTGATCGACGAGTGCCTGGGTGCCGTGACGCAAGCGATCAACTTTCTGGATCAGCGTCCTGATCTCGACGAACGGACCCGCATGAAGCTCTATGCAGCTCTCGGCTGGCCGCAGATGCGCGCGCTAGGAGCGCCGGAACACGGAATTGCGGCATGGACGACGGCGATAAGGATCGCGGAAACGCTCGGTGACATCGATCATCAATTGCGCGGCATTTGGGCGCTGTGGGTCGATGCGCTGAACCGCGCGGAACCGCATCTCGGCATGGACTATGCCCGGCGGTTCAAGCAACTTGCTGCACAATCAGACGATCCTGCCGACCTGATTGTCGGAAAGCGGATGGTGGGCGCCACGCTGCATTGGCTCGGTCGGCACGAGGAAGCCCTCGTGAAACTTCGGGAGATGCTAGCCGATTACGAAAGAGTCCCGCAGAGCCGGCATTCCGTCCGTTTTCAGTTCGACCAACGCGTGACCGCAAGGATCATGATCGCCCGGTGCCTGTGGTTCCTGGGACAATCCGAAGCCGCCTTCCGGGAGGTTGACGAAACCATCGATTATGCCGTCGCGACAGGCCATCTCCCTTCGCTTGCCAATGTGCTGGCCGAGGCTGCATGCCCGCTTGCGCTGCTCAGCGGCGATAATGAGTTGGCCGCGCAATACATCCAGCTTCTGCGCGACAACACCAAGCCGATCTCGCTCGATGTCTGGCACGTTTATGCCGATTGTTTCGAGGCTGAACTGCATTTGCGCGCCGGACGGATCGAGGATTGCCTCCGGCAGTTGCGTCAGGCCAAGGCTGTTCTCGGCGCTGCCGGCTTCATTCTGTTTCGCACCATGTTCGAGGGTGTGGAGGCTTCCGCCCGGGCTGAACGCGGAGAAGACGACGATGCGCTGGAGCTGTTGCGGGCGGCGCAGTCGCGTGGCCAGAAGGCCGGTGAGTACTGGTGCCTGCCGGAGCTTATCCGGATAGAAGGGCGGGTTCACCGGAAGCTCGGGAAGGAGGCATCTGCCGCGCAATGCCTTGCGGCTGCGGCCGAGCAGGCTCGCCTGCAAGGTGCGGTCGGATGGCTGCGTCGAATCGAAGCCGACATAATCCAGCTTTAGCCGGGAATATCCGATTTACACGGATTTACATCTCTCAACTCGTGCGCATGCCACAACCGTGCAACATGGCTCCAACAGGAGAATGCCCATGGACGGTTACGCACCCATCCGTCTGCTCATCATTCTGGCCGCAGCGGAAGATGACGACAACAACGGCGAACTGCACTTGGCACGTCTCGCCCCACCCTATTACCTATTCAAGGATATGCTGGCCGATGTCGTCCTGGCTTCGCCATTGGGCGGTGCACCGCTGATGGTCGGTGGTCCGGGACAGGACCCGAGGCACGACGAGGGGACGAGACGCTTTGTGGCCGACCGGCTGGCTCGCGATGATCTTGCCGATACGCTCAGGCTCGACCAGATCGTTGTCGATGACTTCGATGCCGCGTTCTGCATCGGCTTTTCGGGATCGATCTGGGAGGCGGACAATCTGGGTGTCGCATCCATCATCGGCACCTTCCTGAACGAAGGCAAGCCCGTCGCCATCATTCCCGGCCAACGGCTCGATATGGCCCCACACGGGGCGGGAGCGGGGTTGCTGATTGTCGGTGACAGCCAGGAAACGCCGTTGCTTGCTGCCCACGCACTACTGGAAATCGTGATGGAGCGTCGTCGCGACCACCTGACGCGATCCTAGGTCAAGGCTATAGTAAGTTTTTGATCTGATTTGAAATGAAAACGAAAATTTTCTGATTTGTATTCAATACACGCTCAATATATATAATATGTTTCTTATTTTTAATGAATCAATAAATTAAAGTCTGGAATTTGTATTGATAAAATATTTTAAAATTTTCGAACTTTGTGAGTGATATTTGTATTTTACTGAAATTTTCGAAGATTAACTGGTCAGTCAGCCGTGTCTGCCTCACCTTGATCTCACCCGACAAGGGGGGCGGAAGATGACAGGCTCTTTCATCCGCAAGACGCACCAGGGAGACAACCATGAATGAACTCACCGTTGCTCCGGCAGCCGACGTCACAAGGCGAGACGTGCTCCTCGCGGGAGGCCTGGCGGTCGCCGCCATGGCGCTTCCGCGCAGAGCCGCCGCCGCCACGCAAGCACCTTCATCTCAACAAGGGGATATGATCATGTCTTTCATCAAGACCGCAGACGGTACCGAGATTTTTTACAAGGACTGGGGTCCGCGCGATGCGCAGGCTATCGTCTTCCATCATGGCTGGCCGCTCAGTGCAGACGACTGGGACGCCCAGATGATGTTCTTCTTCAACAAGGGCTATCGCGTCATCGCCCATGATCGGCGCGGCCACGGCCGGTCTACCCAGACCTGGACCGGTAACGAGATGGATACCTATGCCGCGGACGTTGCGGCGTTGACGGATGCGCTCGATCTCAAGGGCGCCATTCATGTCGGCCATTCCACCGGCGGCGGCGAAGTCGCTCACTATGTCGCCCGCGCCAAGCCGGGTCGTGTCTCCAAGGCGGTGCTGATCGGGGCGGTGCCCCCGATCATGGTCAAGAGCGACAAGAATCCCGACGGCCTGCCGATCGAAGTGTTTGATGGTTTTCGTGCCGCTCTCATTGCCAATCGTGCGCAGTTCTTCATCGACGTGCCGGCTGGCCCGTTCTACGGGTACAATCGTCCCGGCGCCAAGGTGGATCAGGGCATCATTCAGAACTGGTGGCGGCAGGGCATGATGGGCGGTGCGAAGGCGCACTATGACTGCATCAAGGCCTTTTCGGAAACCGATTTCACGGAGGATCTCAAGACGATCACCGTGCCGACGCTCGTCATGCACGGCGATGACGACCAGATCGTGCCCTACGCAGATTCCGCACCGCTTTCCGTGAAGCTTCTGAAGAACGGCACGCTGAAGACCTATGCCGGCCTGCCGCACGGCGTCTGCACCACCCATCCGGACATCGTGAACGCCGATCTGCTCGCCTTCTTCAAGGCCTGAGGTCAGGCGTTCCCGGGATGCGTCGCTCACCGCCGCCGGCGCATCCCGCTCAAAATCAGAACGCTCTGCCTGTCGAGAATCCGATCCCGTCGCTTGTTGATGAAAAGCTTTGGCCGGCCTGATCAGGATACGCGCGCCGACGACGTCATATAGACTGCGAGACAGATAGCCGTTTGCCGCTCCTTGCATATAGATAGGAATCCTATATATATGTGGTATGGAAACGCCGAAAAACCCATTGTCCGTCAACTACCGCATCCGTGAAGGCCTCTCGCGGCTGGCTGTTGCGCTTCGTATCGATGACTGGAATCGGGCCAAGGCCGCGGGCCTGAACCCGACGCAACTCTCAATTCTGACCCTTCTGGAAGGGCGGTCTGAAGGTCTCGGCGTCAAGGAGATTGCCGCCCACCTCGGTGTCTCCCAGCCGACCGCGACCGATTCCATCAACGCGCTGGAGCGCAAGGCGCTGGTGATGAAGCGAGCGGGTCAGGTCGACAAACGATCGACCCGCGTCTGTCTGTCGCCCGAAGGCCTCGCCGCTCTCGGTGCAGGGGGAGACGGGGCGAATCTTTCGGACCAGGCCGTTGGTGCTTTGGATGCCTCCGAGCAGGAGGATCTGCTTCTGTCGCTGATCAAGATGATCCGGGAATTGCAGGCGCGAAATGCAATCCCGGTGCAACGCATGTGTGTCAGTTGCCGCTATTTTTCGCCATTTGCTCATTCAGATGGCGCTCGTCCCCACCATTGTCATTTCGTCGACGCGTCTTTCGGCCAGCGGGATCTCCGTATCGACTGTCGCGAACACGAAGAAGCCGATCCCGCCTCCCAGGCTGCCACCTGGGAGGCATTCCAGATGGGATAATTTGAACCCCTCCAGGCAAACCAGAAAGGAAGAATACCATGTTCGGGAAACTTGCAGCCGGCGCGCTCATCGCAGGTACGGCATCGCTATGGCTGACAGCCGCCGCCGCTCACTCCATCAAGGCGCAACCCGCCCAGGCGGTGCAGGCCTCTTTCGACATCATCGAGACGACGATCGCCACGAAAGGTGACAAAGCCGTCTTCACGACCCGCGTTCGCGGTGAAGCCGGTAAGGACAAGCCTGACGCTACGGGTAAATTCGAAGGCTCCGGTGTCTACGCTTATGTCTGGCCGACAAGTCTCAACAGCGGTGAAATTGGTTTCGAAAAGGACCAGGGCATTGTTGCTCTCGCGGTGACGTTCCATCCGGACTTCGACGATGCGGCCAAGGGCGGCAAGAACCGTCACATCTGGCATCCGCATTGGGTGGTTCTGGCAGAGGACAAGGCCTGCGGTGCAGGCCTGAAGGTCATCGACATCCCGGCGGGCGCAAAGCCGAAGGTGCCGGCCACTTGGCCGGGCGTTCCATTGCTGATCGACAGCCCGGAATATCCGACGAACTTCAAGGGTGACACCGTGGATGTCGAGATACCGCTGTCGATGATCAACGGCATCAAGGGTGCGTCGTTCGACGGCGTAACCGCCGGTCTCAAGGTGAATGGCAACCTGCATGCGCCGCTGCTCTGCGTCAGCAACGTCTTCAAGGTCGCTTCCGGAAACCTGAGCCTTCCCGGCAAGGTCGAACCCGCGAAATGATCTTGGAGCCGGTTCGGCGACTGCCATCGACGAACCGGCATATTCTCCCCTCCAGGCTAATAGAGGAAAAGAACATGTCCAGAATTACCCTTATTGATCCCGCAGATGCAACAGGCTCGGTCGGCGAGGAGCTCAGCCAGATCGAGTCCACGTTCGGCACAGCGCGGAACAGGTTCAGGGCCATGCCGCCGCAGGCGCCTGACCTCGCTGTCAGCCAATGGTTCAACACGCCGGCACCCCTTAGCCTCGCCCGTCTCCGTGGCCGCGTCGTTTATCTCCATGCATTCCAGTTGTTATGTCCGGGTTGTGTTGCCCAGTCGATACCGCAGGTACAGCGCATCGAGCAGGTCTTCGGTCATACTGACCTGCAGGTCATCGGCCTGCATACGGTGTTCGAACATCATACCGCCATGTCGCCGGTGACACTGGAGGCGTTTCTTCACGAGTACCGGATCCGCCATCCGGTTGGGGTGGACGCGGCAGGCGAGGTTACGCCAATCCCCGTCACCATGCAGCGCTTCGGTCTGCGTGGTACGCCATCCTCCATCCTGATCGGCCGCGATGGCGCCATCATTCACCAGGCATTCGGGGTCGAGGATGACATGACCGTCGGCGCGCGCATCGCCATGGCGCTTTCCGTGTCTGTCCCGGATCGAGATCATTCGCGAATTTCAGATGATGAAGGCTGCAGCGATGGCCGCTGTGCCGTGCCCCAACCCGCTTGACGAGGCCTTCCATGAAGAAGAGAGGGCATCTCGTCTGCGAACTTCTGATCGGAGGACTGCGTCCGCTTGGTCCGCGCGGCGAACCGAGCGGTATCGCCAAGTCATCGGTCAAGGGGCCTGTATTGCTTGGAGCGGAGGGTCTGGCAGGCGATGCGCAAGGAGACCGCAAACATCATGGTGGACCCGAGAAGGCATTGCATCACTATCCCTTCGAGCACTATGCCTGCTGGCGCCAGGAAATCGGTCACAACGATGTACTCGCGGGCCCAGGGGCATTCGGCGAAAACATTTCAACAACAGGTATCGACGAGGATGCGGTCGCAATCGGTGACGTCTTCGCGATCGGCGGCGCCGTTGTGGAAGTAAGTCAAGGGCGTCAGCCGTGCTGGAAGCTCAACGAACGGTTCGGTTTGAAACATATGGCAAAATCTGTCCAGACCACGGGCCGGACGGGCTGGTATTACCGGGTACTACAGACGGGAATGGTTGCGGCCGGTGATCAGATAGAACGGATCGATCGCCAATCGCCCGACTGGACAATCGGGCGCATCCGGCGGGCGTTTTACGTCGATACCCTCAATCGCGATGAACTGCAGGCAATCGCCGTATTGCCGCGTCTTGCCGCAAACTGGCGCGACTACGCAACCAGGCGACTTGCGACGGGCACTGTGGAAGATTGGTCGAAAAGGCTTTCCGGATAGTTGGATTGGTCGCGGATGCTGCCGCCGGTGGGGGAGATGGCACATTTGAGGCGCCATCTCAAAATCATCCGAGAAGCGCAGGGGTTACGATGGGCCGAGCGCCTTTTGTAGGCGGATGAAACCTTTCTCCATGGCCGGTGAAGATAGCACTGCCTGCGCACCGGCCAGATCAAGCGCGCGTTTGTAGTTCTGGGCTAGCGTCGTGTGGCCGACGATGGTGATGTTGCGGGATCTGTCCGTACCCAGAGCTTCACTGATCTCCGCACCGATCATCAGGCCGGCAAGATAATCGGCGATGTCTTCCGGTTGCAGTTGATCGAACAGAACGAGGCTGCGGGCGGAGAAGATGCGGGCGAGGATTTTGCCGGGGAAAGCGTCTTGCTGATAGGCGGTCTCGACGCCGCGACGAAAGGCGTCTGGTCTCTCCTCATAAGTCGGCGGGATGAGCCGCGAGACGAGCGAATCCTTCTTCAGGAGATTGAGGATTTCACCGGACATATAGGTGGTGATCCCGGTGATATGGCCGCGTTCCATCGTCAACCACTTCGCATGCGGGCCGGGTAGTACGAAGAGACCGTCGGTCTGCTCCAGTCCGAAAAGTGAGATTTCCTCGCCGCGCATCACATCCGGCAACGGCTTCGTCTGAGCGATGCCCGGCAGGAAGATCAGCGGCGGCAAGCCGTCGATCTTGTGGGTTACGGCACGCGCGACAAGGTTTTCGGGGCCGGCGGGGACCATCGCAAATGGGCTTTCAATCCAGCCGTTGCGGCTGGTGATCATGCCGGACAACAGGATCCTTTCGGCCTGCTGGATCCAATCTCCGAGTTCTTCGCGAAGGGCGGCCTCAAAGGAGCCATTCGCCACCTTGGTGGTGCCGCGGTCGCTTTTCTTGTCACCAACGATCTTCTCGCCGTCCAGAAGGAGGGCGCGGAAGGCCATTGAGGTCCATTCGATTGCAATATTCATGGGGCGTCATCCTGGCAGGCGGGATTGCATCAATAGGCGGGCTTTACGGGAAACCAGTCCTTGCGCTCGGTATCGAGATAGGCGCCGGCAATGCCGGGAACGCGGTATTTCTCGAGCTTCTCGATATCGACATCGACACCGAGACCCGGAGCTTCCGGCACCTGGAAACGGCCGGCCTCCAGAACCGGTGCATTGGGAGAGATATCGCCGCCGAGATAGGCGCGCTCGGTGTCGATGGCGATCGACATATTGGGAAGCGACGCCGCAAGGTGGATATAGGCGGATTGCGATAGCGCCAACTCAGCGCCGGAATGCAGCGTGACCGAAATGCCGACCGCCTCGCAGATTGCCGCAGCCTTGATCGTCTGCCAGAGGCCGCCGGCCTCATGCGGATCGAGCAGGACCACATCGGCGGCCTGGGCGCGAACGATATTGCCGACATCGGAAAGCGTGTAGGCGCTTTCGTCGAGCGCGATCGGCACGGGGGAGCGGGCAACGAGTGCCGCATGACCGGCGAGATCGTCGAGTTCCAGCGGCTGTTCGACATAGGCAGGATCGAAGGCTTTGAGCTTTTCCAGCTGACGTTTGGCGGTCGCGGGGTTCCATGCGCCATTGACATCGAGACGCAGCGGATGGTCGCCGATCACCTGTCGAGACGTTTCCGCAAGGGTTATGTCGCTGCGCTCATCGAAGCCGATCTTCACCTTGAAAGTCGTATAACCGATATCGAGGAAACGCTTGAGCCGGTCCGACAGCCCCTTGGGGTCGTTGGTGAAGAGATAGGCGGCGGCCTCGACGTCTTTCCGCCAGCGTCCGCCCCACATCGCGTAAAGCGGAAGGCCGGCCTGTTTGCCAAGCGCGTCCCACATGGCCATTTCCATGGCGCAAATTGCCATCACGGCGGCGCGCTTGTGATGGTAGAAGCCGGCGCCCAGCACATGCCGATGAAACCGCTCGGCGTCCGCGACCGGATAACCGATCGCCAGCGGCGCAACGATATCCGCAAACACCGCGGGCACGTTGGCGATCAATGAAATCGTCTCGCCCCAGCCGATAATTCCGGCGTCCGTCTCGATCCGGCAAACAAGTCGCGTGGTGCCGATCCTGCGTCCGGACCCCCACAGAATATCCTCTGTAAACGGCATGCGGACCAGCCAATGATCTACTCTTGTAATGTGCAAATTGCCCTCCCGTTGACCTCAAGAGTGAGGCCTCATCAGTTTCGCTGTTGACATGGAACTTAGTTCCAAGATATCTCTCTTGGCAAGAGCAAGGTGACATGCTGTGGGAGCGGCAAAGGAAATCGTCACCTGGGAGAGGTTATGGCCAAGGTTCAATTGGAATCGATCGATAAGGATGTCGCGAACGATACGGGTGGAGTACCCGGCGTTCAGGCGCTGACGCGCGGCATCCAGATCGTCGATGCGGTGGCGGCAGAAGCCCGCGGTCTGCGCTTCACCGAACTGCTCGACCAGACACAGCTGCCGAAGGGTACTTTGCATCGCCTGCTGCAGGCGCTGGTCGACGAGCGATTGCTGCATTTCGACACGCGAGATCAGGTCTATCGGCTGGCGCCACGGGTTTTCCAATGGGCACACAAGGTTTGGGACAATTTCGATCTGCGCGGCGCGGCTGAGCCCGAGCTTGCCAGACTTCGTGATCTCACGGGAGAAGCAATCCGGCTTGGCGTGCTCGACGGGGATAGCATTCTCTACATTGATCAGCGTGAAGTGCCGCAGCCGTTGCGGCTCAACAACGGCGTCGGTTCACGCGCCGCGCCGCATGCCAGCGGGCTCGGCAAGGCGATCCTGGCGCATCTGTCCCTTGAAAAGCGTCGCGCACTGCTTGACGGTGTCGATCTGGAGCGCCTGACGCCCAATACGATCGTCAATCCGGACGAATTGAGCCGCCAGCTGGATCTCACCAAGGCGCGCGGTTACGCAGTCTCTGTCGATGAGCAGCATATCGGTATTTCCTCGGTCGCCGCGCCCGTTTTGAACCATCGCGGCG
The DNA here is from genome assembly GCA_965227625.1 of Neorhizobium sp. Classification (GTDB taxonomy): domain Bacteria; phylum Pseudomonadota; class Alphaproteobacteria; order Rhizobiales; family Rhizobiaceae; genus Neorhizobium. The sequence continues at coordinate 7,502 of CBDDGK010000065.1, read as the reverse complement.
AGCCGATCGGTGCGATCGGCATCATTGCGCCGTCATTTCGCCTGCCCGTCGACCGCCTGCATGCTTTCGGTCGGGATGTGATCGAGGCGGCGCGCCGCACCTCCGGCAATTATGGAGAATTTGCCATGTCGCTTGCGGTCAAGCCGCGCCCCCTTGGCCCCGATCGCGCCGATGTGCGCTGTGTCATTCCGGCAAGCACGTTTCTGGGGGAGGGGCCGCACTGGTCTCCGGAACACAAGAAGCTCTATTTCGTCGATATACTGGCGCCTGCGGTGCTGACCGGTGATCCGGTGAAGGGCACCTACACAGCCATGCAGGTGCCGGAATTGATCAGCTTCATCGTGCCCCGTGCACGCGGCGGGTTTGTCGCCGCCATGCATGGCGAGATCCGTGGCGTCGACCTTTCGAATGGCGAGATCACCACGATTGCCCGACCGGAAGCCGATCGGCCCGGCAACCGCTTCAACGACGGCAAATGCGACCGCCGCGGGCGACTGTGGGCCGGTACGCTGGCGATCGACAGTTCGCCCGATCAGGGTCGGCTCTGGCGGATCGATACGGATGGCCGGTCCAGCGAGATGGACCGCGGTTTCCACGTGTCGAACGGTCTCGGATGGAGCCCGGACGATCGCACCATGTATTTCACCGATACCAACCGCCAGACCATCTATGCCTATGATTTCGATATAGAAAGCGGCGAGATCGACAACCGGCGCACCTTCATTACCGTACCTGATGCCGAGGGCAAACCGGACGGCATGACGGTCGATACGGAAGGGTTTCTCTGGGTCGCCCATTGGGATGGTTGGTGCGTGACCCGTTACGACCCGGAGGGGAAGGTGGAGCGCGTCGTGCATCTGCCCGTGCCGCGGCCCACAAGCTGTGTCTTCGGCGGGCCGGACATGCAGACACTGTTCGTCACCTCGGCACGAATCCGGTTGTCCGCGGCGCAGCTTTCCGAAGCGCCGCTCTCCGGCAGCATCTTTTCGATCGATACCGGCATCAAGGGCCAAGGCCGCGCAGATGTTCGCGGGCTGAAAATCAAGAGACAGAGATGGCCAAGCTTGAACTGAAAGACATTCGCAAATCCTTCGGCTCCGCCGAGGTGCTGAAGGGCATCGACCTGACCGTGGAGGACGGCGAGTTCGTCGCCTTCGTCGGCCCATCCGGCTGCGGAAAATCCACTCTGCTGCGGCTCATCTGCGGCCTCGACGAAATTACCGCCGGCCAGATGGCGATTGACAGCGAGCTGGTCAACGACGTGCCGCCCGCCAAACGTGGCATTGCCATGGTTTTCCAGTCCTATGCGCTCTATCCGCATATGACGGTGGCGGAAAACATGGGTTATGCGCTTCGCCTCGCCGGCACGCCGAAGGAAGAAATCGCCGCACGTGTCGGCAAGGCCGCCAAGAAGCTCCGCATCGACGCTTATCTTGAGCGCAAGCCGCGCCAGCTTTCCGGCGGTCAGCGTCAGCGCGTCGCGATCGGCCGCGCCATCGTGCGTGAACCGCGCATCTTCCTGTTCGACGAGCCGCTTTCCAACCTTGACGCGGCTTTGCGCGTGGAGATGCGCATCGAGATCGCGCGTATGAAGGAGGCGCTCGGCACCACGATGATCTACGTGACTCACGACCAGATCGAGGCGATGACTCTTGCCGACAAGATCGTCGTGCTGAATGCCGGCCGCGTGGAACAGATCGGCTCGCCGCTCGATCTCTATAACAAGCCCATCAACCGCTTCGTGGCGGGCTTTATCGGTTCGCCCAAGATGAATTTCCTGAAACTTGGTGCCAAGAAGAGTGATGGCCTGTTTGCAGTGCCCGGTGGCGAGGTTCGGTTGCCCCGCAATCTTTCGTCTTCGCCTGTCGAAATCGGCATCCGCCCGGAGCATGTGGAACTCGTCAATCGTGGAGCGCCGGATTCGCTTGCCGGCACGGTCACGATCACCGAACATCTCGGCAGCGACACCTATGCCTATGTGGCTCTGGACGGCGCCGATGAAATGGTTGTCGTGCGGCTCTCCGGTGAACCGGGCCGTCAAGCGCAACGAACCGATCGGCGTGCATGTCGATCCTGCGATGATCCATGTCTTTTCTGCCGATGGCCTGTCGCTCGCATCCGCGCGTCCCGTCGCTCTGGAGGCCGCATGACCATCCATCAGGAACTGATCGAAAAGGTGCATGTCGAGGCCGCGAAATATCCCAGCCTCAAGGGCAAGGGCGTGTTGATTACCGGCGGTGGCTCGGGCATCGGTGCCTCGCTGGTTGAGCATTTCTGTGCGCAAGGCTGCAAGGTCGGTTTTCTCGAGCTCAATGCGAACGTGGCCGATGAGACTGCCGAAACCATCCAGAAAAAGACCGGTAACAGGCCGTTTTACCGCGCGGCCGATCTGCGCGATATCGATGCTTTGAAGGCCGGCGTCGATGCATTGCGGTCCGAGATCGGACCGATCCGCGTTCTCGTCAACAATGCCGGAAACGATGACCGCAAACCTCTCGAAGAGGTAACGCCGGAATACTGGGACGAGCGGTTCCAGACCAATCTGCGTCACCAGTTCTTTGCCGTCCAGGCCGTCGTGCCGGAAATGGCGGAACTTGGCGGCGGATCAATCATCAATATGGGCTCGATTTCGTGGATGCGCGGCGCCGCCGGGCTGATCTTTTATACGACCGCAAAGTCCGCCGTTATGGGGATGACGAAATCGCTCGCCCCGCGAGCTCGGTGACCGCAATATCCGTGTCAATTCGATCGCGCCGGGCTGGGTGTTGACTGAACGCCAGGTGGAGCGCGCCAAGCGCATCTATCAGGGCAAATTTTCCGAATACCTCGAGGTCCAGTGCCTCAAGGAGCATTTATTGCCGCCCGACATCGCCCGCATGGCGCTGTTCCTGGCGGCAGATGATTCCCGCCTCATTACCGCGCAGACGTTCATCGTCGACGGAGGCGTCGTCTAAAAGGGGAGACAGGTGGAAACGGCACTCGCCGCTTGTCTTTTTTAGAATTGAAACAGAGTTCCATTTTCATCGTTTTCGGGAGGATCAGATGAACGTAATGAAGAAGTTGATCGGCACGGCGGCCGTCGCTGTCGTGCTGGGCTCGGGTGCAGCGCACGCGGCAGACCTCAGCTATATGAGCTTCACCTATGCCGAGGAGCCGAACAAGGCCGCGGTTCAGGCGACGCTCGACGATTTCAGCAAGGCTGAAAAGCTGACAGTCGAGCCGCTCGGTTTCGCCTGGGGTGACATGCAGAAGAACATCTTCCTGCGCGCCCGCTCCAAGACCCTGCCGGATATCGCCCAGCTTTCCGAACGCTGGCTGCCGACCTTCGCGGCCCTGGACAATCTCGTCGACCTGAACACGGTTTACGGCAAGGACAAGCTCGAAGCGGCCTTTGCGCCGGATGCGCTCGCCATGGGCAATATCGGCGGCAAGCAGCTTGCGCTACCGTTGATCTCCGGCTCGATCGGCATGGTCGCCAACAAGGAAGTGCTTGCCAAGGCCGGCATCAGCGAACCGCCCAAGACGATTGAGGACTTCAAGAAGGCGATGGTCGCGGTTCGCGACAAGGTGCCGAATTCTGTTCCCTACACGATGGCGACCAAGAACAACGGCTCCATCCTGATCGACTTCATGGTCTGGAACTGGGTCTATGGCGGCCGCATCATTGATGACAGCGGCAAGGTCGTCGTCGACAGCAAGCAAAGCCGCGAGGCGCTGGGTTTCATGGTTGGCCTGATGAAGGATCGCCTGGCAGCACCGGAAATCGATCGACCGGATTCACGCCGGCTTCTGGCGCAGGGCGCTTCCGCATTCTATCTCGACGCTCCCCAGACCCGCACCTTCCTGCGTGACTTCTCCGGCAAGGGTGAAGCGTTCGACGCCAATGTGTTGCCCATGCCAACACCTGTTCTGAAAGCGGGCGACAAGTCCGTCTCGGTTCAGTGGGGGCATCTGCTTGTGCAGTTCGCCACGGGCGGCAAGGCAAAGGCAACAGATCCGGCCGACAAGTTCCTGACCTACATCACCTCCGATCCGGTTCAGACCACCTATACGCTGAAGATGAGCGCCCTGCCGGTGACCAAGTCGGCTCGCACCGCAGTCGCCAACGACGCCTATCTCAAGAACTGGTCGGCAGCGACGGGTGATGCTCGCCGTAACGAAGTCGGCATCTGGTCGAATGCGGCGGATCTTACGACGATCATCGGTGAGGAAGTGCAGGGCGCTCTGCTCGGCCAGAAATCTGCGGATGATGCGATCAAGGCCATGCAGACCCGTCTGACGACCAGCATGGAGAAGGCGAAGAAGTCGGAATAGTCGGCTTCATTCCCCAACCGCTGGGATTAGCGGTTGGGTGCTATCTACAGCAGTTGCATCTGAGGCTTGCCCCTCACCCTAACCCTCTCCCCGTTTTGACGGGGAGAGGGGATGTGCTCCGCTCAGCGGTCGAGATCGTGAGAAACGGTGCGGCTGGCCTCCTTCTCCCCGTCATAACGGGGAGAAGGCGCCGGCAGGCGGATGAGGGGCCGCTCAGGCGCGATCGCTATAGCGTATCTATCGAACAGGAAATGACCTTATGGCCGTGATCGAAAACAACACGCTCGCCTACCCGGTCTCGCCGCATGCGAACCGGGGCGGGCTGAAAGCGGGGCAGAACCGCATAGGGTTGCTATTGCTACTCCCTGCGGCGCTCGCCTTCGCTGCGATCATTCTCTACCCGTTCCTTTCCGCGCTCGGCCTTTCGTTGTTCGAATACACAGTCGAGATGATGGAGCCGCGCTATATCGGCGCCGAGAACTTCGTGAAGATCGCCTCCGATCCCGATGTCTGGGCAGCCTTCTTCACCACGGCGATTTATGTCGCGCTTACCACCGCAGGCACGCTGGTGGCCGGGCTCGGTTGGGCGCTGATCATGAACCAGCCGTTTGCCGGCCGCGGTGTTCTGCGCTCGCTATCGCTCCTGCCCTGGGTCCTGCCGTCCACGGTCAGTGCCTTCATCTGGGGCTGGATCTTCAATTCCGTTACGGCGTGCTCAACGCCTTCCTGATGGAACTCGGCCTTATCGATTTCCCGCAAGCTTGGCTTTCGACGCCGCAGGGCGCGATGCTGGCGGTGGTGCTGACCAAGGTCTGGCTGTCGATCCCGCTTTTCATGTCCTTTTTCCTCGCCGGGCTGCAGAGCCTCGACAAAGAACAGATCGATGCGGCGCGCGTCGATGGCGCCGGAAACTGGGCGGTGTTGCGCGACCATATCCTGCCGCATCTGCGGCCCGTGCTGATCATCGTGGTCGTTCTCGGGCGTCATCGGCAACCTGCAGCAGTTTCGACACGATCTATGCGTTGACCGGCGGCGGGCCGGTGCGGGCGACGACCGTATTGTCGGTCGAGGTCTACAGACGTGCCTTCGAACAGTGGGATATCGGCTTTGCCTCGGCCGTCGGCGTGCTTTGGGTCTGCGCCCTACTGCCTCCCGCTTTCCTCTATCTGCGCATGCTGGTGAAGGGAAACTGAGATGTTCGACCTTTCTTCGAAACAGGCCAAGATCGTCTTCGGCCTCGCCACCCTCGCCATCGGGTTCTTCTGTTCTTCCCGCTCTATTGGCTGGTGATCTCTTCGCTGAAGGCGAATGCCGAGCTCTATCGGGTCGTGCCGACGCCGTTCCCGACCATGCCAAGCCTTGAGCATTTTGTTCGCGCGCTGACGACCGGCAAGTTGCCGATGTACCTCACCAACAGCCTGATCACCTCCACCTGCAGTGCGGCGCTGGTGACATTGCTGGCGCTCTATGCCGGGTTCAGCTTTGCCAAGTACGGTATATCGGCCGCCAGCCGGTCATGCTCTTCATGCTGTCGGCACAGATGTTTCCGTTCGGCCTGCTGCTGATCTCGATCTATCCATTGATGAGCGAACTGAACCTGCTCGATACCCGACCGGGGCTGATCCTCAGCTACATCGTCTTTGCCCTGCCGGTGTCGACCTACATGCTCTACAGCTATTTCAGCCAGGTGCCGGACGAACTGATCGACGCGGCACGGGCGGACGGGGCGAGCGATCTCAGGATCTTCCATACGATCGTCATTCCGATCTCCATCCCGCCGATTGTCACCGTCTTCCTCTATTCCTTCATGTGGTCCTGGAACGACCTTCTTTATTCGATGACGCTGATCACCTCCGAGGACAAGCGCACGATCGGGCCAGGCCTGCTTCTCACCTATCTCAACGAGGTCAATTCCGACTGGGGCGGCGCCATGGCGGCATCGCTGATCGCATCCGCACCCATCGTGATCGCCTTCATGTTCCTCCAACGTTACTTCATTCAGGGCGTCACCGCCGGAGCAGTCAAATGACCAAAACCTTAGCCGGAGCTTTTCCGTTCTTCCCACGCCGTTCCGCGATGACGGTTCGATCGACGAACAGGATTTCCTGTCGATCATCGACTTCGCATTGGAGAGCAAGGTCGACGGCGTCGTTTATCCGGGCGTGGCAAGCGAAGTGGACACGTTGACGCCGGAAGAACGCAAGCGACAGGTGGAACTGCTTGCGGAACGCATCGGCGGGCGTATTCCGATCATCATCGGCGCCAGCGACCCGGACCCGAAGGCGGCGGCGAAGCACGTGGCGCAGGCGGCGGAAATCGGGGCAGGCGCGGCCATGGTCATGGCGCCCCTGTCGCTCGGCAACGATATCGCTGCGCAGACGGAATATTTCAAGCAAGTCGCAGCCAATGCAGGCGTTCCCATCATGCTGCAGAACCAGCCTAAGCCGATCGGCGCCGGTTTGACGCCGGAAGAGGTGGCGGCTGTCGCCAACGCAGTGCAGGAGATCCGCTACGTCAAGGAAGAAACCGCGCCTTGCGGCCAACATCTGACCCGCATCAAGGCGGCGGCCAATGGTTCGCTCGACGCGATCTTCGGCGGTGCCGGCGGGCGATACATCACCGACGAACTCGCCCGCGGCGCGGCCGGCACCATGCCGGCGGCCGAGCTTGCCGATATCCACGCGCAGATGATCCATGCGTGGCAGAACGGTGACGTTGCGACGACGCGCAAGCTTTACAACGTCTCCCTGCCGCTCCTGAATTTCCAGGCGATTTTCCGCATGCATATGACCAAGGAAGTGCTGCGCCGCCGCGGCGTCATCAAGCACACGTTCGTGCGCGGCAAGGGGCCGAAATTCGACGAAGGCGACCGCAAGGAATTGGCTCTGCTGCTTGCCGAAGCCGATCTGCCCTATTCCAATCACAAGCCCAACTGAGCTGAGACAAATGCCGAAAACGTCGTCGATGCGATCGTCTCGGTCGAGACCTTCATCATCTCCATCCCGCGCGAAGTGCCTTATCTCGGGCCGCTGAAGGAAGGTGAGGCGATCAACGAGCGCGGTTACCTGATCCGCAAGGGCAACCGCACCATTTATCCCTCTACCGACATGACGTTGCTGATCAAAGTCACCGGCGAAAGCGGCAAAGTGGGCTGGGGCGAATGTTACGGTATCGTCGCGCCGGAGGCG
>CBDDGK010000064.1:0-10742 GCA_965227625.1 Neorhizobium sp. | reverse complement strand
GCTGGTCATCGCCTGGATCCTGCAGAACGTCCTGCTTTGTCTGTCCTCCATTCTCAGGCTCGATCTTTATGTCGAGACCTATTCCCTGACCGGATTGCGGATCGCCGCCGGCATCTGGATGGGTCTGGTCGCGGCCGGGCTGGTGTTCATCCTGCTGCGCATCGCGCTGCGCCGTTCGAACGGCTGGCTGATATCGATGAACCTCGCCAGCCTGCTGACGGTTCTCTATGTGGGGGCATTCTTCGACTTTTCGGCGTTCATTGCCCGCTTCAACGTCGAAAACAGCATGGAACTGGGTCAGGTCGGCACGCCTCTCGACATCGACTACCTGGCCTCGCTCGGCCCCTCGGCCATTCCGGCTCTCGATCTCTATCTCGCTTCCGTGGGCCGGGACAACGGCAAACGGCCGATGGCGGATCACGCCCGAAAACGGCTGGCCTACGAGTACAGGATGCGCGATACGAACTGGCGCAGCTGGAGCTACCGCGCCTACAGAATGGAAAACTATCTCCATTCGACCGCTTTGATTGAACGGTGAAACGGCGATATCACCAGCGGCACCCAATGTTCCAGGAGTCGTTATGGCCCACCGCATCCTTGTCGTCGATGACGAGCCGAACATCCGTGACGTGATCTGCTTTGCGCTCGAGCGCGCCGGCATGACCACGGCCACGGCCGGCAACGGCCACCAGGCGCTGGCGGCTTTCCGCAGCGGCAGGATCGACCTCATCATTCTCGACATCGGAATGGCGGATATGGACGGGTTGGAAGTGTGCCGCCAGATCCGCAAGACCTCGTCGATCCCGATCCTTTTCCTGTCGGCGAGGGATGAGGAAATCGACCGGATACTGGGCCTGGAAATCGGCGGCGACGACTACGTGACCAAGCCGTTCAGTCCACGCGAGCTGGTTGCCCGCGTCAAGGCGATCCTCAAGCGCAGCACCGCTGCCGGTTCGACCGAAACGACGGACAATGACAGGACGGTCGGCGACCTGCGCCTGGATCGCGCCGGCAGGACAGTGGCTTTTCGCGGCGAACAGGTGGCACCGACAGCACTCGAATTTGCCATTCTGGAAGCACTGATGGCCCGCCCGGACATGGTGTTCACCCGCGAACAGCTGATGGTGGCGGCCCATGGCGCCGGTACCTATGTCGCCGACCGGACGATCGACAGCCATATCCGCAATATCAGGGCGAAGTTTGCCAGGATCGGCGCCGACGGCGTCATCACCACGGTCCATGGCGTGGGTTTCAAGCTGCGAAGCAGCGACGAGCGGAGTTCGTGATATGCCCGCACCGCAAGTGAACCCGAAATGGCGGCCGCAGATGGCGCTGATCGTCTACTCCGTCCTGCTGTCGATCATGGCGCTGCCCATCGTCAGCATCGTCTGGTTTCGAACGACGGACAGCAGCTCGCCCTTCACCACGTCCACGGAGGCGGCCGCCCTCATCGCGGTGTTTCTCGTGACGCTGGCGGTGGCCTATGTTCTCAGCCGGAACATCACCGGCCCGGTCAACGCGCTGATCAGCCGGTCGGAGGAAATCGCCCGCGGCGGGCGATCCGCAATCCAGCCGCTCGGCAGCTACGGCACGCGCGAGATCGCCACCCTCTCGCAAAGCTTCCTCGACCTCGCCTGCAAGCTCGTCGACAGCAGCGAATACGTGCGTTCCTTTGCAGCGCATGTGTCGCACGAACTCAAGTCGCCGTTGACGTCGATCCGCGGCGCAGCCGAACTGTTGCGCGACGACGACCATGATCAACCCATGACGAAGGCGGAACGGCTGCGGTTCATCGAAAACATCATCGCCGATTCGGAAAGGCTCGACCGTTTGCTGATGAGATTGCGGGAGCTCGCCTATGCCGAGATTCCCATTCCTGCCGACCAGGTCTGCGTCGACGACATCCGCACGATGCTTCGCGATCGTTTCCCGGATGCCGAGATTGCAGTCGGCGGGCAGACGAAACTCTGCTTTGCGTTGCCGATCGAAGCAGCAGGTGTGGTATTCGGAAACCTTGCGGAAAACGCATTCCAGAACGGCGCGACGCGTCTGGACCTCATCGCAACGGCCGACGCGCGGTGCGTGAGCATCCTTGTCCGCGACAATGGCAGGGGCATATCCGCGGCAAATCGGGAACAGGTGTTTCAGCCGTTTTTCTCCACCCGGCGTCAAAGCGGCGGAACCGGGATGGGGCTTGGGATCGCGCGCACCATGCTCGCGTCGCATGGCGGCGAGATCACCCTGCGGGACGGCGTCCGGCAGGGCGCCGAATTTGCCGTCATGGTGCCGCTGGGCTGATTTGCTCTTTTGCCGCCGATCCCTTACAGCGTGGATGCCTTCAATGAAGGCATATCCATTCATCGACTGCCGGGATGCGGGCTTTTTTGCCTCCGGCAGATGTCATGATAGGGGCCAGCCATCACCCTTTTGAGCCAATCTGACTGTCAGAAATGTGGGGCATGCTGTTCGTTCTCGTCCGAATGGCCGCGCTTTTCGACTGAAAGCGATGCCGAACTCGATTTGCTGCCGTTGCATTTCGTTTCAAGGAATCAGAGCGGGATGCGCTGCGAGGGCTCCCGTTGCTTCGCCTTGTCAGGCTCGGTGGGATCGGAGACTTCCTGCATGGTCTATGACATCAGGCCGCAAGTCTGCCGCGAATGCCAGCCGGGAGACGATGCCTGCCTCATGGCGCGGGCTGCACATGGGATGAAGTAGCCCTGGCAGGCTTTCATCCGGCGCCGCGGCCTTGCACGATATCTATTCGCATTGCGCACCGAGAATGGCGACGAGAACCTCACGTTCCGGCCCGAACGGCTTTAGATCCAGAAAGTCCTTAACCGGGGTCCTTGTTTCGTGTGCGCCGGACGGCTCGTTGCCGCGATGAAGAACGATCAGGTCATCCGTTCCTTCTTCGGTGCCCAGGAACCACTGGTCACCGTTCGTGCTGCTTGCAAATTTCTGGAAGCTGTCCATTTTAAAATCCCGTGGTTGCAATACGGGATATGGCGTTGGCTCGTAAAATTGCGAATTGTTTCTGAGATTGGCGTTTTTGGCGGTTCCGATATTCCGCCGGCCGTTGTCATCTTCCGCACAAAAGCGCATGATCATGGCTTCAGTAGCCATTTAAAGGGCGCTGCTGCTCAGAGTTCATTCTGGCCCCAATGAAAGGAGGACGTTATGTCTTCCGACTTCCACCGTGAAATCAGCTCCCGCAATCTCGGCCGCATCAACGGCTTCGGGTACCGGGAAGGCATTGCCGTCATGGAGGCCCGTGCTCGCGAACAGCAGGCGAAGGCGGTCGTCTACAACGTCGGACCCGGTTCGCTTCCACGCATCATGCTCTCTCAGTATAATGGAAGCGCTGGAATTCGCTCTTTCGCGGCCGCCCCAGCGGGAAAACTGTCCGGCGTGGTGACCAGTCTCGGCGGGCAGCCAGGTTCGTCGCCCTCGGCATAAACATTCATCGCGCCTGCATCGGCTTGGTGGCGGGCGCAATCGTCTTGATCAAATCAGAATCCGGGAGAACACGATGGCCAAGGGTCAGGTTCGCAGTAATCGAGAAGCTCGCAAGCCCAAGAAGGACAAGGCGGCTGCAACGACGCCCGCCCCCCAGGGCACCCAGGTGAAGCTGGCAGGCAGCACCACGCCGACGGGACGGGCGAAATAGGCTTTCCTTTTCGAAGGCCGCAACCGGCTGATGTAATATTCGAGTGAGATTGCATCCTGGTTCATGTCCACGTCGCCTGTTCCGATGCGCCGTTTGGGGCAGTTCGGAAGATGTGGACGCGTAGCTGCAAAATAATCAACTCAAGATGGAATATTCGGGAATGCGATAACAGGAAGTTGACGAGCGCGTGGAAATGATGTAGTTAGCGCTTATCGATACTTTGTTTGCCGATATTTGTTTTGGCTGCGCAGCGCGCCTCTTAATCAACTCTCCCTCTCAAAAGTCGAAACTATTGTCGTGCGTCGTACGGCAATCGATCAATCGTGCAATGAAAGGGTTTTTCATGGCCACTGGCACAGTAAAATGGTTCAACGCCACCAAGGGCTTCGGCTTCATTCAGCCTGACGACGGCAGCGCCGACGTCTTCGTTCACATCTCGGCCGTTGAACGCGCTGGGATGAGCTCGATCGTTGAAGGTCAGAAGCTCGCCTTCCAGCTTGAGCAGGATCGCAAGTCGGGCAAGATGTCCGCAGGTCAGCTTCAGGCCGCGTAAAGCTTAGGTCCCCATGACCACGGATGTACTGGCATGGCGGCACGAGCATTTGAAGGCCAGGCATATGTCTGGCCTTTTTCATTGGCGGGTTGACCCGTCCGATATGCCCGAATTCGAACGAGGCGCCAAATCGCCCTCTGCGACGGTTTTCTAGACTAGACTGGAATATTTTTTGAGAACTCCAAACGACAATAGCTTCGCCGACCGCCGCAAGACTGCGGAAGATGCCAAACGAAAGCTGTTGACGAAATTTGCGTCTGCGCCGAAAGGCGATGACCCTGCCCTGCAGGAACGTCTTGCCGCGCGCGACGCCGTTGCGGCAGCAAGGACTGCCCGCCGCGCCGAGCGCGATGCTCTGAAAGCGGCCGAAAGAGAGCGTATGCTGATCGAGGCCGCAGCGGCGGCTGAGGCAGAGACTGAAGCCAAGCAGTCCGAAATCGAAACCCGGGTTGCGCGTATCGCAGCGGATGAAGCAGAGCGCAAGGCCGAGCGTGATCGCCGCTATGCCGCTCGCAAGGCCCGCAAGGGCTGATATCCGCCAAAGCTTGGGCCGTGTTGGCTTGGCTCGCTGATGCGAGCCGAGCGTCAGACTTGTTTCATTCCTGAAACCGCGCAAGCACGAACGCTTCAATGACCTTCCGCCGTCTCGAATGAAGGCGGCAAAGGAAATCCATTTACGTTAGGATCGACACTTGAACACGACCGCCAAGATCAGCCCCAATACAGCCGCGTTGAGCGTCGAGCTGACACCAACGCAGGTCAAGGGCCTGAAGCTCGCGAAAGATGGCGATCTCTACCCGCAGGACGGCAAGAAATGGACGCATCTCAATGCGGCCGTGACCTATGCAAGGACCGACCGCTTCAAGGAGCGGCCGCTGAAGATCAAGTTCCTGACGACGGCGACGCTGGAGGAACTGCGGACCCACGGCCTGGTGCAGATCCTCAATACCCAGGTCACGCCTGGAGAAGCTGCGCACGGCATCACGATGGCCGGCAAAATGTGGCTGCTGAAGCACAAATAAGACGGCTGCGATACGGCATTAAAGCGTGGCGCGACGTTCAAATTCGCCTGCCGCGCTTTAGTTCGCTGTTCTTACGCAGAACCTATACCGGTCGCGCTTCGCAAGACGTGCTCCAGTATCCACGGCGCGCCGATGCGCAGCCTGGGCCATCAGGCCGGGGCGAGCCGGTTACCCGTTCCGAGGCGCGCGGTCGCTTTTTACGGCAAATTCATTCTCAGAAATCTTGTGGCCAGACGATACTGGCCTGAAACGGGCCGGTTAAGCTTCCGGCGTGACCCGTTCATGCGCGCCTGGCCCGTTGTGGACCAGCGATGGCCAACCTAAGCCCCCAGCGTCTGCAGACATATCCCGGCGGATCGAAACCCGCCGAGATTTATGAATGCCGCGCCGACTAGATTCGGGAGCAGCCGGGAGCGGTCGAGATGTAGACGCTGTCCGGACCGCCGCGGTTGCCGCCGCGCTTGCCGAAGCCGTCGATGGCGTAATAGCGGCGGGTCGCCGTATTGATGCGGGGATCATAGAGGAACCGCGATGCAGCGGCCAGCGCCTCGCGCGGGCTGCAGCCTGCACGGCGCGTGTCCCTGTCGCGATCATACCGGTCTCGGTCACGATCGTACCGATCGCGATCGTTGTAGAAACGGCGATCCTGGGGAGGGCCGCCCCGGTAGATTCCGTCGTAATTCTGCGCTGCGACCGGCACCGCGCTGAGGCCGACCAGGGCTATCAAGAAGCCTCCGGCGATTTTTCCAAGCGTAACGTTCATCTGCTTCCCTCCTAAGGCTTCGATTCGCAGTGAGTATATGAGCATTAAAATGAACGGGAGCCGAATGAAGTTCCACAATAGGACTTAAGTCTGCACAAGGTTGCGAAACTGCGGGCCGACTGCACGGCCGTCACTGCCGGTCTTTCGAGCGCCGCCTGACAATCACGATCCCGTGTTTCCCGGCAATATTTGTAACCGTTTTCCCGTCTCTTCCGTAATCATTGACAGAAGCAGATCACCGACAGGGAGATCCCGATCATGATGATGAAAAGACGTTTGTTTCTGGCCTGCAGCGCACTTGCGGCATCCGCTCTGAATTTCGCATCGACCGCCCGGGCGGCGGCGCCGACCGGGAAGTTCGCGGTCACGCACACACCGGACGAGTGGCACAAGCTGCTGACGCCGGACCAATACAATATCCTGCGCGAGGAAGGCACCGAATATCCCGGCACCAGCCCGCTGCTCAACGAGCACCGCAAGGGCGTTTTCGCGTGCATGGGCTGCGATCAGGATCTCTATTCTTCCGATACGAAATTCGAGAGCGGTACCGGCTGGCCGAGCTTCTGGGCGCCGATCGACAAGGCGGTCGGCATCGCGCACGACACGTCCTTCGGCATGGTACGCGACGCCGTCTATTGCAACCGCTGCGGCGGGCATCTCGGGCATGTGTTCAACGACGGGCCGAAGCCGACCGGACTGCGCTACTGCATGAACGGCGTCGCCATGAAATTCCGCCCGGTCGCCGCCTGAGCCGCCGCGCCCCACCATTCACCTTCGATCGAGGAGATCGCTCATGAAGACGATGACGAAACTGCCCATCACCCTCTCCGCCTTCGCCGGCGCAGCGCTGGTTGTTGCCGGCCTTGCGTTCGGCACGACGCGCGCCACCGCCCAGGAAGGCATCAACATTCCGGCGCCGACGGCCGACGAGACCGCAAGCTCGGCGATGACCGAGACGGCGATCTTTGCCGGCGGCTGTTTCTGGGGCGTGCAGGGCGTCTTCCAGCATGTCGAGGGCGTCTCGAACGCCGTTTCCGGCTATACCGGCGGCGCCAAGGATACCGCCCATTACGAGACCGTCGGTTACGGCAAGACGGGCCATGCGGAATCGGTGCGCGTGACATTCGATCCGCACAAGGTGAGCTACGGCCACCTGCTGCAGATCTATTTCTCGGTGGCGCACGATCCGACCGAACTCAACCGCCAGGGCCCCGACGTCGGCACCCAGTATCGTTCGACGGTGTTTCCGACGAGCGAGGAACAGGCGCGCGTCGCCAAGGCCTATATCGACCAGCTGAACAAGGCGAAGGTCTTCAATGCGGCGATCGTCACCACGATCGAACCGGGCAAGAGCTTCTATCCGGCCGAGGACTATCACCAGGATTTCCTCTCCCAGAACCCGGACTACCCCTACATCGTCTATAACGACCTGCCGAAGATCGCCAACCTGAAGAAGATCTTCCCGAAGGACTATCGCAGCAACCCGATCCTGGTTGCCGAAGCCGGCATCGGCAACTAAGCGACCGGATCGTTCAGCATCCCCCGCCATGCGGGCAGGATACGGTGTTCGGTGAGTTCCGCCATGATGATATCGCCGGGTTCTTCCGGCGATGTAAAGCGCGTGTCCTCGATTTCCAGTTCGCGCAGCAGTGCCGCAACCGGGCTTTCGTCCGGCTCCGGCTTGCCGCCAGGCTGCATGAAGGGCGCGGGTAACTTCCCCGGGCTTGAGCACCAGAAGCGTCCGGCCGTCCGGACGGACGACCCAGGGCCGCAGTGATGCGGATCGTCCTCACGCCTTGCCGGCTTCTCCAAGCGCTGCGAAATCCTCGTCGGACAGCGCGATGTTCACCGCCGCGACATTTTCCTCCAGGTGCTTGACCTTGGAGGTGCCGGGGATCGGCAGCATGACCGGGCTGCGCTTCAGCACCCAGGCGAGAGCCACCTGGCTCGGCGCGGCATTGTGCTTGTGGGCGATCGCATCGAGAACCGAACCAGGGCGGGCGAGGTTGCCGGCGGCGAGCGGGTGCCACGGAATGAAGCCGATGGCATGCTTTTCGCAATAATCCAGCACCGCCTCGCTCTTGCGGTCGACGAGGTTGTACTGGTTCTGGATGGTGGCGACCTTGAAGTATCTCGCGGCCTCCTCGATCTGTGCGACCGAGACTTCGCTGAGCCCTGCGAAACGGATGATCTTGTCGTCGATCAGCGACTTGACGGCGTCGAACTGCTCGGCGGCCGGCACTTTCGGGTCGATGCGGTGCAGCTGCCAGAGGTCGATCTGCTCGACGCCCAGCTGGCGCAGGCTCTTGTGCGCCTGCTGGATCAGGTATTCGGGGCGGCCGACCGGGACCCAGCGGTTCGGGCCGGTGCGGGTGAGGCCGCCCTTGGTGGCGATCACCGTCTTGCCGTAGGGATGCAGCGCCTCGCGGATCAGCTCTTCGGACACGTCCGGACCATAGGAATCCGCCGTGTCGATGAAATTCATGCCGAGTTCCGGCACACGCTTCAGCGTGCGGAGCGCTTCGTCACGGTCGGCGGGTTCGCCCCAGATACCGTTGCCGGTGATGCGCATGGCGCCGAAGCCGAGGCGGACCACCTCGAGTTCGCCGCCGATCTTGAAGGTTCCGGACTTGGTCGCATTCAGGTCAGACATGGTTTTCTTCTCCCGTTTGGCAAAATGGATGGATCAGGCTTCCGACTTGCTCTCCTGCCGCGCCCGTACGCCGACCGAGGCACCCGGCACGCAAAGGCAGGCGACGACGATGAAGACGGTCATCAGGAACATGGCGATGAAGGTCATGTGCAGCGCATCCTGCAGCACGAAGCGGATCGGCGAATCGACCGCAAGGCCGGCGCCGGCGCCCTGCAGCAGGTCGCGCAGCTGATCGGCGGTGACAGGCGTGCCGCCATCATTGGCCAGCCCGTAGCTCAGCACGGCGCCAAGCAGTGCAGCGCCCAGCGTGCTGCCGAGGTTGCGCGAAAAGACGTTGGAGGCGGTGGCGCTGCCGCGCTCGGACCAGCCGACGTTTTCCTGGATGATGACGAGGCTCGAAATGTTGAGGAGGCCCATTCCGAAGCCCATGATCAGCGACCCGGCACCGGCCTGGACCGGCGAGCTTTCCGGCGTCAGCAGCACCAGCAGGAAGGCGCCGGCCGGAACGAAGACGCTGCCGACCAGCATCAGCGGCCGAAGCCCGATGCGCGGAAAGAGCCTCGAGGCGACGGTACCGCCCGTCGGCCAGCCGACCAGCAGCATGGTCAGCGCGAAACCGGCAATCAGCGGCGAGCGGTTCAGCACGGTCTGCACATACATGGGCAGGAAGGTGGTGAGGCCCATGATGGCCATGCTGGCGAGGAAGATCGACAGGTTGGAGAAGGCGATCGGCCGCATCAGCCAGAGAGGCAGCGACACCATCGGCGCGGCGGCGCGCTTTTCCTGCCAGATGAACAGAACGAAACTGACGACGAAGATCGCCAGCGCCAGGATCAGGTAGACGGACGCGCCTTCCGTCTCGGTCAGCGCAATCATCAGCGACGAGATCGAGATGGCAAACAGGCCGGCGCCGAGGAAATCGATCGACACGGTGCGGGTCTGCTTTTCCTCCTGCAGGTAGATGATGAAACCCAGCGCCGAAAGAATGCCGATCGGCACGTTGATCCAGAACACCCAGGACCAGGGCAGGCTGTGGACGATGATACTGCCGAGCAGCGGCCCGACGACCGCCGACAGCGCCCAGACGCTGGCGAGATAACCCTGCACCTTGCCGCGTTCGGCGCCCGGATAGAGATCGCCGACCACGGTCATGATGACCGGCTGGATGGCGCCGGCGCCGATGCCCTGCAGCAGGCGGAAGGCGATCATCGACGGCATGGACCAGGCGAAGCCCGCCAGGATGGAGGCGACCAGGAAGACCGCGATGCCCGCCATGATGATCGGCTTGCGGCCGTAGATGTCGGAAAGCTTGCCGAACACCACGGTCATCGCCGTCTGGGCCAGCAGGAAGGACGAGAAAACCCAGCTGTAGAGATTGAGCTGGCCAAGCTGTGCGGCAATCTGCGGCATGGCGGTGGAGACGATCGTCGCTTCGATCGCGATCATCGCCATGCTGGCCATCACGGCAACGATGACGAGCGCCCGGTTCGAGCGTGGATGGGTCATGGGTTTTCACCTGGGGACGCCAGCATGGGCGAACACGATAGGAATGGACGTTTGGCGGTCTAGAGACGCTCTAAAGGCCGTCGTGCGGAGACATTCCTTAGTTATCCCGCCAAAGGCCGGCGTCAAGCGCGAAATCCGGCTTTCATCAAACTGTATTCTACAGGGGAAATACTGCGGTCTCGGGCACGCCTCTTCAGGCGGAGCGGGTCTGCGCCACCGCGGCGGCCGGGAAAACCTCGTCCTCGGCGGCGACAACCTGGTTGCGGCCAGCATTCTTGGCCTGGTAGAGCGCCTGGTCGGCCCGCTCGAACAGACCGGTGGCGGTCACCATGCCGATCTCGACGGGATCGAACGTCGCAGTGCCGATGCTGATCGTCACATTGCCCCAGGGGACATTGCGGACATGCGGCATCTGGCTGTCGGCAACGCGCTGGCGGATGGTTTCGGCCACCCGCTTTGCGCCCTCCACGTCGGTATCCGGCAAAAGCACGGCCAGTTCCTCGCCACCGTAGCGGGCGGCAAGATCCCTGGACCGGCGGATGGAACTCAGGGCGATCGCCGCGACGCTGCGCAGACAC
>CBDDGK010000063.1:0-195424 GCA_965227625.1 Neorhizobium sp. | reverse complement strand
CAGGGATTGGAACCGCGAGACCGACAGTTTCGCCACCCGCAAGTTCAAAGGCGTTGCCGCCCTGCTCGTCATCCTCATCCTGGTCACAGTGCTTGCCTTGGCGCTCGAATGGGACCTGCGGATGTTCACGCTTGGCTGGATTCCGCTGATCATCATCGCCGCCAGCCTGCCGGCCCAGAAGAGCCTTGAAAAACATGTCGAAGCCGTCGCCGATGCGATGAAAACCGGCGGGCTGCCTGCCGGCCGCAAGGCGGTTTCGATGATCGTCGGCCGCGATCCGGAAAAGCTCGACGAAGCGGCCGTCTGTCGCGCGGCCATCGAAAGCCTTGCCGAGAATTTTTCCGACGGCGTCGTTGCTCCGGCCTTCTGGATGGGAATCGGCGGCCTTGCCGGCGGCGCGGCCTACAAGGCAGCCAATACCGCCGACAGCATGATCGGCCACCGCAATGCCCGCTTCGAAGCTTTCGGCTGGGCCGCGGCGCGGTTCGACGACCTGATCAATCTGCCGGCCTCGCGTCTCACGGCCTTCCTGTTCGTGGCCGCTGCCGGCTTTATCGACAGCGCCTCGCCGGAAAATGCCATCAAGGCCATCCGGCGCGACGCAAAACACCATCGCTCGCCCAATGCCGGCTGGCCGGAAGCGGCGATGGCCGGCGCTCTTGGCATCGCACTGGCCGGGCCGCGCAGTTATGGCGGGGTGATGATCGAGGCGCGCTTCATGGGTGAAGGTGGCCGCACCCAGTTGACCCATAACGATATTCGCCGCGCGCTGAAACTTGCCCGCGTTGCGGATGCCCTGCTGATCGGCCTCTTCGGCCTTCTGCCTGGACTATCTGGCAAAAGTGAGCAACCCATCCAGATCGAGATGCCGCTCCATGTGGGCGGCCAGCCGATCCAGCACGTCATCGACGCCTGCCTCGTAATCGAGCCCTGAAGCCGAACCGCCGAGCCGTGTGAGCCACGCCGTGCGCTGCCGGTCATCGGCAAAAAGACCATGCAAGTAAGTACCCCAAACGCGCCCATCCGGCGAGCCGGCGCCATCTGCCGCGCCACCAATCGTCGAAAAGCGTCTGGCGCAGTCCGAACCGACGGTACGCCCCACATGCATTTCATAGCCGGACAAGTAAACACCGTCAAAACTCTCGCCGGACACGGCCTCCAGTCGCTTGTCGCCGGTCAGTACCGTTTCGACATTTAGCAAGCCAAGCCCTTCGACCGAGCCCGGCGGGCCTTCAATCCCGTCAGGATCGGAAATTCGTTTGCCCAGCATCTGGTAGCCGCCACATAGGCCTAGCACCTGCCCGCCCCGACGCACATGCGCGGCAATATCCAAGTCGAAACCGGCGGTCCTGAGCGCCGCCAGATCGGAGATCGTCGCCTTCGAGCCAACCAGCAGGATCAGATCGCAATCGCCGGGAATAGCCTGCCCGTTCCGCACCCGGATCAATTCCACATCCGGCTCCGCCTCCAGCGGATCGAGATCGTCAAAATTCGAGATATGCGGCAGGATCGGCACCGCGATGCGGATTTTCGCGCCCGGCTTGCGCGCTGTAGGCCCGTTGAGGCCAAGTGCATCTTCCGCCGGCAGCCGCATCGCATCGGCAAAATGCGGCAGCAGTCCGATCGACTGCCAGCCCGTGCGCTCCGCGATCATCCGCATACCGTCGGCAAACAGCGCCGGATCGCCGCGAAACCGATTGACGATAAAGCCACGGATCATCGCCGCGTCTTCGGGCTCCAGCACAAGCTTCGTGCCCGCAAGGCTGGCAATCACCCCGCCACGGTCGATATCGCCGATCAGCACGACCGGGACATCTGCCGCGCGGGCAAAACCCATATTGGCGATATCGTTCTGGCGAAGGTTGATTTCCGATGCGCTGCCTGCGCCTTCGACCAGCACGAGATCGGCCTTGCTACGCAACAACTCGAAACTCTCCAGCACGCGCGGCATCAGGCTCAGTTTGAGATGCTGGTATTCGGCGGCCTTGGCATTGCCCTCGACCTTGCCCTGCACCACGACCTGTGCGCCGACCTCGCTCTGCGGCTTCAACAACACCGGATTCATATGCACGCTGAGCGGCACTTTCGCTGCCCGCGCCTGCAGGGCCTGCGCCCGGCCGATTTCGCCACCATCCGCGGTCACAGCCGCATTGTTCGACATGTTCTGCGGCTTGAACGGCAAGACTTTCAGTCCGCGCAGGGTAAAGGCGCGGGCAAGCCCGGCCACGACCAGCGACTTGCCCACATCCGAGCCCGTTCCCTGAAACATGAGAGATCGGGCAGTCATGGCTTATTTGTCCGCATGTCGTTATCGCAAAACCGCTGCACACTTTTGCGCGACATGCTCTAGAACTCAATACCGGCCTGCGCCTTCACGCCGGCCTTGAAGTGGTGCTTTACCAGCGTCATCTCTGTGACCATGTCGGCCGCCTCTATCAGCGCCGGCTTGGCATTGCGGCCGGTGACGACCACATGCAGGTCGGGCCGGCGCGCCTGAAGTTCGGCGACGACCTTGTCGAGATCGAGATAATCGTAACGCAGTGCGATATTGAGCTCATCGAGGATGACGAGGCCGATCGTCTCGTCCGCCATCAGAACAAGCGCCTTTTCCCAGGCCTTTTCCGCCGCGGCGATATCCCGCTTCAGATCCTGCGTTTCCCAGGTGAAGCCTTCGCCCATCGTGTACCAGACGACGCGATCGCCGAACAGTTCAAGCGCCGGCTGCTCGCCGGTCGACCAGGCACCCTTGATGAACTGCACGACGCCGACGCGACGATTGTTGCCGAGCATACGAAGCGCCAGGCCGAAAGCGGCGGTGGATTTGCCCTTGCCCGGTCCCGTATTGACGATGAGAAGACCCTTTTCCAGGGTCTTCTCGGCAACTTCCGCATCCTGCACCGCCTTGCGGTTCGCCATCTTGGCGCGATGGCGCTCCTCGGCGGTCTGGTCGATCTCCCTCACCGGACGCCAAGCCCGGCGGCAGGACGAACGGCAACGTCTTCGCCAGCCCGGAATTTTTCCCGCACGGCCGCCGTCAGCGCGCCAAGCACCGCCCAGAACACCAGGTTCGTGGCATAAACGGCATTGACGAAGCGGGCATGCAGTTCCATCGGCACATCCGTCTCATGCGTCGGCGGCAGCGGCGCGCCAACAAGATGCGGAGCGACCAGCAGCACGATTGCGAGCGCGGCCAAGGCAGCAGAACGCGTATAGGCAAGCAGGCCGAGAGCAACCGCCGTGCAAACGGCCGTCGAAATCCACCAGACCTGACGTGGGCCAAGTTCCGCAGCCGGCATGCCCGGCAGTTCCGGCGGCAGGCCGAGACCGGGCGCGAGGCTGACCGTCAGGAAGCCGGCAATGCCGAACATCAGGCCGCGGCGCCAGCCGCCAAAGCCGCCAAGCGCTTCCGCCGCGGCGACGAGAACGAGACCGAAGCCGATCGCCGAAAGAATGTCGGCAGCAGCCGTATAGATGAAGCGCTCGAAGCCATCAGCCGGGGACCAGGCTTCCTCGTCGTGATGATGGTCTGCGGCGGGAGCAGCCGTAGCGCCTGCGGCAGGCGCCGCATCATGGCTATGACCGGCGGCCGGCTCAGCCTTTTCATAGGTTTCCGCCTGCAGGATGAGCGGCACGGTGGAGAAATGCTGCATCACGGTCATCAGAAGACCGGACAAAAGTCCGGCGATCACCGCCGTGAAGACGATGTTACGAAACAGCGACATTTGGGAATTCCTCTGGAAGGTTCAGACCGCTCAGTGGCAGGGGAAAGCCAGCGAGTGGCGCGTATCGTGGGCCGCATTGTGCACGACTTCCAGATGCGAGAAGCCGACAAAGCCGACGATGAACAGGCCAAGGATGGCCGACATGCTGAGAGGAATGATTTTCGAAGTGGAAACGCTGACTGCAGTTGCAGCAGAATTCGTAGCCATGGCCTTGTCCTTTCGCCCTCCACCCGAGGGCATTCTAGAAATGTTCGTCGCCTCCGGCAGGTCTCCTGGCTCGCGGATCAGACGCCCCGACCCGCCTTCCCAGACTATCCGTTGCCGGATTTCCCAGTGGCTTGACGACCGAACGGCCGTTTTGGATCAGGACTTTCCGCTTACAGTTGCGGGGGCAGCCACGGGTTTGGCGAGAAATTCGCCGCACCGCATTCCCTCGAAAGCCCTTTCGGGCACCATAGGCTTCGTCACTATAGACAATTTCGCCACACGGGCAATCGCCTTTGCGACATTGACAGTTCATCGGCACAACGCTTACTTGACGCAAACACGGTCCCTTTCCGGCAACGGATGGGGCTAAGAGAGAATGCGGTGCGGACATTTCTGATGTCCAATGCCGCGGCTGCCCCCGCAACTGTAGGCGGTGAGCCATCTGCCAACACGGCCGTTCGGCCGTCAAGCCACTGGGAAATCCGGTCACGGAAATCTGGGAAGGCAGGCTGATGGTGACGACCCGCGAGCCAGGAGACCTGCCGTTTATACAGACAAAGCTCACCGGGCGGGGTGCTCCGGAGGGCTCGCTCATTCACCGCAGGCGGCTCGCCCCATCTGCTCCGCGCCCCGATTTTTTCGATACCCGGCAGTAACGCGGCCAGATGATGAGTGACGAGAACAACAACGATATCGACGTGACGATCTTCGTCTGCACGAACTGCCGGGACGAGGCAGACAATGCCGTGCGTCCGGGCGTGGCGATGATCGAGGCGCTGAGGGAAGCGACCGCCGGCAAGCCGCTTGCCGTCAAACCCGTCACCTGCCTTGCCAATTGCGAAAAAAGCCCGAGCGCCGCCTTCAACCACCGTTCCGGCTGGTCATACGTCTTCGGACACCTGACCCTGGACAATATCGACGACATCGTCACCGGCGCCATGATGCTGGCTACCGACGAGCGCGGTTTCCTGCCCCTTCGCGGCCGTCCGACCTGCCTGCGCGGCAAGGGCATGACGGCCCGCATTCCCCCCTTTCATCATCATGAGGACATGCCCCAATGAGCGTTAATTTCGATCGCGTCCCCTGCACCGTCGTCACCGGCTTTCTCGGCGCCGGCAAGACTACGTTGATCCGCAACCTGATCGAAAATCTGAAGGGCAAGCGGCTGGCGATCATCGTCAACGAGTTCGGCGATGTCGGCATCGACGGCGACGTGCTGAAGGGCTGCGGCATCGAGAGCTGCCCGGAAGACAACATCATCGAACTCGCCAACGGCTGCATCTGCTGCACCGTGGCCGATGACTTCGTCCCGGCGATCGATCAGATCCTGTCGCGCGAACCACGCGTCGATCACATCCTCATCGAAACCTCCGGCCTCGCCTTGCCGAAGCCGCTCGTGCAGGCTTTCCAGTGGCCGGACGTCAAGGCGCGCGTCACCGTGGACGGCGTCATCGCCGTGGTGGATGGCGTGGCGCTAGCGGAAGGCCGCGTTGCCGATGACCATGAGGCGCTGGAAGCCCAGCGCGCCCAGGACGATTCGATCGATCACGACGATCCGGTCGAGGAAGTGTTCGAGGATCAGGTCGCCTGCGCCGATATGATCGTGCTCACCAAGACCGACCTTCTGGATCAGGCTTCGCTTGCCGCCGCAAAGGGACGTGTCCAGGCGCATCTGCCGCGGGCAGTGAAGATCGTGTCGGCTGCGAATGGTGTCGTGGATCCGGGCGTGCTGATCGGCCTCGGCCTTGCCGTGGAAGACGATATCGAGAACCGCAAGACCCATCACGACGATGAACTGGACCACGATCACGACGATTTCGACAGCTTCGTCGTCGATCTGCCGGCGGTCGCAGATGCCGAGGCGCTCGCTGCCCGCATCTCCGCCACCGCGGAAGCACAAAACGTCCTGCGCATAAAAGGCTTCGTGGAAGTCGCGAACAAGCCGATGCGCCTGCAGGTCCAGGCAGTAGGATCACGTGTAAACCATTATTTCGACCGCGCCTGGGGCGTTGGCGAAACCCGCCAGAGCCGCCTCGTCGTGATCGGCGAAAAGGGTATCGACCGGGCTGCTATCGAAAGGATGCTGGCCGCTTAACGCTGGCGGAAGCAGAGCAATTCCAGAAAAAGTGTGAGGCGGCTTTCCGTCCGGAATTGCGAAACACAAAGGAAAAGGATGCATATACTCGCCACCACATCGTCGTCGCTCGACGACCTGATCGAACCGGTCGACCTGAACCAGTCGCCGGCCGATGTGGTGGTGCTGTCCTTTTCCGGCAGCGATCTGCATGGGATTGCGACTGCTTGGAATGCGGTTGAGCGCAGTGGGTGGAATACCCCCCTCTGGCCTGCCGGCCATCTCCCCCTCAAGGGGGGAGATTGGCAAGACGCACCGGCACTACTTAAATCGCAAGGTTCGGATTTGGCGAGGCGGCGCCTCGAGTCGATCTCCCCCCTTGAGGGGGAGATGGCCGGCAGGCCAGAGGGGGGTAACGCCACACGCAACGGCAACAACGCCCCCTCCCTCACCCTCACCAACCTCTCCGACCTTCGCCACCCTATGTCGGTCGACCTGTGGCTGGAAAAAACCGCCTCTCGCGCCAAGGTCATCCTTGTCCGCATTCTCGGCGGGTATGACCGCTGGACCTATGGCGTCGACCAGCTTTCCCGCATGGCACGCCGCAAGAACATCGCGCTTGCCCTCCTCCCCGGTGAATGCAGCATCCGCGACGAGCGCCTCGCCACCGCCTCGACGGTTTCCGATGATACCCTTTCCGCCATCCTCGCCTGCTTTCGCGAGGGCGGGCCGGATAATATGAAGCTTTTGGCCGAGCAGCTCGCCGGTCTCGCAAGTGGTCGGCAGGAAATCCTGCCCAAAGCGGCCCCGATGCCGAAAGCAGGCTTTTACAAGCCGGGCCGAGGCATTGTCGAAGCTATTGAATTGTTGGCAGATTTGGCCGCCGATACGCCCTGCCTTCCGATCCTCTTCTACCGCTCGATGCTGCTGGCAAACGATGCGGCACCGATCGACGCGCTGTTCGCAACCTTGTCCGCCAAGGGTTTTGCACCCCTGCCGATCTTCGTCAGCGGCCTGAAGGATGCGGATGCCGTTGCCTTCGTCGAACAGGCTATCACCGATTTCCGACCTGCTGCGGTCGTCGCAACCACCGCCTTTGCCAGCGGCGCGGACGATAAGGGCCAAACCATTTTCGACCGCACCGGCGTCCCCGTGTTTCAGGTCGTCATCGCCACCACCCGCCATGAAGGGTGGGCGGAAGGCCGACGCGGCCTGAACCCGGCCGATCTTGCCATGCATGTCGTGCTGCCGGAACTCGACGGCCGCATTCTGGCCGGCGCAATCTCCTTCAAGGCTGGCGAAAACTCGGCCAATCTGGTCAATCAGCCGGAAACGGATCGCGTCGCGCAGGTCGCAGAGCGGATTGCCGCTTTCCTCCGACTGAAACTGGTAGCTCGTGCCGAGCGAAAAATCGTCATCCTACTGCCGGATTATCCAAGCGCGCCGGGTCGCACCGGTTACGCCGTCGGCTTGGATGTGCCGCAAAGCGTGCTTGGAATGCTGCGGCAATTATCCGTAGCCGGCTACTCGATTTCCGATATTCCCGAGACACCGCGAAAACTTCTCGACCTGTTGAACCAGAAATCCGGCGCGCTGCCGCTCCGCGAATACGCACCGGCGCCTGGTGCCGAGGCCGCATGGGGTTCACCTGAACAGGATACCGCTCTGGAAGAAGGCGCCTATCATTTCCGCGCCGCCCAGTTCGGCAACATCACCGTCGCACTCGCCCCAGATCGCGGCCGCAATGCCGATCGTCGCGCCGATTATCACAGCCCGGACCTGCCGCCTCGCCATGCGCTGATCGCTTTCGGCCAATGGATGCGCAACACGCTTGGCGCCCATGCAATCGTCCATGTCGGTGCGCATGGCACTCTGGAATGGTTGCCGGGCAAGACCGTGGCTTTGTCCGGAGAGTGTTTCCCCGAACTCGTCACCGGCAGCCTGCCGGTGATCTATCCTTTCATCGTCTCCAATCCGGGCGAGGCGGCCGTCGCCAAGCGGCGGATTTCCGCCGTCACCATCGGCCACCTGCCACCCGTACTGACCGGCGCCGGCCTTTCCGATGAGCAAACCAAGCTGGAACTGCTCGTCGACGAGTACGCTCAGGCCGACGGGCTCGACCGTCGCCGCCGCGACCGGCTGGCCAGGCTGATCGTCGAGACGGCCCGCGACACCAGTCTCGCCTCCGAAGCCGGCGTTTCTCATGACGACGATCCGGACACGGCGCTGACCCGGATCGATGCATTCCTCTGCGATCTCAAGGATTTCGCGATCAAGGACGGCCAGCACGTCTTCGGCGAAGCGGCCGAAGGCGACGACGATCCGCTGCGGATTGCCAGCGCCGCGGCCGAGCGGCAATCCCTGCTCGACGCGCTCGACGGCAGGCACATCCGCCCCGGCCCGTCCGGCGCTCCGGCGCGTGGCCGTCGCGATGTCATGCCTACCGGCCGCAATCTCTTCGCCAGCGATCCGCGCACCCTGCCGACGCCGACCGCCTTCGAACTCGGCAAACGTGCTGCGGACGAGATTCTCCGCCGCTACCTTCAGGATCACGGCGATTGGCCCAAAAACCTCGTTTTCGATCTCTGGGGCAGCGCGTCACTGAGAAGCGGCGGCGAGGAAGTCGCGCAGGTTCTGGCCCTGATGGGCGCTCGGCCGGTGCAGGATGCCGCAACCGGCCGCGTCACCGGCATCGACGTTCTGCCGCCCGCCCAGCTTGGCCGGCCGCGTGTCGACGTAACCCTGCGCATCTCGGGCCTGTTCCGCGACATGTTCCCGGCTTTGATCGCTTTGCTCGATGCCGCCACTCGGGCGATTGCAAACCGCGAGGAAGCCCCGGGCGACAATCCCCTGGCCGAAGAAGCGGCGAGGCTCGGCCATATTCCGCCTCGCATCTTTGGCTCGGCGCCGGGCACTTACGGCTCAGGCATCGAGGAAAAGTTGGCAGACGGGACCTGGGATCAGCGCGAAGAGCTCGGCCGTGTCTATCTTGACGCCACCAGCCACGCCTTCGGCGGTGCGGAAGGCGACGCAAGCCATGTGCCCGGACAATTCGCCGAACGCATCGGCAGCGCCAATCTTCTGGTCCATACCGGCGACGATCCCGGCCGCGACCTGCTGGACGGTTCGGCCGACGTGGCCTTCATCGGCGGTTTTTCGGCGGCAGTCGCA
Organism: Neorhizobium sp.; assembly: GCA_965227625.1. Lineage (GTDB taxonomy): Bacteria > Pseudomonadota > Alphaproteobacteria > Rhizobiales > Rhizobiaceae > Neorhizobium. Next base: position 186,250 of record CBDDGK010000063.1, on the reverse strand, counting down.
GCGCTCGGCGGCAAGGCCGATGTCATCGCGCTCGATACGACAGATCCGCAGAAGCCAAAAGCCCGTTCGATATCCGAAGCCGTGACCCGAGTCGTGCGAGCCCGCGCCACCAATCCCCGCTTCATCGCCGGCCAGATGCGCCATGGGCCGCGCGGTGCGGCGGAACTGGTTGAAACGGTCGACCGGCTGATCGGTTTTGCCGAAACAACCCACGCAATTCCACAATCGCTGATCGACGCCACCTATGACGCCTATCTCGGCGATGAAACGGTGCGCGACTTCCTGCTCGCACAGAATCCGGAAGGCGCGCGCTACATGGGCGAGCGCTTTCGGTCCGCTCTACGCCGCGGCCTTTGGCATCCACGCCGGAACGCGGTTGACGCGGAACTGGAAATGCTGGCACGGGATTGCGGGAGGGAGGTCGCATGATGGGCCTTACCCCTAATCAACCTGTCACTTTTTCGGCCTCCCACATGCAACGCGGTGCCTGCCCGGCTCTCTCTGCTCCGATGATGACCGGCGACGGCCTGCTGGCCCGTATCGCTTTCATCGACGCTATCTCGCCCGCCGAACTTGCCGAACTCGGGCGCCTCGCCCGGCGGCACGGCAATGGCATGATCGACATTTCCGCCCGCGGCAATCTGCAGGTGCGGGGTCTGACCGAAGTCACGGCACCGCAGCTTGACGCCGATGTCCGGGAATTGAACCTGCCATTACGCGACGGGCTTGCCGTCGAAATCCCTCCGCTGGCTGGTCTCGACGAAACGGAAATCGCCGATCCGCGCCCGCTGGCGGAAGCAATCCGCGAAGGCACTCGCGGCCTTGCAGGGCTGGCACCTAAAATGTCGGTCGTCGTCGATGGCCATGGTCGGCTGAGGCTTTCGGACCTGCTTGCGGATATCCGGCTGGTTGCGGTTCGCGACAAAAACGAAATTCGCTGGAGACTGCTGCTGGGCAGCACGGAAAAGTTCGCACGTGTTTTCAATGTTTTACGTGAAACACAGGCGGTAGAAGCCACGCTGGATCTGCTGCGCCAGCTCTCGGAGCGTGGACCCAAGGCGCGTGGTCGTGATTTGGCAGATGAACTGTTAGCTGAGTTTGAGATCAGTCAATATGAAGTCGGAGGGCACCCTCATCCTTTCTTCCCCCTTGCGGGGAAGATGTCAGCGGAGCTGACAGATGGGGGTGGTGCCACGAACCCGACGGTAGCATGTGCTGAACCACCCCCCTCTGTCGCCGCTGGCGACATCTCCCCCGCAAGGGGGGAGAGAGGGAGCGTGCCGCACCGCTCAAGCCTCATGGGTAATGAGAGCACAGCCTCACCCTTTGACCTGTTCAACCTGACTGAAGGCCTCTACGCCGCCGGGATCGGCCCGGCCTTCGGCCAGATCATGGCCGAAGATGTCATCACCCTTTGCGACGAGGCGACACGTCTGGGAATCAAATCCCTCAAACCCGCCCTCGACCACTCCCTGATCTTCTTCGGGCTACTGGAAGCCTGCGAGGCCCTCAATGAGTTCGCAGCGGCAAACGGCTTCATCACCTCGAAAGTCGATCCCCGCAGCCATATCGCCGCCTGCCCCGGCAGCCCGGCCTGTGCTTCAGCGAACGCGGCCACGCACGACATCGCCGCCCATGCCGCGGCGCAATGCGGCGAGCTGCTGGACGGATCGTTCAAGCTTCACGTCACCGGCTGCGCCAAGGGCTGCGCTCATCCGCAAGCGTCTGCACTCACGCTTTGCGGCACCTCAGCAGGACTTTCGCTCATTCACCAGGGAAAAGCGTCGGAGCAACCCTTTGCGACGACCGCTTTTGCCGATACCAACGCCACGCTTCGCCGCCTTGCCGATCTCGTGACATCGGAACGGCGCCCGAACGAAAATTCCGCCGCCTGCCTCGCCCGGTTGGGCTCCGAACGGTTGGCGGCAACGGTCATGCCAGGGGGCATAGCAGGACGATCATGAACAACTACGATTATATCCGCGAAGGCGATGCGATCTACGAAAAGTCTTTTGCGATCATCCGCGAAGAGGCCGACCTTTCGCCCTTTTCCAGCGAGCAGGCGGACATCGCGGTGCGCATGATCCACGCCTGCGGACTGGTGGAAGCGGCAGCGCATTTCCGCTTCTCGAAGGATTTCGTCGCCCATGCGCGCGGCGCTCTCTACGACGGCCGGCCGATCTATTGCGATGCCGAAATGGTCTCCCATGGCATTACCCGCGCCCGCCTGCCGGCCCACAATGACGTCATCTGCACGCTGCGCGACAGCCGTACGATCGAACTGGCAAAAACGATCGGCAATACGCGCTCGGCCGCAGCACTCGACCTTTGGGACGAGATGGAAGGCGCCGTCGTGGCGATCGGCAATGCGCCGACAGCTCTCTTCCGCCTCCTTGAAATGCTGGATGCAGGCGCGCCGCGTCCGGCCGCGATCATCGGCATGCCGGTCGGTTTCGTCGGTGCTGCGGAATCCAAGGAAGCGCTGATGGAATCAATCCATGGCATTCCCTACGCCATCGTGCGCGGCCGCATGGGCGGCTCCGCCATGACCGCCGCCTGCGTCAACGCACTCGCGAGGGCGGGCCTGTGAACGCGGCAATTCTGAAAGGCAAGGTGACCGGCGTCGGCACCGGCCCTGGCGATCCGGAACTCCTGACGTTGAAGGCCGTGCGTGCTATCAACGATGCCGATGTCATCGCCTTCTTCTGCAAGAAAGGCTCGACCGGCAACGGCCGCGCTATTGTCGAGGCGCATATCCGCCCCGGCACGCTGGAACTGCCGCTCGTTTATCCCGTCACCGTCGAGACGCAGAAGGACGAGGCCGATTACAAAGGCCCGATCGCCGATTTCTTCGACAAGTCAGCCGAAGATATCGCCGTGCTGCTGGATGCCGGCAAGAATGTCGTGGTCTTAAGCGAAGGCGACCCCCTGTTTTATGGCTCCTACATGCACCTGCATCTGCGCCTGCAGAACCGCTACCAGGCGGAGGTCGTAGCGGGCGTTACCGCCATGTCGGGCTGCTGGTCGATGACCGGCCTGCCGCTGGTGCAGGGCGACGATATTCTCAGCGTACTACCCGGCACGCTTTCGGAAGAAAAATTGGCCGAGCGGTTGGCGAATACTGATGGCGCAGTCATCATGAAGGTTGGCCGCAACCTGCCAAAGATCCGCCGCGCGCTCGCCTCCGTTGGCAAACTTTCCGGCGCACTTTATGTCGAGCGGGGCACGATGGCGAACGGCGCGGCCCAAAGGCTGGAAGACCGCGACGAAAGCCCAGCGCCGTATTTCTCCATCGTGCTGGTTCCGGGTTGGAAGACGCGTCCCCAGGGGGACGTGAAGTGACCGGCTCCCTCACCGTCATCGGCCTCGGTCCGGGCAATCCGGACCAGATGACGCCGGAAGCGCTTGCCGCGGTGGTGGCGGCGGAGGATTTTTTCGGCTATTTTCCCTATATTGACCGCCTGAACCTGCGCCCCGACCAGCGCCGCCACGCCTCCGACAATCGCGAAGAATTGGCGCGTGCGAAGACCGCCCTGGAAATGGCTGCGAAAGGCGGCAAGGTCTGCATCGTTTCCGGCGGCGATCCAGGCGTCTTTGCGATGGCGGCTGCCGTGTGCGAGGCGATCGACGACGGTCCGGCAGAATGGCGGGATATCGAACTTTCGGTCGTGCCGGGTGTTACCGCGATGCTGGCCGTAGCAGCCAAGGCCGGTGCGCCGCTCGGGCATGATTTCTGCGCGATCTCGCTATCGAACAACCTGAAGCCTTGGGACATCATCGAAAAACGGCTGATCGCCGCGGCCGAAGCCGGTTTCGTCATGGCCTTCTACAACCCGATCAGCAAGGCCCGCCCGCACCAGCTCGGCGAGGCTTTCGATATCCTGCGTGCGCATCTTCCGGGCACCGTGCCGGTCATTTTCGGTCGCGCCGCCGGACGCCCGGATGAGGCGATCCGCGTCGTCCCGCTCGCCGAGGCCGAAGGCGGCATGGCCGACATGGCAACCTGTGTCATCGTCGGCACCGCGGAAACGCGGATCATCGAACGCGATGGAAACCGGCCGATCGTCTATTCGCCGCGTTACTTCAAGGGTAACGCATGATCGAGCCAGCGCAGCACCTCATCGACGGTCTCGACCGACTGCACCTCCGGCAGATCCGGACGGCGCACGAGAATGACGTCGATGCCGAGTGCGCGCGCCGCGGCAATTTTGCCGTAACTTGCCGGCCCGCCGCTGTTCTTGGCGACGATCGTCTCGATATGATTCTCCTGCAGCAAACGGGCCTCATCCGCCTCCGCAAACGGCCCGCGCGACGTCAGGTAAATCGCATTCGGTATATCGAGCTGCGGCTCCACAGGATCGACGCTGCGGATAAGATAGCGATGCTGCGGAGCGGCCTCGAAAGGCAAAAGCTCCTGCCGGCCGAGCGTCAGAAAAACGTTCCGCGCCTTATCTCCAACGCCTGTGACCGCCTTCGCAACGCTATCGACTTCAGTCCAGCGATCGCCATTCTGTCTCTGCCAGGGCAAACGGCGCAACGCCACCAACTGCACACCGGCATGCTTAGAAGCCTCCGCAGCATTGCGGGAAATCTGAGCGGCATAGGGATGCGTGGCATCGATCAGGATCGAGATGCCTTTTTCTCGCAGATAGCGGCCAAGCCCCTCCGGACCACCGAAACCGCCGATACGAACCGGCACCGGCTGCTCGGCCGGCGCGCGCGTGCGGCCGGCAAGCGAAAGCTCGGTGTCGAAACGCGGATCATCGGCCAGCTTTTCCGCCAGCTTGCGAGCCTCGGCCGTACCGCCCAAAATGAGGATGGAGTGTCTCAAATTGCCTCCTGAATCAGTTGAAAAACCTTTAGCGCAAAGCCGCTGGCTGTCCATCGTCGGCATCGGCGAGGATGGTATAAAAGGGCTTGGCGAAAACGCCCGTGCGGCAATCTCGTCCGCTTCAGTGGTCTTCGGTGGCAAACGGCATCTCGAGCTCGCGGCAGGTTTGATCATCGGCGAAGCGACGCCATGGCCAGTGCCCTTCGATGCGGCGATGCGCGATGTCTTAGCCTTACGTGGCAAACAGATCTGCGTGCTTGCCTCCGGCGATCCGTTCTTCTTCGGCGTCGGAGTGACGTTGTCCCGCCATGTGCGGGTGGAAGAATTCACCGCCTACCCCGCGCCCTCGTCCTTTTCGCTGGCCGCTTCGCGACTTGGCTGGCCTTTGCAGGATATCGAAACCATTTCGCTACACGGCCGGCCACTCGATCTGATCCGGCCACTGCTGCACCCCGGCCGACGCATCATCGCGCTGACCTCCGACGAAAAAGGCCCGGCGGCGCTTGCCTCGCTGCTCACCGAAACCGGCTTCGGCAGATCACAGCTGACCGTGCTGGAAGCGCTCGGCGGAGATGAAGAGCGCATCCGCCGAACTGCGGCTCGCGAATTTGCATTGCGGGATATCAATGTGCTGAACGTCGCAGCGGTCGATGTCGTCGCAGATTCTCCCGCCCGCATCCTGCCCCGAGGATTCGGTCTCGATGACAGCCTGTTCGAGCATGACGGCCAGATCACGAAACGAGAAATCCGCGCCCTGACGCTATCGGCTCTCAGCCCCCGCCGCGGCGAACTGCTCTGGGATATCGGCGCCGGTTCCGGGTCGATCGGCATCGAATGGATGCTGGCCGATCCTTCCTTGAAGGCGATTGCGATCGAGGCGCATCCAGAACGCGTCGCCCGTATCCGTCGCAATGCCTCGGCTTTCGGCGTGCCGGGACTGACGCTGATCGAAGGACAGGCGCCGGCTGCACTGGCCAACCTTCCACAACCGGACGCGATCTTCATCGGCGGCGGCGGCAGCGAACCGGGCGTGTTCGATGCGGCAGTCGATGCCTTGAAGCCGGGTGGCCGTCTGATCGCCAATGCGGTGACGCTGGAAATGGAAGCGGTTCTGCTCGCAGCTCAGGCAAAACTTGGCGGTGAACTGATCCGCATCGAGGTTTCCCGCGCCGCGCCGATCGGTTCCATGTCCGGGTGGAAACCCGCCATGCCGGTGACGCAGTGGACATGGGTGAAACCATGATCGTCGCGGGTCTCGGCTGCCGGAAAGGGACGTCGGCGGAAGCTCTGCTTTCCGCGATCGACACGGCCTGCAGCAGCGCCGGCATTTCACGTGAATCTGTTTCAGCATTGGCGACCGGCGAAATCAAACGCCACGAACCGGGCTTGAACCAACTGGCAGCCCGGCTGGAATTGCCGTTGCATGTCTTCGACGAAATGGCTCTGAAACAGGCCGAAGGCCGAACGAAGACCGTTTCAAAACATAGCCTCGCGCAGACATCCACCCCAAGCCTCTCTGAGGCTGCCGCGCTTGCCGCTGCCGGCGGGAATGCCGAATTGTTGGTAGCGCGCGTTATTTCTCAAGGCGCCACCTGCGCACTGGCCGGTATTCGCCATGATCGCTAACTTCTCCTGCGTCATCCTCGGGCTTGTCCCGAGGATCTATCCACGCCAAACAGATCGAGCGTTTGCAGATCTTCGGGACAAGCCTGAGGATGACGCCGAGCGTGGAGCGACGTTGTCGAGAACATGCTTGGGATTTGAAAACACATGACCGTGCATTTCATCGGCGCCGGACCGGGCGCCGCCGACCTGATCACCGTTCGCGGCCGCGATATCCTCGCGCGATCGCCCGTCTGCCTTTATGCCGGTTCGATCATGCCGAAGGAATTGCTCGACTGGTGCCCGAAGGATGCGCGCATCGTCGATACCGGCTCGCTATCGCTGGACGAGATCGAGGCGGAATATGTTGCTGCCCACAAGGCCGGCAAGGATGTGGCCCGGCTGCACTCCGGCGATCTTTCCGTCTGGAGTGCGGTGGCCGAACAGATCCGCCGGCTGGAAAAACACGGCATCGATTACACGCTGACGCCCGGCGTACCCTCTTTCGCCGCCGCGGCGGCAGCGCTGAAACGTGAACTGACTATCCCCGAGGTCGCACAGAGCCTCGTTCTCACCCGCGTTTCCGGCCGTGCGTCAAAGATGCCCGAAGGAGAAACGCTTACCGCCTTCGGCAAGACCGGTGCAACGCTGGCGATCCATCTCGCGATTCACGCACTCGGCAAAATCGTTGCGGAACTGACACCGCTTTACGGCCCGCAATGCCCAGTGGCGATCGTCGTGCGTGCCTCGTGGCCGGAAGAGCGGATCATCCGCGGCACGCTCGCCGATATCGAGGCAAAACTGGCTGAAGAGCCGGCCGAGCGGACGGCACTGATCTTCGTCGGCAAGGGCCTTGGCGCAACGGATTTCGTCGAAAGCCAGCTTTATAACGCTGACTATGTGCGCCGTTTCCGGCCCGGCTGGGATCAGCTACAACAGGATCAGACGGGCAAGGATTCCGAATGATCGGAGGGCGTGAACGGCGTGCGGCCGACCAGCCGGCCTTCGCGGTCGAAGACCAGGATTTCCAGCGAAATCGCCGGGTCCTTCAGCGCCTTCGCGGCCGTCTTCCAGGCGAGCGCCGCGACATGATCGCCAAGCGCCAACCCGCTTTCGCCAGCCATGGCGAAAGCCTGCATGACGGTGTTGGCCGAAGAAATACGCTCGACCAGATCGTCGTCCGCGCCCGCTTCCGCCGCGACCTTCGCGAGGGCTTCGAGATCAGCCAACCCGCGCTTGGAATGCACGTCGAGCATGCCCTGGGCGAGCTTGGTCATCTTGGCGACGCCGCCGGCGATCGTGACCTTCGGTACCGGATGATCGCGCAGGTATTTCAGCATGCCGCCGACGAAATCGCCCATGTCGATCAGCGCGATTTCGGAAAGCCCGTGATAGGCTTGCGCCGCCTTTTCGGACGTATTGCCGGTCGCACCGGAAACATGATCGAGCCCGGCTGCCCGTGCCACGTCGATGCCGCGCCAGATGGAATGGATCCAGGCCGAGCAGGAAAACGGAATGACGATCCCCGTCGTGCCGAGGATCGAGATGCCGCCCAGGATGCCGAGCCGGCCGTTCAGCGTTTTCTCGGCAATCTTCTCGCCATCCGCGACGGAAATCTCGACCTCGAAATCGGTCTCGCCACCCGCCACTTCGGCGATCGCCTGAGTGATCATCTTGCGCGGTACGGGATTGATCGAGGGTTCGCCCACCGGCAATGGCAGACCGGGGCGAGTGACCGTGCCGACGCCCTGACCAGCCTTGAAGGTGATCCCGCTGCCGGCCGGCCCCCGCCGCACGGTGCTCATGATCAGCGCGCCATGGGTAACATCCGGATCGTCACCGGCATCCTTGACGATACCGGCCTTGGCAAAGCCATCACCGGCCTCTTCCAGCGCCAGAGCAAAACTCGGCTGCTGCCCGCCGGGCAGGGTCACCTCCACCAATGTCGGAAATTGGCCGGAAAGCAGCGCAAGACAGGCCGCCTTGCTGGCCGCCGCCGCGCAGGTTCCCGTGGTCCAGCCACGACGCAGGTTCTTGCTATCTGTTTCCTTGCCATCTGTTTCTGGGGCTGCTTCCATAGCCGCTTCTATATCCCGACCGGGCGAATGCGTCACCGGTCAAAGGTTTGCATATGAATACGAGTATCGAAACAATTGTCGCAGCCCCGGAATTCCTTCCCGGCCATGTCTGGCTGGCAGGTGCCGGCCCCGGCCATCCGCGTTACCTCACGCTGGAAGTGGCTGATGCGCTCACGAAAGCCGACGTGATCGTCCATGACGCATTGGTCTCGGACGGCGTGCTTTCCCTGGCGAAGACGACCGAGCTGATCTTCGTCGGAAAGCGCGGCGGCAAGCCATCGGTGGCGCAGGACGATATCACCACCAGGCTGATCGAACTGGCCAGGGCCGGAAAGCGCGTGCTGCGGCTGAAGGGCGGCGATCCCTTCGTTTTCGGGCGCGGCGGCGAGGAGGCCGAAGCGCTGGTCAAGGAAGGCATTGCCTTCCGCATCCTGCCCGGCATGACCTCGGCGCTGGCGGCTCTTGCTGCGGCCAACATTCCCGCTACCATGCGCGGCATCAGCCGATCGATCACGCTCGCCACCGGCCACGCCGCCGGCACGGAAGGCGATCTCGACTGGAAGGCGCTGGCCAAGACCGGCGAACCGATCGTCGTCTATATGGGCGTCAGCACGATCGGCACGATCGCACAGCTTTTGATCGAAGGCGGACGATTGCCCGATACGCCGGTTGCCGTGCTGATGTCGGCCACCACGCCGGACGAACGGTCGATGACCGCGACGCTCGAAACCGTCGAGGCCGAAGTGAAACGCCAGAATTTCGCCGCCCCCGCCCTGATCGTCATCGGCAAGATCGTGTCGATGCAGGCCGTCCTGTCAGGTCGCGCCGAATGACGGCCCGCGCGCTCATCATCGGTGCGCCGCGCTCCGGCTCCGGCAAGACCAGCGTCACGATCGGCCTGCTACGCGCCTTCGCCCGCCGCGGCGTAAAAGTGCGCGGCATCAAGACCGGGCCGGACTATATCGATCCGGGCTTCCACGAGGCCGCGACCCATCTGCCCGGCCTCAATCTCGATAGCTGGGCGATGGCGCCGGACCTACTGAGACACCTCGCTCGCGAGCAGGCCGAGGATGCGGACCTGCTGCTGATCGAAAGCGCCATGGGCCTGTTCGATGGCATCGTCACCGAGCCGAACCGTTCGGGCGCGGCGTCCGACCTTGCCCGCCTGTTCGGCCTGCCGGTGCTGCTGGTGCTCGACGTTTCCGGCCAGAGCCAGACGGCCGCCGCTGTCGCCTGCGGCTTCATGCATTACGATCCGGCCGTGAAGATCGCCGCCTGCGTCCTAAACCGCGCCGGCAGCGAGCGGCACAAGAAACTCTCCGGCGATGCGATCGAAGCGATCGGCCTGCCGGTCGTCGGCACGGTCCTTCGCGACCCGACGCTGATCCTGCCCGAACGCCATCTCGGTCTGGTCCAGGCAAGCGAACACCCGGAAATGGACGCGCATATCGAGCGGCTGGCGGATGCCATGGAACGCTCGCTCGATCTCGACGCGATCTTTGCCGCCGCAAAACCCTTCGAAATCCCGGAAGGTTCGCCGGAAAAGGCGCTTTTGCCGCCCGGCCAACGGATTGCGCTTGCCGAAGATGCCGCCTTCACCTTCCTCTACCCGCATATCAAGCGGCAATGGCGGGCTATGGGCGCGGAGATCGTGCCGTTCTCGCCGCTTGCAGACGAAGCTCCGCCCGCCGATTGCGACATCTGCTGGTTGCCGGGCGGATATCCGGAACTGCATCCCGGCAAACTCGCGGCCGCTGAGAATTTCAAACTGGGTCTCAGGACATTCTCCGAAACCAAACCCGTGCACGGCGAGTGCGGTGGTTACATGGTGCTCGGCGAAACGTTGGAGGATGCAGACGGCACTACCCACGTCATGACCGGACTGCTTTCGCACAGCACCAGCTTTGCCAAGCGCAAGATGAATCTCGGTTATCGCCAGGCGACTTTGCGTGCCACTTGCCCGGTCGGCCAGTCCGGCGAAACCATCCGCGGTCATGAATTTCACTATGCCAGCACCATTTCGCAGGGCACGGATGAACCCGTCGCAACGATTGCCGACGGCACCGGCAAGGAGATCGGCCCATCCGGCGGACGGCGTGGGTTTGTCAGCGGCACGTTCTTCCACGCCATCGCCCGCGGCTGAACAGCCGCCCAGTTTGCGAACAAAAGCCATCCACAATCGGAACAGTCGCATCGGCGGCAGTTTATGTCGCACAGGATGCAGCGCAAAAAGCTGATCCGAACCTTAATCCCATGAAAGGCCTGCAGACGGCGGGCCACTGAAATCCGATGCGGTGAAACGGCGAAACAACAGCCGGCACCGCAGCTTCATGAGGATGGAAAAGCCGGCCGCAACCGGAGCATTTCCCAATAGATCGATGACAGGCAGATCCGACCCGCGGAAGAGGAAACCGCCGGATGTGCCTGAATATGCAATTTCAACGCTCAACGATAAGAGGAACAGGGGAATGAACGATTTTACCAAATATCTGGCGGGCCGCGTGACCGCGGGCGGCATGAACCGCCGCGAATTCATGGGCCGCGCCATGGCTGCCGGCCTGACGCTAACCGCCGCCAGCCAGCTTTTCGTCGAAAGCGCGGAAGCGCAGGCGCCCAAGAAGGGCGGCCATCTGAAGCTCGGCCTTGAAGGGGCCGCCGCCACCGACTCCAAGGACCCCGCCAAGGCTCTCTCCCAGTTCATGTTCGTTGTCAGCCGCTGCTGGGGTGATATGCTGGTCGAATCCGAGCCGCTGACCGGCAAGCCGGTGCCGGCACTCGCCGAATCCTGGTCTCCCTCCGCCGATGCCGTCACCTGGACCTTCAAGATCCGTTCCGGCGTGAAATTCCACAACGGCAAGACGCTCACCGTCGATGACGTCATCGCCACGCTGAAGCGTCACACGGATGCGAAATCGGAATCCGGCGCGCTCGGCGTCATGAAGTCGATCAAGGAAATCAAGGCCGACGGCAGCAATCTGGTCGTGACGCTGACCGAAGGCAATGCCGACCTGCCGCTTCTCCTGACCGACTACCACCTCGTCATACAGCCAAACGGCGGCAGCGACGATCCGAACGCCATGATCGGCACCGGCCCCTACAAGGTCGCAAGCTTCGAGGCCGGCGTCCGTTCGACCTTCGAGAAGAACAAGGAAGACTGGCGCTCCGACCGTGGTTTCGTCGATTCGGTCGAAATCATCGCCATGAACGACGCCACCGCCCGCGTCGCGGCGCTCTCCTCCGGCCAGGTTCACTATATCAACCGCGTCGATCCAAAGACCGTGGCGCTTCTGAAACGCGCGCCGACCGTCGAAGTGCTCTCCACCTCCGGCCGCGGCCACTACGTCTTCATCATGCACTGCAATACCGCGCCGTTCGACAATAACGACCTGCGGCTGGCGCTGAAATACGCGATGGACCGCGAGAACATGGTTAAGACCATTCTCGGCGGTTACGGCAAGGTCGGCAACGACTTCCCGATCAACAGCACCTATGCACTCTTCCCCGAGGGCATCGAGCAGCGCGCCTATGATCCGGACAAGGCGTCCTTCCACTACAAGAAGTCGGGCCATAGCGGCTCGGTCCTGCTGCGCACATCCGAAGTCGCCTTCCCCGGCGCTGTCGACGCCGCCGTGCTCTACCAGCAGAGCGCCAAGAAAGCCGGCATCAATGTCGAGGTGAAACGCGAGCCGGGTGACGGCTACTGGACCAATGTCTGGAATGCGCAGCCCTTCTCCACCTCCTACTGGGGCGGCCGTCCGACCCAGGACCAGATGTATTCGACCGCCTATCTCTCCACAGCCGACTGGAACGATACCCGTTTCAAGCGTCCGGACTTCGACAAGATCCTGCTGGAGGCCCGTTCCGAACTGAACGAAGCCAAGCGCAAGGAGATGTATCGCAGCATGGCGATGATGGTGCGCGATGAAGGCGGCCTCATCCTGCCCATGTTCAACGACTTCGTGAATGCCTCTAGCAAGAAGGTGAAGGGCTACGTCCACGACATCGGCAACGACATGTCGAACGGCTATGTCGCCACCCGTGTCTGGCTGGACGCCTGATTTCTGAAACTGCGGTTCGCCGCAGCATCGAAGGATCGCGGGTTTCCCCGCGATCCTCCTTCCGTTTCAGAAGAGGCCCTTGCCGATGTCCGATTCTCGTGGAACCGAAAGCCTGCTCGGCCTGCGCTTCAGGGAGCGGTTTCCGCTTCTGGCGCTGGTGACCGAGCGTTTTCTCCTGTCGCTCCTGCTGCTCTTTGCCGTTTCCGTGCTGATCTTCGGCGGTGTCGAAGCGCTGCCAGGCGATTTCGCCACCACCTATCTCGGCCAGTCGGCGACGCCGCAGGCGGTCGCCAATATCCGCGCCGATCTCGGCCTCGACCGGCCGCTCGTCACCCGTTATTTCGCGTGGCTGGGTGGTGCGATTCAGGGTGACTTTGGCACGTCCTGGGCCAGCAAGAATTCGGTTTCCGAACAGGTCGGCAACCGGCTGGGCAACTCGCTTTTCCTTGCGGGCTTCGCGGCGGTTATATCGGTGCCGCTCGCGGTCGGGCTCGGCATGCTTTCGGTGCATTTCCGCAACCGCCTGCCGGACAAGATCATCAACGTCATTTCGCTGGCGGCGATCTCGCTGCCGGAATTTTTCATCGGCTACCTGCTGATCCTCTATTTCGCGGTCAATTTCGGCATCGCCACCTTCCCCGCCACCGTTTATGCGGGCATGGGCATCCTCGAACGCCTTCAGGCGATCGCACTTCCCACCGCGACACTGGTTCTCGTCGTCCTCGCCCACATGATGCGCATGACGCGGGCGGCGATCCTCTCCGTCATGTCCTCCGCCTATATGGAAACCGCCGAACTCAAGGGCCTTTCCGCCTGGCGGGCGATCGTCAAGCATGCCGCCCCCAATGCGCTAGCACCGATCATCAACGTCGTGGCGCTCAACCTCGCCTACCTCGTGGTGGGCGTCGTGGTGGTCGAAGTCGTCTTCGTATACCCCGGCATGGGCCAATACATGGTCGACGCAGTGACGGTGCGCGATATGCCTGTCGTGCAGGCCTGCGGGCTGATCTTCGCCGCCGTCTACATCTTCCTCAACATGCTGGCCGATATCCTCGCGATCGTCGCCAATCCGCGCCTGAGGCATCCGCGATGAGAGCGCGCGACATCCCCATCACCGCCTGGGTCGGCATGATCGGCATCACGCTGGCCCTGATCTGCGCCATCTTCGCGCCACTGCTTGCCCCGTACGGCGAAACCGACGTCGTCGGCGCCGTCTGGCAGGAAGCCGATGCACAATTTTTCTTCGGCCTCGACAATCTCGGCCGCGATATCCTCTCGCGGCTGATCTACGGCGCCCGCACCACGCTTTCGGTCGCACTGGCGGCCACCGTCATCTCGTTTTCGCTCGGCATATTGCTGAGCTTCATCGCGGCGGTCTCCGGCGGTCTGATCGATACCGTCTTCTCCCGATTCAACGACCTGATGATGTCGATCCCGACGCTGATCTTCGCGCTCGTCGTGCTCGCCGTCCTGCCGCAGCATCTGGTCGTGCTGATCCTCGTCATGGCGATCCTCGATTCCACCCGCGTCTACCGCCTTGGCCGCGCCGTGGCGCTGGATGTGGCGGTGATGGAATTTGTCGAAGCAGCAAAGCTGCGCGGCGAAGGCACGACCTGGATCATCTTCCGGGAAATCCTGCCGAACACGCTGTCGCCGCTTCTCGCCGAATTCGGCCTGCGCTTCGCCTTCTCGATCCTGTTCCTGTCGACCTTGTCCTTCCTGGGCCTCGGCATCCAGCCACCCACCGCCGATTGGGGCGGCATGGTGAAGGAAAACAAGGACGGCATCATCTTCGGCATTTCGGCGGCCCTCGTGCCGGGCTCAGCGATTGCCGCACTTGCGGTCTGCGTCAATCTCGTCGTCGACTGGCTGCTGAAACGAACCTCCAGCCTCAAGGGAGGACGTGGCGATGCCTGAGACACAAAACTCGCTTCTTTCGGTCCGCAATCTCAAGATCGAAGCCACCAGCTATCCGCCGGGCGAACCGCCCAAACGCATTACCATTGTCGACAGCGTCTCCTTCGATCTGCAGCGCGGCAAGGTGCTCGGCCTGATCGGCGAATCCGGTGCCGGCAAATCCACGATCGGCCTTTCTGCTCTGGCTTATGGCCGCGGTGGCGCAGAAATCACCGGCGGCGAAGTGTCACTGAACGGCACCAACATTCTGGCACTCGGCAAGGGTGGCATCCGCACCATCCGTGGCGCCCGCGTCTGCTACGTGGCGCAATCGGCAGCAGCCGCCTTCAACCCGGCTCATAAGCTCGGCGATCAGGTCATCGAAGCGTCCATCAAGCACGGCCTGATGACCAGGGAGGATGCCCGCAAGCGGGCGCTCTATCTCTTCCGTGTGCTCGGCCTGCCGAACCCCGACACATTTGGCGACCGCTTTCCTCATCAGGTCTCCGGCGGCCAGCTCCAGCGCGCGATGACAGCAATGGCGCTCTGTTCCAACCCGGAACTGATCGTCTTCGACGAGCCGACCACCGCGCTGGACGTGACGACCCAGATCGACGTGCTTGCGGCGATCAAACACGCGATCGAGGAAACCGGAACCGCCGCGCTCTACATCACCCACGATCTCGCCGTCGTGGCGCAGATTTCCGATGACATCATGGTTCTGCGGCACGGCAAGACGGTGGAATACGGCCCCGTCCAGCAGATCATCGAGGCACCGACACAGGATTATACACGTGCCTTGGTCAACGTCCGCCAGGAGATCCGCCATGAAGCACCCGACCAATCGAAGGCATTATTGAAAGTCGATAATGTCAGCGCCCAGTATTCCAACGGTTTCAAGGTACTGCACGGGGTCTCACTGCATCTCTGCAAGGGTCAAACACTGGCGATCGTCGGTGAATCCGGCTCGGGAAAATCGACGCTCGCCCGCGTCATCACCGGCCTTCTGCCGCCGAGCGACGGCAAGATCACTTTCGAGGACAAGCCGCTCACGCCATCACTGAAAAGCCGCCCACGCGACGATCTGCGCCGCATCCAGCTAATCTACCAGATGGCCGACACGGCGATGAACCCGCGCCAGACGGTGCGCGACATCATCGGCCGACCGTTGACCTTCTATTACGGCCTGCGCGGCAGCGCCAAGACCACCCGCGTCAAGGAACTGCTCGACCAGATCGAAATGGGCAACGGTTTCCTCAACCGCTACCCGGCCGAACTTTCCGGCGGCCAGAAACAACGCGTCGCCATCGCTCGCGCGCTGGCCGCCAAACCAGAACTCATCCTCTGCGACGAACCGACCTCGGCGCTCGATCCGCTCGTGGCCGAAGGCATCCTGAAACTCCTGATGAAACTGCAAGAAGAGCAGCAGCTCTCCTATGTCTTCATCACCCACGATATCGCCATCGTCCGCGCCATCGCCGACAGCGTCGCCGTCATGCATCGTGGCCGGCTGGTGCGGTTTGGGCCAAAATCGCAGGCGCTCTCGCCACCGTTCGACGACTATACCGACCTGCTGCTGAAATCGGTTCCGGAAATGGAGATCGGCTGGCTGGAGCGGGTGCTGACGACGCGGCGGATGGAGAGTGCGGGGAATTGATGGCGGTGCCGCGACCTCCCGTCTTCCCCCCTGCGGGGGTCCGGAGGACGGGACGGGTCGCTTGCCCCGTCCCGTCCTCCGGACCCCCGCAGAGGGGAAGAGATGGGAGCTCGTCGCACCGCTAGGCACCCAACCTTCACTGACTGAGAACCAGATTCAGGAATCAAATCGCATGACCAACCGCGCTTTCACCGTCATCGAAAACCAGTGGATTACTCTAAAGGACGGCACCCGCCTAGCAGCCCGCATCTGGATGCCTGAAGGCACTGAGGCGGACCCCGTCCCGGCCGTTTTCGAATTCCTGCCCTATCGCAAACGCGACGGAACCAGCGCCCGCGACGAATCCACCTACCCGGTCTTCGCCGCTGCCGGCATTGCCGGTGTCCGGGTGGATATCCGCGGCTCCGGCGAATCCGACGGCATCATCGATGGCGAATATACGGAGCTCGAACTGGCCAATGCCTGCGAGCTGATTGCCTGGATTGCCGCCCAACCCTGGTCGAACGGCAATGTCGGCATGATGGGCATTTCCTGGGGCGGCTTCAACAGCCTGCAGGTGGCGGCGTTGCGCCCGCCAGCTCTGAAGGCGGTCATCTCGATCGCCTCGACCACCGACCGCTATAACGACGACATCCATTACAAGAACGGCTGCCATCTCTCGGCGCAGCTTTCCTGGGCCGCGACCATGCTCGCCTATCAGTCACGCTCGCCCGATCCCGATATCGTCGGTAGCCGTTGGCTTGAAATGTGGATGGAGCGTCTGGAGAACGAGCCTTTTTTCATGGAGGAATGGCTCACCCACCAGCGCCGCGACGCATTCTGGAAACACGGCTCGATCTGCGAAGACTTTTCCGCCATCGAAATCCCGACATTGGTGATCGCCGGCTGGGCCGATGGTTACCGCAACACGCCACTGCTCGCCGCCGAAGGCTTGGGCGACAAATCCAAAGCGCTGATCGGCCCCTGGGTGCACAAGTATCCGCATTTCGCCTGGCCGAAACCGCGCGCCGATTTCCTCGGTGAGGCGATCGCCTTCTGGAACCGCTGGCTGCGCGGTAAGGAAAACGGCATTGAAAACCTGCCTCAGGTGCGCGCCTATATCCTCGATGGCCCGAAACCGGCCGCTCGACGAGATGTCGAGCCCGGCACATGGGTATCGAAACAGCGCTGGAACGAGCCGGAGGCGCAATGCTTCTATGTCGACCAGTTCGGCACGCTTTTCGAGGGCATGCCGATTCCGCATGCGCCGCCTCACGAAATCTACCTGAAATCGCCACTCGACACCGGTACCGCCTCCGGCGAGTGGTTCACGTTGAAGCCGGATGCGGAAATGGCGGGCAACCAGCGCGTCGACGACGCGGGTTCGCTCAGCTTCGAAACCTTGCCGCTGACGGAAGCCAAATCCTTCCTCGGCCGCCCGGTGCTGACCGTGACGCTCCGCTGCGACGCAGAACTCGCCAATCTCTGCGCCCGCATCGTCGACGTGCATCCGGACGGCGCCGCGACCCGTGTCTCCTTCGGCGTCATCAACCTCGCCCATCGTGACGGCAACGAGAGCCCGAAGCCACTCACACCCGGCGAGCCGGTGACGATCCGCGTCGAACTCGACGCCTGCGGTTATCGCTTCAGTGAAGGCCACCGAATCCGGCTATCCTTGTCCACCGCCTATTGGCCGACCGTGCTGCCGCCGCCGACCGATCCCGGCCTGACGTTCGACATCGCTTCTCTCGGCCTCGCCATGCCAAAACTCGGCGATCATCAGGTCTTCGAGATGAAGCAGCCGGACAATCCCGATCCGCTGCCGAAATATATCGAACACACACCCGCCGAAACGAAACGTAGCGTCACCCGCGACCTCTCCGCCAACCGCACCGATTATCGCATCCACGAGGACACCGGCCTTTTCGAACACCCGGATACGGGCCTCGCTACCCGCCAGCTGCGCGAAGAGACGTGGTCGATCAAGCCGGACGATCCGCTTTCGATGACCGGCATCTCGACCTGGACCTGCGACATGCATCGGGAAGGCTGGTCAGTCCGTACCGTTTCCACCTCACGCATCGCGTGCACCGCGACGGATTGGCTGATCAACGCATCGGTGATCGCCTACGAGGGTGAAAGGCAGGTCTTCGAAAAGACGTTCGAAAAGGTCATTCCACGCGACCTGATGTAGCCAGCCGCCCCACCGCCTCGCACAGCGCCCTGAAACCGTCTGACGCACCGGAACTCATATGCCGGGCGCGCAACCAGGCATGCACCATCTGCGGCTCATCCCGGAAGACGGCCTCCACGCCCGCCCGCCGCAATCGCTCGACATAGATCCGCCCATCGTCCCGCAACGGATCGAAATGCGCAACGGTGATATAGGCCGGCGGCAGGTCGGAAAGATCGGCGGCCTTCAACGGATACGCCACCGGCTCATCCTGCGGCGCCTTCAGCACTGCCCGGTAATAGGCGACATCCGCCGTCGTCAGCCCTGGAGCATACGCCATTTCCTCATAGGAGCCGGAGACCAGATCGCCGCCGAGCGCGGGGTAGATCAACACCTGGCCGATGACGCCGGAAAGCCCCTCGTCTCTCACCCGCAACGCCAGCCCCGCCGCCAGATTGCCGCCGGCACTATCTCCGATCAACACGACTTGTCGGCCCTGCCCGATCAACTGTTTCAGCACCGCAAAACAATCATCCGTCTGCGCCGGCCAGACGTGTTCAGGCGCCAGCCGATATTCGACCGAAACCAGTTCCGCCCCGGCAGCTTCGGCAATCTCCGCGCAGATCGCATGATGGCTCTGCAGCGAACCGACCACGAATCCGCCGCCATGCAGATAGAGCAGCACTGTCTCCGTCGTGATCTTCGCCGGCCGATACCGCCGGATCGGCACGAACAGCATCTCGTCCTGAAAGATCATCCCTTCTGGCAACGGCTGGTCAAACCGCGCGCAGAGCGCGTCGTACCAGGCTCTTTGTTGCCCGATCGAGGCGTTCACCGCATCGGGCGGGTAGAAGCCATCACAGATTTTCAGGAACTCGAGGATCTCCGGCTCTTGCGGGTAAGGCCCTGTCTTGGAAACGGAATTATCCATCGCGATAGAACCTCTGTCTTGGAGCGTAAAGACAAGGTTAGGGCGGTGGCATCCATCCCTCAAGCTTTGGATGCGCCACCACATCGTGGATTGAAGACGCGAATGGCTCTTGCAAGTCGGAAGCGAGCTTCTAGTCTGCGCGTCACATGCGTCGTTTAACAGTTAAGGTGTCATCCGTGACGGATTTCGAACAGACCCGCTCTCTCTTCCATCTGCCGGAAGGCGTGATCTATCTCGACGGCAACTCACTTGGGCCTCTGCCGCTCTCCGGAAAGGAGCGCGTCGCCAAGCTGATGACCGATGAATGGGGCGAGTTGCTGATCAAGGGCTGGAACAAGGCCGGCTGGATGATGATGCCGCGCAGGATCGGCGACCGGGTCGGCAAACTGATCGGCGCGGCCGAAGGCACGGTCGTGATGGGAGACACCCTGTCGATCAAGGTCTACCAGGCGCTCGCCTCTGCAGTCGATCTTGTGCCGGAACGCAAGATCATCCTCTCCGACAGCGGAAACTTCCCCTCCGATCTTTACATTGCCCAGGGCCTGATCGGTTCGCTCGGCCGTGGTCATGAGTTGAAGATCGTCGAACCGGAAGAGGTCGAAGCCGCAATCGACGAAACCGTTGCCGTCGTCATGCTGACGGAAGTGGATTACCGCACCGGCCGCCTGCACGACATGAAGGCGCTGACCAAAAAGGCACATGCCGCCGGCGCCATCACCGTCTGGGACCTTGCCCACAGTGCCGGCGCCCTGCCGGTCGATCTTGCCGGTGTGGAAGCGGATTTCGCGGTCGGCTGCACCTACAAATACCTGAACGGCGGCCCCGGTGCGCCGGCCTTCATCTATGTCGCGCCGCGTCATCTGGAAAAGGTCCGCCCGGCACTCTCCGGTTGGCTCGGCCATGAAGCACCCTTCGCCTTCGACCTCGGCTACCGCCCCGGTGGCGGCATCGACCGGATGCGGGTCGGCACGCCGCCGATCATCGGCCTTGCCGCACTCGATGCGGCACTGGATGCCTGGGAAGGCGTCAACATGGCGGATCTGCGCCGGCAATCGATAAAACTCTGCGATCTGTTCGTCGCGGAAGCCGAGAAGCGCTGCCCGATGCTGACGCTGGGTTCGCCCCGCGATGGGAGCAAGCGCGGCAGCCAGATCTCCTTCCTGCATGCGGAAGGCTACGCGATCATGCAGGCTTTGATCGCCCGCGGCGTGATCGGCGACTTCCGTGCACCAAATGCCATCCGCTTCGGCTTCACGCCGCTTTATATCGGCGAGAAGGAAGTGCTGGCGGCAGTCGATATCCTCGCTGACATCATGAACAACCGTCTGTGGGACACCGAAGAGTACAAGCAGAAGGCGCTGGTGACCTGACGGCACCTCGGACACTTGAGACAGGAATCGGCATGACGGACGAACGCCCGACAAGAAAGCTTTCAAGCGTCGTGCCGTACCGGATGGCGCGCAGCAACGCTGAAATGGTCAAGATCATCAGTCTGCTTTGCGAGGCGAATGGATTTACGCTCAATCTCTGGCGTGTCCTCTCGGCGATCGGCAGCTATCGTTCGATCTCGCCGATGGAAATAGGCAAGCTGACGACGATCGATAAGGCGATGGTGTCGCGGGCGATCCGCGACCTCGTCGAGCGCGGGCTGATCATTCGCCGGGCTGACGAGCGCGACGCGCGCTGGGCGCAGATCGAACTGACCGAGCAGGGCATCGAAGTCTTTGACCGGATGGTCGGCGGTATCGACGCGCTCGAAAAACATCTGTTCGGCGAAATCCCGCCCGAACAGATGGACGCATTCATGGATATGCTGGCCTTCGTGGAACGCCGCGCCAAGGCGGCGCGCGAACTGATCGAGACCAATGGTGCCCCCGGGTTTGTCAGGATTTTCGGCAAGAACGCCGAGTAACCGGATAGGCGATACGGCCTGCCGATGAAGCCCGATCACCTTTACTTCACCATCGCCTGAATTGTTTACAAAGAAACAATCTCCCTGTAAACAAACAGGGAGGCGGGAGGAGATCGCCCCGCTATTGATCTGGGAGGATCTTATGAAGAACCGGTTTCTGAACGGGATCGCGGCTCTTGCCGTCGTGTCCCTGCCGCTGATGGCTGCCCCCGCATTTGCCGACATCACGATCGGCGTCACTGTATCGTCCACCGGCCCAGGCGCGGCACTCGGTATTCCGCTGAAAAATTCCGTCGAGCTGTGGCCGACCGAAGTGGGCGGCGAAAAGCTCAAGGTCATCGTGCTGGATGATGCCGGCGACCCGTCGATCGCCACTACCAATGCCCGCCGCTTCGTCAATGACGACAAAGTCGATGTCATCGTCGGCTCGGCGCTGACCCCGCCCTCGATCGCCGTCGCCAATGTCGCCGCCGAAAGCAACACGCCGCATCTCGGCTGCTCTCCGGTGCCGCCGAACATTTCCAAGGGCAAATGGACCTTCATCATGCCGCAGGATGCCGGCCTGATCGCCAAGAACCTGTTCGCCAAGATGAAGGCCGACGGCGTCAAGACGGTCGGTTACATCGGCTTTTCCGATAGCTACGGCGACCTCTGGATGGGACAGTTCAAGGCGATCGGCGAGCAATACGGCCTCAAGGTCGTTGCCGACGAGCGTTATGCGCGCCCGGACACGTCCGTTTCCGGCCAGGTCCTGAAACTCGTCGCCTCCCGCCCGGATGCGGTCTTCGTCGGCGCCTCCGGCACCGGCGCGGCACTTCCGCAGATTGCGCTACGCGAACGCGGCTTCACCGGCAAGATCTACCAGACCCACGGCGCCGTTACCTTCGACTTCCTGAAGATCGCCGGCAAGGCTGCCGACAACACCGTTTTCGCCTCCGGCCCTGCCATGGCGCCGGAAGCGCTACCGGATACGGCCGAAACCAAGCCGGAAGGCATGGCTTATGTCACGGCCTATGAAAAGAAATACGGCCCGAACACCCGCACCCAGTTCGGCCCGCATATCAACGATGCGATGGCCGTGCTCAAGAAGGCGATCCCGATCGCGCTGAAGAAGGCCAAGCCCGGCACGCCGGAATTCCGCGCCGCCCTGCGTGACGCGATCGAAACCGGCGGCCCGTTCCCGGCCAGCCAGGGCGTGTTCAACTTCAAGGCGGATGACCACCTTGGCCTGGACGACCGCGCCGTGGTGCTGTTTACGGCCAAGGACGGCAAGTTCGAGCTGATCAAGTAAGCCGGCTATGGAGTGGGGAGGTCGGTGCCGACTTCCCTTCTCCCCCAACGGGGAGAAGGTGGCCCGAAGGGTCGGATGAGGGGGCCAAGTGCTCCAGCATTCAATGACCTTATCTAACGTCGCGCCGTGTGGCCCCCTCATCCGCCTGCCGGCACCTTCTCCCCACTGGGGAGAAGGGAAAATCACGTTGCCGGCTGCCCTAAATTAGGTTCGCCAACACCTTTCATGCTTGAGTAACCAGGAGACCATCCTTTGGACGCGATGATTGCGACCTTCCTGATCCAGGACGGGGTGACCAGCGGTGCGATCTATGCGCTGCTCGGCCTCGCCCTCGTCCTGGTCTTTTCGGTTACGCGGGTGATCTTCATTCCGCAGGGTGAGTTCGTCGCCTATGGCGCACTGACACTGGCGCTGCTCGATAGTGCCAAAGTACCGGCGACCATTTCGCTGCTGGTTTTCTTTGGCGCGATCGCCTTCCTGCTGGATCTCTGGAGCATGTGGCGCGGCGCGGATCGCGGCACATTTCTGCGCAGCGTCGCCGTGAATCTCGTCCTGCCCGGTGTGATCTACGGGCTCACCAGTCTTCTCGCCCCGCTTGGCCTGCCCTCATTCGTCAAGGCGCTGCTGACCATTCTGATCATCGCCCCCATGGGCCTCTACGTCTATCGCATCGCCTACCGCCCGCTGGCGGATGCTTCCGTCCTCGTGCTCCTCATCTGCTCAGTCGGCGTCCACCTTGCCATGATGGGCCTTGGCCTCGTCTTCTTTGGCGCCGAAGGTCTTCGCGCCCAGCCGCTGTCCGACGCGAACTACACGATGGGCATGCTGATTGTGCCGGCCCAGAGCCTGTGGATCTACGGCGCAACGATCGGCATCATGATCGCGCTCTACATCTTTTTCGAACGCACTTTGCTCGGCAAGGCGCTGCGCGCCACCGCCGTCAATCGGCTCGGTGCGCGGCTCGTCGGCGTCCGCACCCAGTTGACCGGCGTTACCGCCTTCATGCTGGCCGCGACGATCGGTGCGGTTTCCGGCGTACTCATCGGCCCGATCACCACGATCTATTACGACACCGGCTTCCTGATAGGCCTGAAAGGTTTCGTCGCGGCGATCATCGGCGGGCTGGCAAGCTTTCCGATTACCGCGATTGCCGCCATCGCCGTTGGCCTGATCGAGGCCTTCGCCTCCTTCTTCGCGAGCTCCTACAAGGAAGTAATCGTCTTCGGCCTGATCATCCCGGTGCTTATCTGGCTGTCCCTCAGCAATGCTTTCCATGAGGAGGAGTGAGCGATGAACATCCAGCGCCTTCTCCCTGGCCTCGCCGGCGTCATCTTTCTCGCCGTCATTCCCTTGCTGCCGGTGCCGCCGTTCTGGATCACCATGCTGAACAATATCGGCCTCACCTCACTTGTGACGATCGGTCTCGTCCTGCTCACCGGAGTTGGCGGGCTCACCTCGTTCGGGCAGGCAGCCTTCTGCGGCTTCGGTGCCTATACGACCGCCGTGCTGGCGACCAATTATGGCATCTCGCCGTGGCTCACATTGCCGCTCTCGGTCATCGTCGGCGGCCTCGTCGCGCTGCCGCTGGGCCTGATCACAGTGCGCCTCTCCGGCCACTTTCTGCCGCTCGGCACGATCGCCTGGGGCCTGTCGCTCTATTACCTGTTCGGCAAGATCGACCTCCTCGGCCGCTACGACGGCATTACCGGCATCCCGCCGGTGGAACTTGCCGGCTACCGGTTTCTGAGCGACGGCTCTATCTATTACCTCATCTGGTTCTTCGTCATTGCGGTCGCGATCGGCGCCCGCAATCTTCTCGATTCCAGAACCGGGCGCGGTATCCGTGCGCTGCGCGGCGGCGGTCAGGCGGCGGAAGCTTTCGGCGTTAACATTGTCCGCGCCAAGCTCACTGTCTTCGTCTTCGCAGCGGTGGTGGCGGCGCTGTCCGGCTGGCTCTACGCCCATATGCAGCGCAACGTGAACCCGACGCCATTCGGCCTTTCGATGGGTATCGAATATCTGCTGATGGCAGTGGTCGGCGGCTCCGGCCATGTCTGGGGTGCGATCTTCGGCTCCGGCCTCGTCATCATCCTGAAGGAATTGCTGCAGCGCTTCCTCCCAAGCCTGATCGGTACGTCGGCGAATTTCGAAATGATCGTCTTCGGCATCCTGCTGGTCGTCATCCTGCAGCTCGCCCGCGATGGCCTCTGGCCTTTCGTGTTGAAAATCCTGCCGAAACGTCCTCAGAAGCCTGTCCCGACCTCTGAACACAAGCTGCCGAAGCGCACGCTTGCACCGGCCGGCTCGCCACTGATCAAGGTGGACAAGGTTCGCAAAGCATTCGGCGGCCTCATCGCCGTCAACGATGTCAGCTTCGAAGTGCCCGCCGGCCGCATCGTCGGATTGATCGGCCCGAACGGTGCCGGCAAGAGCACCACGTTCAACCTGATCACCGGCATCGCCTCGCTCACCAGTGGTGCGGTCTTCTACCAGGGCCAGAAACTCTCCGGCGACAGCCCGCGCCATATCGCCAAGCACGGCATTGCCCGCACCTTCCAGCACGCGAAAATCCTGCCCGATATGTCGGTGCTGGAAAATGTCGCGCTCGGCGCGCATCTGCGTGGCTCGGCCGGCGTCTTCAAAAGCTTCCTGCATGTGGAGCGCGACGAGGAAGCCACCCTGCTGGCCGAAGCCGCTCATCAATTGGAACGCGTCGGCCTCGGTGAATACGCCAATCGCCCTGCCGGCGATCTGGCGCTTGGCCAGATCCGCATCCTCGAAATCGCCCGCGCGCTCGCCGCCGACCCGACTGTCCTGCTGCTCGACGAACCGGCCGCCGGCCTGCGCCACGGCGAAAAGCAGGAGCTCGCCAACCTCTTGAAGAAGCTCCGGGAAGAAGGTGTCGCCGTGCTGCTCGTCGAACACGACATGGGTTTCGTCATGGGCCTTGTCGATCATCTCGTCGTGCTGGATTTCGGCACACTGATCGCCGAAGGCAAGCCGGCGGAGGTGCGCAAGCACCCGGCCGTCATCGCCGCCTATCTCGGAGGTACGGCATGACCGGCAACCTGCTCGAACTTTCGGATATCCACGTCTCCTACGGTCGCGCCGAAGTACTGCACGGCATTTCGCTCGCCATGAGGCCCGGCAGCATCGTCACCGTGATCGGCGCCAACGGCGCCGGCAAGTCGACGCTGTTGAATTCCATCATGGGCATCGTGCCTTCGAAGGGTACGATCTTCTACAACGGGGCACCTGTCCCCCGTTCGGTCGAGGAACGTGTCGCCGCTGGCCTCTGCCTCGTGCCGGAAAAGCGCGAGCTGTTCGCCACCATGTCGGTAGAAGACAATATCGAGCTCGGCGGCTTCCTGCGCAGCGCTTCGGAAAGGGCGGAAACCCGCGAAGACGTCTACACCCGCTTCCCGCGGCTTGCCGAACGGCGCAAACAGCTTGCCGGCACGCTGTCAGGCGGAGAACGGCAGATGCTGGCTCTGGCTCGCGCACTGATGAGCCGTCCACGCCTGCTTTTGCTCGATGAGCCGAGCCTCGGGCTCGCCCCGAAAATCGTCGTCGATATCCTCAATATCGTCTCGGAACTCAGAAAAACCGGCGTCTCGATCCTGTTGGTGGAGCAGAACGCCCGCGCAGCGCTGGAGATCGCCGACGAGGGTTATCTGGTCGAACTGGGAGAGGTGAAACTCTCGGGCCCGGCCGCGGAACTGGCAATCAACCCGGCACTGATGGAGAGTTATCTCGGCACACATGCCTGAACGAGGTCAGGCAATCCGCTTGCCGTCCTCGCCCAGAACCTGCTCACCGTCTTCCTTGAAGAATGACCCCTTATGCGTATCCGGCAGGATATCCAGAGCCAGCTCGGAAGGTCGGGCGAGGCGCGTGCCGAGCGGTGTGACGACAAACGGCCGGTTGATCAGGATCGGCGTCGCCAGCATCGCGTCGAGCAATTGATCGTCGGATAGCGACGCGTCATCGAGACCGAGTTCCGCATAGGGCGTGCCCTTCTCGCGGATCGCGTCTCGGACTGAAAGCCCGGCATCGGCGATCATCTTGGCCAGATCGTCGCGTGCAGGCGGCGTCTTCAGGTACTCGATCACCGTTGGCTCGATCCCTGCATTGCGTATCAGCGCCAGCGTGTTGCGCGAGGTTCCGCATTGCGGATTGTGGTAGATCGTGACGTCCATGAGCCCTGCCTTCAATCGAAACTCTCGACGAACTTTTTGCGGAATTCGTCCATGCGATAGACGGACGTATCCTTAAGCGGAACCATGCCGGCTTGCCAGTGCCAGCTGTCAAGCCGTTTCAGAAGTTCCGGATTGCCGCTGACGATATGCATCGGCACGTCACGCGATGCGCCCTCGCCCGTGACGATCGAGGCCGGCTGGTGGTCGCCGAGCAGGACGAACAATGTGTTCTTCCCATAGCGCACCATGTAGGAGCCAAGTGTCTCCAATGTGTAGTCGATCGAGGTGATATATTGGTGCCGCACCCGGTTCGGATCGGCCCAGACGACGGAGGGCGGATCGCCGCTTTCGGCTTGCGCATTAAACACCGAACCGTCGCCCACCTTGTCCCAGTCGATCAAAGTCGGGATCGGCGTCCAGGGCGCATGGCTGGAGATCAGCGCCATCTCGGTCATGAGCGGCTTGTGACCGGCCTCTGGACGTTCTTGGCGCTCCAGCCGCTCGAAGGCGGACAGCGTGTATTGGTCCGGCATGGTGATCCAGTTGAATGGCTTGCCCTTGTAACCCAGGGCCGCCGCGTCACGAATGCTGTCATAACCGAAATAGCCGGCCTCCGGCCAATCGAGCGTAATCGCCGGCATGACGGCCGTCGTCTGCCAGCCGGAGGTGCGGAACAGATTGTTGAGACTTGTCCGGTCGCTGGTGATCATCCGGTCGTAACGGCCCTGATTGTTGACCCAGAGGCCGGACAGCAGCGTGCCATGCGCCAGCCAACTGATGCCGCCGACGGTCGGCGAGGTGAGCCAGCCGCTGCGCACATCGAGGCCTGCTGCACGGATTTCGCTTTCCACTGACTGCAAACGGCTTGTCGTGAGCTGTGAATAGCGCGGATCCTCGATGGCGCTGCGGCCATAGGATTCGATGAAGATCAACACCACATCCGTGCCCGCGAGCGCGGAGAAATGCGGACCGGTCGCCACCGGATCGTCTTTCAACTCGTCTTCGAAACGCGCCAGATCGGCGATCGATTCCTTCACCAGAGCAACCCGGTGAACGAAATAGGGGCCGGCCGCAGCATCGACGCCAAGGTTGCGGCTCTCATGGTCTTCGATGATGAAAGCGGCAAGCCCGACAAGCAAGGCGATGCCGCTTGCCAGCGATACACGCTGCCGCGCATCCGACTGCAAATGCCGAAAGCCGCCGATCGACCAGTAAAGCACGCCTGCCACCAGCACCCAGCCCAGCAGGCCGGCGCAGATGATGCCGACCGCCTGCGTCACCCCCACGGCGCCGCTCATTAAATTCCAGCCGTCGGTCAGGATTTTCAGGTCGAGATACGGATTGAACGGCCGCTGGAATGCGCTGGCCGTGCCGATATCCGCAAGTTTGAGGAACAGCATCGCGGCCAGACAAACGGTCACGGCCCAGCGCAGCAACTTGAACCAACTGCCGCCCAGAACGGAAGCAACCAGCGCCAGCCCGATCACTTCCAGCGGGAACCGGAGATTTTCGAATTCCGAAAACGCCTGCGGCGTCGAAGGCATCGCCAGGATCACGGTCACGAGAATGAGCGAAATCGTGACCCGCAGGACCGGCCATCGATTTGCCCTCTGTCGGTCGATATGGCCTAAGGTGGTTGTATCTTCCTGGTGAAAGGGCCGATATTCGTTCATGTCTTGCCTGTCCTGTCGAAATTCCGGCCCATGCGTATCAATCTGCGTTTCCTGAAGCTTATCGGCATTATTGCGGCCCTGGCACTTCTCATTGCCGTGATCTGGCGGTTCGACCCTGCGCGGATTGCCGCAAGCCTGACCTCCGCGAAGCCACTGTATGTCATCGCCGGGCTTCTGCTGATGCAGGTGCAGATCCTATTGTCGGCGTTGCGCTGGCGGTTTACCGCCGCAAGGCTCGAACAGAAGCTCCCGATCGGCCAGGCCATCGGCGATTATTATCTCGGCACGCTGCTCAACCAGCTGCTACCGGGCGGCATGGCTGGAGACGCGGTCCGCGCCGTGCGCAACCGTACAGACGAAGTGGGCGGCTGGAAGAAGCCGGCACAGGCCGTGCTTTTCGAGCGGATCGCCGGCCAGGGTGTGTTCTTCCTCGTTGCCGCCTTCGGCATCATGCTCTGGCCCCTGCTCGGCGATGCGACAATCCCACAGGAGCTGCGGCACGTCCTCACCGGTTTCTCTCTGGTCGTGTCAGCGATTGTGCTTGCGGCACTTCTGCTCTTCCGCTTTCCACCAAAAGCCATCCGCACGCAGCTCACAAAGCTGAAGATCGCCTTGGCACAGGTCTTTCTGGAAGACCGCGCCTGGATCGTACAGGCGGGTTATAGCGTGACGATCGTCGCAAGCTATATCGCGATGTTCCTCGTCGCATCCGCCGCGATCGGTGCTCCCTTGCCCGCACTTGCAGCCGTCACCGCCATTCCGCTCTGTCTGCTGATGATGCTGATCCCCGCAACCATTGCCGGTTGGGGCGCCCGGGAAGCGGCCGCAGCGGCGCTCTGGCCGCTCTTTGGCTACACGGCTTCGGATGGTATTGCCGCCAGCATCCTCTACGGCATCCTGGCTCTGGTCGGCGCGGCGTCCGGCCTGTTTTTCATCCTGCGTGCGTTGGTAAACCGTCAGGGTGCCAGCCGGGCATAGATATCGCCCGAACCGGTTTCATCGATCATCCCCGCCAACTCGGCCAGCATATCCTCGCCGGTGAGCCAATCCTCATGCACAAAACGGTGCCGCTCCCCTTCGACACGGTTGAACCGGTAGTCACCGAGCCTCTTCAAATGCCCGATCGCTTCCACGGCGATCTCCATTGTCGCAGGAACATATTCGAAGGCGATCAGCGGAATGGGCCGATCGAGACCCGCGAGAATATCAGCTTCCGCCCCTTCCACATCGATCTTGCAGAAGGCCGGCAGGCCGAATTCCGCGATTAGCGCCGCCAGTGTCGTCATCTCGACGCGTTCCACTCGGTCCCAGGTCACGTTGCGGAAACCGGAGGTCTTTTCGACCTTGGAAATCCAGGACGCGGAAATGCTGGTGACGGTCGGATGCCGGCTGGAAATATGCAGGTCTATGCTGCCGGCCTCCCGGCCGACCGCTTTGCGCAGCAGGACCAAGTCTTCACCGGCAAATGATCTCTCCATGAAATCCGCAAACAACGACTGCGGCTCGAGCGCAACCACCTTGGCACCGAGCGAAAGCAGCGTACGGCTGCGACTGCCTGCATGAGCGCCGATATCGAACACGAGATCGCCGGATTTGATCAGGCTCGCATAGAACCGCTTGAGTGAAGACCGCCGCCACGGCTGGCCGTAATAAATCAGCAGCGAGCGAAAAAGGCCGAGCGAGGCGGAAAAATCACGCCGCATGCGCGTCCCGGCGGCCTGCCTGAACGAGATAGATCACGTCCACTGCGAAGGAATAGGTGAGGAAAGCGAGAGCGCCGACCGCCAGCAGTGTTGAAACCGGCGAAATCACGAAGGGAAACAGCAGAAGACAGAGCGCGACAGCCTGAACAACACAGATCGCCTTGCGGCGCCAGGATGGCTGCAATTCGCCCTGCAAAGCCGGAAACACCGCCTGCGCCATCACATAGGCGTAACGCATCAACCCGATCAGCAGAACCCAGAACCCGGCCTTGTCGAGCTCGAACGCCGCCAACGACAGGAAGAAGATCAACAGCGCATCGACCTCCATGTCGAACCGTGCGCCGAAGCGGGAAGCGGTATGCGTCTTGCGCGCCAGATAGCCATCGACGCCATCGAGCGTCAGCGCAAAGGCAGTGATGAAGCCCAGCACCCACAACGCCTCTTCACGAAGGCCGGTCCCGAAATCGCCGGATGCGAGCACCAGCCCGCCCATCAGCGCCGTGATTGCCGCGCGCACCGTCGTCACCACGTTTGCCAGCCCGAACCGGCCGAAACCATGCGCATGCAGGTTACCGAGCGCGATCGCCGAGATGACCGCATAGATGACGAAGGCCATTCCTGCCGCCGCCGTATCGAGGCCGAACCAGTCACCGAAGAAATGCATGGACGCGACCAGCAGCGCCGCAACCAGCATGGTCACGGCATAGGCATCGAGCGACAGCGTGCGGTGCGCCCGCCGCGCCGCGCCGTCTTCCAGATGACCTGCATTCCAATCAGCCATCGGCTTCGTCTTTCAGACGCGTCGCAAGCTCGCCGAGATCGAGCATATGCCCGGCCCGCAATGTCTTGGTGCGCAGATATTGCACGTTATCGGCAGTGACACGGCCAGTCACGGGAATCCGCCCGTTGACGGCAATTCCGCCGGCCAGCAGCGCCGCCATCTTGCTCGGATTGTTCGTATAGAGTTCAACGCTTGAGACGCCCAGCAGTTTCAACATCGCGACGGCCGCCTCGTAGTGACGCTCGTCCGATGAAAAGCCGAGTTCGGCATCCGCATCGATCGTGTCGAGCCCCTCGTGCTGATAGCCATAGGCGCGCATCTTGGCGCCGATGCCGGTGCCGCGGCCTTCCTGATCCAGATAAAGCAGCACGCCGCCGCCGGCTTCGTTCAGACCTTTCAGTCCGTTGCGCAGCTGGTCGCCGCAATCGCATTTCAACGAACCGCAAAGGTCTCCGGTAATGCACGACGAATGAATCCGTACTGGTACGGGCTTCGACGTGTCCGGATTGCCGACGATGATGGCGATCTGATCGCGCTGCGCCACGCCGCCGCGGAAAACGACAAACTCGCAATCGCCGAGATCGCGGAGAGGCACCGGCGTGCGGGCGACGATATCGAAATGCTGGGACAGGCGCCGCGCCTTGGCAAGATCGACCGTGTCGATCCCCACACAAGCGTCGAAGGCGCGGGAATTGGTAGGCACTTCAGCCGTCACCATCGCCGGCAGAAGCAGTGCCAGCTGCGCCACCTCGCCTGCCGTCTGCATACGGCAGTTTGCGGGCGTCCAGACCTTCGGCGGCTCCGCACCACGGCCATAGGCAAGCCGCGAGGCTGCGTCGAAATCAAGGTCGCGCATCGGCACAGAAATACCACCCGGCACTTCGATCCCGAGCCGCCCGGCGCGATGACCGGTCAGATATAGTGAATGACTTTCCCCCGTCGCCTTGGCAAAACGGTCGAGAATGGCGGGAGAGGTTGCGTCCAGAGCGAGGGCCGCAAGCGTGCCGCCTTGCCCCCGGATCAGCACCGGCCGGCCATAACGCAGCTCGGATGCCGCTCGCTCGGCGCGCATCGCCGCGTCGTCGAAACGAAAGTCCTGCTGGTCGGCTTCATTCCACAGGTGCTGGGAAACATTCATGACACTCTCCTGAGAAGCATTACATGGATGGCGCTACGCGAAACCGCCAATCCTGGATCCTGAAAAACCGCGTCAAATAAACGTGATAGCGATTTGGCATTCTCACAGAACCATCCTCTTGCCGTCATCGTTGAAGCCTCTACGTGTGGACCGAATAGGCGTGAAAGGATTTATGTGTGACAAGGCGTGAGACGGCTGAGAAACCCGCAGCAGGTGGAAGCGGTCACGCACTCTGGTTCGACGCGCCACACCACTGCGCCCTGAAGCGGGAAACGATTTCCGCGGAAGGTGAAGGCCAGGTCCTTGTCCGCACACTTTTCACCGGCATCAGCCGCGGCACGGAATCGCTGGTCTTCGGCGGCAGCGTGCCGCAAAGCGAATACGAGCGCATGCGCGCACCGCATCAGGCCGGCGAATTCCCATTTCCCGTGAAATACGGTTATGCCGCCGTCGGCATCGTGGAAGAAGGCCCGGAACGGCTCGCGGGCCGCACCGTTTTCTGTCTTCATCCGCATCAGGATCGTTTTCGCGTTCCGGCGTCGGCAGTACATGTCCTGCCGGGATCGCTGCCGCCGCAACGGGCGGTACTGGCAGCCAACATGGAAACCGCCCTCAACATCGTCTGGGATGCCGGTATTCAGCCGGGCGACCGGGTCGCCGTCTTCGGTGCCGGCGTCGTCGGCCTGATCGTTGCCCGTCTGGCCGCTTCGGTGATCGGAACCGATGTGGTCATCTCCGATATCGAACAGGAACGGGCGGAAATCGCAGCGGCACTTGGCCTGCAGTTTGCCGCGCCGGATGCGGTTCCGGACGACTGTGACGTGCTGATCAACGCTTCCGCCTCATCGGAGGCCTTAGCGACCGCGCTCGATCACGCCGGTTTCGAGGCGCGTATTGTCGAAGCCAGCTGGTATGGCGAGCGATATGCCCACATCCCGCTCGGCGGCGCGTTTCACGCCAGACGCCTCTCGATCGTCAGCTCCCAGGTCGCCGCGCTACCGCCGGGTAAGCGCGCCCGCTGGGATACGCGACGTCGCATGGCCAAGGCGCTGGAACTGCTGGCAGACGATCGCCTCGATCATCTGATTTCCGGCGAAACGCCGTTCGAAACCATCGTCGCAGACTATGCTGGCATTATCGGCGCGTCCGCTACGCTCTGTCATCGCATCCGTTACTGAAGGGCCCTGTTACCGCATGTTCGCAGTCGAAGTCCGCGATCACATGATGATCGCGCATAGCCTCCC
Source organism: Neorhizobium sp. (assembly GCA_965227625.1). Lineage (GTDB taxonomy): Bacteria > Pseudomonadota > Alphaproteobacteria > Rhizobiales > Rhizobiaceae > Neorhizobium. The sequence continues at coordinate 153,104 of CBDDGK010000063.1, read as the reverse complement.
CCGCCCAGTTTTCGGCCCCGCTCAGGGCATGCATGGCGCAACCTTCGTGGTCGATGCGGCCTTCTTCACCGCCGATCTCGACGAAAACGGGCTGGCGGTCGATATCGGGCTGGCGACCGAGGTGTTGAAGGAAGCGCTTGCCCCGCTGAACTACCAGAACCTCGATACACTGGTGATCTTTGCCGGCAAGGTCACGACCACGGAATTCCTCGCAAAACATCTCTTCGACCAAATCGCCGATGCGATCCGCAACGGGAGGCTGGGAGAGGGCAGCGGTCGCATCCGCAAGCTGAGGATCATGCTGCACGAATCCCACGTCGCTCGCGGCTGGTTCGAGGCCGAGTTGTGAGCAGCCATCTGACCTTCGCCTATCCCGGCGATATCGAAACCCGCACCGGCGGTTACGGTTATGATCGGCGTGTGGTGGCGTCGCTCCGCGATCTCGGCTGGAAGGTCGATCTCGTCTCGCTCGGCAATGCCTTTCCCAATTCGCAACCGGAGGACATCGAAGCCGCTGGCGCACTCCTCTCGCGCCTGGCGGATAATACGCTTGTCCTGATCGACGGCCTCGCCTTCGGCATGATGGACGCCTGGGCAGCAGGCGAGGCAAAACGCTTGAGGATCATCGCTCTGGTTCACCATCCGCTTGCCTTGGAAACTGGCCTCGACGATGAACAGCGCGCCCTTCTGGCGGATCGCGAGAAGGCTGCGCTCTCGCATGTGCGCGGCGTCATCGTCACCTCCCATATGACGGCAACCGAGCTTGCTGCGAATTACGGCGTGCCGTCGGAACGTATCGCCGTTGCAATGCCCGGCATGGATCCCGGCCCGCTCGCCACCGGCGGCAACAATCCTCCGCTGATCCTGAGCGTCGGCACGCTGACCCGCCGCAAGGGTCACGATGTGCTGATCGCGGCACTGGCGAGACTGCGGGACCTGCGCTGGACCTGCCGTATCGTCGGCAACAAGGATCTCGACCCGAAGGTTACGGACGAACTGCAACGGCAGATTGCCGAAGCCGATCTCACCAGCCGCATCGAACTTGTCGGCCAGATCGAAGATCCGCGCACCGAGTTCGCCAAGGCCGATATTTTCGCGCTCGCCAGCCGTTACGAGGGTTACGGCATGGTCTTTGCGGAAGCGCTGGCGCAAGGCCTGCCGATCGTCGGCTGCGCGGCAGGCGCGGTGCCGGATGTCGTGCCGGAAAGCGCCGGTATTCTGGTTGCTCCGAATGACCCCGGCGCGTTTGCCGAGGCAATCGGCACGTTGTTGACGGAACCCGAAAAGCGGATCGCCATGGCTGACGCAGCCGCGGTCGCCGGCGCCCGGCTGCCCTCCTGGCACGATACCGCAAAAATTATTTCCAGCTTTCTGAAGGCATCATCATGAGCGGTTTCGACAAGGGCTGGCTGACGCTGCGCGAACCGGCGGATCTCAAAGCCCGCGACGAGGTGCTGCTGGCAGGCGCGGTCGAAGCGGCCACCCTGGCGAAACATCCGGTCATCCTCGATATCGGCGCCGGCACCGGCTCGACATTTCGAACGCTTGGCCCGCGACTGAACAAACCCGCAGCGTGGCGGCTCGTCGACAACGACCGCCGGCTTCTCGACGAAGCGGCCCGACTGCATGGCGACGCGATCGAAACCATTCAGGCCGATCTGAACGATATCGACAGCCTGCCGCTTTCCGCCGCAACGCTGGTGACGGCTTCAGCGCTGTTCGATCTCTGTTCCCAGGATTTCATCGAGCGGTTCACCAGGAAGATCGCCCAGACCGGCACCGGACTTTACGCGGCGCTGAACTATGACGGCGTGATGCAATGGTCGAAATTCCATCCGCTGGATGAGGTGATGACCGCCATGTTCAACGCCCATCAGTTGAGCGACAAGGGTTTTGGCCCGGCACTCGGACCGTCCGCCTGGAAAACTCTGGCAACGGCGCTGGAGGACAATGGCTATACGGTCAGGACGGCGACAAGTCCCTGGACCCTGACGGCAGCGGATGCCGACCTGCAGGTGCTTTTCTTGAACGGAATCGTACGAGCCGTGCTGGAATATGGTGAGTTAGACGATGCGGAAATCGGTGACTGGTCGCAGTTCCGGCACCGGATGATCGATCGGGAAGACAGCCTATGCCGTGTCGGCCATCAGGACGTTCTCGCACTCCGCTGAAACCGCATCCTCACCGGCTTCCGCCCTGAAATTGCAGTCGAACACGATGTCTGTTCCGATATTGTAGACCTGAACCTCCGGCCGCCGCGCCTCGGAAAGCCGGTCGATCGGTGAAAACCGGATACCGGCCGGGCCGGAGCCGATGATGATCGGCGCCACCGAAACATGCAGCCGGTCGACAAGGCAGGCATCGACAAAACGGGAGATCGTGGTCGCGCCGCCTTCGACCAGAATGGACGTTAAACCGCGCTTTGCCAGCGCCTCGACGATATCCTGCGGTGAAAGCCAGCCATTCGCCTGCCGCTTCAGCCGGATCACCTCGTGGGAGGTCTGCGCCGCGGCAATATCGTCCGCCTGCATGACCAGAACCGGCATGCCACCATCATGCAGCATCTTCGCGCGTTCCGGCAGGCGGCCATTGCAATCCACCACGACCCGCACCGGACTGCGACCGCTGACGGCACGCACCGAAAGGCTCGGATTGTCCGCCACCACGGTGCCGACGCCGACGACCACCGCATCCACCAAAGCCCGGCAGCGATGCAGATGGGCGATGCCGTCGCAGCCGGAAACATCCTGCGCATCGCCGGTTGGCGTCGCAACACGGCCGTCGAGCGACTGGCCGACCTGCGCCATCACGAGCGGGCCGTTGCGCAAAGCAATCGGCTTGTAGAGGGAGAGGCCGCAGGCGACGGGATCGTCAGGCAAGGCCACGGGCCGAGCATTGCCTTCGCGAAGCGAAAGCAGATGCTGCCACATCTGGTCCGTCATCCTTACCGACTGCATGTATCGCCTCTTTTCGGCCGAATATCCAAGAATGCCCGCCCGGATGAAAGGTTCCTCCAGGCAGGCTGCCGCTGATACCTCTAATACCGGCGGAAAATTTCACCAGATCAACAATGCGTCAATCGCCGTCTATTTCAGTCCCGCGCCAGGCGGAACTGCACGACGTCGAGCCGGCCTGACCGGAAACCGACAGCGCAATAGTGAAGGTAATAATGCCACATGCGGAAGAAGCGCTGGTCGAAACCCAACGGAGCGATCTTCTGCCAGTTGGCCCGGAAAGCCTTGTCCCAATCGATCAGGGTTCGGTCATAGTCCCGACCGAAACCAAAGGCATCGGCGATCTTCAGGCGAGCCCGCTCGGCGGTCGACTTGAACGCCTCAATCGACGGCAGCATGCCGCCCGGAAAAATATAGGTCTGGATATAGTCGGCATCACGTCGATAGGTCTCGAAACGGTCGCTGGCGATCGTAATGACCTGCACCATGGCCTGACCCGCAGGTTTCAAGAGTTCGCGAATGCGGTTGAAATAGGTCGCCCAGTGTTCCTCCCCGACCGCCTCGAACATCTCGATCGAGACGATCTTGGAAAACTCGCCGCGGCAATCGCGATAATCCTCCAGCCGGATTTCCGAACGGTCGGCAAAGCCGGCTTTTTCCAGCCGCTCCTGGGCAAAGGCTGCCTGCTCGGTGGAGAGCGTCAGGCCGGTCACCCGACAGCCCGTCTCGCGGATCGCCTGTTCGGCAAAGCCACCCCAGCCGCAGCCGATTTCCAGCACATGATCGTCCGGACCGATGCCGAGTTCGCGAATGATACGCGAATATTTCGCCTTTTGGGCATCCGACAGAACCACGCCCGGCGGATCGTAGAGTGCAGAGGAATAGGTCATCGTGTCGTCGAGCCACGTCCGATAGAAATCATTGCCGAGGTCATAATGATAGGCGATGTTTCGACGGCTGCCGGCGCGCGAATTGTGCCGCAGGCGATGCCGGACGAAGGCGACCAGGGAAGCGATCGGATTTGCCCTGATCACCGAAGAAAGCACGTGTTCATTCGCAAGCGCCAGCTCCATGACGGCACCGAGATCGGGCGTTTCCCAATCGCCGTCGAGGTAGGATTTCGCAAAACCCAAATCGCCGCCGATCAGCAGACGCCGCACGGCGCGGGCATTGTTGAAGCGGATAGCCGCAATCGGCCCGGTCTCGTCGCCAACGAAACTCCGTTCGGCGCCGTTCGAAAAACGCAATGTCAACTTGCCCGCCTTCAGGCGCCCTGCCCAGCGACAGACGAGCTTCTGCCAAAAGTTGAGGGTTGTCGAATTGGCATGCAGTGACGAATTGCGTTCCTCGGCGTGGGTCATGGCTGCGGTCTCGGTTCAGTGTCCATCGACACCACTGAACTTGTTGCAGATTTCGTGGCCGGCAAGTGGCGATGTACCGGAATGCCCTTCATCCATAGAAGAAGCGCCTCCCAGTGGATCGCTCCCATCACCTTCAGGGTCATCAGGGGATATGTAAGCAGAGACTTGAAAAGCGCGCTATCGGAAATTTCACGTCGCTCACCCGCAAAGCTTGCAAACAGCAGATGACCTTCGCCGTCACTCTCGTTGATCGCTATCCGCACCTTGTCGCCCGGCGGCCGAATACGGAATTCGTAGCGGCAATCCATCGGCATGAACGGCGAGACGTAAAGTTCCTTGGCACAGGAGTGACTGACGTCGCCATCGGTCTCGTTTGCCGGAATGATGTAGGTATGTCGCTCGTGAAAGGTGTTGCAGACCTCGTAAAGGATCGCGAGCCGGGTGCCGTCCTGCTTTTCGCAGAAATAGACGGTCAGTGGATTGAAGACGTAGCCGAAAATCCGCGGATAGCAGAGCATCCGCACCCGCAGATCGTCGGTCGCGATCCCGGCGTTCGACAGCCGCTCCATTACCCAAGCCTTCAGATGCCCCCTCTCGCCATTGCCGTGGTCGGCATCATGGAAACTGAGGACTGCCCTTCGGTTATGGCCGAACAGCCGAAGTGTCCGGTCGAGCAGCGGCAACTCGTCGAGATCGAGCAGCAGTGAAAAGACCTTGTAACGCAGCTGGTGTTTGCGCGGTCTTGCGCGCGCATGCACCACCTCGCCGGCATAAAGGGCCGATACAAAGCTCATTCCGCGGCCTCCAGCATTTGCGGCAGGAAGATGCGTCCGGACTCTTCGCGCACACTCCATGGCCGCCGCGCGCCCGTCAAAGCCTCGGCAACGGCAAGCCCGGACTGCAGACCGTCCTCATGGAAACCACTGCCGAAATGCGCACCGCAGAACCAGGTATGGCGACGCCCCTGCAGATCCCAGAGCCGTCGCTGCGCTGCCATCGCCTTGTGGTCGAACAGCGGATGGGCATAGGCGTAAGAACCGATGACCGTTTCAGGCCGGATGTCCCGGCACGGATTGAGCGTGACGAACAACGGGTGGGCCGGATCGAGATTCTGCAGCCGGTTCATCCAGTAGGTCACGCAAAGCGGGCGGTTTTCCGAGACCTTGCGGCAGCCGATATAGTTCCAGCTCGACCAAACGGCCTTCCGCTTCGGCATCAGGCCGGCATCGCTGTGCAGGACGGCGATGTTCGGCGTGTAACCGAAGGCGCCGAGAATATCGCTCTCCGCTTCGTCCGCATCGCCAAGCATGGCGAGTGCCTGATCCGCGTGGGTGGCAATCACCACATCGGAGAAATGGTCCGTATGGCCGCCACGGTCCACGATCGTCACGCCACCGAATTCGCGGCGAATTTCCGCAACCGGACTGTTCAGCCGCACGCTGCCGGCAAAGTCAGCCGCAATGCGACGCACATATTCGCGGCTGCCGCCGGTTACCGTGCGCCAAGTCGGCCGGCCGGACAGAAGGATCAGACCGTGATGCACGAAGAAGCGCAGGAAGGCATGCAGCGGATAGGCGCGCATGTCGTGAACGCTCGCAGACCAGATCGCAGCCCCCATCGGCAGGAGATGATCCTCGATGAAAGCCGGCGAATACTTACCCAAAGCGAGGTAATCACCGAGCGTCAGGCTTTCGAGATCAGGGCGGGCCAACAGCCGTTCTGCTTCCCGGTAAAAGCGCATCACATCGGACAACATCCGCCAGAAGCGCGGCCGCGCCACGTTGAGCTTCTGGCCGAGCAGGCCTTTCATGTTCGTACCGGAATATTCGAATGCACCGTCGTCGATCGAAGCGGAAAACGACATTTCCGATGCTTCGTTCGGCACGCCGAGATGGTCGAACAGCGCCACGAGATTAGGGTAGTTCTTGTCGTTGAAAACGATGAAACCCGTATCGACGGCAATCGAGCCGCCCTTCACCGGTGCCTCGACCGTATGCGCGTGACCACCAAGCCTTGCTTCCGCCTCGTAGATCACCACTTCCGAATTTTTCGACGCTAACCAGGCGGCGGAGAGCCCGCTGATGCCTGAACCGATCACCGCGATACGCCGCGGCGTTCCAGGCATCCCTCTTCCGGTCGAAATATCCATCGTCCCGCCTCTATTTGAGTTTCTGGAAGGGGTTACGCAGGGCCGCGCCGATCGGATTGCCGTGAAAAATCTTTTTTAGGCGCTGATCCGGCCAACCAGGGCCGCCGTAGTGAGCGGCATGAACCTGAGCATTCCTATCAGTGCCAAGACGTGTCACAACGAACTGCCGGCCGCATTGCTGCCGCGCAGCACCTCGAAGCGTGCCCGTGGGAAACATGACGCTGGAATGACTCAACCGGACAACAACAACGTCAGTGCAACGGATCTCTCGCAAGCCGAGATGATGCGGCTTTTGGTGATCGTCGGAAGGGAGCGGAAGGTGGAAGCCTTCGAAATGCTCTTCCGCCACTATTCGCCGCGCATACGATCCTTCATGACGGTGAAGACGAAGGATCGGCAGGTCGCCGAAGAACTGATGCAGGAAACCATGGTCGCCGTCTGGAACAAGGCGGCGCAATTCGATCCGGCGCGCGGCAACGTCTCGGCCTGGATTTTCACGATTGCCAGAAACATCCGCATCGATGCCTATCGCCGCAAGCGACCGGTTTTCGAGATCGACGATCCGGCATTCGTGCCCGACAGCACGCCCTCTGCCGACCAGGAATTCGAACAGGCGCAGGATGCCGGCCTGCTGCGACAGGCAATGGCAACCCTTCCGGCCGAACAGTTCGACGTGCTGAAACGCGCCTTTTTCGACGACGTCTCCCATTCGACGATCGCGCAGGAACTCGGCCTGCCTCTCGGCACAGTCAAGTCGCGCATCCGGCTAGCCTTCGAGAAACTGCGCAGCGCATTAGAGGGTCGGCGATGAACATCAACCATCATCTGAGCGACGCCTTCCTGCTGGATTATGCGGCGGGCAACCTCTCGGAGGGCTGGAGCCTTGCGGTGGCAACTCATCTGGCGCTCTGCCCCGCCTGCCGTCGTCAACTCGACGCCATGGAAGGCGCTGCCGGCGCATTGCTGGAAAAGATACCGGTAGAGGCCGGCGCTTCCGACGATTCCTGGGAACGGATGAAAGCCCGCCTCGGCGGTCTTCAGGCGATCGAAATCAAGCCCGAGCCGCCACGCGAGAAAGCCAGGCCCGCAATCCTGCCGGAACCGCTGCGCTCTTATGTGGGCGGCGACCTTCCCGACCTGAAATGGCGCGCGCTCGGCCGCGGCGCCTACCAGATCCTGATCGATACCGGCGACCGCGATACGCAGGTCCGGCTCTTGCGCATCCCCGCCGGAAAACCGGTGCCTGAGCACACTCATGACGGCCGCGAGCTGACGCTGGTTCTGGCCGGCAGTTTCCGTGACGGCAAAGACGTTTTCGCGCGCGGCGATATCGAAGAGGCGGACGATACGCTTCTGCACCAGCCCGTCGCGACCGAGGAGGAGGACTGCATCTGTCTTGCGGTCACCGAGGCACCGCTGAAGTTCACCAGCTGGATCGTCCGGCTGATACAACCGATCCTGAAGATCTGAGGTAGGGCCGATGTTTGCCTATGCCGTCGCCTATGTTTCGACCGCCATCGTCTTCCTCGGCATTGACTCGATCTGGCTTGGCGTGGTCGCGCCGGCTTTCTACAAAAAACATCTCGGCGAAATGCTGCTCGACCAGCCGAACTTCCTGGCGGCCGGGCTGTTCTACCTGATCTATATCGGCGGCATCGTTTATTTCGCCGTCGCGCCCGCCCTGCAGAATGGCGGATGGGTTCAGGCGATGATTGCCGGCGCCGTGCTCGGCTTCGTCGCCTACGCCACCTATGACCTGACCAACTGGGCGACGCTCAAGAACTGGTCACCCACCGTCGTCATCGCGGATCTCGCCTGGGGAACGGTGCTGACGGCAGCGGCAGCCACGGCCGGATACTTCATCACGCGAAAACTTTCCGGCACCGCCTGATCTGAGCTTCGGGCGGGTATTTCAATTCACCTGTATCATTTCGCGCCGGCCATCGCCCGCGATTAACGAGTTGCAACCAAATTTTTGACTCGCCCTTGAAAGCACGAAAGTGGTGCTTTACGTAATTATGCATGGCACAGACGCAACATACGTCGATCCTGCGGTACGAGCTGACCCCGGATCGAGATGCAAAAGCGGCTCTGGACGAAACCTTTTCGGCCTATTCCGCCATGTTCGCCCTTCTGGAAGAGCTGGCCGCCGAAGGTGGCGCCAATCTCGTAACCCTGCATGACCTGGCCTACGAGACGGTTCGTGAGCGCACCGGCCTTCCGGCACGTCTGGTGACACTCGGATTGCGGGACTTCGCCGCGAATCGGGGAAAAGCCGCGACTCCAGAAAGACTTCCTCTCGACGAGAAGCTCTTTGCTATCAAGGGCCCGACGACGCTGACCATCGCCACCGTGCGCGGCCGCGTCACCGTGCCCTATGATGTCGCAGGTTATTCACGCGGCACGCTTAACGTCTTCGCGGCCCAGCTGATCGCGCATCACGGCAGTTATCAGATCCACATCGGCGTCACGACGCACGCGCACCGAACGGAGGAGACTATGATGATGAATGAAGGCATTCTATCCCGCATGGGACGCCTGATCGCAGGGCTGGCCAATGCAGCCGTCGACAAGGCGGAAGATTCCAACAAGATCGCCATCGTCGAACAGGCGCTGCGCGAGATCGACAGCGCCGCCGAAGAGGCACGCACCGACCTCGGCAAATCCCGCGCCGAGGAGTATCGCATACTCAGCCGCCGCAACGAGATCGGCAGCGACCTGACCGCGCTGGACGAGAAAATCCGCACCGCCGTTTCCGCCAACCGTGACGATCTAGCCAAGGCCGGCGTCGCGCGCCAGATCGATCTCGAAGCCCAGCTTGCCGCCCTCGACAAGGCGCTTGCCGATGCAAGGGCCCAGCTTGGTGAAGGCCAGCAGGCGCTCCAGGCCGTTCTCGCCACGCGTCGGGAGGCAGAAGAGAAGCTCGCCAGCCTCAAGAAAAGCCTCATCCAGTTTCCCGAAGCGGGCTCAGCGCCGGACAACCGCAGCCGGCCGGCCGATGGCGCCGCTCGCGCCGCAGCCGTCGTCTCGCGGGTGACGGGCGTCCCGTCCGATGGCAAGGGGTCGAGCGCCGAACTGGACGAACTCGACCGGCTGCATCGCGAACAGGCGATCGCGGCGCGCTTGGCGCAATTCAAGACGAGCCAGCCCAATAACGGCCAGAACTAAGGCCGATGGAGCTCTTTCTCGCCCCTGAATGCCTGCCCTTTGCCGTCTCGGCGATCATCCTCGTCGGCCTGACGGGTCTGGAACTGGTGAGCCTCCTGATCGGCTTTTCCTTTGGTGAGATGCTGAACAAGGCCTGGCCGGACGATCATGGCGGCATTTCCGGCCTGCTCTCCTGGCTGAACTACGGCGGCGTCCCGGTGCTGATCCTGCTGATGCTGATTCTCGGCATGTTCGCCATCAACGGCTTCGTACTGCAGACCATACTGAACGCATTCTGGGGGCCACTGCCGGCGCTTGCCGCATCTATCCCGGCTTTCCTCCTTGCCATTCCCGAAGTCCGCTTCGCCAGCGGCCTCGTGGCACGGATCGTACCGCGGGACGAGACCTACGTCGTCGATCTCTCGGATTTTGTCGGGCGTACGGCCGAAGTCACCGTCGGACCGCTCGACCAGGGCCTGCCGGGACGCATCCGCGCCAAGGACAGGCACGGCAACTGGCATGTGTTCCGGGCGAAAGCCGCCCCGAACGAAACTCCCCATCGCCATCGGCGCGCAAGTCCTCATCGTGGATCGTGCGTCAGACATCTTCATCGCCATCGTTGCGCCGTCTGACCTGCAGACGCAGCCAACTACCTCTACGGAGCTACCATGATCTACGATCTGCTGTTGCCAGCCGCCATAGGTATTGCCCTGATCTTCGGGATCGGTCTGGTCGTCGCAACGCTTTACACCCGCTCCAGCCGGGATGAGGCCTATGTCCGCACCGGCCTCGGTGGCCAGAAGGTTGTTCTGGACGGCGGCTCCGTCGTGCTGCCGATCTTCCACTCGATCGCCCGCGTCAACCTGAAGACGTTGCGGCTGGAAGTACGGCGCGGTGAAGGTGATGCGCTGATCACCAAGGACCGCATGCGTGTCGATATCGGCGCCGAGTTTTACGTGCGCGTAAAGCCGGACGCCTCGTCGATCGCGCTCGCGGCTCAGACACTCGGCGACCGCACCAATGATGCCGAACAGCTGCGTATGCTGATCGAAGCGAAATTCGTCGACGGCCTGCGCTCGGTCGCCGCGACGATGAGTCTGGATGCATTGCAGGAACAGCGCATGGACTTCGTCAAGGCGGTGCAGGAAGCCGTCGGGGCAGACTTGCAGTCGAACGGCCTTGAACTCGAGTCGGTCTCGCTGACCCGCCTTGACCAGACCGATATCAAGCATTTCAATGCCAATAACTTCTTCGACGCCCACGGCCTGGCGGCGCTCACCCGCATCACGGAAGCGCGCAAGAAAGAGCGCAACGAGATCGTCCGCGACACGGAAGTGGCAATCGCCCAGAAGGACCTGGAAGCCCGCCAGCGGTCGCTCGAGATCGAGCGCACCAAGCGCGAGGCGGAACTGAACCAGGAACGCGACGTGGCGAACAAATCCGCTGCGACCCGTGCCGAAACGGCCCCAGCAGGAACAGGCGGCCAAGCGCGCTGAAGAAGAAGCCCGCATCGCCTCCGAACAAGCGATCGCCGAACGCGAAGCACTCGCCAAACAGGCCCGCGAAAGCGCCAATATCGACGCCACCCGCGCCGTGCAGCAGCGGGATACGGAAGCCCGTCGCGACCTTCAGATCGTCTCGCAGGAAAGCGCTATCGCGGTTGCCAACAAGAGCCGCGAGGAATCCGAAGCCAAGGCGAGCGCGGAAGTGGCAAGGGCTCTCGCCATTGCCGCCGAGGAAAAGGTCTCCACCGCCAAGGCTGTCGAAATCGCCGAACGCGAACGCCAGATCGCCATTATCGACGCACGCAAGAAGGCCGAAACCGATGCGACGGCGGTGCGGGTCGGCGCCGAAGCCGAAAAGCAGGCCGCCGTCGACCAGGCCGATGCGATCAAGACGCTCGCGACCGCCGAGGCGGATGCGGCGATCATCAAGGCCAAGGGCATTCTCGAAACCGGCAAGGCAGAGGCCGAAAGCGAGGCCTTGCTCAACGAGGCCCGCAACCGCCTGAGCGCCGCGATCATCGATTACGAAATCCTGCGCGAACGCATCCGCATCATCCCGCAGGCGCTGGCCGAAGCGGTGAAGCCGATCGAGAAGATTTCCGATATCCGCATCTTCGACACGGGCGGCATGCTCGGTCGCGGCGGCGAAGGTGGCAGCTCTGGCGTCGGACTCGGCGAAGGTCTCGCAGGCCAGCTCTTAAACTACCAGGCAAACAAGCCGATCCTGGACCAGTTGCTGAAGGAAGCCGGGTTTACAGGCGACAACGCCATCTCGTCACTGATGGGGAACTTGCAGCAGGTTCCGCAGAAACCCGAGATCAAGGCGCCAGTTCAGAAGACTGAAAAGCCGATCGAGTGAGGCCGATAGTTCACTCCGCCGTCATGCTCGGGCCTGTCCCGAGCATCTGTCCACGTCTAATGGGCTGAACCGGCTTAGATCCTCGCCACAAGGGCGAGGATGACGTCGAGACAGCGGAAGGCTCACCGCAAAAGAAAAGCCGGCGCCGTCTCTGAACGGCACCGGCTTTTTTATACATTAAGTCCGGAAACCTTACTTGCCGTCGATCTGCGCGCCCATATAGGCAATGGCGCGCTGGTAGACGGTCGCGGCATTCCAGCCCTGGATGGCGCCGAAGTTCGGCTCGCCCGGCTGGTAGCCGGCGCCGGCACGCCAGCCATGACCCTTCAGGAAATTCGCCGTCGAGGCAAGCGCATCGGCACGCGACCGGACCATGTCGATATGACCGTCGCCATCACCATCGGCTCCGTAGCGGATGACGTTGAGCGGCAGGAACTGCGTCTGGCCGATTTCGCCGTGCGCTGCACCGCGCGCCGTGATGCTCAGGTCACCGCGGGCAACGAGCTGCAAGGCAGCGTAGAGCTGCTCGGTGAAATAGGCGGAGCGGCGGCAGTCATAGGCAAGCGTGGCAACGGCCGACAAAGTATGCTGGTCGCCCATGAAACCGCCGAAGCCGGTTTCCATACCCCAGATCGCCAGGATCGGGCCGGCTGGAACGCCGAAGCGACGCTCGATCATGTCGAACAGTGCCGCATTGCTGGCCTTCTGGCTCTTGCCGCGCGAGATGATCGCGGCACCGCCGCGCTTCTTCATAAATTCCTCGAAGGAAAGCTTGAAGCTCTTCTGGCCGCGGTCGGCGCTGATCGTCGGGCGATTGTAGGAGACGCCGGAAAAAGCCTTGTCGAGCGTGGCCTGGCTGATGCCGTTGGAGGGGGCAACCCGCTTGAACTCTTCCACCCAGCGGGTGAAGCCGGAACCATCATTGCCGCATTGGAGCGCGGCAAGAGCGGGCGTTGCGCCCATGAAACCGGTTGCGATCAGTGCTGCGAGCAAAATCTTCTTCATGCGGTCAAACCCGTCGAAAACGTGGGACCGCTCGGCCGTAAGCGTCCCTCCCAAGAATATGCCTATCCGGCCTTATGACGTCGGCTGCAGACAATCGCAACTCACCCGTTCATGAACAGTTCGTGATTTGCGACACTCCACGGAAAAACCCCGCCATGTCTGACGGGGTTTTTAAACGAACATGCTTAATAAATTTATTACGGATCAACCGAATGCGGCCGATCAGGCAGCAACCTTGCGCGGCTTGATGAGGCCACGGTTGACCAGCAGTTCGGCGATCTGGATGGCGTTCAATGCCGCACCCTTGCGCAGGTTGTCGGAAACGACCCAGATGTTGAGGCCGTTTTCGACCGTCGCATCTTCGCGGATGCGGGAGATATAGGTCGCATCTTCGCCGGCGCTTTCGAGGGGGGTGATGTAACCGCCGTCCTCGCGCTTGTCGATGACGAGGCAGCCCGGCGCTTCGCGCAGGATGTCACGCGCCTGGTCGGCGGTGATCTCGTTCTCGAACTCGATATTGACCGATTCCGAATGGCCGATGAAGACCGGAACGCGCACGGCGGTGCAGGTCACCTTGATCTTTGGGTCGAGCATCTTCTTGGTCTCGGCCAGAACCTTCCACTCTTCCTTCGTGTAGCCGTCTTCCATGAAGCTATCGATATGCGGAATGACGTTGAAGGCGATGCGCTTGGTGAACTTCTTCGATTCGACCGGATCGGCGACGAAGACGGCGCGGGTCTGGGTGAAGAGTTCGTCCATGCCTTCCTTGCCGGCGCCGGAAACCGACTGGTAGGTCGAGACGACGACGCGCTTGATCTTGGCGAAGTCGTGCAGCGGCTTCAGCGCCACGACGAGCTGGGCGGTCGAGCAATTCGGGTTGGCAATGATGTTGCGCTTGGTGAAGCCGGAGATTGCGTCCGGGTTGACTTCCGGAACGATCAACGGAACGTCCTGGTCGTAGCGCCATGCCGACGAGTTATCGATGACGACGCAGCCCTGCGCGCCGATCTTCGGCGACCACTTCTTGGAAACGTCGCCGCCGGCCGACATCAGGCAGATATCGGTGTCGGAGAAATCATAATTTTCGAGATTGGCGACCTTCAGCGTCTTGTCGCCGAAGGAGACTTCCACGCCCTGGCTGCGGGAAGAAGCCAGCGCCACGACTTCGCTTGCCGGGAAGCCGCGCTCGGACAGGATGTTCAGCATTTCTCTGCCGACATTGCCGGTAGCGCCGGCGACTGCGATCTTGAAACCCATTTTCTTGCTCTCTTTCTGTCTCTCCTCGGTGGTGGTGAGGGGGAAGCCGCGCTCATGGCGTCGCGGTATTCCTTGTCCCCGGCCTAACCGGGGAGAGAGCGGTGGCCAGAGACGTCAGACGGTTTTCGTCGTCGTTTTGGCCTTGGTTTTGGAGAAAGCGGCAAAACATGCCCGCTGACCGGCAGCGATGGCCGGCAGTGCGGAGGCAGCGATGTCGAATTCGCAAGCACGCATGGGTGTTTTCCCGTTCGGGGAAGGTGTTTAGAAGATTCTGGGAACGAGTCAAGGGAGCTGTGAGGCCGATGCTGCATTGCCTCTCATTCTTGCGGCATCGCAATACCGGCCGACGCAACCATGCCGGTTATTAGACGAAAGTCATAATCCCAAAGCATCTCTCTTCTTGCCCCTTGAATTCTGCCACTCTGCGACAATGCGTCACCATATCCCGTGCCCAGGAGGGACACGGACACGGGGTCTCTGATGTCGCGAATTTCATCTTGTTGGGAGGACGACAATGGCAAATGTCGCAACGGCGACTGACTCCAGAACCAAGCCGATGACGGCCGAGGAGCGGAAGGTGATTATCGCCTCCTCGCTGGGCACCGTTTTCGAATGGTACGATTTCTATCTTTACGGAACGCTGGCTGCGATCATCGGCAAGCAGTTCTTCTCGCAATTCCCGCCGGCAACGCAGGCAATTTTCGCGCTGCTGACATTTGCCGCCGGCTTCCTTGTCCGCCCCTTCGGTGCGCTGGTCTTCGGCCGCCTCGGCGACCTCGTCGGCCGCAAATACACCTTCCTTCTCACCATCCTGATCATGGGCCTTTCCACCTTCGCGGTCGGCCTTCTGCCGGGTTATGACCAGATCGGCGTCGCCGCGCCCATCATTCTCGTCGTGCTGCGCATGGCCCAGGGCCTTGCGCTCGGTGGCGAGTATGGCGGTGCGGTGGTCTATGTCGCAGAACATTCGCCGCGCAACAGGCGTGGTTTCTATACCGCATGGATTCAGACCACGGCGACGATGGGCCTGCTTCTGTCGCTGTTCGTGATCGTGACCCTGCGCCTCAACATGGGCGAGGAAGCCTTCGCGACATCACAGCCGATCCTCTTCGGGCTGCAGGGCGGCTGGCGTATTCCGTTCCTCCTGTCGATCATCCTGCTGATCATCTCGATCTACATTCGTCTGCAGATGCACGAATCGCCGCTCTTCAAGAAGATGAAGGAAGAGGGCACCCAGTCCAAGGCGCCGCTGTCGGAAGCCTTCGGCAACTGGGGGAACGGCAAGATCGTTCTGATCGCGCTGTTCGGCCTCGTGATCGGCCAGGCGGTCGTCTGGTATACGGGGCAGTTCTACGCCCTGTTCTTCCTGCAGACCGTGCTGAAGATCGACCTTCTGACGGCCAACGTGCTGATCGCCTGGGCGTTGATCATCGCAACCCCCTTCTTCCTGGTATTCGGCTCTCTTTCTGACCGTATCGGAAGAAAGCCGGTGATCCTGTCGGGCTGCCTTATCGCGGCAATAACCTACTTCCCGCTGTTCGGTGCCCTGACAACGGCGGCCAACCCGACCTATTCCAAGGCGATCGAAACCGTGAAGGCTGAAGTCAGGGCCGATCCCGCCACTTGCGGCTCCCTGTTCGACCCGGTCGGTATCCGCACCTTTACGACGCCTTGCGACGTGATGCGCCGCACCATGTCAAACCAGGCTTTCCGCTATACTCAGATTGACGCGGCTGCCGGCTCTCCGGCCCAACTCGTCATCAATGGCGGGGCGCCGATAGCCTTTACCGATGCCGCAGCCTTCAATGCAGCACTTGGCCCGGCCATGGTGGCGGCTGGTTATCCGGCCGCAAACGACCCGGCCAAGGTCAAGGTCACCGGCTTTTTCTCCGCCCTGGCTAACGGCCAGTCGTTGACGGTGATCGCAATCCTGACGATCATGGTGATCTACGTCACCATCGTCTATGGCCCGATCGCGGCAGCCCTGGTCGAGTTCTTCCCGACCCGCATCCGCTATACGGCGATGTCCCTGCCTTACCATATCGGTAACGGCTGGTTCGGCGGCCTCCTGCCGGCCACCTCCTTCGCGATCGTCGCCTCCACCGGCGATATTTTCGCAGGGCTTTGGTATCCGGTCATCTTCGCGCTCATGACGGTCGCAATCGGCCTGCTGTTCGTTCGCGAAAAGCGGGACGTCGATCTCGCTCATTGAGACAAGATTTACAGATAAATAAGAGGGCCCGGTACGATGTTACCGGGCCCTCTTATTTTTGAAGGTTCTTATGGAATTCGAGCCAGTATCTTTGATCCAGGCAACGAGGCCTCGGCCTGAATTATGCGCCTCGCTTCGGCGGAACACAGCGCGGCGGGAAGGATGAGAGGCTCCAGTCCGGCCGTCCCACGAGTGGTATCGGCCGGCGCAGAACGGGCCAGCCATCCGGTTCCTGCCGGAAAAGCAGGCCGTAACGGGCAAACACGATCGCCGTCAGAACGGTGAACCAGGCGCCAAAGGTTAACCCTGCGATCACGTCGCTCGGATAATGGGCC
Organism: Neorhizobium sp.; assembly: GCA_965227625.1. Classification (GTDB taxonomy): domain Bacteria; phylum Pseudomonadota; class Alphaproteobacteria; order Rhizobiales; family Rhizobiaceae; genus Neorhizobium. Next base: position 136,320 of record CBDDGK010000063.1, on the reverse strand, counting down.
GCGACGATGACGCGCGAAAACCCGAGCCAGAGCGCCATGACCAAAAACATCAGACGAAAGCGCGGTGCAAGAAGCGCCATCGCCATCAACAGCGCGCCGACGGTCGTCGAATGGCCGGACGGAAAGCTTTCGAAGCGTGATCCGGAAAACGGATGAAACCCGTGCGAGGTCCATTGCTCGAAGAGACCGGGACGAGCACGGCCGATGATGCGCTTCAGAAGGTTGGCAGCGAGCCCGGACCCGGCAACAGCAAGGAAGACAAAGGACGCCATATGGCTGACCAGCATCGCCTGGAAGCGTGCCTTCAGCGTCGGTGCCAGCTTGATCACGGCCAGCGCCTCGAAGAACAGCACCGCGCTGCCGAACAGGATCCAGCCAGACTTACCGAGGTCGGTGATCGTCTCGCCGAGCGGCTTTAGGAGATTGGGCGTATGCGCAGCATAGGAGCCGACGGGCGCATCGAGCAGGAAAAAGGCGATCAGGATCAGGTTGACCGTGATGAACGCATAGGGCCACCAGCGTGGCGAATGCGGCGCTTCATGAGTGCGGCCACGGCGAAGTTTCAGCTTTTCGATCGTGCGTTTCATCGGCCTCTGTCCGCAGAACAGGTTTATCCCGTCTCTAACGGCTCTCGATATGGGGTATCAAGATGCGAAACACCAGCGGGACGATATGCGGCTTCCATGTTTGACGTCATGCTCGGCCTTGTGCCGAGCATCTGTCCACATCAAACGTGGTTAGACCCTCGGGACAAGCCCGAGGGTGACGTGGAGATTGCGATAAACCGCCGATCCGAAAATCACGCCGAAAGGCTGACGAATTCCTTGAGGATCGCGTCGCCCATTTCGACAGTACCGACGTGGCGGCTGCCTTCGGCCATGATGTCGCCGGTGCGGATGCCTTGGTCGAGCACGTTGGCGATCGCCTTTTCTAGGTTGTCGGCTTCCTTCACCATGTTGAAGGAGTAGCGCAGGCACATGGCGAACGAAGCAATCATGGCGATCGGGTTGGCAATGCCCTTGCCGGCGATATCCGGCGCCGAACCGTGTACCGGCTCGTAAAGTGCCTTGCGCTTGCCCGTCTTGGCGTCCGGAGCGCCGAGCGAGGCGGATGGCAGCATGCCGAGCGAACCGGTCAGCATCGCGGCAACGTCGGACAGCATGTCGCCGAACAGGTTGTCGGTGACGATGACGTCGAACTGCTTCGGAGCGCGCACGAGCTGCATGCCGCCGGCATCGGCCAGCATATGCTCGAGCTTCACGTCGGAATACTTTTCCTTGTGCGTCGCCGTCACGACCTGGTTCCAGAGCACGCCTGATTTCATGACGTTGCGCTTTTCCATCGAGCAGACGCGGTTGCTGCGCGTGCGGGCCATTTCGAAGGCGACCGACGAGATGCGTTCGATTTCGTAGGTATCGTAGACCTGCGTATCGATGGCGCGCTTCTGGCCGTTGCCGAGATCGGTGATCGTCTTCGGCTCGCCGAAATAGACGCCGCCGGTCAGTTCGCGGATGATCAGGATATCGAGGCCTTCGACCAGTTCCGGCTTCAGCGACGACGCATTTGCCAGTGCCGGGTAGCAGATGGCCGGGCGAAGGTTGGCGAACAGTTCCATGTCCTTGCGCAGGCGCAGGAGACCGGCTTCCGGACGAACTTCGTAAGGCACGTCATCCCACTTCGGGCCGCCGACGGCGCCGAACAGAACCGCATCGGCCTTCATCGCCTTGGCCATGTCCTCTTCCGAGATCGCGGCGCCGTGTGCGTCATAGGCGCAGCCGCCGACCAGACCTTCGTCGAGCGCGAAATCAGCGCCCATGGCGTCGTTCATATGGGCGATGATCTTGCGGACTTCGCCCATGGCCTCGGGGCCGATGCCGTCGCCGGGAAGCAGGAAGAGGTTCTTTGCCATTCGTGTATTTATCCTTGGACTCGGGGCAGGCTCGCCATCCTCCCGCACAAGCCTTGGCCTGCACCTGGCGAAACCTCGTCCGAGCCTGCCGGAGGACGAGGCTGGAAAAGTTTTAAGGGTTTCCGGCGCCGATACGCGCCGTCACCTCGATCTCGATCTTCATTTCCGGCGTGGTGAGGCCGCAGACGACCATGGTCGCAGCCGGCCGGATTTCGGAGAAAACCTCGCCGAGAACAGCAATCACCGCATCATAATCGGCCATGCTGACGAGGTAGTAGCGCACCCGCACCACATCCTGGAGGCCGCTGCCTGCCTCCTTCAGCGCTTTTTCGATCGTGCCCAGCGTATTGCGCGTCTGAGCCGCGACATCTTCCGGCATTTCCATCTTGGCATAGTCATAACCGGTCGTGCCGGAAACATAGACCATGTCGCGATCGACCACAGCGCGCGAATAACCGATCTTCGCTTCGAAGGGCGATCCGGAAGAAATGCGCGTGACCATAAGCGGCCTCTTTATCTTAGAGCCAGGGACGCTCGGAACGGTTCTTGTTCTCGAAGCTCGAGATGACCGCATCGCTCTTCAGCGTCGAGGCAATATCGTCCAGGCCTTCGAGCAGGATGTGACGACGGCCGGGATCGATGTCGAAATGCACCGAGCCGCCATCCGGGCCGGTGATTTCCTGGGCTTCCAGATCGATCGACAGAATGGCGTTCGAACCGCGCTCGGCATCGTCCATCAGCTTCTCCAGATCTTCCGGAGAAACGACGATCGGCAGGATGCCGTTCTTGAAACAGTTATTGTAGAAAATGTCGGCGAAGCTGGTGGAGATCACGCAGCGGATGCCGAAATCGAGCAGCGCCCACGGCGCATGTTCGCGCGAGGAACCGCAGCCGAAGTTGTCGCCGGCAACCAGGATCTTGGCGTCGCGATAGGCCGGCTTGTTCAGCACAAAATCAGGGTTTTCGGAACCGTCATCCTTGTAACGGGCTTCCGAGAAGAGACCCTTGCCAAGACCGGTGCGCTTGATGGTCTTGAGGTAATCCTTCGGAATGATCATGTCCGTGTCGATATTGATGACCGGAAGCGGCGCGGCGACGCCGGTGAGCTTTGTAAACTTTTCCATGATCTGCCTCCACATGGGACGAATATGCGGAAGCTGCCATAAAGCAAATCTGTGGGGATTTGAAGGCCTGTTTGCCGTGAAGCGGTACGCTCAGGCGCTGGAAACCGGCACTTTCGGGCTTCTAACGTAGGCAAAGACGAGCCGCGCAGAAATGCGCGGCGGTTTCTCAACGACGATATTCGAAAACAAAGGTCCGATCAGAGATCGATGATCGTGCCACGACCGTCGTTCCAGACGCGCATTTCGCGCTTGTTCGCCTTCGCGCGCACCGGAGCCGGCTTGAGGCGCATCGAAAGCGCGCGGCCGATCGAAAGAAGAGCGAGAATGCCGGCAAAAGCAACGGTCAGCGAGGCCGTCAGAACAGCGCCCATGGCGATGAGGGCAATTGCCGAAACGATGACGAAGAATGCACGAATGTTTTGCATGATGGTATATACCTTTCCTGCCTAAGAATGTGGTCTCTTCCACCTTTTCTTGCAAGGGCTTTTGCGTCGCGCGGTATTGCCGCAGATTAAAAACATTGTCAGAAAGCCGTGATGACTTCTTTGACCGATATCAAATCTGCTTCGGCGACCTTGCGTCGCTCCGTTCTGAGCGTTCCAGCCGGAAACGCGAGGGCGTTGGAGAAGGTTCCGGGCCTCGATTGCGATGCCTTTATCCTCGACCTGGAAGATTCGGTTGCGCCGGAAAAGAAGGCCGAAGCCCGCGAGAACCTGCGTCATTTCTTCACGCAACGCCCCATCAACCGCGAAGCGATCATCCGCATCAACCCGCTCGAAAGCGAGTTCGGCCGCGCCGACATGGATCTCGTCCTTGAGCTTTTGCCGGATGTCGTGCTGATTCCCAAAGTCGAGCGTGTCGCCGAAATCCAGGCGGTCGCGGATATTCTCTCCGAGGCGGGGGCACCCGATACGCTCTCCATCTGGGCGATGATCGAGACACCGAAAGGCGTCCTGAACGCTCCCGTCATCGCCGGCGCCGACGAACGGCTGAAATGTTTTGTCGTCGGCCTCAATGACCTGCGCAAGGAAACCGGCGTCCTGCCCTCGCCCGGCCGCACCTATCTCGTGCCCTGGCTGATGCAGGTCGTGCTGGCCGGACGCGCCTATGGCATTGACGTGGTGGACAGCGTCTTCAACGACTTCAGGGATGCGGAGGCTTTCGAGCCGGAATGCGGCCAAGGCCGCGCCATGGGCTTTTCCGGCAAGATGCTGATCCACCCCGCCCAGATCGAACCCGCCAACCGGCATTTCGGTCCCGATCCGAAAGCCGTCGAAGAAGCGGAAGCGATCATCGCCGCCTTCGCCAGGCCGGAAGCGCAATCTCTCAACGTGATCAATCTGAACGGCAAAATGGTCGAGCGGCTTCACCTCGTCGAGGCGGAAAAGCTAGTCGCTCTAGCCCACATCATCGCAGACAGAAAGCAGGCATCATGAAACTCTACCGTTTCCTCACCGGTCCCGACGACGCATCCTTCTGCCACAAGGTCTCGCTGGCGATATCCAAGGGCTGGGAACTGCACGGCTCCCCGAGCTACGCCTTCAACGCCACGACCGGCGAGATGCAATGCGGCCAGGCGGTCACCAAGACCGTGCACGGCAAGGATTACGATCCCGCAATGAAGCTCGGCGAGCAGTAATCACCTAATAATTCCAGCAAAAGTGCATAGCGGTTTTGCGTCCGCAATTGCGCAAAAAAATAAGGCTCAACGCTGCGCTGCGGCGTCGGCGCTGGCCTCGATGCGTTCCATGTCGTCATCGGACAAGCCGAAATGGTGGCCGATTTCATGGATCAGAACATGGGTGATGATATCGCCCAGCGTCTCTTCGTTTTCCGCCCAGTAATCGAGGATCGGCCGGCGATAGAGCCGGATACGGTTCGGCAGCTCGCCTGTTTCCATGTTGAAGCGCTCGGAAATCCCGCGTCCTTCGAACAAGCCGAGCAGATCGAACGGCGTTTCCAGCGCCATGTCCTCAAAAACCTCGTCGTCCGGAAAGTCTTCGATCTCGATCGTCAGATTGGTCGTGAGAGCCCGAAACTCTTGCGGCAGATGCCCATAAGCTTCGATCGCCAGCGACTCGAACGTGCTGATCGTCGGTGCGTGGCGATCCTGCCAATCTTCGGTCTGGTCAATGCGGGCCATGGGCTCTCCTTCTTGTCAGCGGGATATAGTGCCTTTGCCGATATTTTTCGAGAGAAGAATCATCGCGATAGGCGGACAGGAAAAGATTCCTGCGATTCCGCTGTTGACTCTTTTCCGGGCCTCTGGAATCCATAAGAACATAAAGAGAACATTATCGATGGAGCTGACGCCATGGCTGGGAACGCCGCGGCGCAGGAGACTATTTTTGCCCTGCGTGAACAGATCGCCAAGATGGAAGGCAGACCCCTGCCGGCGCTTGCGGCCGCGGAGCAGGCAGATCTTGCAAAGGACCCGGAAAACCATGCCTCCAGCGGCGATCAACCTCGTCTTTCGCTTGGCGTAGCGCCTCTGGATGCCGCTTTGGAAGGCGGGTTGCCTCTGGACGGTATCACCGAAATCCGCACCACGCTGACGGCAGACACCGGTCCCGCAACCGGCTTCGTCCTTGCCCTAGCATCTCATCTGAAAAAAAGGGCAAGCACCGACGCCCCCATCCTGTGGATCGGCGATGTGGTTTCCACGCAAGAAGGCGGCGTTCCCTATGCACCGGGCCTCAAGCAGTTCGGGTTGAACCCGGACGATATTCTTTATGCCTCTCCGCGCAAACTGGAGGATGCGCTCTGGCTTGCGGAAACGGCCCTGGTTAGCGGCGCGCTTTCCGCCACCATTCTCGAAATTCGGGGCAATCCGAAACATTTCGGCCTGACCGAAAGCCGGAGGCTGAACCTCCGGGCGAAGGCGGCGGAGCGGCCGCTTTTCCTCCTCCGGCATGCAGCGGAAGAAGAAGCCAGCAGTGCTTCTTTCCGCCTGCTTGCCGAACCCGCGCCGGCTTTAGGCCGGCGTCTTCCCGATGGCAGCGTGCTTGGCGGCAGCATCGGCCATCCCGTTTTCCGGTTAACCCTGGAGAAGAGCCGCAATCCGGCTCCCCTCCCCTTCCTCCTGGAGTGGAACCCTCATGACCGTCAATTTTCCCTCGGCCCAAACACAAACCGGGACACAGGCGATACTTTCCCTCACGACAACCCGCCAGCGCATTCTGGCACTCGCCTTCCCGCATCTGCCGACGGACAGGATCGCCCGGCGGCTCTGGGGTCCGTCGTGGCGTTCGAACGGGCGTCCTGAGCACCCGCCGATCCTTTGCGCCGGCCGGCGCGACAATGCCATGCGGCTGACCGCACTGGACGAAGTTTCCGAACGCATCGGCTTGAAACGCGGCCAGGGGCTTGCCGAAGCGCGCGCCATGTTTCCAAGGATCGACGTGATCGACGAGGATGAAACGGCCGATGCAGCGCTCCTCGAAGCACTCGCGGATTGGTGTGACCGTTATACGCCGCTCGTGGCGCTTGACGGCAAGGATGGCCTTTTCCTCGACATCACCGGCTGCGCCCACCTTTTCGGCGGCGAAGAGGCACTGCTGAAGGATATTCTCAAACGCCTTCTCCATATGGGTTTTGATGCCCGAGGCGTAATCTCCTCCTCTCCCGGCCTGTCCTGGGCGGCCTGCCGTTTTGGAAAGGCCGGTGTCATACCCGAAGATCGGACGGAGAACGCTCTCGCACCGCTTCCGGTCAATGCGCTGAGGATCGGCGAAACCACGATCACATCGCTCCACAAGCTCGGACTGAAACGCATCGGCGATCTTCTCTCCATGCCCCGCGCACCGCTCGCCCGCCGCTTCGGCATGCAGTTGCTGCTGCGGCTGGACCAGGCGCGCGGCGCAAACGAGGAGGCTATCTCCCCTCGCCGTCCGGTCGCCGCACTGTCTGCGGAACGCAAGCTCGCAGAACCGATCGCCGCCGAAGACCACATCCTGGAACTGACCCGCCACATTGCCACCTCCTTGAAAATGAGCCTTGAAGCCCGCGGTGCCGGCGGGCGCGTGTTCGAACTCGTGCTTTTTCGCGTCGATGGCCGCGTCTTCCGGATTGTGACCGGCGCATCCCAGCCGCTTCGCGATCCCGCCCGCATTTCAGCCCTGTTCTCCGAGCGCCTCGCCGCCGTGCATGACGACCTTGATGCCGGCTACGGCTTCGAACTCCTGCGCCTCAACGTGTTGCAGCATGACCCCTATAAAACGACCCAGGGGGATTTTACCGGCGAAGGCGACGCGGAAATCTCGCTGGCCGATTTCATCGACAAGGTCTCGGCCCGGCTCGGCACCGATTGCCTGCAGGTCGCCGAACTACGCCAGAGCCACGTGCCGGAACGCGCCGTCATCTTCGCCCCGGCGATCACGACGCCTTCCCTCCCCGAGAAAGCCGCCTTCCCATTTCCGTTCGCGCCTGGCACCGACCGCCCCTTGCGACTGTTTCGCCATCCGGAACAGGTCGAAGCCTTTGCGGCAGCGGTTCCAGATGGTCCTCCCCAACGTTTTCGCTGGCGCCATGTCGTTCATAAAGTGATTTGCGCCGAAGGCCCCGAACGGATCTCACCGGAATGGTGGATCGACAAAAAGAATGCCAAGGAGCGCGATTATTACAGTCTCGAAAGTGAACTTGGGCGTCGTTTCTGGATTTACAGACACGGCCGCTACGATCCTAAAGAACCACCGACCTGGCATATACATGGGGTTTTCGCATGAGCGACGCTCCAACCTTTTTCGAGATCGGCGCAAAAACTAATTTCTCGTTCCTGGAAGGCGCCGCGCGACCGGAAGAAATGGTCATCACCGCAAGCGTGCTCGGAATTTCAGGCCTTGGAATCGCCGACCGAAATTCCCTTGCTGGTGTAGTTCGCGCCCATAGCCAGATCAGAAATATGAAAGAGACATATAAACGGCAGCAGAAGGAAGGCAGAAAGGAAGACGAAGAGGCGGCAATCAAACCCTGCGCTTTTTATCCGGGAGCGCGGCTCGTTTTCTCCGACGGTACGCCGGATATGCTCGCCTACCCACGAAATAGACAAGGTTGGGCAAACCTTTGCAGACTTCTAAGCCAGGGGAACCTTAGAGGCTGACTCAAAAAGACCTCAGCAATATCTGTATCTTGCGAGCCGCCGCGTGAGGATGCGGATGTGGGCGATTGTGATCCATGCCTCGGCGGAGGCGATCGTTTTCTCCCAATCCTTGGCCAGTCTACGGCAACGACCGAGCCAAGCGAAGGTCCGTTCCACCACCCAGCGGCGCGGCAGCACGGTGAAGCCCTCGACCTTGTCGGAACGCTTGACGATCTCCATCGTCCACTGGCCGAGCTTCGCCAATCTCCCCTTCAGCTTGTCGCCCGCATAGCCACCATCGGCGAAGACATGCCGGAGCCAGGGCCAGCGGTGGCGGATTGATTTCAGGAGGCCGGATGCCCCATCACGGTCCTGAATGTCCGCGCCATGCACCATCAGGCCGACCATCAGCCCCAGCGTGTCGACGATGATGTGGCGCTTGCGCCCCTTAATCTTCTTTCCGGCGTCATAGCCCGAAATCCCGCCGCTTTCCGTGGTTTTCACGCTCTGGCTGTCGATCACGCCAGCAGACGGCGAGGCTTGCCGACCTTCCAACTCGCGCGTCTCCATCACAAGACGATGGTTGATCCGGCTCCATAACCCCGTCGCCCGCCATTCGTAGAAATAGGCCTGAACTGTCGTAAACGGCGGAAAGTCCTTTGGCAGCATTCGCCACTGACAACCCGTCGAAGCAATATAAAGCAACGCATTCACGACCTCACGAAGATCGGTGCAACGTGGCCTGCCCAAACGCCTTGGCCCTGGCAGGTAAGGAGAGATCAATCCCCATTCCCGGTCCGTCAGATCACTTGCATAGCGACTAGCGCGTCGGGCATATTGCCGACGGGTGAAATCAGTCCAACCCATTGTGGTCTCCGTTCGTCCTAAGCAAACAAACAGAATCACAAATGACTGATTTCACTCAACTCTTTTTCGGTCAGGCTCTTAGAACGGAAAAGGGCTCGTGCATCCTCCTAGCGCAAGATTTGCTCGAATGGTGCGATGAGATGATCCTCGCTGTTGTTCCGGATTTTTCCAGGGTCGAGGATTCCAAATATCTGGCAAGACTGCATGAGATGCTGGGTGAGTATCGCGAGAAATTCGGGAAAAACATCTATCTGGCTTTGTCGCCAACTTACGATGGACGTGACCCGCTGGTTTTTGCGGTCTTCGCTCATCTCGCCTTTCGTCATCGCCTGCCCTTGATCGCGACCAACCTGCCACTTTTCCATCTTCCTGAACGAAGATCGCTTTCGGATGTCGTCACCGCCATCCGCGAACATGTGACGGTTCAGGAAGCGGGTTTTCGCTTGGCTCCAAACGGGGAACGGCACATCAAACAGGCGACCGAAATGGCTCGCCTTTTTTCGCGATACCCCGATGCTATTGCGAACACGGCTGAATTTTTCGGGAAGCTGGGGTTTTCCCTAGATGAGCTCAAGCACAACTACCCGGATGAAAGCTTTCCGGGAGAAACCGTGTCAGAAACTCTGGAGCGGCTGACATGGGAGGGGGCTCAACGCCGATACCCGAAAGAGATTCCAGCAAAGGTCTGCGACCAGATCCGTTACGAACTCAATCTTATCAAGGAGATGAAGTACGAGCCCTACTTCCTGACCGTCCGGCATATTGTCTGGCATGCCCGATATGAGCTGAAAATCCTTTGCCAAGGACGAGGGTCGGCAGCCAATTCGACTGTGTGCTTTTGTCTCGGCATTACTGAAGTCGACCCAACTTTTACGACCTTGCTCTTCGCACGCTTCATTTCAACGGAGCGCAACGAACCGCCTGATATCGATGTCGATTTCGAACATGCGCGGCGCGAAGAGGTCATACAGTATATCTATGATCATTACGGAATAGAGCACGCAGGCTTGACTGCTGCAGTAACGAGCTACCGGACTCGTATGGCGGGCCGCGAAGTGGCCAAGGCATTCGGTCTCTCGGAAGACGTACAGGCAGCACTCTCCAGCCTCCTGGGGCTGGTCGGAGGATGCCCTGTCCGAGCGGGACGCCAAGGCTGCTGGTCTGGACCTGAAGGATCCCATAACGCTCAAGGTCATGGAACATGCGAGGGAGCTCATGGGCTTCCCACGCCATCTCACCCAACATGTCGGCGGATTTCTGATAACGCGCGACCGGCTCGACGAAGTTGTTCCGATCATGAAGACGGCCATGCCCGGCCGTTACATGATCGAATGGGATAAGGACGATCTCGACACACTGGCGCTCCTGAAGATCGATGTCCTAGCCCTTGGCATGCTTACTTGTCTGAGGAAGGCGTTCACCCTCATGGAAGAACATTATGGACGTGAAGAAACACTCGAGGGTATCGGCAGAAAAAACCAGGATCAGAATGTCTACGACATGATCTGTCGAGCCGATACGATCGGCGTGTTCCAGATCGAGAGCCGAGCGCAAATGAGCATGCTACCCAGACTCCGACCAAAGGAATTTTATGACCTCGTTGTTGAAGTAGCGATTGTGCGCCCAGGACCAATTCAAGGAAACATGGTCCATCCCTATCTGAAACGACGTGAGGACAAGCGGAACAAAAGGCCAATAACGTATCCTAGCCATGAGCTGAAGGAAGTTTTGAAAAGAACCCTCGGCGTCCCGCTCTTTCAGGAGCAGGCGATGCAGATCGCCATTACCGCCGCCGGTTTCCCCCCTGAAAAAGCTGACAGGCTGCGCCGGTCAATGGCAACTTTCAAGCGATCAGGACGCGTGGAGGAATTCAGACGCGACTTCATCGGCGGAATGCTCAAGGAAGACAAGTATACGCTGGAATTTGCTGAAAGCTGCTTCAGCCAAATCCAGGGATTCGCTGAATATGGCTTCCCTGAAAGCCATGCCGCTTCCTTTGCCTTGCTCGTCTATGCCTCCTCCTGGATAAAAACCTATTACCCGGACGTCTTTCTGGCTGCGATGTTGAATTCCCAGCCGATGGGTTTTTATGCGCCGGCGCAGCTCGTGCGTGATGCCCGGGAACACGGAATCAGGATTCTTCCCGTCGACGTCAACAGGTCGCAATGGGATTGCACCCTGGAAGAGGCAGCTTTCGAAAGGGATGCGATCGACAGGCGTCATGAAACCATGCGCGATGTCATAAAGACCACCCATGCGGTGCGGCTGGGCTTTCGCCAGGTCAAAGGCCTTTCCGAGGATGCGACCCAAAAAATCATCGCCAATCGCGCAGACCGCTACAACACAATTCACGATTTCTGGCTGCGGTCAGGCCTCGACAAGTCGGATCTTGAACGACTGGCGGATGCCGATGCCTTTGGCGATATCAAACTTTCCCGCCGTCAGGCGATCTGGGCGGTCCGCGGGCTCGATGTCGGCAAGGTCTCGCAGCGACTGCCGCTACTGGAGACGGCAGACCATACGGATCTTCGGCCGGAGCCGGAAACGAAGCTGCCGCAGATGTTGCCCGGCGAAGAGGTGATCGAGGATTACCGTTATCTCAAGCTGTCGCTGAAGGCCCATCCGGTTTCCTTCCTGCGCGACGAATTCAGATCGATGGGGATCACAAGAAGCGTCGATCTCCTAACGGTACCGAACGGCCGAAAAGTCACGATCGGCGGGCTGGTGCTGGTGCGTCAGCGGCCGGGATCCGCCAAGGGCGTGATCTTCATGACGCTCGAGGACGAGACCGGCGTTGCCAATGCCATCGTCTGGAAAAACACCTTCGAAAAATATCGCCCTGTCGTGATGGGCGCTCGGCTGGTGAAGATCCATGGAAAACTGCAGAGCCAGAGCGGCGTCATCCATACGGTCGTCGAGCATATCGAGGATATCACCCCGATGCTCGGGCTGCTTCAGAAGGAGGCCCGCCGTTTCGGTGTCTCGGCGCGCTCCGACGAGGTTCTGCAGTCGAGCGGCGATCATCGGCAGAAAAGGCGTTCCAACGGAATGGAGGAAAGAAAGCCAAAGTCGTGGACGGAGCCCGGGTCGGTGCCATCTTCCGTGCAGCCTCCAGCACAATCTTATGACACCGCGCCGGGCAGCGTCATGCCCAAAGGCCGGAATTTCCATTAGACATCGCGGAACAATCGGGAAAGGGAGCAGCCACCGCCATCGTGCCCTTCAAGAACAAGGTTATTCGCGATTGTCCGGCGAAAAAGCGGGCCGGGATTACCCTTCGACCCCAGTCGGAAAATAGCGGGGCGCGTATGCCTCCCTGCCCGACAATGGCATGCTTCCTGAACACGTGATGTCGCATGTTTGATTTTTTCTTGACATCCTCTGTCCGCTTTAGCAAAAAAGAAGATGTTACAGGTCATGTTTCACGGGTCGACCGAGAATGCTGGTTTGCAGTTGCAATTACATCACCGACAGGGAGATCCGGGACACCATCGTCCAGCTCCTTGAAGAAGACTGTTGGCAGCTGATCGTGCCTTCCAAAGTCTACCATGCCATGGCGAAACGTGGCCGCTGCTGCGGCTGCTTCCCCAATGTCGTTGACCTGATCATCCGCACGACCGAAGAATATCATGCCCAACGCCACTCGACGGAAGCCGAAGTGGTTGTATATATGTCCCGTTTGAGAGAACTCCACGAAGAGAACAGGAGAGCGGACATTGAAAGGCGACTCAAAGGTCATCGAGCGGCTTAACGAGGCACTATTTCTCGAGCTTGGCGCTGTAAACCAGTATTGGCTGCACTATCGTCTCCTGGACGATTGGGGCTTCAAGAAGCTGGCCAAGAAGGAACGTGCGGAATCGATCGAGGAAATGCAGCATGCGGATCGTCTCATCGATCGCATCATCTTCCTCGAAGGCCATCCCAATCTGCAGACCGTGGCTCCGCTGCGTATCGGCCAGAACGTCAAGGAAGTTCTGGAAGCCGATCTCGCCGGCGAATACGACGCACGCACGGCCTACAAAGCTTCCCGCGACATCTGTCACGCGGCCGGCGACTACGTTTCCATGAAGCTGTTCGAAGAACTGCTGATGGATGAAGAAGGTCATATCGACTTCCTCGAAACCCAGCTCGACCTCCTCGCCAAGATCGGCGAAGAAAAGTACGGCCAGCTGAACGCGGAACCCGCCGACAGCGCGGAATAAGCCGACCTATCCGGTTACGAAAAACCCGGCGGCCTCACGGCCTGCCGGGTTTTTTATTGGGTTGTCATCTCGCCGACGCCGGCGAGATGAGATGATTGTCGCCGCACGCCCCTCCGGGAGCTTCAGGCGGCAGCCTTGGCCAGATGCGCAAATTCGGCCACGACCTGATCGTAAACCGCACGCTTGAACGGCACGATCAGCCCAGGCAGGTCTGCCATCGGCTTCCATTCCCAGGCATCGAACTCCGGAGCGTGACCGCCCGGCGGTGGATTGATGGCGATTTCGCTGTCATCGCCTTCAAAACGGAAAGCGAACCAGCGCTGGGTCTGGCCGCGATATTTGCCCTTCAGCCCGATACCGATCAGATGCGCCGGCAGGTCGTAATTGATCCAGTCCCTCGCCTCGGCCAGCAGGGTCGCCGAACGAATGCCCGTCTCCTCGTATAGCTCGCGATAAGCGGCCGGAAGCGGGTCCTCGCCCTTGTCGATCCCGCCCTGCGGCATCTGCCACAGCTGCGGCGAGCCATCATATTCGCTATTGCCCTCGGAAATCCGCCGGCCGGCCCAGACGAGGCCTTCCCGGTTCACCACCATGATCCCGACACAGGGACGATACGGCAGATCCTCGGCTCGCACCGGCTGCTTGTCTTTCTTGCTCATGGCCATTTTACCTGTCTAGGAACTAGGGTTCGACGCTTTCGCTCGCAAGCGCCGCCACGCCGACGATTTCGATGCCGCGCCGCGATGCTTCCTCGCTCCACTGCCTTATCGCATCTATGCTCTCGTCGAAAGCCGATGCCACGCCTATCGCGGTTCCCTTTCGGGTGGCAATGCGCTCGAGCTCGTCGAGCTTCTTGAGGATGGCGTCCTTCTGCAATTGCGTATCGATGGTCAGGTCGCCAAAGGCATGCGGCAGCTCGATCGCCTTGGCGATCGTCGCGGTCTTCGACTGCGCCGAACTCCCGTCGTCCAGAAACAGCAGGCCGCGTTTCTGAAGATCACGCAACACCGGTTCCATGGCATTCGCGTCGGAGAGGTAACGAGCGCCGAGATAATTCATGATCCCGGTGTAATTGGTGATTTCGCCCATGGCGACGTGCAGCCGGTCAAGGTTCTGCTTGGCCGATGTCTTCACCAGCAGCGTCCCCGGACCCGGATCATTAGCCGGATAATCGAATGGCTCGAACGGCACCTGCACCAGGATCTCGTGGCCGGCGCGACGCGCGTCCTGCATCCAGCGCTTCAGGCTGTTACCGGTCGATGCAAAGGCAAGCGTTACCGACGGCGGCAATTGCTGGATCGCGCGCTGCGTTCCGGTCTGGCTGAGCCCCAGCCCACCGACAACGATCGCAATTCGTGTGCCGCGCGCGCCGGACCAGGGCCGCGCAAACTGTTCCATCGGCCGCGTCCCGTCAGGCCCGACGATCGGCAAGCGCCCCTGCGGCGTCTCTTCAAGCAATGCATCGATCGGCTGGGCGGCAACGCGCGGATCCTGGCCGACGCGCTGCGCATCGATCAGAACGGGTCCGCCATCACCACGCGAACGCGGCGTATATTTCGTCACCAACGAACCATTGTCGGTCAGCGTGCGCTCGACATCGGCGCCGGAATTCGGATTGGAGCGCGGCATGCCGGCCGGCTGCTGGGCAGAGGCCTTGTTGTTGCTTCCGGGGGGATTGTTTTGCGGCTCCGCGGGTGCGGCGGGCGGCGCGTTCATTGCCACTTGTTTCAGGCCGTCTTCGCCGCGCATGGCAAAGATCGAAAGGCCGATCACCGCCAGAACGGCGACGCCGGAAAGCAGGATGAGAGGCGAAAATCGCCTTGACCGTCGCCGTGCGGCCGGCCGGTTCTGTCCCAGCGGTGCGTGGAGATCGGTGCCCAAGTGTCAGTCCCGTATCAAACCTGCAGATAAGCAGAACCGGCCAGCACGGCATCGTATCGACGCCCGTACTGGCCGGCCCGCAAGTTCCTTACTTCTTGACGGCAGCCGCAGCCTTTTCCGGATTGGCCGGATAAGCAGGATCGGTCTTTACGCCATGCAGAAGGTCCATGGCGTAGCCGAGCTGGAGATCGTCCTTGGCTTCCGGCGGCACATAGGCAGCGGAACCCGAACCTTCTTCCGTCTCGGCGGCGCCCTGGATATGGCCCTTCAGGCTCGATTCGCCTTCGGCCTTCAGCTTGCCCTGCAATTCCGGCGGCAGCGGCTGTTCGACCTTGATGTCCGGCGTGATGCCGGTACCCTGTATCGACTTGCCGGACGGCGTGTAATAAAGCGCCGTCGTCAGGCGCAGCGCACCGGCGTCGCCAAGCGGGATGATCGTCTGGACGGAGCCCTTGCCGAACGAACGAGTACCGAGAACGGTTGCCCGCTTCAGATCCTGCAGCGCACCGGCAACGATTTCGGAAGCCGAAGCCGAACCACCGTTGACCAGCACGATCACCGGCTTTCCATCGGTCAGATCGCCAGGGCCGGCGTTGAAACGGCGGGTCTCGTCGGCATTGCGGCCGCGGGTCGAAACCACCTCGCCACGCTCCAGGAAGGCGTCGGAAACGTTGATCGCCTGGTCGAGCAGACCACCCGGATTGAGACGCAGATCAAGGACATAACCCTTCAGCTTGTCAGCCGGAACGTCGGCCTTGATCTTCTTGATAGCCTTTTCCAGGTCGTCATAGGTCTTTTCGGTGAACGAAATGACGCGCAGATAACCGACATCGCCACCTTCGACACGCGACTTGACAGCGCGAACCGCGATGATGTCGCGAACAACGGTAATGTCGAGCGGCTTGTCAGCGCCGTCACGGATGACGGTCAGCTTGATCGGCGTGTTGACGGCGCCGCGCATCTTTTCGACGGCGTCTTCAAGCTTCAGGCCGCGAACCGACTGGCCGTCGATCTCCGAGATATAGTCGCCGGCAAGAATGCCGGCCTTGGAAGCGGGCGTATCGTCGATCGGCGAAACGACCTTCACGAGCTCCTTGTCCATCGTGACTTCGATGCCGAGACCGCCGAACTCGCCGCGCGTCTGGGTGCGCATGTCTGCGGCATCCTTGGCGTTCATGAAGCTCGAATGCGGGTCAAGCGAGGACAACATGCCGTTGATGGCGTTCTCGACCAGCTTTTCTTCGTCGGGCGGCGTGACATACTGGGCGCGGACGCGCTCGAAGACATCGCCGAAAATCGACAACTCCTTGTAGGTCGAAGGGCCGGCGGCCTGCGCCGGCACACCGGCCGAATAAATCACGCTCATCGCCGTAGCACCCATGAGCGCACCGACGATGACAAGAGAAGCCCTACGAATCATTTCGTGCCCTTCCAGTTTCTTTCGCGGTCCACCACGGTCTGGAATCAACCGGAGTGCCGTCTTTTCGGAATTCAATGTAAAGCGTTGGACGATCTGTTTCCAGCGCCAAAGCCGTTGCGCTTGCCACTCTTTTCTCACCCATCGCGGCCACCGGCTCGCCTGCAAAGACGAACTTGCCCTGCCGCGCATTCACCTCATCCATGCCCGTTAAAACGACGTGGTATCCGTCTCCGGTATTCAGGATGATCATCTGCCCGTAGCTTCGGAAAGCGCCGGCAAAAACGATGAGGCCGTCTGCAGGCGCCGTCACCACCGCACCGGGCTTGGAAGCAATCGTCATGCCTCGTGCCGTGTGTCCCGTACCGTCACTATCGCCGAACCAACGCAAAACATCGCCCGCGACAGGAAGCTCGAGCTTCTGCTTGAGGCTCGAAAACGCGTATGCGGGCGCAATGCGGTTTTTGTCGGGCACACCGCTTTCCGCCAGCTGCTTGGCGCGCTCACGCTCGGCCTCCGACATCATGCGGCGACGTTCTTCCTCGGCGCGGGCGCGGTCGATTGCCTCACGAACCGAAGCGATTTCGCCTTCCAGCGATTGAATGAGCCCGTCGAGATTGTTGGCGCGGCCGGCAAGCTCCTCGGAACGCCTGCGTTCGGCGTCCAGATCGACCGAATTCTGCCTGTTCAACTTTTCGTTTTCGGCGATCAACAAATCCATACGCCGATCCTCTTCGAGGCTTGCGGCCATGGTATTGGTCACATCGGTCTTTTCGGACGCCGTGGCCACCTGCAGCGAGGAGAGCGATTGCAGGTCGGCAACCAGCCTGTCAGCCTCGTGACGCATGCCGGGCACAACGGCACCAAGCAGGATAGCACTGCGTACCGAAGCCAAGGCATCGTCCGGCGTCACCAGAAGCGCGGGCGGCGGGTTGCGGCCCATGCGCTGCAGCGCGGCAAGCACTTCCGCCAGCACGGCACGCCGGCTGCGCAGCGAAGCACGAATCCCGTCCTCCTTGACCTTGAACTCCGCCAGCTTCTTTTCGCTGTCGTTGATCCTGGTCTCGAGAGATTTGCGGCGCGCGGCGGATGCGATCAGCGCCTGGCGAACATCCGCACTGTTCTTCTTGGTATCGGCAATGCTTTTTTCGATCGCCGCGATCTTTTCCGCCGACAGCCGCATGGTCTTGGCAAGCACTTCAAGCTCGCCGCGCGTCTCGTTGCGGCGGCGCTGAAGATCGGCGGTCGGATCGACCGGCGTATCGGTCTGCGTGGGGCGAAGAGGTGTATCGACAGCCTGTGCGTCTGCCGGATTGGCGGGCAGCAGGGCCGGAAGACAGGCGAGACCGAAACCGGCTGCCAGAAGCAGCGCGTACCGGTGCCTTTTCATTCCTTTTTGCCTCATTCCCGCTCCGGTCTCCGGCCTGTTCCGATCTCTGGCCGGATCAAGGAACCGTAAGCTGATTTGCCTGACGAGGCCACAAACAACATCGTGTTTGGCAGTAAACGAAGTCTTAAACCCGGTGATAGGGATGGCCGGAAAGAATAGTGACGGCGCGATAAAGCTGTTCGGCGATCAGGATGCGCACCAGCTGGTGCGGCCAGGTCATCGAGCCGAGATTGAGCACCATGTCGGCGCGGGATCGGAGCTCCGGGTCGAGCCCGTCGGCACCGCCGATAGCCAGCATCAGCTCCCGCTTGCCATTGTCGCGGAAGCGGCCGAAAACATCGGCGAAGGCTTCGCTGTCGAGCGCCTTGCCGCGCTCGTCGAGAAGAATGAGGATCGCACCGTCCGGCAGCGCTTTTTCAAGAGCGCCCGCCTCTTCGCGCTTGCGCGTTTCGGCATTGGAGGCACGGCTTTCCTGCACCTCTATGACTTTGGACAGTTCGAGGCCTACCGCCGGGCCAGCCTTGGCAAAGCGGTCGAGATAACGGGACGCAAGGTCCTTTTCCGGGCCGGCCTTCAACCGTCCCACCGCAAAAAGGCTTATCCGCATGTCCTGATCCGTTGATTTTGGCGGCTGAAATCTTCCACGGGCTTCGAGCGTGACGCCCGGCCCCTGAATTCCAACCTGTGTCGACGGGTTCAGGCC
The DNA here is from genome assembly GCA_965227625.1 of Neorhizobium sp. GTDB lineage: Bacteria > Pseudomonadota > Alphaproteobacteria > Rhizobiales > Rhizobiaceae > Neorhizobium. The sequence continues at coordinate 117,750 of CBDDGK010000063.1, read as the reverse complement.
ATGCCTAAACCTGTCAATGCAGCAGTGTACCTTCCTCGATATCCGGAGCGGCCCACATCTTTTCGATGTTGTAGAACTCCCGGATTTCAGGGCGGAACACATGGATGATGATGTCACCGGTGTCAATCAGCACCCAGTCACCGGCTTCCTGACCTTCGACACGGGCCGTTCCAAGGCCTTCGTCCTTCAGGTCGGAAATCAGGTGATCGCAGATTGCCACGACATGCCGGCTCGATCGTCCAGAGACAACGACCATGTAGTCTCCGAGAGCGGATTTGCCAGCGATGTTGATGGTGACGATATCTTCTGCTTTGGAGTCCTCGAGGCTTGCGAGGACCAGTTCGAGAGCGCGGGCAGCGGCATCGGCGCCACGTTCAGAGCTCTTCGGGAGGACGATGTGCGTCTTCCCCTTGGCGTGTACTGTTGGCAGGGTTTTTCCTTTCTTCCAAGTAACAGCAACATGCACGTTCAGCGAATCCGATAGAGAGTCGGCCGCTAATGTGAAGGTGGCATTGAATGGTTAATCTTTCAAGGGAAAGCGGCAAAAGGTGATCGCGCCGGGCGAAATCTTCATTCGCGTGTCATTTAGGGGCATTCACGGCGTCTTCTTGCCGTTTATGGCGCGAATTGCGGTCGAACTCAGCGCGGAACGCGGCCCATGGATAAACGTCCAGGCCGGCGCCGGACGCTTCCAGAGCGTGCCTGCATCATCTTCGTCGACGCGCGCATAATCGAACGTGCGCGCCATTTTCGACGAGAGAAACGAAAGCGTCGAGCCCGGCCGGTCGATCACCGCAATCGGGAACGTTGCGGCAATATCCTGCCATTTCTGCCAGAGGTGAAACGTCTTCAGGCTGTCGGCGCCCATCACCCAGACGAAATGCACATGCGGGTTGCGGGCCTTCACATACGCCAGCGTATCGGCCGTATAGGAACCGCCGAGCGTCTTTTCGAACGCGGTCACCTTGATGCGCGGATCATGGATCAGCTTCTCGCTCATGGCGATTCGATCAGGGAGCGAGGCCAGTTCGGAACGGCTCTTCAGCGGGTTTCCGGGTGTCACCATCCACCACATCTGGTCGAGGCCAAGACGGCGCAAAGCGATCTCGGCGACCAGCAGGTGCCCCTCATGCGGCGGATTGAACGATCCGCCGAACAGGCCGACAGCCATGCCGCGCTCCACATGCGGCATGCCAAGATAACGTTGGTCGAGCTTTTCCTCCACGTCAGGCCTTAACTTTACGGTCTAACCTGACCGGTGCCACGCACCCGGTATTTGAACGAGGTGAGCTGCTCGACGCCGACAGGCCCGCGCGCATGCATCTTGCCGGTGGAAATACCGATCTCGCCGCCCATGCCGAACTCACCGCCATCGGCGAACTGCGTCGAGGCGTTATGCAGCAGGATCGCCGAATCGAGTTCGTTGAAGAACCGCTCGACGACCGCCGGATCCTCGGCAATGACCGCCTCGGTGTGGTTGGAGGAATAGGTGTTGATGTGTTCGATCGCACCCGAAATGCCGTCGACGATCGTCACCGAAATGACGGCGTCGAGATATTCGGTGCGCCAATCCTCTTCCGTCGCCTGCTTCGATGCCGGAAACGCCATCATCACCTCAGTCGAACCACGGATTTCGCAGCCTGCCTCGGCCAGCGCTTCCAGGATCGGCTTCAGGTGCGTTCCGACTACGGCCCTGTCGACCAGCAGTGTCTCAGCCGCGCCGCAAACGCCCGTCCGCCGCATCTTGGCGTTGACGACGATCTTCTTCGCCATGTCGAGATCGGCCGAAGCATCAATATAGATGTGGCAGAGGCCTTCGAGATGCGCGAAAACCGGCACGCGCGCCTCGTTCTGCACGCGGGCCACGAGGCTTTTGCCGCCACGCGGGACGATGACGTCGATCGCGCCATTGAGGCCAGACAACAAAGCGCCAACCGCCGCACGATCGGTCGTCGGAACGATCTGGATCGCATGCTCTGGAAGCCCTGCGGCCTTCAATCCGGCGACGAGGCAGTCATGAATAGCCTTCGATGAATAGGCCGAATCCGAACCACCGCGCAGGATCACGGCATTGCCCGCCTTGAGGCAAAGCGCGCCGGCATCGGCCGTCACGTTCGGACGGCTTTCGTAGATCACGCCGATCACGCCGAGCGGCGTGCGGGCACGTTCGATATGCAGGCCGTTCGGCCGGTCCCATTCAGCAATCACCTCACCGACCGGATCCTTGAATTCGGCGATCTCGCGCAGGGCCTGAGCCATGCCGGCGATCGACTTTTCGGTCAGTGTCAGCCGATCGATAAAGGACGGCAACAGGCCCTTGCCTTCGACATTTTTCAAATCGGCAACATTCGCGGCAAGGATCTTGTCCTGCGCTGCCAAGATCGCATCGGCCATGGCATTCAGCGCCGCATTCTTGGCTTTCGTCGAGGCTGTCGCCAGCACACGACCTGCAGCCTTGGCGTTGCGGCCAAGCTCGTCCATCACGGCGGTAACGCTATCCTGATTCAGCACGACCTTATCAAGCATGGGCGGCATCCTCCTTCAGGTCTTCTTTTTTGCCCTTGCGGCGCGCCGGCCCGGTCATGACAAGATCGTCGCGATGCACCATGGCGGCGCGACCGGCATAACCGAGGATCGCTTCGATCTCTCCGGACTTGCGCCCGGTAATCTGCCGCGCCTCTTCCGCATCGTAACCGGCCAATCCGCGCGCGATCTCGCGACCGTCTCCGCCAATGATCGCAACCGTATCGCCGCGATGGAAATTGCCTTCAATTCGGCGAACGCCGGCAGGCAACAGGCTCTTGCCGCTGCCCAGCGCGGTTTCCGCGCCGTCGTCCACGAACAGCTCTCCGGCCGGCTGCAGCTGGCCTGCAATCCAAGTCTTGCGCGCGGTAACTGGCGTACCCGACGGCGCAAACCACGAGGACCGAGTCCCCTGCTCGATCGCGCGCAAAGGATGATCAGTCTTGCCCGACGCGATGATCATCGCGCAACCCGCGACGGTGGCGATCTTGCCGGCATCGATCTTGGTGCGCATGCCGCCGCGCGACAGCTCGGATGCGGCACCACCCGCCATCGCCTCGATTTCCGGCGTGATCGCCGGAATGACCTCGAGGAACTTCGCATCCGGATCGAGATGCGGGGGGGCGGTGTACAGCCCGTCGATATCCGAGAGCAGCACCAGAAGATCGGCGCTGGTCATGGTTGCGACACGCGCAGCCAGCCGGTCGTTGTCGCCATAGCGGATTTCGGTCGTCGCAACCGTATCGTTCTCGTTGATGATCGGCACCGCGCCGATCTTCAGAAGCTGGTTGATCGTGGCGCGGGCGTTGAGATAACGACGACGCTCTTCCGTATCGCCAAGCGTCAGCAGGATTTGCCCCGCGACGATACCATCCCGCGACAGGCTTTCCGACCAGGCGCGCGCAAGCGCGATCTGACCGACAGCCGCTGCCGCCTGGCTTTCTTCCAGCTTCAGCGCACCGGACGGCAGGTCGAGAACCGTCCGTCCCATGGCGATCGCACCGGAAGACACCACGAGCACATCGATGCCCCGGGCCTTCAGCGCCGCGATATCCGCGCAAATCGCATCAAGCCATTGCGACTTCAGGCCGGTCTTGCGATCGACGAGAAGCGCCGAGCCGATCTTGATGACGACACGGCGATGGCTGGCAAGCGGCTTGCGCGTGATGCTCATTCGTCATCCTCATCTTCGAGCTCGCCGACCGGTACCGAACGGTCCGGCAGCGCGGTATCACCGCCGACACTTGCCTCCACGATCACATCGCGCAACGCACGTTGCACGTCGATCATTCCAAGGCCGACGACGGCAGAAATCAGATAAGGCTTCTGGCCGCAGGCTTTCTCAAGCTCCTTGGCCTTCTTCTTCAGTTCCTTCTCGTCGAGGATATCGATCTGCGACAGCGCGACGATCTCCTGCTTGTCAGTCAAACCGCCGCCATAGGCCTCAAGCTCGGTCTTGACCGTCTTGTAGGCCTTGCCGACCTTCTCCTCGACCGCGGAGACCAGATGCAGCAGGACGCGCGTCCGCTCCACATGGCCGAGGAAACGGTCGCCGATACCGACGCCCTCATGAGCGCCTTCGATCAGGCCCGGAATATCGGCCAGCACGAACTCGCGGCCGTCGATGGTCGCGACGCCGAGGTTCGGATGCAGCGTGGTGAACGGGTAATTGGCGATCTTCGGTCGTGCGCGGGTGACGGCCGCCAGGAAGGTCGACTTGCCGGCATTCGGCAGGCCGACGAGACCGGCATCGGCAATCAGCTTCAGCCGCAGCCAGATGGTCTTCTCTTCACCTTCCAGACCGGGATTTGCCCAGTTCGGCGCCTGGTTGGACGGGCCCTTGAAATGTGTGTTGCCGAAACCGCCGTTGCCACCCTTGGCGAGCCGGAATTTCTGGCCCTCCTTGGTCAGGTCGATGATCAGCGTCTCGTTGTCTTCTTCGAAGATCTGCGTGCCGACCGGCACTTTCAGCGTCACGCTTTCGCCATTGGCGCCGGTGCGGTTGCGGCCCATGCCATGCACGCCGATCTGCGCCTTGAAATGCTGCTGGAAACGGAAGTCGATCAGCGTGTTGAGGCCATTGACCGCCTCGATCCAGACGTCGCCGCCGCGCCCGCCGTCACCGCCATCCGGACCGCCGAATTCGACGAATTTTTCACGCCGGAATGAGACTGCGCCCGCGCCGCCGTCGCCGGAGCGGATGTAGACTTTTGCCTCGTCGAGAAATTTCATTGCTGTGCCGTCGGTCTTGTGTTGGTCGGAAGCCTGAGTTCCTATGGGCATCCGGTAGGTTTCGATATAGCCGCTTAGGGCCAAGGTCAAAGAATATCATGAAGTTCGTGAGTTATAACGTCCAATACGGCGTCGGCATGGACGGCAGGTTCGATCCCGAACGCATCGCCCGCGAGGTCCAACACGCCGATATCATCGCTTTTCAGGAGGTGACGCGCGGCTATCCCAAAAATAGTCACATCGATCTCGTTGAACGTTTTGCGGGTCTTTTTCCCGACCATTTCCATGTCTACAGCGCCCCGTGCGATGTGTTGCTCGGCGTGTCGACGGAACATGGCAAACGTGTCGAAACACGGCTCCAGTTCGGCAACATGATCCTGTCCCGCTGGCCTATCCTCGCCACGCGGCACCTTCTCCTGCCGCGCACCCGCACGATCGACCAGCTCAACCTGCAGCGGGGCGCCCTGGAAGCGGTGATCGCCACGCCGAGCGGCGCATTGCGCGTTTACTCCACCCATCTCGACCATATCTCCCCCGACGAGCGGATGGCCCAGCTGGCCTTTCTGAAAGAGCGCATCATCAATTTCGTCGCCGAAGGCGGCGCGCTGACCGGTGCGGCCGGACAGGGACTTGCCGACCCGCCGCTGCCGGATGATTTCGTGCTGATGGGCGACTTTAATATGGAGCCCGGATCGCCTGAATACATCTCGATGGTCGGCCACAGCGACCGCTTTTACGGCCGCGCCCTTCGCCCGAACCAGCCGGTGGACGCGCTTGACCATCTCGGAAAACTCTCGCCCGGAAGCTATACCTGGGCCGAACCTCCCGGCAGCTCCGATATGATGAGGATGCATCTGGATCATTGCTTCGTCAGCTGCGGTCTGGCGCCGCGAGTGAAAAACGCCTGGGTGGATAACGATGCCCAAGGCTCCGACCATTTTCCGCTCTGGGTCGAGCTCGAGTGAAGAACCGGCGGAATTGCCTCCGCCGGCTTCGTCAGTAATCCCTCACGGTCGGCCCGGGATGCGAAAATCCTCGGGCAGGAGCATGGTTTCGATATGCGGCACCATGCGATTGCGCGACAGGCTGAAGATCTCGTTCGCATCGACGATGCGGAAACCGAGCTTCTTCTGGATGTTGAGCGACCCAAGGTTATCGGCAAAAGCGCCGGAATAGATCTCGGCCTCCGGCATGCGCCGGAAGAAACGCTCCAGTGCGCCGGCAACCGCTTCGGTCATGTAACCACGGTCCCAATAGAGCCGGTTCAGCCAATAGCCGAGCCGCCACCGGGTGCCGCGCATTTCAAGCCCGACCATGCCGATATGGATGTCGTCACCGGTGGTGATCGCCAGCGTCCAGTCCGGCAGCAGGCCAGAGGCCTGCACCACTAGCCAATCCAACCCATCCTGCACGTCATAGGGCTGCGGCACCCGTGCAAGCATGCGCGCAACCTTGAAATCGCCGAGAGATTCGGCGATCGCCGTCGCATCCGAAAGCTTGTGCGGTCTCAGAACCAGCCGTCTGGTGGTAATGACCGGGCAGGGGCCGGGTACATTGTCGCTCATGGTGGCCTTCTGGAGAACTGCGGCGTTCATCGCATTTCTCCCCAGCTTCTGAGCGATATCCAGGTCTTGCGGTCAAGCCGGAACCATTCGACGGCAACCATGCCGTCGAGCGCCAGGCAATCGATCATGCCGGTCCCCTGGAACTGGAAACCGCACTTCTGGATCACCCGCCTGGAAGCGATATTGGTCACCCGGCACCGGGCATCGATATGGTCGATATTGTTGCGGGTGCGGAACGCCATGTCGATCAGCGCATGCGCCGCTTCCGTGGCATAACCCTTGTTCCAATACCGCTCGCCGAGCCAATAGCCGATTTCGACCGTCCGCTCGTCCGCCTGCGGCTCCAGCGCGCAGCAACCGAGAAAAGCGCCGTTGTCACCTCGTGTAATGGCATAGACGCACTTGCCGATCTCGCCGATTTTCGCACGTCGTACAAAATCAGCTGCGTCTTTTGCCGTGTAGGGATGCGGCATACGCGACACCATGGTCGCGATATTCGCATTGTTGGCGAGATGGGCAAGTGCGTCGATGTCTTCTTCGTGGGGGGCGCGGAGAACTAATCTCTGCGACAATAAGACGGGGCAATCGCTTCTCGACCGGTCGGGCCGTAGCCGGTCCTGGGACCGTTCTTCTGGCGGCCGGGATTGGCTCGCCCTGAGTAGTTCGCCTTGCATGGTTCAGTCTCCTTTGAGGGGAAAAGAAAAAGGGGAGGTGGGTGGCGCCCCATCTCCCCTTTTTTCTTGACTGAACCTTGTACGTTCAACCGGGTCGATGAGACGCCGGTTGCTAAACGCTTTCCGGCTTTATTCTGCGGCTTCGGCTTTCGGCATTACGGACACGTATACTCGACCGTTGGCCTTGGTACGGTAATTCACGTTGCCGTCGGTAAGCGCAAAAATGGTGTGGTCCTTGCCGATGCCAACATTGGCGCCCGGATGCCACTGCGTGCCGCGCTGACGCACGATGATGTTGCCCGGAATGACGACTTCGCCACCGAACTTCTTCACGCCAAGGCGCTTGGAATTGGAATCGCGACCGTTACGCGACGAACCGCCAGCTTTTTTATGTGCCATTGGAGTTCTCCTTTACCCTTCGAAACCCTGATTAACCGACAATGTCCGTGATGCGGACAACCGTGTGATGCTGGCGATGGCCACGAATCCGCTTGGAATTCTGACGGCGACGCTTCTTGAAGGAAAGAACCTTCGCACCACGGTTATGCTCGACCACTTCGGCCTTGACCGTCGCACCCGCAACAAACGGAGCGCCGATCTTGGCATCGGCGCCTACGCCGACGACCAGGACTTCGTTGAATTCGACAACTGCACCAGCTTCGGCTTCCAGCTTTTCGATGGTGAGCACGTCGTTGGCTGCCACGCGGTACTGCTTACCGCCGGTCTTGATGACTGCGAACATTATTTATCCTTTCATGTTCGTTCCGGCTCTTCCCTTATAAACAAGGACGGCCGTCTTTTTATCAGTCGGACTTGAGCAGGGGATGCAAAAAGAGGACTTTTTGAAACTTGTCTGCCGGTGAAATCTGCAGGGAGGCCCGTTTGCCTCCACACAAACAAAGAGGCGGGAATGCTTTTCCACGCCTGATCGCCCGCGGGCTTACGCGACCGACAAAAAACTGTCAAGACAAAAGGGTATAAAGACTTGGATTTCACCCCTTGCCAGCCCGAACTTTGCCCGCTATGAGGACGCCGCGCATCATTGCGCCGACCAGCAAAGCGGAGAGGTGGCTGAGTGGTCGAAAGCACCGCACTCGAAATGCGGCATACGGGCAACCGTATCGTGGGTTCGAATCCCACCCTCTCCGCCATTTTATTTCATAAAGAATTGATTTTATTTGATTTTACCGGCGCTAATTTGCGCAGCCCGCCTCGATAATTCAGCAAGTTTTTTTGCCGGCGTCCCCCCAAAAAAGTGAAACACCGCCCCAATAGCACTTTCGGGACATTCAACGATGATATTCTGGCTTTTAAGGACCCGCAGTTCCGGCGCATCGACATGTGCAGCGCAATCATGGCATCGGCCTGGTCAGGTTAAGGCTTCTCTCGCGACGGCAGGCTGTGCACCGAAGTCAAATCTTGTGAAACAATTCAGCCTTTCTTACTGCAGGTAACCGAGACGGCTCGCGGCGTCCGACGGTTCAGTGAATTCGAGAGCAAGACCTATCGCAACGAATATCGAGCCGCTTCATCAGATTATACTTTTGCAGCAAGGCCGTCGGTTCGAGTCTATTCAAGGCGTACGATTTGAATGCGGCGCTATTACTAGATTCGCGAAAACGATATAGTGGTGGCCGTGACCAAGCGGATTGATCTCATTGTGGATTTCCGCTGCGAGCTGACCCGGATCTATTACCCCGCCTAGATTAGCTGCTTGCGCAGCCAAGCGGACGAAGCGTCGATGATGTAGACCATGGCAATGATCAGGAAGATGATCGACCAGGCCTCCGGCCAGCGGAAGGCATGCATGCGGTCGGCGAGCAGGAAGCCGATGCCGCCGGCGCCGACGATGCCGAGGATGGTGCCGGAACGGGCATTGGATTCGAAATTGTAGAGGATGATCGACAGGATGACCGGCAGCGATTGCGGGATGATCGCATAACGGATCGCCTGGAACTGGCTGCCGCCGGACGCCTTGACGCCATCCACCGGCCGGCGGGATGTGTTCTCGATCGCCTCGGCAAAGAGTTTTGCGAATGTACCGATTTCCGAAACCGCGATTGCAAGGATGCCGGCCATCGGACCGAGGCCGAAGGCGCGGATGAAGATCAGCGCCAGGATGATCTGTTCGACGGCGCGCAATGCATCGAAACCACGCCGGGAGATCAGCCGCAGCCAACCGAGCGGCATGATGTTTTTGGCGCCGAGCAAGGCGAGCGGCAGGGCGACGATCGCTCCGAGCAACGTGCCGAGGAAGGCCATGACGGCGGTTTCGCCGAGGCCTTCGAGGATTTCGCGCCATTCCTCCCATTTGGTCCAGACATGTGGCGGGAACATGAAGGCGATGATACTGCCGAGCCGGGTCAGGCCTTCGAGAATACGCGCCGGCGTAACGCTGAAGGCGACGGCCGCATAAGCCACGGGGGCGAGCAGCAGGATGATGGTGGCATAGGACAGCATGCTCTTCGAAAGAGGCTTGTCGAAAGCTTCCGGAAGCCGCAGCCGTGCCGCCTTTACGGCATCTGTTCTCGTGGAGATGGTAAGGTCGGTCATGCCCAGCTCTCCGAAAGGCCGATAATGCGGTGGCGCAGCTTTTCGCTGGCGAAGTCGATGATCGTGACGGTCACCAGGATGATGACGAACAGCGCCGAGAGATCGGTATATTCCTGCAGCGACATGGCGGTGCGGATTTCCTGGCCGAGGCCGCCGGCGCCGACATAACCGATGATCGAGGACGAGCGGACATTGATCTCGAAGCGCAGCAATGTGTAGCTGATGACATTGGGGATGACCTGCGGCACGGCTCCATAGCGCATCTGCTGGAACCAGTTGCCGCCGGAGGCCTTGATGCCTTCGATCGGCCGCATGTCGATATTCTCGTTGGCTTCCGAATAAAGCTTGCCGAGCGAGCCGGTGGCATGAAGCCCGATCGCCAGCACGCCAGCGAGCGGTCCGATGCCGAAGCAGAAGACGAAGATCAGTGCCCAGACGAGTTCCGGCACGGTACGAATGATTTCGAGGTAACGGCGGGCAATGGTCGAGACGAGCTTGCCGGGGCTTAGATTTCGCGCCGCGAAGAAGCTCAGGACGAAGCCGCCGAAGACGCCGAGCACGGTTGCCGCATAGGCGATCAGGATGGTCTCGAACAGAAGGTTGAGCCAGATCTTCCAGCGCCAGAACCATTCGGCGAGATCCGAGCTGAAAGTCGCGTAACGCAGTTTCGGAACGGTCTTTTCCAGATATTCGCCGAGCCGCGGCAGGCCGGCCCAGATCTTCAGCATCGAGACACGCTCGCCGCCCGGCAGCGAGACATCGGTGAAGCCGAAAAAACCGCCGACATAGGCGGAAAACACCACGGCCATGACGAAGAGCAGCGTCGAGATGATCTGCACGCGTCGTGCACTTTTTCGCGCCCGCGTATAATCAGTATGGAAATTGCTGATCGCCAGAGATTGAACGGTCATTGATGTAACAGCCTGGGTCTCATCCGGAAAAGAAGTGGCGCCGGTGAGGTCTGGCGCCACGCTGTATCGAAGGCTGGATCAGCCCTGGCGGCGCTGCTTGCGCAGCCATTCGCGCATTTCGACGATCCACTGGTAGCGGTCGTGGTTGACTTCGATATAGCCCTTGGCGGTTTCGTCGCCGGAGGTGATCTCCTTGTAGACGGCCGGGTCGTTCTTCGGCAGTTCCTTGATCGCGTTTTTGACGGCGCTGATCAGCTCGGCCGGCAGGTTGTTGCGGGTGGTCAACGGGCCGTTGGTGATTTCCGGCGACTGCCAGATGCGGCAGATCTGGCCGGCCGGGATCATGCCCTTGGCTTCCATGCGCTGCGGAATGCCGCTCTTTTCAGTGTTAATATAGGTGGCAGCGGCGTCGAACTGCTTGTTGAGAACGCCCATGACGCCGGTTTCATGCGCGCCGGAGAACGGGACGGCCGAAAAATAGGTCTTCGGATCGTAACCCTGCTTCACGAGGTTGAAGAACGGCACGGCATAACCCGAGGTGGAGTCCGGATCGGCGAAAGCGAGAACCTTGCCCTTCAGATCTTCGATCTTCTTGTAGCCGGAGTCGCAACGAACGGTGACGACCGAAAAATAACCGCTGGCGCCTTCCTTATCGACCTGTGCGAGCAGCGGCTGCACGCCACCATTGCTTTCGGTATAGGCCGCGGCATAGGCCGACGAACCGAGATTGGCGAACTCGATCTGGTTGGACGCGAGCGCCTGGATGACGCCGTCATAGCTGCCGGCGGTGAAGATCTCGACCTTCACGCCGAGCTGCTTTTCCAGATAGGTCTGAAAACCCTTCCAGCGGGTCAGGCGGTCCTTTTCGTTTTCGGACGAGGTGATGCCGAAACGGATCGTCTTGTAGGTCTGCTTCCACTCCTGTGTCGGGGCCTGCGCCTGGGCGGTGCCGAATGCAGAAAAGGCAAGCGCGGCCGTTACGGCCACGGTCATGAGGACGTTTTTCATTGATCTCTCCAGGGATGAACTTGCGGCCCGGCGCTATTGCCGGTGCCGAAGGGGTCGTCAGGCCATCGTCACCTGTCGGCTCTCTTTTTCCGCCGTGGCGCGAATGGCCGTCGATGTCACGGTCTCGTCGAGCTCGAATTCACCGCTCTCGTCACCGTAAATGCTGTTCAGGCGCTCGCGGGTCAGTTCGGCGGGCGCGCCTTCGAAAACCACGCGGCCGAAGCGCATGGCGATGATCCGGTCGCAATAGGCGCGCGCCGTATCGAGCGTGTGCAGGTTGACGAGGACGGTGATCCGGTCTTCGCGGTTGATGCGGCGCAGCGCCTCCATGACGCGCGTGGCATTGGCGGGGTCGAGCGAGGCGATCGGCTCGTCGGCCAGCATGATTTCCGGGCGCTGCACCAGTGCCTTGGCGATCGCGACGCGCTGCTGTTGGCCGCCGGACAGCGTGCCGGCCTTCTGCAAGGCTTGCGGCAGGAGGTCGAGACGGTCGAGAGCCTGCACCGCCATGGCGGTTTCTTCTTCCGTGAAGCGGCGCGCGACCGTCGAGAAGATGCCCTGGTGGGCGATACGGCCGATCAGGACGTTGGTGAGAACATCCATGCGCTCGACGAGATTGAACTGCTGGAAGATCATGGCGCAGGAGGCACGCCACAGCCTGAGGTCGCGGCCCTTGAGCTTGGTAATGTCGCGGCCTTCGAACATGATGCGGCCATTGGTCGGCTCGATCAGCCGGTTGATGAGCCGCAGAAGAGTGGATTTACCGGCGCCACTGCGACCGATGATGCCGACCATCTGGCCGGATTCAACAGTAATTGTCACGTCATCGACAGCATTTGTCTGGCCGAAGGTCTTTTTGAGGGAGTATAATTCCAGCATCAATCTCGCCCTGATAAAGCAAAGAAGGTCCTTGCCGCCATATTTTCGGATGGTGGATGCTCGTTTCCTGAGATGAATGATTAATCTGTCTGCGTGACAGAATTATTATAAATCGCTGATCTTCGAAATTTTATTCTGATATTTTCAGAATATGTTCGGAATTTCCGAATGACCGCGAAATTTTTTGGAATAGATGACCTGTTCGGGCCGAAAAACTCCCGGCCCGAAGGGTGCGCTCAAACGGTTTTTACGCCGCCGCCTGGCGATTGAAGCCGACGACGCCGTCGGACCAGATTTTCCGGCCGCCACGTATGGTAGCGCGCACGCGCGGCATCTTGCCCCGTTCGGCGATGAGGAAATCCGCGCGCAGGCCTTCGGCGATCTGACCACGATCGGTCAGGCCGAGAGCCGTTGCCGGATTGACGCTGGCCAGAGCCACGGCAGCCGGCAGGCCGCCTGTGCTCAGGTCGCCAAGCGCGATCACCGCCGGCAGAATGGCAGAGGGGTGGTAGTCGCTGGCCAGGATATCGAGCACGCCGGCCTCGAAAGCTTCACGGGCCGAGAGATTGCCGGAATAGGAAAGGCCACGCAGAGCGTTCGGCGCACCCATGGCGGTCGCCAGTCCCAGGCGCTTCGCTTCTGCCGCGACTTCGAGCGTGATCGGGAATTCGCTGATCGCCGCGCCGATGCCGTGCATCAGCGTGACTTTTTCGAGCGTATCGTCATCATGGGAAGCGATTGCGACGCCCTTTTCCCGCGCGAGTTCGGAAAGGCCGGTCACGACATGCATCGCATCGCCATGAGCTTCGCGCTGGGCGATGCGATCCTTCACCATTTCGACGGCGGTGGCGTAATCGATCTTTCTCGCCTTCGCCATGTTGCGGGTATGGATTTCAAGATCGCGATACTGGCCCTGTCCCGGTGTGTGATCCATCAGCGAGATCATGCCGAGGGCGCCAGCCGACATCAGCTTTTCGGCGACTTCGACGGCGGAGGGATACGTGATCTCGAAACGGGCATGGACGCGGTGGTCGATCAGCAACTCGTCACGCATGTCAGTCAGCGCCGAGATCAGCGCCGTCGTATGTTCCACCGAGCGGACATTGCCGTAGGTCGTGGGCGTGAAGGCCAGCGCTGCATAGGCGGTGGTGATGCCGTTCGCCGCGAGCTTCTTGTCGAGATCGTAGATGCCGAGTTCGAGCGGCATGCGGACATTGGCGCGCGGCTCGACTTCCTTCTCGATCATGTCGCCATGCATGTCGACGAAACCCGGCAGCAGCAGCCGGCCTTCGCCATCGATATCCGCATTAGCGACCGTCTTGTCGCTGATCTCAGCGATCAGGCCGTTCTCGATCCTCAGCGCGCCACGCTCGATGACGCGGTCCTTCAGGACGATTTCGAAATCACTCAACCACATTGTCTGTCTCATCCGCAATCTTGATGGTTTCCAATTGAATTTCCCGATCGATGAGGTGGGCGACGTCTTCCGGGTGATGGAATACGCCGATCATCGCGACACCGGAAGCCTTGAGTTCGGCAAGCCGGTCGACAAGCGCCTTGCGCGCCGAACGGTCGAGCGAGGCGGTCGGCTCGTCGAGCAGCAGCAGGCGCTGCGGCAGGATGAGCGCGCGGGCCAGATTGACCTTCTGCTGTTCGCCGCCCGAGAAGGTGGAGGGATAGGCCGACCAAAGCTGCGGCTTAACGCCGAAGGCTGCGAGCCAGCGGCGGGCTTCGGCCAAGGCTTCCTGCTGTGCCATGCCGGCGAGCCGCAGGGGTTCGGCGACGATTTCCTCTGCCGCGACGCGGGGGCGGGCGTTGAGGAACTGGGTGACGAAGCCGATTTCCCGGCGGCGCAGCACGGCGATATCGACATCGGCAGCCGACGCCAGATCGATCGCGCCTTCCTTGGTATAATACCAGGCGTGGCCGGCACGCGGCAGGTAGGAGCGGTAGATGGTGCGCAACAGGGTGGATTTGCCTGCGCCGTTTTCACCCCTCAGCAGGATGAATTCACCTTCGCCGAGTTCGAATTCGATGTTTTCGAACGCGTAGAGCGTGCGCTTCAGGTGGTGCATCTCGAACTGCTTGGCGAGACCTTCGATGCGCAGCACGGGCGCGCGCTTGGGGGATAGCTGGATATTCATGGTCGCCTCTCCCTTTCATAGTTTCGCGTGGACGAGTTGCTGGGTGTAGCTGTGCTGCGGGTCCTGGAAAATCTGGTCGGCCAGACCCTGTTCGACCACTTCACCCCGGCGCATGACCATAACCCGGTCTGCCATCGTGCGTATGACGCCGAGATCGTGGGAGACCAGAACCATGGTGATGGAGCGGTCGCGCTGCAGTCTTTTCAGCGTATCGAGCACCAGCGCCTGGACGCTGACGTCTAGGCCAGTGGTCGGCTCGTCGAGGAGGAGCACGGCCGGCTCCAGCGCGATCGCCTTGGCGAGCTGAACGCGCTGCTGCATGCCGCCGGAAAGCTCGCGCGGGCGGGCATCCATGCGGTCGATCGGGAATTCCGATGCATCAAGGGATTCTTTTGCGCGGGCGCGCAGTTCGGCGAAGTTACGCTTGCCGGCGATCAGCAGGCGTTCGGCGACATTGCCGCTGCTCGTATGGTTCATCAAGAGGCCGAGATGCGGGTTCTGGTAGACGATGCCGATATGGTGGGCGCGCAGCATACGCCGCTCGAAGCGATCGAGCGTGAAGAGGTTGCGGTCCTCGTGGCCCGGGAGCGCCAGGTTATAGGTGCCGGTATCCGGCGTATCCTCGAGGTTCATCATGCGGAGAAGCGTCGACTTGCCGGAGCCGGATTCGCCGACGATGCCGAGCACTTCGCCCGGATAGACGGTGGCGTCGACGCCGGCGAGAGCGGTGACATTGCTGTAGTTCTTGGCGATGCCGCGCATCGTCAGGATCGGATCGGCCAGCATGAGTTTCGGCGGCTGGCGCTTCAGGCCGGCCGTGTTGTCGAAGTTAAGGGCGGCCATCAGTCCATCTTTCCGTTCTTGTACCAGGTTTCGCCGATCTCGACCGTCTCGCCTTCCGATTTGTGGATGTGCTTGACGCCGAAATGGCTGTCGGAGAGCTCGTATTGCGACGAGCCATCGTCCTGCGGCAGCTCGTTCATGAAATAGCCGGTGACGTCGCTGCGGTAGCAGGTCTTGTCCTGGTGTTCCTCGACCCGGTAGGGCACGTCGTCGAAGACCAGCGGTTCGACGCTGGTATAGGGCGGCACGGCGAAGATGCGCTTTTCGCGGCCGGCCGAGAGGATCGTCAGGTGGTCCGCCTTATTGAGCTTCGGCACGTCCCAGCGCGGGATCGGCGAAGGCGTCATCACGTGGCGGCCGTTGACCATGCTCGGATAGCTCGACCCCTGCATGATGCGGCCGGAGCGGACGAGTTGTTCATAGAGGATCAGCCAGAGCTGGCCGTAATCGGCATCGCCATGCATTTCGCGGGCGACCGACATGTCCGGCTGGACCGGGCGTAGCGGTTCAGGGTTCGGCACCTGCAGAACGAGGATCTGGTCTTCGCGAAGCTTTTCCTCCGGAATGCGGTGACGGGACTGGATGATGGTGGCTTCCTGCGTATCTTCCGTTTCGACCGCCCCGCCGACGCGGCCGACGAATTTGCGGATGCTACTGGCATTGACCGAGTCGTCCGAGCCCTGGTCGATGACCTTGACCACCGAGTCCGGCTTCAGCAGCGTCAGCGTTACCTGCAGGCCGCCGGTTCCCCAGCCGCGGGCGATCGGCACTTCGCGGCTGGCATAAGGCACCTGATAACCCGGCACCGCGATCGCCTTCAGGATGCGGCGGCGGAGTTCGCGCTTGGCCGATTCATCGAGAAAGCCGTAATTGAAGGCCGCCCAGGGCCTTGTGAGTTCCTGCAATGTCGTCACAGCGCGACCTCTTCTTCGTCTTCTTTTTCGGAAAGCTCTTCCACAATTGCCGGCTTTGAAGCCGCAGCCTCCTTATCGGCCTTGACGCGGCGGATCGCGTCGAGGCTCGACTGGAAGGTGACATAGTGGGGGAGCTTGAAATGGATGCAGAAGCCGGAGCTTTCGACCGGCTCGGTATGGTAGAGCACGAACTCCTCGTTGGAAGCCGGATGCGGGTTCGGCTGGCTGGAGGCGATGTCGAGCGTCGCTGCCGAAATCACCTTCACCTCGTTCCAGCCGAAGGTGGCCGAGAAACCGAGCTGCAGTTCGGTCGTCTTGGTAATGACCTCCGTCTGGCTGACACGCACACGGCCGGCGCTGAAGACGGTGCCGCGCGGATGGCGCAGGCGAACCGGCGCTTCGGCTAGGCGCAACTCGTTGACGGTCGGGTGAACGGAGCCGTAGCCACGCATGGTGGCGTAACCGAGCGCTAGCGTGCCGCCGGTGTCTGCGCGGGCAAGACTCTGCAGCTTGTGGGCGCGGTCGACCGGGAAAAGCAGCGGCTCGCGGGTGAGGTCAGGGATGTCGTCGGGGGCGACGGTCTCGGCCGGATAGTCCTTGATCAGACCCTGGACCTTCTGCCAGGCGGCAAGCGAGGGCTGGGTGGCCGGTGCCGGATCGGCGGCCGGGATGACCGGATCGGGCGTATAGTCCTCGCCCTTCAGCACGCCGACCTGCAGCAAACGGTGCGAATAATCGAGCGTCGGGCCGAGGATCTGGCCGCCCGGAATATCCTTGAAGGCTGCCGAGATGCGGCGGACGGTGAAGAGGTCAGTCTGGGCGACCGGTTCGCAGACCGCAAGGCGCGGCTGCGTGGTGCGGTAGGCGCGCAGCAGCAGGACGGCTTCATAAAGCTCGCCGCCAGCCTGGGCTATGGCGAGCGCTGCAAGGTCCGGCTCATAGAGCGACGCTTCGCCCATGACGCGGTCGATCAGGTAGGGGAGACCTTGTCTGACGGCATCGATGCGGGCGCGGGTGATCGTGCCGAGATCGTCGCGAAACAGCCGTTCGGCCTGTTCGATGGCGCGTTCGCCGCCGCGGGTTGCTACATAAGCCATCAGAGCACCTCGATTTTCGTGGAACGGGGGATGCCGATCAGCCGGTCGGCATCGACGAGATAGAGATCCCAGCCGAGCGGATAGCGGATCGCCTTTTGGCGCATTGCCCAGAAGGATGAATCGATGCCGCCGATCTGGATCGTCAGCGCGTCCTTGATGCCGGGGCCGGTGAGGCGGAGTGGCTGGCCGGTGCCGATCTTAGCTTGTGCAAAGAGCGTCGCGGCTTCATCCGGATAGGGCAGCGAACCGATGCGCAGTGTCGAGAGCGCCTTCACCTCGGATTCGGTGCCGAGCGAGGAGAAAACATATTCGGCCTTGTCGAGCGTCGTGCGGCGAGCGCCGGTATCGGCCAGCCGTTGATCGAGTACCGTGTCATTGGCAACAAAGAACGTGCATTCGCGATCGAGCAGGCTTTCGGCCAGCGTCTCGAACCCGGCGAAGGGTAGGGTGCGCACGAGGCCGGGGCGGGAGAGCGCCCACATCAGTTCGTCAAACGTCGCATTGGTGCGGCTGTCGTCAGCGGTGGGAAGAAGGGAGAGGGACATGGTCAGAAAGTCTCCATCTGCACGCGGGTTGCCTCGACCTTTTTCAGCCGTTTGCGGTCGGTTTCTTCCTGATGGCGGCCCTCGCTGTCCAGAAGTTCGAGGATCGGGCCGGTGCGGTGGCCGGCGGCGATTGCCGCGTCGATGACGGCCATGGCCATCGCATGTTCGAGATCGCGGCCGGTGACCGCGCCGTAACCTTCAACATTGCGCTCCGGCACGCGGATATGGGCTTCCGCCACCAGAACCTCGCCGAGATGGAAGGCGGTGTTGCGTACCGTATCCATGAAGGGCAGCATGGCGAGCCCGGTGCGGTTGGTGACGACAGAGACGGCGCCGAGATCGTCGAGAACGATTTCGGCGCAGGCCTTGATGGTTTCGGGGCGGCTTGCCGCCAGGATGTCGAGAGCCCTTCCATGGGCATACGCTCCGATGACCGGTTCCCCGGTCGCAACGTCAGTCATTGGTCTTCCTCTCTTCGGATATTCCCGTTGCCCGGCCCTCGGGCGTCTCATCGTTGTCGATGACGAACTGCATTCTCTCGCCGGCCCAGACCACGTCGGAATAGGCGATCGGCCGACCTTCCATGTCGACGTCCACCTTCTGGGTGACGAGGATGGGTTGTTCCGGCGACTGCGCCAGAAGCCGGGCTTCTTCGGCGATCGGCAGGCGGGTCAAAATGGTGGTGGTGTGGCGCACATAGTCGGGAATACCGAAATCCCTGTAGATTTCGGTGACCGACGAGCCGGTGCGGCGGCGTTCCAGCATGTCGGGAAAACGTTCGACCGGGTGATAGGTGCGGCTGACACTGACAGGCACGTCATCAGCAAAGCTGCGCCGGATGATCATGTAGACCTTCGAACCTTCCGGGATGCGAAGTGCTGCGGCAACGATCGGCGGAGCCGCGATTTCCATTTCGTCGATCGGCTGGCCGGAAGGGACGCGTCCCTGTTCCTTCAAGTTGCGGCTGAAGCGCGTGCGTCTGGCAATCGCGTAACGGATGACCGACTGTTCCTCGACAAACGTGCCGCGGCCCTGTTCGACCCGCACCTTGCCGGCTGCCGCCAGTTCGGCGATCGCGCGCCGCACCGTGTGCCGACCGACGCCGAAACGCTGCATGATTTCCAGTTCGGTCGGAAGCTGGCTGTGCGGAGCCAGAGCCCCGGACGCAATGTCCCGACTAATCTGCTTTTCGATGGATTGCCACTGGCCCCATTTCGGGCGTTCGGTCTGCATTACGGTCAGCCTATATATTCGGATGAATCCTTAATTCATTCGGATGAATTAGTCTATAGCTGGCGCGGATGACAGTTGTGTGTCCGGATGGATTTTTTGCCGCCATTTTTACCGGCGGTTGTTCGCTCGAGCTTAGACGCCGGCGCGCAGGCGCAGCCAGTCGGCGGTCTGGTGGCTGGCTCTTGTTGCGGCAGCAACTACGGTTTCACCGTCGAGCAGCGCATAGAGGAAGGCACCGCTGAAGCGGTCGCCTGCGCCGATCGTGCTTTTGACAGGGACTGGCGGCGCCGTGGCAACCTCGATTGCGTCCTGGCCGTCGAACAGGGTTATCGGGCGCGGACCGTCGGTCAGAACCAGCATTTTTAGGCGCGGTCCCGCAATCGCTTGAGCACGTTGCCAGACGATCTCGATCTCGTCAGCCGCATCGTCGCGTGATGAGACGATATAGTCGGCGGGGCGCGGTGTTGCTGAACGGAGCGGCAGTTGTGAGAGGACGAGCGGAATTGCGTCGAGCTGAGCGATAAGGCCAGCGTCGAGATTCAGAGCGTTGAGATAGGCCGCGCCGCCGGTCAGCGCCGCACTTGCCGTGAACAGCTGGCTTTCGCGGTTGCCGGAATAGAGGATCGTCCGTTCGCCATTCGGTTCGAGCAGGATTTCGAGCGGCCTGCTTTCACCCGGATGCAGCGCCACCTGTTCGGTATCGAACCCCATGTCCTGAAGTACCTTGAGAGCCGCGACGCCCTGCACGTCATCCATCAGCCGGTTGACGAGCGCGACATCGGCGCCGAGATCCAGCAGCTGGCAGCCGGTGAAAAAGCCGCCGCCGCCAAGATGGATTTCGCGCGACGAAAAGCGCAGCCGGCCGCCCGGAACCAGCGGATCGTCGAGCTGCCAGATCCGGTCATGATTGACCGAGGCGATGACGATCACGCGATGCATGGTGGCCTTATCTTTCATCGATGCCGGGCGCCAGAGCGTCAACGATATAGCGCTGCGCAAAGAGGAATATCACGAGGACGGGCACGATCGAAAGCAGGCTGGTTGCCATTAGCGGCCCCCAGCTCTGCCCCGTTCCTTCAAGATCGGCGAAGGTGGCGATGCCGGTCGTCAGGGTTTTCTTGAACGCATCCTCCAGCACCAGCTGGCCCCAGAGATAGATGTTCCATGCGCCCATGAAGGAGATGACGGAAAGGGCGGCGATGGCCGGGATGACATTCGGAATCCCGATTTCCGTGAACTGCCGCCAGAGGCCCGAGCCGTCGATCTTCGCCGCCTCGAACATCGAGCCCGGCAGCGAGCGAAAGGCCTGGCGCATATAGAAGACGTAGAAGCCGATATACGGGATCGAAGGAATGATCATCGCGCCATATGTGTCGAAAGCCTGCAGTTTCACCACGCCGATATAGGTTGGGATGATGGCGAGAACCGATGGGAAGGACATGGTGGCGATGACGAACCAGAACAGCGGCTGTTTGCCGGGAAACTCCATGCGTCCGAAGGCGAAACCGGCCGGCACCGCCAGCAGGAGCTTACCGACCGTGATCAGGGTTGCGGTCAGGATGGAGTTCCACAGCCACATCCAGATCGGATGGCGGCTTGCGGCTTCAGTGAAATTGGCGAGCGTCGGGTTTTCCGGCCAGAAACGGATCGCCTTGGCAGTGATGAGGTCGTTCGGCGTGAAGGCCGAGGACACCATCCAGACCAACGGGAAGACGGTGATGAAACAAGTCACCAGCAGAACCGCATGGATGAACAGCCGGTGGAGGGGAAGGTGGCTCACCGAAGGTTGGGCGCTCATCCGTAATGCACCCGCTTTTCAGCGACGCGGAACTGCAGCCATGTGACGATCAGGACCAGAACGATGATGATCATCGCCACCGCGCTCGCCGGGCCGAACTGGAAGAAGCGCAGACCCTGCTGCCAGAGGAAATAGAGAAGGCTGGAGCTTCGGCCCGCCGGGCCGCCATGGGTCAGCACATCGATGACACCGACGATATCGTCCAGAACATGGAAGAAGGTGGTGACGCTGATGAAGAAGGCGGTCGGCGTCATCAGCGGCAGGCTGATGGTGAAGAAATGCCGTCGCGGGCTGGCGCCATCCAGTTGCGAAGCCTCGCGCAGTTCATGCGGCAGGTTGGCGAGTGCTGCGAGCCAGAGCAGCATGTTGAGGCCGAAGGTCTTCCAAAATGTGACGAGGCAGACACAGAGCAGTGCAAGATTCGGATCGGTATGCCAGCGGGAGGGCGGAAAGCCGAAGTAGCCGAAGATCTCGTTGAACAGGCCGTTGACCGGGTTGAACAGCCAGGACCATGCGACACCTGCCACCGAATAGGCGAGGATGGTCGGCAGGAACAGACTGCCTCGGTAAATGCCCTGCATCGGGCTCTTGCGCACCGAATGGATCATCAGCGCCAGAAGGAGCGGCAAGATGATCTGCGCGGGAATGAGGATGACGCAGTAGAGCACCGTATTCCAGGCAGCCGTGCGGAAATCCACATTGCCAAAGACCGTCGCATAGTTCTTCGTTCCGACGAAGCTGATATCGGCGGACAACAGATTCCAGTCGAGCACCGACAGCAGCGCTGAGGCGACCAGCGGCCCGTAGAGGAAGATCGCAACGGATAGAACGGCTGGCCCCACGAACAAGTAGGGGGCCAGCGATCGAAGACGAAAAGGCATGATTTTAAGCCGAGATCAGTCCTGCGAGTTCTTGATGAGCACCCTTGATGCCGTCGGCCGGGTTGACTTCCTTCAGCAGCATGCGCGAAACCCACTTGCGCCAGACATCCTGGCCTTCCAAGCCGCGCTTGCCGGGCCAGATGGTTTCGGCAGTCAGGGCGTCGGTCAGCTGGGCGGCGGCCGGCTTCATGAAGTCGTTGATCAAAGGCACATCGTGAACCGAGGTGTTGAGGTAGCCGACCTGCGACCAGATCGTCTGACCTTCCTTCGATGCGCAGAATTCCAGGAAGGCGAGCGAGGCTTCTGCCTGTTCCTTGTTCTTGGTGTAGACGGCGAGGAAGTTGCCGCCGCTGTTCATGTTGCGGGCATGGCCGGCAATACCCGGGAACTTGGTGGTGATGGCCTTGGCGGCGCCGAGCGGGAAGGTGGTGGCACGGGTCGAGCTTGTGGTGCAGATGGCGAGCGCGCCGGATTCGAACGCGGCATCCTGATCCTTGGCAGAGACCGGCAGCCACAGGCCTTCAGCAGCCGGAGCGCAGAATTCCGTCATGCCGGCAACGGCTTCCGGGCTGTTCAGTGCGAGGTTACCCTTCGGGTCGATGATATAGCCGCCGGCGTTCTGGATGAAGGACTGGCTGGTCCATTCGTTGTTGGAGAGCGCCAGTGCCGAACGGTAGGTCGGGTGCTTGCCCTTCAGCGCCGCATCGAGCTTACGGGCATTTTCATAAAGCCACTTGGTGTCGATGGTTTCCGGCAGGTTCGGATCGAGGCCGGCAGCCTTCCACAGCTCACTGTTGATGAAGGTGATCGGCGTGGACATGGCCCAGGGAAGACCGATCAGCGAACCATCGATGGTGACGAGCGGGTGAACGGACGGGCGGAAGCTGTTGATGATTGCTTCGGCCTTGGCGGTATTGATCTCGCGCAGGTCGCGGGCGCCGAGCGTGCGCTTGGCGAAATAACCGAACTTCCAGCCGGTGATCATCATTGCCGGCGGACGACCGGCGGCAACGCTGGCAACCGCCTTGGCGGTCGCCGATTCATAATCGCCGTCGAAACGGTTGACGACGGTGACGCCGAGCTTCTTGGCGTTGAACGCATCAACAACCTTCTGGAAGGGCTTGTCGGCGCCCCAGGTGCTCGACACTTCGATGGTCGCATCGGCGGAAAACGCCGGACCGGTCATGACCATGCTTGCGCCGATCGCTGCCGTTGCTCCGGCTACGAATTGACGACGATTGATTTCCACCATCTTCCGCTCCAAACATTCGGATGAAAACTAATTGATCCGAATATTTCTCTAGGCTGCGTCAATGACAGGCGTGTGAACGCGCAAACGGATTTTTGGCCCTGAAATGGAAGATAAGCCCCCTGTTTTACGGGGGCATGACAGAGGCTCGAACCAATATAGCGATTGCAAGAGGATAGGCTGAAAGGTATCGAACATTCGAATGATTAAAAGAATCGGGTCGAAGCAGGCATGGACAAGAAATCGTCGCATGGGCAGTGGCAGCAGGTCGAAGAGGATATTGCCGAGGACATCCTGAACGGCCGGCTCTCTCCCAAGGACCAGCTTCCGAAAGAGGCGGACCTGATGGAACGCTTCGGCGTCGGCCGCCATACGATCCGCCGAGCGATTTCCAATCTGGAAGGGCGCGGCTTGGTGCAGGTTGAGCAAGGCCGGGGTACTTTCGTACGCGACGGTCGGCTGGACTACCGGCTTTCGGATCGGACGCGCTTTTCGCAGAACCTGCTCGAACAGGGCAGGGAGCCGCTCGGACAGGCAGTTCGCGAAGAAGAAATTGCCGCCTCGGCGATCGTTGCGGATGCGCTCCGGCTACCGCGCGGCGAGCCGGTCTATCACATCGTGCGGCGCGGTTTTGCCGACGAGGAACCAATCAATATCTCGAATTCCTACTATCCCGTCCGCCGCTTTCCTGGCATGGACAAGGCGCGGGCAAGCGGCCGCAGCGTGACGTTGATCCTCACCGAATACGGCGTGCCGGATTACATCCGTCTCAGAACCGATATCATCGTCCGCATGCCGACTGCCGAGGAGGCCCGGCAGCTTGACCAGAGCGTTTCGCAACCGGTCATCGCGCTTAAAAAAGTCGATGTCGACATGAAGGGAACACCGATCGCCTATTCAGAAACCGTCTGGCCCGGCGAACGGGTGCAGTTCTCGGTCGACAATACGAGCCAGCTTCTCGATGTGCTGGCCCGCAACGGCGGCAATTGAGGCCAGCGTTCATCCTTCTGAGATGCGACTTTCGAGCTTCGTGCCGCGATGAAATTGAGGCTGCGATCCAATCAATAAGAGGCGTTCTATTCGCAGCTCTGGCCGTTGCGATATCGGCCGTCATGAGTTGATTTTGAACCCATTCCTCTATGTCTTACGTAGACCTGCGGCTCCTTGCAATCTTAGCCGCTATTGCGGGGTCACGGTTATTTTCTTTTATCGTCAAGCTTGAAAACCGCGCGAGGGTGTCTGTTTGGGCAAGCGCCGTGGGCTTGTTTTACGGTGCCCATGATACCGTTCTTTGTTGTGGCGCGCGGTGAGCCTAGCGCAGGGCGGAAACAGCAATCTATGGCGAATTGACGGTCACCATAATCACTCCGATAGGCTGTCTTTGCGAAGTGGCCGGCGTCACGTTCGTCACTCTCGTAGAAACAGCTGCGGTCAACAGACCGCAGCTGTTTAGTATGTTCGAAGTCTCTGGTGATCGGGTGCGCTCGATGAAGGTGTAACTGGCGTTTTGACCGACCCCGGCCATTCATGACCAGAACGTCAGAGCTGAAATGAGCGAAACGACACGACCCTCTTCTCGAGCAATAAGTCTGAGAGAAGCCGGCCGGGTTGCTTGTTGCAGCCGTGAACGCCGTCATCCACGGACGGAGAAGGATAACAGGTCGGCTGTTCAAATCCCTTATGTGGACGGCCCCCGACCCGCAAGATATTTCGAGACAATTTGATCTGATCGCTTGCGTCCATATGTCCGGCCTGTAGTTGCGCTCGTACATGAACGCTGGCCAAGATGGTTTCCGCGACACAGGTCCCAAACATCAAGGCGGCCTTGACGGGCCGAAGGGATCACCGGGGTATCCTGGGTCTCGGATCGATCGATCACACCATCTGTTATTATCTTGCAAGTTGTAGTGTTGCCTACACGTGATGAAGATCAGGGTACATGTGGTTTCTGCTTCCCGGTCTTCATGTGGCGCACCCGTTCAAAGCCGATGCCGATTGTGCGCTGTACGTTTCTCCGGAGACCATGAGTTTCCAAGCTATGCGCGCCATTTTGTTGGCAAGTGCGACAGCTGCCAGTTTAGGTGGCTTGCGCTTGAGCAGTTCCATCAACCAACGAGAGGCTTTTCCGGATCGCCGCGCGTGATGAATGACAGCGGTTGCTCCATTCACCAGGATAGCCCGCAGCGCTTCATCGCCGGCTCGCGTGATGCCACCGAGCCGCACCTTGCCGCCGGTCGAGTGATCCTTCGGCGTCAGCCCTATCCAAGCTGCGAACTGACGACCAGATTTGAAGAGCTCTGGAGCGGGTGTTTTCATTATTAAAAGAGCCGAACCGATTGGTCCAATCCCGGGAATGGTGTTGAGGCGTATGCTGCGTTCGTCGTTACGTTGCCATGCCTTTACCTTGGCCTCCACATCCGCAATTTTCTTCTCCAGTTCAGCGTATTCCTCGGCCTGGCTTATGAACAATTCCTTTGCGAGCTCTGGCACAGTTTTCTCAACTTGTACCCTTTCAAGCAGCATCGGAATATGTGCTAGCCCCTTAGCTGCAGAAATGCCGAATTCATTAGCGTAGCCGCGGATCGCGTTGGCGAGTTGGGTGCGGGTGGCTATCAGACGGGTACGGACGCTGATCAGCATGAGTGCTGCTTGGTCATCAACTGTCTTAACCGGAACAAACCGCATCGTTGGGCGGGCCATCGCCTCGCACAGCCCTTCGGCGTCGGCAGCGTCATTCTTGTTTCGCTTAACGTAAGGCTTGGCGAGTTGTGGCGCGATCATCTTCACCTCATGTCCAAATGAGGCGAGTAACCGCGCCCAATGATGGGAACCACCACAGGCCTCGATCGCAACGAAAGTTGGCGGGCAGGTCGTGAAGAAGTCGATCATCTCCTTGCGTCGCATTTTCTTACGCAAGACCGGCTTCTCTCCAGCATTCACGCCATGCAACTGAAAGACATGCTTTGACGTATCCATGCCAATACGAATAATCTTGTCCATGGGCGGCCCCTTTGATTGAGATCATAACAGCTCATTCTGGCACATTTCGATGCCGTTCAGGGGCCGTCCACTCCAACATCAAGCCCCCCAATCCAAGCGATGTCAGGAACTTGCATCATTGGATCGCGTTAATTGCCCATGGCGCGACAGACGTTCTGGAAGGGATATCTCAAACTCTCGCTCGTTACGGCCGCAGTGACGCTGACGCCGGCGACGACCGAGAGCAACAAGGTGCGGTTTCATGTCCTGAACCGCAAGACTAAAAACCGCGTCGAGAGCCGCTATCTCGACAGCGTGACCCACAGGCCAGTGGCCGACAAAGATCAGGTCAAGGGCTATCCCAAGGATGACGGCAACTACGTCCTGCTGGAGGATGACGAGATTGATGCGGTCGGGCTCGAAAGCACCCGTTCAATCGATATCGACACATTTGTCCCACGTGGTTCGATCGGCTGGATCTGGTACGATAAGCCGCATTTTCTGAACCCTGCCGACAAGGTCGGAACAGAAGCCTTCTGCGTCATCCGTGAGGCTATGGAGGCGAGCGGTGTGGTCGGTATTGCACGACTGGTGCTTTATCGTCGAGAACGTGCTGTCCTGCTGGAGCCGAATGGGAAAGGCATCTTGCTCTGGACATTACGCTATGGCGGCGAGGTGCGCGAGCCTGTCGAAACGATCGATACCGATGCGAAGGTCGACAGGAAGCTTCTTAAGCTGATGACCGGCATGGTGGAGAAGCACATGGAGCCATGGTCATCAAAACTGGTGCAGGACCCCATCCAGAAGCGGATAAAAGCGCTGATCGGCAAGAAGCAGAAGACGGCAAAGCCCACCAAGACGTTGAAAAGCACCACGCCGGCGAAGACCGAAGGGAATGTCATCAACATCATGGACGCGTTGAAGAAGAGCCTTGCCAAAGAAGGCGGCAAGCGTAGCTCGAAATAGTGCTACCGCTTGCGAGCCATCAGCGGCGTGGCTGCCGCGAAGAAGCCATCCCAGGGATCCTCCGACAGCGCATCGAGGCGTACCGGTGCGTTGTCGATCGTGAAATGCGCAGGACCGATATCTGCACTCAACTCATCCCACGCAAGCGGCATGGAGACCGCAGCCCCCGGACGTGCTCGTGTCGAATACGCCGCTACCGCTGTATTGCCCCGGCCGTTGCGCAGATAGTCGATGAAGATACGGCCCTTGCGCTTCGCCTTGGTGGCCGTGGCGAGATAGAGGCCGGGGTCGTCAGCCGACATGCTATCAGCAAGGCCTTTGGCGAACGCCTTCATCTGCGCCCAACTCGCTTTCGGTTCCAGCGGCGAGACAACATGCAGGCCTTTGCCGCCGGATGTCTTGACGAAGGCTGCAAGGCCCGCAGCCTCCATCCGCTCCTTCAACTCGTAGGCCGCCGCAATGACGTTTTCCCACGGCACATCGTCGCCCGGATCGAGATCCATAGTCAGCATGTCGGGTTTTTCCCAATGGTCAACCGTCGTGCCCCAGGGATGAATTTCCAGGGTCGCCGACTGGACCAGTGCCGCAAGGCCGTCAAAGTCGACGATCTTCAACAGCTTGTCACCCGCCTTGTCCTTCGGGTCCGTGACCTCGTGGATATGGGCATTCATGCCTTTCCAGGCATGTTTCTGGAAGAAGCGTTGGCCGCCGGTGATCCCATCCGGGGCACGCAGCAAAGACAGTGGCCGATTGACAACGAATGGCGCCATAAAGCGCCAGACCTGGGCGTAGTAGTCGATCAGTCCTTGCTTGGTAACGCCGTCGTCCGGCCAGTAGATGCGATCGGGATGGGTCAACTTCACCGAAAACGAGGGCGTCTTTTTCGTCGGAGTACTTTTCCCTGTCTCGCGAACCACGTCTCTTGGCTCCTTGTCGTCGCGCAATCCGCGGAAAGAGGCATGCCGGAGATTGCCATCGGCAGACCAGGCTCGGAATTCGACTTCCGCGACCAGTTCCGGTTTGACGAAGACGAGATCGCGACGCTCCAATGCGGTCAGCCTGTCGTCAAACGGGCTCGATTTCTGCTGCAGTTTTTCGAGCTTATCATGAAGAGACTGCGCAACAGCCGCGCTGTAGCCGGTTCCGACACGGCCGACATGGATGTACCTGCCGTTTTCGTAGACGCCCATGGCAAGCGAACCAATGGCACCGGCCATCGCAGTCGAAGGCGTATAACCACCGATGACGAATTCCTGCCGCTCGGAGCATTTCGACTTAATCCACTGCCCTTTGCGGCCCGAGACATATTTTCCGTCACGTTTCTTCGAAACCACGCCTTCGAGGCTCAGCCGGCAGGCATGGGTGAGGACCAGCCCGCCGCTTTCGCCGAAATGCGCGCTGTAGCGCAGAACGGCGCCATTCTCCGAATTGCCCAGGAGCTGTTCCAGCAGCGTTTTTCGGTCGATCAATGCTGCGTTGGCAAGATTATAGCCATCAAGATGGAGGAGATCGAAAGCATAGTAGGCGAAGCGGTCGCTACGTCCGTCGCTCAGGTCACTTTGTAGCGCGGAGAAATCCGAGGCGCCATTATCGCGCTCAACGACGATTTCCCCATCGATGATCGCCGCCGACACGGGTAGGGCTGCGAGCGCTTCGCTGATCTTTGTCCCGAACCGCTCGGTCCAGTCGAGACCGCTCCGGGTCAACAGCGTCACCTTGCCGGCGGCGATATGAGCCTGAAGACGATATCCGTCGAATTTGATTTCATGGAGCCAGTCATCACCCGCCGGCGGTTTCGGCTTCAGCTTTGCCAAAGCCGGTTCAATGAATTCCGGCATTTTCGTCCTACGGGTGCCCGGTGGCCATTCGATGTCACCGGAAGCCGGCACCGACCGATCAGGTTTGCGCTTGGCAACAGGCTTAGCCCTCTTCGCCTTTCCGTCGGCTTCCCAGACTGCGTCGGGGTTGTTCGCAACGGCTTCGATCTTTCGACCGGTCTTGGCCGACTTTGGCAATTCATCGAGAATGTCCTTGCCGCCATGCCGGGCCTCCTCGTCGTCCACCTTGATCAGCAGCCAGTTCTCGCGCTTTTCCTCCGGCTTGCCCTGCATGCGAACCAGATGCCAGCGTCCTCTCAGCTTTTCGCCATCCAGTTCGAATTCGAGATGGCCTTTGCGATAACCTTTCTTTGCGTCGCCGATCGCAGTCCATGTGCCGCGATCCCAGACGATGACCGTGCCGCCACCATACTGACCCTTTGGAATAATGCCTTCGAAGTCGCCATAGTCGAGCGGGTGGTCCTCGACATGTACGGCCAGCCGCTTTTCCTCAGGATCAAGGCTCGGGCCGCGCGTCACAGCCCAACTCTTGAGGACGCCGTCCATCTCCAGGCGGAAATCATAATGCAGCCGGGTGGCGTCATGTTTTTGGATGACGAAGCTGTTACCGTTGTCGGTGCCCTTTTTTGCCCGGCGGCCACGCGGTTCCGAGGTCTGCTTGAAATCCCGTTTCGAATTGTATGTTTGCAGCGCCATTGCCTAGCTCGCCTTGCGCTGTTTCTGCGTGGTGGATTTTTTGGCAGTAGCCGAAGCACGCTTGCCGCCGGATTTCCCACCCATTTTGGCGCTTTCTCGCAGGGCGTCCATCAGGTCGATAACCTTGCCCTTCGGCTCGGTCTTCCGTTTCGGCGGTTTGCGCCCTTCGATCTTCGCCTTGACCAGCTCAACCAGCGCTGCGTCGTAGCGGTCGTGATAATCCTCCGGATTGAAGCTGCCGGATTTGGTCGAGATGATATGCCGGGCAAGCGCCAACATCTCCTTGTCGAACTTGATGTCGGGAATGTTCTTGAACGTCGTGGTCGCGGAGCGCACCTCGTAGTCGAAATTCAGCGTCGTCGCGATGACCGCACCATGATTATCGGGGCGGATCAGCAGCGTTCGATTACGCCGAAACAGTACGCCCTCGGCGATCGCCGCAACATTCTCCTCCACCATCGCCTTCGCCAGCAATTGCAGGGCGTCGGCATCCTCCGGTTCGACGGGAGCGAGATGATAGGGCCGGTCGAAATAGAGCTTGTCGATATCGCCGCACGCGATGAAGCTCGACACCGTCAGCAGCTTGTCGCTCTCCGGCATCACATCAGCGATCTCGTCGGGTTCGAGCACGATGTGGCGACCGCCGTCGGTTTCATAACCCTTGACCTGGTCTTCCCGCTCGACCGGCTCTCCGGTCTCGCTGTCGACGAACTGCCGTTCTACGCGATTTCCGGTCTTGCGGTTGATGATATTGAAGGACAGCTTTTCGCTGGAAGCGACGGCCGTGTAGAGCGCCACCGCGCAGCCGATGTCGCCGATCTTCAGATGGCCTTTCCAGCTTGCGCGCGCCGCCATATCAGTGCCTGTCTTGTGGGGGTGCTGTGCGATCGAGCGTCATGGCCTGTTCAATCGCGGCGAGATCCTCACTGGTCACCCCGTCACCTGTCATCGCCGGAACCGGGTCGCCGGCAATCGCCTCCAGGACCTCGCTGGCGGTGGCGCCATTGCGGATCGCAAATTCCAAGGTCTCTCGGGTTTCGCGTTCGGCTTTCAGCTGGGCGAAAAGCGCCGCGATCACACGGTCACGCGGGTCAATAAGCTTCAAGGGAGCAGGGTTTCGCACTGGATGGGACGCCATAATAACCACCGGGCTCGGATACATTGGATCAATCCAAACAACAGGCAAGGAGGGCCATTGGTTCCCGGTCACGCAAGGATCCGTGGGTATCCGGTACGCGTTTCTTCTTCTGCAATGTCGGATTGTGCTTGGTCAGCACCAGAGTTTTGCGCTCTCTATCTAAAGTTCTTAACCCCTCGCAGGTGCCGAAGCTTCTGTGAGCAAAAACAATGGAACTTTTCCTATGGGTTTTCACTTCACATGCTCCCGAAGCCCCATTTGATGTCAAAGGCCTCATGAACCACTCTCATGTCGATCTCACCAACTGCGATCGCGAGCCGATCCATCTCCTCGGAGCCATTCAACCCATTGGCTTCCTTCTCGCGCTCACTCTGGACTGGATCGTGGCGCGCGCGTCCTCGAATACGAACGAGTTCCTGGAGGAGACCGAGGGCGACATCGTCGGACGTCCGCTTGACGAGCTCTTTCTCCCCGAGACCATTCACGCCCTGCGCAACCGGCTTGCGACGCTTCGCGGCGCAAACGCCGTCGACAAGATCTTCGATGCGAAGCTGACCGAGCGCGGTCGCTCATTCGATCTCGCTATCCATACGTCTAGCGGGCAAATCGTCATCGAAGCTCAACCATCGGTAGAACGGCACGGCGACACGACGAGCATGGTGCGCGCCATGATTTCGCGTCTCGAGTTGATCGGTGACCCGTCAGCCTATTATACCGAGGGCGCGCGGCAGATCCGTGCGTTGACCGGCTTTGACCGGGTGATGGTCTATCGATTCGCAGAAGACGGGTCGGGCGAGGTTGTTGCCGAAACCTGCAAACCCGGAATCGGATCGTTCAAGGGCCTACACTATCCGGCGAGCGACATCCCGGTTCAAGCTCGGGCGCTATACAAGCGCAACCTGCTGCGCATCATCGCCGACGTCGATGCCGAGCCGGTCGCAATTCGTCCGCAACGCGACGAAAACGGCCAGTTGCTCGACCTGTCCCATTCGATCCTGCGTTCCGTGTCGCCGATCCATATCGAATATCTGAAGAACATGGGCGTGCGGGCATCGATGTCGATTTCCATCGTGGTCGATGGAGAGTTATGGGGCCTGTTTGCCTGCCATCACTATTCGGCAAAATCGCCAAGTTTTGAGACCCGCTCGGTCTGTGAGCTCTTCTCGCAGATGTATTCGATGCGCCTGGAGAGCCGCGAGCGCAAGGAAGTCATGGAATATGAACGACGCGCGCGCGATATCTCCGATCAGCTCCTTGGCGCCGTCGCGACGAACGAGATGCTGCTCAACGATCCGGAATGGCTTGCCGGCATCCTGACTGACGTCATTCCGGCCGAGGGCGTTGGTGTCTGGATCAATGGCAATTATGCATTCTGGGGCGTCACACCCTCGACAGACCAGTTTGCCCGCATCGTCCGGGCGTTGAACAGCGCCGCAGCAACACGGGTGTTCGCCATCGACGAGATTGCGTCCTTCGTGCCCGAGGCGGAGGAATACACCGATCGCGCCGCGGGAATGCTCGCCATTCCGATCTCGCGTTCTCCCCGCGATTACGTCATCCTTTTCCGAAGGGAACTTGTCCGCTCCGTGCGGTGGGCGGGCGATCCGTATAAGCCGGTTGAATATGGTCCCAACGGCCCGCGTCTCACCCCACGAGAGAGCTTCGCCGAATGGCAGCAGCTCGTAAAAGGCCATAGCAAACCCTTCTCGCCGCCTGAGATACGTGTGGCCGAGACGTTGCGCGCCACGCTGATCGAGGTTGTGCTGCGGCTCGCCGGCGAAGCGAGCGCACAGCGTGATGCGGCGAACCGGAAGCAGGAAGTCCTGATCGCCGAACTGAACCATCGCGTTCGAAACATTCTCGGCGTCATCCGCGGTCTGATTCGTCAGGCGAAGCCCTCGTCGGACAGTATCGAGGATTTCGTCGATCTCGTCGACGGTCGTATCCATGCACTTGCGCGGGCGCACAACCAGATCACCGACGACCATTGGGGGCCGGCGCCGATCGGAGCCCTGATAGATGCCGAAGCGCGGGCGTTTTTGAACGAAGAAGACAGTGGCATTCATGTCTCGGGCGAGCCGGTGCTGCTCAACCCACAGGCCTATTCGACCATGGCCCTCGTCGTGCATGAGCTTGTCACCAACTCGACGAAGTATGGCAGCCTGTCCGCAGGGGGACATGTGGACGTCTCATGGTCGCGCACGGAAGACGGCGGGCTTCAATTCGAATGGCAGGAACGGGGCGGGCCACCCGTGCAGCCGCCCACCCGAAAAGGGTTTGGAACGACGATCATCGGCCGTTCGGTTCCCTATGACCTGGGAGGTCGTGCATCGATCGACTACGCTGAAGCCGGGGTCCGGGCTGTGTTCACCATCCCCGCGCGCCATGTCTCTGAAACGGCCGGGCCTCAGGCTCCGTCACCGATCCAGCACGCGCGCCATTCCCCGTCTCATTCCACGACGAAGATCAGGGAAAGGTTTCTTGTCGGCCAAAAAATTCTGCTGGTTGAGGATAGCCTGATCATTGCGCTCGATGCAGAGGACATCCTTATGCGTCTCGGGGCAGAGGTCATGACGGCTTCATCGGTGGAGGCTGGTCTGGAGATCATCGATACGGATGCGCCGACACTGGCCGTGCTGGACATCAACCTTGGCGATCAGACCAGTTTTACGGTCGCGGATCGCCTCGATGACATGGGAACGCCATTTATCTTTGCGACGGGCTATGGCGAGCAGGCAATGCTGCCGGAGCCCCACAAGCATAGAACTGTGGTTCAGAAGCCATACACGCTTGAAGGGATCGCCCGCATTCTCGAAGAAATAATGGGCAAGCAAGGGCTCTGACCGCTGTGTCTGCGATCAGGTTATGGATCAAGGCGCATCCTTCAACGGCCAGACCTCCACGACGCCATAGGCAACGGCGCATGGCGTCCTTGAGACCATTTCGATGGCCTCCTGGAGATCTGTCGCTTCGATGATCGCGAAACCTGCGATTGGGAGCGCGGAGGTCATGAACGAGCCCTGCGATACATCGATGTGCTCTGCGCCATGGTTGCGAACCTGTACGGGGCTGCCGGCGATACCCATGACCACACCGGCTCTCTGAAGATCCGTATCATGGACATGTGCAGCATCTCTCACGGCTTCATCGGTTCGGTCATAGCCTTCACGGTCGCCATACCCGACCGTTACGAATTTCGGCATGGTTTCGCCCTCCTGTTTCGAACAGATTGCTTCGCGCCTGGCGACTGGTGACATCCGGGTTTGCCGGAATGCAGCAGGCCTTACATCAACATCGGGGGTTTCATCGCCAGCCACCCTCAGCGAGCGGGAGCAAATTCCGGTTTCACTGGATAGGAAACTCGATAAGGCCCGCCGGCCGCGGGGTCTCGTGAAAGCCCTCTCTCTTATCGGTCACCCAATGGATCGCCTGAATGAGATCGCGGTCCATGACTGGCTTTTGAAGAATACCCAACGTGCCGGGGACACCGCCACCCAAGGCGTTCGGATCGCTGGTCATGAACAGAACCGCGATATTGGCCTCGGCGAGACATTGGCCCACAATTGGCCCGGTCGGACCGTCTTCGAGATTCACGTCAACCAGCGCAAAATCGGCATTTTTCGCCAGCTCAAATGCCTGGTACATGTTCCTCGCGATACCAACAGAACGGTGTCCGAGTTCCTCGACTGCGTCTTGAATATTGAGCGCGATGAGTGGCTGATCCTCCACGATAAGAACGTTGTAGGGCATCCTTCTCTCCGTTGTTACGCTTGCGTTCAGTAAGCGAACCAGCCGGTAGCGGATGTGTTCCTGCAGATCGCGGTATCTTGACGCCCAACAAACGTCTTCTTTCACCTACCCGCGGTCACGTTCGCAGCGATAGGTGCCTGGCTCCCTCCTCATTCGTCGGCGATCAATTGTTTCACGCGGCGCGCATGGACCTCCGTGACGAACGGCTTCGTCATGACCTGCATGCCGCGCTCAAGATGGTCGTGATTGAGGACGGCGTTCTCTGCGTAGCTTGTGATAAAAATTATGTTGAGCTCGGGCCGCTGCGTTCGCGCATCATCCGCAAGCTTCCTTCCGTTCATTCTGTTTGGCAATCCAACGTCCATATGTTGGACGGCCTTAGACCCACATTTATCCGGCGATCGGGCGAGCGCCGCGTAAATGCTGCACCAGCGCTCGCAACTTCGGCGCCATATTTCGGCGGCTCGGATAGTAGAGAAAGAAACCGGGGAAGCGCGGGCAGAATTCTTCCAAGACCGGCACTATTTCGCCGCGCGCGATCGCCGGCTGAAAGCTGTCTTCCATGCCAAAGCTAATACCAGCGCCTGCCACGGCGAGCTTGATCATCAGCGCCATATCCGTGGTTGTGATCGTATCCGCGACCGCCACCGAGAACTCCCGGCCGCCTTCTTCGAACTCCCAGCGGTATGGGGCAACGCTTGCCGCCCGACGCCAGCCGATGCAGCGGCGGCTGGCAAGTTCACTCGGGTGGCGCGGTATCCCGAACTGCTCGAGATAGGCCGGTGACGCCACGGCCAGTTGGCGCTGCTCGCCCGAGACCGGCACGGCGATCATGTCCTGGGCAATCACTTCCCCGAGCCTCACCCCGGCATCATAACCTTCCGCGACGATATCGAACTCCTCGTCGGTGACCGTGACATGCATCGTCACGTCCGGGTTCTCCGCCAGAAAGGAGGCCAGCAGCGGTCCGGACAGAAAGCTCTCGGCAATCGATGACACCGCAAGCGTCAGCCGTCCACGTGGTCGCCCGCCAAGGTTTGCAGCCGCTTCCATGGCGCCCTGCATCTCGAGAAGTGCCGGAGCCGCCTCTGAATAAAGCCGCTCGCCGGCCTCCGTCAGCGCGACGCTGCGGGTCGTGCGGCTGACGAGCGCGATGCCCATCGTCTCTTCGAGCTTGCGGATCGTCTGGCTTACAGCTGATCGGGTGACGCCCATCCGGTCGGCGGCCGCGCGAAAGCTCTTCTCCTCGGCAACGAGAGCGAACACGGCGAGCGCGTTGAAGTCCGGCAGCATTGGTTAATTTTTCTTACTTCCGAATGAACAAATGGGCGGCTTATCGCGACAATGCATGAGGCTTACCTTCCTGGCAATCGCAACAGAGCGGAAGCAAGGAGAAGTTTATGGACAAGGTTGTTCTGATCACAGGCGCTTCAAGCGGCATCGGTGTCGGGATCGCTCATGAGCTGGCAAGGGCTGGCGCGACCGTCGTGCTCGGTGCCCGCCGTATCGACCGGTTGGAAACCGTCGCTGAGGAAATTCGTGCGGCAGGTGGAAAGGTCATGATCTGCAAGGTCGATGTCACCGATCGTGCCGACATGGCAGCCTTCGCCGAAGCCGCCCGGCGCGAATTTGGCCGCATCGATGTCATCGTCAACAATGCCGGCGTCATGCCGTTGTCGCCGATGGCCTCATTGAAGGTCGATGAATGGGACAGGATGGTCGACGTCAACATCAAGGGCGTGCTTTACGGCGTCGCTGCCGTCCTGCAGGAAATGACCGAGCGCGGTTCGGGCCAGATCATAAATATTGCTTCCGTCGGAGCACTGACGGTGTCGCCGACCGCGGCGGTCTATTGCGCCACCAAATTTGCCGTCCGGGCAATTTCGGATGGCCTTCGCCAGGAAAACGACAAGCTGCGGGTCACCTGCATCCATCCGGGCGTGGTCGAAAGCGAACTGGCGGAAACGATCACCGATCCGACCGCGATCGAAGCGATGAAGACATACCGCGCCATCGCGCTCACACCCGATGCCATTGGTCGCGCCGTCCGCTTTGCGATCGAGCAGCCCGAAGACGTCGACATCAACGAGATCGTCATCCGCCCGACCAAGGCAGCGTTCTGATCTACCACTCAGGAAACAGTCATCGAAGAGGAGGTTATCATGTTCCAGCAGATCAGGTCCCATGTCGCCGCGGCCGGCGCTGCATCGCTTCTTGGCATGTTCCCCGAAACCACTCTTGCCCAAACCATCGACGAAAGGCGGGAACGAGGGGCGGCGGTGATCCGCAGTTTGAACAACGGAATGACACAGCCGACGCTTGAAGGCATGCGCCGGGAATTCCCGTTCCTGGCCGAGGCGACCGAAGCTTATGCACTGGGCGACGTCTGGTCGCGCCCGGCTCTCGACAACCGGACACGTCAGCTCGCTGCGGTCGCGGCCTTCGCCGCCATCGGCGAGACGGCGTTCATGAAAGTGCATGCCACCTATGCGCTCAATATCGGCGTGTCGGAAGATGAGCTCAAAGAGGTCATCTACATGGTCACCGTACCTGCGGGCTTCCCCAAGGCAATCGCCGCCTCCCAGGTTCTGTCGCAGCTCTTCAAGGAACAACGTCAAGCGAGCGACAAAGAACCCGCCGAACAGAACCCCGCGACGGTTACCCGCGAGGAGATGCGGCCATGAGGAAGTCTCTCCTGATCGCCGCCACCGTCATTTTGACCACCGCGGCGTCACTCGGCGCGGTCACCCACATTGCCAAGGCAAAGGACGCCATGCCCAATACATCCAGCACCCAGGTTCAGGACCATCGCTATCTCGGCATGTGGGTCACTAGTGACGGCCACATCCGCCAGGAACTCCTGCCGACGGGACGCTACGACGAGGCCCGCGGCGATCGCCGAAGTGCCTATCAAGGTCGTTACGTCGTAACCGGCAATCACATCGACTACTGGGATGACACGGGCTTTACCGCCGACGGCACGTTTGTCGATAGCGATACGCTGCAGCACGGCGGCATGATCTTTTACAGGGAAAAGCCTTAGCATCGGCGGTAGCGGGGCTCGGCTCGAATGCACGGTGTTTTTTGATCTCGTCCGGGCCAGGGAAGACAACGATGCCCGTTGGATAGTTCTGTTTAAGGTCCTGTTGCTCAAGATCATGAGCGAGCATTCTGAGATCGGGCATATTTGCGGCCTGCCCCCTTTCCGATACTGGATCTTTGCTCTTGGGCAGAGCTTAAATCATGCCATCCTTTAGCGAATCTGTTGGTGCCACGATGGAAACGATGTCGGAAACAGCGCCAGTTCACACATCGCTGTAACTCCCTACCAGATGACTAGCCGGCAGGCCGACAGCCAAAAATCACACCATCTCGGAGCCAATGCAACCTCGAAACGGACAGGAGTATCACCTTCAGACGCGGGATTGTTGCGGTTCAAGGCGTCGGTGCCGGAAAATCCGCGATTGCCTCTTTTAGCCATTCGACAAAATGCTCGGTCTTCCGCCGCCCGGGCCGCTCCACTTTCACGACATATCGATAGTCGCTATGCAGGAATCCGTAGGGCGCGACCAATCGACCGCATGCAACGTCCGCCGCAACCAGATGCCACGGCGCTACTGCCGCGCCGAGCCCGTTCAGCGCGGCCTCGATCGTGAGGTGATAGTGGTCGAAAACCCGCGTTGCAGGGCCCGCGTCCTGCCCATCCTGGCTCGTGAGGCGCGACCATTCGTGCCATACATGGGAGCGTGTTCGCGTTTCCAGGCGAGGCAGCTTCGCCGTCTCGGCGCGAACGCACTTCAACTCTCCTTTTGCAGCCGACGGCGCAACGATCAACCCTAGCTGCTCCTGAAACAGGAGCGAGCAGTTATCCGGAATCAAGGCGCCCGGGGGTAAAACCGCAATTTGTACGTCGACCTGGGTGCGCGGTGGTCGATCGTCGGTCGCGAGGCGGACGTCATAGCGCGGATACTTCGCTGTGAAATCGTGAAGACGCGGAATGAGCCAACGCATGGCAAAAGTGCTAAGGCACGCGACATCGAGAATACTGTCGTCGCCCTTCGCCACGATGCGCAGCGCATCCTCGATCTGATCGAACGCAGCGGTTAGCGCGAAACCGAACACACGGCCTTCCGCCGTCAGCTTGGGGCGATTTCGAGCGCCTTCGAAAAGCGGTGTACCGATGAATGCCTCAAGATGGCTGACATGGCGACTGATCGCCCCATGCGTCACGGCGAGTTCCTCGGCTGCTGCCGTGATCTGGCCATGGCGCGCCGCCGCTTCGAACGCGCGCAACGCCGCAACAGGCAAGTTTTTGCGATTTTTCATGTGAGCAAAAGTCACATTAAGCCAGCCAAGATGTCAATATATTCAGTGCTTCGTTTGTGATTAATGGCGCCATCATCAAGCCCATGAGGTCACACCATGCCATTTGTTAGAACAGCTCTACCTTCCGGAACCACACCGGCCCGGAAGCATAATATCGTGCAGGGCATTCACGATGCTCTGGTCGAAGGCATTGGCATGCCAAAGGACGAATTGTTCAACCTCGTGACCGAATATCGCGATGGAGAGTTCTTCTTTGACCGGAGCTTCAACGGAATCGCCCGCTCTGAAAATTTGATTGTCGTCGAGATCACGATGCGCAGAGGTAGAAGCGATGCAATGAAGCGCGCACTCTATGCCGCCATTGCTCGAAACCTGGAGATGAATGCGGCAGTATCTCCTAAAGACATTTTCATTTTCATGCATGAGAACGACTATTCGGACTGGAGCGTCGGAAATGGCGTGTTCGCCATGAACATAGCTCAGCAGCGCGGGATGGACGGTTAAATTCCAATAAAACTGCCAATCGGCAGCCTCTCCACCATAATTCCTTTTAGATATTCTACATTTCGCTCATTTTTGGCGCCCCTTCACGCGACATCCCCGCTTTGTCGCCAAATTGGCCGCGGATAACTACGAGCTATGGCATACAAATATCACGCAACGTTCGCCGTCTTGGGCATCGTCATCAGGGGAAGCCGTACCTATTTACATCCCTCAAGCAGATAGAAGGAGATTTGGATGACTGCTGAATTCGGCCCTTACGTACAGATGCGCAAGCTCGCCCAGCAAATGGCCATCCAATATCAGAAGGATACAAATCTCGTCCTGGCGCCTCTTGCCGCTCACTTCATGGATGAGGTCGAAGTGAACGTGGCGTCCGATCGTTTCGATCACGCGGGGTTCATGGAGAAGATCCGCGGGCCTTTGACGCTTGATGCTGAAGTGACATTGGACCCGCGCCGCAAGGAGTTCCTGAAGGCCATCGCGGACGCTCTGCAGGTGCGTATCCAGCGCGAGCTTGACACGTCAAGCCTTCCGGCCTGAAGCTGTCTGCCGTTTCGTCAAGCATTCCAGCAAAAGTGCGCAGCCGTTTTACGTCCGCATTGTGTAAAAACAAAAAGATGGAGCCGTTTCGCGATTCAAGAAAAAGCGGAACGGCTCCAGACGATTTTGCACCCGCCTTAAGCAGTTAGCGCGGCGGTTTAAACATCCGCCGCGCGACAATGTGCCTGCGGGTTGACCGGATCGTTGCAATCCGCGCTCGTCGATTTCGGCGGCGATGTCGGCGGTTGCGTTGAAAGTCGACGGCAGTTTCAGAACGCCGTGAGCAGGCGCAGATTGAAGCGGTTCTCCGTCTCGCTATTGTCGCCTGCTCCATGGGCGTATGCTGCAGCTTGTTTCTCCCGATGGCCGCTCTCTCAGCCTTTCCGGCCGCGAGTTCCTGCTGATCGAGCAGTTTGTTGGCAAGCATGACCATATCCTCTCGCGCCAGACGCTGTCGCAGACACTCGGCTACGGAACGCATGGCTCCGTCGAAAATTCGAGGTGGCCGGCCTGGAGGTTCCGTTCACGACATTCAACAATCGGGGAATCCAGTTCCGCAGCCCGGTGGTTCTAAAATAGCGACGCCGACGGGCGGCGAGAACATATCGACGGCATTCCATATTCTCAACCGAATGCCGGATGATCGCCCGTCGAAAGAGGTATTTCTCATCCGAATGCCCTTCTCGTGAAAAAACTACGGAGCCTTAGGATGGCGCCGAGTTATTCCTGGAGGCGGTAAGGATGAAATTTCTGCAACTCGCGCAACGGCAAAACACACTGGTCTCCGTTGCTGTTGTTTCGCTTGCCTTGCTGTCGCTCTACCTTATCGGCATCCGCGGCATGATGAAGGCTGCTCCGTTCGGCGACGATTTCCTGGTATTCTACCGGGCCGGAAACCTGTTCATGAATGGCCAGGACCCCTGGCTCACCCTGATGACGACGAGCCAGCCGTTTTCCTATCCGCCGCATTCCCTGTCGATCATCGCAATCTACAACCTGTTTTCCGAAAACACCGCGCTGGCGCTGCATGCCGGCGTCTGCATCCTGTCGATATTCGTCATCTGCTATTGCGCGAACGTCTGGTTCCTGAAGATCGAAAGCCTGCGCTCCATGACGATCGCGCAGGTCCTGGCGCTCGGCCTGATCATCGGCAATCCATACATGGCCACCAGCCTCTATCAGGGCCAGATGACCTTGCCGGTCACCGCGGCGCTCTGCCTCTCCTGGCTGCTGATCAACAGGAACCGGCGCGTACTGGCCGGTGTTCTTCTGGTCGTCGCGACGCTCAAACCGCAGCTGGCGATCCTATATATCCTGTGGCTTCTGCTCGCCCTGGAATGGCGCGTATTGCTGATCGGCGGAACGCTGTCGCTTCTCGCCATCGTTCCCGCGATGAGTACCCTGGGTTTCCTGACGCCGGCGACGAGCTGGCTGACGTCGCTGGCAGCCTATGCGGCCATCCCGATCAACATGCCCGGTTCAGCCTATGTCGTCGGCCTCGACAGCCTGTTCGTCGCGCATGGATATCAGCCGAACAGCGTCGTTCTCAGCGTGACCTCTCTGCTTCTGACCGCCGGCCTCTTCCTGCTGCGCAAACATATCAGCGAATTTCTGGTGCTTCAGATCCTGATCGTTCTGTCGTTCACGTTCTTCTTCGTGCACGACTACGATTATGTCGCGACCGTTCTGGTCTGGGCGAGTGCTTTGATGCTGGCGCTCAACGGCAACAGCCTCTCGCGGCTTTCGATCTGGTTCGCGATGTCGGTGATCTTCTTCATGCCGCAGAGACTTATTCGAGACATCGACATTCCACTGATCATCCACAGCCGAACCCTTCTTCTGCTTGCGATGCTGACCCTGCTCGTGATGTGGAGCGCTCCTGTCCGCAGAAGCATGGCGGCAGGATTGAAGCCGAGCACGACATGAGGCCGATGTCGATATTCCTGTAAATATCTGAAAACCCTGGAAAGCATCTGCCTTCCGGGGTTTTGTTATTCAAAGCACCGCCCCGACAAGGAGCCGGCGGATCTTTCGAGCGCTACGTCAGTGCTGCGCGGCGTTTCCCAGAAACTGCTGGACTGCGGTCCATTTCACGCCGGGTTGCCCTTCCGATTCCAACAGGCCCCAGCTCCCCCATTTGCTGGGTCCGCCCAGGGACGCGAAGACGCCATACAGGCCGCCGCCTTCCTTTTCCCAGATATCCAGATGCAGCTTGTAGAGATCGCCCATGCGGGGATCGCGATTGGCGGCGATGAACAGGTTGGTCAGGCGATCGTTGTTTTCCGCGCCGTCATAACCGACCAGATGCTGGCCGCCCTCATAGGCAAACAGATCCGTGCCGAACCGCGTGGCTGTTTCCATCTGCGATCGGATGAGGTTCAGTGTGTCCGTCCGGACCTCGCGATCGAGCTCCCGAAACAGGCGGTCGAGCGACCAGTTCTGAACGGAATCGGCCGTGTCCGGCGAGCCGAACCCGCCGCCGAAATAGGGCGCCACCGCGAGGACATGCTTGTGATCCGACACGCCGGGCATCGACAGGATCGTCTCGCTGGTCCAGACATTGGCAAATTGCGCCGCATAAATGCCGGTAATCCGTGAAGCGTCCTCCGCAAAGACCTTGTTCCAGATCTTGAGGATCTCGGTCGTTCTCACCGAATAATAACGCAGCTGGGCCTCGTATCCGTTGGAAGACAGCTTGAGTGCCAGACCGCGCTTGCCGCAATAATCGGCCTGATCGAAAATCATGTTCCAGACTTCGTTCGAGTATTCGACATAGAGCGGCAATGCCGGATCCAGGTTCGAACGGACGTATGCGGCGAATTTGGTGACATAATCGTCGTCGGCCTGATGCGGAATGTTGAACCAGGGCGCAATCTTCGTGGTGTTCGCAAGGGCAATGATCAGTTCCAGCGGAACGCCCCGTCCGGAATCACCAAAGCGGCCTTTGGGTCGGTCGTCCCAATGCTGTACCGCTGAATTGTTGGTGGACATCCAGTCCATGAACCGCAAGGCCGACATGCCCCGAAGACGGTCGAGAAAGGGCTGGCGGAAAGGCGGCGGATTGACCTGACCGCGTTCATAGACGCGGATATTACGGATCGGATCGTTCGCATCAGTCTCCACGATCCGCCCCGTGAACGCCTCGTTTCGCCGAAGATTGCGGACATAGTCGCAGCCGGGCAGGCGCTTCTCGAGTTCGGCGCCGCCGACGTAGCTGATCTTGCCCTTGCCGTCGTAATAGACGGACAGGTTGACCGGCAGATGGTTGCGGTCGTTGGTGAAGATCAGATAGCTGTCCAGAACCGCATTGGGCGGAACGCTGAGCGGGTAGCCGTCGTCGGTCATCGGCGGCAGCGGGTCGTCCCAGGTGAAAAGTTTATTGTTCTTCTGCACGCGCCAGCGCGAAGCATTGAACGCAAGGTTCGAGAACGGATGTTCGTCGGCCCAATAGGCCGTGCCGCTGATATTGAGCGCCAGTCGACCACTCATGCGCGAGCGCGAAACGGCAACACTCTGACTTCCGGGCATTGCCGTGAAGCCGCTCGCCGCCAGCATTTGCATCAGGAATCTGCGGGTAATCATGGTGACTCCTCTTGAACGCAACGAGCCATTCAAGGGGGTTTGCCAGCCAGACGCAATTAACCCAAAAGGGGCAGATAGCGAGACGACCACCTGTCTCGCTTACTCCATTGTGGTATATTCGGAACTACCAGCTCACTCCGAAACCGGTTCGCCTTCCGCGGCCGGTTCGTCGAGGTTCGGGCGCATGAAATCGCCCTTCTCGTTCATCACCCACAATTCGCCGGAGGAAATGTCGAACCAGGCGCCGTGAACCCGAAGCTCCCCCTTTTCGCTGCGTTTGCGCACGAATGGGAAGGTCTGCAGGTTGGCGATCGAGTTGCGGATCGAGACACGCTCCAGCGCCGTCTGGCGCTCCGCCTGGGTCATCAGGTCGTTGCTCTGGATCTGTTCCGCGGCCGGCCGCACCAGCGCCATCCAGCGGCCGATGAAATCGCCGGGAGAAAGCGGCTGCATCGTCGGGTCGAGAGCTGCCTGGATGCCGCCGCAACGGCCGTGGCCCATGACGATGATATTGTCGATCTCCAGCACCTGCACAGCATATTCGATCGCAGCGGATGTGCCGTGAAACTGGCTGTCCGGCTCGTAGCGCGGCACCATGTTGGCGACGTTGCGCACCACGAACAGCTCGCCTGGACCACAGTCGAAAATGGTTTCCGGCGCTGCGCGGGAGTCACAACAGGCGATGAGAAGAGTGTGGGGTTTCTGCCCCGTGTCGGCAAGAACACGGTAGCGTTCGCGTTCGTCGGCGTAGCGGCCGCTCATGAAGCTGCGGTAGCCCGCCAGCAGTCTTTCTGGAAAGTCCGTCATGGTTAGAACGATTATATCGCAGCCGGACGAGAATCAACGCCCATTGTGCGGTTGCGAAGAAGCGCCGGGAACGATCAGCGCTTCGTCTGGCTGAGCGGATGCACCAGCCGCCGCATCTGCACCATGGCCATCGGCGAGGACAGGCTGGAGGCATCGGTCTCGAGCGTCAATTCGTCGCCACCGCGCTTTGCCGTGCGGGCGAGGATTTCGAACACGCTCGCCGTCGCCATCTGCAGCGCCTTTTCGTCATCCATTCCGGCCAGAAG
Source organism: Neorhizobium sp. (assembly GCA_965227625.1). Taxonomy (GTDB): domain Bacteria; phylum Pseudomonadota; class Alphaproteobacteria; order Rhizobiales; family Rhizobiaceae; genus Neorhizobium. Next base: position 73,309 of record CBDDGK010000063.1, on the reverse strand, counting down.
CCGCCCGAGGAAAAGCGCGCCCATCAGGTCGCCGAGCCCGTTCGGCGGGTTGTCGATCAGCCTGTGTTCCGCCAGCAGCGCATGTTTGCCGGTGAGATAGAGATTGCCGGTGCCGCCCGCCATCATCGGCACGGCCGAGGTCACCAGCATGCGCGGCGGCCCGAGCGCGATCGCGGCATCCATGATCATATTGTTGGTGTCGAGCGGCGCGCCGGAAAGCCAGGCGAGTTCGTAACGGTTCGGCGTGGCGATCGTCGCCAGCGGGATGAGCTCGTCGCGGATCGCTTCCGCCGTCGGCTGCGGAATATACAGCCCGCCGAGATCGCCCATGACCGGATCGCAGACATAGAGCAGGTCCGGATTTTTCTCCTTCAGCGCCCGGATGAGGCGCGCGACGGAGCGTATCTGCGCGGCATTGCCGAAATAGCCGGTCAGCACGGCCTTCACCTCGCCCAGCCATGGCGCGCGGATGAGATCGTCTATAGCCTTGTCGAAATCTGATTCGGGAAACGTGAGCCGGGTGGAGGGCCCATGACCGGGATGCCAGGGCAGAACGACGGTCGGCATGGCCCAGACGGGAAATCCAAGCGTCTCGAGCGCGAAAACCGCGGCCCTGTTGCCCACCGAACCACGCACCACATGGCTGGAAATGACGATGACGGCGCGGGTAGTATCCTGCATGATATGAATTCCGGCTTCGGTGGCTCTGTTGATGGTTTTTTCGTCACTCTATGTCAACAACGCGTTGCAGACTAATGCGACGTCTGTGACCGCGGACATGGATCGGCCATGTTGCAGCGAGATGACATCGGTCGCCTAAACCGAATGTTTGATTGAGAAAGTGGGAGGAACTCATGGCCGCAAGGCAGAATCCGAAACGGGAAAAGCAGATCGAAAGCGCGCGCAAGATCGCGACGGCGGGCAAGGGACCGCATCTCGATCCCCTGATCCTGTTCGGCCGGGCGAGCAATGACGACCTGGAGAATTACACGCCGGACATGCTGGCCGCCGCCGCGAAACATGCGGCCGAACGGTTGCAGGCCTGGACACGGGTGCGGGCGGATATCACGGTTGAGCAGGTCGCGGGCGTCGAGCCGGAAGGCGTGCCTGTTTCGGTCCTGACCATCGTCGATCGCAACATGCCCTTCCTGTTCGATTCCGTCATGGGCGAGGTGACGGCAACCCATCGCGACCTGACCATGGCCGTCCACCCGATCCTGATGCTCGAGCCTGGCAAGGACCCGGTCCTGCGCTCCTACGAGCAGCCGGGCGATCCGGCCCACCATGTCAGCCTGATCCAGATCCATATCGCGCCGCTCAACGAGGATCAGTCCAAGGCGCTGGTGGAACGCATCCGCTTCATCCTCGATCAGGTGCATCTGGCGATCAGCGACTGGAGCGCCATGCTGGACGTGCTGGACGGCGCCGCCAAGCAGCTCAACAACTCGAAAAGCCGCCGTCAGGCTGACCGCGAAGAATCCCTCGCCTTCCTCGACTGGCTGCGCGACGACAATTTCACCTTCCTCGGCATGCGCGAATACGTCTATTCCGGCAAGGGCTCGGAAGCCAATGTCGAGCGCGGCAAGGGCCGTGGTCTCGGCATCCTCTCCGATCCGGATGTGCTGGTGCTCCGCCTCGGCAAGGATCAGGTCACGACAACGCCGGAAATCCTGGAATTCCTCGATGGGCCGGACTTCCTGATCGTCACCAAGGCGAACGTCAAATCCGTCGTCCATCGCCGCGCCTATATGGACTATATCGGCGTCAAGCGCTTCGACGAGAAGGGCGAGGTCGTCGGCGAACTGCGTATCGTCGGCCTGTTTACTGCGACCGCCTATACCCAGTCGGTGCGCGATATCCCGATGCTGCGCGCCAAGGCGACGCGCATCGAAGAGCATTTCGGCTTCGACCCGAACAGCCATTCCGGCCGCATGCTGGAAAACACGCTGGAATCCTATCCGCGCGACGACCTCTTCCAGATCGATCCCGAAGTGCTGGCCCGCTTCTGCGAACAGATCATGGAACTCGGCGAGCGCCCGCGCGTGCGCGCCCTGCCGCGCATCGACCATTTCGACCGCTTCGTCTCGGTCATCGTTTACGTCCCGCGTGAGGATTACAATTCGATCGTCCGCGAAAAGCTCGGTGCTTATCTGGCTAAGGTTTATGACGGCCACGTCTCGGCCTATTATCCGGCCTTCCCGGAAGGCGCCGTTGCCCGCGTTCACATGATCATCGGCCGCCGCGGCGGCAAGACCCCGCGCATCCCGCAGGCGAAGCTGGAAGAGGCGATCCGCCTGATCGCGACGCCGTGGGAAGAGCGTTTCGCCTATCTCGCCGAGGATGGACCGCGCCTGTCGGTCACCAACGCCTTTCAGGAAGCCTTCTCGCCGGAAGAGACCTTCGAGGATCTGGCAGATATCGCCGCCTGCGCCTCGGGTGAAACGATCCGTATCGCCTTTTATCGCCGCCCAACGGATACGCCGAGCACGGTTTCGCTGAAGATCTTCCATCGTGGCCAGCATCTCTCACTGTCCCGCCGCGTGCCGCTTCTGGAAAATCTCGGTTTCCATGCCGTCAGCGAGCAGACGTTCGAAATCCATGTCGGCCCGGACAGCCAGCTTGTCGTGCTGCACGACATGGAGCTGCAGCTCAACGACGCCCGCACGGTCGATCTTTCCCGCGAGGGACCGTTGCTGGAAGAGGCTTTCCTGTCAGCCTTCGAGGGCCTGATCGACAATGACAGCCTCAACCGGCTCGTGCTGCTTTCCGGCCTGTCGGCCCGCGAAGTCACCGTGCTGCGTGCCTATGCGCGCTATCTGCGCCAGACGGGCATCGTTTATTCGCAGCCCTATATCGCCGACGTGCTGAACAAGTATCCGGCAATTTCCGCCGCGATCTTCCGCCTCTTCCGCGACGGTTTCGACCCGAAAATCGCGGAAAAGACCCGCACCAAGAAGCTCACCGATTGCCATGCGGAAATCGAGGAAGCGCTCGGCAACGTGCCCAATCTCGACGAGGACCGGACGCTGCGCCGTTTCGTCAACGCGGTCGATTCGACGCTGCGCACCAACTATTTCCAGCGCGACGAAAACGGCGCGCCGAAAAAGATGCTGGCCTTCAAGTTCGATCCGAAGCAGCTCGACGGCCTGCCGGAACCGCGTCCTTTCCGCGAAATCTATGTCTACGGCACCGAGGTCGAAGGTGTGCACCTGCGCTTTGGCAAGGTCGCGCGCGGCGGCATTCGCTGGTCGGACCGCGGCGAAGACTACCGCACGGAAGTGCTGGGTCTCGTGAAGGCGCAGCAGGTCAAGAACGCCGTTATCGTGCCGGTCGGCGCCAAGGGCGGCTTCTTCCCGAAAATGCTGCCCGTTGGCGGTTCGCGCGACGAATGGTTCAATGCCGGTCGCGAGGCCTACAAGACCTATATCCGCACGCTGCTGTCGATGGCCGACAACATCATTGCTGGTGAGGTTATTCAGCCGGAAAACACCATCCGCATCGATGGCGACGATCCCTATTTCGTCGTTGCCGCCGACAAGGGCACGGCGACTTTCTCCGACACGGCGAACGGCCTGTCGCAGGACGCCGGTTTCTGGCTGGACGACGCGTTCGCGTCGGGCGGCTCGGCCGGCTACGACCACAAGAAGATGGGCATTACCGCCCGCGGCGCCTGGGAAGCGGTAAAACGGCATTTCCGCGAAAAGGAAATTGACATCCAGACGACGCCGTTCACCGTCGCCGGTGTCGGTGACATGTCCGGCGACGTGTTCGGCAACGGCATGCTGCTGTCGCCGAAAATCCGGCTTCTGGCCGCCTTCGACCACCGCGATATATTCATCGATCCTGATCCGGATATCGAAAAGTCGTTTGCCGAGCGTGAGCGCATGTTCGCCCTGCCCCGCTCCAGCTGGCGTGACTACGACCAGTCGACCCTTTCGGAAGGTGCGATGATCATTTCGCGCGCCGAAAAGTCCGTAAAACTGACGAAACAGGCCGCTGCCGCAATTGGCCTCGACAAGACGACGGCAACGCCGTTCGAAATCCTGACGGCGATCCTGAAAAGCCCGGTCGACCTGCTCTGGTTCGGCGGCATCGGCACCTATATCAAGGCAGCCTCCGAGACGGATGCGGAAGTCGGCGACCGCGCTAACGATCCAATCCGCGTTACTGCCGGTGAAGTGCGCGCCAGCGTCATCGGCGAAGGCGCCAATCTGGGCGTCACCCAGAAGGGCCGTATCGCCTATTCGCTGGCCGGTGGGCGCTGCAATTCGGATGCGATCGACAACTCGGCCGGCGTCAACTCGTCGGACGTCGAGGTCAATATCAAGATCGCCTTGAACCCGGCCATGCAGGACGGCCGCCTCAGCCGCGACAAGCGCAATACCCTGCTTGCCTCGATGACCGAGGAAGTCGGCCATCTGGTGCTGCGCAACAACTACCTGCAGCCGCTGTCGATCTCGCTCACCGAGCGCAAGGGCACGGCCAACCGGGAAGAACTGTCGCGCCTGATGTCCGTCCTGGAATCCCAGGGCCAGCTCAACCGCAAGGTCGAGACCCTGCCGGACGACGCGGAACTGGCGGAACGTTATCTCTCCGGTCGGCCGCTGACCCGGCCCGAAATCGGCGTTCTGGTCTCCTATTCCAAGATCGTGCTGTTCGACGCGCTGATCGAAAGCCAGGTACCGGACGATCCGTATTTCTCGGCGGTGCTGAAGGCCTATTTCCCGGCCAAGATGCAGAAACCCTATGCGGCCGATATCGAAGTCCATCGCCTGCATCGCGAAATCGTCGCGACCGCGCTCGCCAACGAGGCGATCAACCGCGGCGGCCCCGGCTTCGTACAGCTGATGAGCGACATGACCGGCGCGACCGGCGCCAATGTGGTGAAAGCCGCCTTCGTCGCCCGCGACGGTTTCGACATGCCGAAACTCTGGGCCGAGATCGATGCGCTGGACGGCAAGATTTCCGGCCAGGTGCAGAACGATCTTTACGCACAGGTCAGCCGCGTCTTCACCGGTGCTACCTATCTCGTCATCCAGACGCAGATCGGCGCCGGCGAGATGACGGATGCGATCGCCCGCCTCAAGGCCGCGATCAAGGGCCTGCGCTCGGCGATCGGCACCGGCGGCGACGAGATCGTTGCCCGCGCCGCGGAACTGGAAGCCCAGGGCGTCCCAGCGTCTTTGGCGAAGGAAGTGGCGCTTCTCTCCACCCTCGTCCTCGTGCCGGAAATCATGCTGATTGCCGACCGCACGGGCGAGAACATGGCACGCGCGACGGAAGGTTATTTCGCCGTCACCCAGACCTTCCGCGTCAACCGCCTGCTGAGCTCCGGCGAACGCATCGGCACCTCGGATCACTACGAGGCGCTCGCCCTGTCGCGCAGCCTGCAGCAGATCGCCTCGGCCCGCCGTGACATCGTCATCGCGGCGCTGACCGCGCATGCAAAGGAGAAGAAGCCGGTCGAGGCCTGGATCGGTGCGGACCGGCTGCGGGTCAACCGCATCGGCGCCGAGCTGATGGCGCTCGGCGAAAGCGGCGACCTGACGCTGCCGAAAATCACCGTCGCAGCCGGCCTGCTCGGCGACCTTGCGCAGGGCAGGGCGATGTAGGACAACTGATCTAGACGCCGTGCATCCACCTGGATGCACGGCGAGCGGTCTAGCTCATTGGGTCTATGCATCGTATCTCCCCGACCTCGCTTCCGATTTTCGGAAAGTCCAAGGCCGCGGAGCCTGATCGGGGGGAGAATGACGGTCTATCACTGGGACGGAGCGCCGGGAGATGGGGCGCCGGCGAAGACGAGCCGGCGCGGCATCTGGGGCTGGATGCTGTTCGACTGGGCGGCGCAACCCTTCTTCACCGTCGTTACCACCTTCATCTTCGGCCCCTATTTCGTTGCCCGCCTGACGCAGGACCCGGTCTCGGCCCAGACCGCCTGGAGCAACATGGCGACGGTCTCCTCGATCGTCATTGCCCTGCTTTCGCCGGTGCTCGGCTCGATCGCCGACCAGTCCGGCCCGCGCAAGCCGTGGATTGCGTTCTTCGCGGTGATCAAAATCACCTGCGTTGCATGCCTCTGGTACGCGGCGCCCGGCTCGCCGATCATCTGGCCGATCATCTTCATGATCTTCGCCTCGATCGCGGCCGAATTCTCGACCGTCTTCAACGATTCCATGATGCCTCGCCTCGTCTCGAAGGATGAAGTGGGCAGGATCTCCAATATCGCCTGGGGGCTCGGTTATCTCGGCGGCATGATCGTGCTCATCGCGGTGGTCACGCTGCTCGCCGCCAATCCCGACAGCGGCAAGACGCTGATCGGCATTTCGCCGCTCTTCGGCCTCGACCCACATCTTGGCGAGGATGCCCGCATCACCGGGCCGATCTCCGCCGTCTGGTATTTCCTCTTCATCCTGCCGATGTTCTTCTTCACGTCCGATGCGAAGAAGGGACTACCGCTGGTCGCCGCCGTGCGCTCCGGCATTTCGGAACTGCGCGGCACGATCGGCGAACTGAAAAAGCGCACCGGCATCGCAAAATTCCTGATTGCGCGCATGCTCTACCAGGACGGCGTCAACGGCCTGCTGATCCTCGGCGGCACGTTCGCCGCCGGCATGTTCGGCTGGGCGACGATCGAAATCGGCATTTACGGGATCATTCTCAACGTCGTGGCGATCTTCGGCTGCATCCTCGCCGGCTCGCTGGACCGCCGGCTCGGCTCGAAGATCGTCGTCGTCATCAGCCTCGTCCTGCTGGTGATCGCCACCCTCGGCATCGCCTCGACCGGCCCCGGTTATGTCTTTTTCGGCATGCTGCCGCTCTCGACCGCCGATAGCGGCGGCCTGTTCGGCACGGCGGCGGAAAAGGCCTATATCCTTTTCGGCCTCCTGATCGGCATCGCCTTCGGCCCCGTCCAGGCCTCGTCGCGGTCCTATCTGGCCCGTAGTGTCAGCCTGTCGGAGACGGGCCGCTATTTCGGCATCTACGCACTCTCCGGCCGCGCGACGAGTTTCCTCGCAACGCTGCTGTTCTCGCTGACGGCTTATTTCAGCGGGTCCGCGAGGCTCGGCATGGCGACGCTGCTGGTCTTTCTGGTGGCGGGATTGGTGTTGCTGTTAAGGACGCCGTATCCGGCTGATAAGGCGGCTAAGTAGGCAGGGCTGACAGCGCGCCAAACTCCCTTCTTCCCCCTTGCGGGGAAGATGTCAGCGGAGCTGACAGATGGGGGTGGTTCACCACATTCTAAGGTCGGGTTCGTGGCACCACCCCCCTCTGTCGCCTCCGGCGACATCTCCCCCGCAAGGGGGGAGAAGGGTGGATAAGGCACCGCCGCACATCTCCTTCTCCCCGTCAGAACGGGGAGAAGGTGCCCGGCAGGGCGGATGAGGGGCAATCGCCCCCTCAAATCAATGCCGGAAATGCCGCATCCCGGTGAACACCATCGCGACACCATGCTCGTTTGCCGCCGCGATCACTTCATCGTCACGCATTGAGCCGCCCGGCTGGATAACCGAAGTCGCACCGGCAGAAATCGCCGAAAGCAAGCCATCCGCGAACGGGAAGAAGGCTTCCGACGCGACCGCCGAACCCTTGGTCATCGGCTCGGCCCAGCCCATGGCCTTTGCGGCTTCCTCGGCCTTCAGGCCGGCAATGCGGGCGGAATCGATGCGGCTCATCTGGCCGGCGCCGATGCCGGCGGTCTGGCCGTCCTTGGCGTAGACGATGGCGTTCGACTTGACGTGCTTGGCAACCTTATAGGCGAACTTGAGGTCTTCCAGTTCGGTCGCGGTCGGGGCGCGCTGGGTGACGACGCGCAGGTCGATATCCTCGATCATGCCGTTGTCGCGGGTCTGGACGAGCAGGCCGCCAGCCACGGTCTTTGCCGTGATGCCACGCGAGCGCGGGTCCGGCAGGCCGCCGGTGACGAGAAGACGCAGGTTCTTCTTGGCCGCAACGATCGCCTTGGCCTCTTCCGTCACTTCCGGCGCAATGATCACTTCGGTGAAGAGCTTGACGATCTCTTCCGCCGTCTCGGCATCGAGCAACTGGTTCAGTGCGATGATGCCGCCGAAAGCCGAGGTGGAATCGCAGGCGAGCGCCTTGAGATAGGCGTCCTTCAGCGTTGCGCCGGTTGCGACGCCGCAGGGGTTGGCATGCTTGATGATCGCGCAGGCCGGGCCGCTCGTTTCCGGCGCAAACTCGCCGATCAGCTCGAACGCGCCGTCCGTGTCGTTGATATTGTTGTAGGAGAGCTGCTTGCCCTGCAGAAGCACGGCAGTCGCAACGCCCGGACGCTTCTCGCCGGTGACGTAGAAACCGGCGCTCTGGTGTGGGTTTTCGCCGTAGCGCATCTCTTCCTTCAGCACGCCGCCAATGGTGCGGTAGCGCGGGATTTCGATGTCGAGCGCTTCGGCAAACCAGTTGGAGATCGCCGTGTCATAGGCGGCCGTGCGGGCATAGGCCTTGGCGGCGAGCTTCTGGCGGAACGCATAGGCCGTCTCGCCATCATTGGAACGCAGCGCCTCGATGACGGCCGGATAATCCGACGGATCGGTGACGATCGTCACATAGGCATGGTTCTTGGCCGAGGCACGGATCATCGCCGGACCGCCGATATCGATATTTTCGACTGTCGTCGGATAGTCGCCGCCCGCTGCACGGACCTCTTCGAACGGATAGAGGTTGATGACGGCAAGATCGATGCCGTCGATGCCGTGTTCCTTCATCGCCGCAATGTGTTCTACATCGTCACGGATGGCGAGCAGGCCGCCATGCACGTTCGGATGCAGCGTCTTGACGCGACCGTCCATGATTTCCGGAAAGCCGGTGACTTCCGAGACGTCGGTGACGCTGAGGCCGGCCGCGGCGATCGCCTTGTGGGTGCCGCCGGTCGAAAGCAGCCGGACGCCCTGTTCCGACAGTGCCTTGGCAAGCTCGATAATGCCGGTCTTGTCGGAGACCGACAGCAGGGCGGTGCGGATTTTTACACGATCGGGAGCGGGGATTTTCTTGGAAACGACAGCCATCGGTCTCTCTCTTCAAGACGCGCCCCGGAATGGACTAAGCTCGGGCGCTTATGGACATGCGCGCCGGTTAGCACAGCTTGGCGGAAGAGGGAACGGCATGCGCGGGATTTACTCCCCGCGGCGCATCATCCAGCGAATTTCAGTCGTCTCGGGCGGGGAAAACTCGATGACGAGCTGCTGGCTGGGCCGCACACCCGAAACATCGGCAAAGAAGATATCCTCGTCGATCAGCACGCTGAGGCCGGGTGCGGCAAAGATCCAGCTCTCGCCATCCGGTGCCCGCATGGAAATACTCTCTTCGTCACGCCGCGCCAGCGTGATCGAGGGATGGATGTGAAAGCGGGCGACGGCCTGCAGCGCTTCATCCGGCGGGTTCTCGCCTTCGGCCAGGAAGAACCGGTCGTGGCCCTTGATCTTGTCACCCTTGGCATTGAGCCCGATCTCGCGCTCGTGGCAATATCCGAAGTCGGCGAGATAACCGTCATGGCTGGCGCGCAGCCAGTCATTCCCGTGCGGGTCGTCCCAGCGCTCGACCTCGACCTCGGAGACGGCATCCAGCATGATCGCGCCCGCAAACTTCGATCGGGCGAACCGCCGCGACGAGGTTTCGTTGAGCGACAATGTCGAATGTGCGGCCGTGGACCGGGCGATCTGGCGATAATTCTTGGCCGCGAATTTCGGCGTGCCGCAATTGACGATGAAACGGTTGCGGCCGGCCGACATTTCGAAGGAGAGACAGCCGGCATGGGCGCTGCGCGACAGCTCGGTCGATTGCGGGTGGCCCGTATCGACGATCAGCGTCGTGCCCTCGAACGACATGCGGTGATAATTCATATGCGGCAGCGCCTTGAACGGCTTGCCGGCGGTCTCGTCGTAACGAAGCACCGACATCAGCTCGCTCGCCGGCGTCGAGTTCGCACCGTTGAACAATGCGAGATCGCCATCCTGATGCCGGAAGAAACGCAGCGCCGGATACATGCGGTCGATGGTGGGAATGAGCTTTTGCGGCAGGTCGTGACCGAGATTGATATAGGTCTGGCGTAGCGGCAGGAGATCGATCAGCAGATCGAGCACGGCGCGCGGATTGCGCGACGAATGACCGCCATCGGCAAGGATCTGTCGTTCCAGCTCACGATCGAGCCGCAGCCCTTCGCGACGGATATAGGCATTGCGCGTCGGCATGGAGATCGAGGCCATGGCAAGCGCGATCCGCAGCCTCAGCAGCGTATCGCTCTCCGGCGTGCAGCCGGCTATCTTCCTGAGATAGCGAACCTGATAGGCGAGGCTCTTCATGAAGCGGCGATAGAAGCCGGCTTCCGCCCCCTGCAGCACAACCGTCGAATGGGAAAGCCAGGCGATCACCCGCTCGGAGGCGACATGCGCCTCCCAGGCAAGCCCCTTTGGCCGGCGGCCATGCAGCTGGATCCAGTCGGCGACGATCTCGCGCACATGCGCGCAGGTCTCTTCGGTCTTGTTGGTGCGGATATGCCGGAGCCAGGCGAAGGAGTGCAGCCGCTCGGCAAACGGTTTTGACGGCAGCTCGACGGAGAAAGGCGACTGGCCGTAGGTTTCGAGAATACGCCCGGCCAGCGGAAAACGTCCTTCCAGAATTTCCTCGGCAATAAACGGATCAAGCGCGCGCAGATCCGTCGGCGCAACGATCAGCCGGTCCGGCACCTGCAGGGCAAACGAGGTCACGGCAAGGCGAAATCCGGCGGAGCGCCTGTAGAAGCGCCGCCAGATTTCCCGCAAGCCGAAGGACAAGAGCCTCCGGCGATCCGCGAGCCGCATCTTCACTTAGAATTTCTCCGCAGGATGTCAGTCAATCCCCGCGCGCGAGCACGGAATCAATTTTAGATAAACCGAAATAAATAATGTCTGGCTATGGTGAACAAAGCCTTACTTAGCGGTGCGGATCACGCTCGCGAAGAAGCCGTCCATTCCGCCCACAAATTTTTCATCGCCCGGCAGCATGGCCGGCGTGGTGCGGAATTCACCCAGCGGCGAGATCGCCGCTTCAAGCCCCGGCCAATCCTTCGGATCGACGGGGACGCGTTCCAGGTCGGGAATATCGGCCAGAACACGGGCCACCAGATCCTCCCCTTCGGAAGGGTCCAGCGAGCAGTTGGAAAACACGATAAGACCGCCCGGCTTCACCAGCGTGACCGCATGACGCAGCATCTTTTCCTGCAATCCGGCAAGCTTGGCGATGTCTTCCGGACCCTTGGTCCAGAGCACGTCCGGATGCCGGCGCGTGGTGCCGGTGGAGGAGCAGGGCGCATCGAGCAATATGCCGTCCAGCGGCTGCTCCGGCTCGAAATTGAAGAGGTCGCCGCCGACCAGATTGGCTTCCAGCCCCAACCGGACCAGATTTTCCTTCAGGCGCGCAAGGCGGTTGGAGGATTGCTCGACAGCCGTCACGTCGGCACCGGCCTGAATGAGCTGGGCCGTCTTGCCGCCGGGCGCGGCGCAAAGATCGGCAATCCGCTTGCCCTTGAGGTCACCGAAAAGCTGGGCCGGAATGGCGGCAGCGGCATCCTGCACCCACCACTCACCAGCTTCGAACCCTTCAAGCAGCGCAACCGAACCCTCGAAGGAACCAAGGCGAATGCCGCCGGTCGGCAGCACCTTGCCGCCAAGCTTTTCGGCCCAGCCGGCAGGGTCGGTCTTGACGGTCAGGTCGATCGCCGGCGGCACGAGCTGTGCTTCGGCAATCCGCGCGGCCTCGTCCGCACCATAGGCGTCGGTTAGGCGATCGCTGAACCATGTCGGCACCGGCGAAACCGCTGCGGTCCGCGCCAGCACATCATCCTTCTCCCGCACCAGACGGCGCAGGATCGCATTGACCAGCTTGGCAAAGCGACGGTTGCGCGGATCGCGATTGGCCTGTTCGACCGCAAGATCGACGGCCGAATGCGAGGGCACGTTCAAATGCAGGATCTGCGCCGCGGCCACGATCAGGACATGCTGCAGCGCGCGGGCACCTTCCGGCAGCGGCGTCTCCAGCAGGGAACCGATCGCCGCTTCCAGGCGCGGCAAATGGCGAAGAGCGGTGGTGAGAATGGCGCGGGCCAATGCCCGGTCGGCGTCGTTCAGCGCCTTGTAGGCGGGATTACCGTGGGTGAGGTCCAGCATGCCGTCAAGCGAGATTTTCTTGTCGACGGCGGCTGCGAGAAGCTTGGCGGCCGTCGTTCGCACCTCGAGGCCCGGCTTGTGCTCAGCTCCGCCGTCACGCGGCGGAGTGGAACTCCGGTGATCCTTCGAGGACTTGGAGGGCTTTTTGTTGTTCTTCTCGTTCAAGACTTCTTACCAATCAGAGCTTCGCGCCGGCATTAAGACCAGGGACCTTTGCGCGGTTCGTTCGAGCCGCGGCCCCAGGGCGAATTCGGATCGGCGTTGACGCCGGTATTCGGAACGGAGCGGGCAGTTCGCTGCGGTCTATCAGTCCTGAACCCGGCCGTCGAGGCATCAGCGCCACGGAACTCATGCGCCATCTGCTGAAGCGCCGCGATGCGGTTTTCCGTATTCGGGTGGGTCGAGAACAGGTTGTCCATACGTTCGCCCGACAGCGGATTGATGATGAACATATGCGCGGTCGCCGGATTGCGCTCCGCCTCGTAGTTCGGGATCGCATGCGCGGCACCGGCGATCTTGGCGAGCGCGGAAGCCAGCCAGATGGGATTGCCGCAGATTTCCGCGCCGCGCCGGTCGGCGGAATATTCGCGGGTACGGCTGATCGCCATCTGCACCAGCATGGCGGCGAAGGGGGCCACGATCATTGCCACGATGACGCCGACGAAACCGAGCGGATTGCTGTTGTTCTCGCGATTGCCACCGAAGAAGAAGGCGAAATTGCCGAGCATCGAAATCGCACCGGCGAGCGTCGCGGTGATCGTCATGATCAGCGTATCGCGGTTCTGCACATGCGCCAGTTCGTGCGCCATGACGCCTGCGACTTCTTCATGCGTTAGCTGCTGGAGGAGCCCGGTCGAAGCCGCGACGGCGGAATTTTCCGGGTTACGGCCGGTCGCAAAGGCATTCGGCTGCGGATTGTCGTAGATATAGACCTTCGGCATCGGCAGGCCGGCATTGGCCGCCAGATCCCGGATCATGTTGTAGAATTCCGGCGCGGAGCGGGCATCCACTTCCTGCGCGTAGTAGGCCGACAGTACCATCTTGTCGGAATTCCAGTAGGAAAACAGGTTCATGCCGGCGGCGATCACCAGTGCGATCATCATGCCGCCCTTGCCGCCGATCAAAAAGCCGATGCCCATGAACAGGGCCGTCATGAAGGCCAGAAGCATGGCGGTGCGCATCACATTCATCGTCATCTCTCCCGTTGCCGATCTCACGCCGAAACCCAAGGAATGACCTGAAAGGGTTTAATACCGGCAGCGAACGTCCTATGATGTGGTTTATTCAACCAGAATTTTCAATAAACCATCCAGCGATAGAAAAGATGCAGAACGCAGACAACGACAATAGCGAAACCACGGCAGACGAAAGCGTAGCCAAGAAGCCCCTTTCCCCTGCCGCCGAGCGCGCCCTGAAGGAAGCCGAGAAACGGCGCGAAGCAGCCGCCAAGGCTGAAATGCCGGAAGAATTCGGCGGCCGCGGCGGCGCCGACCCGGCCCGTTTCGGCGACTGGGAAATCAACGGCCGGGCGATCGATTTCTGAAAACCGCTCGAAACCGAAATGCCGGTTCGGCCGATCCAAATTTCTCTGTGGGCAGAAAATTAAGTCTCGCTGATTGTCGGAGTTGGCGTCGCCGAGGCGTCCTCCGTGAAACGAGGTAGCGCCTCGCGGTTTGAACCGACAATTCTGGAGATTGAAAAATGGCCCTCAAGCGAATGGATAATGTCGGCATCGTCGTCGAAGACCTCGACAAGGCGGTCGATTTCTTTTGCGAACTTGGCCTCGAGCTGGAAGGCCGGGCGATGATCGAGGGAGAGTGGGCCGGGCGTGTGACCGGCCTCGGAGATCAGCATGTCGAGATCGCCATGATGCGCACACCGGACGGCCATAACCGGCTAGAACTTTCCCGCTTTATCAGACCGCAAATCATCGCGGACCATCGAAACGCTCCGGTCAACGCGCTCGGTTATCTCCGCGCCATGTTCACCGTGGACGACATTCACGACACGCTTGCAAGGCTCCGTGCTCATGGCGCCGAGCTTGTGGGCGACGTTGTCGATTACCAGGCGGTCTATCGGCTTTGCTATATTCGCGGGCCGGAGGGCCTCCTTATTGGTCTCGCTCAGGAACTCGGCTGAGCATTCCAACCGCCATCCGAAAGCTCACAGACACGAACGTAAGATAAAATTCCTATTGACTTGGTCGTGGTATCGGAATTTATTCCTCCCATGATCAAGCATCCGCTGATTCTCGCTCTTCTCATTACGGTCACGATCGTTACCGTGGCCCAGGCGCGCGAAGAAATCTCCGGCCCGGTGGCGGCGGAAATCCTGCGGGTCGTCGATGGTGATACGCTGCTGGTAGAAGCGCAGCCCTGGCCGCAGCAGAGGATGGAAGTTTATGTCCGCATTCGCGGCATCGACGCGCCCGAACTCAAATCGAAATGCGCCCGTATCCGCGACGCCGGCATGGATGCGCGGCAGGCACTGGAAGCGCTGACAGCGCGTTCGCCAAAAATCCAGCTGACCCATATTACCGGCGACAAATATTTTGGTCGCATCGTTGCAAACATCATCCTTCCGGACGGCCGCAGCGCAGCCGATGATCTGCTGCTTGCCGGCCTGGTCAGAACCTATGACGGCGGCCGCAAGCCGCGCGAGGTCTGCGATCTCAACTGAGCCTATCGCTGGCCTTCGAGGATGGCATCGACCACTTCGGAATTCGGCTCGAAGTAGTCGTCGAAATAGGCTCGTCCCTTCGCTTGAGCTTGGTCGAGCTGTTCCCTGGTCAGCGTGGAAGCAAGCTGCATCGCATTCTTCATGGCATTGTCGTCCATGATCGACGCATGGGTCGCCGGATAGATCCAGGCGAACCCCTCGATGAGGTTCTTCTCCACGCCTTTGCCCTCCACATAAAGAAGGCCAAGCTCGTTCGAAGCGCGGAAATCGCCGTGTTTGGCGGCCCGCTCGTACCATTTCGCCGCCTCCGAGTAATCGGGCGCCACGCCATCGCCCTTGCGATAGGATTGGGCGAGGTTGAAAGCGGCGAGCACGCTGCCACCTTCCGCAGCCTTGCGATAGGCGGCAATCGCCTTGCCCATGTCGCGAGGCCCTGCCTTGCCCTCGGCATAAGCAACGCCGAGATTGTAATAGGCCTGCTCGTCACCCTTGTCGGCCGCCGCCTGCAGCTCTTTCATTGCCCTCGGATAGTCGCCGCGCTGATAGGCGGCGATGCCCTTCGCGGTATCGGACAAAGCCTGCCCGCCACCGACCAGCGAGATGAGTGCCGAAAGAATGCCCATGCGCAAGATCCCTTTCATGCCGTCCGCTCTGACTGTTTCCACCTCGGTTTATAGGGCGCAAAAAACCGCAGCCCAGACGGACTGCGGCGGAAAAATGCTGCGGTGAGACATGAAAAAGAGCGGAACCTCGCCGGCTCCGCTCCCGAAATATTTAGCCGGCTTTGTTCTGCCGGTTGGCGATCAGATCGTCCACGACCGCCGGATCGGCGAGTGTCGAAGTATCGCCGAGCGACCCGAAATCGTCCTCGGCGATCTTGCGCAGGATGCGGCGCATGATCTTGCCGGAGCGGGTCTTCGGCAGGCCGGGGGCAAACTGGATCTTGTCCGGTGCCGCAATCGGTCCGATTTCCTGGCGCACATGCTTCACCAGTTCCTGGCGCAGCGCATCGGTGCCTTCATGGCCGGACATCAGCGTGACGTAGCAATAGATGCCCTGACCCTTGATGTTGTGCGGGTATCCGACGACCGCCGCCTCCGACACGAGATTGTGCGAGACCAGCGCCGATTCCACTTCCGCCGTGCCGAGCCGGTGGCCGGAAACGTTCAAGACGTCATCGACACGGCCGGTGATCCAGTAGTAACCGTCCTCGTCGCGGCGGCAGCCGTCGCCGGTGAAGTACTTGCCCTTGTAGGTCGAGAAATAGGCCTGGATGAAACGCTCGTGGTCACCATAGAGCGTGCGCATCTGGCCGGGCCAGCTATCGGCGATCACCAGATTGCCATCGGCCGCCCCTTCCAGCACGTTGCCCTCGTTATCGACCAGTTCCGGCTTGACGCCGAAGAACGGATTGGTCGCCGAACCGGGCTTCAGGTCGGTGGCACCCGGCAGCGGCGTGATCAGGTGCCCCCCGGTTTCCGTCTGCCACCAGGTATCAACGATCGGGCAGCGCTTGTCGCCGACCACGTTGTAATACCATTCCCAGGCTTCCGGATTGATCGGCTCGCCGACCGTGCCGAGCAGGCGAAGGCTGGCGCGCGAGGAGCGCTTCACGAACTCGTCGCCGGCGCCCATCAGCGAACGGATCGCCGTCGGGGCGGTGTAGAAGATGTTGACCTTGTGCTTGTCGATGATTTCCCAGAACCGGCCCTGGTCCGGGAAGTTCGGCACGCCTTCGAACATCAGCGAGGTGGCGCAGTTCGCCAGCGGCCCATAGACGATGTAGGAATGGCCGGTAACCCAGCCCACATCCGCCGTGCACCAGTAGACGTCGCCGTCATGGTAATCGAACGTATATTCGTGGGTCATCGCCGCGAAGACGAGATAACCGCCTGTCGTGTGCAACACGCCCTTCGGCTTGCCAGTCGAACCCGACGTATAGAGGATGAACAGCGGGTCTTCCGCCTTCATCTTCACCGGTTCGCAATCGCCCTTCACGGTGGTGACTTCCTGGTGGTACCAGAGGTCACGGCCCGGCGCCCAACCGGTCTTGCCGCCGGTGCGGCGCACGACCAGAACCTTGTTGACCGTCACGTGATGGCGGGCGGCGATATGGATGGCCGTATCGGTGTTTTCTTTCAGCGGCACCGGCTTGCCGCCGCGCACGCCTTCGTCGCAGGTGATGACGAAGGTGGACTGGCAATCGACGATACGGCCGGCCAGCGCTTCCGGCGAGAAGCCGCCGAACACGACCGAATGCACCGCGCCGATACGGGCGCAGGCGAGCATCGCATAGGCCGCTTCCGGGATCATCGGCATGTAGATGGTGACGCGGTCACCCTTCTTGACGCCGTGCTTCTTCAGCACGTTCGCCATGCGGCAGACGGCATCGTAAAGCTGGTTATAGGTAATTTTCTTGTCGATATACGGGTTGTCGCCTTCCCAAATCAGCGCCGTGCGCTCGCCATGGGTCTTCAGGTGGCGGTCGATACAGTTGTAGGAAACGTTGGTGAGACCGTCCTCGAACCACTTGATCGAAACCTTGCCCTTGAAGGACGTATTCTTGACCTTGGTATAGGGCTTGAACCAGTCGATCCGTTTGCCGTGCTTGCCCCAGAACTTGTCCGGATCCTCGATGCTCGCCTCATACCATTTCTCGTACTTGTCCTTGTCGATCAAGGCTTTCGCCTTGGCGGACTTGAGAACCGGATAGACTTTTTCGGACATGAATTCCTCCCTTGAGCAAGCCGACGATACCTCGAACCGTCAATGCCTTATGGTCCATACATAACAGCTGGAACAAGGGCGGCAATTAGACAAAGGGTAGACAATTGGCCCCATGCGTAAAGATTTGCATTTCTAACGAATTTCGATTATAGGGCGGTAAATTCCCGGAAATTGTGGTTGATACCCACGGCCCGCGACACCGGCGCGGACGGACAGAGGAACTATATCCATGGCTCAAACATTGCTTATGCCGAAGGCGACCGCTGTCTGGCTCGTCGACAACACCGCGCTCTCGTTCGACCAGATCGCAAACTTCTGCAAGCTGCATCCGCTTGAGGTGAAGGCGATTGCTGACGGTGAAGCGGCACAGGGTATCAAGGGCCTCGACCCGATCGCCACCGGTCAGCTGTCGCGCGACGAAATCCAGCGCGGCGAGAAGGACGTAAACTACAAGCTGAAGATTTCCGAGCCGAAGGTTCGCGTTCCCGAATCGAAGCGCCGCGGCCCGCGTTACACCCCGGTTTCCAAGCGCCAGGACCGTCCGAACGCCATTCTCTGGCTGGTTCGCAACCATCCGGAACTGAAGGACGCCCAGATTTCGCGTCTCGTCGGCACCACCAAGTCGACGATCGAGCAGATCCGCGAGCGCACCCACTGGAACTCCACCAACCTGACGCCGATGGACCCGGTCACGCTTGGCCTCTGCAGCCAGATCGATCTCGATCTTGAAGTGGAACGCGCCTCGAAGGGCCGTCCGCTGCCGACGGCTGCCGAACTCGGCGCCTCGCTGCAACCGGCCGCCGAAACCGAAAACCTCGGCTTCAGCTACCGCAACGAGCGTGAGGAAGAGAAGGAAATCGACGCCGACGCCGTTTTCGCCAAGCTCTCCTCGCTCAAGTCTACCCGCAAGGACGAAGACGAGGACGACAACTACTAAGTCGTTCGGTCTCGAACATTCCAAAAAAACAAAACCCGCCGATCGCTCGGCGGGTTTTGTTTTGCGCGCTTTTCAGCCGAAGGAATCTGCCGGGCGTGGGAGGAGACGCCCGGCAGATATTCTTCAAGCCGCCAAAGCAGCGTGGATCGGAATTTCCACGTCGATTTCCAGGATCGAGACATTCTCGTCGCGATCGAGCTTCACCGTCACCCGGTCGCTATCGACTTCCACATGGCGGGCGATCACCGCCAGGATTTCTTCACGGAGCACTGCGACCAGGTCCGTGCCGGCCGAGGCGCGCTCGTGCGCCAGAAGCACCTGCAGACGCTCGCGCGCCGCCGGCGCCGACCTCTGCTTTCGGAACAGACTGAAAATGCTCATGCGGCCTTCCTTCCGAAGATTTTTCCGAAGAAGCTGCGCTTCTCGCCCGGAATCGTGATCGGCAGGGGCTCGCCGGAAAGACGGCGGGCAGCGTCGAAATAGGCCATGGCCGGCATGCTGGTCGCGTCCGCCAGGGTCACCGGGGCGCCAATATTGGAAGCACGCAGCACGTCCATGCTTTCGGGAATGATACCGATCAGTGGGATCGACAGAATTTCCAGGACGTCATCGACCTTCAGCATGTCGCCGCGCTCGGCGCGGTTTGAATCGTAACGCGTCAGCAGCAGATGCTTCTCGATGCGCTCGCCGTTTTCCGCCTTCACGGTCTTGGAATCCAGCAGGCCGATGATGCGGTCCGAATCGCGAACCGACGACACTTCCGGATTGGTGACGACCACGGCGACATCCGCATGGCGCATCGCCAGCGTCGCACCGCTCTCGATACCGGCCGGGCTATCGCAGATGACCCAGTCGAACACCCGACGCAGCTCGGCGATGACGCGCTCGACACCCTCGGGCGTCAGGTTGTCCTTGTCGCGGGTCTGCGAGGCAGGCAACAGGAACAGGGTTTCCAGCCGCTTGTCGCGAATGAGTGCCTGGCTGAGCTTGGCCTCGCCCTGGATGACGTTGATCAGGTCGTAGACGACCCGACGTTCGGCGCCCATGACCAGGTCGAGATTGCGCAGGCCGACGTCAAAGTCGACGACGACAACCCTCTCGCCCTTCGAAGCCAGGGCCGCTCCAAGTGCGGCGGTGGAAGTCGTCTTGCCGACGCCGCCCTTGCCTGAAGTGACGACTATGACTTTCCCCATGTTCTTCTCTCCTGTTTAGGCCGGTTGAGGCTCAAATAAGCGTTTCTGCCATGATGGTATCGTCCTCCAGCCAGAGCTGGACGGACTTGCCGCGCAGGCCGGGCTCCATGTCCTCGGCCATCTTGTAGACGCCATCGATCGCGAGAAGCTCGGCTTCCAGCTTGCGGCAGAAAATACGTGCGTTGGTGTTACCGATCGAACCGGCCATCGCCCGGCCGCGCAGCGTGCCGTAGATATGGACTGATCCGCCGGCGATGACTTCGGCGCCCGATGCGACCGAACCGATCACGGTCACGTCGCCTTCCGGGAAGATGACCGACTGGCCGGAGCGTATCGGCTCGCGGATGACAAGTGACTGCAATGCCTGCCGCGGCTCGGGTATCACCGGAATGGCCCCTGCCGTTTCCGCCGGCATGTTGCGAAGCTCGATGATCGGCTCCTTGGCAACCGCCTCGTCGGAGACGGGCTTGCCGCCCTTCAGCGCCGGAGGCATGCCCGGACCGAGCAGCGACGGGCGGGCGCCCTCGATGCCCATGATCGCAACGTTGCGTTCGACGAAAGCCGCCAGCAATTCTTTCAGCTCGACCTTGTTGATCTCAAGATCAGTAACGTCGAGCACGACGGGCCGGCCGAGAAAGAACCCGGCCGAACGGGCGGCCAGGTCATCAAGACGCGCCAGCCAGTCGTCCAGCGGCAGGTCGGGAGACAAGACGACCGCCAGAAAAGAGCGGCCCTTGATGCGGATAGAGCGAGCGTCTGTTAGCACTTTGGTCATCTGCGTTAAGAAATCGTTGACCGAGATTTACGGCTGATATGGTTAACAAATGGTTAACGCAGAGACCCCATTTCTTAACGTCCGATCAAGATTTTGCATCGGTGGAAATCTCCGGCCTATAGGCCGGAGATTTGGGGATATGCTGATGGTGGCGGTCCCATGTTCGACGTCATGCTCGGGCTTGTCCCCGAACTTCTGTCAGCTATGTACCAAGGCCGTACAACAAGCCCGAGGATGACGGAGGAGGGGTCCGACACCATTTCGAATCCGAATCATTCGCCTCAAGCGCTCTGCTTCAAACTGTCCCGCGCATACCCATTCGCCTTCAAAATCGCCGTAATCTCATCAAGAACCGCCGGATCGTCGATGGTTGCCGGCATTTTCCAGGGCATGTCGTCGGCAATTTTCTGCATTGTGCCCCGCAGGATTTTTCCCGACCGCGTCTTCGGCAGCCGGTTTACCACCATCACCGTCTTGAACGCCGCGACCGGGCCGATCTCGTTGCGCACCAGCTCGGCGACCTCCCGGGCGATATCCGGCGTTTCCCGTGAAACATGGTTCTTCAGCACCATGAAGCCGCAGGGGATTTGCCCCTTGGTGGCGTCATGCACACCGATAACGGCGCATTCCGCCACATCCGGATGTTTGGCGCAGACCTCTTCCATGGCGCCTGTCGAAAGACGATGGCCGGCGCAGTTGATGATGTCGTCGGTGCGAGCCATGACGAAGACATATCCATCCTCGTCCACCATCCCGGCATCGGCAGTCTTGTAATAGCCGGGAAACTCGTCGAGGCAGGCCTCGCGGAACCGCTGATCGGCATTCCAGAAGCTGACGAGGCAGCCGGGCGGTAGCGGCAGCTTGATGACGATATTGCCGAGCGTGCCGCGCGGCACCGGCTGGCCGGAATCATCCAGCACATCGATCGCATAACCGGGCATCGGCCGCGTCGGCGACCCGTACTTGACCGGCATCAGCCCCAGCCCGACCGTGTTGGCCGCCACGGGCCAGCCGGTCTCTGTCTGCCACCAGTGATCGATCACCGGGACTTTCAGCTTCTGTTCGGCCCATTTCAGCGTTTCCGAATCAGCCCTCTCGCCGGCCAGGAACAGCGCCCGCATGCCCAGGAGATCGTAGTTCTCGACAAGGTCCCCGTCTGGATCGTCGCGGCGGATCGCCCGGAATGCCGTCGGTGCGGTGAACAGCACTTTCACGTCGTGATCGCGCACCACCCGCCAGAATGTGCCGGCGTCCGGCGTACCGACCGGCTTGCCCTCGAAGATGACGCTCGTATTGCCGGTCAGCAGCGGCGCATAAACGATATAGGAATGTCCGACCACCCAGCCTATATCCGAGGCCGTCCAGAACACCTCGCCCGGCTTCATGCCAAAGATGTTGAACATGCTCCAGGCGAGCGACACCATGTGCCCGCCATTGTCGCGCACCACGCCCTTCGGCTGCCCGGTCGTGCCGGACGTGTAGAGGATATAGAGCGGATCAGTGGCCTTCACCGGCACACATTGCACCTCGATACCGCGAGCCTTGTCGACGGTCACGGCAAAGTCGAGTTCGCCGCGTTCCACCCGCAGCTCGGCTGTCAGCTGTGGCCGTTGCAGGATCAGGCAATTCTTCGGTTTGACCCGCGCAAGCTCGATCGCCTGATCGAGCAGCGGCTTGTAGGCAACCACCCGTCCCGGTTCCAGGCCGCAGCTGGCGGAGATAACCAGTTTCGCTTCCGAATCGTTCAGCCGCGCCGCCAGCTCCTGCGCGGCAAACCCGCCGAAGACGACCGAATGCACCGCACCCAGACGGGCACAGGCCAGCATGGAAAAAACCGCTTCCGGCACCATCGGCATATAGATGACGACGCGGTCGCCCTTCTCGATGCCGAGATTGCGCAGCGCCGCGGCAATCGCCGTCACCTCCGTCAGAACCTCGGCATAAGTGAACGTCGCCACCTTGCCCGTCATAGCGCTGTCGTGGATGAAGGCACGCCGGTCGCCCAGCCCCGCCGCCACTTGCCGGTCGAGGCAGTTATAGCAGGTGTTGGTCTCGCCACCGGTGAACCAGCGGCCATAGACGCCTTGGCTTTCGTCGAAAATCTTTTCCGGCGGCGTGAACCAGTCGATCGCCTTGGCAGCCTCCCGCCAAAAGGCTTCGGGATGCTTCTGCCAGCCTTCATAAACCTCGAAATAGCGGCTCTGCATCTGTACCTCCCGTTACATCGCACTGCCTTGATCGAAGCAATCTAGGGTGCGCGGGAGATAGGGGAAAGCCCGACGAAAGCGCTATGTTCAGCGCGACCCGAAAATCGCCGAACCGACGCGAACGCTGGTCGCGCCGAATTCCACCGCCGTCTCGAAATCACCGGACATGCCCATGGAGAGTTTCTCGACACCGCATTCCCTGGCAAGCTTGGCCAGCAAGGCAAAATGCGGGCCGGGATTTTCTTCCGCCGGCGGAATGCACATCAGGCCTTCGATCGCCAGACCCAGTTCGTCGCGGCACAGAGCCACGAATTTCACCGTCTCCTTCGGCTCGATACCGGCTTTTTGCGGTTCCGACCCCGTATTCACCTGAACGTAGAGCTTCGGCGCCCTGCCCTGCTTCTTCATCTCATCGGCCAGAGCGCGGGCGATCTTCTCCCGGTCGACCGTCTCGATGACGTCGAACAGCGCGATTGCGTCGGCCGCCTTGTTGGATTGCAGCGGCCCGATCAGATGCAGTTCGATACCCGGCGTCTCGGCCTTCAATTCCGGCCACTTGCCCTGGCTTTCCTGCACTCTGTTCTCGCCGAACACCCTTTGGCCGGCAGCAATCACCGGCCGGATGTCGTCAGCATCGAACGTCTTGGAGACCGCGACCAGAACAACCGAACCGGCCGCTCGTTTGCCGGTCCGTTCCGCCTTGCCTATCCGTGCCTTTACATCCTGCAACCGCTCTTCGACGCTCATGATCCGATTTCTCTCGTTCTGCCGCAATTCTTGAGAAGTCTGCGCATAATCCTCATATAGGCAGCTGCCAAGCGGTTTTGCGCCAAGTGGTCCTCAAAGTTTGACCTCTGGCAAAGCCTGTAAAACTTGACGCTAACGGGCTTTCATGGTGAAGGTTCGCCCCAACTTCTTATCTTGATTTTCCCGGAATATCATCGAAATGGCGACTGAACGTTATAACCCGCGCGATGCCGAGCCCCGTTGGCAGCAGAAGTGGAACGAGGCGAAGGTTTTCGAAACCGACAACAGCGATCCGCGCGAGAAATATTACGTCCTCGAGATGTTCCCCTATCCGTCGGGCCGCATCCACATGGGCCACGTGCGCAATTACGCGATGGGTGACGTCGTCGCCCGATACAAGCGCGCCCGCGGTTTCAACGTTCTGCACCCGATGGGTTGGGACGCCTTCGGCATGCCGGCCGAAAACGCTGCTCGCGATAACAAGACCCATCCGAAGACCTGGACCTACCAGAACATCGAATCGATGAAGAAGCAGCTGAAGGCCATGGGCCTGTCGCTGGACTGGTCCCGTGAATTCGCCACCTGCGATGTCGAATACTACCAGCAGCAGCAGCACCTTTTCATCGACATGATGGAAAAGGGCCTGGTCTACCGCAAGCAGTCCAAGGTCAACTGGGACCCGGTCGACCAGACGGTTCTGGCCAACGAGCAGGTCATCGACGGCCGTGGCTGGCGTTCCGGCGCGCTGGTCGAACAGCGCGAACTGGTTCAGTGGTTCTTCAAGATCACCGATTTCAGCCAGGACCTGCTGGACGAGCTCGACCATCTGGATCAGTGGCCGGAAAAGGTCCGACTGATGCAAAAGAACTGGATCGGTCGCTCCGAAGGCCTGACGGTCCGTTGGGAAATCGTCGGCTCCACGGCGCCTGCCGGCGAGACCGAAGTCACCGTTTATACGACCCGCCCGGATACCCTATTCGGCGCCTCCTTCCTGGCGATCGCCGCCGACCATCCGCTCGCCAAGGCGGTGGCGGAAAGGAATCCGGCTATCCATGCCTTTGCAGAGGAATGCCGCCATCAGGGCACCTCGCTGGCCGCGCTTGAGACGGCTGAAAAGAAGGGCATGGATACGGGCATTCGCGTCAAGCATCCGCTCGATCCCACCTGGGAACTGCCGGTCTACATCGCCAATTTCGTTTTGATGGACTATGGCACGGGCGCCATCTTCGGCTGCCCGTCCGGCGACCAGCGCGACCTGGATTTCGCCCGAAAATACGACCTGCCGGTCGTACCGGTCGTGATGCCGAAGGACGGCGATCCCGCCACCTTCACGGTCGGCGACACCGCTTACGTCGATGACGGCGTGATGATCAACTCGCGCTTCCTCGACGGCAAGACCACCGACGAAGCCTTCGCGATTGTTGCCGACAAACTGTCCGGCACAATGATCGGCAACATGCCACAGGGCGAGCGCAAGGTGAATTTCCGCCTGCGCGACTGGGGTGTTTCGCGCCAGCGTTATTGGGGCTGCCCAATCCCGGTCATCCATTGCGATGATTGCGGCGTCGTGCCGGTGCCGAAGGCGGACCTGCCGGTCAAGCTGCCGGACGATGTCACCTTCGACCTGCCGGGCAACCCGCTGGATCGCCACCCGACCTGGCGCCACGTCGCCTGCCCAAACTGCGGCAAGGATGCCCGTCGCGAGACGGACACGATGGATACGTTCGTCGATTCCAGCTGGTATTTCACCCGCTTCACCGCACCATGGGAAAAGAACCCGACCGATCCGTCCGTCGCCAACCGCTGGCTGCCGGTCGACCAGTATATCGGCGGCATCGAGCACGCGATCCTGCATCTGCTCTATTCTCGCTTCTTCACCCGCGCCATGCGCGAAACCGGCCATGTGAACGTCAAGGAGCCTTTCAAGGGCCTCTTTACCCAGGGCATGGTCGTGCATGAAACCTATCGCCTGGGCTCCGGCCCGAACGGCGAATGGGTCACGCCGGCCGATATCAAGATCGAAGACGTGGACGGCAAGCGTCGCGCCACCCTGCTGAAGACCGGCGAGGAAGTCACGATCGGCTCGATCGAAAAGATGTCGAAGTCGAAGAAGAACGTGGTCGATCCGGACGATATCATCGCCTCCTACGGCGCCGATACCGCCCGCTTCTTCGTGCTCTCCGACTCTCCGCCAGACCGCGACGTCATCTGGTCGGAAGCCGGCGTAGAAGGCGCACACCGCTTCACCCAGCGCCTGTGGCGCCTGATCTCGGAAGCCGCCGACAACCTGAAGACCGTCGATCCTGCCCCGGCTAAGGAAGGCGACGCGCTGCCTATCTCGCAGCTCGCCCACAAGACGCTGAAGGCCGTTCAGGGTGACTTGGACAAGCTCTCCTTCAACAAGGCCGTGGCGCGCATCTACGAACTGGTAAATGCCATTGTCGCACCGCTGACGGACGTTGCCGCCGGCAAGGGCGATACCGCCTATCGCGCCGCCGTGCGCAACGCCGCCGAAATCCTCATCCAGATCGTGGCCCCCATGACGCCGCATCTGGCGGAGGAATGCTGGACGGTAGTCGGCAACAAGGACATGGTCGCTCACGCTGCCTGGCCGAAGTTCGACGACGCGCTGACCGTCGAGAACGATGTCACACTGCCGGTTCAAATCAACGGCAAGAAGCGCGCCGAATTGACAATCGCCCGCGACGCGGATCAAAGTGCCGTCGAAGCTGCGGTACTGGCGCTGGATGCGGTCAAAGCGGCACTTGAAGGCAAGGCGCCGAAGAAAATCATCGTCGTCCCACAGAGGATCGTGAACATTGTCGTCTGACCGCACTTTTCGCCGTATCGGATTGTTTGCCGGCCTGTCTCTGCTCGCCATCGTTTCCGGCTGCCAGGTTCGGCCGCTCTATTCGGAATCGTACGGCACGGGCGAACGTATAGCCTCCGTCAGCTTCTCGCAGCCCAAGGGCCGCGTCGACCAGGTAATCCGCAATCATCTGGTCTTCCTGACCTCCGGCGGTTCAGGCGAATCCACTCATCCGGCCTATGACGTCACGCTCACCGCCAAGAGCACGGCGTCCAGCGTCATCGACGATGAGGATGACGACAACGTCTCCCCGAGCGGCGTTCCCGTTCCCGGCCGCGTGCAGGTCGAGGCGACCTATACGATCACCCGCCTGAGCGACAGCAAGGTAATCAAGTCCGCCAAGCGGGAAGTGGTTTCGCAGATCGACGTTTCACGGCAGGGCTTCGCCAAGGTGCGCGCCATCCGAGACGCTGAAAACCGCGCATCCCGTGAACTCGCCGAATTCATCCGCGCCGAAATCGCAATCGCGCTGGCGCGCGAACCTCAGCCGCAGACGGCATGGCAGAAATAAAATCCCACGAGTTCGACCGCTTCGCTGAGAAGGGAGCCGATCTCTACAAGATTTTAGTGATTTACGGGCCGGATCGCGGCCTCGTATCCGAGCGCGCTTCGCTGCTCGCCAAAAAGACGGGCGTCTCTCCGGACGACCCGTTTTCCATGCTGAAACTCGATATTTCCGATCTTCAGGGCGATCCGGGCCGCCTTTTGGACGAGGTCAATTCGCTCGGTCTGTTCGGCGGATCAAAACTCGTCTGGCTGCGTGGTGCAGCCAACGAAAAATATCTTCTCGATGCGATGCAGATACTCGCCGACGGGCCGGCACCGGAAAACATTCTGATCGTTGAGGCCGGTGACCTGAAAAAAGGTGCGGGCCTCCGCAAGGTCGCGGAGCCGGCTAAATCCATCGCCGTCATTCCTTGCTACGCCGATGACGTGAAGACGCTGAATAGCCTGATCGACACGGGACTGGGCGCCGAAAGCCTTCGGATCAGCCCGGATGCGCGCCGCCGGCTGCTTGAATTGCTGGGTGGCGACCGAGTCGCTTCACGCAACGAGATCCGTAAACTGGCGCTCTATTGCCGGGGGCAGGGGACTGTTGAGGAAACGCATGTCGACGAGATTATCGGCGATGCAAGCAGCGTTTCCGCAGATGAAGCCGTCGATGCGATCTTGAGCGGCGACCTTCCCGGCCTCAATCGCGCAATCCAGAAAGTCGTTTCATCCAAAACGCCTATCTTTCTGGTCCTGCAATCCTGCCTCAAGCAATTTCAGTTGCTCGACGTGATGCGCTCGGAAATGGACGACAAAAAGCTGCAGCCTGGCCAGGTGCTGATGACGCTCGGCCGCCATATTCATTTCAAGCGCAAGCCGATCATCGAGAAAGCTTTGCGCACCTGGACTGGACCGGCTATCGCCCGCGAGACAGATCGCCTGCAGGCCGCGGTCCTAATGTCCCGCCAGCGCCAAGTCCTTGAACCAAGCATCGCCCTCCACACACTGATGGCGACGACGCTTCAATCAAGTCGTTGATTTAAAAGAATTATCTGCGTTCGAGCAGGCGGCAGATCTCTTCAAGCTGTTCCAGGCTCTTGTAGTTGATCCGAACCTGGCCGCCGCCATTCTTGTGGTTGATTTTTACCTCGAGACCGAGCGCGTCTGAAAGCGTTCTTTCCAGAGCGAGTGTGTCCGAATCTTTTTGTTCCGCCTTCGAAACGTTCGACGGTTCAGATTGGGCTTTGATATCGTTCTGAGCGAGGCGCTCAGCATCGCGAACTGACATACCCTTTGCAACAATCGTCCGCGCCAGGGCGACCGGATCGGACGTGGTGATCAATGCACGCGCATGGCCGGCGGACAGGCTGCCACCGGCAAGCATATCACGAACCGGTTCCGGCAGCTTCAAAAGGCGAAGGCTGTTCGCCACATGGCTGCGGCTCTTACCGATGATCTCGCCGAGATCGTTCTGGGTATAACCATGCTCGGCGATAAGCTGATCATAACCCAGCGCCTCTTCCAGGGGATTGAGGTCGGCGCGCTGTACGTTTTCGACAATCGCGATTTCGAGTGCCGTGCGGTCATCGACATCACGGACGATAATCGGGATTTCGATCAAGCCTGCAAGCTGCGCCGCTCGCCAACGCCGTTCGCCGGCGATGATCTCAAACTGGTCGCGCCCACGGGGGCGAACGACGACCGGCTGGACGATGCCATGCTGACGTATAGAGCTCGAAAGATCCTGCAGCTCGCTTTCATCAAATGTGCGGCGCGGATTCTTCGGGTTCCGAGTGACGTGCTCGATTGGCACCATGCGGTCCGGATTGACGCTTTTTGGTGCGTTCGTGTCCGCTGGAATAGGCTGATCCATCTCACCGATGAGAGCAGCAAGGCCTCGCCCGAGGCGGCGCTTTGAAGGATCGTCACTCATATGCTAACCCGTTTTTATCGTATCTATTCAAGCTGCCTTGCGGCGACGCTCGCGTTGAATAACCTCAGACGCAAGCTGAAGATAGGCTTGACTGCCGGCGCACTTCAGATCGTAGAGAATGGCCGGCTTGCCGTAAGACGGAGCTTCCGAAACGCGAACATTTCGGGGAATCAACGTCTGATAGACTTTCTCGCCGAGATAGGACTTGACGTCGCTGACCACCTGCTGCGCCAGATTGTTGCGCGCATCGAACATCGTCAAGACGATACCCTGAATATCCAGCGATGGGTTGACCGTGCGACGAACCTGATCGACCGTGTCGAGCAGCTGGCTAAGACCTTCCAGCGCAAAGAATTCGCACTGGAGCGGCACAAGAATGGAATGCGCGGCTGCCATGGCGTTCATCGTCAGGAGATTGAAGGACGGCGGGCAATCCAGAAGGATATAGGAATAGCCCAGTGCATCCTGCGTATTGACCGCCCGGCGAAGTTTGAACGCGCGATCCGACGACTGGGAAATTTCCATCTCGAAGCCGAGAAGATCCATGGTCGATGGCACGATGTGTAGGTTCGGGACAGCGGTTTCCATCGCCGTCTCCGTAATGGAATTATATCCCATCAGCAGATCATAGGACGACAGCTTGCGATCGCGACGGTCAATACCGAGACCCGTGCTTGCATTGCCTTGGGGGTCGAGATCAACAATCAGCACGCGTTCGCCGATGGCTGCAAGCGCGGTGGCCAAATTAATGGCGGTCGTCGTCTTGCCAACGCCACCCTTTTGGTTCGCGATGGTAATAATCCGGTTCTTTTCGAACATATCGCACCTGATGATCTAGGGTGTAACGTGCCTTAGATTATTGATTTCGAGAATAACGGAGTCTTGCTCAACGGCACTTCGATGTTCTACCAGATCAAAAGCCCAACGGCCACGGGCTTTCGCGACTTCGGATGCGTAATCCCGGCCTTTATGGAAAAAAGCCCTTGTATTTTTTCCAACCATCCATGGCGATGTGTAGGAAAAAAGCAGGTCGAGTTCAGCAAGGGCACGGGCCGAGATCCGGTCGCAGTCCTGCAATTCCTTCGGAGCAGCTTCGATACGCACCGGGTGAACCGAGCCGCGAGCCCCCGTCTCGTTCAACGCAACACGCAGAAACGCCGCTTTCTTTTGATTGCTTTCGACAAGGTGAACCCAGCCTTCACCCACCTCTGCCAAGAAAATGGCGGTGATTACACCGGGAAAACCGCCGCCTGATCCAAGGTCGTGCCAACGCTGTGCGCCAGGGGATAGTTGATAGATCTGAGCGCTATCGGCAATATGCCGTTGCCACAGCTCGTCCAGAGTGGAGGGGGCAACCAGATTGATGGTCTTGGCCCATTTTTGGAAAAGCCTAGCGAAATGCTCCAGCCGTTCCTGCGTTTCACGTGAAACACTCTTGCCGTTTAGTTGCATCAAGAGACTCGCTTTGCGCGATTTTGAGTTGCATCATCTTTACGCAGAAGAGCAAGGATGAGCGCGAGCGCGGCCGGGGTCATGCCATCCACATTCGCAGCCTGGGCGAGGTTGACCGGGTTAGCGGCCGTCAACTTCAGCTTCAGTTCGTTTGAAAGGCCTGGAAGTTGTTTAAAATCAAAGCCTTGCGGGATACTTCGAGCCTCATCTCGCTTCGTGGCTTCGATATCCGAGACCTGACGATTCATATAGACCGCGTACTTGGCCTCAATCTCGATTGCATCCGCCACTTTCGGCGTCAATGCGCTCAGCTCTGGCCAAATTGCCGTGAGGCCCGCCAATGATTGGTCAGGATAAGCGAGCAGCTCGAACGCAGAGCGACGCTGACCGTCCTGATTCAGCTTCAGTCCGTGCTTGGCCGCTTCATTGGGTGTGATCGTCAGCGTTTGAAGTCTCGCACGCTCATCGACGATGGCTTGTTTGTATCCGGCAAACTTTCGCTCACGATCACTTCCAACGCAACCAAGCGACACGCCGATTTCTGTCAGGCGCATATCGGCATTGTCCGCGCGGAGCGAAAGCCGATACTCAGCGCGCGACGTGAACATGCGATAGGGTTCGGTCACGCCGCGTGATGTCAGATCGTCGATCATCACGCCAATATAGGAATCGGCCCGGCTGAAATGGTAGGCGGCAGCCCCAGCTGCGCGGCGTGCGGCATTCAGGCCGGCGACGAGACCCTGCGCAGCCGCTTCTTCATAACCCGTCGTACCATTGATCTGGCCGGCGAGGAAAAGCCCGCTGATCTTCTTGACCTCCAGAGCCGGCGTCAACTCACGCGGATCGACGTGGTCATACTCGATCGCGTAACCGGGTTGGAAGATAGCAACATTCTCCAGACCTGGAATTGTCCGGATAAATGCTTCCTGGACATTGGCGGGGAGGGAAGTCGAAATTCCATTCGGATAAACGGTTGGATCGTCGAGACCTTCCGGCTCGAGAAAAATCTGATGCCCATCTCGCTCGCCGAACCGCACGATCTTGTCCTCGATCGACGGGCAATAGCGCGGGCCGACGCCCTCGATCTGACCGGAATACATCGCCGACAGATGTATATTGTCGGAGATAATCTTGTGCGTCGCATCCGTGGTGCGGGTCACGCCGCAGGCAATCTGTGTCGTCGTAATCCTGTCCGTCATGAACGAGAAAGGCACGGGATCCTCATCCGCATCCTGGCTGCCAATATCGCCCCAAACGATGGTGCGCCCATCGAGACGTGCCGGCGTACCGGT
The DNA here is from genome assembly GCA_965227625.1 of Neorhizobium sp. GTDB lineage: Bacteria > Pseudomonadota > Alphaproteobacteria > Rhizobiales > Rhizobiaceae > Neorhizobium. Next base: position 41,845 of record CBDDGK010000063.1, on the reverse strand, counting down.
CTTCAGGCGGCCCAACTTAAGGCCAAACCGCGAAAGTGTAACGGACAGGCCCAGAGACGGCGCCTCACCAACGCGGCCGGCGGGAATCTTTTCATTGCCGATGTGAATCAGGCCGCGGAGAAAAGTCCCCGTCGTTAGAACAACCGTTCCGGTAACGAATCGACGTCCATCCTTGAGGATAACGGCGCGAACCTGCCCCGAAGCATCCATGTCCAGATCGAAGGCATCGCCCTCGATAAGGTCGAGGTTCGGGTGGTTGAATATCTCCTGCTGCATGGCAAGACGATAAAGCTTGCGGTCAGCTTGGGTGCGAGGACCGCGCACAGCCGGCCCCTTTTTCCGATTCAGCATCCGGAACTGGATGCCGGCGGCATCCGCAACCCGGCCCATCAACCCGTCAAGCGCATCCACTTCTCGCACGAGGTGGCCTTTGCCCAGACCGCCGATCGCGGGATTGCAGGACATGACGCCGATCGTTTCGCGTTTGTGCGTCACCAGCGCCGTCCTGGCACCCATGCGCGCCGCAGCGCTGGCCGCCTCGCAGCCAGCATGCCCGCCGCCAATGACAATCACATCAAAGGTCTGTTCCATTCCGCCACCTGATGAAAGGCGGAAAAGCCGCCTGTTTCACGTGAATCACTTGCCTATGCAGAATTGCGAGAAAATGACGTCGAGAAGTTGTTCGACATCCACTCTGCCGGTAATCCGCCCCAGCGACGAGGCCGCGGCGCGAAGGCTCTCCGCACGCAAATCCAGCTCGCGGCCATTTAGCGCTTCTTCGATGAAATTGGAAGCATCTTTCAGATAGTCGAGTTGCCGCGCACGGTTGGGCACAAGTGAGCCGGTCCATAGTGCCTGAACACGATCTAGGATAGCGCGGCGTAGCTCGCCCATGCCTTCGCCGTCACGGCTCGATATGCAGAGATCGTAGGCCGGTGACGGACCATGGATATCCCGCTTGCTTCCCACACGCATGGTTTCGATGGAAAGCTCGCTCCGAATATGTTTCGTGTTCGAATCGATCTCTTTAAGCTCGATGACCAGGTCCGCCTGGTCGATCGCCATCCGCGCGCGCCTCACGCCTTCCTGCTCTACCCGGTCCTCGGTTTCTCGCAAGCCAGCAGTGTCGAAGAACCGGACCAGATAACCATCCATATCGAGGTCTATGTGCAGGACATCGCGCGTGGTACCGGCAATCTCCGTGACGATAGCAACGTCTCGCTTGGCCAGGGCATTGAGCAGACTGGACTTCCCCGCATTCGGCGGGCCTGCAATGACCACCTTGAAACCGTCGCGGATAATCTCGCCCGCTTTGGCCTGGGCAATGTGGTCCTGCAGTTCAAGATAAAGGTCGCCGACATCCGCCCAGACCCGATCCGATACCGATCCGGGAACGTCATCCTCATCGGCGAAATCCAGTTCCGCCTCGATCAGCGCGCGAGACCGCGTCAATCGCTCGGCCCAATCCATATAAAGTGCCGATTGCCCGCCAAAACCCTGTTCGACCGCCAGCCGACGCTGCATCTCGGTTTCGGCGGAGATGAGATCCGCGAGACCTTCGACTTCGACGAGGTCCATCTTGCCGTTTTCGAAAGCACGGCGTGAAAATTCCCCGGCCTCAGCAAGGCGCATTCCGGAAAATTGCCCAAGCTCCTCATAAACGGCTGCGACGACGGCCCGACTTCCATGGAGATGGAATTCAACGCAATCTTCGCCCGTGAACGAATTCGGGCCGGGAAACGCCAGAACAAGTCCGCGGTCGATAATCAGACCGTTCCGGTTACGAATCGTTCGCAGCGTAGCTTTGCGGTCCGAAGGAACGTCGCCGGCAAGAATGCTCGCCACCTCGATTGCCCTTGGCCCGCTTAGGCGAACCACGGCAACGCCAGCCGGCAGGGCGCCGCTGGAGAGCGCGAAAATCGTATCGTTGAACCTGGCCGTCATCGACGCCTCTTGTAGAGCATAGTCCAGAAACTCAAAAGCGCCCGGCAAGCCGGACGCTCTCTTGATCATCTGCATCCGGCTAAGGATTGGATGTTTTCCCGTTACGTATTCATCGAGTCGAAGAAATCACCGTTGTTCTTCGTCTGCTTCAGCTTGTCGATGAGGAATTCGATCGCGTCGGTCGTGCCCATCGGCGCGAGAATGCGGCGGAGCACGAAGATCTTCTGCAGATCCTGGCGCTGCACCAGCAGGTCTTCCTTACGCGTACCGGACTTGAGAATATCCATCGACGGGAAGATACGCTTGTCGGCGACCTTGCGGTCGAGCACGATTTCCGAGTTGCCGGTGCCCTTGAACTCTTCGAAGATAACTTCGTCCATGCGGCTGCCGGTATCGATCAGCGCGGTGGCGATGATCGTCAACGAGCCGCCTTCTTCGATGTTACGCGCCGCACCGAAGAAGCGCTTCGGCCGCTGCAGGGCGTTGGCGTCGACACCACCGGTCAGGACCTTGCCCGATGACGGAACGACGGTGTTGTAGGCGCGGCCGAGGCGGGTGATGGAATCGAGCAGGATGACCACGTCTCGGCCGTGCTCGACGAGGCGCTTGGCCTTTTCGATGACCATTTCGGCCACCTGAACGTGGCGGATCGCCGGCTCGTCGAAGGTCGAGGAAACGACCTCGCCCTTTACCGAGCGCTGCATGTCCGTCACTTCTTCCGGACGTTCGTCGATCAGAAGAACGATCAGATAACATTCCGGATGGTTGGCGGTGATCGAGTGGGCGATGTTCTGCAGGAGAACGGTCTTGCCGGTACGCGGCGGTGCGACGATCAGGCCACGCTGGCCCTTGCCGAGCGGCGCCACCAGATCGATGACGCGGGCCGAAAGATCCCGCGACGTGGGGATATCCAGCTCCATCTTGAACCGCTCGTTCGGATAGAGCGGCGTCAGGTTGTCGAAGTGAACCTTGTGACGGATCTTTTCCGGATCGTCGAAATTGATGGTGTTGACCTTCAGAAGCGCGAAATAACGTTCGCCTTCCTTCGGGCCGCGGATCGGACCTTCGACCGTATCGCCGGTCTTCAACGAGAAGCGGCGGATCTGGGAAGGCGAGATGTAGATATCGTCCGGACCGGGGAGATAGTTGGCATTTGCGGAGCGCAGGAAGCCAAACCCGTCCTGCAAGACCTCGACCACGCCTTCGCCGATGATTTCGACGTCCTGGCTCGCCAGAACCTTGAGAATTGCGAACATCAGCTCCTGCTTGCGCATCGTGCTGGCGTTCTCGACCTCAAGTGATTCGGCGAAGGTCAGCAAATCAGTCGGGGATTTGCTCTTGAGTTCTTGAAGCTTCATTTCAGCCATGAAGAGGGGACCACATTGAGAATTTAAGGGGGATGTAGGCGAGTGGTGAAATTCGCTACCGCGGAAGATGATCCGGGGACGACAGGAAATTACACGCATGCCACGAGATGAGATGGACGGAAAATAGCGGTTCACGTGGTGAGCCGCAAGGGGCATACCACAAATCTTGCTAAAGAAACCGTGTCAGAACGGTTTCACGATGACGAGAATGACAATGCCGACCATCAGGACGGTCGGAAGTTCGTTCATCAGGCGCCAGTAACGCGGGGTTCGCCGCGGCCCGTCTGCGGCAAAGCTGCGCACCGCGCGGCTGAACAGGACATGCACCATGGTCAAGAGCACGACGAGGCCGATCTTGGCATGCAGCCAGCCGCCGCGAAATTCGTAAACGTCCCAGGCGAGAAACAGTCCGAGCGCCCAGGTGATCATCATCGCCGGGTTCATGATGATCTTCAGGAGCCGCTGCTCCATCATCTTGAACGTTTCCGACTGCGCCGAGCCCGGTTCGGCATCGCTGTGGTAGATGAACAGCCGCGGCATGTAGAGCAGCCCCGCCATCCACGACATCACCGCGATCACATGGAACGCCTTGATGTACAGGATGAAATCGGCAGGTCTTGCGAGATAGACCGCAGCCAGGATGCCGATGAAGACCGCCAGCGCCGCGAAGGCGCGCAGTGCCGACCGTCGACCGGCGGGCACGCCGCGTTGCAGCTCCCGGGCTCGGTCTTGACCGCTCACAACCGCTCTCCGCGGACGCGCTTCACGAGCTGGGTCACATGGTCGGGACTGGCCTCCGGCGTGATGCCATGGCCGAGATTGAAGATCAGCGGCCCATTGCCGAGCGCCTGCAGGATCGCATCTATACCGTCATCCAGCGATTTGCCGCCGGCAACCATCCGCATGGGATCGAGATTACCCTGAACCGGACCGTCCTTCTGCAAGTCCACGGCGAAGGCGAGCGGCACGGACCAGTCGAGACCGATCGCATCGGCACCGGTCTTCTGGCGATAGGTCTTGAGGTTAAACCCGGCGCCTTTGGCGAAGGCGATGATCTTCGCAGCCGGCCGTTCCCTGCGAACGATCTCGATCATCCGCGCCACCGGCTTTATGGCGAACGCTTCGAATTCCGCTTCTCCCAGGACCCCGGCCCAGGAATCGAAGATCTGCACCGCATCGGCGCCGGCATCGATCTGGGCGATCAGGTACTGCGCCGATATCTCGGCAAGGAAGGACAGGAGCTGTTCGAAAGCTTCGGGATGCCGGTAGGCGAAGAGGCGGGCAGGAGCCTGATCCGGGGTGCCGTGGCCGGCGATCATATAGGTCGCAACCGTCCAGGGAGCGCCACAGAAGCCGAGCAGCGTCGTTTCCGCGGGCAATTCACCTCTCAGCCTGCCGACCGTCTCCAGGACCGGCGCAAGGTGCGCCAGAACCGTATCGTCCTTCAAGGCCCGAATGCCGGACACATCGATCGGATCCATCTGCGGACCTTCGCCCTGCACGAAACGGACGTTCCGCTTCAAGGCATCCGGAATGACCAGGATATCGGAAAACAGGATCGCTGCATCGAAGGCATAACGCCGGATCGGCTGGACTGTGACCTCGACAGCGAAATCCGGCGAATAACAGAGATCGAGGAAACTTCCGGCCTTCGCCCGCGTTTCCCTGTACTCCGGCAGATAACGCCCTGCCTGTCTCATCAGCCAGATGGGAGGCGGAGTGAGCGTTTTGCCTTCCAGGACCTGGACGATCTTCCGGGTGGTGCCGGTCAATGGGTTCTCCCTAAAACAAAGAATGATTTTTAAAAGAGTTTCTATTTCTTAGAGTCGGTGAGTAGCAAGGATTAAAGTCAAATCACAGCCAACGCGACGATCCGCCGCTAAGTTCGCAGATCGGGGACCGAAATCCGCTCATGTTCGCCATTTTGTGGATCGTTTCGAAATCTGGCGGGATTCCAATAAGATGCCATTCATTGCCGAACGACCAGGTCTGTGGATAAGCTGGGGAGGAGAAAAGCGCTTGAAGGACTTGTCCCCAGAGCCCACAACCCTCTTCGATCCGCATTCGACCGATATCCGAATGTGGATAACTGGGCGGTTTTCCCGAGGGCGGCCGGCCCCTTGGGAAAGGTCGGCGATCTCTCCCGGGTTATCAACAAAGGGTAAAAAACAGCGTGGAGAACAGAAAAAACTTCTTCCATCTTCACCTCATATCTGACTCCACGGGCGAGACTCTCATTTCCGCCGGCCGAGCCGCCGCCGCCCAGTTTCAGTCCTCCCTCCCGATCGAACATGTCTATCCCCTGATCCGGAACCGGAAGCAGATCCTTGCCGTGCTGGAGGCCGTCGATCAGGAACCGGGCATCGTGCTTTACACGATCGTCGATCAGGAGCTTGCGGGCTTCATCGACGAGAAGTGCCGTGAACTCGGCCTGCCATCGGTCAATGTTCTCGAACCGGTCATGGCAACGTTTCAGGCCTATCTCGGCGCGCCATCCCGCCGCCGGGTGGGCGCGCAGCATGCTCTGAACGCCGAATATTTCCGGCGCATCGAAGCGCTCAATTTTACCATGGACCACGACGACGGCCAGCTGCCGGAAGAGTATGACGAGGCGGATGTGGTGCTGATCGGCATCAGCCGCACCTCAAAGACACCGACCAGCATCTATCTCGCCAACCGCGGCATCAAGACCGCCAATATTCCGATCGTGCCGGGCGTCGATCTTCCGCCAAGCCTTTATCGTGCGACCCATCCCTTGATCGTCGGTCTGGTGGCAACGACGGACCGCATCAGCCAGGTGCGAGAGCACCGCGAGCTCGGCACGACGAATGGCTTCGACCGGCAGCATTACACCGACCGCGCCACGATCAACGAAGAGCTGAAATATGCCCGCGCGCTCTGCAGCCGCAACAACTGGCCGCTGATCGATGTGACACGCCGTTCGATCGAAGAGACCGCGGCGGCGATCGTTGCGCTGCGACCGAAGCTGCGTTAAGCCGATTCGGCCTTTTATCCCTCGGAGTTTCCAGTGACCTTTCCGCTCGTGCTCGCATCGTCGAGCCCTTTTCGTCGAATGCTGATGGAAAATGCCGGTCTCTCTTTCGAATGTCGCGCCGCCGATATCGACGAAAGATCGATTGAATCCGGCCTCCAGAACGCGAGCCCGGACGAGACTGCAGCAACGCTTGCCCGCGCCAAGGCAATCGATGTCAGCCGGCATTTTCCAGGCGCGATCGTGATCGGCTCGGATCAGACCATGTCGCTTGGCACCCGCGTCTATCACAAGCCGAAGTCGATCGACGAAGCCCGCGAAAGTGTCCTGTCTCTCTCCGGCAAGACGCATCGTCTGAACAGTGCCATCGCTCTGGTGCGGGACGGTCAGGTCGTCTGGGAACACGTCGCCCATGCGGATCTGACGGTCCGAGATCTCAGCGATAGCTTCGTTGATGGTTACCTGCAGCGGGTCGGGGAAAAGGTCTTCAGCAGTGTCGGCGCCTATCAGCTGGAAGGCGAGGGCATCCAGTTGTTTTCGAAAATCGAGGGTGACTATTTTACCATTCTCGGCCTGCCCATGCTGCCGCTTCTCGACAAACTACGCGACCTCGGAGCCATCGATGGCTGATTCACGTGAAACACTTTTGGTTAATGCTTTCGTAACGGGCTGGCCGATCAAGCATTCCCGCTCGCCGCTGATCCATGGTCATTGGTTGAAAGCGTTCGGTATTGCCGGCAGCTACAAGGCGGTCCCGGTCACCGAGGAGGACTTTCCGGCCTTCGTGAGAGCGTTGAAGGATGGCAGCTCCGGTTACCGCGGCGGCAATGTCACGATCCCGCATAAGGAACTCGCCTTCAAGCTCGCCGACAGACCGGATGCGCTGGCCGAAGAAATGGGCGCGGCCAACACGCTCTGGCTGGAAGATGGCAAGGTCCATGCGTCCAATACGGACGGTTATGGTTTCGTTGCCAATCTCGACGATCGCCATCCGGGCTGGGACAAGACGGATCGCGCGGTGATCTTTGGCGCCGGCGGTGCAAGCCGAGCCGTCATCCAGTCGATCCGTGATCGCGGCATCGGCGAAATTCATGTGGTCAACCGGACGCTGTCGCGTGCGCAGGAACTGGCCGACCGGTTCGGCCCGAAGGTTCACGCCGATCCGGTGGAAGCGCTGGCCGAGATCATGGCCGGCGCCGGCCTGTTCGTGAACACGACGTCGCTCGGCATGGATGGCAGCGAAGCACCCGCGATCGACTTCTCGCCGCTTGCTTCGAATGCGGTCGTGACCGACATTGTTTATATCCCGCTGAAGACGCCGCTTCTTGTCCAGGCTGAAGAGCAGGGCTTTCCGACCGTCGACGGGCTCGGCATGCTGCTGCACCAGGCCGTGCCCGGTTTCGAAAAATGGTTCGGCCGCCGTCCGGTGGTCGATAGGGCGCTTCGCGATCTCGTCATCGCAGACATGGAACAGCATTGATGATCGTCATCGGACTGACCGGCTCGATCGGCATGGGCAAATCGACCACCGCGAAAATGTTTGCGGACGAGAGCGTGCCGGTGAACGATGCGGATGCGGTCGTCCACGATCTCTACCGAACGGATGCCGTTGCCCCGGTCGGCGATGCGTTTCCCGGTACGGTGAAGGACGGCGTGATCGACCGGGCCGAGCTCTCACGCCAGCTTTCCGCCGAGCCTGAAAAATTCAAACTGTTGGAAGCGATCGTCCATCCGCTCGTTCGCCGGCGTGAGGTTGAATTCCTCGCCCGCCATCGCGAAGCCGGCACCGATCTCGTTCTTCTCGATATCCCGCTGCTTTTCGAGGTGAAGGGCGAGGACCGCGTCGATGTCATTGTCGTGGTGACCTGTGATCCACAGATCCAGCGTGAACGGGTGCTTGCGCGGCCGGGCATGACGGAGGAAAAATTGGCGATGATTCTGTCTCGTCAGATGCCGGATGCGGAAAAACGCCAGCGTGCGGATTTTCTCGTCGATACCGGTCTCGGGATGGAAGCGGCAAGGGCGAAGGTGCATGAAATCGTCGCCCAGCTGAGAACCGAAGGGATACCAGCCGACCATGCGTGAAATCATCTTCGATACGGAAACCACCGGTCTCGAATCCAAGAACGATCGTGTCATCGAAATCGGCGGCATCGAGCTGATCAACAATTTCCCGACCGGCAACACGCTGCATCTTTATATCAATCCCGGTGACCGCAAGGTTCATCCGGACGCGTTGGCGGTGCATGGCATCACCGATGAATTCCTGAAGGACAAGCCGAGCTTCGGCGACGTGGCGCAACAGATCATCGATTTCTTCGAAGGCGCCAAATGGATCGCGCATAATGCGACCTTCGACATGGGCTTCATCAATGCGGAATTCGGTCGTCTCGGCCTGCCGCCTGTCATGTCCGACCAGGTGATCGACACGCTGGCCATGGCCCGTCGCAAACACCCGATGGGTCCGAACTCGCTCGATGCGCTATGCCGGCGTTACGGCATCGACAACGCCCACCGCACCAAGCACGGCGCACTTCTCGACAGCGAACTTCTGGCGGAAGTCTATATCGAGATGACCGGCGGCCGCCAGGCGGCGCTTGGCCTGATGGGTTCGGATGGCGGCGGCGCCGGCTCGGATGAGGCGGATGATGTTTCGGGCGGCTTTGCTGGGCGCCCGCGTCCGCTGCCGAACCGTGTAAGCGAAGCGGAGATGGAGGCGCACGCCAAGATGATCGCTTCGATGAAGGGTAAGGCTGTCTGGCTGAAATACGAACAGGCCGAATAAAAGCCACGGCCATTTCGGCTGCAATCAAAAAGCCCGGGCGCGAAACCCGGGCTTTTGTTTTGATGGAGATATTTCCGGCTCAGCTATTGAGCGCGTTGACCTGCGAGCGGGCCTGTTCTTCGGCCATGCGCTGCGTGAACATCTGTGCGAAATCGATCGGGTCGATCATCAGCGGCGGGAAGCCGCCATTGCGGGTAACGTCCGCAATGATCTGGCGGGCGAAGGGGAAGAGCAACCGCGGGCACTCGATGAAGAGGAGCGGCAGCATGTGTTCCTGCGGGAAACCGGAAATGCGGAAAACGCCGCCGTAAACCAGTTCTGCGGCGAAGACGATTGCGTCGCCGTCCGTCGCCTTGGCTTCGAGCGTCAGGATGACGTCGAAATCAAACTTCCGAAAGCGGATTGGCGTTGACGTTGACATTGATGTTGATCGTCGGAGCCTTGTCGCGCGCCTGCAGCGAGCGGGGCGCACCCGGGTTCTCGAAGGAGAGATCCTTGGTGTACTGGGCCAGAATATTGAGCGAAGGCGCTGCGGCCTGATTGTTTTCGTCTCTGCCATTGGGATTTCCTCGAGGCTTGGTGTCGTGACGCGTCTATCATTTCGCAGTGGCGCGTTTCAAGGCCAAATGCCGAAACGTCGGCCGATGTGCGTCTTCAAGGTAAATTCGACCGCCTGATATTCCGCGTTCGAACGCGGGGACGGGTTCAGTTCTCTCCGCTCTTCGGCCCTGCCCAAGGGGAGGAAGAGTTGGGTCCGGAAAGGTTCGGCGAAGACGGATCGGGATTGCGGTGGAAGTCTTCCTCGTCGAGATCGACAACCGGTCCCGCTCTTGTTTTTGTCGCTCGTATTGCGTGACGGCTCCGGGCTTTCGTAGCGGAAGCCGGTGCCGGTGTTAGCGCCGGCGCCTGAACGGACGACGACGATGCGGCGGCCGATCTGCGCCCAGATGAAGCTCCGCACGACGGGGATCAGAAGCGCCATGCCGACAATGTCGGTCAGGAAGCCGGGCAGCAACAGCAGAATTCCGGCCACAACAATCATGGCGCCTGTGAACCAGGGCCTCGCCCGGCGCCTGGCCGCTGCGGCTTTCGGCGGAAACACGTCTCAGCAATTGCATCCCCTGCCGGCGCATCAGGAGCGCGCCCGAGTTATGGGCCGTGCCGATCACAAGCCCCGAGCGTCGCCCAGAGGGCCGATGGCCCTTTCCGACGACCGACGAAGCCTGCAATCTCCGCAAGCGGGCCAGAGAAGGAGAAAAAAATGGGCACGATGGGAGAAACGCATTCCCTGTTCCCTGTTATATCTGCGATCAGCTTCTATCCCTCTGCTGACGCCTTCGCTATTTGAATGATGAGCAGATGCGGGACTATATGAGAAAGCTGCAACGAAACATTTAAACGCCAATTGCGGGTTTAAGATGGGGCTCCCAACGACCTTTTATAAACACTCTTTTTTCCTCGTCGCCCGCTGTTCTGATCTTTCTGCAACTGCGCAGTGTTCTCGGTCGGCGGACAGGAAACGAGAAGCCGCCGGTAGATCCTTACAGCCCGCGCGATGTCGCGAAAAATCCGGGCGGTGACGACAGCAAGGTCGTGACCTTGCCGCGTCGGGACGCTGAAACGGAAGAACAGCGTTACGCTGACATCGATGCGGTTGCCAAGCCGGAAACGCCGCTTAATGCGGCTCTTCGCGAAGTGGTGAAGGCAGATTCCTCCTTCCGTCCGCGCGAGTTCCTGAACGGCGCCAAGATGGCATACGAGATGATCGTCATGGCTTTCGCCGATGGCGACCGCAAGACGCTGCGGGGCCTTCTGTCCAAGGAAGTCTTCGACGGCTTCGATGCGGCAATCACCGAGCGTGAGAGCCGTGGCGACGTGGTCAAGTCCACCTTCGTCGGCATCGACAAGGCGGATCTTACCCATGCCGTGGTGAAGGATTCCGAAGAACAGATCACCGTCCGCATCGTCAGCCAGCTGATCTCGGCGACCTATGACAAGGCCGGCACTCTGATCGACGGTGACCAGGAAAGCGTGGGCCGAAGTCCACCGACATCTGGACCTTCGCCCGCGATATCCGTTTCCCGCGATTCCGAACTGGAAAACTGGTCGCAACCGAATCCGAAGCAATGAGCGTGACACCCGGATTTCGGACCTGAAGCCGGTCCACCCTTCTCCGATCTTGGGCGGATGGGAGAAGGATGATCCGGCCGCCGCTTTTTTGCGGGGCCATGCGGGCCCTCGCTCGATCATATCCGCAATACCAAGCCCCTATCGCACCGGGCTCCCCTCGGCTTGACCCGCCCGGGAGCTGGCTTCGTTTTCTGGAGAAGGCACCGGGAAACATGCCGGTGGACGCCCGCCCTCGGGCGCGCGCCTTTTTCGAAAGCCATTGCACGCCGTTCCTGATTTCGAGGCGAGGACGGTCCGCCCGCGGTTTTCGTCCACGGCTTTCTATGAACCGGAAAGTCGATGTTTTCCGATACGCCCGGGACGAGGGTCCTGGAAAATATCCCTTCTACCTTCGCCCGGGACGATCTGGTCGGACCCTCGACGACCACAACCGACCGGCAGGATTGGGACTCCGGCTACATGTTTTGCCCGGCAGACGCCGGAGGGGCATCGTGCCTTATCCGGATCGAGGGCGAAAATCGGACCGCGGCTTCCTGGAAGGTCGCGGGCCTGGAAATCGGCCTATGCCAAGTCGAAAGTCGACGTCTTCTTCATCCACGTCCCAGGGAGGCGGCCCCGGCTGAAATATCCCGATGGCCATGTCCCGCCGCATTACCTATTCGGGGAAAGCCGGCCATCCGTTCTCACCGATCGGCAGGGCTCTTGATCGACCGCGGCGAGATCGATCCGGCAAAAAATCTCCATGCAGAGCATCCGCGCCCTGGCTTGCCGAGAATCCGGCTAAGGTTGATGAAGTCCTCTGGCATAAACCGGTCCTATATCTTTTTTCCGCGAAGCTGATGTCTCCGATCCTGCGCTTGGGCCCTGTCGCCGCCGCCAAGGTGCCCGCTGATCCCCGGCCGTTTCGCTTTGCCGTCGATCGCCAGATCCACACGTTTGGTTTTTCCATTTCTTCATCCGCTCCGAGGACGCTGACGCATCTGGGACGGTGGAGAAACCCTTCGGGGCGGGCTGATGCTGGCGCTCGATACCGGCACGGGCGATCGTCGGTCCCGGCCCCGTGGCGGACGTCCTTCACCGGCTTCCGGTTTTCGAAGCTGGCGAGCAGGCGGGCCACGGTACGCAACGATGCGGATTTTCTATATCCTCGTCCCGAATGAAGCGGGCTGTCAGGTTTTGGCAAATGAAGGGCGGGTCGCAAAACTCGATCCTGAAGAACGCAATGCTCTGGGGCAAGGTGGGCGAAAATCCACCCATGCGCTCCCGGGGCCGCATGAAGCAGATTGTCGAGTTCGAGAAAGAGGAAGAGGCGCGGCTTCTCGCGGAAGAGCAGGCTCTGGAACTGGCAAAGCAAGCCGCAAAACCGAAACCGCCTCCGCGACAGATCACCCAGGTCGTCGATCTCCCGATTGCGCTTCCGGCCAAGCGCCCCTTCACCCATCACCATCCTCTCGAAAAACCGGTCAAGAAGAAGCTCGCCAAAGGCCGGCTACCGATCGAGGCACGGCTCGATCTGCACGGTCTCTATCAGGACGAAGCACACGATCTGCTTCTGGATTTCCTGCTGCGCGCCTGGGACAGAGGGCTGCGGTATGTTCTGGTCATCACCGGCAAGGGTAGCTCGATGGGCAGCGAGGGCGCGTTGCGCCGCGCCGTGCCGCTGTGGTTTTCCAAGGCGGAATTCCGCATCCTGATCTCGTCCTACGAATGGGCAGCACGGCATCACGGAGGCGAGGGGGCTATGTATGTTCGCCTTTCGCGCGGTTCGAACAGGTTTTTCGGGCATGAGTAGGGACAGGTTGCACACATTTTCGGGTGCCGCTTCGAAATACGGCGCGCCCCTCACCCTAACCCTCTCCCCGTTAAAACGGGGAGAGGGGACGTGCCTCGCGCATCGTTGCGGATTGAGGAAGCGGGTGCGGCTCGCGTCCTTCTCCCCGCACGCGGGGAGAAGGTGCCGGAAGGCGGATGAGGGGCTTAGGGTATTGGCGAATGGAGCCGTCCAATGACCCCCTTCGGTCAGATGCTTCGTGAACTCCGAAAGCGCAAGGGCGTCACCCAGCGGGATCTCGCGGTGGCGATCGGCGTGACGCCGGCCTACCTTTCGGCTTTGGAGCACGGCAAACGCGGACGCCCGACCTTCGAATTGCTGCAGCGTATTGCCGGCTATTTCAACGTCATCTGGGACGAGGCGGAGGAACTGTTTCGTCTCGGGCAGACTTCGCATCCGAAAGTCGTCGTCGATACCGCCGGTCTGCCGGCGCCGTACACAGCCTTTGCCAATGATCTGGCGAGGGCGATTCGCTCTTTATCACCGGACGTGATAGAAGAACTTCACCAAATCTTGAAAAAAGGGCGTGTCCCTGGTTGATTTTCAGGATGCATCCACGGCTTTCCGGCCGCTTTCACATGGCTCAACCTTTAGAAACCGCCCTTATTTCCCTATATTCCAAGGGTGGAATGGCCGGTGATTCGCTCGAATGATTCGCTCAACCGGCCTCTTTAACGAACTGGAAGATAATTGATGACCGATACACCCGTCAGCGAGAATGGCGCGAGTGCCGAATACGGTGCCGACTCGATCAAGGTTCTGAAGGGCCTCGATGCCGTCCGCAAGCGTCCAGGCATGTATATCGGCGACACCGATGATGGTTCCGGCCTGCACCACATGGTCTACGAAGTTGTCGACAACGCGATCGACGAGGCGCTGGCCGGCCATGCCGACCTGGTGACGGTTACGTTGAATGCCGACGGCTCGGTTTCGGTGACCGATAACGGCCGCGGCATCCCGACCGACATCCATAAAGAAGAAGGCGTCTCCGCGGCCGAAGTCATCATGACCCAGCTGCATGCGGGCGGCAAATTCGACCAGAATTCCTACAAGGTCTCCGGCGGTCTGCACGGCGTCGGCGTATCGGTCGTCAACGCACTATCCGTCTGGCTGAAACTGAGGATTCGCCGCGATGGCAAGGTCCACCAGATTTCCTTCACCCACGGCGTTGCCGACGCCCCGCTGGAAGTGGTGGGCGAATATGAAGGCCGTTCGGGCACCGAGGTAATCTTCCTCGCGAGCTCGCAGACCTTCACCATGACCGAATACGATTACAACACGCTCGAGCATCGCCTGCGCGAGCTGGCGTTCCTCAATTCGGGCGTCCGAATCCGGCTCACGGACAAGCGGAAGCCGGATATCAAGGAAGAGGAGATGCTGTATGACGGCGGCCTCGAGGCCTTCGTCCGTTACCTCGATCGTTCCAAGAAGGCACTGGTCGACAAGCCTGTCACCATCAAGGGCGAAAAAGACGGCATGACCGTCGAAGTGGCCATGTGGTGGAACGACAGCTACCACGAAAACGTGCTCTGCTTTACCAACAACATTCCCCAGCGCGACGGCGGCACCCATATGGCCGGCTTCCGCGGCGCCCTGACGCGCCAGGTCACGTCCTATGCGGACAGTTCCGGCATCACCAAGAAGGAAAAGGTGTCGCTGCAGGGTGAAGACTGCCGCGAAGGCCTGACCGCCGTTCTCTCCGTCAAGGTGCCGGATCCGAAATTCTCCTCGCAGACCAAGGACAAGCTGGTTTCCTCGGAAGTCCGTCCCGTTGTCGAAAGCCTCGTCAACGAAGCGCTGAGCACCTGGTTCGAAGAACATCCGACGGAAGCCAAGATCCTCGTCGGCAAGGTCGTGGAAGCCGCCATCGCCCGCGAGGCCGCGCGCAAGGCCCGCGAACTCACCCGCCGCAAGGGCGTGCTCGACATCGCCTCGCTGCCGGGCAAGCTTGCTGACTGCTCCGAGCGTGATCCGGCCAAGTCCGAAGTCTTCCTCGTCGAAGGTGACTCCGCAGGCGGTTCCGCCAAACAGGGCCGTTCGCGCGAAAACCAGGCTATCTTGCCGCTGCGCGGCAAGATCCTGAACGTTGAACGCGCCCGCTTCGACAAGATGCTGGGAAGCCAGGAAATCGGTACCCTGATCACAGCGCTCGGCACCTCGATCGGCAAAGACGAGTTCAACGCCGACAAGCTGCGCTACCACAAGATCATCATCATGACGGACGCAGACGTTGACGGCGCACATATTCGCACGCTGCTGCTGACCTTCTTCTTCCGCCAGATGCCGGAACTGATCGAGCGCGGCCATATCTATATCGCCCAGCCGCCGCTCTATAAGGTCACCCGCGGTAAGTCGGTCCAGTACCTCAAGAACGAGGGCGCGCTGGAAGAATACCTGATCACCATGGGTCTTGAGGACACGACGCTGACGCTCGGTTCGGGCGAAGTTCGCGCCGGCCAGGATATGCGCGAAGTCATTCAGGATGCGCTTCGCCTGCGCACGCTGATCGACGGCCTGCACTCCCGCTACAATCGTTCGATCATCGAGCAGGCGGCCATCGCCGGCGCGCTCAATCCGGAGCTTACCGACAACCGCGAACGTGCCCAGCAGACGGCCGATGAAGTTTCCCGCCGTCTGGACATGATCGCCGAGGAAACCGAACGCGGCTGGAGCGGCCATGTGACGAGCGAAGGCGGCCTGCGTTTCGAACGCATGGTGCGCGGCGTCAAGGAAGCCGCTTTCGTCGACGTCGCGCTGATCGGTTCCGCCGACGCCCGCCACATCGACCAGATGGCCGGACGCCTGCAGGAAATCTATCGCACGCCGCCGGTTCTCGCCCGCAAGGACGGTTCCCAGGAAATGTCCGGCCCGCGCGCCCTCCTGGATGCGATCTTCGCTTCCGGCCGCAAGGGTCTGTCCATGCAGCGTTATAAAGGCCTCGGCGAGATGAACGCCGATCAGCTCTGGGAAACCACGCTCGATCCGAACGTCCGCTCGCTGCTGCAGGTCCGCGTCAACGACGCAACCGATGCCGACGGCCTCTTCTCGCGCCTGATGGGCGATGAAGTCGAACCGCGCCGCGAGTTTATTCAGGAAAACGCGCTGAGCGTTGCGAACTTGGATATCTAGCAACGGCTAAATTCTTCATCCTCGGGCTTGTCCCGAGGATCTAAGCCGCTTCCACATATTCGGCGTGGACAGATTCTCGGGACAAACCCGAGAATGACGGCGGTTAAAGTTCTGAGCCAAAACAAACAAAAACGGCGGCCCGCTACAGGCCGCCGTTTTTTGTTTGTCGAGTCTAAAAATGTTTCACGTGAATCTTTCCTGTGGATATGGATTCACGTGAAACAATTCTTAACGCGGGCAGGGCGCTCAGGCCTCGCCCGTAAATTTGCCGTCGAAAGCAATTTCCGATACCGGCTTGCGCTTGCTCGGAACTTCACGCTCGGCGAGATCGTCGGGCAGGGTGCTCCTGTCGGCAATCCTGCCGATCGCCGCAGCCGCTTCCGGCCGATAACCTTCCGGCAGGCCAAGCACCGAAATGGCCTTGTCCTTGTCGAACCCCTCCATGCCGTGCGCATGGTAACCGAGCTTCATCGCCTGGCAGATGACCGAAAACCATGCGGCGCCGGTATCGTAGGAATGGGTATAGGCCGTCTTGTGCTCGCCATCATTAGCGACGCGGTAGGTCTTCGAAACGACGATCAGCAGCGCCGCAGCATTTTTTGCCCAGCGCTGGTTACCCGGCGAAAGAATGTCGAGAATAACATCGAAGGACGGCGTCCCGCGCAGGCCGTAGACGAAACGCCACGGCTGATTGTTTCCGGAGGAGGGCGCCCAATGGGCGGCGTCGAGAATGGTCAGGATCGTTTCCTGATCCATGGTCTCCTCGGTAAAGGCGCGGGGCGACCAGCGGTCGAGAAAGAAGCTATCGATCGGAAATTCCGAATCGCGGGTATTGCTGCTGGTCATGAGATCCTCGTGGGAGTGAATGATCGGGAGGCGGGAGGTTTCTGAAAATAGACAGTGCCTGCCGCTTGGCAACAGATTTCGGGCCGAGGGAACTGGCCAAAAGAACGGACCAAGAGAACTGGTCAGGCCGATTTGGGCGTGACAAGCCTCGGCACATGTTTCATAAACCTCCTCAAATCCAAGTGGAGGACTATGTTTTGAAACTGATGCGTGTTGGCGAGCTGGGCCAGGAAAAGCCGGCAATTCTCGATAACAGCGGCAAGATCCGCGATCTTTCCGGCCATGTGACGGATATTGGCGGCGCGGCGATTTCGCCGGAAGGCCTGAAGAAGATTACCGCTCTCAACCTCGAAACCCTGCCGGAATTGCAGCCTGGCCGTATCGGCGCCTGCGTTACCGGCACCGGCAAGTTCATCTGCATAGGCCTCAACTATTCCGACCACGCCGCCGAAACCGGCGCCACCGTGCCGCCGGAGCCGATCATTTTCATGAAGGCCACCTCGGCGATCGTCGGCCCGAATGACGACGTCGTCATTCCGCGCGGTTCCGAGAAGACCGACTGGGAAGTCGAGCTCGGCGTCATTATTGGTAAGACCGCCAAATACGTCTCGGAAGACGATGCGCTGGATTATGTCGCCGGCTATTGCCTGACCAACGACGTGTCCGAACGCGCTTTCCAGGCCGAGCGCTCCGGCCAGTGGACCAAGGGCAAGTCTTGCGACACGTTCGGTCCGATCGGCCCCTGGCTCGTCACCACCGATGAAGTCGCCGATCCGCAGAACCTCGGCATGTGGCTGACCGTCAATGGCGAGAAGGTGCAGAACGGTTCGACCAAGACCATGGTCTACGGCGTCCGTTACCTCGTTTCCTATCTCAGCCAGTTCATGTCGCTGCATCCGGGCGATGTCATCTCCACCGGCACGCCTCCGGGCGTCGGTCTCGGCATGAAGCCGCCACGTTACCTCAAGGCCGGCGACGTCGTCGAACTCGGCATCGAAGGTCTCGGCACCCAGAAGCAGACCTTCGTCGCCGATATCTGAAAAACTCGTTTTCGCTCTGCCTTTGCGGAATGCGAATAACCTATAAGTGATGGAGGACCCGTGTTGCAGTGCGACACGGGTCCTTAACCACTCTTGGAAGACGGAACCTTAAGGCTTACATGCCATTGTATGGCCACCAGATGATCTGGCAAATCATTCAGATGCCAATGATCCTTCCCCATGCCCCTTCTGGGCCCACCTATCGGAATTTCCCCGAATGTTGCACCGCGATAGAAACGTGTTAGCCTATCCCCGTCCTGCTACTGAACCGACCGGTTCGATTTCGAACCCTTTGTCGGAACTGACGAGAGGTGGCACATCGATGTTCTATCAATTCTACGAAATGAACCACGCTGCCGTGGCGCCCTTCCGGGCCGCCGCCGACGCGATGAAATTTTTCTATGCCAATCCGCTGAACCCGCTCTCCCATACGGAGTTCGGCCGCACCGTTTCCGCCGGCCTCGAACTGTTCGAGCGCGTCACCCGCCGTTACGGCAAGCCGGAATTCGGCCTGCCGACCACGACTGTGGACGGGCAGACGGTGTCCGTGACGGAAGAGATCGTCTGGAAGAAACCCTTCTGCAATCTCCTGCATTTCCGTCGCGATATTCCGGCCAGCCGCCCGGCCGACCAGAAGATCCTGATCGTCGCGCCGATGTCCGGCCACTATGCGACGCTTCTTCGCGGCACTGTCGAAGCGCTTCTGCCGCATGCGGAAGTCTATATTACCGACTGGATCGACGCCCGCATGGTGCCGGTCACCGACGGCCGTTTCGATCTCGATGATTATATCGACTACGTGATCGAGATGCTGCACGCGATCGGCCCAGGCGCCCACGTCGTCGGCGTCTGTCAGCCCTCGGTGCCGGTGCTTGCCGCCGTCGCCGTGATGGAAGTCCAGCGCGATGCCGCAATTCCGGCGACGATGACGCTGATGGGCGGCCCGATCGATACCCGCATCAATCCGACCGCGGTGAACAAACTGGCGGAAGAACATCCGCTGGAATGGTTCCGCGACAATGTCGTGATGAACGTGCCGTGGCCGCATCCCGGCTTCCTGCGCCGCGTCTATCCGGGCTTCCTGCAGCTTTCCGGTTTCATGTCGATGAACCTCGACCGCCACCTGACGGCCCACAAGGAATTTTTCCAGCACCTCGTCAAGAACGACGGCGAGCCGGCCGAAAAGCACCGCGAATTCTACGACGAATACCTGGCGGTAATGGACCTCACCGAGGAGTTCTATCTCCAGACGGTCGATACGGTCTTCATCAGGCATTCTCTGCCGAAGGGCGAAATGATGCATCGGAACGTGCTGGTCGACACCAAGGCGATCCGCAACGTCGCGCTGCTCACCGTCGAGGGCGAAAACGACGACATTTCCGGCCTCGGCCAGACCAGGGCGGCGCAGACCATTTGCTCCAGCATCCCCGAGGACATGCGCCTGCATTATATGCAGCCGGATGTCGGTCACTACGGCGTCTTCAACGGCTCGCGCTTCCGCCGCGAAATCGCCCCGCGGATTGTCGAGTTCACACGAAAGCACGCCAAGACGCCGGTCAAGAAGACCCCGGTCAAGCGGGTTATCAAGGGTGGCAAGGCCGATTGAGTTTTAGGTCGGCGGGTGTGGCCCCCTCATCCGGTCCTTCGGACCACCTTCTCCCCGAGGGGAGAAGGGAAGTTGCCGCAGCCGTTTGCGATTCCCCTCTCCCCTTGGGGAGAGGGTGGCCGAGCGTCAGCGGAGGCCGGGTGAGGGGGCTGCACCCTCCACCCTATCCCGATTTCCCCCAAGTATTTCAGCATCTTCTTGAATTTAATCATCCATCTTCTTGAAGGCGGATGGAGGGCTCACCAAATCGATTCCAGTCGGGCTGGCATATGGCCACCCGCTGAAACGAACAGGGTGTGACCTATGAATCAGTCAGCATTGATTCGTCCGGAGTGGACGCCGGCAACCATCGCTCTCATGGTGCTCGGTTTCGTGGTCTTCTGGCCTTTGGGCCTGGCCATGCTCGCCTATATCATCTTCGGCGACAGGCTTCGCGGCTTCAAGCGCGATGCCAATGACAAGGCGGACCGCTGGTTTGCCGGATGCCGCCGGGCGAGCCGACGTTACAATACGCATTTTACCACCGGCAACGTCGCCTTCGACGATTGGCGCAAGGCGGAAATCGACCGGATCGAAGAACAGCGCCGTAAGCTCGACGAGATGCGGGAAGAGTTCGACAACTACATGCGCGAGCTTCGCCGCGCCAAGGACCAGGAAGAATTCGACCGCTTCATGCGCGATCGTCAGAACCGTCCGACAAATGGAAATCCGGTCGTGGATCTCTGACCGATCCGGTCTGGATTCACGTGAAACAACCGGCGCATGTCGCGCAAAAATGTTTGCAGTTTTGCGATAACGACATGCGCTGAAACGGAAGTGAGGCCGGCGTCTTCTGCGCCGGCTTTTTTATATCGGGGAATCGGCTAAAACAGTCTCATGTTCGCGCTTCTGAAAAAACCTGTCCGGACCAAGTCGAAGCCGCTCGAAACGGTGAAGCGTACCTTGAATGTCGGTACGCGCCTTGTGCCTTTGACTATCAAGGAAAACCGCCGCGCTACCCGCATCACGCTGCGCATCGAGCCCGGCGGTCGGGCGCTGGCGCTGACGGTGCCGGCCGGTCTGCGCAAGCCCGAGATCGACGATTTCCTGGACCGCCACCAGGGCTGGCTGCTCACCAAGCTCGCAAAATTCTCGACCGAGAATGAAATCCGCCCGGGCGGCCGCATTTCGCTGCGCGGGGTTGCGCACCGGCTCGAACATACCGGCTCGCTGCGCGGCATCACCGAGCCAGCAGTCGTCGACGGCGAACCGGTGCTGAAGGTCAGCGGTCTCGAAGACCATATGGGGCGCCGCATTTCGGCCTTTCTCAAGAAGGAAGCCCGCAAGGACCTCGAAATCCTCGTCGCCCGCCATGCCGCCGCCATCCGCAAGCCGGTCAAGTCGCTCAGCATGAAAGACACCCGCAGCCGCTGGGGTTCATGCTCGTGGGACGGAAACCTGAGCTTTTCCTGGCGCATCGTCATGGCGCCGCCCGTGGTGATCGACTATCTCGCGGCCCATGAAGTGGCGCATCTGAAAGAGATGAACCACGGCCCCAAATTCTGGGCGCTCTGCAAGGAACTCTGCCCGAGGATGGAAGAGGCAAGGAAGTGGCTGAAGCAGCATGGGTCGCAGCTGCACGCGATTGATTTTGAGTAGCGAGGACTGGTCGGCGTAGCCGACGAAATGACCATTTCGGAGGACGAGTGCCCTGGGCCGAAGCGAAGGGCTGGAGCAGTCAGGCAATTGGCCTCGATGAGCGAGGCACCCCCCTCTGCCCTGCCGGGCATCTCCCCCACAAGGAGGGAGATCGGCAAGAGGCACGACCGTCCGACCTCTTTGACGGCCGCGATCGGAGTGACGGATATTGTTTGGGGAAGCCGGTGCGCCCAGCCAATCTCCCCACCTGTGGGGGAGATGCCCGGCAGGGCAGAGGGGGGCGGGCTTAGGCAAAACAGTCGCTTAGGGAAAGCAACCTGAAAACAGGCCTGTATTTATCCCCGCCCCAGCCGTCTCCCCTTACAATCCACCCCGTCCCGCTTCGGCTACACCGGTCCGCATAACCGGCGAGGCGGGACCGGTGATCTGGCGGAACGTCCTTATGCAAACGGGACGCCAGGGCTGCGCAGAAAATGGTTCCCCTCTCGTCGCTCGATCGGCGGGGCGTGCGTGTGTCGCACACAACCCGGTATGGCATCCGTGCTCATTTCCACGGAGTTAAATTCCATATCGCCGCAGAGGAACCGGAGTTGCGCGGATAAACACACCGAACGGGACACGTCGCGTGTCATTTATAAAATTTCATTTCCAGGCACCCGACGTGTCCCGGCCGAAATTCAAAACGCTGACAGCACCAAGGGGCAACTGCGTCCGCTATTCTTCGGGCATTAGTTTTTGGCCGAGTTCGATCCGAATAGTTGGATTTGCCTCGACTCCGGCAAAATTTCGTGTCACTCCGCAGCACATGAAACCTGACGTCAAAATCTGTGGCTTGAAGACCGCCGAGGCAGTCGATCGCGCCGTTGCGCGGGGTGCCACGCATATCGGTTTCATCTTTTTTCCCAAAAGCCCGCGCAACATCGCGCCCGATCTTGCCGGAGAACTGGCCGATCGCGTCCGAGGCCAGGTCAAGGTCGTCGCCGTCACGGTGAATGCAGACGATGAGGAACTGGACGACATCATTTCGATGGTGAAGCCGGATATCCTGCAGTTCCACGGCAATGAAAGCCCGGAGCGCATCCTGCATGTGAAGGCGCTGTATGGCCTGCCGGTCATGAAGGCGTTTTCGATCCGCGAAGCCGGCGATCTCGGTCGGGTCGATCCGTTTATCGGCGTTGCCGACCGTTTCCTGTTCGATGCCAAGGCGCCGGCCGGGTCGGAACTGCCGGGCGGCAATGGGGTTTCCTTCGACTGGAGCCTTATGGCTTCGCTTGACGAGAGCGTGGATTACATGCTTTCCGGAGGATTGAACAAGGATAATGTCGCGACTGCGCTCGCATCCACGCGGGCCAGCGGTATTGATCTTTCATCCGGCGTGGAAAGCGCGCCGGGTGTGAAAGACCTTGGCATGATTGATGCGTTGTTCGATGCCGTCGCGGTTGCGCGGAAGAAGATCGCCTGAGGAGTTTTAAGTGAACCAGACGCCAAAACCCAATTCGTTCCGCTCCGGCCCCGATGAGGACGGCCGTTTCGGTATTTTCGGCGGGCGCTTCGTCGCCGAAACGCTGATGCCGCTGATCCTGGATCTGCAGGGCGAATGGGAAAAGGCGAAAAACGATCCGGCCTTCCAGAGTGAACTGGCCGATCTCGGCGCCCATTATATCGGCCGCCCGAGCCCGCTCTATTTCGCCGAACGCCTAACGGAACACCTCGGCGGCGCGAAGATTTATTTCAAGCGCGAAGAGCTGAACCACACCGGTTCGCACAAGATCAACAATTGCATCGGCCAGATTCTGCTCGCCAAGCGCATGGGCAAGACCCGCATCATCGCGGAAACCGGCGCCGGCCAGCATGGCGTGGCATCGGCCACTGTTGCCGCCCGCTTTGGCTTCCCCTGCGTCGTCTATATGGGCGCCACCGATGTCGAGCGTCAGGCTCCGAACGTCTTCCGCATGAAGCTCCTCGGCGCCGAGGTTATTCCGGTGACCGCCGGCAACGGCACGCTGAAGGACGCCATGAACGAGGCGCTTCGCGACTGGGTCACCAATGTCGAGGACACCTATTACCTGATCGGAACGGCCGCCGGCCCGCATCCCTATCCGGAACTTGTCCGCGACTTCCAGTCGGTGATCGGCAAGGAAGCCCGCGAACAGATTCTCGCCGCCGAAGGCAAGCTGCCGGACATGGTCGTTGCTGCCGTCGGTGGCGGTTCGAACGCAATCGGCATCTTCCATCCGTTCCTAGATGACGAAAGCGTGCAGATCGTCGGCGTCGAAGCCGGTGGCCGCGGTCTCCAGGGCGTCGAACACTGCGCCTCGATTACCGCGGGTTCCCCGGGCGTGCTGCACGGCAACCGTACCTATCTGCTGCAGGACCGTGACGGCCAGATCCTCGAAGGCCATTCGGTTTCGGCGGGCCTCGATTACCCTGGCATCGGCCCGGAACACAGCTACCTGCATGATATCGGCCGCGCCGAATACGTGCCGATCATGGACCAGGAGGCGCTCGATGCCTTCCAGGTCCTGACCCGTCTCGAAGGCATCATCCCGGCGCTCGAGCCGAGCCATGCCCTCGCTGAGGTGATCAAGCGCGCTCCGAAGATGCGCAAGGACCAGATCATCGTGATGAACCTCTCCGGTCGCGGCGACAAGGACATCTTCACCGTCGCCAAGATTCTCGGAATGGATGTTTGATATGACCGCTCGTATGGACAACCGCTTCGCGGCCGTGAAGGCTGAAGGCCGCCCCGCTCTCGTCACCTATTTCATGGGCGGCGATCCGGATTTCGAAACCTCGCTCGGCATCATGAAGGCGCTGCCCGGCGCCGGTTCCGACATTATCGAGCTGGGCATGCCGTTTTCCGATCCGATGGCCGATGGCCCGGCGGTGCAGATGGCCGGCCAGCGCGCGTTGAAAAGCGGCCAGACGCTGGCCAAGACGCTCGAGCTCGCCGCCAAGTTCCGCGAAACCGACAGCGAGACGCCGATCGTCCTGATGGGGTATTACAACCCGATCTATGTCTATGGCGTCGACAGGTTCCTGGACGATGTGATCGCCTCCGGCATTGACGGCCTGATCGTCGTCGACCTGCCGCCGGAAATGGATGACGAGCTTTGCATCCCCGCGCTCGCCAAGGGCGTCAACTTCATTCGCCTCGCGACCCCGACCACCGACGACAAGCGCCTGCCGGCTGTTCTCAAGAACACGTCCGGTTTCGTCTATTACGTCTCGATGAACGGCATTACCGGTTCGGCTCTGCCGGATCCGTCCAAGATTGCCGGCGCTGTCAACCGCATCAAGGGCCATACCGACCTGCCGGTCTGCGTCGGCTTCGGCGTCAAGACGGCCGATCATGCCAAGGCGATCGGTGCCTCGGCCGATGGTGTCGTCGTCGGCACGGCGATCGTTCAGCAGATTGCCGGCAGCCTCACCAAGGATGGCAAAGCCGGTCCGGACACGGTCGCCTCGGTCGTGACCCTGGTTCGCGGCCTGGCCACCGGCGTTCGCGCCGCCCGCCTTGTTGCTGCCGAATAAGCAGCCCACATAGACAGATAAGACAAACAAACCGGAGTACGACCAGTGAACTGGATTACCAACTACGTCCGGCCGCGCATCAACTCCATGCTTGGCCGCGAAAGCAAGGTTCCGGAAAACCTCTGGATCAAATGCCCCGAGACCGGGGAAATGGTCTTCCACAAGGACCTCGAAGAGAACAAGTGGGTCATCCCGGCCTCCGGCTTCCACATGAAGATGCCGGCCAAGGCGCGCCTGATCGACCTGTTCGATGGCGGTGTTTTCGAAGCGTTCCCGCAGCCGAAGGTCGCCCAGGATCCGCTGAAGTTCCGCGATTCAAAGCGTTATGCCGACCGTCTGAAGGATAGCCGCGTCAAGACCGAGCAGGAGGATACGATCCTTGCAGGCCTCGGCAACGTCCAGGGCCTGAAGCTCGTGGCCGTGGTCCACGAATTCAACTTCATCGGCGGTTCGCTCGGCATGGCTGCCGGCGAGGCGATCGTGAAGGCCTGCGAACGTGCTGTCGTTGAAAAGTGCCCGCTGGTCATCTTCCCGGCTTCGGGCGGCGCCCGCATGCAAGAAGGCATTCTGTCGCTGATGCAGCTGCCGCGCACCACGGTTGCGGTCAACATGCTGAAGGAAGCCGGCCTGCCTTACATCGTCGTGCTGACCAACCCGACCACCGGCGGCGTCACCGCCTCCTACGCGATGCTGGGTGACGTCCACATTGCCGAGCCGGGTGCCGAAATCGGATTTGCCGGAAAGCGCGTCATCGAACAGACGCTGCGCGAAAAGCTGCCGGAAGGTTTCCAGACCTCCGAATACCTGCTGGAGCACGGCATGGTCGACATGGTGGTGAAGCGCCATGACATTCCGTCGACACTCGCCCGCATCCTGAAGATCCTGACCAAGCAGCCGGCAAACCAGTCTTCTGTCGTGCCGGCCGCGATCAGCGCCTGACATTTCATCGGGCAAACCGGCGGGTGGGATGACGACGATGGGCGAAACCGTGACGAGCGAAGCCGAACGCGAGATCGAAAGGTTGATGACGCTGCATCCGAAGGGTTTCGACCTTTCGCTGGAACGCGTCACCCGCCTTCTCGGACTGCTCGGCGATCCGCATAAAAAACTGCCGCCGGTCATTCATGTGGCCGGCACCAACGGCAAGGGCTCGGTCACGGCCTTCTGTCGTGCGCTTCTGGAAGCGGGTGGTTATGCCACCCACGCCCACACATCTCCGCATCTCGTCAACTGGCACGAACGGTATCGGATCGGCGTCAAGGGCGGCCGCAGCCAGCTGGTCGACGACGCATTGTTGGCGGATGCGCTCCGTCGTATCGCCGCCGCCAATGACGGCCAGGCGATCACGGTGTTCGAGATCCTGACGGCCGCGACCTTCCTGCTGTTTTCCGAACAGCCGGCGGATGTCGTGATCCTCGAAGTCGGTCTCGGCGGCCGCTTCGATGCGACCAACGTCATTTCCAATCCGGCGGTTTCGGTGATCATGCCGATCTCGCTCGATCATCAGGCTTATCTGGGGGATCGCGTCGAACTGATCGCGGCGGAAAAGGCCGGCATCATGAAGCGCGGCCGCCCGGTTGTCATCGGCCAGCAGGAGTTCGAGGCGGCGCGAGAAGTGCTGATCTCGACCGCAGAACGGCTCGGCTGTCCGATGGCCGTTTACGGCCAGGATTTTTCCGCTCATGAGGAATTCGGTCGTCTCGTCTATCAGGACGAAGACGGCCTGCACGATCTGCCGCTGCCACGGCTTCCCGGCCGCCATCAATATGCCAATGCGGCGGCCGCCATCCGCGCCGTCAAGGCGGCCGGTTTCCCGGTTACCGATGCGATGATGGAAAAGGCGATGACGACGGTCGAATGGCCGGCGCGCCTGCAGCGGCTTTCCGAAGGCAAGCTCATCCAGCATGCGCCGGAAGGCTCCGAAATCTGGCTTGACGGCGGTCACAATCCGGCTGGCGGTGAAGTCATTGCCGAGGCCATGGCTGCTTTCGAGGAACGCCAGTCCCGGCCGCTCTACCTCGTCACCGGCATGATCAACACCAAGGACCCGGTCGGTTATTTCCGCGCCTTCGCGGATATCGCCGAACACGTCTTTACCGTCCGCATCCGCGGCAGCGAATCGGCACTCGATCCGGTGGTTCTGGCGCATGCGGCGTTTGATGCTGGATTGGTGGCCGAGCCCGCGGGCTCTACGGCTGAAGCTCTGGAAGAAATAAAGCGCCGCCAGCTGCCGGGCGCCCAGCCGCCGCGAATCCTGATCGGCGGCTCGCTGTATTACGCGGGCAATGTGCTGGCCGATAATGGCACGCCGCCGACCTGATCGGCTCAGAAAAACAGACAAAAGAAAAGCCCGGCTGAATCGCTTCAGCCGGGCTTTTTCATGAGATTATTACAAACCGATCAGGCGGCGCTGGAAATCCAGGCCGAAAGCGCGGTCTTCGGAGCGGCGCCAACCTTGATGTCGGCGACTTCGCCACCCTTGAACATGGCAAGCGTCGGGATCGAACGCACGCCGAACTGGGCAGCCAGCTCCGGGTTTTCATCGATGTTCAGCTTGGCGACCTTCACCTTGCCGGCGAGCTCGTTCGAGATTTCCTCGAGGCTCGGGCCGATCATCTTACAAGGGCCGCACCATTCAGCCCAGAAATCCACCACGACCGGCTCAGCGGAGTTGAGAACTTCTGCCTGGAAATTGCTGTTATCGACTTTCACGGTAGCCATGGGGCTCTCCTTCTTACGTGCATCCGGCACGATTCTCTGTTGACCCAAATGTGAGACCGCGCCCCACATATTTCAATGTCCGTCATCTCACTTTGTTTTGAGTTCTGCAAGCGAGCGTGACATGAGCTCCGGCGATAGCGAAATGACCGAGGCCGATTCGGTGTAGACGAGCACGCATTCGACTGTTTTTCCCGGATAAAGCGGCGCCATGATCTCGCGATAGATGGCAAGCTGCGCCCGGTGCGTCAGAGGCGCATCCTCCGCGGTTTTCGGCGAAACGCGGTTGGTCTTGTAGTCCAGAATGATGACCCGATCGTCGGTCACCACCAGCCGGTCGATACGTCCGGAAATCGCGTAGTCTCGCCCTTCCAGTGCCAGCGTGCCCATGATCGACACTTCCGACTGGCTGCGCGCGGAAAAGACCGGCGCCAGTTCGCCATGGGCAAGCACCGACATGACGGCCGAGACGAGCTTCGCACGTTCCGTCGCCGGCCAGAAACGCGCGGCCCGTTCGGCATAACGCCGCGCCGCGCCTTCGCGTTCGGCATCCGGAAATTCCGTCAGCATCTGCAGCATGCGGTGGACGAGCTTGCCCTTCTGGAAGGCAAGTCCGGCGCTCTCCTGCTCATCGAACAGCGGCGAAGTGACGATCAGATCATCCGCCTCGTCGTCGATCATCGTGCCGGCGCCGGAGGGGCTGAGCGGCCGGGGCAGGATTTTCTGGGCCGGCAGGCTGCGCGACAGGGCAGGGGGCAGAGGCCGGTTTTCGGCCTGGACCACCTCGCGGTGCTCCGCTCTCGAAACCTTGCCGCCGGCACTCGGCAACCGCCATTGCAGGCCGCCCCATTGCCCGTCGCGATCGGTAAATTCGGCCGAGTTGCAATGGTGCTCATCGCCGGCCAGCGCGCGTGAAATCATCGCGGCCCAGGTATCCGGATTGTCGATCTTGCCGCGATAACCGCAGACGATCAGCCGGTCGGCGGCGCGCGTCATGCCGACATAAAGAAGCCGTCGATATTCCTCCTCGGTCAGCGCCTTGAGCCGGCTGTCATCGGCAGCCGTCAGCGCGTTGCCCAGCCCCTTGCCGGGAACCCAGGCGGGCACCTCGTCGCTACCCACTCTGAGCAGCCGGAACTTTGGAACATGTGAGGAAATGAAGGCCTTAGAGCCGCTATCGACCAGGAAAACCACCGGGGCTTCCAATCCCTTGGAAGCGTGTACCGTCATGATCCGCACTTCGTTGCGGCCGCCATCCTGCTCGCGCTTCACCTCCGGCGATTCCAGTTCCAGGGTGGAAACGAAAGCCTGCAGGCCGGGCAGGCCGGATGTTTCGTGGTCGAGCGCGAAGGTCAGGAATTCATCGAGAATGTCACCCGCTTCGGTACCCAGCCGCCCAAGGAATTTTCGCCGTCCGCCATATTGGCCGAGAATCCGGGCAAAGAGATCGTGCGGGCTGAGCTGTCTCGACAGCGAGAGGAGATGGTGCAGCCGTTCGGAAGCGTCCCGGAAACGCAGCGGCTGCTCTTCGGCCAGCCTGTCGAGCTGCGCCCAGGCGCTGGAATTCTCGACACGACGCGCCGCAACTTCGAAAACGTCCTCTTCGGACAGGTTGAAGAGTGGGCTTTTCAGCAGCGCAGCCAGCGAAAGGTCGTCCTGTGGCAAAAGCAGAAATCGCCCGAGTGCCAGAAGGTCCTGTACGGCGATATGGCTGGTCAAGCGCAACCGGTCGGCGCCGGCAACGGGAATGTTCTTGTCACGGTGTTTCAGCGCCCGGGTCAGTGCGTTGACGAAGGCATCGCGCTTGCGCACCAGAACGAGAATGTCGCCGGGCTCGATAACCCGTTCGACGCCCTTCTCGATCACCGTTTCCTTGCCAACCATTTCACCGATGCGGTTGGCGATCCGGCTGGCAAGGATTGCCGACGGTGCCTTGTCCGGCGTCGAATCGAACGGTGCCGTCCAGTCTTCTTCCCGATCGGACACTTCCGGCACGATGACATCCCAGAGATCGACGGCACCGGGATGGCCGATGCGGTTGGAACGATGCTGCACCGGATCGCCGATGGCGCTCAGTCCCCTTGCATTGTCTTCCAGCGAAAACACCTGATCGACGGCGGCAAGCACATCGGCCGTCGAGCGGAAGGAAAGCGGCAGGCGAATGGCATGGAAAGGCTGGCCGCTGCCGCGCACCCGCTTTTCCGTCTCGATTCGTTCGTCGGCAAACCGCTCCGGCCGGGCGCCCTGGAAGGAGTAGATCGACTGCTTTTCGTCGCCCACCGCAAACATCGTCCGCCGGGTCTCGCGCGCGCTCGCGCCGGAGTAAAAATCCTCGGCAAGCGACTTGATCACGGTCCACTGGATCGGGCTGGTATCCTGGGCCTCGTCGACGAGAATGTGGTCTATGCCCTGATCGAGCTTGTAATGCACCCAGGCGCCGACACCGTCGCGGGTCAGAAGATCGGCGGTGCGGGCAATCAGATCCTCGAAATCCAGCAGGCTCCGCTTCTTCTTCAGGTCCTCGTAGTCTTCATTCAGCCGGTGTGCCAGCGTCAGCGCCGCCCGGGTGGCAGTGAACATCCGGATCAGCCGCAGCCGGTCGCGGCAGGCGACGATGTGGTTGCGCGCCGCATCGATTGCGCCGGTCAGTTCCGGTGCGATCTTCGTCATGGCGCTGGCGATCAGGCTGCGGTCGGCCTTGGCCGTGCCCTTGGCGGTCAGAAAGATACTGTCCAGGTGCTCGGCGCGTTTGAAGGGGTCCGGTTCTTTCGCCACCACGCGCAAGCCGTAGGCGATCTCGTGAACTGTCGCATTGCCCTTCTGGTCGGCGAGTGACAGGTAGAGATCGAGCGTGATGCCGGAAAGCTGAGGCAACGGCCAATAGCCGGCAACAATGCTCTCTTCCGTCTCCGCTGGCTCAAGCCCCAGCACACGTTTCAGCTCGGCGCCAATACCGCCAAGCCGCTCGGCGAAAGCGGTGAAACGACGGATTGCGGTGCGGTTGGCGATGATATCGCCAAGCAGCGTCTCCAGCCCGAATTCGTCGCCGAGATCGAGCACATGCGCAAAGGCTTCCGCCAGATCCGGATCGTCCTCCGCCGAAGTCGCTGTCAGCAGCGAACGGCGCGCTTCGGCCAGAAGCGCCGACGCCGCGCGGTCGTCGAGAACGGAAAAATGCCCGGCGACATTGGCTTCCAGCGGAAACTGGTGCAGCAGCGCCTCGCAGAAGGCATGGATGGTCTGGATCTTCAGCCCGCCCGGCGTTTCCAGCGCTTTGGCAAACAAGCGCCGCGCTTCCGCCAGCTTGAGCGAATCCGGCTCAGAACCTTCGATATCCTTGATTTTCTTGGCAAGGTCGGTGTCCGACAGCACTGTCCATTCCGACAGGCGCTGGAAAACGCGGTTCGACATTTCCGACGCCGCGGCCTTGGTATAGGTCAGGCAGAGGATGGAGGACGGGCGGCTGCCGGACAGGAGCAGCCGGATGACGCGCTGGGTCAGCACATGCGTCTTGCCGGAACCGGCATTGGCAGAAACCCAGGCTGAGCCGATCGGGTCGGAAGCACGCGATTGCTGCACCGTCGTCCAGTCGATCCATTTGACGGGGTCGTCGCTCGTGGGAAGGTCGTCGAGATGTTCACTCATCCGCTTCACCCTCTCCGTCGTCTTCGGCCGTGGACCATTCGGCCACGCGTGCAAGATGGTCGTATTCGCCGCCGAAATCGCCTTGGGCAAACGGAACGAGCCGCGATGCAAAGCCGGCTTCGCCATTGCGCAATGTCAGCACGAAGCGGGTCAGCTGATCGATCGATTCCTCTGCGAGATCCAGTGCGGATTTCGGCTGGCGCTTGGCGGTGGCCGTTGTCCCTTCGTTATTCACCTTCTCGGCACGGAACCGGTCCCCCGGCCTCAGGCGTACATAGAGAAGATCGCCGGGTCTTTGTGCGCCGATACCGCGGAAGGCTCCGGCCTGAAGAGCAGCTGCTTCCAGAGCAAGCTGCGGATCGAGAAGCGCGCGGGCCTGTGAGACGGTAGGGCTCAGGCCTGTTTTGTAATCGATGAGATCGGTCTCGCCGGACCCTTTGATGTCGATCCGGTCGGCAATGCCGGTGACGCGGATGCCGGCGGCTTCGACTTCGAAACCGGCGCCCACTTCGGTTGCCGTGCTTCGGATATCCGGCGCCCGCCCGGCCTCCCACTCAAGGAAGGCGCGTGCCACCTCTGCGAAACGCGGACGCCACACCCGGTCGATATGCGGCGGTAACTGCTCGGCGTCGAAGAGTTCTTCCGTTATCCGGCTCATGGATTCACGTGAAACGGGCGTTCCGGGCTTGTGACCCTCGCGGGTATAGCGGTCGATGATCGCGTGATAGAGCGTGCCGCGTTGGGCGGCACCGGGATCCTCGTTGAAGGGAGCCAGCGGATCGAGCTTCAGGATGCGGCGGGCATAGATGGAATAGGGGTCGCGGCGCAGCCGGCCGACCTCGCTGAAGGAATAGCTTTTCGGCTGCAGGTCCGCCAGCGGCTTCGGGGCAGGTCGCTTGGCGCCCGGCTGGTTTTCATTGTCGCCCCGGTCGATCGCTGTAGCCCAATGGCGATAATACGTGCCGCGGGCCTTTAGGTCGTCGGCAAAGCTCTTGCCGCCCAAGGCCAGAAGCCTTTGCAGCCAGCGCGATGCGACCGTCGGTGTCGAGCCCTGCCGCAGCGAACGGGACAGGATCAGATTGCGGGTGCCGCAGGCCATTTCGAAATCGTGCGCCAATTGGCCGATCCGCCGTTCGGGCGGCTCCAAGCCCATATCGGTTTTCATGGTGCGGGAGAGGAACGGGTTGTTGACCGTCTTGCCCGGCCAGGAACCCTCGTTCAGCCCACCGAGGATCATCGTATCGACAGTCTGCAACCGGGCTTCCAGCGTACCGAAGATGAAGACGCGCGGATGAGCGAGCGAACGCGGTTTTACCGCGCCGCCGGTCGTCAGCGCCATGACGATGTCGATCCATTGCGGACCGTCGGCCTCCATCTGGCCGTCGGTCTCCATCACTTCGGAAAGCATCGCGGCCAGAGCTTCGCCGGCTTCACCGGACCACAGCAGCCCGAGACTGCCGCGTTCGTCGATGCAGAGCGCTTCCAGCGCCCGGCCGGTGCGCGTTGCCCAATCCGACAGATTGTGCCTGGCGGTCAGCCCGTGCCCATCCGGCCGGTAGCGCAGCAGGGCGGAAACCAGCGGCTCGACCGCGCGGGTGATCTTACTGGCAAGATCGCGGGCTTTTTCCGGCGCCCCCTCCTGTAGCGACAGGCGCCACTGTGGCGGGTGCCGGTCAGTCACCTGATCCAGCAACCGGCTTTCAAGCAGCGGCTCGAGCGTGGAAATATCCATTTCGCCGACGCCGCCGCGCAATGCCAGCACTTCGAGTGCTTCCACCGCCGCGCGAAGCTCCGGCGCCGGCATGCCGAGACGGAGCAGGGGATGCTTCAGCAGGCCGACGATCGCCACCGGATCACCGGGCCGAAGCGTCGCTTCGAGCAGAAGCTGGGTCAATGTGCCCTGCGGCGTGCCTGAGAGTGCGGAACCGGCCGAATCGTCGGCGACCACGCCGAAGCGGGCGAGCTCCGCGGTGACGCGACGACCAAGCGCGCGATCGGGCGTAATCAGAGCGGCCTGGCTTTCACCGCCATTCCGGCCCGGTTTTTCGAGCGCCAGACGCAATGCGATGGCGATGGCGACCGCCTCTTCACGTTCGTTGGCCGCCTCGATCAGCGAGACATCGGCAAAGGCCTGTCGCAGGTCTTCGGGCTTGGCTTCCTCGCGCCAGGTGCTCCATCGATCGGTCGCCTTGGCCGGCACCAAAGCCTGCGAGATCGTCTCGGCCCGGAAAGCCAGGTCTGCAGGGGCTTCAGCAAGCGGGAGTACGTCGTCACGGCTGACACCGATTTTCTTGAGAAGCCGGGACAGGCCGAATTGCGAATGGCTGCGGCTCGCCGGCTCCGGTTTGCCGTCAAAACTCTCTTCGGCGACCAGATCCCATTGGTCGGCGGGCATGGACAGATCGAGGCCCGGCAGGACGACGGTGCCGTTCGGCAACCGGGAAATCGCTGCGATCAGATCGGCAGCGGCGGGAACCGAACCGGTCGAGCCGGCGACGATCACCGGCCCCTTGTGCTGCCGTTCGCCGATCCGCCGCGCTTCTCCGCGCAGGATCGCGGCCTGATGTTTTGCCGGCGAAGAACGGCGCAGTTCTTCGAGACGGATCGGCCAGAAGGCGCTGGCGATCTTGAGGAATTCGGCGGTCAGCTGCCACCAGAGCGCATGTTCGCCGGTCTTGAGGTTCTGGAGATCGTCCCAGCTGCGCTCTTCCGTATCGACCGCGTCGATCAGTTCCGCCAGGGCGCGGGCAAGCCAGATCGCATCCGCCGGGCTGGCCGGTGCGACGAGCGGCGATTCCGAGTGGACGTCGAGCACGATTTTCGGCAACTGGTTGCGCCAGGCGAGGATCAGCCGGCCGAGTTCGAGCAGCCGCGCCGTACCGCCGATCGGCAAGGCCAGGTCCATCTCCTCCGGGGCGATCAGATCGAAAAAGCCGCTGTCGTCGTCGGTTTCGCCGAGCGGGCGGATGACGGGGAGGATGGCCGAGCGGCCACCGAGAAGATCGACGAATTCCGAGCGCAGCACACGGGCTGAACGGCGCGTCGGCACATAGATCGTAACGTCGGCAAGCGAAATGGGGTCCGCCGGATCGTACCGGAAGCTTGTGTCCAGGCGGCCGTCGCACAGCGCGCCCGCGAGCGTTTTCAGGAAAGCCACACCGGGGGGAATGGTGAAGACGCGCGGTTCATCTCGTGCGGGACCGGCCATCAGGTCACGAGGTCCGATGCCGTCGGATTGTCTCTTCAGCGTCGTCGATTGCTTCCGGCGTACCGACGGTCAGCCAATGCCCGTCCATCATCATGCCGTAGAGCCTGCCGCGGGAAATCGCCTTGTCGAAATAGGTATTGATGTTGAACGGATCGCGCGGCGCATCGTCGAGAAACTCCGGCTTCATCGCAAAGGCCCCGGCATAGACGACCGGATTGGACGGATCGTCGCGGAAGCGCGTCAGCCTGCCGTCCGCGGCCATGCTGAAATCGTTGACGCCGTTATGGCCGGTCGTGTTCTCGATCTTCACGCAGAGCATCGCCATGTCCATGCGTTCGGGGTCGAAAAAGGCGGCGAGGCGTTCGAGATTGCTCGGCTTGCCCGGTTCCTCGCCGATCCAGAACAGGTCGGCATTCATCTGGAAGATCGTGTCGCGACCAAGCAGCGGCAGGGCCTTCACGATGCCGCCGCCATTGTTCATCAGGCCGCCGCGCTCGTCGGAGATCAGGATCTCCAGCCCGGAATAGGACTTGAGATGCGCCTCCATCTGGTCGGCGAAATGATGCACGTTGACCGCCGCGCGTGTCACACCCGCCTGTTTCAGCGAATCGAGCACATAGTCGATCATCGGCTTGCCGGCGATCTTCACGAGCGGTTTCGGCATCGTATTGGTGACAGGGCGCATGCGGGTGCCGAGACCGGCCGCCAGCACTATCGCCTCTTTGATAGGGGCTTGTTTGATTGTCATCGCCGTCGATACTTAGGTTTCGGGCAGCTCTATTCCAGCCCGCCGGCACCAGTCGCGCAAGGGAGCGAGCGTCTGGTGCTGAAGCGCCGTCGCCAGATAGCGAAGCGTGCGGGGCATATGCTTGAGATAGCCCGGCTTGCCGTCCCGCTGCAAGAGCCGCACCCAAAGTCCGGCAAGCTTGCAATTGCGTTGTGCCGCCATGATCGACCACGCCTTCATGAAGGTCACCTCATCGAAGGTTCCGAGCGACCGGCGCAACGTCATGTAGTCGATCATCATCTGATCGGCCAAAGCCTTCGGAATATCCACGCGGGCGTCCTGCACCAGAGAGGCCAGATCGTAAGCCGTGGGGCCGATCATCGAATCCTGGAAATCGATCAGGCCGACCCGTTTGACACCGGATTCTTGTGCCCGCCAGATGATGTTCGGCGAATGGAAATCGCGCAGCAGCAGGTTCTTTTCGACATCGGCAAGTTCGGCGATCAATCCGTCCCAGATCGCCAGATATTCGGCGCGCTCCTCGTCGGTTGCCGGCGTGCCGCGTTTCCACGGCACGTACCAGTCGAGGATGAGGCGCGCCTCCATCTTCATGGCCGTCGCGTCGAAATACGGGATATGGTGGATGTGACCGTCGCCGACGACGAGGTCCTGCCGCATCTCGTGGCTGTGCAGATAGGCGAGACAGACGACCGCTTCGCGATAACGCTCCGGGATGGGTTTGCCGTCCGCATCGAGCGGGCCGTCATCGCCGAGGTCTTCGATCAGCAGGATACCCTGCTCGTAATCGACATGCAGGATTTCCGGTGCCGCAAGCCCCAGTTCGCGCAGATATTCATCGACCGCCACGAAGGGATAAGGGTCGAGCGCCAGGTGCACGACCTTGGGATAGGGCTTGCCGTCCATCACGGCGGGGCCTTCCGGCGGGCGCGGCCAGTCCATCAGGATCAGCGTTTCACCTTCGGCGGTCATGACCGTTTCATAGGCGCGGGTCGAGGCATCGCCGGTGAGAAAACGTCGGTGCGCACCCTTGTAGCCGTGCTTGTCGAGAAATTCGCGGATCGCCAGCACGCGGCGAATACGCTTCATCTGCGTTTCCGGTGCCGTGATCGTCGCCTTGCGGCCGGCCGCCTGATGTTCGAGCTGCAGGGAAATCCGTGCCTGCGGTAGAAGATCGTTTGCCATTTCCGGCCATTCGACAAGGCATATGCCGCCCGACAAAGCCTCGTCGAAGCCAAGTTCGTCCAGCTCCGACGCATCGCCCAGCCGGTAGAGGTCGAAATGGGAAACGGGAATGCGCAGTTCGTAGGACTGGACCAGCGTGAAGGTCGGGCTCGGCACTTCCAACGAGGCATCGTCGGCCAGCGCTCTGAGGAATGCGCGCGCCAGCGTCGACTTTCCCGCACCGAGATCGCCGGACAGCGCGATCCAGTCGCCCTTTCCAAGCGCCAGCGCCAGATCCTCGCCGAGACGGATCGTCTCAGCCTCGTCTGCAAGCGTCAATGTCAGGGAGGGAGCATCGCTCATTCGGCGGCGACGGAGCGCGCCGCGTCGGCGCTCGGAATACGGCAGGTCACCGTCGTGCCTTCGCCGGGTTTGCTTTCGATATTGACCTGACCGTGGTGCAGGTTGACGAAGCTCTCTACGATCGAAAGGCCAAGGCCCGCGCCGCTGCGCTTGCCACCCTTTGCGTTGGCGGAGAAGCGATCGAAAACGGTCTTCAGCATTTCTTCCGAAATGCCCGGGCCTCTATCGGTCACCGAGAAGAACACGTCGTCCTTCGCCCGCCAGCAGTTCAGCGTGATGGCGGTGCCTTCCGGCGCGAAATTCGTGGCATTGGTCAGAAGCTTGATGAGGATCTGCTTCAGGCGCTGCTGGTCGGCGACGATCGTGCCGAGGCCTGCCGGCGCCGTGATCGACAGCGTCACGCCGTTATCGTGCAGCCGGTCGGCGATCTGCATGGCGACGTCGTCGAGCAGGTCGTCGATCGCCATTTCCGAATAATGCAGCTCCATGATGCCGGCATCGACGGTCGCGAGGTCGAGAATGTCGTTGACGATGGTTAGCAGCACCGAGGACGAGGTGGAGATATGGTCGATATACTCCGCCTGCCGCTCGCTCAGCGTGCCGAGGCCCGGCGTTTTCAGAAGATCCGTGAAACCGATGATATTGGTCAGCGGCGAGCGCAGCTCATAGGAAACGTGCTGGACGAAATCGTTCTTCAGCTCGTCTGCCTTCTGCAGCGCGTCGTTCTTTTCCTTCAGCGCCCGCTCGGCGCGTGCACTCGCCGTCATGTCGACGAAGGTCAGCATAGTCTGGGCATTCGGCAGCGGCGTTGCGGCATAATCTAGGATCAGGCCGGAATAGAGCTCGAACGTGCCTTGCAGCGATTGCCGCTCGTCGTCGAAATTGGTCAGGATCTGGCCGAAACGGCGCCAGCCGTCCGGTTTGTCGTAATATTGGGCGCAAGCGGCTTCGATCGCCTTGATATGCGTGCCGGGCTTGGCCTCTTCGGCGGTAATGCCCCAAAGCGCCCGGAAGGCCGGGTTGGAAAGCCGGATACGGCCGTCCGGACCGAACACCGCGACACCTTCGGCCAGATGGTCGATGGTTTCGCCCTGGACCTGGACAAGCGTGTTGTAACGGGTTTCGAGGTCCACCTGTTCGGTGAGGTTTTCGAAAACCCAGGTGGCGCCGCCCTG
Organism: Neorhizobium sp.; assembly: GCA_965227625.1. GTDB lineage: Bacteria > Pseudomonadota > Alphaproteobacteria > Rhizobiales > Rhizobiaceae > Neorhizobium. Next base: position 3,985 of record CBDDGK010000063.1, on the reverse strand, counting down.
CGGATGCGCCGTTGCGATGACGCGCAGCGTCTGGCCGTTCGGCAGATGCCAGAGATCCGTCTGGGTATCCGGGGAGCGATAGACGGAAAGCGCCGTCTCTTTCCAGCTCCGCCAGTTCAGCTGTTCCGGCAGCTTGCCGTCGCTGCGCAGCTTGTCGAGCAGCTCGCTATTGTCGGGCTTGGAATCGAGGAAGGGCAGCGTCAGCGCCCAGAGCTGCACGAAGGCCTGGTTATAGAATTGCAGCCGGCGTTCGCGGTCGAAGATCGCGACGGGCGTTGCGAGGTGATCGAGGGTTTCCGCATGGCTCTTCAGCGTCCGCTTCAGCTCTTCGCGCACCGTTTCGGTTTCCGAAACGTCGATGGCGAGACCGGCAGAACCGCCCGGCACGACGACGTCAACGACATCGAACATGGTCCGGTTGCCGTGTGCGACAGTCGAGATGCGGTCATGGAAGGGCGAGGTAGAGGTTGCGGTCGCCTTGATCTTTTCACGCGCGATCGTGCCGAGGAATTCGCGGCCTTCCTCGATCGCCTGGGCAGGGGTGGGGGCTTCCACCGCGTCTCCATAGGCATGGTTGACCCAGGTGAGCTTGCCCTGTGCGTCGCGACGCCAGACAGGCTGTTCGATCGCATCGAGCAGCGAATGGAACAGTGAAATCGAGCCGGTCAGGCGCTCGCGTTCGATCTTCAGTTCCGCCAGTTCGGCGCGCAGGTTGTTGAGCGCGATGAACCGTACGAACGCCTTGCCGCCGGAAACCCGGCCTTGGACTTCAAGGATTTCGTCCCGGCTTGTCTCGACCACCATGTCGAACGAACGCGCGTTGCTGCGCAGCTGTTCGATCGACTTTTCCAGGTCGCCGGCGGAACCGGCGCGCAGCCAGCGACCGAAGGCGAGAAAATCGCGATCCTGCTGTGGAGCACCCGTTTCCGGTGGCAGCTGACCGAGGAATTCCGGCTTGGAGGAGCCGCCTTCCCAGACGACGATCCGACGGTTCTTATCGGCGATCAGGGCCTCGTATTTCGAAATGCGCTGCTGTGCATCGGAAAGCGCAGTGCGCATTTCCTGGGTTTCGGCTTCCATATTGCCACGCTGGCGCACCAGCCAGACGGCGGACAGAAGGGCAGCGCCGAGCGCGCCGAGCACCAGCGAGGAAACGATCACCTCGGTCGAGGAAAACAGGCGGATGGCCACATTGGTGGATTGTTGTGCCAAAGCACCCGTCGCCAGCCCGGAAAGAGCCGTACCCGAGAGGAACGCGCCGCCAAAAAGCGCCAGACGTCGCATTTTGCCAGCCGCCGCCGCGCCGTCCGAGGTTTCGGAAGCGAGCTTCGCAGCCGGCGCTGCTGCGCCGTCGCAAGAGAGATCGGCCTGCTTGAACAGGCTCGTTTTTATAACCGACATACCCGGTCTGTCTCCGTCCAATTGCCGCTCATCGACAAGACATACCATTCCGTGCCTTGCCCGGAGCCGACGACAAGAAGTGCCGGGTCCATGTTTGGGAAGCCACGAATCAATCTCAAAACAATAGCTGCTGGCTGAATCGCCGGGAAGGGATGCGCCCAAAAAAGAAGCCGCCGCCTTTGTCAAGGCGACGGCTACTATATCTTGTGGATTAACCGGCTACGAATTAGTAGCGATAGTGTTCAGCCTTGAACGGACCCTGCTGAGAAACGCCGATATAGGAGGCCTGCTCGTCGGAGAGTTCCGTCAGCTTCACGCCGAGCTTGGCGAGATGCAGGCGGGCGACCTTTTCGTCGAGGTGCTTCGGCAGGATGTAGACTTCGTTCTTGTACTCGTCCGGCTTGGTGAAGAGCTCGATCTGGGCCAGCGTCTGGTTGGTGAACGAGGCGGACATCACGAAGGACGGGTGACCGGTGGCATTGCCGAGGTTGAGCAGGCGGCCTTCGGAGAGAAGGATGATGCGGTTGCCCTTCGGGAACTCGATCAGATCGACCTGCGGCTTGACGTTGGTCCACTTGAGGTTCTTGAGAGCCGCAACCTGGATCTCGTTGTCGAAGTGGCCGATATTGCCGACGATCGCCATGTCCTTCATCGCGCGCATATGGTCGATGCGGATGACGTCCTTGTTGCCGGTCGTGGTGATGAAGATGTCGGCGCTATCGACGACGTCTTCGAGAACGACGACTTCGAAACCGTCCATGGCGGCCTGCAGGGCGCAGATCGGATCGACTTCCGTGACCTTGACGCGGGCGCCGGCGCCGGCGAGCGAAGCAGCCGAACCCTTGCCAACGTCGCCGTAACCGCAGACGACGGCAACCTTGCCGGCCATCATCACGTCGGTGCCGCGGCGGATGCCGTCGACCAGCGATTCCTTGCAGCCGTACTTGTTGTCGAACTTCGACTTGGTGACCGAGTCGTTGACGTTGATCGCCGGGAAGGGCAGCAGGCCCTTCTTGGAAAGCTCGTACAGGCGGTGAACGCCGGTTGTGGTTTCTTCGGTCACGCCCTTGATCGCGTCACGCTGCTTGGTGAACCAGCCCGGCGAAGCCTGGAGGCGCTTCTTGATCTGTGCGAACAAGATTTCTTCTTCTTCCGAACCCGGGTTCGAGAGAACGTCCTCGCCGGCTTCGGCGCGGGCGCCGAGCAGGATGTACATGGTGGCGTCGCCACCGTCATCGAGGATCATGTTGGAGAAGCCGCCATCGGCCCACTGGAAGATCTTGTCGGTATATTCCCAGTATTCGGTCAGCGATTCGCCCTTGACGGCGAAGACCGGGATGCCGGCAGCGGCGATGGCTGCTGCAGCGTGGTCCTGGGTCGAGAAGATGTTGCAGGATGCCCAACGGATGTCGGCGCCGAGTTCCTTCAGCGTTTCGATCAGAACGGCGGTCTGGATGGTCATGTGCAGCGAGCCGGTGATGCGCGCGCCCTTGAGCGGCTTCGATGCGCCGAACTCTTCGCGGCAGGACATCAGGCCCGGCATTTCGGTTTCGGCGATGTCGAGCTCCTTGCGGCCATAGGCGGCAAGGTTGATATCCGCGACGATATAATCCTTCTCAGTGCTCATAAAGCTCTCCATGTTCGGTGGCGAACCCTGCCCGGTGATCGAGCGATGGACATGGGTTCGGGCCGCCCGACCAGGCGGCAACTGGCGAGCGGTGTAGCAGGCTTCCTGCAAACAGGCAATGGGGATATAAAGATGTCTTTATATGTTTATGTCGGAAGAGGGTTAAGCCTCTTCACCGAACTTGCCGGCGACGAGTTCTTCGAGCGCGTCCAGCGCCTCGACCGCCTGAGTACCGCTGGCGGCGACCTCGATCGTGCAGCCGGTGCTGGCTGCCAGCATCATCAGGCCCATGATGGATGTGCCGCCAACCGTCGTGCCTTCACGTGAAACACTGATTTCGGCATCGAAGGTTTCAACCATCTGCACGAATTTGGCGGAGGCGCGTGCGTGAAGACCACGCTTGTTGACGATCAGGAATTCGCGGGAAAGTGGGTCCGACATCAGTCTCGTTTCTTACTTGCCGCTGAGAACCCGGCTCGCGACGTTGATATACTTACGACCGGCTTCGGAGGCCTCGGCAAGCGCCTTGTCCATGTTGTTGTCGCTGCGCACGCCGGCAAGCTTGATCAGCATGGGCAGGTTCATGCCGGCAATGACTTCGATCCGGCCGCTTTCCATGACCGAAATCGAGAGATTGGAAGGGGTGCCGCCGAACATGTCGGTGAGGATGATGACGCCGTGGCCGTCTTCGGCGCGGGTTACGGCATCGACAATATCCTGACGCCGCTGGTCCATGTCGTCTTCAGGGCCGATGCAGACCGTCTCGATAAATTTCTGGGGTCCAACGACATGCTCCACCGCGTGTCGAAATTCCTCAGCCAGCTTGCCATGGGTGACAAGCACAAGTCCGATCATGAAAACTGCCCCCTGCTGTGGAAACTTGGCGGCAGTATCGCATCGCAATAAAGCCGTCCAGCGGTGGGATGCCATCTTCTCCAAGTCGAGATCAAGTGCAAG
>CBDDGK010000062.1:0-235034 GCA_965227625.1 Neorhizobium sp. | reverse complement strand
TCATTGCCAGCACGAGATAGGGATTGGTGTCGGAACCCGCGACGCGGTGCTCGATACGGGTCGCCGGCTTCGAAGCGGTGATGACACGCACCGCCGCCGAGCGGTTGTCGAAGCCCCATGAGGCATAGGTCGGCGCATGTTCGGAAGGCCGCAGGCGGCGGTAGGAGTTCGCATGCGGCGCAAATACCGCCATGCTCTCCCCCATGTTTTCCAGAAGCCCGCCGACCGAATGGAACAGCGCCTCCGAAGGCCCGTCGCCGCCGACATAGACATTGCGGCCCGCTTCATCGATCAGCGAAAAATGCACATGCATACCGCTGCCGGCCTGCATGCCATAGGGTTTCGCCATGAAGGTCGCATCGAGATCGTTGGCCCGCGCCACGCCCTTGACGATGCGCTTCAGCAGTACCGCATAATCGGCCGCCTTCAGCGCGTCCGGCACATGGTTGAGATTGATTTCGTACTGGCCCGGCCCGTTTTTCCCGCAGCGTCGTGTCGGCCGGAATGCCCTGCGCGCGTGCCGCGCTAGCGATGCCGTGAAAGACATCCTCGAAATCCTGCAGTTCCGAAATCGAGAGTACCTGTGTCTGCCCCGTATGCCAGCGGCCGTCGCGGGAGTTCGGCGGACGAACAGGATCGAGCGCCGAGCGTACCGGGTCGATCAGATAGAATTCCAATTCTGTCGCCACGACCGGCGTCAGGCCGATCTTCGTAAAACCGTTCAGAACATTCGCCAGCACCTGTCGCGGATCGCCGTAGAAGCCTACGCCATCCGGATCGCGCATGCCGAGCAGAACCTGTGCCGTCGGACGGTTCAGCCAGGTCACGCGCGACAGCGTGCCGGGGATCGGGAAACACATGCCATCGGGATCGCCGGTGCCTTCCGCCAGCCCGGCATTGTTGACGTCGCGGCCCCAGACATCGAGCGCATAAACAGAGCGCGGCATCGCCATGCCCTTCGCAAGCACGTCGAGGGCACGTTCACGCGGAATCCACTTGCCGCGCGGCACGCCGTTCACGTCGATGACGAAGGCTTCGAGGACTTCGATGTCCGGATTGTTTTCAAAAAAGATCTGGGCGTAACTGATATCATCCATGGGATATCAGATAGCCCAGACTTTATTCCGCGACTAGGCGTTGAAACGCTCCGGGCGATAGGCCGAGATATCGATCAACGTCTTTTCGCCGCAGATCGCTTCCGCAATCACTTGACCTGTCACCGGTCCAAGCGTCAGGCCATGATGCGCATGGCCGAAGGCGAACCATAGGCCGTCATGGCGCGGTGCCTTGCCGATCACCGGCATCATGTCCGGCGTGCAGGGGCGGGCGCCCATCCAGGGCTCCTTGTCCAGCCGCTCGCCGAGCGGGAAGATTTCCCGCGCGACGGCTTCGGCACGCTCCAGCTGCACCGGGGTCTTCGGCGCATCGCGGCGGGCAAACTCGGCGCCGGTGGTCAGGCGAATGCCCTGGTTCATCGGTGCAAGGAAATAACCGCGCTCCGCATCCATGGTCCAGCCGTTCAGCTTGGCATTACCCTTCGGCGCGTAGTGCATGTGGTAACCGCGCTTCACGCCGGCCAGGAAATTATAGCCGAGCGGCTTGGTCACCGTGTCCGACCACGGCCCGAGTGCCACCACGACATCCTTCGCCTCGACCGTGCCGTCGGCGACGACGACGCGCCAGCCGGTGGTCGTCTTGGACAGGCTCTTCGCATCGCCCTTCAGCACCCGGCCGCCGAGCTTTTCGAACAGCGCCACATAGGCGCGCGTCAGCGCCAGCGGGTCCTTGACCGACCACGGATCTTCCCAGCGCAGCCCGCCGACGAAATCGCCCGAAAGATTCGGCTCCTGCTCGGCGATATCGGCCGGCGAAAGCTCCTTGAAGGCGACGCCATATTCCTTCTTGAGCCGCGTCGCCTCACCGATCTCACCATCATGTTTGGCGCGGGTGCGGAACACTTCCGTCCAGCCGTTCTTGGCGATCAAATCCTGGGCGCCGGCTTCTTCGATCAGCTCGTTATGGGTGGAGATCGAATGCTCGATCAGCGGCGCATAGGCGCGCGCGATCATCTGATGGCGGGTGAGGTTGGAATTCCACCAGTATTTCGCGAGAAACGACGTGACGGAGGGAATGGCCTTCCAATGGTAATGCGCATCGATGCGGTTGTTCAGCGCATAACGCAGGATCAGGCCGAACTGCTGCGGGAAGCCGTAGGGCACCACGCCTTCGCGCTGGATCAGGCCGGCATTGCCGTAGGATGTTTCCATACCCGGCTCCTGCCGGTCGACGAGAACCACCGATTTGCCCCGCCGCGCCAGCTGCACTGCCGTCGAAACGCCGATGATGCCGGCTCCGAGCACGATCACATCTGCTGTCATGATCTGAATTCCATTCCCAAGTTTTTATGTGGCTCAAGTCTTTTATGCTTCTAGCACCTGACCATGCCGCCCCGGATGCTGCGGTGCAATTGAAAAATCGCAAACCCTTATATGGATTCCCTATTTCTTCGTCTCCCGCCCCCAATCGAAAGCCTATGGGGCGCTCGCTACCTTTGGGATCGTGCATCGGTTTCGATGCCGGTTTTGCGCGAAAATCGCGGCAAAGCCTATCCCAACAAGGAGTGACTGAAATGTTTGGTCGTTTGGGAAGCATCTACTTCCTGCATCTCGCCGAGGCCCAGGCGCAGCGTCGCCGGCTGTCGCCCAAGACAGCCCGCCCGGCAGATGCCAATCTTGCCGTTTTCCTGCGTCTGATCGGCGTGATCGCAATCGGCCTCTGCGCCGCGAGCCTTGTCTCGATGGCGGTGGCTTGAGGGAGATGGCCATGAACAAGTCGCAGCTCAACAACGCCTGGAAAAACGAGCCTCCCCAACGAAGCGGCGTGCGCTTCATGGTCGGCCGCGATGCCGGCGGCCGCTGGATCGTCTCCGACCGCGAAGGCCGCGTCGGCGGCCTCTTCACCGACCGCGCTTCGGCGGTTCACTTTGCCATGTTCGAAAGCGACCACCTGCCGGGCGCTGTCTGCTGCGTGCCCGAAGAGGTGACGCTGAGTTTGGATGCGGCGTTTGAGGGCCGGGTGATGCGACCGGGCATGAAGGTCGCGGGCAGGGCCTGAGGAGCGACCATGTCCAAGTCTTTTGATCGGGTGCGTGGATATATCTATCCGCGCTCCATGAATTTTGAGGCGCGCGATAACAAGCACGCCTCCAATGCCATTCTGGGGATGCTGGGCGTGATGGCAGGTATTGTGCTGATTGCCCACGCGGTCATGTTGATTGCGGGGTAGTGAGGCATACTCCCTTCTTCCCCCTTGCGGGGAAGATGTCAGCGGAGCTGACAGATGGGGGTGGTGCCACGAACCCGACGGTAGAGTTTGGTGAACCACCCCCTCCGCCCTGCCGGGCACCTCCCCCGCAAGGGGGGAGGCAGGCCAGAGGCACCGCTCCACCCAAAAATTCCTATAAAATTCCTATTTCTTTCCCTTGCTCCCAATCTCGAACCCCTATGCGCTTCAGCCGCATATTAGCGCCCGGGATGAGCAACATCTCCCAAGCCAGAAAAGCATGAGCGGTGCCCCCATCCGGACGGCACCCTTTGTCTTGTCTGACTCCACCCACAAACCGGAGTCCAGATCGATGATGGATATCATTCTAGTCGGCACAGCGGTCGTCTTCTTCGCGCTCTGCTTTGCCTACACGCAAGCCTGCGACAGGCTTTGAAAGGAGGCCGCCGATGATCTTCGATTATGTCCTGAGCGGTGCCGTAACCGTCTTTCTCACCGTCTACCTCACCTATGCTCTCATTAGACCCGAGCGCTTTTAGATAAGCCGCCGGGAACTGAAAGTTTCCTCCCATGACCCTCAACGGATGGTTACAGATCCTCGTTTTTTGCGGGATCCTCATCGCGCTCGTCAAACCGCTCGGCGCCTATATGACGCGGGTGTTTTCGGGCGAACGTACATTCCTCTCCCCGGTCCTTGTTCCGATCGAACGCGGGCTTTATGCGGTTGCCGGCACCAGCGAGCGCGAAGAACAGCATTGGACTTCCTATGCCTTCGCGCTCCTGATGTTCAACCTGCTCGGCACGCTGGTTCTTTACCTGCTGCTGCGCTTCCAGGACATTCTGCCGATGAACCCGGCCGGCATGGCCGCGGTTGGCCCCGAGCTTTCCTTCAACACCGCCACCAGCTTCGTCGCCAACACCAACTGGCAGAGCTATGGCGGCGAAAGCACCATGTCCTACCTCAGCCAGATGATGGGCCTTGCCGTGCAGAACTTCGTGTCTGCCGCGACAGGCATGGCGATCGCCATTGGCCTGATCCGCGCCTTCTCGCGCGCCTCCGGTAAGGCGATCGGCAATTTCTGGGTCGATATGACCCGTGCCGTTCTTTATATCCTGCTGCCGATCTGCATCGTGCTGACGCTTGCCTATGTCTGGCTCGGCGTGCCGCAGACCTTCGGCCCTTACGTCGAGGCAACGACGCTCGAAGGCGCCAAGCAGACGATCGCGCTCGGCCCGGTCGCTTCGCAGCTCGCCATCAAGATGCTCGGCACCAATGGCGGCGGCTTCTTCAACGCCAACTCGGCGCACCCGTTCGAAAACCCCGACAATATCTCCAACATGCTGCAGATGCTGTCGATCTTCGCAATCGGCGCGGCCTTCACCAACGTCTTCGGCCGCATGGTCGGCAACCAGCGCCAGGGCTGGGCGATCCTTTCCGCGATGGGCATCCTGTTCATCGTCGGCGTCGGCATCGTCTACTGGGCTGAAGCCTCCGGCAACCCGATCATGCAGTCCTTCGGTCTGCAGGGCGCCAATATGGAGGGCAAGGAAGTCCGCTTCGGTGTCGTCATGTCGTCGCTCTTTGCGGTCATCACCACGGCTGCCTCCTGTGGCGCGGTCAATGCCATGCACGGCTCGTTCACGGCGCTTGGCGGCCTGATCCCGCTCATCAACATGCAGCTCGGCGAGGTCATCGTCGGCGGCGTCGGCGCGGGTTTCTACGGCATCATCCTCTTCATCATCGTCGCCGTCTTCGTAGCCGGGCTTATGGTCGGCCGCACGCCCGAATACCTCGGCAAGAAGATCGAGGCGAAGGAAATGAAGATGGCCGTTCTTGCCATTCTCTGCCTGCCGCTCGCCATGCTGGTCTTCACCGCCATCGCCAGCGTCCTGCCCTCGGCAGTCGCTTCGGTCGGCACCGCAGGCCCGCACGGCTTCTCCGAAATCCTCTATGCCTATACGTCGGCTGCGGCCAACAACGGCTCGGCTTTCGGTGGCCTGACGGCCAACACGCCCTGGTACAACATCACGCTCGGCCTCGGCATGCTGATGGGTCGCTTCCTGGTCATCATTCCGGCGCTCGCCATTGCCGGCTCGCTGGTCGCCAAGAAGACGGTTCCCGCTTCGGCAGGCACGTTCCCGACCGATGGCGGCCTCTTCGTCGGCCTGCTCGTCGGCACGATCCTGATCGTCGGCGGCCTCACCTTCATGCCCGCCCTGGCGCTCGGCCCCGTGGTCGAACACCTAGTCATGATCGCCGGCCAGACGTTTTGAGGATGACGACCATGCCCCTAAGAAAACGGTCCGGTTCTTGGTCGAAAGCAGTGCGGCAGGTTAGCCCCTCCCCCTTGTGGGGAGGGGTTGGGGAGGGGACTTTACTCCGCGTAAAAACCCCTCCCGCCTGCCGGCCACCCTCCCCACAAGGGGGAGGGTTAGGAATGCCGCACCGCCCCCGATCTCCTCACCCACGCGGAGCCGCTCACTGGTGCGGTTCCAACGCAATCCTCGCGATGATGGCGGGCGTTCTCGCCATCGTCTGCGCAGTCGAAATCCTTCACGGCTGATCAGCGCCCCTGACCAATCAGGGCATGCAAGTCGCCTTTTTTCAAAGCTGGAGTCTCTTATGAGCCAGTCCAAATCCGCGAGTATCCTTGATAGTCGCATCCTCATTCCGGCCGTCGGCGGCGCTTTCACCAAGCTCAACCCACGGACGCTTGCCAAGAACCCGGTCATGTTCGTCGTGGCCACAGTGTCGGTGCTGACCACCGTCCTGTTCCTGCGCGATCTCGCGACCGGCAACGGCAATCTCGGCTTTTCCTTCCAGATCAACCTCTGGCTCTGGTTCACCGTGCTGTTTGCCAACTTCGCGGAAGCCGTCGCCGAAGGTCGCGGCAAGGCGCAGGCGGATTCGCTACGCAAGACCCGCACCGAAACCCAGGCCAAGCTTCTCGCCGGTTCCGATCGCACCGCCTATAAGATGGTCCCCGGCACCAGCCTGAAGGTCAACGATGTCGTCATCGTTGAAGCGGGCGACATCATCCCGTCCGATGGCGAAGTGATCGAAGGTGTCGCCTCGGTCAACGAAGCTGCGATCACCGGTGAATCCGCTCCGGTCATCCGCGAATCCGGCGGCGACCGCTCGGCTGTGACAGGCGGTACGCAGGTCCTGTCGGACTGGATCCGCGTCCGCATCACCGCCGCTGCCGGTTCCACCTTCATCGACCGCATGATCGCGCTTGTCGAAGGTGCCGAACGCCAGAAGACGCCGAACGAGATCGCGCTGAACATCCTTCTTGCCGGCATGACGCTGATCTTCGTCCTCGCCACCGCGACGATCCCGAGCTTCGCCTCCTATGCCGGCGGCTCGATCCCGATCATCGTTCTGGTCGCGCTTTTCGTGACGCTGATCCCGACCACGATCGGCGCGCTTCTATCGGCTATCGGCATTGCCGGCATGGACCGCCTCGTCCGCTTCAACGTGCTCGCCATGTCCGGCCGCGCGGTGGAAGCTGCCGGCGACGTCGATACGCTGCTCCTGGATAAGACCGGCACGATCACGCTCGGCAACCGCCAGGCGACCGAGTTCAAGCCGGTCCGTGGCGTCAGCGCCCAGGAACTGGCCGATGCCGCACAGCTTGCCTCGCTCGCCGACGAAACGCCGGAAGGTCGCTCGGTCGTCGTGCTCGCCAAGGAGAAATATGCCATCCGCGCCCGCGACATGGCGAGCCTGCAGGCGACCTTCATTCCTTTCACCGCCCAGACCCGCATGAGCGGCGTCGATATCGACGGTTCGCAGATCCGCAAGGGTGCCGTTGACGCAGTTCTCGCCTATGTCGGCTCGGGCCCGATGCCGATCTCCGGCAACACGGCCATCGCCGCCAACCCGGAAAGCGAAACTGTGCGCGAGCTGCGCGGCATCGCCGAAGAGATCGCCAAGGCCGGCGGCACACCGCTTGCGGTTGCTCGTGACGGCAAGCTGCTTGGCGTCATCCAGCTCAAGGACATCGTCAAGGGCGGCATTCGCGAGCGTTTTGCGGAATTGCGCCGCATGGGCATCCGCACCGTGATGATCACCGGCGACAACCCGATGACGGCAGCCGCAATCGCCGCTGAAGCTGGCGTGGACGACTTCCTCGCCCAGGCGACGCCGGAAAACAAGCTGTCGCTGATCCGCGAGGAACAGGCCAAGGGCAAGCTTGTCGCCATGTGCGGTGACGGCACCAATGATGCCCCGGCGCTGGCCCAGGCGGATGTCGGCGTCGCCATGAACACAGGCACGGTGGCCGCCCGCGAGGCCGGCAACATGGTGGACCTCGATAGCGACCCGACGAAGCTCATCGAGATCGTCGAGATCGGCAAACAGCTCCTGATGACCCGCGGCGCGCTGACGACGTTTTCGATCGCCAACGATATCGCCAAGTATTTCGCCATCATCCCCGCGATGTTCCTGGCCTTCTATCCGCAGCTCGGCGTGCTGAACATCATGGGCCTCGCCACCCCGCAGAGCGCTATTCTTTCGGCGATCATCTTCAACGCGCTGATCATTATCGCGCTGATCCCGCTGTCGCTGAAGGGCGTCAAATACCGGGCGATCGGTGCCGGCGCGCTTCTGTCCCGCAATCTGCTGGTCTACGGCCTCGGTGGCATCATCGTCCCGTTCATCGGCATCAAGGCGATCGACGTGGTCATTACGGCCATCGGTCTCGTCTAAGGAGTACGTAAGATGTTGAAACAACTCCGTCCGGCAATCGTCATGATCGTTGCCACAACGGCCCTGACCGGCCTGATCTACCCCTTCGCCATGACCGGCATCGCGCAAGCGGTCTTTCCGACCCAGGCGAACGGCAGCCTGATCGAAAAGAACGGTCAGGTGGTCGGCTCGAAACTGATCGGCCAGGCCTTCGCCGGCGACCAGTATTTCCACGGCCGCCCCTCGGCTGCTGGCGCCAACGGCTACGATGCCGCCTCGTCCTCCGGTTCCAACCTCGGCCCGACCAGCGCCAAGTTGATCGACCGTGTGAAGACGGATTACGAGGCCGCCAAAGCGACCAATCCGAATGCCTCGGTGCCGGCCGATCTGGTCACGGCGTCGGGTAGCGGGCTTGATCCGCATATCTCGCCGGAGGCCGCTTACTTCCAGGTGCCGCGGGTTGCCAAGGCTCGCAATATGGATGAGGTGGCGGTGCGTGCGTTGGTCGATGGCAGCGTTGAAGGCCGGGAACTTGGGTTCCTTGGAGAACCGGTCGTCAATGTGCTTGCGTTGAACATGAAGCTTGATGCACCTATGGCGCGGTAACGTTCGAAGTGGGCGGCCCCCTCATCCGCCTGCCGGCACCTTCTCCCCGAGGGGAGAAGGGAAAATGCTGCAACGCCTCCGCTCCTCCTCTCCCCAGCGGGGAGAGGGTGGCCGAGCGTAGCGGAGGCCGGGTGAGGGGGGCTACACCCGCCGACCGTCAAGAAAGACCATCTGCATGCCCGACGACAGCCGCGATACCGCCAACCGCCCATCCCCGGACGCTCTCCTCGAGCACGCCGAGCGGGAATCCCGTGGCCGGCTGAAAATCTTCCTCGGCGCCGCCCCCGGCGTCGGCAAGACCTATGAAATGCTGATGTCCGGCCGCGCCCGTCGGGCTGATGGCCTGGACGTGGTGATCGGCGTCGTCGAAACCCACGGTCGCCGGGAAACCGAAGCGCTGGTCGAGGGTTTCGAAATCATCCCCCGCAAAAAGATCGACTACCGCGGCCAGCAGCTCGACGAGATGGATATCGACGCCATCCTCGCCCGTCGCCCTAAGCTGGTTCTGGTCGATGAACTCGCTCACACCAATGCCGCCGGCAGCCGCCATCCCAAGCGTTACATGGATGTGCAGGAAATTCTCACCCACGGCATCGACGTCTATTCGACGCTCAACATCCAACATATCGAGAGCCTCAACGACATCGTCGCGCAGATCACCCGCGTTCGGGTTCGCGAAACCGTGCCGGATACGATCATCGACCGCGCCGATGACGTCGAAATCATCGACATCACGCCGGATGACCTGATCAAGCGGCTGAACGACGGCAAGGTCTATGTGCCGACGACCGCGCGTCGCGCCATCGAGAACTATTTCTCGCCCGGCAACCTGACGGCGCTGCGCGAGCTGGCGCTGCGCCGCACGGCCCAGCGGGTCGACGAACAGCTTCTGAACCACATGCAGGCGCATGCCATCTCGGGCCCCTGGGCGGCCGGCGACCGGGTTCTGGTCTGCATCGATCATGGTCGCAATGGCGCAAGCCTCGTGCGTTATGCCCGCCGGCAGGCCGATCGTCTGCGTGCGCCCTGGGCGGCGCTGCATCTCGAAACGCCGCAATCGGCCAATCTCTCCGACGAGGACAAAGACCGGCTGGCCGCGAACATGCGGCTCGCCCAGAGCCTCGGCGCCGAAACCGTGACGCTGCCGGCTGTGCAGCCCTCGCGCGAAATCATCGCCTATGCCAATGCCAACAACTTCACCCATATCGTCGGCGGCCGGCCGGGAAAGCCGCGCTGGCGGCAATTCTGGCAGGGTTCCGTTACGCACGACCTGATCCGATATGCCGGCGATATCAGCGTCCACGTCATTTCCGGCGATACGAGGGAAGGCGAGCCGCAGCGAGGCGTGAAAGCCGCGCCGCCGCCAAAGCCCTTACGCCTCAAGCCTTATCTGCTCAGCGTCGCCTTCGTCGTGCTGGCCATCCTTGCTGGCGTGGCGCTGGATCAGACGCTCGATGTGCAGAACCTGGCGCTCGTTTTCCTCATGGCCGTACTGGCGGCATCCGTGCGCGGTGGCCTGGGGCCGGGTCTCTTCGCATCGCTGCTCGGAGCGCTGTCGTTCAACTTCTTCTTCTTGGAGCCGCGTTACACCTTCACTGTCCGCGATCCGGAAAGCGTCATCGCCCTCATGTTCTTCCTGGGTGTTGCGATGATCGCGTCCAATCTGACGGCCGCCGTACAGCGCCAGGCCGCCGCCGCCCGGCAGAGGGCACGCACCACCGAGGATCTCTACCTCTTCTCCAAGAAGCTCGCCGGCACCGGCACGCTCGATGATGTTCTCTGGGCAACCGCCTTCCAGATCGCTTCGATGCTGAAAGTCCGTGTCGTCATCCTCCTACCGGAAGGCAATTCGATTGCGGTCAAGGCCGGTTATCCGCCGGACGATACGCTGGTCGATGCCGATATCGCCGCTGCGAAATGGGCCTGGGAGCACAACCGCCCCGCCGGCCGCGCCGCCGATACGCTGCCGGGCGCCAAGCGCCTCTACCTGCCGCTGCGCACCGGCCGTGAAGCCGTCGGCGTCATCGGCCTCGACAACGACAAACAGGGGCCGCTTCTCACGCCCGAACAGCAGCGCCTGTTCGATGCGCTGGCGGATCAGGCGGCCCTCGCCATCGAGCGTATCCAGCTCGTGTCGGACGTCGATAAAGCCAAGCTGGCTGCCGAAACGGACCGCCTGCGCACCGCGCTTCTGACCTCGATCTCGCATGACCTGAAGACGCCGCTGGCCGCCATCATGGGCTCGGCCGGCACGCTGAAGGATTTCGGTTCGGACATTCCGGAAGAAGCGCGCAATGAATTGCTCGGCAGCGTCGTGGATGAATCGGAGCGCCTCAACCGCTTCATTTCCAACCTATTAGACATGACTCGCATCGGCTCCGGCGCCATGGAGCCGAACTACGCCTTCCACTTCGCCGGCGATATCGTCGGCACGGCGCTGTCGCGGGCGGCGAAGATCACCGCCCATCACAAGCTCAAGGTCAGCATTCCCGCCGACCTGCCGATGCTTCGGGTCGATCCGGTCCTGTTCGAACAGGTTCTCTTCAACCTCATCGACAACGCCGCCAAATATGCGCCGGACGATACCGCCATCGACTTGCGCGGCTGGCAGGACGGGGCTTCGATCCTTATCTCTGTGATGGACGAGGGCCCGGGCATCCCGCCCGACGATGTCGAGCGTATTTTCGATAGTTTCTACCGCGTGCGGAAAGGCGATCACGTGCGGGCCGGCACCGGCCTCGGGCTCTCCATCTGCCGCGGTTTCATCGAAGCCATGGGCGGTACGATCCGCGCCTCCAGCCGATCCGACCGTAGCGGTGCGATCTTCACGATCCGCATGCCGATACCGGCCGAAATGCCCATATTGGGAGAACACGAATGACCAATACCGCCGTGCGAATCCTGATCGTCGACGATGAGCCGCCGATCCGCAAGCTGCTCCGCGTCGGCCTGTCGACGCAGGATTATGCCGTCAGCGAGGCGATGAATGCCAAGGTGGCGATCGAACTCGCCGCCGCCGACAAGCCGGACCTGATCATCCTTGATCTCGGCCTGCCGGATATGTCCGGCCATGATCTGCTCGCCAGATGGCGCGGCGAGGGGCTCACCCTGCCGATCGTCATTCTGTCCAGCCGCACCGACGAGGCGGGCATCGTCAAGGCGCTGGAGCTCGGCGCCGACGACTATGTCACCAAACCTTTCGGCATGAACGAACTCGTCGCCCGCATCCGCGTGGCACTCCGTCACCGGCTGCAGGCGCAGGGCGAAAAGCCGGTTTTCCAGACCGGCGATCTGTCCGTCGATCTCGTCAAGCGCATCGTCAAGGTGGGTGGCCGCGAGGTAAAACTCTCGCCGAAGGAATACGACATCCTGCGCATCCTCGTGCAGCACGCCGGCAAGGTGCTCACTCACCGTTTCCTGCTGGAGCACGTCTGGGATGGCCTGACGGATGTGCAGTATCTGCGCGTCTATGTCCGCCAGCTTCGCCAGAAGATCGAGGCGACGCCCGACCAGCCGCAATACATCCTGACCGAGACGGGCGTCGGCTACCGTCTTCAGGAAGGCCAGTAACGGCCCCCGCATCCCCTGAGAGAAATGCCATGAACCTTCGTGATTATCTCCCGCTGGAGAACGTCGTGCTCGACCTGTCGGCGCCGTCGAAGACGATGCTGCTCAGAAAGCTGTCGCAACTCGCGTCCGAGCGGCTGGCGATTGATGAAGCCGAGATCGCCCGCGTCCTTACCAGCCGGGAAAATCTCGGCTCCACCGGCATCGGCGCCGGGGTGGCCGTACCGCATGCCAGCGTCAAGGGATTGGACCGGCACTTCTGCCTCTTCGCCCGGCTGGCAAAACCGGTGGATTTCGAGGCGGTGGATGATCAGCCGGTGGATCTCGTCTTTCTGCTGCTCAACCCGGAAAACCGCGCCGACCACCTGAACATTCTCTCCTGCATCGCGCGGCGGGTGCGCGATGAACAGACGGCCGCCACCATCCGGAGCACGGCAAGCCCGCAGGATGTTTATGCGCAGCTTTGCCCGCAAATGCAGGGGTAAAAATCGGCACGCACAAATTTAGCCGAACTTAAACGACTTTTCCCTAAAGGTCTTCAATGGCGGATCGTAACTCCTGAGCCGCCCGTGTTGCGTAGGTTTGGGGGGAAGAATGATCGCTGCAGTGAATGGCTCCTCGGTTCGTACATTTGCGACCGTCGCCTTTGCCGTTTGCGGCTTTCTTGGGCTGATCGTCTGGGGCGAATATTCAAGCTGGAAATCGCAGGTCTCCCGCATCGAAGCCGAACTGGTGCAGACCTCCAAGGCGCTCGTGCAGCACGCTGACGATACGATCGACATGGCGAAGTTCCCGCTCGCCGCACTGGTCACCCAGATCGATCAGGAACGCGGCGAGCCGGACATGCCGGCGAAGATCTCGTTGGTCATGAAGAAACAGGTGGATACCACCCCCTGGCTGGACACGCTGTCAGTGCTAGATGCGGATGGCCGGATGCTGGCGACGTCATCGGACATCCCGACCGCCGGCCTCGATTTCTCCGACCGCGACTATTTCAAGTTCCACAAGTCGTCGATCACACGCCAGCCGGTTCTCGGCAGGCCGATCAAGAGCAAGCTTTCCGGCCAGTGGATTCTGCCGATCACCCAGCGGATCACCGAGAGCGAAGGCGTTTTCGGCGGTGTCGTGCTGGCGAGCATTCCAGTCCCGGACTTCGTCAGGTTCTTCGAGACCTTCCGTGTCGGTGAAGAAGGGTCGTTCATGCTGGTCAGGCATGACGGCGTCGTATTGGCGCGCGAACCGTTCCTGGAAACCCTGCTGGCCTCGGATGTCTCGGGTTTCGATCTCTTCAAGATCCATCTCGCTCACGGCCAGGAAGGTTCTTACCACTATGCGTCTCCCGTAGACGGCACCCAGCGCATTGGTGGCTTCTACCAGAGCCAGCACAGCGGCCTTGTCGGGCTTGCCGCGGCCTCGCAATCCGAAGCGCTGGCGACCTGGATGAAGGGCGCACACCGGCGCTGGCTCTCGGGCCTCGTCGTGATCGCCATTACCGGCGTGCTCGCATGGCGCTGGCGGCGGCAGGTGAAGCTGCGTCGCGCCAGCGAAGCACTGCTTGTCGCCCGCGAAGCGGAGTTTCGATTGCTGGCAGAAGGTTCGGGCGACCTTATCCAGCGCTTCAACGGCCTGGGCGTGCGCGAATACCTGTCTCCTTCCAGCAAGGAAATCTTCGGCATCGAGGCCGAGGACATGATCGGCACCAGCATTCACGACAACCTTCACGACGACGACCGTGAAGGCGTCGCGCAAATGATGAGCCGTTTGCAGGCCGGCTCGATGCGCGAAAACATGATCGTGCGCCGCAAGCGTGCCGATGGAAAACAGGTGTGGCTGGAAACGACGCTGAACAGGCTCCCAGGTCCTGTCACCGATATCAAGGATATCCGCATCGTTGCGGTGACGCGCGATGTCACGCGCCAGAAGACAATCCAGGAAGAGCTCGATCAGCTCGCCAATACCGACGAACTGACCCAGCTCGCCAATCGCCGATCCTTCAACATGCATTTCGACGAAATGCTGGAACAGGCGACCGCCCGGAAATCGCCGCTCTCGCTGCTGATGATCGATGCCGACCGCTTCAAGTTCTTCAACGATACCTACGGCCATGCGGCAGGGGACGACTGTCTGAAGGCAATCGCCCAGGTGGCGCTCGGCTCCATCCGTCGCGCCAAGGACCTTGCGGCCCGTTACGGCGGGGAAGAGATTGCCGTTCTCCTGCCGGATACGGATGTCATCGGCGCGCAACGCGTTGCGCAAACGATCCGCCAGCGGGTTTCGAACCTCAAGCTGCCGCACGAAAAGAACATTCCCTGGGGCCACGTGACGATCAGCATCGGCACGGCAACGCTTGATCCGGGCGAGGTGGGCCTACTGACCGCGACCGAACTGTTCGAGCGGGCGGACCAGGCTCTGTATCAGGCCAAAAACGCCGGTCGTAACCAGGTGCTCGCGGCGGAAGACGAAGGCGTGATCACCGCAATGATCGCCGGAAGCCGCTCGGGCTGAAATCATTGCCGGCGATCGATCATCACTTTTGATCTACGTCAAATTTCGCGCTTGACGTCGGCGCGCACCCTAATACTAAGGTCTACTTAGTAAACGACGGCCATCGGAGCGGCTTGACCCAAGCCTTGGAGCGCCCCGGACCGCCAAACGTCCATTCTGCGCCCCAGGGGTGTTTCCGGTGAATTCCATGACCCAACCACGCTCGAAACGCGGGCTCGTCATTGCTGCCGTCATGGCAAGCATGGCGATGATCGCAATCGAGGCGACCATCGTTTCCACGGCCATGCCGCAGATCGCTGCACAGCTCGGCCAGCTCAATCTCTACAGTTGGGTCTTCTCGGCATTCCTTCTGGCGCAGACGGCACTGACGGTGCTGTTCGGCAAGCTCTCTGACATCTACGGCCGCAAGCCGATCATCCTCATCGGTACGGCGATCTTCCTGGTCGCCTCCATCCTCGCCGGTTTCGCCTGGTCCATGCCCTCGATGATCGCTTTCCGTCTGCTGCAGGGCATTGGCGCCGGCGCCATCCAGCCGGTGGTCATGACTGTTGTCGCCGATCTCTATCCCGGTGCCGAGCGCGGTAAGGTGCAGGGTTATCTCGCCAGCGTCTGGGCCTTGTCTGCTGTCGTCGGCCCGCTGCTTGGCAGCATTATCGTCCACAGCCTGCCATGGGCCTGGGTGTTCTGGATCAACGTGCCGATCGGCATCATCTCGTCCCTCGGCTTCATCCTTTTCCTGCACGAGGAAAAGCGGGCTCGCACCGCGTCGATCGATTTCTTCGGCGCCGGTCTCTTCACGATCGCCATCTCGGCACTGATGGTGGCGCTGACCGAGGCGGAAGGTAAATCGGCCTACATGACCGTGTCGTTGGCGATCTTCGCCGTCAGCTTCGTACTGCTGATATGGCAGGAACGCCGGGCAGAAGCGCCGATGATCTCGCTGGACCTTTGGATGCAGCGGCCGATCGCCGCCGCCAACGCAGCGGTCTTTCTGTCCGCCATGGCGATCATGGGCCTCACCACCTTCCTGCCCATGTATGTCCAGACGGTGCTGAACCGCTCGCCGCTGATTGCGGGTTTTGCGCTCACCATGCTTCTGGTCGGCTGGCCGACCGGCGGCACGGTCGCGTCGCGGCTTTTCCCGCGTTTCGGCCTGCGTCCGATCATGCTGGTTGGCAGCTTCTTCGTGCCGGCAGGCGCATTTCTTCTGGTGCTTCTGACCCCTGACAGCTCGCCGGTTCAGGCAGGCCTCGGCTCGCTGGTCATGGGCTTCGGCATGGGCCTCCTGAACATTTCCGGCCTTGTCATCATCCAGGAGAATGTTGGTTGGTCCGAGCGCGGTAGCGCCACCGCCTCGAACGTTTTCTCGCGCAATCTCGGCAGCACGCTCGGTGCCACGCTGCTCGGCGCGGTCCTGAGCTACAGCCTTGCACACACCGCAGGCGTCGGCCCGATCACTTCTGATCAGTTGCGCGACCTGCTTCAGGGCGCCGGCGCCGGTCTTGCCGCGGATTCGCCGGTGCGGTTTGCGCTCCAGCATGGGCTGCACCTTACCTTTATTGCAATGTTTGTTATTTCTGCATTGATCGTGATTGCCTGCCTTAGCGTGCCGGCGAAACTGCATCGCGCCGAGGCCGTGCAGAAGAGCTGATTTCATCGACGAGAACGGAACGGGAGAACGTTATGTCTGACTTGAATGCTGCGAAATCCGGAACCTTCAAGATTGGTGGCGAGCTCGAGGTCGTGCGCCTCGGTTTTGGCGCCATGCGGATCACCGGTCAGGGCATCTGGGGTGAGCCGGCCGACCGCAACGAGGCGCTGCGCACCCTGAAGCGCGTGCCGGAACTCGGCATGAATTTTATCGATACGGCCGATTCCTATGGCCCGGATATTTCCGAAGAGCTGATCCGTGAAGCCCTGCATCCCTATGGCAAGGTCGTCATCGCCACCAAGGGCGGGCTGACCCGCACCGGCCCGGACCGCTGGATCCCGGTCGGCCGTCCGGAATACCTCATCCAGCAGGCCCACAAGAGCCTGCGCCGGCTCGGTGTCGAGCAGATCGATCTCTGGCAGCTGCATCGTGTTGACCCGAAAGTGCCGGCCGCCGAGCAGTTCGACGCGGTGAAATCGCTGATCGACGTTGGCCTCATTCGCTTTGCCGGCTTGAGCGAAGTCTCCGTCGCCCAGATCAAGGAAGCCTCGAAATACTTCCCCGTCGCGACCGTCCAGAACCAGTACAACCTCGTTGACCGCAAGAGCGAGGCCGTGCTGGCCTATTGCGAGCAGAACGGTATCGGTTTCATTCCCTGGCACCCGCTCGCCGCCGGAAATCTGGCCAAGCCGGGCTCCGTCCTCGATACGATCGCCCACAAGCACAATGCCGCGCCGAGCCAGATCGCGCTTGCCTGGGTCCTGAAGCGCAGCCCGGTCATGCTGCCGATCCCCGGCACATCCAAGGTGAAGCATCTCGAAGAAAACGTGGCCGGCGTGAATGTCGCGCTCTCAGACGAGGATTTCGCCGCCCTCGACGCCGCCGGCAAATCGTGACGACCATCCGGATCGCCGCCGCTCTCGTCCTGCGCACCAATGGCGATACGCTTCTGGTGCGCAAACATGGGGCGGCGGCTTTCATGCAGCCGGGCGGCAAGATCGAGCCGGGCGAAAGCCCCGAGACGGCGCTATTACGCGAGCTGCAGGAGGAGATCGGTTTGCGGCTGAAGCCCGCAGACCTGACGCCGCTCGGCCGCTTCGAGGCCCCGGCGGCAAACGAGCCGGATCACACCGTCGTCGCGGATGTCTTCGTAGCCGAGATCGGCGACGCGCCGGTTTCGCGAGCGGCGGAGATCGCTGAAATTAAATGGATGTCGCCGGAAATTCCCGGCGATATCACGCTGGCGGAACTGACCGGCCGGCACATCCTGCCGGCCTGGCTTGAACTGCGCGAAGCGCGTTAGTTGCCGAGCCCTGCCTGTGCGACGAGGATCGGCTTTTCCCGATATTCACTTGGGAAGATGCCCTTGAGGTTCTCGATCTTCGGCAGGTCGTTATAGACGATATAGGGGTAGGTCGGGTTGTTGGTCAGGAAGTCCTGATGGTAAGCCTCGGCCGGATAGAATGCCTTGCCCGGCTCGATCGTCGTGGCGATCTTTGCCTTGTAGACCTTCGCCTTGTCGAGCTGGTCGATATAGGCCTTGGCGACCTTGGCCTGATCCTCGTTCACCGGGAAAACCGTCGACCGATATTGCGTACCGACATCCGGCCCCTGGCGGTTGAGCTGCGTCGGGTCGTGCGCCACCGAGAAATAGATCTGCAGCAGGCGGCCATAGCTCACCGTTTTCGGATCGTAGCTCACCTTGACGGATTCCGCATGGCCGGTCTTGCCATAACCGACCTGCTCGTACTGGGCGGTCTCCTTGGCGCCGCCGGCATAACCGGACACGGCGTTCTTGACGCCTTCGACATGCTGGAACACGCCCTGCACGCCCCAGAAACAGCCCCCGGCAAAGATCGCCGTTTCGGTCGCTGCCGCACCCGGCTTCTCATCGACAACAGGGGCGGGGATGACGATCCCTTCCTCGGCGGTCACGCTGGAAGCGCCGAGCATGATGCCGGCGACAGCTAAGGCCGCGGCGAGGCTCAAAGGTGTCTTGATGGAATATCGCATGATGGTCTCCTCAACGGGATAAACGAGATAATATCAAAAAGGCCCGTCGCCGTTCAGGCGGCAACCGGCCGGAATTTCATGGCAATGCCGTTCATGCAGTAGCGCAGGCCGGTCGGTTTCGGTCCATCGTCGAACACATGCCCGAGATGCCCGCCACAACGGCTGCAGAACACCGCATCGCGAACCATGCCGAGCGACGTATCGCGAAGCGTGCCCACGGCATTCTCGATCGGCGCCCAGAAGCTCGGCCAGCCGGTGCCGCTTTCGAATTTGGTGCTGGACGAAAATAGATCCTGATCGCAGCCGGCGCAGCCGAACACACCCTTGCGGTGCTCGTTGAGCAAAATACTTGTGCCGGGATATTCGGTGCCTTCCTCGCGAAGGACATTATACTGCTCGGACGTCAGCAGCTTGCGCCACTCGTCGTCGCTATGCGTCACGGCAAACTTGCGGGCGGGTGCTGCGGCGCGCGCCCCCGAAGCCAACGAAAACGCCGCCGCGGCAAGTGCGCTGCCAGCCAGAAATACGCGTCTGTTCAACATGATCGGACCTCCTCGTCCATGATCTGCTCTTTCGCATGATTACGGAAGACGGAGGAACTTGGTTACATCGATTGAAGCGAAACACGGGAACGTGATCGGCATGGCAGGCGGCGGAAACATGAAGGAGAGATTTGGCTGGGGAACCTGGACTCTCATAGGGTACGAACCTAACGATTTGATGTTGCAAAAGAATAAGCAATTTCATATGGGTAGGGTACGTATCACAGGGCATTTTGAGGTACATTCCTTGTCTCGCACCCGCGCTCCAGCATACCTTGAAAAGATGAATAACGGCGGTTGGAGGGTGTCTGTCCCTGTGCCGCGAGACATGGTCAAGATCGTGGGCAAGACCCGACTGAAGCGTTCTCTTGAGACCCATAGCCAAGCAGAAGCTGAGCGGCGGAAACACGCGGTTGTGGCCGAGTTCCTTGCCATGATCGAAGCGGCCCGAGCTGGGAGGCTTCCGAAGGCGGTGGTCACCGGCATTGCCGCAGCGCCCTCCATGTCAAGCAAAGAGCTGACTAGCCTTGCGCTCGATCTGCGAGCCAACCTCCAGTCACAAGAGCGGGACAGTGAGGCGGTGGAGCTGGAGACCGAGGGCATTTTTCAGGTTGCCGACAAGATAAGGGGCCAAGAGGTTGGTGTGGATGAGGAGACGGACAGCCCGATCTTCGACCGACAGAGCGAGGAGAAGGCAGGGCAGTTCCTTCGTGTCGCTCTCGGTAAGGAAACCCCAGTCCGCGAACCGCTCGACCTTTTCCACGCACAGGTGAAGTGGTCGCCTCGTACCAAAAGCGACAGCAGCAGAGCGATCACGGCATTGGAGGACTGGTGCAAGGAAAACCGTGCGCCGTTCGTGATCGAAGCCATCACACGGAGAAGAGCGGGCCAATTCATCGGCGACCTTGCAGCCAGCACGGAAAGACCGCTCACCAACAGGACCATCAACAAATACCTGTCTTGCTTGTCCCAGTTCTGGTTCTGGCTGGAGAAGCGCGGCTACGTCGAACTTGATAGCTCTCCGTGGTCCCGTCAGTCGTTGCCGAAGGTTCAGCCTATGGAGGATGAGAAGGAGCGCCCGTTCACCGATGAAGAGATGATCAAGCTTTTCGCGGGCGAACCTAATCAGTCCTACCTCAAAGACGTGATGCTCATTGGCGCTCTCACGGGTGCCCGCATTGATGCCATCGTCAGCCTCAAGCGTAAGGACATCACTGACAGCGGAAACTTCCGCTTTAAACCTCAGAAGCGGGAGAAGGCATCGCGCCAAGTGCCGATCCACAGCGGCCTGAAATCGATCATAGAGCGCCTCGTGGAGGGCAAGCGGCCAGAGGACGATCTGTTTCCTGAATGCCCTCCCGTTGCCGCCGACAAACCACAAGAGCGTTCGATGCCAGCGGTCAAGGCGTTTACCTACTACCGGAGGACCGCAGGGGTCACGGATGCCGTTGAGGGCAAGAGAAGGGACCGTGTCAATTTCCACTCTTTCCGCCGCTGGTTTATCACCAAGGCCATTCAAGCTGGTCAGGCAGAACTGACGGTTCAGATCGTGGTAGGTCACAAGCCACAGAGCGTGGCTGCAAGCGTCTACCTTGGAGGGCTGACTTTAGAGCAGATGACTAAGTGTGTTGAAGCTGTCAAGTTGCCTCAGCCACTGAGTGCACGCGGCGAATAAGTTAAAAGAGGGGAAGGAACTCTGCGCTACTTTTTTCTCTACGTTTGTTTGCTAGAACTGACAGACGGTACTTGGGATGCGGGGCTATAAAAATTGAAAATTGAATCGCGAGACTTAAGCGTTGATGAGTTGTTCACCGCAAACTATTTTTTCATTCCTCGTTTCCAAAGGCCATACTCGTGGGAAGACGACAACGTTCTGCAGTTTTGGAATGACGTAATCGATGTCATCGGAGGCGACTATTTTATTGGCTCTATGGTTGTTTACCGATCTGACCGCAATTCGCTCGGAGTAGTGGATGGCCAGCAGCGGCTCACGACGATAACGATATTGCTCTGCACAATTCGCGACATGTTTAGTTTGCTTGGGGATCAAGATAGCGCCGCCGGATTGCAGCAATATATAGAGAGAAAGACAAGAGAAAATAAGAATAAGTATGTCTTGGAGACGGAGACGTCCTTCCCATTTCTGCAAGAGCATATTTTGAAATTCGGCGAGCCAGAAATAGACTGTGTGGCTGGAGAGGAAGAGCGCGCTATTGAGCGAGCGGAGTCGTTATTTAATTTAAGGATAAGGCAGGAGCTGGATAGAATTTCAGCGGAGACCGAGCCGGAAGCGGCGGAACTTCGGAAGGTTTGGTTGCGTAACCTTCGCGATACTATTTTAGATCTAAAAATCATACTCATCACTCTTGATAGTGAAGATGATGCGTATCTTATTTTCGAAACTCTTAATACTAGAGGAAAGGACCTATCGCTTTCCGATCTCCTAAAAAATCACTTTACAAAAAACATTAAAGAGCGAGGCGACAGAGGTGGCTCGGGAAATTTGAACAGCGGGGATAAGTGGAATTTCTGCCTGACTTCGGCTTAGATGCCTGGAACAGGAGATACCATGACGAGACGACCGCGCCGGAATCACAGCCCGGCTTTCAAGGCGAAAGTGGCACTTGCCGCCATACGGGGCGAACAGACGCTGGTGGAATTGTCCCAGCAGTTCGATGTGCACGCCAACCAGATCAAACAGTGGAAAGACCAACTCCTTGAGGGGGCAACAGGCGTTTTCGGTGATGAAGCGAAGACGGAACCGGCAGGCCCAACTGTGGACGTCAAAACGCTGCATGCCAAAATCGGGGAGCTGACGCTGGAAAACGATTTTTTAGCCGGAGCGCTCGGCAAGGCGGGATTGCTGGGCGGAAAAAAATGATCGACCGCCAGCATAAGCTATCCGTCGTGCGCCAGGCCAAGTTACTCGGCTTCAGCCGTGGCAGTGTCTATTATCTGCCTCGTCCAGTGCCTGACGGCGATCTTGCACTGATGCGGCGGATCGACGAACTGCATCTCGATTACCCGTTTGCCGGAAGTCGGATGTTGCAAGGGCTCTTGAGAGGAGAAGGTCTGGAAACTGGGCGGCTTCATGTCGCCACCCTGATGAAGAAGATGGGCATCGAACCGATCTATCGCCGCCCGAACACCTCCAAACCAGCACCTGGGCACAAAATCTATCCCTACCTCCTGCGCAAGCTGGCGGTCACCCGGCCCAACCAGGTGTGGGCAATGGACATAACGTATGTGCCGATGGCGCGAGGATTTGTCTATCTCTGCGCCGTCGTGGACTGGTTCAGCCGGAGGGTTCTGTCGTGGCGGCTGTCGATCACGATGGAGGCAGACTTCTGCATCGAAGCGGTCGAGGAGGCGCTGGCTCGCTACGGAAGGCCTGAAATATTCAACACCGACCAAGGTTCGCAGTTCACCTCCATCGACTTCACAGCCGTGCTGAAGAAGGCTGAGATTGCCATCTCGATGGATGGCAAGGGCGCATGGCGCGACAACGTCTTCGTCGAGCGGCTCTGGCGGTCGATCAAATACGAGGAGGTCTATCTCCATGCCTACAAGACTGTGTCCGAGGCCCGCGCTGGCATCGGCCGCTATATGACCTTTTACAATACCCGACGCCCACATTCATCCCTTGACCGGCAGACGCCGGATCAGGCTTACTTCAACGCGCTGACGCCAATGATGGTGGCGGCATAATCGAGGCGGATATCCACTTAACAAAACGCCCGGAACTGTTCAGACAAACCGAGCCACCTCTGACGTAGACCACGCAAAGCTAAAGTGGGCATCCGTCCTTGATACTCTTCACGAGTCAGACGCCGACTTGGACGCTGACACATTCGTAGCGCACTCGTGGGCATCGAGGTTCGAGGCGATTCCTGTCAAGCGGGCTTTTCCAAAGCTTAAAGCCGCAATCAGCTCGAGGTCGGCGCACCACCATCTTAGCGAATTCGCGCGCGATGCGAGGTTCTATCGTTCCATTTTTGAGCCAAACTACCTGTGGTCGGCAAATGAACGGGCGGCAGCCTCAGCACTAGAAGCGCTGCGTATGTTCAAGGTAGAACAGCCGGCGCCGGCCCTGCTTTCTCTTGTCCGAGCATTTCGGGATCAGAAGATTAAGTTTGGCAAGCTCGTAGAAACGTTGCAAGCGATTGAGGCCTTCCATTTCGCTTTCACGGCCATCACATCGTCGCGGTCGTCTGGAGGCATATCTGGGATGTATTCGTCCTTTGGTCGCAAGCTGTTTGAGGCTGGTGACAGTAACGCTGCGGCGAATGAAATCCGATCGTTGATTGGCAAGCTTCGACAGCGCCGTCCGACCGGGTCGGAATTCAACGCAAAGTTTGAGAGCGTGATTTACACAAAGGCACACTCCAAACAACGGGGGCTTATACGGTACATTTTATTAAGGCTTCAGCAGTTGGAGCGGGCGCCAGTTTTCGGCCCCGAGGCTGAGCTGACCATCGAGCATCTGTATCCTCAAGCGTCGATAGATGATACTAACTTCCCGCATAGCGTTGTAGGGCAGCTGGGAAATCTTCTTTTAGTTGATAGTGAGACCAACGAGAGGCTGAAGGACAAGTCTTTTAAGGAGAAAAAGCAAATCCTATCGGATAGAGGATACATGCTGCCCCAACTTTTTCTACAGACAGACAGCCTCACGCCTGAACTTATCGCTCAGTTTACTCAGGAAAGGGCTGAGTTAGCTAATCACAAAGCGTGGTCATTCTGAACGTGCCTTGCGGGTTCAACGCAGTCGGAGCGAAAAGACATTATCACCCCATGACGAACGCAGGCGCAGCTATTTCGCCCGAAGCGCCCGGAAAACGCTCGATCGGCTAATACCTAAATCCACAACTATTTGCTCTGCGGTCCTACCCTCGGCCTTCAAGCGCCGCACGTCAGCAGCCTTTCGCTGAGCCGTAGGAGCGCGGCCCTTGTATTTGCCATCCGCTTTCGCCCTGGCAATTCCCTCCCGCTGCCGTTCTAGCATGATGTCACGCTCAAACTCGGCAATGGAACCCAGCAGGCTCAGCATAAGCTTTCCGGTAGGGGTCGAGGTGTCGATATTGAGATTGAGGATTTTGAGGGTGACCCCTTTAGCCTCCAGCGTGCCCTTGACCTTGACGAGGTCGGCCATAGAGCGGGCAAGTCGGTCGAGCTTTGTGATGATGAAGACATCTCCCTCACGGGCATAGTCCAGCGCTCGGGTAAGCTGGGGGCGCTCTTTATCGACCGAGGAGAGCTGCTCCTTGAATACCTTTTCGCAGCCCGCTGCTTCCAGTTCACGGAGCTGAGCGTCGAGGCCGTAGGTCTGGTCGAGGGTCGAGGTGCGGGCGTAGCCGATGATCGTCGAGGGCATTGAGCAGCTCCTATAGTGCCAATGAAGTTTGGGAGCTTCTGACACTATAAGTCCCAAAAGTCAAATGCTATTCATGTGGCACTGCCGCCTGAGCCTTTCTCAGGGAGTCACTAGGGCGAGGTCTATTGACACTAGCGAACAACGAAAGGTGCGCGTATCTGTCCTCTATGCAACCGCCGATGAAACATCACTTTTTGCCAGTCTTCTATTTGAAGCAGTGGGCCACTGCGGCAAAGGGGCAAATCACTGAGTTCAGCAAGCCATATAAAGATGTGGTGAAACCCCGTCGTACTCATCCCGATGGGACCGGCTACATCTATCGCCTCTATGCGGTAGATGGCTTGGCAGATGACTTGGCATGTGAGATGGAAAGCGCCTTCCTGTCGCCGGTGGATAGTAGAGCGGCTGACGCCCTGAGGGACTTGTTGGACGGGCAAACTCTATCATCAGCGAAACGAGAAGCGTGGTCAGTGTTTCTATCATCACTGATGTGTCGAATGCCAGAAGACGTCCACCTCAGCAGGGAGATGTTGACAGAGATGGCGAGGGGCGTGGCGCCACCGCTCAGACGGTTTTACGAGGCCTCAAAGCCCGCTGGTCAACCAGACATATTCGACCAGCTAACCGCGGAGTTCGAAGCGAACGCAGCGGCCCGCGCGATGAAGCGGCTGCGACAGATGATGTCACATACAAAGCTGATCGAGGGTTTTGACACGATGCATTGGGAGGTGTTGACTCTCAACGGATCGAGACAACTTTTAACATCTGATCGGCCGGTCACCTACACTAACGAACTGGGAAATGGGGATAGCCATTTGGTCTTACCTCTTGGGCCGAACCGGCTGTTCGTTGCGTGTCGCGAGAAAGATTTCATAAGACGCGTAAGCAGCCTGTCAAAAGACCGGTTGATTACCGAGGCGAATAGGATCGTTGTCGAGCAGGCGGATAAATACGTTTTTGGCGCTGACGACAAGCAACTGAAGTTCATTCAAAATCGTATGGGGCGGAATAGAACACCTCAGCTAGTTCGCAGGGTGTTCGATCTCCAGCGTGAACGCCTTCCTGATATACTGACGGCGATCTCAAGCGTGCCGCTGGATGCCCGCCCACTCAGAAGCGAATGAGGTTGGCAGAGGCTTTTGAGAAAGGCTCGCCCTGATACCGGAATTCGCTCGTTCTACATTCGATGGCTCATACTGGCGGTCGAAGAGTCGGTAACACGCGTGCAAGGAAGGCATGTCCCTCAGGCGTCAGATACAGCATGGTATTGCGGGCATCGACCGGATGGCGGTGCTGAACAATCAAATTCAATCCCGGTTTGCCGTGCCGGTCGATCGCAGAGAGCGCGTAAATGTTGCGCGAGAGGTTGGCTTGGCTCATGTCTATGAGGCCGAGCAAATCCCGCTGGCCTAATCCCGGCTTCATCGCAATGAGAAAGAGGACTGAGGCGGTGTGCATCTGGATATCAGGACGTAACTCGCGGAATGCTTCGACGAACCTGAAGGCATCAAGCAGCCCTTTTTTGAATGAGGCGGTGGTCTCAACGGTCTTGCTCATGGCAATGGTCTCCCTCTCAATAATCTTTTGTTTGCAGAGGGTTATCTCTCCGTCAAGCTGGTCGATGATGCGCAAAATGTGGTTAGAGGGCCTCCCCGGGGGAAGCCGGGAAAGCCATTTATCAGATTGGGGTCTCGAATTTTTTCACCCAGATATTTTGGGCTGAGTGAATAGGTTCGTCGGCCGCCCGCAGGTGATTTTTCAAGGTGTTGTGGTCTTGCGTATAGGCCTAGGCGACAGTCATACAACTTGATGGTTCCACGATTGACCGCTCGAAGTCCCGCTTCCTCAGCTCCTTGGCTTCAGCATGTTGAGCCGATCGCACCGAAAGAAAGCGGCAGACCAATTGCTGCGTTACATCTAGGACGGCCCCCATCTGCTGCTGGGTGAGACTGGGGAAGAAATCCGCCAGCCAGCAGACGAGCATCTGGACCGACGGCTCTCGTCCATCGCGGGAAGCCTTGAAGGTCGTGACCGCATCTCGTGCTTCGGCGACAAGGCCGGTATTGTCCCCGTGCTCGACCGCGACAGAGGCGGCCTGCCATCGCTCCTTGATCCAAGGGATGGCATTCGGCCCGATCACATCGAACGGAAACTTGTCGCCCTTCCGGTGTAGCCGTTTGCCCCAGCCTTTCTCTACGACCCAGTCGGCGATACGGTGACGGCTGTTTCGCCCACCTCCCTCGACCTGAAGAAAGCCCATATGCCGAAGGATGGTCGTTGCACGTCGACGACCGACAACCAGCATGCAAGATAGCTCGGTGATGGTGATCCAATCGCCTTGGTCAACTGAGACCAACTCACCGGTTTTACGGTCGAGTATCTCCTGCACATAGTTCATGGACCAGTCGCGCTCACATGGCGGCCGGTGCAAAAGCGCGGAGTTTTGCGGCTTCTACCGCCACCTTGCGATAGTCATGCTCGGTAATGAGACCCACCGGGCCGATGACCTTGCCGCGATCGCTGACGGTTTCCTCAATGAAAGCCACGCCCCAGTGTTCGAGTATTTCAAGGCAATCGCCGGTGTCAGTGTTGTTGAGGTCGAGGGACCTACCAATATCACGGGTCAGGAAGTAGGAAGAACCGTCTGGCTTAACCACGAAACGAAGACGGATGACCGGAATGTCTTCGTCGTGAGCGTCGATGGTCATGGTGCGGATGGCGAGATGCGTCATATCAATTCTCATGGTTTGGGTTGTAGTGGTGAAGTTGCCCGCTGGCGGGCATTGGTCGGGGTTCAGGAACGGTTCCTGGCTTTAGATTTGCGGTCTTCGGAGGCCGTGTAGGCGTCGAGACCCGCGCCCGCGATGCGGAGACCAGCGTCAAAAAATGACGGCTTGGATGCCCGCTGGACCGAGTTAATGCGGTCCTCGGCATTGGCCCTGATGCCCTTCATTTCGTTGTTGAGCTGGGTCAGGGTCCATTCGGTATTCTGGTCGATGCGGCCTTTGCCTTCGGCAGCGCGGCCATCGAACTCGGCCATCAGAGCATCGACCGAAAGGCCGCTCACTCCGCTTTCGCCGGCAGCCGCAGTGGCCTTTGCTTTGGCCGCTCGGGCGTCACGCTCGATGTCGATCTTCTCGTTGCCGGCAGCAATCTGCTCCTGCATCATTCTCTGCTGCGTCTGGAACTGCTGGTCGTGGGCACTGCGGGTGGCCCTCGCAGCGTTCTCGACATAAAGCCGGTTCTGCTCGTTAGCGGCATGAACATCTCCGGCAAAGCTGAATGCCTGCTGAGCTGCCCCGATCGTGAAGCCGATCATTGAGATAGGATCGATGCACATCAGGCCGCCTCCTTCGTGAGGCTTGAGGCGCTGAATGGCTGGTAGGCTGCGACCCGTGGACCGTGTGCGGTGTTCTCAGCAATCGTCAGGCCGGCTGCCGTCTCGATGTCGCGGATGAAGAGCCGTGCATACGGTTCACCGCTGCCCCAGACCTCAAGCCGACCGGAATGACCGAGGGCGACCAAGCGGCGGCACGCATCGGCGGAGGGATTGCGGGTCTTGGCGATGATGGTCTGGCCTTCGAAGGACACGGAATAGTTCTGGCCCAGCCTGTCGAGGCTGGTCGGTTGGATGAAGATTTTCATGGCCGGGGCGGCTGGAGGCATAGCTTCGCTATCCTCCCAACCAAGGGAAGTTTCGTTGTGCATGATAATGTCTCAGGGCTTGTGGTGATGATGAGAAGCGCAGTCCTGCCCCGGGATGACAGGGCAGAACGTTGTTGAATGGTCAGTCGCGGAATTCTCTCTGCGGCAGGCCAGAAGCCAACCAGTTGAAGAACCACTGGGCGGCGATGACGCGTTGACCCGGCAGGACAGAGAACAGGTTCCGGGCATCTGACGCTGAATAGGTCTCTCCGGCGATGGTCGTGGTTACTCCTTGAATACCTTGATAGGCGGCCTTCGCGAGGTCACCTGTGGGGTTTGATGCAAGGCTGGTCGGGTCAGACTTGAGGCCCGATGATCGATAGTCGAACACCGTCTCCTGAGTGATCAAGGCCGATGCCATGTCCACGCCGATAGGCAAGATCGAGGCCTCAGAGTTGCGCTGTGAGCCGGCGAGCGCGAGGCTCTTCCACGACAGCCTGTCCTTGAGCTTCTGGTTGCGCTCAGGGTCGTTCAGAAGGTTCAGGTGGGTCTGACCAGCATAGACCGCAGTGCCGAGGAACGTCGTCGCCATGACGCCCATGTAGAACTGCATGTCGTTCATGTTCATTCCCTGCATCAGCGCCCTCGTCCATGCACCGACCGCGAAGGACCGGAACTGGAGGACTGTGGCACCGAGGGGGTGGCTCATCCACTTCGCAAACTGGCCGACATCGTTCTCCAAGATCATCGATCTGGAGGCACGGAACATCGCCGTTTCGAAAGAGGCCGCAGCCTTACCGTCCCAGTTCTTGATGCCGAGCGCTTCGAGCTTCGACCCCTTCTGCACACCGCCCTTGAACTGGGCATGCTTGCGGATGTTGTCGAAGATCGCCTGAACGTCATCGTCTTCGAGGCCGAGCATCCTCATGCGGTGGGTCGCTACCTTGTCACCGAACTTCGCCATGTTGACGAACTTCACGGCAAACGCTCGGGATGCCCAACGCTGGAGGACCGCGTTTATTGGGGCCATACCCGACACCATAGAGATGCCGTGGTTGAGGGCCTTCAGCTTCGGGTCGATCTTATCGAGGGCACGCGACATGGGAGTGTTCGCGGTCAGATGGGTCGGGGTGCCGAACTCATCGTGCTGGGGGGCGAAGCGGCTGGTGACGTGGTCGCTACCAAAGGCACCAATCGCGTCCAGCTCGTCCCCCAAATCATCCCCGAGCTTCCCCTCACGGGCCAGCTTCACGAGCTGACGGAAGGACGGCATACCGGAGGCGAACGCCTTGATGCCACTTTGCGCAGCGATACGGCCCATTTCGGGTATCTGCGAGAAGCCGACCTGACCCATGAGGCGGGCGAAGTTGTAGTCTCGCATGGCCCGCAGGAACCGCGCCCAGTCGCTCGTCTGGTTCCAGTTCGGGATGCCAGCGATGGCATTGTAGGCGAACGTCAGGTTATCGATGTCGCCCGTGGTATTGACCTTGGTGGGGTCAGCCTTTGCCATCTCGTTGTTGACGCCCTTCACCTGCTCGATCATCCGATTGAAATCGGACTGGCTGCGGAGACCATCGACGAGCAGCTCACCCGGGTTCTCGGGATGCGGCACCTTCAATCCCGCCAGAGCGATCTGTCCCGACATATTGCGATTGTAGACGTGCATCAGGAGGTTGGCATCGTTGACGTAGAAGTCCTTGATCGCGACCTCATGAGCCGTGCCGTAACGATCTCGGAGGACCATCGAATGGTTCTCGTCCATCATGACGCGATGCTGATGCCGCTCAGTGCCACCAGCCTTGGCGTCCTTCGTGCGGGATTTCGTGAGGGTGTTGATGGCATCCTCGATCTCGGCCTCGTTGAACATCGCTCCACCGTCCTGAAGGCGGGTGTCGGTCAGGAACTGGCGGAAATCCTCCATGTCCTCACCTGCGAGACCACGCGCCATGCCGATCTCTTGGCCGGCTGACAGCTTGTTCATCCGGTCGATCATCGCGTAACCCATCTTGCGGGCCAGCTTGTCGTCGATGTCAGGCTGAGCCTTCTTGATGCCCTCGTAGAAGAGGTTCGTCAGGCCGTCCTTCTGGGTCGATCCAGTGCGATCATAGCCGAACTGATGGACCTTCGAGCGGGCACGTTCGAGGTGCGGGATGCGGGGCACGTAGTTGTTGGCACCCATCTCGGTTCGAGTGATGCCCTCCTCACGCGCCTTGCCCCACCAGTCCTTCATGATGCGATCGAACTGAGCGCCGGCAGCCTTCACCTCAGGATCGAAGGCGTCTTTAGCGATGCCCTCAGCACGCTGATAGGCGGTGATCTGCTCGGAGAACTCACGCTGACCATCGGTGGCATTCCAGATGTTGATGCCTTTGCGCTTGCGGTACTTGACCCACTGGTCGTTATAGGTGCCGGCCCATTGGGCTGTGGACACGCGCTGAAGGCGGCGCTGGGCTTCCGATGCGGAGATGACTGTGACTTTGCCTTTGCGGTTGCCGACCGCGTTCTCAACGAGGTAGTTGCCGATCGAGCGGACCATAGGGCTTCCAGACTTCATGAGCTGGGCCGAGAGGTCGAAACGAGCGCGGCCATAGACCAGCTCGAACTGCTTATCGACCTTCTTCCAGAGGCGGGTGTTCTCCTCGTCATCAAGGCGATAGGTCGGGACACGAGCGCCGGCCTGAGCTGCACCGACTGAGCTGGACTGAGGGGCAGCCATCTCGACAGCCTGTTGCTGCATCATGTGGCCCACTGCGTCCATCTGAGCGTTCTCAGCGGCCAGCATCGGGGAAGCCCGACGATAGGACGAGAAGGCACCGCCCATGACCACACCACTGCCGATCGAATACATCAGGTCGGCCTTGGACATCATCGGGTTGGTAGCCATCAGCGCACCGTCAACAGCGAGGTTTGCGGCGACACCTTCAGCGGCCCCCAGGGCGATTGCTCCTACCCGACCGAAGCGAGCCGCAACGGCAGCCGGAAGGCCGAGGCCAGCGGTGCCTGCGGAGATCGCAGCCGTGGCAGCCCAAGCGCCCGGGTCTAGGAGAGCAGCGCCGACCTGAAGGCCAACACCGGTCCAGCCCATCGAGGCCAGCTTCTGGTCGGTGTCCATCTGCTTGACGATGCGGTTTCTGATGGCGTCGAAGTGGTCAGCCGAGACCGCGTCAGCGAACTCGTCGAGTTGCTCCTCAGGGATGTCAGCGGCCCGCTCTCGGAGCAGCTCAGGGGTGATCTTGAAATCAGGGTCAGGGGTTTGGACGCCAAGAGCCTTGAAGGGAGCCGCTACCGACCACGTGTTCTGGATCGCTAGGCCGGCACTTCGAAGAAACCGGGGCTGTCCTTTTCGGCCTTCTCGGCAACTTCCCGGTCCTTCTGCTGCTGCTGGGCATCGCTGATGAAACGGTTGGTATCCACTTCACCGTAAACGACCGGTGCCACCTGAGCATTGTTGGCATCGCCCACCTTGTAGTCACTGGTCGTGGACATGGAGTTGGACGTAGCGCCGCCTGAGTAGAGCGGCCCCGCACCGGCACCGCCAATCTTGTCGGCCCAGAGCTGAGCGAACTGACCAGCGGTGATGGTATCGGTCTCGCCCTTGCGGCTGCTGGGGAGATTGAGGGCAACCTGCTGACGACCCAGCCGGGCCACGGCATTCGCATTCGGGTCTTTGAGGATTGTGATCGCACCGCCGAGACCCTGCTGATGGGCCATATAGGTCTCGCCTGCGGTAGGCGCACGTCCCAGCGCCCGGGTCAAACCTTGGACGTTGTCGCGCATAAACCGAGCGCCGGCGTCGGCACTGGCATAGGCGTCGAACTTGTTCTTGCCTTGGCCGTAGCTGCGCCAAGTGCTGTCGATGAACTGGAAGAGGCCACCAGCGCTGGAGGTCGGGTTCTGGATTTTAGGGTTCAGGTTGCTCTCCATACGGGCGGTCCTGAGCAACGTGTCAGGGTCCACGCCGTATCGATTAGCGGCGTCAGTGATGATGCGGGACATGGCTTCGCCAGCCTGCCCACCCGTGTGGGAAGTTTCGTTGTGCATGTTTGGTCTCAGGGTTTTGTGGTGGTGACGATGCGGGGGTGGTGAATGTAAACGGCCCTCAAGTCAGCAGACCACGAGGCGGAGTCTTGAAGTCGCGACAAGAGGGCCGAGGGTCACCACACCCATGAGAACGGCTGGCATCCAGATTGGACGACCAGCTCTCGCACTCTCGGAGGTCGAGCGTCCATGATGGGGACTGTGCGGGATTGGAGGTGGTCGAGGGTTACCTGTTAAGGGAGCCTCTGGGTGATCATGAAGGGAGACTATGGGTGGATTAGGGTTTCATCACGATCATCATCTCCATGAAATTCGAAACAGAGGTCGTCCTGATTTCATCAGTCATCCTCTGTCCCAGTTCATTCCAGATGTGGGTTTTCCCCATCAGGGTTCTCCTTAAGTGAGTGGTAATTGGATCGCGGCTTCTGGGTGTTTCCCTTAAGTGGGTGGTAATCGATCGGGTCAGCTCTGGTCTTTTCGAAAGGGTGGGGCAATCGAAATCGGCACCGCCCTCCCCTTAAGTGCGTGGCAATTAAAGGTTGTGTTTCTCACCTCCACCTCAACCATATGCGATGAAGGCTGGAGAAGGAGGGTTGTGGACGGCACCGCTCCTGATACACTGCTAGATAGGAAGCCAGAAAAGCTGCCCGCCCCCTTCGCTAGAGGGTTAGAATACGAGGGTCACGGCGATCGAGGTCGTGGCCCTTACTCTTTGATGGAAATCTCTCCATTGCGGGCACCACTGAGTACGGCCTGAGCATCTTCATTCGACATGCAATCTTCTGTAGTGTTTTCGAGCATGTCAGAAACGCTGGCCTAGAAGTGGACGCCATAGGCCTGCTCCAAGCTCTGGCCCAATGCTTCGATGGTTGCCAACCCTAGCGGCATGTCCGGGTTCGCCTCCATCAACCCCTCGATCTCTGCGTTATAGTCCTCGGCCAGTCGGCGGGCCTTCGGATGCCCTGTATTCATGATGCCTTGATGATTTCGTCGATAACGATGGCAGCGAAACGGGTCTTCTGGTCAATCATGGCTAATCCTTCACGCCTCGTCGGGCGCTTGTTGCTCGGGTTTTATAGTGGCGCAAACCATCATTTCGTGCCGTCCGCTGACGGAGCGAGCGCTGTATCTGCTTAAGGGTGGGGCAATCGATCTGGACGGCCTGCCGTCTGAGCCAAGCCGCTTATTTGCTTAAGTGCGTGGTAATCGATCAGCAGGTGTGTTTTTCGTTACCTCATCCCCACCATCCAACGCGATCCAGTGTGTTGCGGAGACAACCATCAGCCAGGAGTGGACGGCGAAAAAACAGGGGGATGAGAAAGGAAATATCATGGCCCGAGACTGGGGCGTTTCAAGCCGAACGTCTGCGGCAACCGTCGCCGTCTGGTCGCGTAGCGCCGCATCTTCACAGTCTGCCTAAGCCGTGCCTTGAGCGCGTCGATGAACAACGCTTCCCCGCCCGAAGCAGCATCCCCATTGGCCCTCGAAAGCGCCTCCCGTAGGAGGACGCTCAGGCTCTTGTGGCGGGCGAAGGCAGTAACCACCGCTAGGGCCGTGGCATCAGCCCGACGACTGGTCGAGAAGTGGCAGACGAACAGCGCCTGGCCCTCAGTCAGAAGGTACGCCCGAGATGGATCAACGGACATTGCTGGCCGGCCATCATCCGCCCAATGGACGAAACCATAATGCATTGGGCCAGTGATGTAGAGTTCGATGAGACCGGTCCTGATGTCGATCGGGCGTCGCATCCCGAGGGATACGGCGAGGTCCAGATCGCGGACGTAAGGCTGACCATTGCGAATATAGAGGCGTAAGCCGGCACTCATCTTGCAGTGGACTCGGCGCGGGTTTCTCCTTGCTGCATGAAATCGTGCACCAAGGCGTTTGTGTCTCCCAAACGTTCGCCATGAGCCCTTTCGATCACCCAATGACGCCACTTGCCATCGGCGTGCTCGAACCATTCGGTTCTGCTCCATGCAAATTCGTGGCGGCTGGTGAACACATAGAAGGCATGCGGAAGGCGACTGTCGATCTCGAGGCGGTGGCCGAGTGCGGCGAGCTTGATGGGCATTTGATGGGTCCATGAAGGAGGTTGATGCGAAGCGTTCCGGCCAGAACGCAGCTGTTAGACTCCTAGTTGCAACTCCCGTCAAGATGCTCAACATCGTTATTTTTCAATAACTTATCCCTATGTAAATATGTCTCGGCCAAGGCTTTGATTGACCTCGACAAACCGGTTGAGTTTTTTTAGGGACCAAGACGGCGGCCATTGGCTTGACTATCACCGAGGCCACCTGCGTCCTCGCCTGCTGCTCTTCCAGTTCCATCCAGCGATCGATGATGCGGGCGCGGAGTTCGATCGAGTAGCCCGAGACGAGGATGAGGGTTTCCCGCTTGGGAAGTGCGAAAACCGTTGTCGAGCGCTTCGAGTTGTTCGGGCCAGCGTACTGAGCCGTGGATGAAAACTCAGCCGCAGCTTTATTGAGGCCGGTCAGCATCATGCGGATGTCGGCAAGCACATTCTTGTGTGCTTTCTTCGTCAGCTCAGCGATCTCAAGGCTGGACATGGTGAGCGTGGCGGCGGTGTTGAGGGAAACGATCTGGTTCATTTGAAGTGTCCTGCTAAGCGCCCCCTTGGGGTGCGCGTTGCATCAGCTATTCCAAGTCAGGCGATCCTCATCGCGCCGGTACACCAGTAAGTAAGTTGTTGACTGCTGCAAAGAGCCCCTCAGATCGGCCGAAAATAAAGTATTCTTCCTCCAAATTGGGGACAACTCATTGTCGACTTCGACTTTCAAAAGTGTGCAGCTTGGGTCTGTGGCCTTCACGCTGAAGGATATTCGTCGCATCTATGACGGGTTATCCAAGATAGTGCAGGAGCAATGCGATATCGAATTGTCTGGAATGGTGAAGGGGACGGACCAGGCGGACGATGATTTCGCAAGTTTAAAAGCCGACCTCCGCGAACAAGTGTTCAAGGTGATGGTGACGGTGGACTTCACCGATAGCTCTTCGAAGACGGAGTCCTCTAGGGACATCATTGAGCTCGAAGCAAATGGCCCCCACATATCACGTATCTACATGTCGAATATTGCGCCATACAAGCAAAGGACGGGGTTCGAACCTGAACATCGCTTTGGACTCATGTTGGATTTTTCCCAACCTCCTCTCCTTGATGCTAGTGGCTCCATCTCATCACCGACCGAAAACCTGTCAGAGCTTACTATCGCCGGTCCTCGTGAGGGG
The DNA here is from genome assembly GCA_965227625.1 of Neorhizobium sp. Lineage (GTDB taxonomy): Bacteria > Pseudomonadota > Alphaproteobacteria > Rhizobiales > Rhizobiaceae > Neorhizobium. The sequence continues at coordinate 199,875 of CBDDGK010000062.1, read as the reverse complement.
TGGGTGGCTGGTATTGAGGCTACGGTACGGAAGCACATTTTCAGCAAACGACCGTTTCGTTCGTGGTTTCACGGGAGCTTCGTCTACGATTTCTTCTTGCTGATCGTCGGCATTCCGTTTGCGTTCTATTTGTGCTGGCTGGCTTCCGACGTTGTCGCTCAGCAGTTGTCTAGGACTAGCCAGATAGTCGTTGCCGCCGCCTATCTTTATCTCGGTTTCGTCGGTCTCTGGGCCTACCGCATTCTATTCAGCTACACAAAATGGGCATTCCCGCTTGTGGAGATTACCGATCAATCCACTCGGCCAGCTCTTCATCGTAAAATCTGCTGGGCTATAGTGACTATAATTGTGGGCAAGGTGTTCTGGGATGTCGCCGATCCCTTGCTCTCAATCCGAGGGTGGCTTCCCTTTTAGGCAGAGGTTGTCGTGGTGAGGCTTTCAGAGTCGGCCTAAGCCTCGTCGGCGACTGCCCCGTGCGATTTCTGATCTGCTTTACGTCTTCATCGCCTCTTGCTATCTGTCGTTGCATAGGGCTAAGGGGCAAATTTTATGGCAGATTGGTACTATGCAGTAGGACAAGCGCGGCAAGGTCCTGCGAGTGATCACGAACTGAGCGCACTAATTAAAAGCGGTACAATTAAGCGAGACACCTACGTCTGGCGTGATGGGATGGAGAACTGGCTTCACGCCGAGGAACATCCAGACTTAGCGAAAGCCTTCGTCACCCCGCCGCCTTTGCCCCAGCCACCAAAGCTACCGCCACCCGCCTTCCAGTCAATCACCCAGCAATCTTTCGCACTGACATCAAGACCTTGGCCCCGTTTTTGGGCGCGGTTAATCGACAATCTTATCTTCGTACCGCTTTTGGGTTTTAGCATTGGACTGTGGTCGGTACTGTATGCGCCAGACATTTACGTACAGCTTGTGGCAATGAATGCCGCGGTGTTCAGTATTTTCGTGCTGCCGCTCGCGATGCTCGTGACTGGCGTGTCTATGGTTTTCACAGGCTACACACCCGGGAAGGCGATCGTGGGCATAAAAGTCCCGGTGCCTGAGGGACGCAACCGTATCGTTTTTTTCTTGAGCCGTGAGATTAGGGTCTGGGTAGCTGGACTAGGTCTCGGTATTCCGTTTGTTGCGCTGTTTACGCAAATCAACCAGTATCGCCGTTTAGCCGAGGGCAAGGCCGCAAGCTATGACGAGGGCGCGCCACTCGTTACCGCAAATCCCTCGAAAACGAGGTTAGGTTTCGCGATCGCGATAGTCGGGGCACTTTTCGCTGGCAACATCGTCCTCCGGTTGGACGAACAACAAAGCAGCCGGAACCTTACAACAAGCAAGAGCTGGCTCAACCCTGTCACGAACAAGTCGGCAAGTATCGGTGGGACATGGCAGCCTCAGGAAATGACGACGAACGGCGGTAGGGCCTTCTACTTTATTTCCAATGAACTTTTGGCCGAGGCGATTTTTGGTTACGAGCAGTTGCCGGTTGGTAGTATTGAGGCCGCTGCTTATGCTCGCGCGATCAAGAATGCAGTGGCCTCAGACGTGGCCATCACATCGGAATGGCAGCCTACTTACGTTCAAAAGATGCCTGCTTTACGAGCTACCGGAAAAGCGACCAAGATAAATGACAGCGCAGTCGAGGTCACGATTATGCTGTCAGGGCGAAACGCTTGGAGAACTTTGGTGTTTACTAGGGGGAATACGCCAGCTCAAATGGCGGAGAAAGACAGGTTCGTTCAAGCGATGTTTGCCACGGCCAATTGAGCCTGTTCGGTCGTCTGGTGGTGTCTCATGATGTTGAGACCTGACGGGCATACATTAGGTGGCCTCTAACCCGCTGCTGGTCGTCATCTCGAATTTTTCCCGTTACCATCAGATGTGCGTATGCACGAATGCGATTGCGATAACCCTTTGTCAGCCTGATGTGATCACCGTGAACCAACAGGCCATGCACTTTCAAACGCTGTGGGGCAAAAGATTTTTCCGTCTTCTCAGGTGCCAAGTCCCACGGCAGACCTCCAAACAGCTGCTCGATCTGAGCCTGGAGCGCCTCAGGGAAGTCGTTCGTGCCAGAAAAAACGATGTCGTCGGCGTAACGTGATAGCCGTGCATTGTATTGATGGGCTATCTTAGCTAACGCCGTGTCTACGTCGAAGAAAGCAATATTTGAAACGACCGGACTAGCAGGTGATCCCTGAGCAAGTCCGCCACCTAGGCATAAAAACTTTGCTAGAAAAACTGCAGACTCGGGTGAATATCCCAAACGGGTAAGGGCGCTTTCAACTAAGGCTAAATTAGTTGAGGGGAAAAAGTTTCGTATATCTACCGAGAAAACCCACCGTGCGCCACAGTGGACCGCAGCAGCTTGTAAATGAGACCGTCCTGGCACGAAGCCAAAGACGTGCGGCTGCGGTGTAAATGAGTTTTGGAAATGAACCGAAAGCCATTTCTGTAATATCTTCAAACCGACTTTCGGAGCGGAGATGTTGCGAAGGCCACCTCCTTTGGGAATTTGGAACTGGCGGTAGTATCGACCGGGGCGCTTTTCGAAAGACCATATTAACCCTGGGTTGACGCCCAACATTACTGAGAGTGCATCACGTGAGATTATCGGTGGAAGCCCGAGCTTCACTAGGCGATCAATCTCAGAAACATCTCCTAAAGAGACATCGCGCCCCAACGCGGCGACAAGCTCCGTTGAGTTTTCGAAAACAAACATAGGGGAGTCAACGAGATGGTGTGGGAGCTTCATTTCGCAAAGCTATCTTTCGTTGAGTGCCGTAAGCACGGCGAGGGCTTCGAAGGAGCGTGAGCTGGGCTTACGGCAACCTTCTTATCGTAGTCTTGGCTAGTGGGCATGATACACACCCGCGCCTGAAGCTCCCACGCCATATTTCTATTCTTCCCATCTCGCCATAGCAAGTACGCGAGCAACATCAGCGCTCTGCCGACTCTTTGAAGTGCCTAAGGCTTTGAGACCAGCTAGCGAGAGCGCGTATTCGCCTGATCTCAGCCTAACCACAAAGCCGCTTTTGCGAAGGCTATCAAACATTCGAGACATCCAGTTCTCGGAAGGTATAGTGAAGCCTTTTAAACGTAATGTTTCGATCATTCGATCCGAGCCAGTAGGCGAGATCTGCCTCATTGTTTTCAAACACACGAATTTGCTAGGCAAGTTAGCCATTGAGGTCAGCGATATTGCTGCGACCTTGAGGTCAAACACACTAAGGAACAGTTGTGCTTTTTCCTCGATCTCGTTCATTTTCTCGGTTGGAATGGCCTCCTTCGGGACAAGCCAGATTTCTGCCGCGTCGCCTTGAACTGTGAGAAACGCATTCCTCACAAGTTCCCCGAACGAATGAAGCATGCTTGCCCTTAGGCCAACCTCAATGTCCTGCCGATCTGCGTCTGTGAGGATGAACTCGACGACGAACCCAAGTCCCTGCAACTCTTTTTGAACGTTCGCTAATTCCTTGTTAGATGGAACTTGCAAATTATCCCTGTTTCTGCCCACTTCCACAAACGCGAAGAAATGATTGAGATCGAATATATCGTCTGCTACAGGGCCTGAGAGACGTATCCCCCGGTTTCGGAGAAGTTTATCAATCAATTCCTGGCTACTCATCGAGCTGGCTCCATGCACTTTCAATCACCGAAGACCAGCCATCAGCCTTGTGAAACCATTGATGTGCATCTGTGATATTTATGTTGTTCAACGAGAAGCGGCCATTAGGCAGGAAGTTAACGGGGATATGGGGATTGTAGTCAGCGACAACTCTGGTTGCGGACGCTGTTTCCATAAGATTTGCAATCTCAGCCGCTGCAGAGATCGCTCTAGAACAAGCCCCGACTACGTCGGTGTCGCTTACCTTCACCGCTTTTTTTCGACCGTCTTGTAACTTTTTCTTCACTGCCCCTCTCAGAATAGCCGGATAGTCGGCATGGGGGAGTTGTGACCATCTAGAGTCCAGCGCCATCATCATTTGGCGAACGCGCAAAAAAGTTGCATAATAGTAGAGGTGGCTCGGGAAATTTGAACAGCGGGGATAAGTGGAATTTCTGCCTGACTTCGGCTTAGATGCCTGGAACAGGAGATACCATGACGAGACGACCGCGCCGGAATCACAGCCCGGCTTTCAAGGCGAAAGTGGCACTTGCCGCCATACGGGGCGAACAGACGCTGGTGGAATTGTCCCAGCAGTTCGATGTGCACGCCAACCAGATCAAACAGTGGAAAGACCAACTCCTTGAGGGGGCAACAGGCGTTTTCGGTGATGAAGCGAAGACGGAACCGGCAGGCCCAACTGTGGACGTCAAAACGCTGCATGCCAAAATCGGGGAGCTGACGCTGGAAAACGATTTTTTAGCCGGAGCGCTCGGCAAGGCGGGATTGCTGGGCGGAAAAAAATGATCGACCGCCAGCATAAGCTATCCGTCGTGCGCCAGGCCAAGTTACTCGGCTTCAGCCGTGGCAGTGTCTATTATCTGCCTCGTCCAGTGCCTGACGGCGATCTTGCACTGATGCGGCGGATCGACGAACTGCATCTCGATTACCCGTTTGCCGGAAGTCGGATGTTGCAAGGGCTCTTGAGAGGAGAAGGTCTGGAAACTGGGCGGCTTCATGTCGCCACCCTGATGAAGAAGATGGGCATCGAACCGATCTATCGCCGCCCGAACACCTCCAAACCAGCACCTGGGCACAAAATCTATCCCTACCTCCTGCGCAAGCTGGCGGTCACCCGGCCCAACCAGGTGTGGGCAATGGACATAACGTATGTGCCGATGGCGCGAGGATTTGTCTATCTCTGCGCCGTCGTGGACTGGTTCAGCCGGAGGGTTCTGTCGTGGCGGCTGTCGATCACGATGGAGGCAGACTTCTGCATCGAAGCGGTCGAGGAGGCGCTGGCTCGCTACGGAAGGCCTGAAATATTCAACACCGACCAAGGTTCGCAGTTCACCTCCATCGACTTCACAGCCGTGCTGAAGAAGGCTGAGATTGCCATCTCGATGGATGGCAAGGGCGCATGGCGCGACAACGTCTTCGTCGAGCGGCTCTGGCGGTCGATCAAATACGAGGAGGTCTATCTCCATGCCTACAAGACTGTGTCCGAGGCCCGCGCTGGCATCGGCCGCTATATGACCTTTTACAATACCCGACGCCCACATTCATCCCTTGACCGGCAGACGCCGGATCAGGCTTACTTCAACGCGCTGACGCCAATGATGGTGGCGGCATAATCGAGGCGGATATCCACTTAACAAAACGCCCGGAACTGTTCAGACAAACCGAGCCACCTCTAGTATCGGTTGTATGCCGATCTGCCGAATTGATCTGACTCAGTTGCATTAGTTCGCGCCAGTGCCTCTTTTTGAAGATGATGGCCTACCGTTTCCATTGGGCTAAGAGGTCCGACGCTTCGATTATTTGGTGCGAGTACAATTCTCTTGGCAGCAACCGCTGGTCAAGCATGTTGTGAAAGATAGCGGTCCATGATCTCGCCACAGGGTCAATTTTCAGCATAAGGAGACGTCAGCAACTTGCCTGCGTTTACAAAGTCGGCGTGAGAAGCTCGGCTAATTTGACGGTTGACGGGAGTTCCTCGTCATCGAGCGGAGGTATCGCATCGAGCAAGTTACGTGCCGCGGCGGAATCAGCCAACCCTGTAAGGATGCCGCGGCCTTGAGGTACATAAGGCGGTACAAGCAGAGGTACGCGCTCATAACTAAGGCATTGATTCAATTGGTTAAAGAAGAATTGGCTGGGGAACCTGGATTCGAACCAAGATTAACGGAGTCAGAGTCCGTCGTTCTACCGTTGAACTATTCCCCAGCAGGGTTACCGAAGCGCTGCCTCGGTCGGTGAGCGGGCTTATAACCAAAAGCGGACGGATTGCAAATACCGATTTCGAAAAAAATGAGAGCTGCGTCGTCTTTCTGTCGAAGGCCCGGCAAAATGGGGCGGATGCGTCGAAATCGGTCCTAAATCGGCCTGCCGGTCTGCGTTCGGGAAAAAGCCGTTGGCGAAAGCGCCGGTCGCTGTTATCTTTATGTCAACGAAACAATCAGACGCCAGCGGCATGCCTGCATAAGGCCTTGCGCGGTGAGATGGATTAGACAGTGATGGACCCCGATAGCGGCGAAAAGCCGCCTGAAGGCGGGGCGTCGGTGGCAGCGCACGGGGAGGGGAGATCCTCCCGGCGCAGAAAAGCGAAGCGGAACGGTAAGCACCGTGACGCGGCGCGCGCCATAAGTGCAGGCTCGGCTGATTCGCCGAACCCGGCCGGACGCCCTCAATCCCCCGAATCGGATCAGCCGGCGCGCAAGCGCAAGCGTCGCCGTGCCAAGTCGGCGGGCAAGGCTGCGGCGGCTCCGAATAGTGCAGGCGTGGCGTCTGGTCAGGCGGTGCGCGCAGCCGGTGAGGCGGAACGCAGTGCCGGCCAGGACGCCGGCGAAGGCCTGGGGCACAATCCCGGTCAGAATTCGGCCCAGAACTCTGGCCAGAACTCAGGCAAGTCCCGCAATCGGCGCAAGAAGAACCGTGGCGGACGTGGCCTTCAGGGGCGCCCGCTGACGCCGACCAAGGCGCCGCCCGGCGTTGCCAAGGCGCCAACGGCGGGATCCGGTCAGCAGAAGGACATTCGCGGCAAATCTGCCGAGGCCCATGTGGCCGACGTCCGGGACAAATCCGGCTTCGTCAACGATCTTTATGCGGCGCTCGATCTCGGCACCAACAATTGCCGCCTCCTGATCGCCCAGCCGACCAGACCCGGCCAATTCCGGGTGGTGGACGCGTTTTCACGGATCGTTCGCCTCGGGGAAGGGCTCGGCGCCAGCCGCCGTCTGTCGCAGGATGCGATGGACCGCGCCGTCGAAGCGCTCCGCATCTGCGCGACGAAACTTGCCCATAAGCCGATCCGGCGGATGCGGCTGATCGCCACCGAGGCCTGCCGCGCGGCGGAAAATGGCGAGGAATTCCTCGCCCGCGTCACGGCGGAAACCGGTCTCGTGCTGGAAATCATCGATCGCGAGACGGAAGCGCGTCTGGCGGTGTCCGGTTGCTCGTCGCTGGTCGGACGGGAAGCGCGTTCCGTCGTGCTTTTCGATATCGGCGGCGGCTCTTCGGAAATCGCGGTGATCCGTATTGACGACAACCGCTCGAGCCGGCTCGCCAATCACATTACCCATTGGACCTCGCTGCCCGTCGGCGTCGTGACGCTCTCCGAGCGACATGGTGGTCGCGATGTGACGCCGGATGTGTTCGAGGCGATGGTGACGGAAGTCGAAGGCATGCTGGCATCGTTCGATTGCCCGCCGCTCGGCCCCCTCCGTCGTCAGGGTGCGGAAGATTTCCATCTGATCGGCACGTCGGGAACTGTCACCACGCTGGCCGGCGTGCATCTGGACCTGCCGCGTTACGATCGCCGAAAGGTCGATGGCGTCTGGCTGTCGGACCATGAGGTCAGCGCCATGCAGGCGAAACTTCTGTCATGGGATTTTGCCGGCCGCGCTGCCAACCCGTGCATCGGGCCGGATCGCGCCGATCTGGTTCTGGCGGGCTGCGCCATTCTGGAAGCGATCCGTCGGCGCTGGCCGAGCCCGCGCATGCGGGTGGCCGATCGCGGCCTGCGTGAAGGCCTATTGACGGATATGATGGCCGATGACGGTGTGTGGCGCCGGGTGCGCCAGCGCCGCAGCCACGGTAACGGCGCCCACGAAGAGGCGGGAAGCAAGCGATGACGAAACCACCTTCCAAATCGCCGGGAAGCGGCAATCGAACAGGCCGCAAGCTCACCCAGAAGGTGAAAAAGGGCAAGCTCAAGGCGTCTTCGCGGCGCTGGCTGGAGCGCCATATCAACGATCCCTATGTGCAGCGTGCAAAGCTCGAGGGTTATCGCGCCCGCGCGGCTTTCAAGCTCCTGGAGATCGACGAAAAGCATCAGATCCTCAAGGGCGCGCGCCGCATTATCGATCTTGGCGCCGCTCCAGGCAGCTGGTCGCAGATCGCAGCCAAGGTCACGGATTCGACCGACGAGGATATCCGCGTCGCGGCTATCGACTTCCTGGAAATGGCGCCTCTGGCGGGCGTCAAGATCCTGCAGCTCGACTTCCTGGATCCGGAAGCGCCGCGCCTGCTGATGGAAGCGATCGGTGGTACGCCGGATCTGGTGATCTCCGACATGGCGGCACCGACGACCGGCCACCAGAAGACCGACCACCTGCGCACCATGCATCTTTGCGAGGTCGCGGCGCATTTTGCGATCGAGGTGCTGGGTGAGGGCGGGCACTTCCTGGCCAAGACCTTCCAGGGCGGCACGGAGAAGGATCTCCTGAACCTGCTGAAGCTGAACTTCAAGCAGGTCGTCCATATCAAGCCCGGCTCCTCCCGGTCGGAATCGGTCGAGATGTTCCTGCTTGCCAAGAACTTCAAGGGACGCCGTGTATTGCCCGCCGGAGAGACTGAGCCGGAAACCGAAGTCGAAATCGACGAACTGGACTGAGCTCTATTCGCCGGCCTCGGGCTGGATGCGGTTCTTGCGATGACCGGAAACCGCAGCTCCGGTCATCGGATCAAGCCTGAGCAACGGGAAGACCGAAAGCAGCGACAGACCAGCCACCAGGAAGAATGCCAGGTGGAAATCGGCCAGCTGCAGATGCGTGCCGGATATCATTGCCGACGCTTCCAGGATGAAGGCCGCGAACGCGACGCCGAGCGCCAGGCTGATCTGCTGCAGGACAGAGGCGATCGAGGTTGCCTGGCTTGCCTGATCGTCGCTGATATCCGAATAGCTCAGCGCATTCGAGCCGGTGAAGAAGAACGACCGCGCGAAGCCGGACATCAGCAGGAAGGCGACGATGAAGACATGCGGCGTCTCCGGCGTGAAGAAGCCATTGGCAGCCGTCAATATCGCGCCCATGACGCCGGATGTGATCAGTGTTGCCTTGAAACCGGTGGCGGCGAAGACGCGGCGCGCCACGAACTTCACCATCAGCGCGCCGAGAGCGCCGGCAAAGGTGATAAGGCCGGACTGGAACGGATTGAGCCCGAAACCGAGCTGCAGCATCAGCGGCATCAGGAAGGGAATGGCACCGGTCGAGATGCGGAACAGCGTGCCGCTGGTGCTGGCGGCGCGGAAGGCGTCGTTCTGGAAGAGCCTCAGGTTGAGGATCGGTGCCGGGTGATTGCGCGCATGGATGACATAGGCGATGGCCGCCGCGATGCCGAGCGCCGTGGCAGAAATGCCGACTGCCGGCGGCAAAGCCGGTAAGCCGATCACCGACAGGCCGAACACGGTGCCGGCAGCGGTGACCGACGTCAGGAAAAAGCCCCACCAATCGATCGCCGGCGGATTGGTCGTCTCGACCTCCGGCAGGAAGATCGTGGAGAGCCAGATGCCGAGCAGGCCGACCGGCACGTTGATCAGGAAGATCCAGTGCCAGCTGAAATAGGTGGTGATGAAGCCGCCGATCGGCGGGCCAGTCAGCGGGCCGATCAGCGCCGGAATGGTCAGCAGCGCCATGGCCGAGACAAGCTCGCTGCGTGGCGTGGTGCGCAGGAGTACGAGACGCCCGACCGGCGTCATCATCGCGCCGCCCATGCCCTGCAGGAATCGTGAGACCACGAACTGCAGCAGGTCTCCCGACACTGCGCAGCAGATCGAACCGATGACGAAAACCAGGATGGCGATCCGGAAAATCTTCTTGGCCCCGAACCGGTCCGCCATCCAGCCGCTGATCGGGATGAACATCGCCAGCGCCACCATGTAGGAGGTGAGCGCCAGTTTCAGTGTGATCGGCCCGACATTGAGATCTGCGGCAATCGCCGGCAGCGCGGTGGAAATGACGGTCGAATCCATCTGCTCCATGAAGAGAGCGACGGCGAGAATGAGCGGGACGATGCGATTCATCGGAAGGGGGCCTACAGAGCAAGTAATCTGGGCGCGGGAATTGGCCCGTCCTTAAACCTCTTGGCCGCGTCTGCCAATTGCAGAATCTCACCTTTTGAGCTTTTGGGTCACGTCTGCGTGAGGGTGGATTTCCCTGTAACGCGCGGCGGTTATCTTGCCCGCACCGGACTCAACCAAGCGGGTCTGGCAACAAGAGCTGGAGGGAGCTACATCATGACGTCATTTACCATCGGCCGGCGAGCGCTGCTCGGCACCGCGGGCCTTGGAATTATCGCCGCGCCTGCGATCATCAGCGGCAAGGCTGAAGCCCAGGAGACGAAGAACTTGGCTATCAATCGCGTTACGCCGCCGGACATCCACAAGTTCAAGGTCGGCGGTTTTCAAGTTCTGGTCGTCAAGGATGGCGCCCGTCCTTCCGGCAATCCGGGCGAGACTTTCGGCACCAACCAGCCCGCTGACGCCGTCGGCAAGCTTCTGACCGACAACTTCCTGCCGTCCGACCAGTTCGTCAACAGCTTCTCGCCGACGCTGATCGATACCGGCAGCGAGGTCATCCTGTTCGATACCGGTCTCGGCAAGGCGGGGCGCGCACAGGGTACGGGTCGGCTGGTCGAAGGTCTGGCCGCTGCCGGCTATATGCCGGATGACATCACGGCGGTCGTCATCACCCACATGCATGGCGACCATATCGGCGGCATCATGGAAGACGGCAAGGCAGCCTTCCCGAAGGCGCGTTATTTCGCTGGAGAAGCGGAATACAATTTCTGGACCGACGCGGCGCGCGCCGGCACGCCTGCCGAAGGCAACCAGAAGGCCGTGCTCGCCTCCGTCAAGCCGCATGCCGAAAAGACGACCTTCCTGAAAGAAGGCGGCCAGGTTGTCTCCGGCATCACCGCCATGTTGGCACCCGGCCACACGCCCGGTCACTTGGCCTTCAATATCGAATCCCAGGGCAAGCGCCTGATCCTCACCGCCGATGCGGCCAACCACTACATCCTGTCGCTGCAGCGCCCGGAATGGGAAGTGCGTTTCGACATGGATAAGGCCCAAGCCGCAGCGACCCGCAAGAAGCTGTTCGACATGATCTCCACCGACAAGGTGGCCTTCCTCGGCTACCACATGCCTTTCCCGGCCGTCGGTTATGCCGAAAAGCAGCAGACCGGCTACCGTTTCGTGCCGAAGAGCTATCAGTTCGACATCTGATTGCCGCGGATTGACTGAATAACAGCTATGCAAACCCGGAGGGGCTGCCTCCGGGTTTTTTCTGTTCCCTTCCTGTCATGAACGTGTTACCAGCCCTCGCCAACTTCCAAGCAATTGTTGCCGGAGCGTCGGGACGTATAGATTCGTTCCTGAGCGTATCCCGCATTTTCTAGATCGAAGGAAATTGGCAATGGCACGCATTATTGAGACACCGACCGGCGCAGATGCGCTCACCTTTGATGACGTGCTGCTGCAGCCTGGTCACTCGGAGGTCATGCCGGGCCAGACGAACATTTCCACGACGATCGCCCAGGATATCGACCTCAACCTGCCGATCCTGTCCTCGGCCATGGACACGGTCACCGAAAGCCGTTTGGCGATTGCCATGGCACAGGCCGGCGGCATCGGCGTCATCCACCGCAACCTCACCCCGGTCGTTCAGGCCGAGCAGGTTCGCCAGGTCAAGAAATTCGAAAGCGGCATGGTCGTCAATCCGGTGACGATTGGTCCGGATGCCACGCTGGCCGACGCCCTGTCGCTGATGAAGAGCCACGGCATTTCCGGTATTCCGGTCGTCGAGAACGGCGGTTTCGCCAGCAACACGCCGGGCCGCCTGGTTGGCATTCTGACCAACCGCGACGTCCGTTTCGCTTCCGATCCGGCCCAGCGCATCTATGAATTGATGACGCGCGAGAACCTGATCACCGTCAAGGAAAGCAGCGTCGATCAGACCGAAGCCAAGCGCCTGCTGCACAAGCATCGCATCGAAAAACTGCTGGTGGTCGATGGTGACGGCCGTTGCGTCGGTCTCATCACCGTCAAGGACATCGAGAAGTCGCAGCTCAACCCGAATGCCTCCAAGGACAGCCAGGGCCGTCTTCGCGCCGCCGCCGCTATCAGCGTCGGCGACGATGGTTTCGAGCGCGCCGAGCGCCTGATCGAGGCTGGCGTCGACCTTCTCGTCGTCGATACCGCTCACGGCCATTCGCAGCGCGTTCTGGATGCGGTCACCCGCGTCAAGAAGCTCTCCAACCACGTGCGCATCATGGCCGGCAACGTCGCGACCGCTGACGGCACCAAGGCTCTGATCGATGCCGGCGCGGATGCCGTCAAGGTCGGTATCGGCCCGGGTTCGATCTGCACCACCCGCATCGTCGCCGGCGTCGGCGTACCGCAGCTTGCGGCCATCATGTCGGCGGTGGAGGCGGCTCGTGACCAGAACATCCCGGTCATCGCCGATGGCGGCATCAAGTTCTCCGGCGACCTTGCCAAGGCGATCGCTGCCGGCGCATCCGCCGTCATGGTCGGCTCGCTGCTGGCCGGTACCGACGAAAGCCCGGGCGAAGTCTACCTCTACCAGGGCCGCTCCTTCAAATCCTACCGCGGCATGGGCTCGGTAGGCGCCATGGCACGCGGCTCGGCTGACCGTTACTTCCAGGCGGAAGTGCGCGACACGCTGAAGCTCGTGCCGGAAGGCATCGAAGGCCAGGTACCGTACAAGGGCCCGGTTTCCGGTGTGCTGCATCAGCTCGGCGGCGGCCTGAAGGCAGCCATGGGTTATGTCGGCGGCGCCAACCTGAAGGACTTCCAGGAACGCGCCACCTTCGTGCGCATTTCCGGCGCCGGCCTGCGTGAAAGCCACGCGCATGACGTGACGATCACCCGCGAAAGCCCGAACTATCCGGGCGTCGGCGTCTGAGCCGACTATTTTGGGGCCTGCCGGGAAAATTTCTTCGGCAAGCCTGTGGCCCTCTCAAAACCTACGGGTTTCTCCAGTAATGTGCAAAAGCCGGCAAACCGCCGGCTTTTGATCTATTGGGGGTAATCATGAAAAAGTTTCTGGCTTGCGCCTTGCTCGGCGCTGCCGCTCTGGCTTCGCCTGTCCAGGCGCAGACCGTTCACGCCGGGGCCTATAATGTCGAAGGCACCAATCTGGACGGCTCTCCCTACAAGGGCACCGCGACGATCAAGCTGACCAGCGAAACCACGTGCGCCATCCAGTGGAAGACCGGCAGCACGACATCGGATGGCATCTGCATGCTCTACGGCGACTCTTTTGCCGCCGGTTACGTGCTTGGCGATTCCGTCGGCCTCATCGTCTACAAGGTCAACGATGACGGTTCGCTGGAAGGCGCCTGGACCATTTCCGGCAAGGACGGTTCCGGCACCGAGAACCTGACGCCGCAATAACCAGGCGCCCCCGAATGCCCCCGGAGGTGCGCCGGAATGGCAATTGAAATGCCGCATGGCGCCGGGTGACCGGCGCCATATTTTTGCATTGTCGATCGAGACCTCGCGGCCTATGCATGTTCGCTAAACGAACAGGAGAACCAATGCTTTCCACCAGTGCCACCATCTGGCCGATGATCGCCCATGCGGTGCTTGTCTTCTTTCTTTACTGGCTTCTGTCGCGCCGTCGTTATGCGGCAGTGCAGTCGGGCAATACCGCCGCAGGCGACTTTCGCGAAAACCGCGACGAGCCGCAGGAAAGCCTGATCGTCAACAACAACATCAAGAACCAGTTCGAACTGCCGGTCCTGTTCCATGCGGTAAGCCTGGCGCTTTACGCCTCGACGGCAGACAATTGGGGAACCGTCGCACTCGGCTGGATTTTCGTTCTGTCGCGTTATGCGCATTCCTACATTCATCTCACCAGCAACCGGCTGCGTTACCGCCGTCCGGCCTTCATGGTGGGCTTTGCTTCGCTGATGCTGATGTGGGTCTGGCTGGCGGTCTGGATCGCCCTGAACTGAGTTCCCGACCGCGTTTCTTATAGCCGGATCGGCAACTTTCACGAACAAGTGTTGGTTATCCGGCCAAAATCACTCGCTTTTTCATCTGCAAGTGGTGCGTGGCCGTTATAGATTTCTCCACCTGTCAACAGTTGGCAAGGAGGAGAAAGCATGGATAACGAGACCCCGAAGATCACCCAGGCGATGATCAATGCCTATGACGAATATACCCATTTGTCGCTGGATCGTCGCAAGTTCATGGAAAGGCTGACGCAGCTTGCCGGCTCCGGCGCTGCTGCTGCCGCAATTGCGCCGATGCTGGCCGCCAGTGGTGCAAAGGCCGACATCATCCCGGCCACGGACGATCGGCTGGTCACGCAGGACGTTACCTATCCGGGCGCCAACGGCGTCACCATGAAGGGCTATCTCGCCAAGCCGAAAAACGCTACCGGCCCGCTCGGCGGCGTCCTCGTCATTCACGAGAACCGCGGCCTCAACAACCATATCAAGGACGTCGCCCGCCGTATGGCGCTGGAAGGCTTCAACGCGCTTGCCGTCGACTTCCTCTCTGCAAACGGCGGCACGCCGGCCGATGAGGAGCAGGCCCGCCAGATGTTCACCAACCTCAACGCGGCAGACGTTGCGGCAAATGGCGAAGCAAGCCGCGCCTATCTGGCCGGCATCCAGGGCGCCAACGGCAAGGTCGGTGCGATCGGCTTCTGCTGGGGCGGCGGCACGGTCAACAATCTCGCCGTGAAATCCCCGAGCCTCAATGCCGGCGTCGCCTATTACGGTGGCCAGCCGAAGGCGGAAGACGTGCCCTCCATCAAGGCGCCGCTGATGCTGCATTATGGTGGGCTCGACGAGCGCATCAACGCCGGCATCCCGGCATTCAAGGAGGCGCTGGAAAAGAACGGCAAGACCTTCGAGATCTTCGTCTACGACGGCGCCAACCACGCCTTCAACAACGAAACCTCTGCAGCGCGTTACGACAAGAAAGCTGCTGACCTCGCCTGGAGCCGTACTGTGGCATTCTTCAAGAAGAACCTGGCGTAACTATTGGCCTGTGCCGAAAAGGAAAAGCCGGGCTCAACCCGGCTTTTTGCATTCCAATTATTCCGGCAAAAGCCTGCGTTCGCTCATCTTGAACCAGGCTTTGGCGATCTTGCCGTTTTCCACCTCATAGATGCAGACGACATCCACTTCTCCCTTTCCTTCCGGAAAGTTGCGGGTGACCGTTTCATGATCCACTACGACATTGTCCACGACGATGCGTGTCAGAAGCTTGCCGAACAGGTCGGGCTCTTTGAAACGCTCGATATGGCGTGCGCGGATTTCGGCCGTATTCCCCGCCAGAAGCGTGGAAGGAAAGGCATAATATTGGCAGTCGTCAGCCCACCACGGCATGAATGCGTCGATGTCGCGCGCGTTATAGGCCTCGAGCTGTTTCAGCACGGGCAGTTCGATCGGATCTTTCACAGACAAAGTCTCACCACCCCGGCATCACGGACCCCGCGGCGCGGGCGCGCGGCATGCGCGGGAACTGCTTGACCTCGCCGCTGTCGAGATCATCGGGGATCGCGGCTGGCGAGATGTTGTCGAGGCAGGCGGTGATGTGGTCGGTAATCGCGTTCATCAGCGAAGGCGAGAGGCCCGGCCGCTTCATCAGGCCGATCTGCACCGGCGGCAGGGGTGGGAAGCCGTCGGCTGCCGTCAGCACCTTCATGCCGGTCCGGAGCGCCGATTCCGGCAGGACCGAGACGGCCATGCCGGCGAGTACGGCGGCTGCGACGACGGTCGAGGACCAGCTGGTGAACAGAACCTGATATTCACGTCCATCCGCATCGAGAGCAGAACAGGCGAGCTGACGCCACAGGCAGTCGCGCCGACCGACGGCGAGCGGAACCGGCGCGTCGTCCTTCAAAGGATGGTTGGCCGAGGCGACCCAGCAAAGTGGCTCGGTGCGCACCACATCGGAAATGCGCTGGCGCGGGTTGTGGGTGACGAGCGCGATATCGAGCTCGCCGCGCGCCATCTTTTCCGCGAGGCTCACCGAGGGTTCGCAGACGATATAGAGCTCGACATTCGGATGCGTCTTGGCGAAGCGGCCGATGATTTCCGGCATGTAGCGGTCGGCATAATCGTCCGGCGTGCCGATGCGGATCGTGCCTTCCAGGCGGTTGTCGTCGAAGGCGGCGATCGCCTCGTTGTTCAGCCGTATGATGCGGCGGGCATAGTTCAAGAGCTTCTCGCCCTCGGCGGTCAGCCGGTTGCCGCGGCCGTCCTTGGCGAAGAGCTGTTTGCCGATGCGCTCTTCCAGTCGGCGCATCTGCATCGAGACGGCGGACTGCGTTTTGAACACCCGGTCGGCTGCCTTGGTGAAGCTTCCTGTATCCACAATGGCAATAAAGGTATGCAACTGGTCGATATCGAGCGGAGCAGACATGATAGATCATCCATCAGAGCGTTTGATGATAATCATTAGAAACATTCGTTGGACTGATCAATAGGATTTCCGCATAACAGGATCACAAATCAAGATCGACGGGCAGCCTTCTCCCTGAAGCTGCTCAATCTGGCAGCTCTTCCGCAAGACCTCCGCGGAAGGGATGGCCTATCTCGTGCCTGCGAAAGGATACTCCAATGAGCACGACCGACTGCGGAACTGAACTCGGCCTCGTACACGAAACGCGCGGTCCGGAAGGCCGTCTGGCCTTCGTGATGCAGCGAACGAAATCCGTATGGCGTGCCTTTCGCAATCGTCTTTCGGCCAATAGCCTCTATGATCTCGACGACAGCCAGCTCAACGATATCGGCCTCACACGGCATGATGTGGTGATCGCGCTCGACCGTTCCGGCGTCCTCGACGATCCGTCCCGGCTTCTCGCCGGCGCCGCCCGGCAGAACGCGCACACCCGCTTCATGGCGATGGCCCGAGGCTAGTTGGTATACAGTTTTCCCCGCAGGGTGATAGCCAATAGCCCTGCTCCTTGCCCGGCCGGTAGACCCGCGCCGGGCTTTTTTTATTCCCGGAAGTTCCGACGGTTACTTGCCGGTGGGCGCGGACTTGCCGCCGTTGCGCATCGTCTCGAAGATCGCTTCCATGTTCTTCTGGTAGGTCTTCTGCACTTCCAGCCCGCTGTCGAACATGCTGTTGAGCATGTCGCTATAGGCATTCGGCTCGGCTGTGGGGGCAGCTTTTTCCGCGGGTTTCTCCGGCGCTGCCGGTTTGCCGGCGAGGCTGCCCGTCATCATGTCCTGAAAGTTCTTCGTGAACTGATTGAACGAGAAGGGGTCGGCTGCGGCCGTCGGCTGCGGCTGTTGCGGTTTGTCGAGCCCCCACATGGAGCGCATCGCCTGCGTGAATGGATTGTCGAACGGGTTCGCGGCAGGCTGCGGCTTGGCTTTCAGACCCATGGCCTCGAGCCATTGCTGGCTCATCTGGCCCATCGGAGAGGATGTGAAGGCATCGTTGGCGGAAGACATCTGGCCGGTCATCTGCTTGAACAGCCCGCCCATCAGCGCATCGGCCATGACCGGCATCATCTTCTTGAAGACTTCCTGGCCGATACCGGTGAACTGCTCCGCCTGTAACGCGACGGCACGGGATACGTCCTTGGAGCCGAACAGCTTTTCCAGCACGGCATTGCCGTCCGTCACGCCCTGCGGTGTGAAAGCCTTGCTCATGTCCTCGAAATATTTGGCATAAGAGCCGGAGAACATGCTGCCCATCAGCTGGGTCATATCGTAGGGATTGGCACTCGAGCGCTTGAAGCCTGAGGAAAAGGCGGGCATCAGCGCCGCCATTGCCTGGGTTGCCTGTTCCTGCGCCAGGTTGAACTGCTTGGCGATCGCCTCCATGCCTGCGCCGTTCTGAGCCCTGAGCATCATGTCGAACAGTGGCAGCATGGAGAATCCTTTCCGGCTTGCTTGGATAGTCCACTATAACCGGAAAGTGCTGGACGAAAACAGCTTTTTGGAACCGAGCGTCACGACGGCAGTTATCGGGATGACGGCAGGCCGCCGCCGCCCGAAACCGGCAGGAGCATGACGTCGATGATCCGAAAACTTCCCGTGTTGTTTGTGGCTCTCGCCCTTGCCGGCTGCACCACGTCCATGCCCTCGTCGGGAGGCGGCAATGCTCCGCAGCCGCTGAAGAACATCGACGCGGCGCGGTTTTATTCCGGCACATGGCTGGAGGTCGCCCGGCGGCCGATGCTGATAACCAATGGCTGCGTCGCCGGCACGACAAGCTATGGCGGCGCCAAAGGGACTTCGGTTGCCGTCAAGGATGCCTGCCGTGAAGGCAATCCGGCTGGGCGTGAAAAGTCGATCACCGGCGAAGGCACGATTATCGACACAAAGACGAATGCCAAATTGCGTGTCCGCTACAATGCATTCGCCACCCGCGAATACTGGATTCTGGACCGCGCCGCCGACTATAGCTGGTTCATCGAAGCGAGCCCAGATTTCCGGGATCTCTACATCTTTACGCGGAAAGTACCGTCGAAACGGCTGCTCGATCAGCTTGTGGCCCGTGCCGCAGCGCTTGGCTACGACACAGGCAAGTTGGAATTTCCCGAACAGCCGCCGCGGTGAGCAGCGGCCTCAGTACTGGTATTCCTCGAATACCGGTTCGACGGAACCGTTCCAGCGGCCGTTGAACAGCGCCAGCATGTCTTCCGCCATGGTCGCCTTCTTGGCCAGAACCTCTTCGAGCGGCTGAAGGAAGATGCTTTCATCCTGGCCTTCGCCGTTGAGGCGATTGCGCGCCTTGAGGCCGGCTTTGGAAATGCCGACAACCTCACGCGAAACCTCCAGAACCGAACGGCCCTTGATGTCCGCCTGCAGACCTTTAGCCGGCACGGCATTGCGCATGGCGATCACATCTTCGAACGTCCAGTCGGCGGTCAGGGCCTCGGCATCGGCAAGCGCGGTATCGTCGTAAAGCAAACCGACCCAGAACGCCGGCAGCGCACAGATACGGCGCCACGGGCCGCCGTCGGCGCCGCGCATTTCCAGAAATTTCTTCAGCCGGACGTCGGGGAAGAGGGTGGAGAGATGATTGATCCAGTCGCCCATCGTGGGCTCCCACTCGTCAATCACGCCCTTCAGCGCGCCGTCCATGAACTGGCGGAAGGTGATGTTGGTACAGTCGCGGTACTTGCCGTCGCGGACGATGAAATACATCGGCACGTCGAGCGCCCAGACCGCATAGTCCTTGAAGCCGAAGTCTTTGTTGAACACGAACGGCAGCACACCGCCGCGCTGATTGTCCGTGTCACGCCAGATATCGCCGCGCCAGGAGAGCAGGCCGTTCGGCTTGCCTTCGGTAAACGGCGAGGAGGCGAAAAGGGCGGTCGCGAGATATTGCAGCTTCATCGACACGCGCATCTTGCGCGCCATGTCCTCTTCCGAGGAGAAGTCGAGATTCACCTGGATCGTGCAGGTGCGGTACATCATGTCGAGGCCCTGGGAACCGACCTTCGGCATGTAATTGGTCATGATCGCGTACCGCGACTTCGGCATGCGCGGCGTCTCGGCAAACGACCATTTCGGGCTGCCGCCGATGCCGAGGAAACGAATGCCCATCGGTTCGGCGACTTCACGCAGAACGGCAAGATGACGGTTTGATTCCCTGCAGGTCTCGTGGATCGTCTCCAGCGGCGCGCCGGACAGCTCGAACTGGCCGCCAGGCTCGATCGAGATCGCGCCCATGCCATGCTCTTCGCCGAGACCGATAATGTTATCGCCGTCCATGATCGGCTCCCAGCCGAGCTTGGACTGCATGCCCTTCAGAAGCGCGGAAATGCTGGCATCACCGAAATACGGAACCGGGCTGTTGTCTGCCCGGAAAAAGGCGAATTTCTCGTGCTCCGTGCCGATGCGGAATTGGTCCTTCGGCCGTGCTCCTTTTTCCATATAGGCGGAAAGCTCGGACACCGAGGAAATCGGTGTCTGGTCGGTGGTATCACGCGCCATAAAAATTACCCTTGGAATAGTCTGATCTGGACGCCAATTCGCACGAATTTCCCGGCTGCTTGGACCGATTTCATGTGCGGTGCAAGTGAATTTCTTTCAACGCATTGTCAGAAAATCGGAGGCGGTGTGTCAATTCTGCCGCGGGGCGTTTATCGCCAGTCGCCGATGGCCGCCTGGATCACCGCAAGTGCCGCAACCGCCGCCGTATCGGCTCTCAGGATCCGCGGCCCGAGCGGGATTGCCGTGACAAAGGGCAGGGAGCGCAGCCTCTGCCGTTCCTCGTCCGAAAACCCGCCCTCCGGCCCGACAAGCAAGGCGAGCTTGGTTTCAGTGATACCGGAAAGGATCGGCAGCGGGTTCTGCCCCTCGTCGCCTTCGTCGCAAAAGATGATGCGGCGATCCGCCGGCCAGCGGTCCAGGATATCGCCGAGCTTCTTTGGCGCGGCAACTTCGGGAACCGAAAGAATGCCGCACTGTTCCGCCGCCTCGATGACGTTCGCCTGCAGCCGATCCATGCTGGTGATCTTGCCCTGCACATGCTGGGTCATGACCGGCTGCATCAGGCCGGCGCCCATCTCGACGGCTTTCTGCACGAGATAGTCGAGCCGGCCGACCTTCAGCGGGGCAAAGAGATAATGCAGGTCTGAAGGGGCGGGCTGAGGCCGCGTTTCCGCGAGGGCTTCCAGAACGATCTTCTTGCGGGTGGGGAAGGTGAGGCGCGCTTTCCACTCGCCGTCGCGGCCGTTGAAAACCAGCACCTCGGCGCCGTCTTCAAGACGCAGCACATTGGCGAGATAGTTGAACTGTTCCGAAGAGACTTCATGCCGCGCCTCCGCCCCGAGTGGCATATCGACGAACAGTCTCTGCATCCGGAAATTGGCGCGCATCGGTAAATCCCTGCCTTAAACAAACAGGGCGAACATAGCCGTGGCGATCAGCGCCGCAAGGGCAGCGGCCGCCGGAAGCGTGATCATCCACGCTGCAATGATGCTGAGAAAATGCGAGCGCCGCACCAGATAACGCCGCTTCAGCTCGTCGTCATTGCGCTCGAAGGGCTCGGCCGTGTCGAGCTCCTTGCCGGAGCGTACGCGCATATATTCGTAGCGGCGCTTGGAATGGCGCGTGTACCACTCGCGGAAGAAGCCGACGCCGAACACCGCGCCGACCGCGATATGGGTAGACGAGACCGGCAGCCCGACCCAGGACGCGACGATGACGGTGAGTGCTGTCGACAACGACACGCAATAGGCGCGCATCGGGTTGAGCTTGGTGATTTCCGCGCCGACCAGCTTCACCAGCTTCGGGCCATAAAGCAGAAGACCGAGCGAGATGCCGAGGCCGCCGATGATAAGCTCCCAGAGGGGAACGTGAACCGAACCCGTCATCCCGCGCTGGGCCGCGGATACGATCGCTGCGAGCGGGCCGATGGCGTTCGATACGTCGTTCGCCCCATGCGCGAATGACATCAGGGCAGCAGAAAACACCAGCGGGATGCGGAACAGCTTGCGGAGCGACTGGTTGCGGTTTTCCAGTCCTTCGGCCTGCCTGGCAATGACCGGAATGAGCACCCGCCAGGAGATTAACCCGGTTGCCAGTGTGATGATTGTGGCAACCAGCGCCGAGACATCCACGAGCTGGCCAAGTCCGACCAGCACCAGGAAACCCGAGAACGCGCCGGTCATCACCCCGATCAGCACCGGCACCCATTTCTTCGCGGAGGCGATTTTGTCCTCGCGGTAGATGATGGTTTCCTTGATGAAAAACAGGAAGGCCGCGGCGATCACGGCTCCGAGGATCGGCGAGAATACCCAGCTTGCCGTAATGCCGGCGACCGTTGTCCAGTTGACGGCGGAAAGCCCCGCTGCCGCAATGCCCGCACCCATGACACCGCCGACGATCGAGTGGGTGGTCGAAATCGGTGCGCCGAGCCAGGTCGCGACGTTGATGAGAACGGCGGCCGCCAGCAACGCGGCCATCATCGCCCAGATCACCATGTCCGGGCTGATAATCACTCCGTCCTGCATGATGCCGCTGGCGATCGTGTTCGCAACGCCCCTCCCGGCAATGACCGCGCCAGCGATCTCGAACACGGCGGCGAGCCCGAGGCCGAACGCCATGGTCATGGCGCGTGCGCCGACCGCAGCGCCGATATTGTTCGTCACGTCATTGGCGCCGATGTTCATCGCCATGTAGGCGGCAAGGCCGGAGGCTGCGATGACGACGACGGCGCCGGGGCGTCCGGTCACATAGGAGGCGGCGAAAAGCGCCACGAGAATGATGAAGAGCAGGGCGGCGCCCGGAGCGGCAAGCCCGCGCGACGCCTGCCGCGCGGCTTCCTCCACCGAGGAGAATTTTTCCAGGTCCTTGTCGAGCGTCGGCTTCGCCAGGCGCGGCCGTCTCTGGCCCATCTCTCCATCCTTATGAAAGGGAAAGGGCGGGCGGCCTCCCGCCGTCATCGCCCAATGCAAAACATCGTGCCGCATCGCCTAATAGCAATGGACCACGAACGCAATATGACAGTTTTATGACAGTGTCAGCCGGCGGCCTTGACCGGCTGCGGCGCCAGGCGTGGACGCATCTTTTCCGCAAATTGCAGGAATAGAATTTTCAGTTCCGGCTCGTTGACGCGCATAGCGGCTTCCTCGCAGGAAACCCATTCGAGCGTGCGGGAGCCCTTTTCCGGGAAGTTTTTCAGGCACTCGTCCACTTCAAGAGCGTGGACCTGCACGATGACCGGAATCTTGAGACCGTTATCAAGCGTTCTTGCGGTAATTGTAGAAGCCGAGAGTTTCTTTCTCGACCTTACCCTTGACGCCGACTTCTTCGAAAGCTTCGCGTTCGGCGACCTGATGTGATTTTTTGTCGTTCATGGGCCAGCCCTTGGGGATAACCCATCGGCCCGTATCGCGACTGGTCGCAACGAGGACTTCCAGCAGGCCCGGCTTCTTTTTGATCCGGTAACACAGCGCGGCGTATTGCTGCCGCGGCGGGCGCTGCAACATCAACCGAAGATTGCTGGTAACCTTGCTCATGAAGCCCAATTTCTGCCTGTCCTCTCGTCTAGGTATGAGAATACTAATATAGTGCTTGCCCGGAGCTTAACGACCCCAACACAACTCAATCACATCAAGAATCATGGTGAAGATAACACTGATAACGCCTCTATTTTGAAGCAGGCGTCTTCAACGTCAACTTATTTTTTGCACACCTGTTCAAAAATAGTCAGACTATTCCGAATGCGACAAAATCAGGTCTCTTTGCCTAACTTCAATCGGGCGATTCTGTTCCATTCACCAGCGCGTTCCGCTTCGTCGGTCACGGCCGATATGAAGTCGATATGCGCCTCGGCTTTCAGCCGCGCGGCTACCGGATCGCCCGCCAGGATGGCGTCGGCAATGGCCTCATGCTGGGCCATCACGCCGTCATGGGCGCCCGTCACGGTGAAAATCAGGCGGCGATTGTAGAAAATCCCGTCGCTCAGCAGGCGGTAGCAGGCCCGCAACGTATGCATAAGAATGATATTGTGGGCCGCATCGCCGATCGCATTGTGGAATTCGACATCCGTAGCAAGCTCGTCCTCGAAGCGGCCCTGGCCGTGCGCATCGCGCATCCGGCCGATGATGCGGCGGATCATTTCCCTGTCGGTGTCGGTCGCGCGGCGGGCCGCCATCTCTGCGGTCATTCCTTCCAGCTGGCGGCGATATTCCAGATAATCCCGCGCCGCCTGACGGTGCCGGCGAATGAGATCGACCAGCGGACCTGAGAAAATCTGCCCGACCACATCGGCCACGAATGTGCCGCCGCCGTGCTGGCTGGTGAGCAGGCCGCGATTTTCCAGTTCTTTCAGTGCTTCACGCAGGATCGGCCTGGAAATATCGAACCGCTGCGCCAGTTCCCGCTCGCCGGGCAGGCGTTCGCCGTCGCGCAGCACACCGGTCAGGATCAGCCGCTCGATCTGATGAATGATCTCGTCCACAGTCCGGCCATGTGAGACTGGCAGGAATAGCTCATGTGTCACGTCGTCCGTCTCCCGCCGCGGCATGCGTGAACAACCTTGTAGCACTGGTAAAAAAAGTATACCAGTGATGGAGAATTAGGGAGAAGCAATTGACCGAGGCCATCCGCTTTCTGCCGCCGCGTGCTGCGGTTATGGCGCGTCGCGAGACGATTATTGCCGATCTGGTTGACCTCTTGCCACCGGAATGTCTGATCCATGAGGAGCGCGAGCTGGTTCCGTTCGAGACGGATGCCTTCATCTCCTATCGCCGCGTGCCGCTCGCAGTGGCTTTGCCGCGAAACACCGCTCAGGTCGCCGCGATCATGAAATATTGCCACCGCTACGGCATTCCGGTCGTGCCGCGTGGGGCAGGGACGTCGCTTTCCGGCGGCGCCATTCCGCAGGAAGATGCGGTCGTGCTGGGCCTGTCGCGCATGTCGAAAATCCTGGAAGTGGATTACGCCAACCGCACCGCCACCGTGCAGGCCGGCGTCACAAACCTAAGCATTTCCGAAGCGGTCGGCATCGATGGCTTCTTCTACGCGCCGGATCCCAGCTCACAGCTTGCCTGCACGATCGGCGGCAATATCGGCATGAATTCCGGCGGCGCGCACTGTCTGAAATACGGCGTCACCACCAACAATCTGCTCGGCGTGAAAATGGTGCTGGTCGACGGCACGGTGATCGACCTCGGCGGTAAACATCTGGATGCCGCCGGTTACGACCTGCTCGGCCTCGTCTGCGGTTCGGAAGGACAGCTCGGCATCGTCACGGAAGCGACCGTGCGGCTGATCGCCAAACCGGAAGGCGCCCGCCCTGTGCTCTTCGGTTTCGAGACGTCCGAGCAGGCAGGCGCCTGCGTCTCCGATATTATCGGTTCCGGCATCATTCCCGTCGCGATCGAATTCATGGACAAGCCGGCGATCGAAATCTGCGAGGCTTTCGCGGGCGCCGGTTATCCTCTCGATGTCGGCGCGCTGCTGATCG
The DNA here is from genome assembly GCA_965227625.1 of Neorhizobium sp. Lineage (GTDB taxonomy): Bacteria > Pseudomonadota > Alphaproteobacteria > Rhizobiales > Rhizobiaceae > Neorhizobium. The sequence goes on along the minus strand of CBDDGK010000062.1, from coordinate 175,063 downwards.
TCGAGGTCGAGGGCTCGGAAGCAGAGATGGACGCGATGCTGGCTGGCATCGTCGAAATCGCCCGCCGCCATCAAGTCAAGACCGTGCGCGAATGCCAGTCCGCCACGGAAGCGGCGCTGATCTGGAAGGGCCGCAAATCCGCCTTCGGCGCGACGGGCCGCATTGCCGATTATATCTGCATGGACGGCACGGTGCCGCTCGGCAAGCTTTCCTATGTGCTGCAGAAGACGTCCGAGATCACCGACAGTTTCGGCCTGCGCGTCGCCAACGTCTTCCACGCCGGTGACGGCAACATGCACCCGCTGATCCTGTTCAACGCCAACGATCCGGAGGACGCCGCAAAGGCGGAAGCCGCGGGCAACGAAATATTGAAACTCTGCGTCGACGCGGGCGGCTGTCTCACCGGTGAGCATGGCGTCGGCATCGAAAAGCGCGACCTGATGCGGCATCAGTATTCCGAGACTGACTTGAACCAGCAGATGGCGGTGCGGGCGGCATTCGACGAGGGGTGGATCCTCAATCCGTCGAAGGTGTTTCCGCTGGAGGGGCGTGTGTGAGTTTGGTTGTGTCTGACGTCGTGCCTTCTAGTTACCCCCCTCTGCCCTGCCGGGCATCTCCCCCACAAGGGGGGAGATTTGATGTAGCTCCGTTTCGCCCATATCTGATGTTGGATTTTGAGAGATGTCCGCGCGTCTTGCCGATCTCCCTCCTTGTGGGGGAGATGCCCGGCAGGGCAGAGGGGGGTAAAACCCGGACGCAAAGGCCCACCCCATGCTGATCCCCAATTCAGAAGCCGACGCCGCATACGTCATCCGCAACGCCGCCGCCGAAGGTAAGACGCTGGCGCTCTGCGGCAACAACACGCGCTCCGGCTTCGGCAATGCAGTGGATACATCCGACGTGGTCAGCTCCCGCGGCCTCAGCGGCATCGTCGATTACGAACCGGCTGAAATGGTGATGACCGTCAAATCCGGTACGCCGGTCGCCGAAGTCGAGGCGGCCCTTGCGACCAACCGCCAGATGATGTCCTTTGAGCCTATGGATCACCGCGGCATCATGGGCACGCGCGGAGCGCCCCAAACGGCACCCGCCGGCGAACCGACCATCGGCGGCGTGTTTGCCGCCAATGTTTCCGGTCCACGTCGTTTCGTCTCCGGTGCGGCGCGCGACAGCCTGCTCGGCATCCGCTTCGTCAACGGCAAGGGCGAGGTCATCCGCGCTGGCGGTCGGGTGATGAAGAACGTCACCGGCCTCGACCTGGTGAAACTTCTCGCCGGTTCGCAGGGCACGCTCGGTTTCCTGACAGAAGTCACGTTCCGCGTCCTGCCGGTCCCACCCATGGTCGAGACGATCGTGATCTCCGGATTGTGGGACGACGCGGTTGCCGCCAAGGCCATGGCGGCGGCGATGGCGATGCCGGTCGAAGTGTCCGGTGCCGCACACCTGCCGGCCAGTGTCGTGGGCCGCTTTCTCGGTGGTGCGTTGCCGGAAGGCGAGGCCACTGTTCTACGCCTCGAAGGGCTTGCCGCCTCCGTTTCCGTTCGGGCGGAAAAGCTCGCGGCGGTCATGGAAGCCTTCGGCCCCGTCTCGCGAGTGGGAATGGACGACAGCCAAACGCTCTGGCGCGAAATCCGCGACGTCCATCCTTATGCCGATGGAAGCCAGAGGCCGCTCTGGCGCGTTTCCGTCGCACCTTCAGCCGGGCACCAGCTCGTTGCAGCCCTTCGCCTCGAAGCCGGCGTCGATGCCTTCTACGACTGGCAAGGCGGCTTGATCTGGATGCGCATGGAGGCCGATCCCGAAGCAGAACTGTTGCGCCGCTATATTCGAGCACTCGGCGGCGGTCACGCGACGCTCGTGCGCGCGCCCGACGAAGCGCGGGCAACCGCAGCTTTCGAACCATTGCCGGACGCTGTCGCAGCGCTTTCGGCGCGTGTGAAGCAGAAACTCGATCCTGCGGGCATTTTCAGCCCCGGCAAAATGGGGGGAACCCTCTGATGCAAACCTCCTTCACCGCCGAACAGCTTGCCGATCCGCATGTGGCAGAGTCCGAAAAGATCCTGCGCCGCTGCGTGCATTGCGGTTTCTGCACCGCCACCTGTCCAACCTATGTGACGTTGGGCAATGAACTCGATAGCCCGCGCGGCCGCATCTACCTGATCAAGGACATGCTGGAAAACGGCCGGGCGGCTGACGAGGAAGTGGTCACCCATATCGACCGCTGTCTCTCCTGCCTCTCCTGCGTCACCACCTGTCCATCGGGTGTCGACTACATGCATCTGGTCGATCACGCCCGCATCCACATCGAAAACACCTACAAGCGCCCGCTGATGGATCGGCTGATCCGTGGCGTGCTTGCCGCCGTGCTGCCCTATCCGGCGCGGTTCCGCACGGCGCTGATGTTCGCCAAGCTCGGCCGCCCCCTTGCGCCCATGATGAAGCGCGTTTCGGCCTTGAAGCCGCTCGGCGCCATGCTGGATCTTGCGCCGTCTTCCATTGCCGGCGGCTCGGATGCGGCAACGCCCGGTGTTCGTAAGGTGGAGACCGAAAAGCGCGGCCGCGTGGCAATCCTTTCCGGTTGCGCCCAGCCGGTTCTCGATCCCGGCATCAACGAGGCGACGCTCAGGCTTCTGGCCCGCCTCAGTGTCGAGGTGGTCGTGCCGCAGGGCGAAGGCTGTTGCGGCGCGCTGGTGCATCACATGGGCCGAGAGGAACAGGCGCTCGATTTCGCCCGCCGCAATGTCGATGTCTGGACGCGCGAGATCGACCAAGGGGGGGCAGGGGGCGGTCTCGACGCTATCATCATCACCGCATCCGGCTGCGGCACGACGATCAAGGACTACGGCCACATGTTGCGGCTCGATCCTGCCTATGCGGAAAAGGCAAAAAAGGTATCGAGCATCGCCAAGGACATTACCGAGTACCTTTCGACGCTGGACTTGCCGAAGCAGGAGCCGAAGAAGCTCACCGTGACCTATCATTCGGCCTGTTCGATGCAGCACGGCCAGAAGATCACCATGGCGCCGAAGAACCTTTTGAAGGCTGCTGGCTTCACCGTTCGCGATCCTGCCGAGGGTCATCTCTGCTGTGGTTCGGCCGGTACCTACAATATCCTGCAGCCGGAGATTTCCGCGCAGCTGAAGGCGCGCAAGGTGAAGAATATCGAGGCGACCAGGCCCGATGTCATCGCCACCGGCAATATCGGCTGCATCACCCAGATCGCCTCCGGCACGGCCGTGCCGATCCTGCATACGGTTGAACTTCTGGACTGGGCCTATGGTGGCCCGAAGCCGGAGAAGCTTGCGGCGAAGTGACGGCTACATCCATGACAAAATAAAAAAGCCGGCGAAACCGCCGGCTCGATATGTCGAGAAATTTGTTTCTTGCTCTCCGTCATCCTCGCCCTTGTTGCGAGGATCTAAGCCGGTTCAACACGGTAAACGTGGATAGATGCTCGGGACAAGCCCGAGCATGACGTCGGAGCGACAAGAGAATATCAGAATTTGTAGTTGATACCGACGTTGACCGCGTTGGTGAGGATGTTGGTCTTCAGCGAAGCGCCGCTGTCGATATCGACGTTCACGAAGGAATAGTTGCCCTTATATTCGGCGAAGGCAGACCAGTTCTCGGTGAATTCGTAACGGATACCGGCCTGGGCCTGCAGCGTTGCGCCGCCGAGCTGGTAGTCGAACGTGCGGCCCGACGGGCGGGTGACTTCAACGTGCGGAACGTTGATACCGACACCGGCGCCGACATAAGGCTTCCACTTGCCTTCCAGCGGGAACTTGTAGAGCGCGTTCAGCGTCAAGAGGTTCAGGCCGTCGGTGAATTCGAACACGTCCCAGCCGCCGGCCTTGGCGCGCGTGGATTCGGTCGCGTAGACCTTGGCGTGGCTGAAGTCGAGCGAGACACCCCAGTTCGACAGGGCGCCGCCCTCGAACCAGTAGGTGCCGCGGACGCCGTAATAGGGCGGGGACTGGAAGGACTTGCCTTCCCAGCCGGCCGTGAAATCCGGGCCGTCGGAAACGTCGACCTTGCTGTGCGGAGCGGTCTGGTAACCGCCGTAAACGGAGAGTTCCCAACCACCGATCGCCGGAGCGGCTTCAGGCGGGGCAACGGGAGCGGCAGCCGGGGCCATGTCGGCGGCGTAAGCTGCACCGGTGGCGAGGGCGAAGGAAATCAGGGAAAGCGAAAGGAGTTTGCGCATGAATCAGCCTGCTTGAATGAGATTGGCTTTTGTTAGCACTTTAGCGAGGGACGCCTCTGCGGTCTGTGCTTTTTCTGCACCAGTCACCCATGAAGCTAGGTCAAACGTGGTTAACCAAATCTAAACACGGCAAAAAGGCGGCCTTTTGCCGCCTTTTTTAGTTGTTGAGCGCGGCAATCAGCCACCGAAAATCGTGCGGAAAATATCGATGCCGCGGTCTTCGTAATCCACCTTGCCCTGCTTGTTGCCGGGGCCGATGACGATGACCTTGGTGCCGATATCGGCACGGGAATAAAGATGCTCGACATCCTTGTTCATCATGCGGATGCAACCGGACGACATGTTGAGACCGATCGTCCAGGGCTGGTTGGTGCCATGGATGCGGAAGATCGTGTCGCGATTACCCTTGTAGAGATACATGGCGCGGGCGCCGAGCGGATTGTCGATGCCGCCGGGCTGGACTTCCGGCAGGATGCGGCCGGCGCGGCGTTCGCGAACACGCATCTCAGCCGGCGGGCGCCATTCCGGCCATTCCGCCTTGCGGCCGACATTCACCACGCCCGACCAGCCGAAGCCTTCGCGGCCGACGCCGATGCCGTAACGCGTCGCGCTGTTCGGGCCTTCGATATAGTAGAGATACTTGTTGTTGGTATCGACGATGATCGTGCCCGGCTTTTCCGGGGTCGAGAAGCGCACGACGCGGCGCTTGTACTGTTCCGGCACTTCGCGCGGCACGGCAACGGTCGTGACGGCGCTCGCCGGCAGTTCGACATGCGGTGCGACGGGGCCGATTGCACTGGCATTTCCTGCGGTAAAAAAGATCGCGCCGGCCATACCCACGGCGGCTGCGAAAACCCTGCTGCTCCTCATACCCAAATTCCCCTCTCCGAGTTCAGAATGAGGGGAGGCTAGCCGGTTCACTCGGCAAAGCAACACAAAAGCCGGGCAACAAAGATGGTGCCACAGCAAAAAGGCGACGGGACTGTGGCCCCCGCCGCCTCACTTTTCAAGCGTTTCCGAAGCTCTGTCACATCACGATGACGCGGGTGCCCACATCGACGCGGCCGTAAAGATCGGCCACATCCTCGTTGCGCATGCGAATGCAACCGGACGAAACGGCGCTACCGATCGTCCACGGCGCGTTGGTGCCGTGAATGCGGTAAAGCGTCGAGCCGAGATACATGGCGCGGGCGCCGAGCGGGTTTTCCGGGCCGCCATCCATGCGCGCCGGCAGATAATGGCCCTTGGCGGCCTCGCGCTGGATCATTTCCTGCGGCGGGATCCAGGTGGGCCATTCCGCCTTGCGGGTCACCTTGTGCTCACCGGCCCATTCGAAGCCCGGCTTGCCGACGCCGACGCCGTAACGACGCGCCTGGCCGCCTTCGCCGACGAGATAGAGGAAGCGGTTATTGGTATCGATGACGATCGTGCCCCGCCTTTTCCTTGGTGTCATAGGCGACGGTCTGCGGCAGGAATTGCGGATCGATCTGGCTGCGGACGGGGCGATCCGGGCGGACGGCGGCCTGCTGCACATCACTATTGCCAAAAATGCCGGTGCGGCGCATCGCCTGCGGCTGGCGCTGCTGGTAGGCGGGCTGCTGCTGGTAAGCCGGCTGTTGCTGCTGATAGGCGGGCTGGCGATAAACGGCGCGTGGCTGCGCTGGGTAGACGACCGGACGCGCATTCGGGCCGGCAAGCTGCATCACCCACGGAGCGGCAAGGTCCGGGCTGACGATGACCGGTGGGCGTTCGCGGTAGCGGTCGTTTGCAAGGGCTGCGCCGGAAACTACGGTCGCGACACCAAGCGCCGCGAAAAACATCTTCTTCATGATCGGATCCACTCGTTACACATCACCGACTGGGACACCCTATGCGGACGACCCTGGTTGACGAACATGGTGAGGCGCCAGGTGAAAGCGAATGGTAAACGGGTGGTCCGTGTAAGGCATCGCTGATAACGCAAATGCCATAAACCTTTTGGCAGGGTTACCGCCCGGTTTTGAAACATGGTTGACCAGTGTTAAAGCAGGCGAAAAACGCTGTTAACGAAGTGAATTCGAGGGGAATGAGGGATGGAAAAGCCGGGAATCACTATCGGCGAAGATGGCATCGGCCGCTGCGCCTGGCATGGCGGCCTGGAAGACTACCGACGTTACCATGACGAGGAGTGGGGTCGGCCGGTGACCGATGATTTCCGCCTGTTCGAAAAGATCTTCCTCGAAGGTTTCCAGTCCGGCCTCTCCTGGCTGACGATCCTCCCGGAAGCGCGAGAATTTCCGGGCCGGCTTTGCGGGTTTCGATTTCGAGAAGGTAGCGACGTTCGGCGAGGAGGATATCGCCCGGCTGCTGGCCGATGCCGGCATCATCCGCCATCGCGGCAAGATCGTCTCGACGATCAACAACGCCGCCCGCGCCATCGAGCTCCGCGACGAATTCGGCTCGCTCGCCAAGTTCTTTTGGAGTTTCGAGCCCGGCGCGCATGAGCGGCCCACGGTGATGGATCTCGCAACCCTGCGGGCAAACCCGACGACGGCAATTTCGGTGAAGCTTTCCAAAAACCTGAAAAAAGCGCGGCTGGACTTTCGTTGGCCCAACCACCGTCTATGCCTTCATGCAGGCCATGGGCATGGTCAACGACCATCTCGATGGCTGTTTCTGCCAGCCGCAGGTCGATGAGATGCGGCTGAAATTCAAACGCCCGTAATATCCGAAAGTACCTGATGCAGGCCGCCCAGATGTTCGATCTGGCGGAAGCGCGGTGCGTCGGTCGGCGCATCCACATGCTCCAGCACCCAGGTCAGCGCATGTGGCACGAACACGCCCCAGCTGCCGGCCGCAATCGCCGGCACGATGTCCGATTTCAGCGAATTGCCGACCATCATCGCCCGTTCCGGCCCGTCCGCGACCTTGGAGAAGATACGCCGATAGGTCGTGGCGTTCTTGTCGCTGACGATCTCGACCGCATCGAAATAATCCCCAAGCCCGGATTGGGCCAGCTTGCGTTCCTGGTCAAACAGATCGCCCTTGGTGATCAGCACCAGAAGATATTGGCCGTTCAGCGCTTCAAGCGTCTCTTCCACATGCGGCAGCGTTTCGACAGGATGGCGCAGGAGATCGCGGCCGATATCGAGAATGCGCTCGATCGTCTTTGTCGGCACCTTGCCATCGGTTATTTCGATCGCGGTCTCGATCATCGAAAGCGTAAAGCCTTTGATGCCGAAACCGTAATAGGAAAGGTTGCGTTTTTCCGCTTCCAGCAGGCGCTCAGAAATATGGCTCCCCTCGGCAAAGTCGCCGAGAAGATGCTGAAAATGCTCTTCCGTCAGCCGGTAATATTGCTCGTTCTGCCACAGCGTGTCGTCGGCATCGAAGCCGATTGCGGTAATCGGGCGCATGGGTTCTGCCTCCACCGGCTTCATATGGCGAAGAACGGGGCGCCGGGCAAGCGGCAAGGCCTGCCCGGCACGTTTCTCTCGACGGCCTGTTACTTGGTATGTGCTTTCAGCCAGGCCTGCATTTCGGCGATTTCGGCTTCCTGCGCCTTGATCACCGCCTCGGCGAGCTTACGGATCTCAGGATCCTTGCCGTATTGCAGCTCGACCTTGGCCATGTCGATCGCGCCCTGATGATGCGGGATCATGCTGCGCACGAAATCGACATCGGCATTGCCGGAATATGTCACCGCCATCTCCTTATGCATTTTGTCGTTGGCGGCCATGTAGGCCTTGTTTGCCGGGCCTTCCGCGCTGGCTGCCGGCATCTGCATGGTGGAATGGTCGTGGCCCTTCATCTCCTGGGCGGCAACGGTACCAACGAGGGCGAGCGAGAGGGCGGTGGTCATAAGAATGGTTTTCGCAGACATGGTTTTCCTTGTCCTGTACGATGGAATTTTACGGTTGATGACACGAAAATCCGTCAGGCGCGGGGAGGGGGCGTCAGCGGCGCCGGCGCAGGAAAGACGAGCGCAAGCTCGATACCGGGCGCGGGATGCGAATGGAGCAGCGGACTGTCATCGCCGGCCGCAATCTCCGGCAGAAGCGTCAGGCAAGCGGCGCAAAAGGGGGTGACGCAAGTCTTGCCCCCATGCGGGCAGGGCTGCTGCTTGCTGCCATGGGAATGTTCCATAGCCTTCGCGGCTCCGGCCATCTTGCCATGGTCATGCCCGCCGGAATGATCCTGAATAACCGCGCGCGGCTCTATCGGCATGGACGGCATCGTGAACGCCGGCATGGCCCCGTAAAGGAGCCAGGCAACAAACATCAAGAGAGCGGCAAGACGCGACATGGTGTTAAATCTACGATCGCCACCATGGAAATCAACCCATCCGGCATCACAAGAGCGGCCTATACCGCGATCACCTCGTGAACCGCCTGCACGTCCTTGCCCAACTCCCCATAGGGCGCGACCGGCCAGACCCAACTCCGTTTGGCCTCTGGTGCCGGCACGCCGCAGAGCAGATCGGCCTCTTCCAGCACTTTCCCGCTACCATCGGTCACCTTGTAGGCAGTATCCGTCAACAACGCGACCTTGGCTGGCAGGGCGGCAAGCCCGTCTAGATGGGCGCGGACCAGCGCCTGAAGAATGTCATCCCTGCGCGGATTATGCTCTGCATCCAGCCGCCGTTTCGCTCCGACGCCGATCTGCGAGAGGATGTTGGCGGATACGACGAGATCCAGATACGGCACCTGCCGCAGGAAGCCGAGCGGCTCCGACACCTTGCCGGCCACCGCGTCTTCAAACCCGGAAAGATCACGCGAGATCAGCCGGATATTGCGCAAGCGCTTCGCCTTCAGCCATGCCCGAACGCCTGCAAGATGCACCAGATCGACCAGAACGACGGTATCGAAAGCCTTGGCCAGCGCCTCCACCGGCACGTCACGCAACAGCCCCGACCCGAGCACCACCGCCGTCCGCCGCTGCTTCACCCCGGCGACCGTGTCGAGAATGAAGGCCTTGCAGTTCTCCTCATGGGGCGCCCACGCCTGCCTGCAGCGTCCCGCCCGCGACCAGAGGCCGACAGAGGAGCGCACATAGGGACGAAATTCGGAGGGCGTGACCAGTCGGGTCGCGGCATATTGGATGGCTTCGGCAAGCATGACGCACTCGATATCAGTCGGGATGCTTCTTCACCAGCCGCCGCCCTTGCCGCTTCGGCCTCTATCCTCTAAGAAACCGCTCACAAATCCGGCCTTCTCCGGGCCTTCGGCAATGGAATTTCGATCATGAACGACAAGAGCAAAAAGCCCCAGAAACTCAAGGCCCGCCTGCCGCGCGGTTTTGTCGATCGTTCCGCTGCCGATATCCATGCGACCAACGAGATGACCGCGAAGATCCGCGAAGTCTATGAGCGTTACGGTTTCGATCCGGTCGAAACGCCGTTGTTCGAATATACCGATGCGCTCGGAAAATTCCTGCCGGATAGCGACCGCCCGAACGAAGGCGTCTTCTCGCTGCAGGATGACGACGAGCAGTGGATGAGCCTGCGCTACGACCTGACGGCGCCGCTCGCCCGCCATGTCGCGGAAAACTTCAACGAGATCCAGCTGCCGTTCCGCACCTATCGCGCCGGTTACGTCTTCCGCAACGAGAAGCCGGGCCCGGGCCGTTTCCGCCAATTCATGCAGTTCGATGCCGATACGGTCGGCGCACCGGGCGTTCAGGCCGATGCCGAAATGTGCATGATGATGGCCGACACGATGGAAGCGCTCGGCATCAAGCGCGGCGATTACGTGATCCGCGTCAACAACCGTAAGGTTCTCGACGGCGTCATGGAAGCGATCGGGCTTGGCGGTGACGACAAGGCCGGCCAGCGGTTGAACGTACTGCGTGCCATCGACAAGCTCGACAAGTTTGGTCCGGAAGGTGTTGCGCTATTGCTCGGCGCCGGACGAAAAGACGAATCCGGTGACTTCACCAAGGGTGTAGGTCTTAGTGAACAGCAGATCTCTAAGGTTCTGGACTTCGTGAACCTTCTACAAATGGCAGAAGAAGCGCTCAAAGATCATCCATTAGCCCAGGTGGACATACCCGGCGTTAACATCGACGGCGATAAGGCCGTTCGAGGTGCTATTTTTGACGTGCTGCATAACAATTTCAAAGATTCGCCAACTGGTGTTGAAGGCGTCTTTGAGCTCAAGACCATTTGGCAACTTGTAGAGGCGGCCGGTTACGGCCCCGACCGCATCAAGATCGACCCCTCCGTTGTCCGCGGCCTCGAATATTACACCGGTCCGGTCTTCGAAGCCGAACTCCTGTTCGACGTCACCAACGAAAAGGGCGAAAAGGTCGTTTTCGGCTCGGTCGGCGGCGGCGGGCGTTATGATGGTTTGGTGTCGCGCTTCATGGGCCAGCCGGTTCCGGCGACGGGCTTCTCGATCGGCGTTTCGCGCCTGATGACGGCGCTGAAGAACCTCGGCAAGCTCGGTCAGGATGAGGTGATTGCCCCGGTCCTCGTCACCGTCATGGATGGCGATGTCGAGAGCATGGGCCGTTACCAGCGCTTCACGCAGGCGCTGCGAGCTGAGGGCATCCGTGCCGAAATGTATCAGGGCAACTGGAAGAAGTTCGGCAACCAGCTGAAATACGCCGACCGCCGCGGCTGCCCGATCGCCATTATCCAGGGTGGTGACGAGCGCGCGCAGGGCGTGGTGCAGTTGAAGGACCTGATCGAAGGCAAGCGGCTTTCGGGCGAGATTACCGACAATACCGAGTGGCGCGAGGCCCGCGTGGCACAGGAGACTGTGACCGAGGGTGAACTTGTCGCCAAGGTGAAGGAAATTCTCGCGGCTCAGGCGGAAGATCGGCGGCGGGCGAAGGATGCGTAATATTTCCGGTTCTGCCCGGCGTTACCCCCTCTGCCCTGCCGGGCATCTCCCCCACAAGGGGGGAGATTGCAGGTGGCACGACCTTCCCGCGTCTTTAATGGCGCGGCTTTGATTTGCGGTGCGTTTCTCGGGAACCCGGCGCGTCTATCCAATCTCCCTCCTTGTGGGGGAGATGCCCGGCAGGGCAGAGGGGGGTATTCTTCGGAGGCGTCGACGACATGCCCCTGATCGACATGCCTGAATTCTCCGCCGACCTTCTCGCCGAGTTCGCCGCGCGTCGCGCTGAGCGGGTCAACACCCCCGTCATCCAGCCTGCCGAACCATTCCTCGACATGGCCGGCGAAGACCTGCGCCGCCGGATCTTCCTGACGGAAAGCGAAACCGGCGCGAACCTTTGCCTGCGCCCGGAATTCACCATCCCCGTCTGCCTGCGCCATATTGAAACCGCCACCGGCACGCCGCGGCGGTATTCCTATCTTGGCGAAGTCTTCCGCCAGCGTCGCGAAGGCGCGCATGAATTTTATCAGGCCGGCATCGAAGACCTCGGCGACAAGGATATCGCCAGCGCCGACGCACGCGCGATCGGCGATGCCATGGGCGTCCTGAAAACCGTTCTGCCCGGCCGCAAGCTGACTTTGACGCTGGGCGATCAGGCCGTGTTCGAGGCGGTGGTCAAGGCGCTTGGCCTGCCTTTCGGCTGGCAGCGCCGCCTGATCCACGCTTTCGGCGACATGGCGCATCTGGAAGCGCTGCTGGACCGGCTTGCAAGGCCGCAACCCGTAGCCGGCCTCGATCCCGAGGTCGCCGCACTGCTGGCCTCCGGCAATGAGGCGGAGCTGGTGGCGCGCATCGATAGCACCATGCAGGAAACCGGCTATTCCACCAATGCCAGCCGCTCGCCGACCGAGATCGCGCGGCGCCTGAAGGAAAAGCTGGAGCTGGCCGAAACCCGGCTGGATGGCACGGCACTGCTGCTGCTCAGGGAATTCCTGACGCTGCAATTGCCGCTCGCCGATGCACCGGCCGCGCTCGCCGGTTTTGCAGACGCCGCCGACCTGAAGCTTGGCCCGGCGATTGCGATGTTCGACGCCCGTTTGGCCGCGCTTGCCAATGCCGGCGCAGATCTTTCGGCGATGACCTATCGTGCCGCCTTCGGTCGTCCGCTTGATTATTATACCGGTCTCGTTTTCGAAGTGACCGAGGCCGGCTCGACGGCGGTTCTGGCCGGTGGTGGGCGGTTCGACCGGTTGATGACACTGCTCGGCGCCAAGGAGCTGATCCCGGCGGTCGGTTTCTCGCTCTGGCTCGACCGTCTCGAAGCAGCGAGGGCAAGACGATGAGTGCTATTACGATCGCCCTGCCGTCCAAGGGACGCATCAAGGAAGATACGTCCGTCATCTTCGAGCGCGCTGGCCTCGCCATTTCTGCCGTCGGCAGCGACCGGTCCTATCGTGGCCGCATCGCCGGCATCGAAGGCGTCGAGATCGCCTATTTGTCTGCCTCGGAAATCGCCCGCGAGCTGGCGAGCGGTGCCGTTGATTTCGGCGTCACCGGTGAAGATCTGGTGCGCGAAGGCATGCCCGGCGTCGATCAGAAGGTGGAATTCTGTGCCCGTCTCGGCTTCGGCCATGCGGATGTGGTGGTCGCGGTGCCGGAAATCTGGCTGGACGTGGAAACCATGGCCGATCTCGGCGACGTTGCGGCGGATTTCCGTGCTCGTCACGGTCGCCGCCTGCAGATCGCCACGAAATACTGGCGGCTCACCCAGCAGTTCTTTTCCGGTAGCCACGGCATCCAGCTATATCGCATCGTCGAGAGCCTCGGCGCGACCGAAGGCGCCCCGGCGGCCGGCCAGGCGGATATCATCGTCGATATCACCTCCACCGGTTCGACGCTCAGGGCCAATCACCTGAAGGTCCTGTCGGATGGCGTCATGCTGAAATCCGAGGCCTGTCTCGTGCGTGCCCGCAAGCCGGGCCATGAGGAAGACCCGCGCATCAGGCAGATCGTGGAGGCTGTCCGCGCCGCGCTTTAAAGCAATTCCAGCAAAAGTGCGAAGCGGTTTTGCGTCCGGAATTTCGTGAAAGCAAAGTCTCTAAGTTCGTTCGAGGAGGAATGACCTATGCATATTACCGGCGGATGCCATTGCGGCCAGATCACCTATCAAGCCGAGCTTGACCCGCAGCGCGTCGTCATCTGTCATTGCAGTGATTGCCAGAAGCTGACCGGCTCGCCTTTCCGCGTCACCACCGTCGTCTCCGAAGATGACCTGAAGGTGGTCGGCGAACCGAAAATGTACAAGCGTGTCGCCGAAAGCGGACGCACGCGCCAGCAGCATTTCTGCCCGAACTGCGGTTCCCAGCTTTTCGTCAATGGCGAAAGCGGCGAGGCGGCCAGGATCTGGGGTATTCGCTGGGGCAGTATCGACCAGCGGCTGGATATCAAGCCGCTGCGGCAGGTCTGGTGCCGTTCCGCACCCGACTGGCTGAAGGATATCGGCGAGCTGCCGGCCAAGGAAAAAGACTGATTTTCCAATAAAAAAGCCCGCCGGATTGGTGTCCGGCGGGCAATTTCTGGGGCAGGGAATTTCGAAAGCTTAGGCAGCGATTGCGACCGAACCGCGGCGAGCATCGACCGAGTAAGCGCCGGCGCCAGCGGTTGCGAGCAGAATGTATGCGCCTGCCAGGGTGAAGTTCTTCATCAGCATGATGTTGTTCAGGGCATTGATCCAGCCGAGAGCTGCATCCGGCCAGCCGGGAACGGCAACAGTGCCGCTATGGAACATGACGCCGGTGAACACGCAGAACAGGGCGAGCGCCCAGCCGACGATGCGGGTCTGGAAGCCGACGAGAACGGCAAGGCCGGTCACGAATTCGAACAGGCCGGCAAGATAGGCAAGCGCGGTGGCTGCAGGCAGGCCGGCGCCGGAGATCATGCCGGCGGTGCCAGCCGGGTCGGTCAGCTTGCCGAAGCCGGAATAGATGAAGATGAAGGAAAGCAGGATACGGGCGATCAGCAGGACCGCGTTATTGGTGTTGGACATTGGAAGTCTCCAAGGGTTCGGTTCGGTGGCACGCGTTAATTTCTGACCGCTTATTTGCCTCCTTTCGTAGCATCTTGAAAGATGAACGATGAAAGACAGTTTGTTCAATTAAAATGAACAATGAAGCGGACAAATTTTTGAGAACCGCTGTGAGGTAACGAAAATCCGCCCGGACCAGCGGGCGGATTTTCCTTTTCAGCGATCCGACCGCACCGGAAACAGCGCCCTCAGCGCCGCACTTCTCAACCACAGACCGCCCCACATGAAAAGGCCGAGATAGATGCTGAACAGGACATGGCTGAAAAGCGGATTGCCCACCCGGATCTGCGTCGCCATCGCGCCGCCGAGCAGTCCGGTAAACAGCACGGCACCGAGAAAGCTGGTGCGCGGGTAAAGGTAAAGCAGCAGGAAGGTGAGCTCCATGATGCCGATCGTGAGGGCATAACCCACCGGCCAGCCGAGCGCCTGCATCGTCTCTTCGGCCACCGCCATGCCCAGCAGCTTTGGTGTCACCGATGCACCGAGAATGAAGATCGCGAAGATGGCGGTCAGCGTGTAGCCGCCCCATTTCATTTTAGTTTCCATGATTTATCCCTCCTGCTGAATACCGTTGATCTGCTCGGCGCTTCGAACGGATGTCCCTTGCGCCCTGTGTTCCAAGGACGTGCTCGGCCAACGGTAACCGACATGGCTATGCGATTTTTCTGGAGACAATTCGTGCAAAGCCGATCGGCTCAGATCTCCTCGATCCGCCGCGCATCCTCCGGCAGGACAGAAAGTTCGCGCCAGTCGATTTCTTCGAGCAGAAGATTGTATTCGTCGACATTGACGCGATGAACGGCACGCAACTCCTCCAGTTCCTGCCTCTGTGCGGCAATTGCCGAGAGCGACAGACGCCGGTAATTCTCGAGTGAACTCGCGCTTTCCGGATGCGACAACGCTTCTTTCTCAAGACGAAATTTCGTGCGCAAAACCTCCGCTTCCGGCTCCGTTGCTCCGTCGAGCTGCTTCAGCCCGGCCGCCGCGATTAGCCCACGTACCTCTGCGAGTTCGCGCGGACCATCGGCCCGGCGGTCGAGGCCAAGCCGGCGGATCACGGGGCTCAGCGTCAATCCCTGCATCACCAGTGTGGCGAGTACGACCGCGAAGGCCGTCAGCACCACCACGTCGCGCTGCGGAAAATCTGCGGGAAGCGCAAAGGCGGTGGCGAGTGTCACCAGTCCGCGCATGCCGCACCAGCCGGCAAGCAACGCCTGGGTAATGCTGGCCGGCTCAGGCCGCCCGCGACTGACCGCATACCAGGCATGGATCCGGTTATATCCGACGCAGACCACGAAGCGCATGAGGATGCAGGTGACCACCACGATCAGCGCGAAGATGGCGGCCTCTCCCAGATGCTCCGCATTCATGTTGCCGACGATGTCACGCGCCTGCATACCCATCAGCAGGAAGGCCATCACGTTCAGCACGAAGACAACAGCGGTCCAGACCGCATAGGACTGGACGCGCATCCGCGCCGAGGAGATGGCCTCGCTGCTTCTGGCGAGCGTCATGGCCAGCGCGACGATGGTCAGCACGGCGGAAAGGCCAAGCCGCACTGCGATGATCCACAACAGGAATGTCTGGACGAACTGCAGAAGGTTGCCGCCCAGCGTGCCGCTGACGAAGCCCGTCAGGCGTCGCACGAGAAGTGCCGCGCCGACGCCGAGCAGAATGCCGCCCGGCACGGCGAAACCGAGATGCAGGGCGACTTCCGTATCCATGTGCCCGGCAGATTGGATCGCAAGTGCTGCGTCGAAGATCAGCAGCGCGGCCGCGTCGTTGAACAGGCTTTCGCCGCGCAGCACCGTGTCCGTGGTGCGCGGGATCGCCATGGATGAAAGCACGGCGGTGGCCGCGGCCGCATCCGGCGGAGCGACGATTGCGCCGAGAACCAGCGCCGCGGCAATCGGCAGGCCGGCATAGGCCCAGCCGATCCAGGCGACGGCGGCAGCCGTGAAAACGACCCCGCCGATCGCGAAGACCAGAAGCGGCAGCCAGAAACGGCGGGCAATCCCGACCGGGAAGTCAAAGGCGGCATCGAGCAGGGCAGGGGCGATGAAGAGGGCCAGCGCAGTGCTCGGTTCAAGCGAGATATACGGCATGCCCGGCACCAGCGCGACGCAGGCGCCCGCCATGGCGAGCATCGACGGATAGGGCACATGCAGGCGGCGCGATATCTGCAGCAGCACGACTGCAACAAGAAGCAGGACGAGCAAGCTCTCGAAGAAACTCATGGCATGACCCGTATCGGTTTGGTGAAGTTTCTGCCGTGCATTGTGTTTGTAACGCAAGAATGCCGAATGAAAAGGCTTGGGGTTACATGATCAGGCCGTCGCCGGAGGCATTCCTGAGTCATTCAATCCAGTCATTGTTCCCGCAGTTTACCAATCGTTAACTACGGCTGGGTAAAACTCGGCTGCGCGAAATGAACGACGCGGCTAACCTTGGTGGGATCAACATGTACGTTGTATCGGTGCTGGATAACGGCGACCAAAGGACCTTTGTGTCCGAGAATCTGAAGATACTAGATCGAATTGTCTACGCCACTATTTGCGGGACATCGAAACAATTCCTGCTGGCGGATATCCTGGATATCGTGCCGGTGGATGCGATGCCGACGAAAACTCCGTCGGCGCGAAATATTACCTCACAAGTTCAGTAGATCATCTTCGCGATACGTGGCGGCATTGCCGCCCGTAGATCGCGGTGAGATGAGCATGGATAGCAGTCGCGCACCGCCATCGGTGACGGCTGACGTCGATCGTTTTGCGCTTTGGCCGTGACCGATCACGAATGGGGCACGGTCAATGAGGGCTCGCCGGCAATCGTCGGCGAGCCTTTTGGCGTTCTGGAGACAGGTCAGGCACGCGATAGCGCAAACAAAAAGGGCGATCCGAAGACCGCCCTTTCCGTAACTGAACCGGATGGCTCAGACATAAGACCCGAAGGTCTTACATCATGTCCATACCGCCCATGCCGCCCATGCCGCCAGGCATGCCACCAGGAGCGTCCTTCTTCGGCAGCTCGGCAATCATGGCTTCCGTGGTGATCAGCAGCGAAGCAACCGAAGCTGCGTTCTGCAGAGCCGTACGGACAACCTTGACCGGGTCGACGATGCCCATGGCGATCATGTCGCCATATTCAGACGTCTGGGCGTTGTAGCCGTAGTTGTCTTCGTTCTTGTCGAGAACCTTGCCGACAACGATCGAAGCTTCATCACCAGCGTTCTCAGCGATCTGGCGAACCAGCGACTGCAGAGCCTTGCGGACGATGTTGACGCCAGCTTCCTGGTCGTCGTTCACGCCCTTGGCAGTGATCTTCGTCGAAGAACGGAGCAGGGCGATACCGCCGCCCGGTACGATGCCTTCCTGAACGGCAGCGCGCGTCGCGTTGAGAGCGTCGTCGATGCGGTCCTTCTTTTCCTTGACTTCGATTTCCGTCGAGCCGCCGACGCGGATGACGGCAACGCCGCCAGCGAGCTTGGCAAGACGTTCCTGAAGCTTTTCGCGGTCGTAGTCCGAAGTGGTTTCTTCGATCTGCGCCTTGATCTGGGCAACGCGGCCTTCGATGTCGGACTTTGCACCGGCGCCATCAACGATGGTGGTGTTTTCCTTGGAGATCGAGACCTTCTTGGTGCGGCCGAGCATGTCGAGCGTGACCGACTCGAGCTTGATGCCGAGGTCTTCGGAGATGACAGTGCCGCCCGTCAGGATGGCGATGTCTTCCAGCATGGCCTTGCGGCGGTCGCCGAAGCCCGGAGCCTTGACGGCAGCGATCTTGAGACCACCACGCAGCTTGTTGACAACGAGCGTAGCAAGAGCTTCGCCTTCGACGTCTTCAGCGATGATCAGGAGCGGCTTGCCGGTCTGAACGACGGCTTCGAGAACCGGCAGCATGGCCTGGAGGTTCGAAAGCTTCTTCTCGTGAAGGAGAATGAAAGCGTCTTCCAGGTCAGCAACCATCTTTTCCGGGTTGGTGACGAAGTAAGGCGACAGGTAGCCGCGGTCGAACTGCATGCCTTCGACGACTTCGAGTTCGGTTTCAGCGGTCTTGGCTTCTTCGACGGTGATAACGCCTTCGTTGCCAACCTTCTGCATGGCTTCAGCAATGTCGTCACCGACCTGCTTGTCGCCGTTTGCGGAGATCGTGCCGACCTGGGCAACTTCAGCCGAGGTGGAGATCTTCTTTGCCTTGGCCTGCAGGTCCTTGACGACTTCTGCAACAGCGAGGTCGATACCGCGCTTCAGGTCCATCGGGTTCATGCCGGCAGCAACAGCCTTGGCACCTTCGCGAACGATAGCGCGGGCCAGAACGGTTGCGGTCGTGGTGCCGTCGCCGGCGATGTCGTTGGTCTTCGAAGCGACTTCGCGGACCATCTGGGCGCCCATGTTTTCGAACTTGTCTTCAAGTTCGATTTCCTTGGCGACCGAAACACCGTCCTTGGTGATGCGCGGAGCGCCGAAGGACTTGTCGATAACGACGTTACGACCCTTCGGGCCGAGCGTTACCTGCACTGCGTCAGCGAGGATATCGACGCCGCGCAGCATCTTTTCGCGCGCAGAGCGGCCGAATTTTACTTCTTTAGCTGCCATTTTGAGAACTCCTGAAAAGGGGTGTCAGCGAATTTACGAAAAAGGCGTTGCCGGCAATCAGCCGATAACGCCCATGATGTCGGATTCCTTCATGATCAGAAGGTCTTCGCCATTAAGCTTGATTTCCGTGCCGGACCACTTGCCGAACAGAACGCGGTCGCCAACCTTGACGTCGAGCGCGGTGACCGAGCCCTTGTCGTCGCGAGCGCCCGGGCCAACAGCGATGATTTCGCCTTCAGCCGGCTTTTCCTTGGCGGTGTCCGGAATGATGATGCCGCCCTTGGTCTTTTCTTCAGACTCGACGCGCTTTACGACAACGCGATCGTGCAGGGGGCGGAAAGATGTGCTTGCCATTGTCTAATCCCTCGATCAAATGACATTGACGGATCTAAGGACCCGTGATGGTGAGTTAGCACTCATCTCCCGAGAGTGCTAACGGCAGCGGAGATAAGGGTGGCCATCGGCTGAGTCAAGAACGACGACCAAACTTTCGCCATCGCTCCGGCCCCTCAAGCAAAACAATATTAACGCGGACAGACGATCGGCCACACCTTGCTCGGGCTGGCGGGCTTGTGGCACCGGACTTTGGTGGAACCATGGCGGAGGCTTTTCGGAGATGCCGAAAAGCGGGTTGTATCGCGGCCACCGCAAGTCATACGGATTTCATGCATAGTGCGTAATCAACGCGTCTTTGCCGGGAGAAGGGTATCGATGGAAGCCAGCGTCGGAGCGGGAAGTGACGTGCGAAATCCGCCGACGCTCGGTGAAATGACGGCCGTCTTCGCGCGCATCGGCTGCCTGAGCTTTGGCGGTCCGGCGGGCCAGATCGGCATGATGCATCGTGCCCTGGTCGAAGAGAAGCGCTGGATTTCCGAAGAGCGTTTCCTGCATGCCCTGAATTACTGCATGCTTCTGCCTGGTCCCGAGGCGCAGCAACTCGCCACCTATATCGGCTGGCTGATGTTCGGCACCCGCGGCGGTATTATTTCCGGTCTGCTCTTCGTCCTGCCGGGGCTGGTGGTGATGATCGCCCTGTCGGCGGCGTACGCGCTCTATCAGGAGACGAGCTGGCTGACCGGCCTGTTCTTCGGCTTGAAGGCCGCCGTCCTGGCGATCGTCGTGGAAGCGGTGATCCGGCTTGGGCGCAAGACGCTGAAAAGCCGTTTCCTGATCGCGGTTGCGGCGCTCGCATTCGTGGCCCTGTTTTTCTTCAGCCTGCCGTTCCCGCTCGTCGTTCTTCTGGCCGGTATCGCGGGCTTCCTGGCGGCTCGCTCGACCAAGTCGCTTGCCGTCACGGTCGAGCTGACCGATCTGCCGAACCGTCCGCCATTGCTGCGGGCGATTGCGACATTCGGCCTTTGGATCGTCGTCTGGCTGGCGCCCCTAGCCATCCTCTGGGGCATTTCCGGCGCGGAAGCGCTCACCGATCTTTTTGCCTTTTTCGCCAAGATGGCGATGGTCACCTTTGGTGGCGCCTATGCGGTTCTGGCCTATGTCGCGCAGGTCGCGGTGGAGGATTACGGCTGGCTGCGGCTGGGCGAAATGCTTGACGGGCTGGCGCTTGCGGAAACCACGCCCGGACCGCTGGTGCTGGTGCTCTCCTTCGTCGGCTTTCTTGTCGGTTTCCGGGAAGCCGCTGGCCTCGGCGCGGTGACGGGTGGTATAGTCGGCGCACTCCTGGTGGCCTGGGCGACCTTCGTGCCGAGCTTCATCTGGATCTTCGCCGGTGCGCCCTATATCGAGCGGCTGCGCGGCAATCCGGTCCTCTCGGCGGCCTTGTCCGCCATCACCGCCGCGGTCGTCGGCGTCATCCTCAACCTCGCCATCTGGTTCGGCTTGCATGTCCTGTTTCGGCAGGTGCGGCAGATCGATCTGGCCCCGGCGGTCGGTTTGAAGCTTTCGGTTCCGGATTTCGCCAGTGTCGATTTCGCGGCTCTTCTTCTTTTCTTTGTCTCGGCCTTCCTTCTTTTCCGACTGAAGGTCGGCATCGTTCCGGTGCTCGGCCTCTGTGGCGCAGGCGGTCTGGTTGTCCGCATGTCCGGGCTCATGTGACGGACCGGTGAAATATCCGCCCCGCTCGCAAATCTCCTTGCCATCGCAGCCGAGCTTTGCGACATCAGCGCCATTCGAAGTGAAGCTGATATGAAAGTCGGGACAGGCAGGCATGGCAAAGCGCATCCAGAACTTGAGCGAAGCGATCGGCGAGTATGACGTTATCCTCTCCGACGTCTGGGGCGTGGTGCATAATGGTGTCGAAGCCTTCCCGCAGTCCTGCGCCGCACTCGGCGCGGCACGCGAAGCCGGCGCCACGGTCGTCCTGATCACCAATTCGCCGCGTCCAGCGCCCGGTGTCATCACGCAGATGAAGCAGCTCGGCGTGCCGGATGGTACCTATGACCGCATCGTCACCTCCGGCGATGTCACCCAGCACCTGATCGTCGAAGGCCCGAAGAAGGTTTTCCTGATTGGCCCTGACCGCGACCTCAACCTGTTCGACGGCCTCGGCGTCGAAGTGTCGTCCAAGGACGACGCGGATTGCATCGTCTGCATCGGCTTCTTCGATGACGAGAAGGAAGTGCCGGAAGACTATACCGACATGCTGACCGCATTCGCCAAGCGCGAGGTGCCGCTGATCTGCGCCAACCCGGACCTCGTGGTCGAGCGTGGTCACAAGATCATCCCCTGCGCCGGCGCGGTCGCCGCCTATTACGAGCAGCTTGGCGGCAAGATCCGCGTTGCCGGCAAGCCTCACCGTCCGATCTACGAGGCAGCCCTGGACGCTGCCCGCGAAGCGCGCGGCGATTTCCCGATGAACCGCGTCCTGGCGATCGGCGACGGCATGCCGACCGACGTGCGCGGCGCGCTCGCATATGGCCTCGACCTGCTTTATATCAGCGCTGGCATCCATGTTGCGGAATACACCATCAACGGCCAGACCGACGAGGCAATCCTCCAAGCCTGGCTGAAACAGGAAAACGCTACGCCTAAATACTGGATGCCGCGTCTCGCCTGATCTTTGGGCCCAAACCGGAACTGCCGCATGACCGTCTTCCACCGCAATGAAAAGAAGGAACCGCTGCCCGACGAACTGAAGGGCGGCGTGATCGCCATCGGCAATTTCGACGGCGTGCATCGCGGCCATCGCAGCGTCCTGGAACGCGCCCTGGAACTGGCGGAAAAGCGCGGCGTGCCGGCTCTGGTTCTGACCTTCGAACCGCATCCCCGCACCGTCTTCCGCCCCGATACGCCAGTCTTCCGCCTGACGCCCGCGCCGCTGAAGGCGCGGCTTCTGGAGGCGATGGGTTTCCGTTCGGTGATCGAATATCCCTTCGATCGCGAATTTGCGACCCGCTCGGCCGAAGAATTCATCCAGACGATCCTGGTCGACTGGCTCGGCGCCAGCGCCGTCGTCACCGGTTTCGATTTCCATTTCGGCAAGGGCAGGGAAGGCGGCCCGGCTTTCCTGATGGCGTCGGGCGCCAAGCACGGTTTCGAAGTGTCGCTGATGGATGCTTTCCGTGATGAAAACGCCGACGTGATATCGTCCAGCCGCATCCGTGACATGGTCGCCGAAGGCGACGTCGTGGGTGCCGCCGGCCTGCTCGGTTATCGCTACACGGTAGAAGCCGAAGTGATCGGCGGCGAAAAGCTTGGCCGCCAGCTGGGCTTCCCGACCGCCAACATGCGGCTTGCCCCGGAAGCGGAACTGAAACCCGGCATCTACGCCGTCCGCTTCCGCCGCCCGGACGGCACGCTCTACGATGGTGTCGCAAGCTACGGTCGCCGTCCGACGGTGACGGACAACGGAGCGCCATTGCTGGAAACCTATGTTTTCGAATTTTCCGGAAGCCTCTATGGCGAAACCTGCTCGGTTTCCTTTTTCGGCCACCTGCGCGACGAGTTGAAGTTTGACGGGCTTGATGCTCTGGTGGCGCAGATCAAGCGGGATGAGGAAGAGGCGAGGGCCTTGCTTTCCGGTGTCCGGCCGCTCAGCGAACTGGATCAGAAGATCGCATTCGCTTCGGATACCAACAACGAAGGATGATTTGATGGCATCGACCCCACGCAGGCCGGTAAATGCAATGGATGCCGCCGAGGCTTTGTTCAAGCCGGCCAAAAAAGCGGCCGCGCCGGCGGTTGAAAAGCGCGCCATCCCCGAGACGAAGGAGCTTGTCTCCCTGAAGCTCGACAGCACCGTCCTGCAATATTTTCAGGATGACGGCCCGGGGTGGCAGGATCGCATCAACCATGCGCTGCGGGCAGCGATGTTGGCAAACCCGAAAGACTGAGCCGTTCCGACCGATCGCATCAACGATGCGCGTGCTTGGATTGGATCGAAGTCTCTTCCTTTTCTTCTGAAAACCGCTTAATAACCGCCACCATGAAAAAATTCCGGCTGGCCCCGATCATAGACAAGATGATCATTCGAATTATCGGCCCGGCCTTCCGCGCGGCTTAAAGAAGCGCGCCGGAGGGTCCGGGTTTTCGGCGCTTTTCGAACAGCGCCTCCGCCACCGAATTTTCATCGATATGCGCCCATTCCCGCGGCGCCAGAGACGATTGCTCATCATGACCGACACAGCTGAAAAGCTCGACTATTCCAAGACCCTCTACCTGCCCGAGACCGATTTCCCGATGCGCGCCGGCCTGCCGCAGAAGGAGCCGGAACTCGTCGCCCGCTGGCGGGAGATGGACCTTTACAAAAAGCTGCGCGCCTCCGCCGCCGGCCGCGAAAAGTTCGTGCTGCATGACGGACCGCCCTATGCCAACGGCAATATCCATATCGGCCACGCGCTGAACAAGATCCTGAAAGATGTCATCACCCGCTCGTTCCAGATGCGCGGCTATGACTCGAACTATGTTCCGGGCTGGGACTGCCACGGCTTGCCGATCGAGTGGAAAATCGAGGAAGAGAACTACCGCTCCAAGGGCAAGGCCAAGCCTGACCTGAAGCAGCCTTCGGCGATGATCGAATTCCGCAAGGAATGCCGCGCCTATGCGGAAAAGTGGATCAAGATCCAGGCCGAGGAATTCAAGCGCCTCGGCATCGTCGGCGATTTCGACAATCCGTACCTGACGATGAACTTTCACGCGGAAAGCCGCATCGCCGGAGAACTGCTGAAGATCGCCACGAGCGGTCAGCTTTACCGCGGTTCCAAGCCGATCATGTGGTCGGTCGTCGAACGCACCGCGCTGGCGGAAGCGGAAGTCGAGTATCACGACTATGAGAGCGACACGATCTGGGTGAAGTTCCCGGTAACTGCCGCTAAATATGACCGTTATCCGCTGCCGGAACAGACGTTTAGCTATGATGAAATAAGCCCGAATGAACCTGCGCGTCGTGCCGCGGACGACGCTCTGCTGCAGGAGCTCGTCGGCGCATTTGTCGTCATCTGGACGACCACGCCTTGGACCATCCCAGGCAATCGGGCGATCGCCTATTCGCCGAAGGTTGCCTACGGTCTCTACGAGGTCACCGCGGCCGAGAACGACTTTGGCCCGCGTCCCGGCGAAAAGCTGATCTTCGCCAATGCGCTTGCCGAAGAGTCTGCCAAGAAGGCGAAGCTTGAATTCAAGCGCCTGCGTGATGTCTCTGCGCAAGAAATGGCCGCGATCACCTGCGCCCATCCTCTCAAAGACCTCGGCTACACCTTCGACGTCCCGCTCCTCGCTGGCGACCACGTCACCGATGACGCCGGTACCGGTTTCGTCCACACCGCTCCTTCCCACGGCCGCGAAGACTTCGAGGCCTGGATGTCCGCTGTCCGCGATCTCGAAGCTCGCGGCATCGATACGAAGATCCCGTTCCCGGTCGACGACAGCGGCACCTACACCGCCGACGCTCCCGGTTTCGAGGGCGCTCGCGTCATGGACGACAGCGGCAAGAAGGGTGATGCCAACGACCGCGTCATCAAGGCGCTGATCGAACGTAACGCGCTGTTCGCCCGCGGCCGCCTGAAACACCAGTATCCGCATTCCTGGCGCTCCAAGAAGCCGATCATCTTCCGCAATACGCCGCAATGGTTCGTCTATATGGACAAGGACCTGAAGGATGGCACGACTCTGCGTTCGCGCGCCCTGAAGGCGATCGACGACACCCGTTTCGTACCCGCTGCCGGCCAGAACCGCCTGCGCGCTATGATCGAACAGCGCCCCGACTGGGTCCTGTCCCGCCAGCGCGCCTGGGGCGTCCCGATTTGCGTCTTCGTCGATGAAGAGGGCGAGGTCCTGAAGGATACGGCCGTCAACCAGCGCATCCTCGATGCCTTCGATGCCGAAGGCGCCGATGCCTGGTTTGCCGAAGGCGCCAAGGAGCGCTTCCTCGGCAACGAGCATGACGGCTCCAAGTGGATGCAGGTCATGGACATCCTCGACGTCTGGTTCGACTCTGGCTCCACCCACACCTTCACGCTGGAAGACCGTCCAGACCTGAAATGGCCGGCCGACGTCTATCTGGAGGGTTCCGACCAGCATCGTGGCTGGTTCCATTCGTCGCTGCTCGAATCCGCTGCTACCCGTGGCCGCGCACCCTATGACACGGTCGTCACCCATGGCTTCACCATGGATGAAAAGGGCCAGAAGATGTCGAAATCGCTCGGCAATGTCGTAGCGCCGCAGGACGTCATGAAGGATGCCGGCGCAGATATCCTCCGTCTCTGGGTCATGACCACCGACTATTGGGAAGACCAGCGCCTCGGCAAGACGATCATCCAGACCAACGTGGATGCGTATCGCAAGCTGCGCAACACGATCCGCTGGATGCTCGGCACGCTCGCCCATGATGACGGCGAGGAGATCGCTTACGCCGAGCTTCCCGAACTCGAAAAGCTGATGCTGCATCGCCTGGCCGAGCTCGACAAGCTCGTCCGCGATGGCTACGACGCCTTCGAATTCAAGAAGATCGCCCGCGCGCTGATCGATTTCTCGAACATCGAGCTATCGGCCTTCTACTTCGACATCCGCAAAGACGCGCTTTATTGCGACGCCCCGTCGTCGCTGCGCCGCCGTGCGGCTCTGGCCGTCATCCGCAAGATCTTCGATTGCACGGTCACCTGGCTGGCGCCGATGATCCCGTTCACCACGGAAGAAGCATGGCTGTCGCTGAAGCCGGATGCGGTTTCGGTCCACCTCGAACAGTTCCCGACGATCCCGGCCGAATGGAGGAACGGGGAACTGGCTGAAAAATGGGTCGCCATCCGCAAGGTCCGTTCCGTCGTCACCGGCGCGCTGGAAATCGAGCGCAAGGACAAGCGCATCGGCTCGTCGCTTGAAGCGGCTCCGGTCGTTTATGTCGGCGATGCCGAACTGATGAAGGCGCTGGAAGGTCAGGATTTCGAGGAAACCTGCATCACTTCCGGTATCTCGATCGTTGCAGGCGAAGGCCCGCAAGGCGCCTTCCGCCTCTCCGAAATCTCGGGTGTCGCAGTCGATCCGAAGCTCGCCGAAGGCACCAAATGTGCCCGCTCCTGGCGTGTCACGACCGATGTCGGCTCCGATCCGCAATACCCGGATGTATCCGCGCGCGACGCGGCCGCATTGCGGGAGCTTGCATCGCTCGGCCGTCTCTGAAGAGCCACAGGGCGGTGGAAATTCGCCGGATGATTGCGCTTCTGCGCATCATCCGGTAAAAGTGCCTGAAATTGGCCGAATTTTCCGGCCAATGGGTGCTGAGTTGAGTGGAGCGCCGGGACGGGCGCCGCTGGAAGGGTTTTGATGAAAGCGACATCTGCGTTTCGTGTCGGCATGGGCATGGCCGGCATCCTTGCCTCGGCTGTAACCCTTTCGGGCTGCATGGGCCCGACCTATGGCACGGACAAACCGGCCATCGAGCAGCTCGGTTCCGACCTTGGCGCTTCCGTTTCGCTCGGTCTCGATAAGGACGAAGCCCGCAACAATCTGAAATACCAGCCGCGTCCCTCGCTGGTCGTGGCGACCAAGCAGCAGGGTGCGGCATTGCCCGCACCGCAGCAGTCGGTCGCCGGCCGCGACAACCCGAACTGGGTCGAGTCGCCGGAAGAAACCCGCGCCCGCCTCCGCAAGGAAGCGGACCAATACAAGAATGATCCGAACTACCGCTCGCCGCTTCTGGCCGGCAACGGACAGGCCGGTCAGATGACCGAAACCCAGAAATGGGAAGCCTTCCGCAAGGCCAAGCAGGATTCCGAGTCGGTGGATGTTTCCGCCCGTCGCCGTTCGCTGACGGAGCCGCCGTCGGAATTCCGCTCCGCGGACGCTGCCAACCTGACCGACCTCGGCGAGCCTGAGGAAAAGAAGGCACGCCGCCGCAAGGATGAGGCCGCGGACGCCCGTTCCGGCAAGAGCTGGTGGCAACTGTTCTGAGCGCCGCGATCGGCCGCCTAGTCTTCCCGTCGTGATTTGAAGAAGCCGGTCAGGATATCGGCTGCTTCCACTTCGCCAATGCCGGAATAGACGTCCGGCGCATGATGGCATGTCGGCTGAGCGTAAAAACGCACGCCATTGTCCACCGCGCCGCCCTTCACGTCGCCTGCACCGTAATAAAGCCGGCGAATGCGCGCGAAGGATATCGCCGCAGCACACATCGTGCAGGGTTCCAGCGTGACATAGAGATCGGCGCCGGTGAGCCGCTCCTGCCCAAGCGCTGCCGATGCCTCGCGGATGACCGCGATTTCAGCATGTGCGGTGATGTCGTTTTCGGCGCGGGTCCGGTTTCCGGAACGTGCGACGATCTGGCCATCGAGCACCAGAACGGCGCCGACCGGCACCTCTCCGCGGGCCGCCGCATCGCGTGCTTCGGTAAGGGCGACATCCATGAACCTGTCCGTATTAGGCATTTCGGCGATTTCCTCTTAACCCGGATCGCGCGAACTGGTAGGAAGCTTCCAACCGGATGCCCGATTTGCGGGCTCGCTCCATCGCAGTCAACACGAACAAGAATGTCCGGATCGTTCCGTCAGACATCACGCTTCAGGCAAACTACAAATGAATTCAAAAGACAAGCCGAAGCGCGGCGAAGGCAAGACCTTCGTGCGCGAAACCAAGCCCCGCTCGGCAGACAGCAAGAAGCCGGCCGGCGCTAAAAGCGGTTTTTCCGCCAAGGCGGGCCTCGGCCCGAAGAAGGGCGCGACTTCCGACAAGCCGGCAAAGACTGCCCGCAAGCTGCCGCCGGCACCTGCGACCATGGAAGCGGACGGCAAGCCGGAGCGCATTTCCAAGATCCTGGCGCGCGCCGGCGTTGCCTCACGCCGCGATATCGAGCGGATGATCCTGGAAGGCCGCGTCAGCCTCAACGGCAAGGACGCTGGATACGCCGGTCGTCAACGTGACGCTGGCCGACACGATCGAAGTCGATGGCGCGCCGATCCGCGGTATCGAGCGCACCCGCTTGTGGCTTTACCACAAGCCGGCCGGCCTGGTGACCACCAACTCCGATCCGGAAGGCCGCCCGACCGTGTTCGACAACCTGCCGGAAGGTCTTCCGCGGGTCCTGTCCATCGGCCGCCTCGACATCAATACCGAAGGCCTGCTGCTGCTCACCAATGACGGTGGCTTGTCGCGTGTCCTGGAACTGCCGACGACCGGCTGGCTGCGCCGCTACCGCGTCCGCGCCCATGGCGAGGTCGATCAGGAAGCGTTGGACAAGCTCAAGGAAGGCATCGCCGTCGACGGCGTGCTTTATGGTGCGATCGATGCGACGCTCGACCGCTCCCAGGGCCACAACGTCTGGATCACAATGGGCCTTCGCGAAGGCAAGAACCGCGAAATCAAGAACGTGCTCGGCGCGCTCGGCCTCGAGGTTAACCGCCTGATCCGCATTTCCTACGGCCCGTTCCAGCTCGGCGACCTGCCGGAAGGCCAGGTTGTGTGAGGTGCGCGGCCGTATGCTGCGCGACCAGCTCGGCCCTCGACTGATCGAAGAGTCCAAGGCGAATTTCGACGCGCCGATCTATAACGAGCGCGGCTCCGAAGACGATGACAAGCCGGCTCGCCCGGAACGGGCTGAACGCTCCGAAAGACCCGCGCGGGCTGAAAAGTCCGACTGGTCTGAACGGCCGCGCGGCGGCCGTGATGAAGATCGCCGCGAAAAGGCTCTCGGCCGGCTGGACACCAAGCCGGGCGCCCGCAGCTTCTCCGACAAGCCACGCGGCAAGTTCGGTGCCAGGGACGACCGGAGAGACGATCGCGACTTCGGTCGTGACACCGGCGAGGAAAAGCCCAAGAAGCGTCCGCCGATGGGCACCAGCCGCACCGCCAACGTCTGGATGGCGCCCGGTGCCCGCCCGACCGCGGATGGCAAGGAAAGAAAGTCTTCTGCCCGCGCCGAAGCCGAACAGCTGTTCAAGAAGACGCCCGAGAACGACCGTCGCATCGTCGTCAATCGCGCCGATGACGACAACGACTGGATCCGTGCCGAAGAGCCGGCGCGCGAGCAGCCCCGTGGCCGTCGTGACGAGGAAGGCGGCGAACGCCGGCGTTCCTTCGGCGACCGCCCGGACCGTGGCGAGCGCTCCTTCGGCGACCGTCCCCCGCGCGGCGACCGCAAGCCAAGAGAAGATGGTGACCGTCCCCGCGGCGAACGCAGCTTCGATAAACCGCGTGGTGAACGTTCCTTCGGTGACAAGCCAAGGTTCGATCGCAAGCCGCGCGAAGACGGCGAGCGTGGTGACCGTCCGGCGCGTGCCAAATCTTTCTCTGGCGAGGGTCGCTCCGAGCGTCCGCGCGGCGAGCGCAGTTTCGGTGATCGTCCGCGTGGCGACAGACCTGCGGGCGACCGTCCGTTCGGCGACAAGCCGCGTGGCGAGCGTTCCTTCGGGGATAGGCCCCGTGGCGATCGCAAGCCGCGTGAAGACGGTGACCGTCCTGCCCGTTCATTCTCTGCCGGCGAAGGCCGCTCCGAGCGTCCGCGCAGCGACCGTCCGTTCTCCGACCGGCCGCCGCGTGGTGACCGTCCAGCAGGTGATCGTCCGTTCGGCGATAAACCGCGTGGCGGAAAGCCGGGTGGCAAGCCTTTCGGCGGCAAGCCGGGCGGTGCCAAGAGCGGCTTCGGCGGCAAGCCTTCGGGTGGTCGCGGTAAGCCCGGCGGTGGCAAACCCGGTGGTGCCGGTCGTCCCGGTGGCCGTCCGGCCGGCGGCAAGCCCCGCACGCCGCGGGGTTGATGCGCCGTGCGGATCGTCGGCGGTGAATTCCGTGGCCGCAACCTGGCCACGCCCAAGAGCAATGACATCCGGCCGACCGTCGACCGGACGCGTGAAAGCCTGTTCAACATCATCGGCCACGTCTATCCCGAGGCGCTGGATGGCGCGCGGGTGATCGACCTCTTCGCCGGCACCGGCGCGGTGGGGCTGGAAGCGGTGTCGCGCGGCTGCAAGAGCGCCCTTTTCGTCGAAAACGGCGTCGAAGGGCGCGGCCTGCTCTGGGAAAACATCGATAGCCTCGGCCTGCATGGCCGGGCGCGCATCCTGCGCCGGGACGCCACCAGCCTCGGCCCGTCCAACAATATTGAGCCCTTCAATTTCCTGTTCGCCGATCCGCCTTATGGCAAGGGGCTCGGCGAAAAGGCGATGCTTTCGGCTCACGCCGGCAAGTGGCTGGCGCCCGGCGCCCTTGCCATTCTGGAAGAACGTGCCGACATAAATCCCGTCGTCGATCCGGTGTTCAAGCTGCTCGAAAGCCGCACCTTCGGCGATACGCGCATGGATTTCTTCCGCTATCAGCCGACCTGAAGGACCGGACATGAACACGAGGCTCGCCTTTTCCGATTTGGAAACCGAAAGCGGTGGAGGCGACCCGACCTTTGCCTTGGCGCTCGGCGGCGGCGGGGCACGCGGTCTCTCCCACATCGTGATCGTTGAAGCGCTGGATGAGCTCGGCATCAAGCCGGTCGCCATATCCGGCTCGTCGATCGGTGCGATCGTCGGCACGGCGCGCTGTGCCGGCATGAGCGGCAAGGAAATCCGCGAATACACGTTCGAGACGGTCGGCAACCGCGGCCGGCTGCTGAACCGGCTCTGGAGCCTCGGCCCGGCGACGATGCGCGACAAGCTTGGCGGCTTCCGCTTCGGCCATTTCAATCTCGAACACATTCTCGAAGCGCTGTTGCCGCCGGATATCCCGGAGGACTTCGAGGACCTCGACATCCCGATGAAGATTTCGGTGACCGATTATTACGGCCAGACCGAAGTGATCCTCGAACAGGGCGAGCTGCGCACCGCGATCGCCGCCTCGGCCGCCATTCCCGGCCTGTTCATGCCGGTCATGATCAACGGCCGCATCATGATCGACGGCGGCGTCTGCAATCCGGTGCCGTACGAGCAGCTGATGGACCTCGCCGACGTGGTGATCGGCATCGATGTGGTCGGCGCGCCGGAAGGCGACGGCACGCATCCACCGAGCCGCCTCGACAGCCTGTTCGGCGCAAGCCAGCTCACCATGCAGGCCAGCATCGCGCTGAAACTGAAGCTTAATCCGCCGCATATCTTCCTGCGTCCATCAGTCAACCGTTTCCGGGTGCTGGATTTCTTCAAGGCCCGCGACATTCTCGATGAGGCCGAACACGTGAAGGACGAGCTGAAGCGCGCCATTGACGCGCTGCATGCTGTGGCCCGTCGCGCCTAAGCGGCTGCAATCAGGCTGCCTGGATGCGATCGGCCTTGTGAAGCAGGTTTTGCCCGATCGTCAGCGCGGTCTTGAGCATTACGTCCGGTCCATCCGGCTGGTCCAGCAGCAGTTCGGTCGTCAGCACCGGTGCGCCGCAATAGCCGAAAATCCCGTGATCGATCTGCGTCCTCATCGCGCCGAAATAGCCGTGTCGGGCATAGGTCCTGAGATCCGCTCCGCCGAGCGCGACGAGATGGATCGGCAGGTGTTGCAGCTTCTTGACCACCTTTCCTTTGGTCCGATCGTCATAGGCCCAGCCATTGGTGAAGACGCGATCGATCCAGCCCTTCATCAGCCCCGGCATGGACCACCAATAGACGGGGTAGACCAGAACCAGCGCATCGGCACGATCGATCCTTGCCTGCTCGGCCCGCACATCGGCCGGCAGTTCGGCATCGTCCCGAAAGGCGGCAAGGTCACTTTCCGCGAAGCGCGGGTCGAAACCTTCGGCAGAAATATCGGCGATCTCGAAAGTGTCGGCGCTGCCATTGCCGGCAATTCCGGTGCCGATCTGTGCGGCGACGCGGTGGGTCAGCGAGTTGGGGTCGGGATGGGAAATGACGATCAACGCATGCATCGGATGGCTCCTTCAGCGGCTTGCGAGCCGCCTGCTTTGATTATATACTTTTAGTAATTTACTTTTGGTATATAGCGCATGTCAATCAGTGAAATGGAAAACGACAAGGCGGCCGGCACGCGACGCAGGCTGACGCGGCAGGATCGCTATCGGCAGCTCATAGATGTCGCGTGGGGCATTGCGCGGGAAGAGGGGACCGATGCGTTGACGCTCGGACGCCTCGCCGAAAAGGCGGGCGTCGCCAAACCGGTCGTCTACGATCACTTCACGACCCGACCTGGTCTTCTGGCCGCGCTTTACCGGGAGTTCGACACGCACCAGACCGAAATCATGGATGCGGCGATCGCCACCGCCGAACCGTCATTGGAAAGCCTGGCGACGGTCATCGCGTCGTCCTACGTGGACTGCGTCTTGAACCAGGGCCGCGAAATACCCGGTGTCATCGCCGCTTTGGAAAGCTCGCCGGAGCTTGAAAAGATCAAGCGGGAATACGAGGCGGCTTTCATGGAAAAATGCCGGAGGCTTCTTTTGCCCCATGCCGGACAGAGCGGCATAAGGTCGGCCGGCCTCTGGGCCATGCTGGGTGCGGCCGAAGCGCTCTCGAATGCAGCCGCGACCGGCGATATAGCTGCCGCCGATGCAAAAGCCGAACTTGTCGAGACAATCAGGGCGATGGTGAGCAGGTAAGGTCTAGCCGTTTCCAGCCGGCTCGGCTTCCTGCGCCTCCATCACCATGGCGCGCTTCGGCTTGATCAGCGGTTCAGGCCGGACCGGGCTGTTGAACAGCTTTTCGCGCCCCGCGCCGAGACCCTGGACTGCCTGGATCTGCAGACGCTCCTCGTCGCGCTGGCGAATGTCGTCGCCGATATCGGCGGCTTCCGCCTCGCTCATGCCGAGCGCTTCGAGTGTCCGGCGGCCGAACAGCAGGCCGGATTCCAGCGTCTCGCGCAGCTCGTATTCGACATTGCGATCCCGCAGCGACAGCGAGTGGATGCGGTCGTAGGAGCGCACGAACAGCCGCACATCCGGAAACTCCGCGCGGATCAGGTCGACGATATGGTCGGTCGTTTCCTTTTTCTGGGTGGCGACGACGACGATCTTGGCGCGCTCGATGCCGGATGAGGTCAGCACATCGCGGCGGGTCCCGTCACCGAAATAGATGCGGAAGCCGAAATTGGCCGCCTGCCGGATACGGTCAGCGGAATCGTCGATGACGGTCACCTCGCGGCCGCCGGCCAGCAGGATTTGCGCGGCGATCTGGCCGAAACGCGAAAAACCGATCATCAGCACGTCGGCGCCGGCGCCGGCGAAATCCTCTTCCAGTTCCTCGCGCGTCTCTTTTTGAAGAAGGCGCTTGGACAATGCTGCGCCGAACGGCGTCAGCGCCATGGAAAGCGTCACGGCCGCAATCAACAGCGAAGCGGTGGCCGAGGAAAACAACCCGGCAGCCGTTGCTGTCGTGAACAGCACGAACCCGAACTCGCCACCCTGCGGCAGCAGGAAGGCGATCTGCACCGCGTCATTGTGCGGCGAGCCCCAGAGCCGGGCGAGGCCGTAAACGATCAGCGCCTTTACCGCCATGAACACCGGCACGGCCGGCAGGATGAACATCAGATTGTCGAGAATGACGTGGATTTCCAGCGACAGCCCAACGGCCATGAAGAACAGCGCCAAAAGCAGGCCGCGGAACGGTTCGATATCCGCCTCCAATTCATGGCGATAGGAGGACTCGGCCAGCATCACGCCGGAGAGAAACGCGCCCATGGCCATGGAAAGCCCGACCGCCTGCATCGCCGCCGCCGATCCGAGCACGACGAGCAGTGCCGCCGCGATCATCACCTCGCGGGCGCCTGTTCGCGCGATGATCTGGAACATTGGTGTCAGCAGATATTTTCCGGCAATCACCATGGCGCCGACCGCACCGACCGCCACCGCGAAATCCAGAAGCGGGCTTGCCGCCGTCTCCTCCGTTCCGGGTGCCAGAATGGTGATCAGCGCCAGAAGCGGCACGATCGCCAGATCCTGGAAGAGCAGAACAGAAAACGCCCGCTGTCCGTGCCGGCTGTTCATGTCGCCATCATCATTGAGGATCTGCAGGGCGAATGCCGTCGAAGAAAGTGCCAGACCAAAGCCGATGATCAGGCTGCCGCGCCAGTCGGCAAGGTTGGCGAATTGCGCCAGTCCGGTCAGCGCCAGTCCGGTCACGACCACCTGCGCCGGCCCCAGCCCGAACACATCGCCGCGCATCTGCCACAGGCGCGAAGGCTTCAACTCGAGGCCGATGATGAACAGAAGGAAGACGACGCCGAATTCGGCAAAATGCAAAACCTCTTCGGTTTCGACGATCTGCTGCATGATCGGGCCGATGACGATGCCGGCCGCCAGATAACCGAGAACCGTGCCGAGCCCGAGCTTGCGGAACACCGGTGCGGCCACCACGGCGCCGGCGAGCAACAGCAGCATTTGCGAAAAGAGCGACCCCGGTGCAGTCATGCCTGAACTTTCAAAATTGAATTGGGCCGGTTCTCTCAAGAATCGGAGAGGCGCCCTTGATGCTTATGTCAGTGCACAATAAATGGGACGGGAATGAAAGGCTTGCAATCATGACCTCTGAAATCGATTCCGCCTCCCTGCTTTCCCGTGCCAGCGAACTGATCGATCTAGCCAAGGCCGCGGGTGCGGATCAGGCGGATGCGGTCGTGGTGCGCTCCCGTTCCCGCTCCGTCAGCGTCCGTCTCGGCAAGGTCGAAGGCACCGAGGCTTCCGAAAGCGATGACTTCTCGCTTCGCGTCTTCGTCGGCAGGCAGGTGGCAAGCGTTTCCGCCAATCCCGGCTTCGACATGAAGACGCTGGCAGAGCGCGCCGTCGCCATGGCCAAGGTCTCGCCGGAAGATCCGTTCGCCTGCCTCGCGGACGAAAAGGATCTGGCGAAATCCTATCCCGATCTGCAGCTCTACGACCCGACCGAAATGCCGACCGATGCCATGCGTGAAGCGGCACTGGAGATGGAACAGGCCGCGCTCGATGTGAAAGGCGTTTCGAATTCCTCCGGTGCTGGCGCCTCGGCCGGCATGGGCGGGCTCGTTCTCGTCACGTCGCACGGCTTCTCCGGCAGCTATATGGCCAGCCGCTTCGGCCGTTCCGTCAGCGTCATCGCCGGCGAGGGTACCAAGATGGAGCGCGACTACGATTTCGACAGCCGTCTTTACGCGGCCGAACTGGACGATCCGAAGCTGATCGGCCGCCGCGCCGGTGAGCGCACGGTAAAGCGCATCAACCCGCGCCAGGTCGATACCGGCTCTAACGTGACGGTCGTTTTCGATTCGCGCATCGCCCGCGGTTTCGTCGGTACCATTGCCGGCGCCATCAACGGCGCCTCCGTCGCCCGCAAGACCAGTTTCCTGCGCGACAAGATGGGCCAGCAGGTGCTGAAAGTCGGCCTCAACATCGTCGACGATCCTCTCATCGTACGCGGTTCCTCCTCGCGCCCCTTCGATGGCGAAGGCGTCAAGGGTGAGCGGATGACGATGATCGAGGACGGCGTGCTGAAGCACTGGTTCCTCTCCACCTCGACCGCCCGCGAACTCGGTCTTCAGACCAATGGCCGCGGCGTGCGCGGCGGCACCTCTGTCTCGCCGGCCTCCACCAATCTTGCGCTGGAACCGGGCGATATCTCCCCGGAAGACCTGATCAAGTCGATCGGCAACGGTTTCTACATCACCGAGCTGATCGGCCAGGGCGTCAACATGCTCACCGGCGAATACAGCCGTGGCGCCACCGGTTTCTGGATCGAGAACGGCGAACTGTCCTTCCCGGTCTCGGAGGTGACGATCGCTTCGAACCTCAAGGACATGTTCATGCGGATCACGCCGGCAAACGACATCGACCGCAAGTACGGTGTCGCATCGCCGACATTGGCCATCGAGGGCATGACGCTGGCGGGGCGGTGATCCCCGATGACCCCTGCAGCGAAAGACTGGAAAGACGATCTCGAACTCATTCGCGATGGGGCACGCCAGGCCGCGGAGATCGCGCATGATTTCTTCGGCCGCTCACCGGAGGTCTGGTGGAAGAACGAAGGCCGCTCCCCGGTCAGCGCCGCCGATTTCGCCGCCAATGACCGGCTGCAGAGCCTGCTTCTGAAGGCCCGGCCGAATTATGGCTGGCTGTCGGAAGAGACGGACGATGATGCGGCCCGGCTTTCCGTCGAAACGCTTTTTGTGGTCGATCCGATCGACGGCACCCGCGCCTTCATCAATGGCGAAAAGACATGGTGTGTCTCGGTTGCCGTGGTGCATCGCGGGTCGCCCGTGGCGGGCGTGCTCGCGGCACCGGCGCTGGCGGAAGAGTTTTGTGCGGTTGCCGGCGGTCCGGCGCTGAAGAACGGTGAGCCGATTGCGGTCACCTCCGCTCGCGCCGGCAGCCAGCTCGCCGTCGCAGTCGACGAAACGCTGTTGAAAAAGTTCGATCCGGCACTTCAGGAAGAGATCCAGCGTGCCCGCTACATTCCCTCGCTTGCCTATCGGCTGGCGATGATTGCGGACGGGCGTATCGACGGCACGATCGTGCGGCGTAACTCCCATGACTGGGATCTTGCCGCGGCCGACCTCATCCTCGAAAGGGCAGGCGGTCAGCTGGTCGATCTCGACGGCAGCCGGCTGACCTATAACCGGCCCGGTGTCAGCCATGATATGCTGGTGGCCGGCGCCGACCACGCGCTCCAAAGCCTTTTGCCGCAGCTTCTCCGGTCCACATCGGGTTGACCTTTTTTAGAGAATGCAGCAGAGGAGGGGCGGGGGAGATTGAACGGACGGGATAATTAAAAAAATGACTGAAACGGGCGAAAAGAAACAACTCTTGCACCTGGTCTTCGGCGGCGAACTCAAGAGCCTCAAGGGTGTCGAGTTCAAGGACCTTTCGAAGCTGGATATCGTCGGCATCTATCCCGATTACGCGAGCGCGTTGATCGCGTGGCGCGGCAAGGCGCAGCAGACGGTCGATAATGCCGAGATGCGTTATTTCATCGTCCACATGCACCGCCTGCTGGACCCGGAAAACGCGTCGGCCTGAGGCAAGCCTCGGTTCATACAATGTGATCGTAAATGCCCGGTCCTCCCCATTGGCTAACGCCCCGAGGACCCTTTTTTGACGCATTTGTAAAACACACAAAACTCAGCTACGCATACCCAATATAGGAGAGGCTATCACATTGACGGCAGCCACGATGGATCAAGGGCATCAGCGATGAGCAGCGGATTGGCACGCATCGCTCTGCTTGGCTACCGTGTGACGGGCGTATTGCTCTATCCGTTGGTCGGTCCCTATCTCAGCTACCGTGCGATGAAGGGCAAGGAAGACCGGTCGCGCCGTCTGGAGCGCCTGGGCTACGCAAGCCTCGCCCGCCCCCGTGGGCCGCTGATCTGGGTGCATGCGGCAAGCGTCGGCGAAACGATCGCCATCCTGCCGATGATCCGCGAGCTTCGCCGCCGCGAGATCCACATTCTCCTGACGACCGGCACCGTGACCTCTGCGGGTCTCGTCCAGTCTCGGCTGGCCGATGAAGTCATTCATCAATATGTGCCGCTCGACCTGAAATTCCCGATCAAGCGCTTCCTGTCCTATTGGAAGCCGGATGCCTGCATCACCGCGGAATCGGAAATCTGGCCGACGACGGTGGCTGAGCTTGCCCGCCGCAGCATTCCGCAGATCCGCGTCAACGCCCGCATTTCCGACCGTTCCTTTGCCAGCTGGAGCAATTACAGCTCCGTCGCCGAGACGCTGTTCGAGAAGATGTCGCTGGTCGTTGCGCAGTCCGACATGGATGCCGAGCGTTTCCGCGATCTCGGCGCCTGGCCGGTCATCGTTTCGGGCAATCTGAAGAGCGACACCGATCCGCCGCCCTGCGACGAGGCGGTGCTTGCCGGTTACCGCAAGCAGATCGGCAGCCGGCCCACCTGGGCGGCGATCTCGACCTTCGAGGGCGAGGAAAAGGCGGCCGCCACCGTGCACCGCACCTTGAAACCCAAGAACGGTCAGCTCACTATTCTTGTGCCGCGCCATCCCGATCGCGCCGATGCGATCGAGGCGATGCTGAAGGGTGAGGGTCTGACGGTTGCCCGTCGCTCCCGCAACGACGCGATCACGGCGGAAACGGATGTTTTCCTGGGTGACTCTATCGGCGAGATGGGGCTTTACCTGCGGCTGACGGAAGTCGCCTTTGTCGGCAAGTCGCTCGCGAGCGAAGGCGGCCAGAACCCGCTGGAGCCGGCCATGCTCGGCTGCGCGGTGCTTTCCGGCCCGCATGTGCAGAACTTCCGCGATGCCTACCAGCATCTCGTCCGCAAGGGCGGTGCCCGCATCGTCAAGGACGTGGAAATGCTTGCCAAGGCGGTGCATTACCTGCTGATCAACGATCTGGCCCGGCTGAAGATGGTCGATTCCGGCCATGACGCAATGGAAGAGATGCGTGGCGCTCTGGCGAAGACCGTCAAGGCGCTTGAGCCCTATATCAATCCGCTGACAGTCAGTGCCCGGCTCCAGCCGAAGGCCACAGCAGCGGCGAGCCGATGAATTCCGAAACGCTTGAGAAGCCAGACGTGCTTGGACAAATTGCTGGCATCCTGTTCGACAAGGACGGGACGCTGCTGCGTTATGACGAGAGCTGGGGACCGGTAAACCGCGAGGCCGCCCGCATCGCCGCCGCCGGCAATGCCGAGCTTGAGCCGCAGTTGCTGTTTTCCGGCGGCATGGACCCGGTTTCGGGCCACACGCGCGCCGACAGCCTGCTTGCCGCCGGTAACGCCGCGGAAATCGCCGCCGGTTTCGTGTCGGCCGGCTCTCCGCTCGAGGTCGGCGAACTCACCCGGTTGCTCGACGAACTGTTCATCCGCTCCGCCGATTATTCCGTGCCGGTGACCGACCTTGCCGGCCTGTTCGCCCGGCTGAAGGCGCGCGGCCTGAAACTCGGCGTTGCCTCAAGCGATAACGAAGCGGCGATCCGCCAGACGGCGATCCGCTTCGGCTTCATCGACCATCTCGACTTCATCGCCGGTTACGACAGCGGTCATGGTGTCAAGCCGACGGCCGGCATGGTACTCGGCTTCTGCCGCGCCACGGGCCTCGAGCCGGCGCAGGTGGCGATGGTCGGCGACAACAATCACGACATGCATATGGGCGCCAATGCGGGTGTCGGCCTCAAGGTCGCGGTTCTGACCGGCACGGGTTCTCCCGAGACGCTTTCCGCCGCCTCCGATCTCTGCATCGATGACATTACCGGGCTGGAAACCCTCCTGCCGCACGCGGTCGAAACAACCTAAGTTCTTTTCAGACTTGTGTTTTCGGTAAAATTCCACTTTTCTGCCCACGTTGTTTAGGGGCAAGCGGGGGCCAATGGTATCGGAAGCACCGCCATTCTGGTGGACGAAAGCGGATTGGCGCGCCTGGGGCCTGTCGCCGTTCTCCTTTATCTATGGCCGCATCGCCGGGCGACGCATGGCGCGCGCCAAGCGGGCAAGCGTGCCGGTGCCGGTCATCTGCGTCGGCAATTTCACCGTCGGCGGCGCCGGCAAGACACCGACGGCGATCGCAATTGCCCGTGCCGCCAAGCAAAAAGGCCTGAAGCCCGGCTTCCTCAGCCGCGGTTACGGCGGCACGATCGACGTCACGACGATCGTCGATCCGGAGCACCACCGCGCCGAAGCGGTGGGTGACGAGGCACTGCTGCTCTGCCGGGAAACGATGACGGTGATCTCCCGTACGCGCGTGGATGGCGCGCGAAAGCTGGTCGAAGAAGGCATCGACCTCATCATCATGGATGACGGGTTCCAGAGCGCCCGGCTGACGCTGGACTTCGCCCTCGTCGTCATCGACACATTCCGCGGCATCGGCAACGGCCATCTGGTCCCGAGCGGCCCGGTCCGCGCGCCGATCCCTGAACAGATGCGCCAGCTATCCGCCATCCTCAAGGTTGGCAACGGCACAGCCGCCGACAAGCTTGTCCGCCAGGCCGCCCGTGCCGGCAAGCAGATCCACGTCGCTTCGCTGAAACCCCGCGAAGCCCGCGAGATCGCCGGCAAACAGGTTTTTGCCTTTGCGGGCATCGCCGATCCGAGCAAGTTCTACCGCACGGTGAAAGAGGTCGGTGGCCTCGTGGCCGAGACCCGCGCCTTTCCCGACCATCACTATTTCACCGAGGATGAAATCGCCGACCTTCTGGACGATGCGGCCAAACAGGACCTGAAACTGGTCACCACGGCCAAGGACGCCGTGCGTCTCTCCGGCCACCACGGCCGCGTCGAGGAACTGGCGAAAAAGGTGAGCATCGTGGAAGTCGACAT
The DNA here is from genome assembly GCA_965227625.1 of Neorhizobium sp. Classification (GTDB taxonomy): domain Bacteria; phylum Pseudomonadota; class Alphaproteobacteria; order Rhizobiales; family Rhizobiaceae; genus Neorhizobium. The sequence continues at coordinate 134,806 of CBDDGK010000062.1, read as the reverse complement.
GGCTTTCGACGACCCGCAAGGACCGGGAAACATCATCGACACCGCGATCGCGAATTTCCGGGAGCGGAGAATTCGCGAGGGGAATGCGAAGAAGGCTTAGCCGCGTTCCTGGTTCGGCAGCGCGCCCGAGCGCTTTTCGGCTTCCAGCGAAGCAGTGCAGTCCACATAGGGTTCCTGCCGCGCAACGCTCCAGTAGCGCAGTTCGTCGATCGGGATCTGTGCGCCGGTCATGGCGCAGATCACGTAGGAGCCTGCGCTGAGGATCTGATAGTCGCCGTCGAGGTAGCGGATCTTCGCCTCGCGGAAGCCGCTGCCTTCAAACCGGTTCATCTGTCGTCTCCTGCGGAAAAACATGGTTCTGCTCTACACCGCGCAAGGCTGAAATGCCAGAGTTTTCAACTCCGGCCGAACAGCCGTTCGATGTCGGAAAGCTTGAGTTCGATATAGGTCGGCCGCCCGTGATTGCAGGTGCCGGAGCCGGGCGTCGCCTCCATTTCGCGCAGGAGCGCGTTCATTTCCTCCGGTTTCAGGCGGCGGCCGGAGCGCACCGAGCCATGGCAGGCCATGGTGGCGGCGACATATTCCAGCTTGTTGCGTAACCCGCCGGCGGTGTTCCACTCGGCGATCTCGTCGGCAAGATCGCGCACCAGCGAGGTCGCGTCCACTTCGCCCAGCATGGCAGGCGTTTCACGCACGGCAACTGCGCCGGGGCCGAAACGTTCGATCGCGAGCCCTAGTCGGTCCAGTTCGGACGCGTGGGCGACCAGCCGGTCGCAATCCTCTTCCGGCAGGTCGATGATCTCGGGGATCAGCAGGACCTGGCTTGGCAGCCGCTTGTCGTCGAGCGCCTTCCTCATCGCCTCGAACACCAGCCGCTCATGGGCGGCATGCTGATCGACGATGACGAGCCCGTTCTCGGTCTGGGAGACGATGTAGTTCTCATGCACCTGAGCCCGTGCAGCCCCCAGCCGGTAGCGGGTCGGCTCTTCCGTCGCCGCTGCCGCGGAAGGGCGAAACGGTTCGGAGATCGTCGCATCCGCGCGGGCGGTGGGCATGGTCAGCGCATCGAAACCGGTCTGCACCTGCTCGGCGAAATCATGGACCGGCTGGGAATAAAGCGGGCGGGACGGTGAGGTGGCTGCAGCCCAGGGCGTGCGGGGCGCGGCCGGCGCGGCAGCCTGGTTCGCAAACCCGCCGCCGAAGCCGTTGCCAAATCCGGGGCGGAAAGCGCGCATCATGCCGGATGCGCCGGTGGTCGCCGCCCGATCGCCCTCGCGATGCAGCGCCTCGCGGATCGCACCGACGATCAGCCCGCGCACCAGGCCCGGATCGCGAAAACGCACATCCGCTTTCGCGGGATGCACGTTGACGTCGACCAGAGCCGGATCGAGCGTGATCGATAGAACCGCGACCGGATAACGCCCTGCCGGCATCTGCTCCGCATAGGCGCCGCGGATGGCCGAAAGGATCAGCTTGTCCTGCACGGGGCGGCCGTTGACGAAAGCATATTGATGCGCCGAATTGCCGCGATGGAAGCTCGGCACGCCGACAAAGCCCTTCAACTCCACCTCTTCGCGCGCCGCATCGATCTCGATCGCATTGTCGCGGAAATCGTCGCCGAGGACCTGCGCCATGCGGGCGAGATGGTCGTCGCCGGTTGCCGGAAATTCCAGCGTCGAACGGTCGGTGCCGGAGAGCACGAAACGAATGTTCGGGAATGCGATCGCCATGCGCTTGACGATCTCGGTGATCGCGCCGGCTTCCGCACGTTCCGTCTTCAGGAATTTCAGGCGGGCAGGGGTGGCGAAGAAGATGTCGCGCACCTCGACGACCGTGCCGATATTGGCCGGCGCCGGTTTGACGCCTGCGGTCTTGCCGCCCATGACCGCCACCTGCGAGCCGCTGGCGTCTCCGTCGCGGCGGCTGGTGATGGTGAGTTTGGCGACCGAGCCGATCGAGGGCAGGGCTTCTCCACGAAAGCCGAGCGTGCGGATATCGTCGAGCGTCGTGGAAATCTTCGAGGTGCAATGGCGGCGGACCGCGAGATCGAGGTCGTTCGCATCCATGCCGCCGCCGTTGTCGGTGATGCGGATCAGGCTCTTGCCGCCGCCGGCGGTGGCGATTTCGATGCGGGTCGCGCCGGCATCGATCGCGTTCTCGATCAATTCCTTGGCAGCGCTCGCTGGCCGCTCGATCACTTCGCCCGCGGCGATCTGGTTGATGAGCGTCTCTGGCAATTGTTTGACTGGCATGCCGCTATTTTCGCGGATTCGGCGCCGCTTGGGAAGGCGCCTGCAAAGGCCTGTGGACAGCGCCCGCCAGAAATAAACCCTGAGTTAAATCAGGCGACCTGCGAACTTCTTCAGGCGCTTCTTAAATGTACCGGTTTCAAACGATTTGAAGCTGCGGTTTCGCAACTGCACGGCCGTTCATTAAGAGGCCTTTAAGACAAACGCTCTAGTTTGAACCACATTGACTGTGGATGAACCCGGGAAAGCGCCAGCTTTCCGCGAGTGATCAGGATGGCGGCCGGCTGGGCACTGCCATGACGAGACCCGATCACCCGTTGAGGACTTGTAGCCAGCATGTTTCCGACCCGAGACGACCGAAACTAGAAGGATTAGCGCCAAGAGGCGACCAATCGGCATTGCGGACCGGACGATAACCGGGACCGGAAAAGTATACGGGGAGTTTCATCCTATGAATGATTTGGCGTCGGCGGACGCAAACATTCAAACAGCCATGTTCGAAGTCATTGCCGACGGGGTTTCGGGTGGCTTGCTTGTTTATGACAAGAACGATCTGATCGTTTTCGCCAGCCAGCAGCTCGTTTCGCTTCTGCCTGTGCCCAAGAGTTTTCTGGCGCCCGGCACCCGGCTGCGGGATTTTCTCGGCGGGGTCTATGACAGCGGTGGCCGTTTTGCAGCGGATATATCCGGCGCGCGCCGAATGCTTGGCCGTGAAGACTGGATCGCAGACCGTATCGCGACGCTCTGGAAGGAGCGTGCCGACTCGATCGAACGCCGCGGTAGCGACCGCTGGCTCAATTTCACCAAACGGCGGCTGTCCTCCGGTTACGGCGTCTGCGTGGTCAAGGACGTTTCCGAACACAAGAAGCGGGAAGAGCAATGGCGCGCCGACATGGAGCGCGTCCAGATCACCGAAGAGGTGCTCGACAATCTTCCTTTCCCCATCACGGTGCGTGACAGCAGGCTGACCTTTGTCGCCGTCAACAAGCTGGCGGCGCATTTCCTCGAACTGCCGCCGGATGCGATCCTGGGCCGCAAGGGCGCCGACGTATATCCGCCGGAAGTCGAGGAGCGTCTCGACAAGATCAATCGCCAGGTGCTGGAACTGGGTGAACCGGTGCAGATGTCGGAGCTCATCACCCGGCCGGATGGGTCGCGGGTCGTCATCCTCGCCAACAAGTTCCGGATCGGCAAACCCGGCCGCTATTATCTCGCAACCGTGATGCAGGATATCACCAACCTCGTCGATATCGATGCGGATGGCAGCGAGGTTCCGTCACGGGTCAACCGCGATGCGCTGGTCGAGTCGCGATTGCATCCGCGGGATTACCAGGCACCTGTTGCGGCCCAGCCGGATGTCTCCGGCCGCAAGGTGCTCCTTGTTTCGCCCGATAGCCAAGTTCAGGCCGATGCATCCCGCATTTTCCGCGATCTCGACGTCGACGCATCGTCCGTTTCGAGCCTCGAGGAAATGGCCCTGTTCCTGCAGCTCGCAACGGATGCGGGAATATCGATCGACATCGTCGTGGTCGATTCAGGTCTTGATGAGCGCTATCTCGATCTTGCTCACCGAAGCCGTATCCGGACCCGCAGGCTGGATGGCCGTAACGTCAAAAAAGACCTCGCCGCGCTCCTGACGAAAAGCCTGAAGGAAGCCGACGATACCGTGCTGACCGAGGGGAGCGCCGAAGACGACTGGCAGATCACCTCGACCTCGGAGATGGACAGCAACGCCATCGATATCCTTGTCGCGGAAGACAACGAGGTCAATCAGATCGTCTTTTCGCAAATCCTCGAAGGCTTCGGTTATCGCTACGCGATCGCCACCGATGGCGAACAGGCCGTCAAGCTGTGGCAGGAACGGTCGCCGAAGCTGATCCTGATGGACGTCACCCTTCCCAAACTCACCGGCTTCGAGGCGAGCGCCAGAATCCGCGGACTGGAAACGGTCGAGAACTCCATTCCGATCATCGGCGTCCTCGCGCAGGCTTTCGATCGCGACCGCGACGACTGCTTCGCGTCCGGCATGAACGATGTCATCCTGAAGCCGATCAGCCCAGAGACTCTTGAAACCGTGTTCAACACCTATATCGGCAAGCCGCCGAGACAGGCGTATGCTTAACCGATTAATCAATCTGTTCATCTAAGTTAAGCTAGGGGCATGATTTTTTAATCTTTTTGCCCCATCGTTGCGCCAGTTCTAGAGCGTAACGGGATAGCAGATGAAGTCGGCGGGAAACCTATTGCCGCAAGTCAGCCAGAATGAGCTGCAGGCAATGGCTTATAGCGATCCCCTGACGGGGCTCGGAAACCGGTACCGAATGCGCGACAAGATTCGCCTTCTGGCGGCCGAGCGCGCCCAGGATCCTGCACCCTTCACCATCTGCATCGCCAATCTCGATGGCTTCAAGCCGATCAACGATCTTTTCGGCGCCGAAGCCGGCGACGAGATCCTCTGCCAGGTCGCCCACCGCCTGAAAGCCTGCATTCCGGATGGCGCGACTGTCACCCGCCACGATGGCGATGAGTTCGCCTTTGTCCTGCCGCTGGTCTTCGAGCGCACGGGTGCGGAGCGGATCGGCCAGATGATCAAGGACGTTCTGTCGGCGCCTTACGATCTCGGCGACCGCAATGTCCGCCTGTCCGCTTCTTTCGGGTTTGCCATCTATCCGTTTGCCGGCGAGGATTTCGAGGAACTGCTGAAGAGTGCGGAAACAGCGCTCTACCGCTCCAAGCGCCGTGGCCGTGGCCAGATCACCGTTTACTCCCGCGAAATCGCCCAGGAAATGAAGCGCGCGACGCAGCTTGAGCAGGCGTTGCGCAATGCCATCATCGCCGATGCAGTGGACGTGCATTTCCAGCCGATCGTGCGCATCAGCGACGGCAGCGTCGTGGGTTTCGAAGCGCTCGCTCGCTGGATCGATGCCGATCTCGGCTTCGTTTCACCGGCCGTTTTTGTGCCTCTAGCGGAAGAGCGCGGTTTTATTGACGCGCTTTCTGAAACGTTGCTGCGAAAGGCTGCGGAGGCGGCACTCTCCTGGCCGCGTGATCTTTTCCTGTCGTTCAACCTGTCTTCCGCGCAGCTGATGGACCCGGGCACGACGGACTCGATCCTGTCGACGCTCGGTCGCGTCGGGCTCGATCCCTACCGCGTGGAGCTGGAGATCACGGAGACGGCCGTGATGACTTCGGCCGATACCGCTCAGCGCATCATCACCGATTTGCGTCAGGCCGGCGTGCGGATTTCGCTGGACGACTTCGGCACGGGCCAGTCCAGTCTCGGGCGCCTGCGTGACTTCACCTTCGACAAGGTCAAGATCGACCGTGCCTTCGTGTCCCGCATCACCACCGACCGCGCATCCGAACATATCGTCAAGGCGATCATCGCCATGTGCCAGGGCCTCGATCTGGAAGTCGTTGCCGAGGGCATCGAGACGGAGGCGGATGCCGACAAGCTCAACGAACTCGGCTGCGGCATGGGGCAGGGCTATTATTACGGCAGGCCTGTCGACGGTAATGTCACGCTCCGTTATCTCCACGATCACTACCGCGATTTCGTGACGATCGACCGCGACTGATCGTATTCCCAAAAACGACGCCCGCACGCCGTTCGACGCCGCTCATGGTGCTCGCAACGTCGACCCCGCTGCGCGATGATGATGTCTCGCTGCAGCCACCAGTCCGGGACGCCGATGTCGCTCACCAACGATCCCCTTCTTCAGCCTTTCCAGCTCAAGCACCTGACCCTCAAGAACCGGTTGATGTCGACCGCGCATGAGCCGGCCTATTCCGATGACGGCATGCCGAAGGACCGTTATCGCCTCTATCATGTCGAGAAGGCAAAGGGTGGTATCGCACTCACCATGACGGCCGGCTCTGCCATCGTCTCCACCGACAGTCCTCCCGCCTTCGGAAACCTTTCCGCTTATAAAGACGAGATCGTGCCCTGGCTGAAGCGGCTCGCCGACGACTGTCACGAACACGGCACGGCCGTGATGATCCAGCTTACCCATCTCGGTCGGCGCACTTCCGGCTGGAACAAGGGCCATTGGTTGCCGGTGCTGGCACCTTCACCGGTGCGCGAAGCGGCCCATCGCGCCTTCCCGAAAGAGGCGGAGGACTGGGATATCGAGCGCATTGTCGGGGACTATGCCGCGGCCGCCCAGCGCATGCAGGCTGCAGGCTTGGATGGCATAGAGTTCGAGGCCTATGGTCATTTCATGGACCAGTTCTGGTCGCCGGCCACGAACCGGCGCGAGGATGAGTTTGGTGGTTCGCTGGAAAACCGCATGCGGTTTTCCAATCTGGTGATCGATGCGGTGCGCAAGGCCGTCGGGCCGGATTTCATCGTCGGCATCCGCATGGCGATCGATGAAGATTGGGAGAGGGGCCTGTCGCGCGAGGAAGGTGTCGAGATTGCCCGCCGCCTGGTCGGCTCCGGCAAGATCGATTTTCTCAATGTCATTCGCGGCCATATTGATCACGATGCGGCGCTGACCGGCGTCATCCCGATCCAGGGTATGCGGTCTGCCCCACATCTGGATTTTGCCGGCGAAGTGCGTGAGGCGACGAAATTCCCGGTCTTTCATGCCGCCCGCATCGCCGATGTCGCCACCGCCCGCCACGCGATCGCCGCCGGCCGGCTGGACATGGTGGGCATGACACGGGCGCATATCGCCGACCCGCATATCGGCCGAAAGGTGATGGCCGGCGAGGAGCATCGCATCCGCCCCTGCGTCGGAGCGACCTACTGTCTCGACCGGATTTACGAGGGCGGCGAAGCGCTCTGTATTCACAACGCGGCAACCGGCCGCGAGGAGGAAATGCCGCACGACATTCCAAAGGCGGCCATCTCGCGGAACGCCGTGGTCGTCGGGGCCGGCCCCGGCGGGCTGGAGGCAGCCCGCGTGCTGGCGGAGCGCGGTCATAAGGTCTCGGTGCTGGAAGCGATGGGAGAGGCGGGTGGCCAGATCAATCTTCTCGTCCGCAACCCGCGCCGCAAGGAAATGATCGGCATCGTCGACTGGCGGCTGGCCGAGCTGGAGCGCCTCGGCGTCGAAATCCGCTACGACAACTATGCCGATGTCGATGATGTCACGGCGCTCGCCCCCGATCTCGTGGTGATCGCCACCGGCGGCGTGGCCCAGCCGCCCGAGATCGACAGCGGCGCCGAGCTTCTGACGTCCAGCTGGGACATTCTCGCGGGTGCCGTGCGTCCCGCCGGCCCCGTGCTGTTGTTTGACGACAATGGTGGCCATCCGGGCATGAGCACCGCGGAACTGATCGCCAATGCCGGCATCGAGCTGGAAGTCGTTTCTCCGGAGCGGTTCTTCGCTCCGGAAATGGGCGGCATGAACCATGTCCCCTATGCGAAGATATTTGCGGAGAAGGGCGTGCGCGTGACGATCAATACGCGGCTCAAGTCCGTCCGGCGGGACGGCAACGGGCTGATCGCCGTCCTGGGATCGGATTATTCGGACACGGCGGTCGAGGAGCGCAGGGTAGCGCAGGTCGTCGTCGAGCACGGCACCATGGCCAATGCCGACCTCTATCTGTCGCTGAAACCGCTATCGCGAAATCTTGGCGCGGTGGATTACGCAGCGCTGATCAACCGTCAGGCGCCTCTGCCGCAAAAACAGCCGGGCGCGTCATTCGACCTCATACGCATCGGTGATGCGGTCGCCGGCCGCAATGTCCATGCGGCGATCTATGATGCGCTGAGATACTGTTCGCTGCTTTGATGCAGGTAAACGAAGCGATACGGGCAAACAAAAAGAGCGGCACGCGCGGTGCCGCTCTTTCCTTGAGGTGACGGCGTGTCACCCGTTCCAGGCTTACTTGCTCGGCGCTGCCGGAGCCGGAGCCGTCGACGGGGTAGTGGCGCCGCCCGCAGCCGGCATCGAGGTCGAAGACGTGGTCGTCTTGTCGGTCTCGGCCTGCTTGTCTGCAAGCGTCTTGAATTCCGGAGCGGCCTGGAGGGCTTCGGCCGTTTCCGTCGTGGTGAGCTTCACTTCGTTTTTCTCACGGCCAACGGTGATCTTGTCCATCGGCACGGCGACATCCTTCTCGCCGATGCCCAGGAAGCCGCCGACGCCGATCACGGCTGCGACGATGCCGCCCTTTTCTTCGAAGATCAGATCGTTGACGTCACCAATGCTCTTGTTCTCGGCATTGTAGACGCCCTTGCCGATATAATCGTTGGCGCTGACCTGGGTCTCGGTCTGCTCGGTGATATAGCCGGAGCCGGAAGCGGCTGCCGTGCTGGTACCGGTGCTCGGAGCAGGCGTTGCTGCGCTATCGGCAGGCTTTGCAGCCGTATCGGCCGGTGCCATCGGAGCTGCCGGAGCCGGGGAAGCCGGTGCGGCAGGCTGGGTCTGAGCAAATGCAGGCGCCATGGCGGTAGATGCCAGGAGGATCACTGCTGCCATCGTGCTAAGGGTCTTTTTCATAACATACCTTCCTCTGATCGGTTTCCTCATCGAACGCGCGGTTTTCCGCAGGGATTAGAAGCCCTTGGGGAGCTCCGTATAGGCCTTTGGGCCGCGCTGGTTCGATGAGAGAATGTCAAGGATAGGGTATTGGTTCCGGTAATAATTGCCGAAATTTTAGGCGTTTTTCGCGGAACCTTTTGTTGGATCGGATGTTAGGTAGGCCTTTTTGCGGTGCCTAAAGAGTGTACGCAGGCTCTGGTTCCGCACTCACCGGAACGGCGATCTCGAAGAGCCCTCCGGCCTGCGGGTCTGCCTTTCGACCTGCCTCGTCCAGGCCTTCCCAAGACGAGGTAACGGCCATGCGGCCCTCGCCGATGACCGCGGGGCAAGTCGTCTTTCTAGCCGGAAGACTGTAGCGCGCCAGGTGCGTGCCGTCGGTCGAATAATGGTCCACCGCACCCTGGCCCCAGCGCGCATTCCAGATCGAGCCATCTGCGGCGCAGATCGAACCGTCGATGCCGCCCGGCTTGCCGTTCTGGTCGATGAATACCTTGGCCTCGCCAACGGGAAGGCCGGTTTCCGGATCGAGCGGAACACGCATCATCCGGTTGACGCGGGTATCGACGTAATAGCCGATCGTGCCATCCGGCGAGAAGCAGATCGAGTTGGAAATGCTGATCCGGTCGAAAAGCGTCGTCACGACACCCTGCCGGACATGATAGATCGAGCCGACGCCATCCTCGGCCTTTTTGCCCATCGTGCCGATCCACAGGCTGCCCGACGGGTGAACGCGGCCATCATTGGAGCGGTTGCCGGGCTTGCCCGGTTCGAGTTCGACATATGGTGTCAGCTCGTTGTTTGCCCGGTTGCGGATGAACAGTCCCTTGTCGCTGGCGATCAGCTGCCGTTCCGAGTCGATCGCCGCAACCACGCTGCCCATCACGGGAAGGCGATGGACGATTTCGCGGCCGGTCGGAAGATGCAGCTCGTGCAGCGCCTTGCCGAGAATGTCGAACCACCAGAGCGTTGATGTCTCCGCCTCGAAAGAGGGGCCTTCTCCAAGTTCGCAAAACGAAGAGGAGAGGACGGAACCCTCGAATTCATATGTGGTCGGCATTGCGATATCTCCATTGGATATGGTTATGCCGAAATCACTATCATCATCGGGCCTGTTGCCAAACGGCATCGCTAACTGATTTGATCCCCAACAATTATCCGCTGACAACGAATCACAAAGCATGCGACAACCTGCGGCAGGTCGGTCGGCCCCAGAATTGATAATAGTCAAGAATTTGAGCGAAGTCTAAAATTCAAGATAGATGCTGAGACAGGGAAACACTCCTTGCGGGATGAATTTTCAGATATATGCTCAGATTTGGGCGGTGAGGTGGAGATTCTTTCCGGCTGGTCGTGTGCGGCTGTTTTTGCCGCTCGGGGCCGGCCGTTCAGGTGCATTGTAAAGGCCAGGAAACGCTCGAATCTGGCAAGCGAGCAAAGAAACACGTGATGTCAAACACCGAGAAAGCCGCCGAGACCCGCAGTTTCGACGGAAACGTCGATGAAATCGCCGGCCTCAAGACCCAATTCGACGTCTTTCGCTTCATGAAGCGCATTGGCGAGCAATATGATTGCCGCACCTTTCTGGTCATGACCTTGCCGGCGGCCACGTCGCTGGATCTTTCCAGCAACAGCGTGATCACCAATTGGCCTGCGGAAATGATGGCGCATTTCGATCGCGAAGGGCTGATGAAGACCAGCCCCGTCATCCGCCGGCTGCGCAACTCCACACTTCCCTTCACCTTCGACCTCGATGCGGTGAGCGTAGAACGGCGCGGTCCTTTGGTGCGCGGTATCTTCGGTCGGTTCGGCGTGGTGCGCGGGGCCTATTTCCCGGTGCACGACATGTCGGGCAACCGCGGAGCGGTTTCCTTTGCGGGCAGCGGACCGGTTTTCGACCGGCAGCAGATGATGGAGCTGATGTATATCGCAGTCCACGTCTTCGAGCGGCTGGCGGAAATTCGCAATCTGGATGTGAAGCCGGCCGATACGTTGACCGATCGGGAGATCGATTGTCTGAACTGGACCGCCGCCGGCAAGACCAGTGCGGAGATCGCCGAGATCCTCGGCCTGTCCGAACATACGGTCAATCACTACCTGAATCGCGCCGCCAAGAAGCTCGATACTGTAAACCGCACCCAGGCGGTGGCAAAAGCCCTGCGTGTCGGCTTGATCAAATAGTAAAATCTGTGCTGCGCTGCACATTAAATCATCGTCGTTTGCGACGTCACCGCTCTCAAAAACGGCGCTTATTAAGGCATTGCTGCGTTGCGGCGTGAAAATCCGCCTGAACTGGCTGAAAACTCTCCGGAAAAGGAAGCATCTTCCCGTCTGGCATATTTCGTGCTTCTGTAGGTGCAGGTCCAGAGGGGACTGCAAGCGCCCCAAGAGGCGTGACAAGAAGATCCGCCGCTTCGATCAGTGCGCCATCCGGCAGCCGATCGGGCGGCGGTTTTCTTTTGTGCGCCATTCCTGTCATCCCGCGCAAAATTGAGCCTGAAGCATAGGCGCGCGCTTTAGCGCCTTGCCCCTTGCAACTGCGAACTCCTATATATCGCCGAAGCGGTCTGCCATTCGTGCAGGCCTGATACGGATCGGGAGTTTTGAGATCATGTCCGAGGTGACGAAGCAGGACGTTCTGGCGGTGCTGGCAAAAGTGCGCGGGCCGGACCTTGAGGGCGATATCGTCTCGCGCGGCATGGTCTCGGATGTCTTCATTTCCGACAGCAAGGTGTATTTCTCGATCACCGTTCCGGCCGACCGCGCCCAGGAACTGGAGCCGCTGCGCGTCGCGGCCGAGCGCACGGTCAAGGCCATGCCCGGCGTCAAGGGCGCATTGGTGTCGCTGACCGCCGACCGCAAGGCGGGTTCCGCGCCGGCCCCGCGTCCGCAGCCGGCCGCCGCGCACAGCCATTCACATGGCCACGATCATCACGGTCACTCCCATTCTCACGCCCCCGCGCCGGCCCAGCCGCAGCAGCGGACAAAGTCCGGCGTACCGGGCGTGAAGTCCATCATCGCCGTCGCCTCCGGCAAGGGTGGCGTCGGCAAGTCGACGACGGCCGTCAATCTGGCACTCGGCCTGCAGGCGAACGGCCTGAAGGTCGGCCTGCTGGATGCGGATATCTACGGCCCGTCGGTGCCGCGCCTCCTGAAGATCAGCGGCCGCCCGCAGCAGATCGAAAACCGCTTCATCAAGCCGATGGAGAATTACGGCCTGAAGGCCATGTCGATGGGCTTCCTCGTCGATGAGGAAACCGCGATGATCTGGCGCGGCCCGATGGTACAGTCGGCGCTTCTCCAGATGCTGCGCGAAGTCGCCTGGGGCGATCTCGACGTTCTCGTCGTCGACATGCCGCCGGGCACCGGCGACGTGCAGCTCACCATGGCGCAGCAGGTTCCGCTTGCCGGTGCCGTCATCGTATCGACGCCGCAGGATCTGGCGCTTCTCGACGCCCGCAAGGGCATTGCCATGTTCCGTAAGGTCGAGGTGCCGCTGCTCGGCATCATCGAGAACATGAGCTACTTCCTCGCGCCCGATACCGGGGCACGCTACGATATCTTCGGCCACGGCGGCGCCAAGAGCGAGGCGGAGCGCATCGGGGTGCCGTTCCTGGGCGAAGTTCCGCTGACGATCGATATCCGCGAGCGTTCCGATGCCGGCACGCCTGTGGTTGCCTCCGATCCGGAAGGGCCTTCCGCCAAGATCTACCGCGATATCGCGGCCAGGGTCTGGGCGGAATTGGGCAACCTCACGCCTCGCGAAGCGCCCGCAATCGTCTTCGAATAGGAATTTTCGCGGGCCTTATAAATTGGCCGTATAAAAAGGCGCCTCTGGCACGGGTTCGACTTTGGTCGCAGTCCGCGGCCGGGCGAAATCTGCCAAGCCTTTGATGCCGGCTGTGAATCGCTCGACGGCGCGAGAGGCCTTGTGCATCGCCCGCGCAGGAGTCATGGTGCAGCGCCACGGGCGAGGTAAATGCACCACTTGATTTTGACTATGGCACTCTTTATAGGCGCGTCCCGCCGGAGCCACGCAGGCGGCTACGACCACAGGGAACAAGCGAGCCCGCTTCTCATTCAAGGCCGACGGTTGTCGGCCGGAGATCAAATTTGATCAATGCGTATTGCGCCAATGGCTCGATGAAGACGCTTCTGCCCGCAGAAGCGCAGCAACAGCTTTCCGACGACATCGTCTGGATCGATCTGGTCGAGCCGTCCATTCAGGAAGACGCCTATATCGAAAGCCTGCTCGGCATCCAGGTGCCGACCCGGGACGACTTGAAGGACATCGAACCGTCGAGCCGTCTCTACATCGAGAAGGACTCGGTGTTCATGACCGCGTCGTTGGTCTGGCGTGCGGACGGCAACGATCCGCAGCTGACCGACGTCGCTTTCATCCTCACCGGCAAGCGGCTCGTCACCGTTCGTTACGCCGATCCGAAGAGTTTTCAGCTGTTCATCGCGGCTCTCGGCCGGATACCGGAAGGCACGCGCGACGGCACGACGCTGCTGGCACGCCTTCTGGAAACCATTGCCGACCGCACGGCGGAAATCCTCGAACATACGGTCGATCACGTCGATACCCTGTCCACGGAAATCTTCCGCGACCGCGGCAAGCGCCGCCCGCCACTTTATCTCGAAAGCAAGCTCGCCAAGATCGCCGAATATCATCGGCTGGTCGCCAAGGTGAGAGACAGCCTCGGTTCCATCGCCCGGCTTTTGACCTTTCTGATGAACGTGCCGATGATCCATAAGGAAAAGTCGGACGGCAATCTTTGCGCCACGATCGCTCACGACGTGGAAACGCTTTCGGAACATGCCGGCTTCGTGGCCGGCAATATCGCCTTCCTGCTGGACGCTTCGCTCGGCCTGATCAGCGTCGAGCAGAACGCCATCATCAAGATCTTTTCGATCGCCTCGGTGGTTTTCCTGCCGCCGACGCTGGTCGCGTCCATCTACGGGATGAACTTTCACCTCATGCCCGAGCTGGACTGGCACTTCGGATATCCTCTCGCCATCCTTGCGATGATCATGTCCGCCATCATCCCGTTTTTCATTTTCCGCTGGAAAGGTTGGCTCTAAGGAGCCTGACATCCCCATGGGTCATCCCGCTGAACATCACGCTGCCGAGAAAACAAAGGTCCAGAGCCTGTTTGCCCTGGCGCTCGGATCTGTCGGCGTCGTTTATGGCGATATCGGTACCAGCCCGCTTTACGCATTCCGCGAAGCGCTGAAGCCGATCGCCCATGACGGCGTTACGCAGCTCGAAGTCATTGGCCTCATCTCGCTGATGATCTGGACGCTGACGATCATCGTCACATTCAAATACGTGCTCTTCCTGCTGCGCGCCGATAACGATGGCGAAGGCGGCACGCTGTCTCTGCTCGCCCTCCTGACCAAGGGTGCGAACGGTCACCGCGCATTTCTGATGCTGCTCGGCCTGATCGGCGGCGCACTCTTTCTGGGTGACGCGATGATCACGCCGGCTCTGTCGGTCCTGTCGGCGGTGGAAGGCCTGAAGCTCGTGGCGCCAAGCCTGGAGCGCGCCGTGCTACCGGTCTCCGTGGTGATCCTGGTCGCGCTTTTCGCCATCCAGTCTAAGGGTACCGGCCTCGTCGCCCGCTTCTTCGGGCCGATCACCGCCGTGTGGTTCCTCGTCATGGGGGCAGGCGGCATCGCCCATATCTCGGACGACTACAGCATCCTGGCCTCCTTCAATCCGTGGCATGCCATCGAGTTCATGCTGAACGAGAGCTTCACAGGCATCGTCGTGCTCGGCGCGGTCTTCCTGACGGTGACCGGCGCGGAAGCGCTTTATGCCGATCTCGGCCATTTCGGACGCCGCCCCATCCAGTGGGCGTGGTTCGTGCTGGTTTTCCCGGCGCTGACGCTGAACTATCTGGGGCAGGGCGCCCTGGTGCTGAAGCACCCGGAAGCCATGGAAAACCCGTTCTATCTGATGTTCCCGGAATGGGCGCTGCTGCCGGTCGTCATTTTGGCGACTGCTGCGACCATCATTGCCAGCCAGGCCGTCATCACCGGCGCCTTCTCGCTGGTCCGTCAGGCGATCCATCTCGGATACCTGCCGCGCATGCAGATCCTCATCACGTCGGAGACCAATACCGGGCAAATCTTCCTGCCTTCGGTCAACACGCTGCTGCTCGTCGGCGTCATTGCGCTCGTTCTCGGCTTTGAAAGCTCCGACGCGCTGGCGACCGCTTATGGCATCTCCGTCACCGGTGCGATGGTCGTGACCACGCTGATGGCGTTCGAATTCGTGCGCGTGAAATGGCGTTGGCCGCAGGGCCTCGCGATCGGCGTGCTCGCGCCACTGCTCGCGCTCGAACTGGTCTTCCTTGGCGCCAACCTGCTGAAAATTCATGACGGTGGCTGGGTGCCGGTCATGCTGGCGATCGTCTT
This sequence comes from Neorhizobium sp., assembly GCA_965227625.1. Lineage (GTDB taxonomy): Bacteria > Pseudomonadota > Alphaproteobacteria > Rhizobiales > Rhizobiaceae > Neorhizobium. The sequence continues at coordinate 119,646 of CBDDGK010000062.1, read as the reverse complement.
CACCATCACCATGCTGACCTGGCGCCGCGGCACGGGCATTCTCTTCGAAAAGACCCGCCGCATCGACGTGCCGCTCGCCACCTTCATTCCCATGGTGGAAAAGAAGAGCGACCATGCGCCGGTTTCCGTACCGGGCGTCGCGATCTTCCTGACCAGCGACCCGGAAACGGCGCCGGCAGCGCTTCTCCACAACATCAAGCACAATCACGTCCTGCATGAGAAGAACGTCATCCTGACGATCGTCACGGTCAACAAGCCGCGCGTTTCGCTGGAAGAACGTTTCAGCATCGAAAAGATGTCCGACCGTTTCACGCTGGTTGAGCTGCGTTTCGGCTTCATGCAGTCGCACAACGTCTCGCAGGCGCTCGCCTATCTCAGAAAGAGCGGCTTCAAGTTCGACATCATGTCGACCTCCTTCTATCTCGGCCGCCGCAAGCTCGTGCCGGATGCCGCGTCGGGCATGCCGATGTGGCAGGACCGGCTGTTCATCGCCATGGCGAACACTGCGACCGATCCGTCCGACTACTTCCACCTGCCGGCAAACCGTGTCGTGGAACTTGGCTCGCACGTCATCATCTGACGAGGTGCCGCGTGGGGCGATCAGGCCACACGCGGCACTGACATTTATGTGAAAGTGCTAACAAGGCCTGTGTTCCAGGCCTTTCGAGCAGTGCCGTTAACTCCTCATCAAGGTTAATGAGAGATTTTCATGAGGTCTCGTTGCCTTGTGGAGTAACCGGTTTGCGTTCGAAGAGTGTTATGCGTCGCAAGTCCTCCGTTCGTCCGAACACCTTTGTTCGGCTTAAAGGATGGACTTCCCCGGCCGTCTTCGGCCTTGCCTCCTGGCTTATCTTTCCGTCCGCTCCCGCTCACGGAGACCTTTCCGACCTGCTGACCGGCTATGATGGCGCCGCGCAATGGCGCATGGTTCTGATCGATTCGCCGGCCGGTTCCATTCATCAGGCATCGCTTGCTTTCCCGGGTGTCCGCAACGCGCTGTCCGGCAATGCCGGCATGGTGCTTCCCGATGGCCGCAAGATCGCGCTGGTCGACGAGAAAAAGTCCGATGACCCACGTCCGGACGAAGACAGGGTCAATCGGGCTGACAAGAAGGGGCGGATCGTGACCGTCGAGCGGATGTTGCCGCCGAAGGCCTTTTCCGCGGGTTCGATTCTGGATCGCCAGAGTTCGCTGACCGCGCCGATCGATGATTCCGAAGAGCTGACAGCCTTCGCGAAAGTCGACAGGCAGGACGTCCCGGTCGAGTTGGCGGCCTTCTATTTCCGAAAGGACGAAGTGTCCAAACCGGAAGACGGCCTGATGCCGATGGTCGCGAGTCTCATTAACAATAAGGGTGCGGACGTGCTGGCGACCGCTTACGCGCCGCCGCCGCCGGATTTCGCCAAGCAATCTCCATTCGATGCCATCCTCACCGACAAGCCGAAGCAGGGACGTTTCATTCCGCCGATCGGGCCGGACGATCACGCCTGGGCCGCGACGCCGCTGCCGGCCTCGTCCTTTGTCGCCAAGGAGCAGCAATGCCTGGCCTCGGGCATCTACTTCGAGGCGCGTGGCGAATCGGCACGTGGGCAGGCCGCCGTCGCGCAGGTCATTCTCAACCGCGTCCGCAACCCGTCCTATCCAAAAACGATCTGCGACGTGGTTTACCAGAACGAGGATTGGCGCAACCGCTGCCAGTTTTCCTTCGCCTGCGACAACATCAAGGACCGAATCCGCTCCGAAGAGCATTGGCAGATGGCCAAGGAAGTGGCGATGGCGGTGACGGCCGGCAAGATCTGGCTGCCGGAAGTCGGCTCGGCAACGCATTATCATGCTGCCTACGTACATCCCTCCTGGGCGCGTACCATGAAGAAGGTCGGCCGCATCGGCCTGCATATCTTCTACCGCACCTATGGCGGCGGCTGGAGCTGATGGGCCGACAGGCCCGGCGGATGGGATGATTCCCGCGACAGTTTTACCCGGCCGAGGTTGCGTTGCCGATAAATCACTGATTTTTCTCGGTTAATTTACCTGAAATGAACACTCCGCAACGCCTTGACTATAGGGGCGGTCAAAACTATGTTGCGCGCGACTTGAAAACGGGCCGGAAGGCGCGAAATCCCTCGTTAGCTGCACATTTGGGCGGTTGAAGGGCTTCCGGGGCGGAGCCTAAAGAGGGAAGAAGCGAATGACGGATGATCGTGACGATAGTCTGGAAGAGCGCCGTCGGCGCCTGTCTGCCAAGCTGGCGGACAGGAAAGCTGAGGACGCGGCAGAGGCGAAGAGGGACGCGCAATCTGAGGAAAGCCGCAAGGGCATGGCTCTTGGGCTGAAAATTTCCTCTGAGTTCATCTCCGCGATCGCTGTTGGTGCGATTTTGGGCTTTCTTCTTGACCGTTTTGCCGGTACGTCGCCGTGGGGGATGATCGTTTTCCTTCTCCTCGGATTCTGCGCCGGTGTACTGAATGTGCTCCGCACGGTGGGAATGGTGGCTCCGTCACCTTTTTCGCAGCAGGCGGCCAAAGACAAAAAGCGGGACGGCCTTTAGGTCGTTGCATTGAATAGGTGCCGCCTCGCGCGGCGAAGGATAAGAGGTAGACGGTGTCAAACGATCCGATCCATCAGTTCCAGATCAGCAAGATCGTTCCGATCGAGGTCGGCGGCATCGATTTCTCCTTTACCAATGCGTCTCTTTTCATGGTTGCCACGGTGGCTTGCGCTGCCGGCTTCCTTTATTTCGCAACCTCGCAGCGTGGCCTGATCCCGGGCCGGGCGCAGTCGGTTGCCGAAATGTCCTATGAATTCATCGCCGGAATGCTGCGCGAAGGCGCGGGAAGTCATGGCATGAAATTCTTCCCCCTGGTCTTCTCGCTGTTCATGTTCGTGCTGACCGCGAACCTGCTCGGGATGTTCCCTTATTTCTACACGATCACCAGCCAGATCATCGTCACCTTCGCGCTGGCGCTTCTGGTCATCGGCACCGTGGTCGTTTACGGCTTCTATAAGCACGGCACGCATTTCCTGCAGATCTTCGTGCCGAGTGGTGTTCCCGGAATTCTTCTTCCGCTGGTTTCCACGATCGAAGTCATCTCTTTCCTGTCCCGCCCGATTTCGCTGTCTGTTCGTCTTTTCGCGAACATGCTGGCTGGCCACATCACGCTCAAGGTCTTCGCAGGCTTCGTCGCCTCGCTCGGCACTATGGGCGCGCTCGGCATCGGCGGCGCAGTCCTGCCTCTCATTATGACCGTCGCCCTGACCGGTCTCGAATTCCTCGTCGCCTTCCTCCAGGCCTACGTCTTCGCGGTACTGACTTGCATGTACCTCAACGACGCAGTTCACCCTGGCGGGCACTAAGGATAACGACATTGGCGTCATAGGCGTCAGTCTACAGCCGCAACAACCATTTCGAAGGAGTTTCTCATGGAAGCGGAAGCAGCAAAGTTCATCGGTGCAGGTCTGGCTTGCTTTGGCATGGCCGGTACGGCCCTCGGCCTCGGCAACATCTTCGGCAACTATCTCTCGGGCGCTCTGCGTAACCCGTCTGCCGCTGACAGCCAGTTCGGCCGCCTGGTATTCGGCTTCGCCGTTACGGAAGCTCTGGGCATCTTCTCGCTGCTCATCGCTCTCCTGCTGCTCTTTGCAGTCTGATACCTGACCAGGATCTGGATCGCGGCCGCCTCACCGGTGTGCCGTGATCCGTCGCATTTGGAATACACCTGGAGGCGATGATGTTCGTGACCTCGGCATATGCGCAGACCGCGCCGGCCGCTAAAGACCCGCATGCCGCGCCCGCAGGCGAAGTGCATACCGAAACCGGTGCAGCCCATGGTGGCGAGCATGGTAGCGGTGTTTTCCCGCCCTTCGACTCGACGCACTTCTCGTCGCAGCTCCTGTGGCTCGTCATCACTTTCGGCCTCTTCTATCTTCTGATGAAGAAGGTCATCGTTCCGCGTGTCGGCGGCATTCTCGAACACCGCCACGACCGGATCGCTCAGGATCTCGACGAAGCCGCCCGCCTCAAGGCCGAGGCAGACGCTGCCGTCGAAACCTATGAAAAGGAACTGGCCGCTGCCCGTTCCAAGGCAAATTCGATTGCTGAGACCGCCCGCGAAGCTGCAAAGACCAAGGCTGCCGCCGATCGCACCGCGATCGAAGCAGAACTGGCCGCCAAGCTTTCGGCTGCGGAAGCCAGCATCGCTCAGATCAAGGCCGCTGCTTTCACGCAGGTCAGCCAGATCGCCGAAGAAACCGCCTCTGCCGTGGTCGATCAGCTGATCGGCGCCAAGGCGACCGGCGACGACATCAAGGCTGCCGTTGCAGCCGTGAAGACGGAGGCCTGATCCGATGGCATTCGATGCAACATTCTTCGCCCTCGTAGGCCTCGTTCTCTTCCTCGCTCTTGTCGTGTACCTCAAGGTGCCGGGCATGATGGCGAAGTCGCTCGACGAACGTGCGGACAACATCCGCAAGGAACTCGACGAAGCCAAGCGCCTGCGTGAAGAAGCCCAGGCTCTGCTCGCCGAATACCAGCGCAAGCGCAAGGAAGCTGAAGCCGACGCTGCTCAGATCATTGCCTCCGCCGAGCGCGAGGCTGCTGCCCTGACCGCCGAAGCCAAGCAGAAGACGGAGGAATTCGTCGCCCGCCGCAATGCGCTGTCCGAGCAGAAGATCAAGCAGGCCGAAGCCGACGCCATTGGTGCCGTCCGCGCTGCTGCCGTCGATCTTGCGATCGCCGCTGCAGAAAGCGTCATCACCAAGAAGACCGACACCTCTACCCAGGACGCCCTGTTCAAGGACGCCGTCGGCAAGGTGCAGTCTCGCCTGAACTGATTTGATCAGACAGAGATTTCAAAAGGCCGGGGCAACGCTCCGGCCTTTTTCGTTTGGGCGATAGAGGATCGCAGATGGTTTTGACGGGTGGAAACATGTCGAGGGATGAGGCGCTTTCCCTCACCGGGCGATTTCTGGAGGAATGCTTCCCCAAAGCCGATTTCGCCTTCGTGGCGGGCTCCATCATGCGCGGCGCGGGAACCCTGTCGTCCGATATCGATCTCGTTGTCTTCCATTCAAAGCTTCCGCATGCGCACCGCCAATCCCAAATCTTTGAAAATATCCCGTTCGAGGCCTTCGCGCATGACGAGGAGACCTTCCGCTGGTTCCTCAACACGGATGCGGAGGCTGGGCTGCCAGTGCTGATCCGGATGGTGATGGAGGGAGCCGTGATCGGCCCGCGCCCGCTACGCGCCGAGGCGCTTCGTCGTGAAGCCGAAGACATTTATGCGAAAGGACCACCGCCGCTCGATCGGGAGAAGCTCGACAGGATGCGGTATGTCATTTCGAGCTTGCTGGAAGATCTCGGCGACGAGCGGCCGGATGCCGAGCAGATGGCCATCGGCGCCGCACTCTATCAGTCGCTTGGCGACTTCATCCTGCGCAGCAACAGGCAGTGGTCCGGCTCCGGCAAATGGCTGCCACGGCAGGTGACAGCTTTTGATGCTGCGTTGGGCGATGCTTTTACCCGGGCATTCGAAGCATTGTTTCGCAAGGGAGACGCTGAACCGGTTCAGGCGTTTGCAAATCAAGCCCTGGCGCCGCATGGCGGATTGCTGTTTGCTGGCTATCGCGTCGACGCACCGGCCAATTGGCGGAGCTAATGGAAAGAGCTGATCAGACGTCCGGCAGATCGTCCTTCCTGAGTGGCCGAAAACTCATCCGGTGCAATGAACAGGGGCCGTGTTCATCGATACCGTTGCGATGCTGGGCGGTGCCATAACCGGCATGCTTGGCGAAACCGTAGGCCGGGAAGACGAGATGCGCGCGGGCCATCATCCGGTCACGGGTGACCTTGGCGATGATCGAGGCGGCAGCGATCGAGACGGAGCGGGAGTCACCCTTGATGACCGCCTTGCCGGGGCAGGAGAGCCCTTGGGGCACGTCGCGGCCATCTGCGAGCACATAGGCAGGTGCAACGGAAAGGCCCGCCACGGCACGGCGCATGGCATCCAGGCTGGCGCGCAGAATGTTGCGGTCATCGATATGGCGCGGGCCGGATGCGGCGATCGAGACCTCCGATGTCGCGATGATCGCATCGAACAATGCCTCGCGCTGCTTGGCGGTCAGCTTTTTGGAATCGTTCAGACCTTCGGGAATATTGTCCGGATCGAGAATGACCGCGGCGGCTACGACAGGTCCGGCAAGTGGCCCGCGGCCCGCCTCGTCCGTGCCTGCAACCGGCCAGTGGCCGGCCTTGCGGGCCAGTAGCTCCAGGTTGAAATCGGGAGCGAGAGGAATTTCCTCAAAAAGCTTCGGAGAATCGGGCGGCGTGCGAGGCAACATGGCGGCAACCTCGCACGCCCACCCGACCTCCTGCAACCCCCGGCCAAGACGATGCGGCGTCGTATCCACCGGGGGCGGCGGTGGAACCGGGGAACATTCCGGCGCGAAGGGACAGGACGGTGGCGCGCCGAAAATTCAAACTAAAAAGGCTCGGGCGTCATGCCCGATCAAAACCTGCCGGAACCGTTATCCGCTGGCGGCTGGCTGCCGGCTCCGCATGCAGGTGGCTGGAGGTGCGGTGAGCCGCCTCAAAGCAGCGAAAGCTGAATGCCTCCGCCGTCCGGGCGCAGGAAGATATCGTCCCGCAGCGGCAGACCACGGCGCACCAGGCCGAGCCGTTTGGTGGCCATTTCGAAGCGCCGGCCGATCTGCCATGCGTATGGCCCGGAACCCTTCATGCGCTTGCTCCATTCCGCGTCATAATCCTTGCCACCGCGCATGGAGCGCACCAGAGACATGACGTGGCGATAGCGGTTCGGATAGTTCTGCAGCAGCCAGTCGCGGAAGAGGGGGGCGACCTCCAGCGGCAGGCGCAGCAGCACATAACTTGCCTCGGTGGCACCGGCCGCATGGCCGGCTTCGAGGATGCGCTCGATCTCATGGTCGTTCAGCGCCGGAATGATGGGCGACACCATGACCGCTGTCGGAATGCCGGCATCGGTCAGCGCCTTGATGGCGTCCAGACGCTTGGGAGGGGTCGAGGCGCGCGGCTCCATGGTGCGGGCAAGCTTGCGGTCGAGTGTGGTGACCGAAATGCCCACCTTGGCGAGACCCTTGGACGCCATATCTGCGAGAATATCGATATCGCGCATGATCATCGCCGACTTGGTGACGATCGCGACGGGATGATTGGCATTCTGCAGCACTTCGAGGATCTGCCGCATGATGCGCCATTCCTTTTCGATCGGCTGGTAAGGGTCGGTATTGGTGCCGATCGCAATCGCTCGCACCTTGTAGTCGGGCCTGCTCAGCTCCCGCTCCAGAAGCTTCGGCACATCCGGCTTGGCGAAGAGTTTCGATTCGAAATCGAGGCCCGCGGACAGGCCCATAAAGCTGTGGGTCGGCCGGGCGAAACAATAGATGCAGCCGTGCTCGCAGCCGCGGTAAGGGTTGATCGAGCGGTCGAAGGAAATGTCGGGCGACTCGTTTCGAGTGATCGCGGTGCGCGGCTTTTCCACCTGCACTTCGGTTCTGAACGCTTCGAGTTCCTCAAGGCTCTGCCAGCCATCGTCAAAGGCCTCGCGGCGCTCCTCCTCGAAACGACCGCTCGGGTTTAGCCCGGCAGCGCGTCCTCGGCGGCGGTCGATATCGATCCGCAGACCGGATGCCTTGACCAGCGCATCGGCAATATCTGCCGTATGAGCAGGCGCTAACGCGTCCTGCCGCAAATGGGACAGCTCGTTCATGGGGTGCTCCTGACGAGGAAAACTCCTCGTTCTCGATGATTAAATTCCTAGCCTCAAAATAAGAACATTGCAAGAACAAAATTCAAGATGCGTTTTGTGGCATTCCCTGTTGCAATGCGATAAATGTCAGGGATGCTGACTGTCATAATGGAATGCCGCGATCAGGAATCAGAACTGGCCCAGACGCTCTCGGTGCTGGTTTCCGGTGCTGTTGAGGGTTTGGTGAGCGACGTGGTGGTGCTGGATCACAGCTCCCGCGACGGTTCGTCCCGCGTGGCGGATGCCGCCGGCTGCCGGTTCCATACCCATTGGGATATCAAGGACATATTGCGCAGCGCGCGCGGCGAATGGCTGCTTCTGGTCGAGCCGGGCGCGCGCCTGCAAAGCGGCTGGATCGAAGAGGTGATGGAATATATCGCGCTGAACCGGCAGCCCGCGAAATTCGCACCCTCGCGCACCTATCGGCGCTCGTTCTTCAAGCGCATCGGTCGCGCCGTGCCGCCGCTGGAATATGGCCTGCTGATGCAGAAGAAGCAGGGCATCGCGCTCGCCAAGTCCGGCATGACTTTGGAAACTCTGGCTCAAGGCCACAAGGTGTCGAAACTTGCCAGCGAGATGATTCCCGCCTGGGTCGCTGCGTCTGTGCGCTGAAGCAAGCTTATTTGCCGCCGCCGCGTTTCAGGTGTTCATCCAGCCTCGGCATGATCTCGATGAAGTTGCAGGGCATGTGGCGGTAGTCGAGCTGTGCTTTCAGAATACCGTCCCACGCATCCTTGCAGGCGCCGGGCGAGCCGGGCAGCACGAAGATGAAAGTGGCATTCGCCACGCCGCCGGTGGCGCGTGACTGGATCGTCGAAGTGCCGATCTTGTCGTAGGAAATCCGGTGAAAAACTTCCGAAAAGCCGTCCATACGCTTTTCGAACAGAGGCTCCAGTGCTTCCGGTGTCACGTCGCGCCCGGTGAAGCCCGTGCCGCCGGTGGTGATCACCACGTCGATCTCAGGATCGAGCGTCCAGGCGCGCACCTGACCGGCAATCTTCTCTTTATCGTCGGATACGATGGCACGCGCCTTCAGCTCATGCCCGGCCTCGGCAATGCGCGCGACGAGCGTATCGCCGGACTTGTCATCCGCCAGGGTGCGAGTGTCCGAAACGGTCAGCACCGCAATGCCAACGGGAATGAAGGCGCGCGTTTCGTCGATCCGGTTCACGATCATGCTCCTGCGGTTTGGCCAACGGTCTGAATTGCCTGAAAATACCAGTCCGGCCTCTGTTCGGTAAGGTTTTCCGCCGCGTGTCTTGCCGCTTCCGGGGAAGAAAATATCCCGAAACAGGTCGCGCCCGAACCGGACATGCGGGTCAGGATCGCTCCCTCCGCGCCGATCATCACAGAAATCTGGTCGATCTCGCGAACCAGAGACCTCGCCGGCGGCTCCAGGTCGTTGCGCAAAGCCTTCAGGACCGCTAGCCAATCGCCCTCTGTGGCGCCAACCGGCGGATTGTCCTTGCGGGTCAGGCGCTTGAAGATTTCGGGCGTCGAAACGCCAACGAGCGGATTGCCGAGCACCAATGAGAGCGAGGGGAGGGTGGGCAGAACGGTGAGATCCTCCCCTATGCCTTTCACCATCAGCGCCTCGCCCTTGAGGCACATCGGCACATCGGCGCCGAGCGACAGGCCGAGCGCGAAAAGCTCCGTTTCCGGCAGTCGCGCATTCCAGAAGCGCAGCAGACCACGCAACGTCGCAGCCGCATCTGCCGAACCGCCGCCAATCCCGGCCGCGACCGGCAGGTTCTTTTCCAGATGGATCGCGACGGGCGGGCAGGGGATGCCGCGCGCCGCCAGCGCATTGCGAAGCATATCACGCGCTTTCAGAACGAGATTGCCGTGCCGCCCTTCGACATCCGTGGGGACGAGATGGCCAAACCGCCCCGACACGGTGAAGTTGTCGGCGTCCGCGCTGGCAAAACCCAGCCTGTCGCCGCTATCGGCAAATGTGACGATGGTTTCGAGCAGATGATAGCCATCGGCCCGCTGTCCGACGACATGCAGGGCGAGATTGATCTTGGCAGGCGCCAGTTCAAAAAGGCCCGCGTCATCGGCGGGCCTTTGCTGGTTCAGGATGTCGGAAAACATCAGGACTTCTTGTCGGGATTTTCCGGCGTGGGCTGCACGGGCGCTGCCGGCTCGGGTTGGCGATCGGCCGTCGTGGCGTTCGGATCGATCGGCGGCAGGCCGTTGGCGATCTTTTCCTTCACGTGTTCGCGGTTGATGTCTTCGCCTTCGGAAATCAGGGCGCGGTTCCACTGGTAGACAGCTTCGAGCTTGCGTCCAACGCGCCAGTAGGCGTCACCAAGGTGATCGTTGATCGTTGCGTCGCCTGCACGCAGCTGTACGGCGCGCTCCAGCTCGGTCGTCGCATCATCGAACTTGCCCATGCGATAGAAGGCCCAGCCGAGCGAATCGACGATATAGCCATCATCCGGCCGCGCATCGACGGCGCGCTTGATCATGTCCAGACCCTCGTCGAGGTTCTTGTTCATGTCGACCAGCGAATAGCCGAGATAGTTCAGGACCTGCGGCTGTTCCGGGTTGAGCTCCAGGGCGCGGCGGAAGCTCGGTTCGGCCTTGTCCCACTGCTTCAGGCGCTCGTAAGCGATGCCGCGCTGGAAGAAGATCGACCAGTCGGAGGGACGCGGCACGGGGCCGATCACGGCGACGGCCTTGTCGTAGTTCTCCGCCATGGCCTTGTAGTCCTTGGCTTCGGAAAGCACGCTGCCGTAGGCGATATAGCTGCGGATGTCGGCCGGGTCGGAATCGATTAGCGACTTCAGGTGCTGCTTGGCTTCCTCAACCTTGCCGGTGTCGGAGAGCGTCACGCCCAGCTGCAGTTCGGAAACGCGGCGCAGCGGCGAATCGGCCGGCACCATCGAATAGAACTTGATGGCGCGTTCCGGCTGCTCCAGCTTTTCGGCAATGCCGCCGAGCAGGATCAGCGTATCCGGGCTTTTCGGGTCGAGCGCGTGCGAGATCTGCAGGTAAAGCGACACCATGTCCTCGGCGCCCTGGCGGTTCAGCGCGCCACCGACGGAGAAGAGCACGCCGGCGGCACCTTCCGCAGCGGAGGTGATCTGCTGTTCCGGCTTGTCACCCTTTTCGACGCTCTGGCGCAACGCCTTCAGCGGTGCGTAGTTGGCAATGGCGCCATCGCCGACGGAAATTGCATCGAGCGCCTTCTGCTTGTTGCCTGCGGCTGCTTCCAGGCGGGCAAGCGCCATGACGGCGCGCATGAACGTGTCGGGTGCGGTTGCGACCGAATCCTTATTGGTGACGGCGTTGTTCAGATACTGGCGGGCGGTCGAGATATCGCCGCCGACCAGCGCCATCGCGCCGAGATGGTAGTCGGTGAAGACCTTGAACCAGGCCGGACCCTTGAGGCCGTTGATGGTGGCAATGGCCTGCTTCGTCTTGCCGGCGCCGACATCCGTCCAGGCGGAGAGCAGCTGGTGCGTCAGCCGGTCGAGATCGTTCGGGCCGGTATAGGCCAGCACCTTCTTGGCGGTGTCGAACTTCTTGTCGCGCAATGCATCGAGGCCGCGGACGATCTTGGTGATGCGCTCGACGGAGGCATCTTCCTTCAGGTTGACAGCTTCCTTCAGGCCATCGTCGAAATCGCCGTTCAGCAGCAGCGAAATCATCAGCCGTTCGCGGATTTCGAGGTTTGCCGGGTCGAAGCCGAGTGCCTTGCGATAAAGCGCGATTGCGGTCGGATAGTCGTGGTCCACATCGGCGGTGCGGGCGGCAAGAAAGGCGCCGGAGAAGGACTTCACGTTATTCGGGCCGAAGGTGACGGTGTCTTTCGCCGCTGGCTTCGCGTCCGGCGTGGCCGCACCGGCAACCGTACCAAACAGGAGAACGGTTGCGAGAGCCGCGCTGGAAAGCAGAAGGAGGCTGGATCTCTGCCGCATAAAGGTGCCTTTCATGAAGAGCCGAAGCGACCGCGAAATACCGCCACTTGTTCAAGCCCATTGATTCACAACAGAATGGCTTTTTTGAAGCAGGTCCGCAAGGAAATCTCCGGCCGCAGGCCGGCACTTCTCCAATCCGTGATCCGATCTTGATGGGCTGCTTCGAGTGCCACGGAAGATCGTCAGTCGAGCGTCCGCTCTTCCAGAAGTTTCAGCCGGGCCAGATCCTTCGGACGGCCGGAAAGCTGGAAGATCCTGGCGATATCGTCGATTCCGGCAATGAAGATCGTGGCCGTACCCAATCGCGCTTCGACCCTCTTGGCCAGTTGAATTTCCTGCCACGCACCGTCGGCAAAGATCTCGAAACCGGCCAGAATCTCCACCGGCACATCGCCGAGATGAGGATGCAGGAGAATGCTGGACCGGAAGCGGGAAGTCCCACCGTCGGCGACATTTTCAAGCCCTTGCGATGCGATCAGACGTTGGCCGTCCGCCATCGAAACGAGCACGTCGACATCCGCGATATGCGCACTTTTGTATCCGTGCAGAAACATCGCCGTTCCGCCGAAAATGCACCAGGGATCGCGGCAAGAGGACATCAGATCGACAAGCTGGAGCAGGACCTGCTCCAGCTTCTCCTCGGAGATTGCCAAGGCTTTTGCCGTGTCAGTTGACGCGCTGGATCGAGAAGTCGATGACTTCCAGAAGCGCGTTCTTGAGCGGCGAGGCCGGCAGCGGTGCCAGCGCATCGCGAGCGATCGTGCCGTAATGCAGCGCCCGGCCGATCGTGTCGTTCAGTGCGCCGTATTTGGTGATCAGGCCGAGCGCCTTTTCGAGGTTCTCGTCGCTGCTCTCGCCCTGTTCGATCGCCTGGCGCCAGAAGGCGCGCTCTTCCTCGGTGCCGCGGCGATAGGCGAGGATAACCGGCAGGGTGATCTTGCCCTCGCGGAAATCGTCGCCGACATTCTTGCCGAGATCGGCAGCCTTGCCGCCGTAATCGAGTGCGTCATCGACCAGCTGGAAGGCGTAGCCGAGGTTCATGCCGTAGGACTTGAGTGCGGCGCGCGCGCTCTTGTCGGCATTGGCGATGATTGGGCCGACTTCGGCGGCGGCGGCAAACAGCGCTGCCGTCTTGGCCCGGATAACCGAGAGATAGTCGTCCTCGGTCGTCTCCATGTTCTTGGCGACGGAAAGCTGGAGCACTTCGCCTTCCGCGATGACGGAAGCTGCGGTCGCGAGCACGTCGAGTGCTTCGAGCGAACCGACATCCACCATCATCTTGAAGGCCTGGCCGAGCAGGAAGTCGCCGACCAGAACGCTGGCCTGGTTGCCCCAGATCATTCGCGCCGTCGACTTGCCGCGGCGCAGATCGCTTTCGTCGACCACGTCGTCATGCAGCAGCGTCGCGGTATGCATGAACTCGACACTAGTTGCGAGCTTCACATGGCCATCGCCCTGGTAGCCGTAGAGCACGGCGGACGCCAGCGTCAGCATCGGCCGCAGCCGCTTGCCACCGGACGAGATCAGGTGGTTGGCGACTTCGGGGATCATCTGCACGTCGGACCCCGCCTTGGACAGGATCAAGTGGTTGACCCTTTCCATGTCCGCCTTGGTCAAATCCACGAGGGGTTTGACGGATGCGGATTTGTTTTTACCTTCTTCCAGCGGTATGACGACGCCCAACGATCAGGCCTCCCTAGCAATTATTTGGGGCGACAATAGAAAGTGGCGCATAGTGCGGCAAGCGCAAATCGCATGCCGCTGGATTTAAAGGGGTTTTCAAGAGGCTTATGCAGGAGATCATCCGCACCAACGACGTTGTCGTGCTTTCGCTTGCCGAAAGCCTAATGAAGGATGCCGACATTCATTGTTTCATCGCCGACCAGTCGATGAGTGTTTTGGAGGGCTCGCTCGGCCTTTTGCCGCGCCGGTTTCTGGTGGAAACGGAGAGAGCGGACGAGGCTCGGCGGATCCTGAAGGATGCAGGGCTCGAGGCTGAGTTGAGGCCGCTGCCAAACAAATGACGTCCACCCATACGATCGACGCTTTCCACCGCGGCAACTTCCACGTCATGCAACCGAAGGGTGGCGGGCATCGCTCAGGTGTGGATGCCATGCTGCTTGCGTCGCTGGTGGCTGGGGACAAACCGGTGAGCGTCGCGGATCTCGGCTCCGGCGCAGGCGCCGCCGGCCTCGCGGTCGCCTCCCGCCTGCCCAATGCAAAGGTCGTGCTGATCGAAAAGTCGTCCCTGATGGCCGACTATGCCCGCAGGACGCTCGACCTGCCGGAAAACGCGGCCCTGAGGGACCGCGTCGCCGTGATCGAAGCCGACGTGACCCTGACCGGTAAGCCGCGCGTCGCCGCTGGCCTTGTCGACGAAATCCACGACCATGTCATCATGAACCCGCCATTCAACGACGCGGCCGATCGCAAGACGCCGGATGCCTTGAAGGCCGAAGCGCATGCGATGACCGAAGACCTGTTCGAAGCCTGGATACGCACCGCCGGCGCGATCATGAAACCCGGCGGGCAATTGTCGTTGATTGCCCGGCCGCAATCGATCGTCGAGATCATCGAGGCCTGCGGCAAGCGTTTTGGCGGATTGGAGATCACGGCGCTTCACCCGCGCACCGACGAAAGCGCCACCCGCATTCTGGTGACCGCGATAAAAGGCTCGCGCGCCCGGCTGACGATGCGGGCGCCGCTTTTCGTCCACGCCGGCGAAGGGCATGCCTTCTCGGCCTTCGTGGACGACCTGAACAATGGTCGCAAGGCATATTCCAGGCTCAGCCAGAAACGAAATCCAGCAAAAGCTTGACGTTCAGTCCGGCAATCGCGACGGCGATCAGCCAGGCGATGGCCGAGAGCCAGCGGGGAGCGACAAGCTCGCCCATCTTCGCCTTGCTGGCGGTGAACATCACCAGGGGGAAGACTGCGAAGGAAAGCTGCAGGCTGAGCACGACCTGGGTCAGGATCAGCAACTGGGCCGTGCCCGCATCACCATACCAGACCGTCACGAACGAGGCGGGCACGATGGCGATGGCGCGGGTGATCAGTCGGCGCACCCAGGGCGCGACCTTCATCTGCAAAAAGCCTTCCATGACGATCTGGCCGGCAAGCGTTGCCGTGACCGTCGAATTCAGGCCGCAGCAGAGAAGCGCGATGCCGAACAGGGTCGGAGCGATCGCAAGGCCGAGCAGCGGGGAGAGTAGCGAATGCGCCTCACCCAGTTCAACCACTTCCGTCTGGCCATTGGCGTTAAAGGCGGCTGCCGCCAAGATCAGGATCGAGGCGTTGATGAGCAGCGCAAAACAGAGCGCCACGGTGGAATCGATCGTCGCATAGGTCAGCGCCTCGCGCTTTTCCGGCAGGGTCTCGCCATAGGCGCGGGTCTGCACGATGCCGGAATGCAGGTAGAGGTTATGCGGCATGACGGTCGCGCCGAGAATGCCGAGCGCGAGATAAAGCATTTCCGGATTGGTGACGATTTCCGTGGTCGGGAAGAAACCGCGAATGACACCGCCCCATTGCGGATCGGCCAGGAAGATCTGCACGCCGAAGCAGAAGGCGATGACACCAAGCAGTGTGATGATGAAGGCCTCCACCCAGCGGAAACCGAGTTTCTGCAGGTAGAGAATGATGAACACGTCGAGCGCCGTGATCAGCACGCCGAGCTCCAGCGGAATGCCGAAGATCAGGTTGAGGCCGATCGCCGTGCCAATGACCTCGGCGATATCGGTGGCGATGATGGCAATTTCCGCCAGAGCCCAAAGGGGTACGGAAAGCCATCTCGGAAAGGCGTCGCGACAGGCCTGCGCGAGGTCGCGGCCCGATGCGATGGCAAGCCGCGCGCAGAGCGATTGCAGCACGATCGCCATCAGGTTGGACAACAGCGCGACGGTGAGCAGTGCGTAACCGAATTTCGAGCCGCCGGCGAGCGAGGTCGCCCAGTTGCCGGGGTCCATGTAACCGACGGCCACCATGTAGCCGGGGCCGGCAAAAGCCGCGATCCGGCGCAGTTTCGAACCGTGTGAGGTGACGTGAACGCTGCGGTGTACGTCCGAAAGCGAGGCTTCGCCCCGTTGGTACCGCCATCCGTCCTTATCGGGCCCGAAATCCTGTTTGAGATCCTGCTTGGAACCTAGAATATCCATGATGCGCAATGCTTTCGGTTTTTCTGAAAACGATAATGCCCGATTGGAATGATAATGCAAGTCATTCGCAACTAGAAAATCGGCGCACCGGTTCATCACGGTTTCCCGGCCTTTCAGCGGCTTTGCCATTGCGTTTGAAAATCCGTCACATACATGTTTTGGCAGGTCTAAAGCGACAGAGGAGAAGAGATGGCCGGGTTTTTGAGAAGGCTGATGCCGAAGCGGTTCCGCAAGCAGGGGGTGACCGTTCCGGTCGTTCGGCTGCAGGGCGCCATCATGGCCGGCGGTAGCCAGTTCAAGCAGAGCCTCAACCTCGCCAATGTCGCTCCGATGCTGGACAAGGCCTTTTCCAAGAAGGATGCGCCGGTCGTTGCCATCTCGATCAATTCGCCGGGCGGTTCTCCGGTGCAGTCGCGGCTGATCTTCCAGCGCATCCGGGCACTGTCCGAAGAAAAGAACAAGAAGGTCCTGATCTTCGTCGAGGACGTCGCGGCTTCAGGCGGTTACATGATCGCGCTGGCAGGCGACGAGATCTTCGCCGACCCGACTTCCATCGTCGGTTCGATCGGCGTCGTCTCCGGCGGTTTCGGTTTCCCGGAACTGCTGAAGAAGGTCGGCGTCGAACGGCGCGTCTACACCGCCGGTGAAAACAAGGCGATCCTTGATCCCTTCCAGCCGGAAAAGGAAGGCGATATCGAATACCTCAAGTCGCTGCAGCTCGAGATCCACAAGGTCTTCATAGACATGGTGAAGATGCGCCGCGGCGAGCGGCTGGCCGATGACACGGCGATCTTTTCCGGCTTGTTCTGGAGCGGTCAGCGCGGCCTTGACCTCGGCCTGATCGATGGGCTCGGCGACATGCGCGAGGTGATCAAGCGCCGCTACGGCAAGGACGCCAAGCTGGAACTGATCGGCAGTGCCCGGTCGCTGTTCGGCAAGCGGGTGCCGGGCGTGGTATTTGGCGCTGGTGCCGGCGCCAGCGAAATCGCCGCAGGCGCGGCCTCGGGTCTTGCGGCAAGCCTTGAGGAAAAGGCATTGTGGAGCCGGTACGGCCTCTGAGGCCGTTCAAGGACGCCAAACGGAAAAGCGGCAGGGGGAAATGGCGCAGCTTATATTATTGATCATCGTCCTTGGCGGCGGCTGGATGCTTTACAAGAAATTCATCAGGGACGCCGAACGACTGACCGCACGTTCCCGCCAGCAGGAGAAGGAGCGGGAAACGGGCGCGATCGGGACCTTGGAAAAGGACCCGGTGACGGGCGAATATCGAGTGAAGAAGGGCGAGGAATAGCCGTTAGAGGCGCTCTTTGACGCGCGACGCCCAGTCGGAACCGGCATAGCTGATGCAGATGATGAAGACCGTCAGCGTCTCGTCATCGACGGTGAAGCAGATGACTCCCTTATCTGCAACGGGAAGTGCACGTAAATTCGGCGCGAAATCATCTCGGACAGATCCGATCTTCGGCAAGCTTTCAAGGCGATAAGTGGCAGCTTCGATTTCCGCCATCTTCCGATCCGCGATCGCGCGGCCCGCATAATCTTCGATGAGGTTATGGATGTTGACGAGATCTTGGACGGCGTCCGAATGATATTCCAGCCGGTAAATCGGCATCATTTGGCTTTGTATTTCTCGTCGAGACGGGCGCGAACGCGATCGAACATATTGTCCGTATCCATTGGAATAAACTGATCGCGCGGCGTCGCCAGCCGGCGACGGATTTCATCCGCCATGCTGGCGAGAGGATCGTTCGGTCCAGCCGGCACAGGATCGGCGTGCATGAGGCTGTCGATGCCGGCCTCGATGACCTTTTCGATCGATGGAAACTGCCCGTCCTCCACCAGTCTTTCCGCATAGTGCAGATAACGGTCCGACAATGTCACGGTATTCTTGACGTTCATCGATCATCTCCGAAACTTGGCGTGACCCTATCATGGATCGAATTGCAATAGCATAGCGCAACATCCGCCAACGCATAAATCCTTGACCCGCGCCCCTGATGCATGGCACTCGTCCGCATCCTCAAAACTGAAGATATGGCCATGACCGAACTGCCCGACCACATGTCTCCGACCCGCTCTTTCCAGGGGCTGATCCTCGCGCTCCATAATTATTGGGCCGACAAGGGCTGCGCCGTGCTGCAGCCTTACGACATGGAAGTCGGCGCCGGTACCTTCCATCCGGCGACCACGCTGCGCGCGCTCGGTCCGAAGCCCTGGAAGGCGGCTTACGTTCAGCCATCGCGCCGCCCGTCCGACGGCCGCTACGGCGAAAATCCGAACCGCCTGCAGCACTATTACCAGTACCAGGTCATCCTGAAGCCGAACCCACCGAACCTGCAGGAACTCTATCTCGGTTCGTTGAAGGCGATCGGCCTCGATCCGCTTCTGCACGACGTCCGTTTCGTGGAAGACGACTGGGAAAGCCCGACGCTCGGTGCCTGGGGCCTTGGCTGGGAATGCTGGTGCGACGGCATGGAAGTCTCGCAGTTTACTTATTTCCAGCAGGTCTGCGGCATCGAATGCTCGCCGGTCGCGGGCGAGCTGACCTATGGTCTCGAGCGTCTGGCCATGTATGTCCAGGGCGTCGACAACGTCTATGACCTGAACTTCAACGGCCGCGAGGGCGAAGAGAAGATCAGCTACGGCGACGTCTTCCTGCAGGCCGAGCAGGAATATTCCCGCCACAACTTCGAATTCGCCGACACCGCCATGCTGCACCGGCATTTCATCGATGCCGAGAAGGAATGCCAGGCGCTGCTCGATGCCGGTGCCCCGGGCGCCAATGCCAACCAGATGCTGCACAAATGCGTCTTCCCGGCCTATGACCAGTGCATCAAGGCGAGCCATGTCTTCAACCTGCTCGACGCGCGTGGCGTCATCTCCGTTACCGAGCGCCAGAGCTACATCTTGCGCGTCCGCGCGCTTTCCAAGGCCTGCGGCGAAGCCTTCCTGCTGACGGATGCCGGTGGCGCGAATTTCGGTCGGGCGGCTTAGCGGAAGTGATTGGCGGCCGCTTATCGAAAGCGGCCTCCACGACTATTTCTGCTTCCGTCGCTACAGAAGAGATACTTAAGTCTCTCCGAATTTGACGGCCCTCCGGAACTGTGGCTAGTCTCCGCGCCGGGAAAATGCGGCATCTGGGGGATTCGCGCATGTATATCGCGCTCGGCATAGTTGTTCTCGTCGGTCTTTACGTCGTTATGATCTATAACGGCCTCGTCAAATCTCGGCAGATGGCCGAGGAGGCGTGGTCCGGCATCGATGTGCAGCTCAAGCGCCGCGCCGACCTCATTCCGAACCTCATCGAGACGGTGAAGGGTTACGCGGCCCATGAAAAGGGCACGTTTGAAGAAGTCGTGAAGCTGCGCAACCAGGCCCAGGCCGTGCCGGCCGGCGATGTCGCAGGCCGCGCCCAGGCGGAAGGTCTGTTATCCCAGGCGCTCGGCAAGATCTTTGCGCTTGCTGAAGCCTATCCAGATCTGAAGGCGAATGAGAATTTCTCCGAGCTTCAGGCTTCGCTCGAAGGTATCGAAAGCGAAATCCAGATGTCCCGCCGCTATTACAACGGCGCGGCGCGTGACCTGAACGTCAAGGTCGAGAGCTTCCCGAACAACCTGATCGCCGGCCAGTTCGGTTTTGCCAAGCGCGAATATTTCGAGATCGACAATCCCGCCGATCGTGTCGTCCCGACAGTCAAGTTCTGAAAACCGTCATTGGACCTTTGCGCCGCGACGGTTTAAGAGCGCGGCCGAAGGTTTAAAACAGTGTGGCGCGCCCACGAGCGGACGTCACGGAAGACGGAAGAGACGATATCCATGGGCCGCGTCAAACTCACCATCCTGCCACCGGGCAAGCCGCTTTCCGGCCGCGCCATGCCGCCGGGCTCGAAGTCGATCACCAATCGCGCGCTGCTTTTGGCCGGCCTTGCCAAGGGCACGAGCCGGCTCACCGGCGCGCTGAAGAGCGACGACACTCGCTATATGGCCGAAGCCTTGCGGGCGATGGGCGTGACGGTGGAAGAGCCGGATGCCACGACCTTCGTCGTCACCGGTTCCGGTGCGTTGAAGCCGCCGGCCGGGCCGCTTTTCCTCGGCAATGCCGGCACCGCCACCCGCTTCCTCACCGCCGCTGTCGCTTCTGTCGATGGCACCGTCGTCGTCGATGGCGACGAGCACATGCGCAAGCGACCGATCGGCCCGCTGGTTTCCGCGTTGAATGCACTCGGACTTGACGCCGAAGCACCGACCGGTTGCCCGCCGGTGACGGTGCGCGGCAACGGCCATTTTGCCTCCGGCCGCGTCGAGATCGATGCCGGCCTTTCCAGCCAGTATGTCTCGGCCCTGCTGATGGCCGGCCCGCTCGTCAAGCCAGGCGCCAATGCGCCGCTGACAGTCGCGCTCGCCGGCACAGAAATCGGTGCCCGCGGTTATGTCGATCTTACGCTGGCCGCCATGGAAGCCTTTGGTGCCAAGGTGGAGCAGATCGACGCCGCCACCTGGAAGATCGAGCCGACCGGCTACAAGGCAACCGATTTCGTCATCGAGCCGGATGCCTCTGCCGCGACCTATCTCTGGGCGGCCGAAGTGCTGACCGGCGGCGCGATCGATCTCGGCGTGGCGAACGAGGCCTTCACCCAGCCGGACGCTAAGGCTTACGACGTGATCGCCAAATTTCCGCACCTGCCGGCCGAAATCGACGGTTCGCAGATGCAGGATGCGGTGCCGACGCTCGCCGTGCTCGCCGCCTTCAACGAAACGCCGGTGCGCTTTACCGGTATCGCCAACCTGCGCGTCAAGGAATGTGATCGGGTGCGGGCGCTGTCGCTCGGCCTCAACGCCATCCGCGAAGGTCTTGCGACCGAAGAAGGCGATGACCTGATCGTCGCGTCCGACCCGTCGCTGGCGGGCCAGACGCTGCCAGCCTCGATCAACACTTTCGCCGACCACCGCATCGCCATGAGCTTCGCGCTGGCGGGCCTGAAGATCAACGGCATCACCATTCTCGACCCCGATTGCGTTGCCAAGACATTCCCGGACTATTGGGATGTGCTGGCCTCGCTCGGGGTCTCTTATACGGATATCGAATAGCTTTCTCTCTCGGCGGGGGCGCCGGAGAGGACTGGAAGGGGAAAATCTCGTGACACGGTGGCTCTCCGGTTTTTGCCTGGCGCTTCTTCTGGCCTTGGCGGCTCTGCCTGCCCGGGCGGAGGAAATTATCCGAAGCTACAGTTCGGATATCCAGATTGCCGAAAACGGCGATCTCACTGTGGCCGAGACGATCACCGTCAATTCCGAAGGCAACCAGATCAAGCGCGGCATTTTCCGCGATTTTCCGCTGACCATGGTGGATGGCAACGGCCGCACGGTGCGGGTGGGTTTCGATGTCGTTTCCGTCACGCGGGATGGCCGCAGCGAGCCCTGGCGCACCGAAAGCATCACCGGTGGCATCCGCATCTATGCCGGCGACAAGGATGTGCTGCTGAACAACGGTCAGCACACCTATGTCTTCACCTACAAGACGGATCGTCAGATCCGCTATTTCGAGGATCACGACGAGCTTTATTGGAACGTCACCGGCAATGGCTGGCAGTTCCGCATCGCCCAGGCTTCGGCGAAAGTGACGCTGCCCGGCGGCCGCGTCACCCAGACCGCGGCCTATACCGGCCCGCTTGGCTCGACCGCGCGTAACGCCCGCATGCAGTCCGCCAGCAATCAGGCCGTCTTTTCCACGACGCAGCCGCTTGGCGCAGAAGAGGGTCTGACCATTGTCGTCGGCTTTCCGAAAGGGATCGTCGCCACGCCGTCCAAGGATCAGAAAAACGCCTGGTGGATGCGCGACAATGCCGGCCTGATGCTGGGCTTCGGCGGCCTGATCGTCGTGGTCGCCTATTACGTGCTGTTCTGGATCAAGGTTGGCCGCGACCCGGCCCGCGGTGTCGTGGTGCCGCGTTGGGACCCGCCGGATGGCCTGTCTCCGGCACTCGTGAACTATGTCGACAACAAGGGTTTTTCCAGCGGTGGCTGGACCGCCTTTTCGGCGAGCGCCTTGGATCTCGCCGTCAAGGGATACGTGACGCTCGACGATCTCAAGGATAAGATCGTCATTCGCCGCACGGACAAGCCGGCGCCGCGGGACGTGCCGGTCGGCCAGACCTCCATTCTCGGCGCGATCGGCGGCAGCGGTCAGAGCCTCGTGATCGACGAGGCACATGGCACGACTGTGCAATCGGTCGGCGCCAGCTTTCGTCAGGCGATCGAGAAAGAGCACCGCGGCAAATATTACCACGGCAACAAGGGTTATGTGTTCGGCGGCATTGCCATCAGCGTGCTGTCGATCTTCTCGCTGATCGTCTTCGGCAATCTGGAGCCGGATATGGTGGCGCTGCTGCTTATCCCTTCGTTCCTGGCCGTTTTCTTCGGCATTTTCGCCTTCAAGTTCGGGCGGGGTCTGCGCCGCGGCTCCTCGCTGTTTTCCAAGATCATGTCGGTCGTGATGCTGGCGATTTTCGGCCTTGTCGGGCTGTCGATCGCCTCGTCGTTGATCGTCGTCATCATCTCGGAACTGACCGGCAGCGACCACTGGCCGATCCTGGTGGCAGTCGGCGGCATCGTGCTGTCGAATGTCGTGTTCTTCTTCCTGATGGGCGCGCCGACCCCGCTTGGCACCATGCTCTCCGACGGGATAGAAGGTCTGCGCATCTACCTGACGCTCGCCGAAAAGGATCGCATGAACATGGCCGGCGTGCCGACCATGTCGCCGACCCATTTCGAAAAGCTGCTGCCCTATGCGGTTGCGCTCGGCGTCGAAAAACCCTGGAGCCGCGCTTTCGAAGCCTGGCTCGCGACGGCCGTTGCCGCGGGGGCGGCGACCGCTGTCTACGATCCCACCTGGTACCACGGCAACAACAGCAGCAGCTTCGGCGACCGCATCGGCGGCTTCTCCTCTTCCATGGCCGGCACGATCGCCTCGACCATCCCCGCGCCCAAATCGTCCTCGTCCTCCTCCGGCTTCTCCGGCGGCTCGTCCGGCGGCGGTGGGGGCGGTGGTGGCGGAGGCGGGTGGTAAGCACTTTCACCAATCCGACTAATGACTTTTGGCGGCGGGCTTGCTAAGTCCGCCGCACGTCATTTTCAGCGCAAAGACATGAGACCATGCCCGATCTGCTTCTCGAACTCCGCTCGGAGGAAATTCCCGCCCGCATGCAGCGCAAGGCGGCGGGAGATCTGAAAAAGCTTGTCACCGATGCTTTGGTGGATGCGGGTCTGACCTATGAGGGTGCGCGCGAATACTGGACGCCGCGTCGCCTGACGCTGGATATCCGCGGCCTCACCGCCCGGTCCGCCGATCAGCGCGAAGAGGTGAAGGGTCCCTCGACCAAGGCGCCCGAACAGGCGATTGCCGGCTTCCTGCGCAAGGCCGGCCTGTCGGATGTCTCCGAGGCGCAGGTCGTCAGCGATCCGAAAAAGGGCGATTTCTACGTCGCGATCCTCGCCAAGCCCGGCCGCCCGGCGGAAGAGATCATCGGCGATGTGATGCCGGGCATCATCCGCACCTTCCCCTGGCCGAAGTCGATGCGCTGGGGCGCCGCTTCCATGCCGAAGGGTTCGCGTTTCGGCGGCGTCGAGGGCAAGGGTCCGGAAAGCTTGCGCTGGGTGCGCCCGCTGCAATCGATCGTCTGCGTCTTCGGCCCCGAGCATGAAGAGACCCAGGTCATTCCGTTCGAAATCGACGGCCTGACCGCGAGCAACGTCACCTATGGCCACCGTTTCCATGCGCCTGACGCGATCACCGTACGCCGGTTCGACGACTATGTATCGAGCCTCGAAAAGGCGAAGGTCATGCTGGATGCCGAGCGTCGCAAGGATGTGATCCTGCACGACGCCCGCGACCTCGCTTTCGCAAACGGCCTTGAGCTTGTCGAGGACGAAGGCCTGCTGGAGGAAGTCTCCGGCCTCGTCGAATGGCCGCATGTACTGATGGGCGAATTCGAGAAGGAATATCTCGAAATCCCGGCTGAAATCATCCGCCTCACCATCAAGACGAACCAGAAATGTTTCGTCACCCGCCCGCAATCCGGCGAGGGGCTTTCCAACCATTTCATCCTCATCTCGAATATCGAGGCCAAGGATGGCGGCAAGGAAATCATGCATGGCAACGGCAAGGTCGTGCGCGCCCGCCTGTCGGATGCCAAGCACTTCTGGACCCGTGACCAGGGCAACCTGCCGGACCTTCAGACACTGGAGGCCTCGGCCGCGAAGTTCGACCTTGATCTCAAGAAGCCGCTCGACCAGCGCATGGCGAAGCTCGACGCGCTGAACGTCACCTTCCACGCCAAGCTCGGCACGCAGGGCGAACGTGTTCGCCGTATCCGCGATCTCGCTGCCCAGCTCGCGCCGATCGTCGGTGCTGACCCGGCGCTGGTGGACCGCGCAGCCGTGCTCGCCAAGGCGGATCTGCGCACCGAAGCCGTCGGCGAATTCCCGGAACTACAGGGCCTGATGGGCCGTCGTTACGCGCTGCTGCAGGGTGAAGACGCAGCCGTGGCTGCTGCGATCGAAGATCACTGGAAGCCGAACGGCCCCTCCGACCGCCTGCCGGAAGACAAGGTCGGCCTGACGGTGGCGCTCGCCGACAAGCTCGACACGCTCGTCGGCTTCTGGGCCATCGACGAAAAGCCGACCGGTTCGAAGGACCCGTTTGCCCTGCGCCGTGCGGCGCTGGGCGTGGTGCGTATCATTCTGGAGCGGAAGGTTCGCCTGCCGCTCTACAAGACACTGCTGGCTGCCAATATCGAAGCAGCACTAATCGGAAAGACAGGCGTAAACCTCAACGAAGCGGTTCTCTTCGACCTTCTCTCCTTCTTCCACGATCGCCTCAAAGTCTACCTGCGCGACATGGGCGCCCGTCATGACCTGATCGACGCTGTCCTCACGCAGGAAACCGACGATTTGCTCGTGGTCGCCCGCCGCGTCGAAGCGCTGACGGCGTTCATCACGTCCGAAGACGGCAAGAACTTGCTCGCCGGCACCAAACGCGCCGTGCAGCTGCTGGCCGCCGAAGAGAAGAAGGGCACCGTCGTCGCCGATGGCGTCGCGGACGAACTCCTGAAGCTCGATGCGGAAAAGGCGCTCTGGGCTGCCGTCCAGATGGCTTCCAAAGAGGCGTCCGACGCGATCGCCAAGGAGGATTTCCGCTCGGCCATGGAAGCGCTCTCGACCCTGCGCGCCCCGGTCGACAAGTTCTTCGAAGACGTTCTGGTCAATGACGAGGACGCGGCGATCCGCGCCAATCGTCTGGCGCTCCTGAAGGCCATCCGCGAGGCGACCGGCACGGTTGCCGATTTCTCGAAGATCAGCGGGTGAGGACTTCGGCAACGCCGACGGAATGATCCAGTAAATCATTGCGAAAGACGAACGCCCTGAACTCGGGGCAGGGAGGATGTGGATGGAGCCGGATGCTCCCTATCTGGTGCGGAGTTTTCGGCTTCTGACCATCTGCATGGGCGAGGACGGTGTTCTGAATACCGTACTGTCAGTGTCTTTCATTGCGTTTTCCCTGTTGTTCCTGGGCCTGATGGTCGTCGTCTGGCGCCAGGACAAACATCGCAAGACGATGAAGGGCATGTGGCGCGGCCTCGTGTTCGACAAGGACCAGATCGCGATCCTGAAACGCTATCTGGGAAGGGGAGGCGGCCTTGTGCACGCCGCCGCGCTGGCCCTTTCCGGCATAGCGCTGGTTCTCACGATCGCACTCGCCGCTTCGATCCACGGCGTGCAGAAGGGCGAATGCCCGGCACCGCGGGCATCGCTTTCGACCTCCTGATCATTCGGTGAAAGCCAAAAGAAAACGCCGGGCGTCACGGCGATGACGTAACTGTTGCCAATGGTATCGCATGTGTTACCATTCTGCGATGAAGATCACCGAATATCTTGACCGGACTGGATCGAGCCCGTTCGCGCGGTGGTTCTCGAGAATCGATGCCCGTGCGGCTTCGAAGGTTACGATTGCTTTGATGCGCCTAGCTCAGGGCAATCTCTCGAACGTCAAGTCGGTTGGTTCCGGCGTCATGGAATACAGGCTCGATTATGGTCCAGGTTATCGGGTCTATTTTGGTCGTGATGGCGACCGCGTGATAGTGCTGCTCATCGGCGGCACCAAACAGCGCCAGCAGAACGACATCGAAACTGCACAGGTCTACTGGCAGGATTACAAATCCAGGAAAGGCGGCTGATATGGCGTTGACGCGTGAATTCAAGGAAACAGTAAAGGCTCGCCTTGACGGCGACCCGGCTTTCCGTGCGGCCTTGTTGTCGGATGCGGTCGAACTTCTTCTGGAAGGCGATCTTGAAACTGGCAAGAGCGTATTGCGGGATTTCGTGAATGCGACGATTGGTTTCGAAGCTTTATCCCGGGAAGTCGGCCTGCCAGCCAAGAGCTTGATGCGGATGCTTGGACCAAAGGGCAACCCGAGGGCTGACAACCTCTTTAATGTCATACGCCAGCTGCAGCAGAGTTCCGGCATCCATCTGGCCGTTGCCGCCGCTTGAGATAAACCGAACTGCCATCCTGATACACAAAACGAAACCGCCGGGCTTGTGACCCGGCGGCTTCATGATTTTCTGCGAACAGTCCGGCTTAGCTGGCCTTGCGCATCTTGTAAGCCATCTGCTGCAGGCCGCCCGCGGCGCTGCTGCCATTGCTGATGCGGAAGCTTCTGATGAGGCCTAGCAGTTCATCGGTATCGGCGGCGAGCGCCTCGGCCGATGCGGTGGTCTCTTCGGCCATCGCAGCGTTGTGCTGGGTCGCAGCGTCAAGCTGGTTGAGCGAAGACGAGATCGACCGCAGCGTCGTATCCTGCTCGGATGCCGAATGGGCGATCTTACCGACGATTTCGCTCGCAGCCTTCACCTGATCGGAAATCCGCTTCAGTGCTTCGCCAGCCTCGCCGACGAGACGGACGCCGTTCTGCACCTGTCCGGACGAGCGGGAAATCTGGTCCTTGATTTCCTTTGCAGCTGCTGCGGACCGCTGTGCCAGTTCGCGAACTTCCTGCGCGACGACCGCGAAACCCTTGCCGGATTCACCGGCGCGAGCCGCTTCGACACCGGCATTGAGTGCCAGAAGGTTGGTCTGGAAGGCGATTTCGTCGATGACGCCGATGATCTTGCCGATCTCTTCCGACGAATGTTCTATCCCGCCCATGGCTTCGATAGCCTCGGCAACGATCTTGTCGGAACGGCTGGCTTCCGAGCTGACCGAGGTGACGCGCTTGGAAGCCTCGTGTGCGCCTTCCGCCGTCTGGCGGACGGTAACGGCGAGTTCGTCGAGAGCTGCCGAGGTCTCTTCGAGGTTCGCCGCCTGACGTTCGGTACGCTGCGACAGTTCGTTGGAGGCACGACGGATCTCTTCCTTGGAACCGCCGATATCGAGGCCCTTGGCGTTGACCTTGGCCATGGCCGCTTCGAGGTGACCGAGCGCATCGTTGAAGTTATGGCGCAGGGTCTCGTAACGCGGCCCAAGATCGCCGCAACGGACGGTGAGGTCGCCCTGTGCGAGTGCTTCCAGTGCCTCGCCGATGGTGGAGACGACACGGGCCTGACTTGCGGCATCCTTCTGCTGCATGTCGAGGTTCTGCTGGCGCTCGCGGTCGAGTTCCTGCTTCTGGTTTTCCTCGCGGGCGGCCATGGCGTGGCGCTCGCGGATCATTTCCTGAAGCGCCTGCGTCGCCTTCGCCATCATGCCCACTTCGTTCGACATTTCCGTGTGCGGAATCTTGATGCCGACATTCTCGTCGGCGACGGCGCCGAGTGCCTGGTGGATGTTTGTCAGCGGCGTCGCAATGCCGCGGATAACGTAGAAGGCTGCAGCCATGCCGAGCGCGAAAACGATGGCGCCGATCAGCACGGCGTTGATGATCATCGCGTTCACCTTGGCATCGAGGTCGTCCATGTAGACGCCGGTGCTGAGCGTGATCTTCCACGGTTCGAAGGCCATGCCATAGGCGGCCTTCTTGGCAACCGCGCCGCTGGTGTCGCCGGGCTTCGGCCAGAAATATTCGGTCACGCCGCCACCCTTGCGGGCGATATTGACCATGTCGCGGCTGAAGAACGTGCCGGCCTTGTCCTGCTGCTGTTGCTGGTTCTGGCCGACCAGTGTCTGGACCGGATGGATACGCAGCACGACGTCGTAATCGAGGCCGACGAAATAGCCGTTCGGCTGGAATTTCATCTTGGTAATGGTCGCAAAGGCCCGCTTCTCGGCTTCGTCATGCGAGAATTCGCCCGCCTTTTCGCGATCGTAATAGGACTGCATCACGGAAACGGCGGTTTCCACCTGGGAGCGCAGCATGTCGATGCGCTCGTTATAGGTCGATTGCGCCGCACCGCGGATCTGGAAATAGGCATAGCCTGCAAAGGCGACGAAAAGCGCGGCAATCAGCGCAACGAGCTGATGCGCGATCTTAAAATTCTTCATGGCAACGGTTTCTTTCGGAAAAGAGGCGGTGGGCGCTCATTGCTGCAATGGATGGAGGGGATACGCCTCATGCGTGATGTACCGGAAGGCACGCCCGCAGAATTATGACAAACTGTTAAATATTTACCTAAATGCCCGTTCCCCGATAACCGAATGATGGCCGATGCAACCCTTTACGCAGCAATGAAAAAAGCCGCCGGGGTTTTGACACCCGGCGGCTCCCCGTCCCCCACCTGACGGTGGTTCTCTTCGGCGTGCTAGATGTTAGCTCGCCTTGCGCATGCGCTGAGCCATGTGGCCGAGGCTGCCCGTGTCCTGCGAGGCGTTCAGGCGGAAGCCGCGGATTAGGCTGAGCAGCTCGTCTGTATCGGCGGCAAGCGCCTCTGCCGATGCGGTGGTCTCTTCCGCCATGGCGGCATTGTGCTGGGTCGCGGCATCGAGCTGGTTCAGCGACGACGAGATGGAGCGCAGCGTCGTGTCCTGTTCGGATGCGGAGTGCGCGACCTTGCCGACGATTTCGCTGGCGCTCTTGATCTGGTCGGAGATGCGCTTCAGAGCCTCACCCGTTTCGCCGACGAGGCGAACGCCGTTCTGTACCTGACCGGACGAGCGGGAAATCTGGTCCTTGATCTCCTTCGCTGCAGCGGCGGAACGCTGAGCCAGTTCGCGAACTTCCTGAGCGACGACCGCAAAGCCCTTGCCGGATTCACCGGCGCGAGCCGCTTCAACGCCTGCGTTCAGTGCAAGCAGGTTGGTCTGGAAGGCGATTTCGTCGATGACGCCGATGATCTTGGAGATTTCGCCCGAAGAATGTTCGATGCCGCCCATCGCTTCGATGGCCTGTGCAACGATCTGGTCCGAACGGCTGGCTTCGCTGCTGACCGAAGTCACGCGCTGAGCGGCTTCGTGTGCGCCTTCCGCCGTCTGGCGAACGGTGACGGCGAGTTCGTCGATTGCGGCCGAGGTTTCTTCCAGGTTTGCGGCCTGGCGCTCGGTGCGCTGCGACAGTTCGTTGGAGGCGCGACGGATCTCTTCCTTGGAGCCGCCGATGTCGATGCCCTTGGCATTGACCTTGGCCATGGCCGCTTCGAGATGGCCGAGCGCATCGTTGAAGTTGTGACGGAGCGTCTCGTAACGCGGTCCAAGATCGTTGCAACGAATGGTCAGGTCGCCGCGGGCCAGAGCTTCGAGTGCTTCGCCGATGGTGGAGACGACGCGGGCCTGACTTGCTGCATCCTTCTGCTGCATGTCGAGGTTCTGTTGGCGCTCACGGTCGAGTTCGTGGCGCTGCTGTTCTTCGCGGTCGGTCAGCGCATGGCGTTCGCGAACCTTCTGCTGCAGTGCCTGCGTTGCCTTCGCCATCATGCCGACTTCGTTCGCCATGTCCGTATGCGGAATGGCGATCGTGATGTTTTCGTCGGCGACGGCGTCAAGAGCCGTGTTGACGGCTGCCAGCGGCTGGGTGATGCCACGGATGACCACATAGGCCGCTCCGAGGGCAAAAATCAGTGCGCCGACGCCGATTGCGACCGCGTTCAGGATCATCCCGCGGATCTGCGCCTGCAGGTCGTCCGTGTAGACGCCGGTCGCCAGAACCATCTGCCAGGGCTCGAATGCCTTTGCGTAGGAAGCCTTTGCGTAGTCGGCATCCGGCAGGCCGGGCTTGGTCGTGCTGAGATATTCGATGATGCCGCCGCCGGCCTTGCCGATGACGATCATTTCGTCGCGGAACATCTTGCCCGCGGAATCCGGCTTGCCCTTGCTGACTTCGCCGACCTTCTTCGGATCCGGATGCATCAGCATCTTCACGTCGTAGTCATAGGCGAAGAGATAGCCGTCGGGCTGGAAGGTCATCGCGGAAACCGCGGCAAACGCCTGCTTCTGGGCTTCGGCGCGCGTCAGCTCGCCAGAGGCTTCGCGCTGCTGGAACTTCTTGAGGATGCCGATGCCGGACTCGACCTGTGTCCGCAGCATTCCATAACGCTCAGCGTAAATCGCCCGCGTCGTGGACTGGAGTTCGAAATAGGTCACGACGGCAAAGCCGACGATCAGGGTCAAAACCAGCATCACGAGCTGGTTCGATATCCTCAGGTTTTTCATGTTCGTTCCATAGGTGATTGAGTTGCGCGACGGGCGGGGAGGATACGAGTGCAGAGGAGGGGCGCGTCCTGCGCATGGGAACGTGCTGCATCGCACATTCATGAGAATATGACACAATATTTGAATAAAAATTTAACGATAACTATCAAAGCGCCGGTGAAATTGTAGTAGTTTCAAGTGCTTAATATGCGATCTTGCTGATATTGCGGTATTCGCCCTTCGATATCAACGTAGGGATGAAATCAAGGGCGTGATGCGCCTAAGAATATCCGCGATAGTTTTGGCGAGATACGCAAAGCGGAAAAAGAAAAGCCGCCGAACCTTTCGATCCGGCAGCTCCCCGTCCTCCGACTAACTTTACGTCAGCTTGCGCGGCGCATTTTCTGCGCCATGCGGTTGAGGCCGCTTGTTTCGTGGCCATTGCTCAGGCGGAAGCTGCTGATCAGGTTGAGCAGTTCATCGGTATCAGCGGCCAGCGCTTCCGCCGATGCCGTGGTCTCTTCCGCCATCGCGGCATTGTGCTGGGTCGCAGCATCAAGCTGGTTGAGCGAAGACGAGATCGACCGCAGCGTCGTATCCTGCTCGGATGCCGAATGAGCGATCTTGCCGACGATTTCGCTCGCAGCCTTCACCTGATCGGAAATCCGCTTCAGTGCTTCACCAGCCTCGCCGACAAGGCGAACGCCGTTCTGCACCTGACCGGAAGACCGCGAGATCTGGTCCTTGATCTCTTTCGCCGCAGCAGCGGAACGCTGGGCCAGTTCGCGAACTTCCTGCGCGACGACCGCAAAACCCTTGCCGGATTCACCGGCACGTGCCGCTTCAACGCCTGCATTGAGTGCGAGAAGGTTGGTCTGGAAGGCGATCTCGTCGATGACGCCGATGATCTTGCCGATCTCTTCCGACGAATGTTCGATCCCACCCATGGCCTCGATCGCCTCGGCAACGATCTTGTCGGAACGGCTGGCTTCCGAGCTGACAGACGTCACGCGCTTGGAAGCTTCATGCGCACCTTCGGCCGTCTGGCGAACGGTGACGGCAAGTTCGTCGAGAGCGGCAGAGGTTTCTTCCAGGTTTGCCGCCTGGCGCTCGGTGCGCTGCGACAGTTCGTTGGAGGCACGGCGGATCTCTTCCTTGGAGCCGCCGATATCCAGACCCTTGGCGTTGACCTTGGCCATAGCCGCTTCGAGATGGCCAAGCGCATCGTTGAAGTTATGGCGCAGCGTCTCGTAACGCGGTCCAAGATCGCCGCAACGAACGGTGAGGTCTCCCTGTGCGAGTGCTTCCAGCGCCTCGCCGATGGTGGAGACGACGCGGGCCTGACTTGCCGCATCCTTCTGCTGCATGTCGAGGTTCTGCTGGCGCTCGCGGTCGAGTTCCTGCTTCTGGTTCTCTTCACGCGCTGCCATGGCGTGGCGCTCGCGGATCTTTTCCTGAAGCGCCTGCGTTGCTTTTGCCATCATGCCCACTTCGTTCGACATTTCCGTGTGCGGAATGGCGGACTTCACGTCTTCATCGGCAACCGCCTGCAGGGACGAATGCACGGCGGCGAGCGGCTTGGTGATGTTGCGGATGACAAGCCAGGCGGCGCCGAGTGCCACGAAGAAGGCGAGCAGCCAGACGGCCACGACTTCGATGACCGTTGCGCGGATCTTGGCGTTCAGGTCATCCGTATAGACGCCGGTCGCGACGATGATCTTCCACGGTGCGAAGACGCGGGAATAGGTTGCCTTCTGGAAGACCTGATCTGCCGGCTGGCCGGGCTTTTCCCAGTAATAGAGAGTGATGCCGCCGCCGGCCTGACCCTTGGCGACGATCTCTTCGCGGAAGAGGTTGCCCATCTTGTCGGGCTGTCCCTTCTGGTTCACGCCAACCTGCTTCGGGTTGTAGTGGAAGCGGGTGATGGTGTCGAAGTCGAGACCGAAGATGTAACCGGCCGGTTCGTACTTGATGCCGGAGACCGCCGCATAGGCGTATTTCTGAGCATCTTCGCGGCTGATTTCGCCCTTCTGCTCACGGTCGTAATAGGATTGCAGGATCGAAATGCCCGACTCCACCTGCGTGCGCAGCATGTCGTAGCGCTCGTTGTAGAGAGCGTTGATGGAGGTGCGGACCTGATAATAGGTCACGGCGGCAAAAGCCACCATCAGGACCGCCACCATGCCCAGCAATTGGTGGGAGATCTTGAGATTCTTCATATTCGACTCACTTTCAAGCAGCCGAAATCTCCCGGAGGGGAGCCGGAGCGGAACCAGGGTTTGGGAAAAGAGCGCATTCTGCGCAGACCACGTGCTACATCGCACTGTAGCGTGAGAGTGATCCCGGATATTTGAATAAAATTTTAATGGCGACGGGGTTGACAGTCGCAAATGCAAATATTTTGGACGCAATGTGAAAGTCGCCACTTAAATTTCGCGTATTCGGCGAAGTGATAGTGACGAGTCAATTTTTGCTGGGCAAATATATTTAAATTCTAATTTAGAATCAATTTGTTCTGAGCTGAAAGCCGTCGAGGGCGAGCGGTGCAGGGGACATCGCGGCCTCGGTGATTCTCGGTCCGGCGGCAGCGTCGGCGCGGACGGCGCCGGTCTTGGATTCGATATCCACGCCGTCGCTGGAGACGGCCGTGGTGGCAAGCTCGTTCTCGGTCGAGGTATTGGCCTTCGGGTGAAGGGCGGCGACGGCCTTCTCGTCCGACATCCAGTCCGGCAGCTTGCTGACGTAGATGACCGGAGAGCCGCCGAACCATGCCTCGGTCCGGACGATCTTCTTTTCACCGTTGATTTCGACGATGTCGGTTTTCTGGGTGCCGGTTGCCAGTTCGGGGATCTTGTAGGTGGCGTTCTGGGTCTTTGGCGTCAACGGCGCGCAATCGGTGCAGCGCTTCTCGACGATGCTGGGGCCGGCCGAATGTGCGCCGCCGATCGTGACGATCGACGAGGCGAAAGCCGTGCTGCTTGCCAATGCCATTGCGGTAGCCAGGACGAGACGCATAACCGAGATCCTTCTTTTAGTGATCAAAGAAGTATCGCGGTTTCGTTTCGATCCCGTCAGGAGAATCGGTAAATTTTGAATGACCGGCGCTGGTTCGGTCAGTTTTCTTCGCGTTCGACCGCACGCCAGCCGATATCGCGCCGGCAGAATCCGTTTTCCCACTCGACCCGGTCCACAAGGCCGTAGGCCCGCGCCTGGGCTTCGGCCACGGTTGCGCCAGTTGCCGTGACGTTCAGCACGCGCCCGCCGGTCGCGACCAGCGCGCCGTCCTTCAGTGCTGTGCCGGCATGAAACACTTTTTCTCCGTCGCCCGTCTCAGGCAGGGCGGCGATCGGCGTGCCCTTGTCGTAAGCGCCGGGATAACCCTTGGACGCCATGACGACAGTCAGCGCCACGTCGTCGCTCCACTCTGCGGAAACCTGGTCCAGCGTGCCGGTCGCAGCTGCGTGGAGCAGGTCGAGCAGGTCGCTCTTCAGGCGCATCATCAGCACCTGCGTCTCCGGATCGCCGAAACGCACGTTGTACTCGATGAGCTCCGGCCCCTTGGCGGTGATCATCAGGCCGGCAAAGAACACGCCGGTGAACGGATAGCCGCTTTCCGCCATGCCGCGGATCGTCGGCTCGATGATTTCCTTCATGGTGCGCGACACCATCTCCGATGTCATGACCGGAGCCGGCGAATAGGCGCCCATGCCGCCGGTGTTGGGGCCGGTATCGCCGTCGCCGACGCGCTTGTGATCCTGCGCCGTGGCGAGTGCCAGCGCAGTCTTTCCGTCGGAAAGGCAGAAGAAGCTTGCTTCCTCGCCGTCGAGAAAGGCCTCGACCACAACCTCGGCGCCGGCGGCACCGAACGCGCCGTCAAAGCAATCGTCGATCGCCGCCAGTGCTTCATCCACGGTCATCGCCACGGTCACGCCCTTGCCGGCGGCAAGACCATCGGCCTTCACGACGATCGGCGCGCCCTGGCGCTGCACATAGGCCTTGGCGGCGGCAGCTTCGGTAAAGCGCTCGTAGGCACCGGTCGGAATATTGTAGCGGGCGCAGAGATCCTTGGTGAAACCCTTCGAGCCCTCAAGCTGGGCGGCTGCAGCCGAAGGACCAAAAGTGGTGATGCCCGCGCCTCTCAGAACATCCGCGAGACCTGCAACAAGCGGTGCCTCGGGGCCGACGACGACGAAGTCTATCGCCTTGTCGCGGCAGAACGCGGCAACAGCCTGATGATCCTCGACGTTGAGATCGACGAGCGTGGCATATTCGGCGATGCCAGGATTGCCGGGCGCGGCATAAAATTCGGAAAGCCTGGGAGACTGGGCAAGTTTCCAGGCGAGCGCGTGCTCACGTCCACCCGAACCGATCAAGAGAACCTTCATGTCCCGCCCTCGCGTCTCATCTGGAAACATATCCTTTGGGGGCGGTTAAGGGGAGGGCGGGCAAAGGTCAAGGGCCGTCAGGCATTCGCGTTGCTTTGCACCGCCCGTTCCGCGGTGCCGATGGCCATTCGCCGCTTGAGAGAGCGTTTGAACAGCCATCGGCGAATTCGTCAGGTTCGACCTCGCCGGATATTCAACGTCGTCTGGAATATCACCTTGTTGCGATAGGCCAGAAACGGCACAGGCTCATTTCTGGTTCGCGCGTTGTCGAGCTTCTCGTCGAGATAGGAAATGACGGCTTCGAGTTCTTCGGTCGCAACCGCCGTGTCTGAGGCCAGAATCCTGGCTGCTTTCTTCGGCATACATACCTCCATTCCAGTCCGCATCATGCGGCAAGCGGGAATGTAGGCCGCAACTTGGAAAGATGAGAGGTTGTCACCTCTTTTCCACAGCAGTGTGGTTTAGCATTTGTCAAACGCGGACCGTTTTGGGACGCCGGATTTTCCACCAATCTGTGGACCCGGTGCCGGGCTGCGTTGCCTTGCCACAAAGTTTGACTATGGTCGCGCCTCCTGTTTTGGAAGAGGACTGAGATGGCCGCCGATATCCGTTTCCTTGCTGCTGCGATTGCCGCCGAGATCAATGCCCGCCCCGACCAGGCTGCCGCCGCGATCGGGTTGATCGACGAGGGCGCCACGGTGCCGTTCATCGCCCGCTACCGTAAGGAAGTGACGGGGGGCCTCGACGATACGCAGCTGCGCAACCTGTCCGAACGGCTCGTTTATCTGCGCGAGCTGGAGGCACGCCGCGCCTTGATCATCGATTCGATCAACGGTCAGGGCAAGATGACCGACGATCTGTCGGCCAAGATCAACAAGGCTGCGACCAAGGCCGAGCTGGAAGACCTTTATCTTCCCTACAAGCCGAAGCGCCGCACTCGCGCCGAGATCGCTCGTGAACGCGGCCTCGGCCCGCTGGCGGATGCGATCTGGGCCGATCGCACGATCGATCCCGCAAAGGCGGCGGAGGCCTATGTGACGGGCGAAGTGACCGACGTGAAGACGGCGCTGGACGGCGCCCGCGATATCGTCGCCGAAAACATTTCCGAAAATGCCGACCTGCTCGGCAAGCTGCGCCAACATATGCGCGAGGGTTCGCAGCTCAAGGCGCGAGTGGTCGACGGCAAGCAGGAGGCCGGCGCCAAGTTCGCCGACTATTTCGACCACACGGAACGCTGGGCGACCGCACCGGGCCATCGGGCGCTCGCCATGCTGCGCGGCTGGAACGAAGAATTCCTGACGCTCACCATCGACGTCGATGCGGACGATCCGTCGCCGGTGAAGCCTGCACAGCGCACCATCGCGCTCGCGTTCGATATTCGCGACAGAGGTGCCGCCGATCGCTGGTTGATGGAGGTTGCCGGCTGGACGTGGCGCGTCAAGCTTTCCGTATCGCTGTCGCTCGACCTAATGCGCGAACTGCGCGAGCGTGCCGAAGAAGAGGCGATCCACGTTTTCGCCCGCAATCTCAAGGACCTGCTGCTGGCCGCGCCCGCCGGCTCTCGCGCCACGATGGGCCTCGATCCGGGCATCCGCACCGGTGTCAAGGTCGCGATCGTCGATGCCACCGGCAAACTCATCGAAACCACGACCGTCTACCCGTTCCCGCCGAAGAACGACATTCGCGGTACCCAGGCCGAGCTTGCCTCGCTCATCCGCAAGCACAATGTCGAGCTGATCGCCATCGGCAACGGCACCGGCAGCCGCGAGACGGAGAAGCTGGTGGCCGACATGCTGGCGGCTCTGCCCGCGTCCTCGTCGGGAACCAAGCCCACCAAGGTCATCGTTTCGGAAGCCGGCGCATCGGTCTATTCGGCCTCGGAAGCGGCGGCTCTTGAATTCCCGCAGCTCGATGTCTCGTTGCGCGGCGCCGTCTCCATCGCCCGCCGCCTGCAGGACCCGCTGGCCGAACTCGTCAAGATCGAGCCGAAGTCGATCGGCGTCGGCCAGTATCAGCACGATGTCGATCAGGGAAAACTTTCCCGCTCGCTGGACGCTGTCGTCGAAGACGCGGTGAATGCCGTCGGCGTCGATCTCAACATGGCTTCCGCGCCGCTGCTCGCCCGGGTATCGGGCCTCAGCCGTTCGATTGCCGAAGCGATCGTTTCCCATCGCGACCAGAATGGTGCGTTCGCAAGCCGCAAGGACCTCCTCAAGGTCGCCCGCCTCGGCAACCGCACCTTCGAACAGGCTGCCGGCTTCCTGCGCATCCCGAATGGCAAGGAACCGCTCGACGCGTCCTCTGTTCACCCGGAAGCCTATGGCGTTGCAAAGAAGATCGTCGCCGCCTGCGGCCGTGACCTGCGCACCCTGATGGGCGACAGCGCGACGCTGAAGGCCCTCGACCCGAAGAAGTTCATCGACGAGCAGTTCGGTCTGCCGACGGTCAAGGACATCATCGCCGAACTGGAAAAGCCCGGCCGCGACCCGCGCCCGAGCTTCAAGACGGCGACCTTTGCCGAAGGCGTCAACGAGATTTCCGATCTCGTGCCCGGCATGCTGCTGGAAGGCACGGTGACCAACGTCGCGGCCTTCGGCGCCTTCGTCGATATCGGCGTGCACCAGGACGGCCTCGTTCACGTTTCGCAGCTTGCCGACCGCTTCATCAAGGATCCGCATGAGGTGGTGAAGGCCGGCGACGTGGTAAAGGTGCGCGTTGTCGAGGTGGACGCAAAGCGCAAGCGCATCGCTCTCACCATGCGCAAGGATGGCGGCGAAACGCCTCCTCCGTCGCCGCGTGGCAACGATCGCGGCAAGCCCGCCAACCAGAAATTCATGAAAACCGAGAAGCCCGCCTCGCAGGGCGCATTCGGTGCAGCACTCGCGGAAGCTTTAAAACGCAAGTAAATTAGCGGTCGCTTGCGAAAATTTCCATCACAGGATGCAGGTCGTCGGACGCACGTTTGACGGCCTGTTTTTTTATGTCATTTTCATGTCTGCAATGTGCTTGAAAGTCGCTCGGAAGTGATTAGATTTTGGAATAGTAAGGCAGCCTTAGTATTTCGGAGGTGGGTCCGTGGCCTCGTCCCTTCACATTCTTCTCAGCAAAATCATCAAGGTGGGTAGCCTGACCGTTCGCGGCTCAGGTGGTGAACAAATCTACGGCGGGGGAGGGGGACGGACTGTTACGATCCGGTTCACCGACCAAGCCGCCGAACGCGAAATGGTGCAGGATCCGCAGCTGAAACTCGGCGAACTGTACATGGATGGCCGCCTGCGGGTCGAGCATGGCGACATCTACGAGTTTCTGGCGCTCATCAAGGACAACACGCTGAACGAGGGCCTGACGCTCGGGATGGTATTGCACGGC
Source organism: Neorhizobium sp. (assembly GCA_965227625.1). GTDB lineage: Bacteria > Pseudomonadota > Alphaproteobacteria > Rhizobiales > Rhizobiaceae > Neorhizobium. The sequence continues at coordinate 81,478 of CBDDGK010000062.1, read as the reverse complement.
ATCCAGCGGATCATAGCCTCGCAGTTTCGCAATCGCGTGCCGATCAATCACAATCGCAAGAATGTCGCGCATCACTACGATCTCGACGAAAAGCTTTTCTCGCTCTTCCTCGACGAGGACTGGCAATATTCCTGTGCCTATTTCAATCCGCCGGGCATCTCGCTCGACGAGGCGCAGATCGCCAAGAAGCGCCATATCGTCGCGAAGTTGCTTGCCGAACCCGGCCAGCGGGCTTTGGAGATCGGCTCAGGCTGGGGCGGCATGGCCATGTACCTGTCGGAATCCTCCGGCGTCGACGTGACCGGCATCACGCTTTCCACCGAGCAGCTGAAGATCTCCCGCGATCGAGCGGCCCGGCGAGGCCTCGCCCACAGCGTCCGCTTCGAGCTGCAGGACTATTATTACCTGCCGACCGCCGACAAATACGACCGCATCGTCTCCGTCGGCATGTTCGAGCATGTCGGTCGACTGAATTACCGCAAGTTTTTCAACAAGGTGACCGACGTGCTGGCAGATGACGGCGTCATGGTCCTGCACTCGATCGGCCAGCCCTACCCGGCGATCTACAACAATCCGTGGATCGAGAAATACATCTTCCCGGGCGGTTACATCCCGGCGATCTCGGAAGTATTGCCGGCGATCGAGAAGGCAGGCCTTCTGGTCTCCGACATCGAAATCCTGCCCATGCACTACGCCTATACGCTGCGCCACTGGCGAGAGCGCTTCATGGCGAACCGGGAAAAGGCCGAGGCTCTCTACGACGAGCGTTTCGTGCGCATGTGGGAATTCTACCTCGCCGGCTCCGAAATGGCCTTCACCCACGAGGCGTTCCACATCTTCCAGATTCAGATCGTCAAGAAGCGCACGGCCGTGCCGGACAACCGCGACTACATTTACGAGCGTGAGGCGGAGTTGAAGGCTTTCGAGCAGAGCCGCCTGCCGCTGGACAAGATCGCGGTGTAGCGGATTGTCACGCGGCGGTGCGTTATCCGCCCATCTTCCCCCTTGCGGGGAAGATGTCAGCAGAGCTGACAGATGGGGAGCAGCACATTCTAACGTCGGGTTCGTGGCACCATCCTCCTCTCTCCCCCGCAACGGGGGAGAGAGGAGGATGCGTCACCGCCCCGCATTCGATATGCGATTGCCACGACGCCTGCAGGTAGAGGGCTACCTCGAACGCGGTCTCGTTAAAGCCAAACGAGACCGAGGTCCGCTTGACCGCTTCCTCAGCCGGGCGCTAGAACCGGCCATGTCCCAATCTCATGATCTCGCCGGCCGCGTGGCCGATGCTCCGTCGAACAACTGGGTATACCGGGTGCTGCCGCGTCAGGCCTGGCCCTATGCGCAGCTCGCGCGTTGGGACCGGCCGATCGGCTGGCAGCTTTTGATGTGGCCGTGCTTCTGGTCGGCGGCGCTGGCGGCCAATGCGGCGGCGAACCTCGGCACCTTCTCGCTCGGCCAGTTCGTCTCCCACCTGATCCTGTTCTTCCTCGGTTCGGTTGCCATGCGCGGCGCCGGCTGCACCTACAATGATCTGGTCGATCACCAGATCGACATGGAGGTCGAGCGCACCCGCTCGCGGCCGCTGCCTTCGGGAAGAGCGTCGCGTTTCGGGGCCAAGGTCTTCATCGTCGCGCAGGCGATCGTCGGCCTGCTCGTCCTGATCCAGTTCAATGGCTTTTCGATCGCTCTCGGCATTGCGTCGCTTGCGGTGGTGGCGATCTATCCCTTCGCCAAACGGTTTACCGACTGGCCGCAATTCTTCTTAGGGCTGGCTTTCTCCTGGGGCGCGCTGATGGGCTGGGCGACGGTTTTCGGCGGCCTCTCTTTCGCAGCACTTTGGCTCTACATCGCGGCAGTCGCCTGGACGATCGGTTATGACACGATCTATGCGCATCAGGACAAGGAGGATGACGAACTCGTCGGTGTTCGTTCCACCGCTCGCCTGTTCGGAGATGATACGAAAGCCTGGCTGATCGGCCTTTATGGCCTGACGCTGCTTTCATGATCTTCGCGTTTGTTTCGGCGGGCGTCGGCCTTTTGGCCTATCTCGGCCTTCTGGTGGCCGCCGGCATGTTTGCCCGGCAGATCATCGTGCTCGATATCGAGGATGGCGACCAGTGCCTGCGGCTGTTCAAGTCGAACCACCATGTCGGCGCGATCCTGTTCGTCGGCCTGGTGCTTGGGCTTGTCGCATAAATGGAAAAGCCCGACCGGCTGTGATCGGGCTTCCATCGGGCGCTTCAGTGCTCCATATCGGGCACATTAACGCTCATTATCGCGCGGGGCGGTGGACAAAGGGACAAGCAAAGCCCTAGCGGCGCGCGATAATCTCCTTGCCTTCGATCTTCATCGTCACGCCCAGGCTGCCGGTGGTGCGGCGAACCAGGAAGCGGGGGCGACGGGCGGCGAAATAGGAATGGCGGCGGCGCGGCTGGGTGGCGCTCGACCGGACATCGCCGATATGGTTTTCCAGCGGGCGGGCAATGCCGTCGGCCTCCACCATCAGCATGGGAATGCGGAAGGCATCCGACCAGGAGCGCCAGTCTGCGGCGATGTCGCAGAGATCGTGGGCGACCAGAAGCGGAATGCACAGGTCCGGATCTTCGTGATGCAGTTCCAGCGTTACGGTCACTTCGCCGTCACCATGGTCGATGGCGCGGGCGGCGACACCCTTGAAGGCGCGGGCCGGCAGGGCGAAGGACAGCGGCAGGCCGCTTGCAGGAAGGATCTTGCGCAGCACGGCGCCGCGCTCGTCGATGGTGATAGTGACATCTCCTGATGCCTCGCGCAGCGCATAGGTAACCTGCTGCGGGAAACGAGACGGATCGAGCCTCAATGTCGACCCTGCCCAGACGGGCTTCAGAACAGTGTTGGTCATCGTTATGCTACCCTTGTTTTACCTGAGAGCCGTTCCGGTTTCCCGGCTTCCGTTCTCTGCGGGACTTTTGTCCTCTGATGTCTGAAGCATAGGGCTGGCATGTTCGAGACTGCTTAAAAATCGCGGTTAAGGAAAGTTTGCCTGAGTGAATGGTTAGCAAAACCACCTGCGTTTGGGTTTCCGGAAGATGAATCAATACGGAAAAGCCAAATTATGCCAATGGTTTGACTATAGTGGCACAGGTTTGAAAAGCCACGGGCAAGGCAAGTAAGCGATGATTGCGAAAGCATCATTCCGACTCGTGGGGCCGCCCGTCCATGGTATCGACCTATCTCACCTTCGACCTCGTCAATCGCGATCTTCAGAAAAGCCTGAAGCTTGTTTCGAGCCCGAGACGACGGTGACGAACGACAGCAAATATTACCAGGACAACATCGGCAAGGTGAAGACGGTCGATGATTTCCTCGACAATTACCGTCTGTTCTCGTTTGCAATGACCGCTCATGGTCTGGAGGACATGATCTACGCCAAGGCCTTCATGAAGAAGGTTCTGGAAAGCGATCTTTCCGACGACAACAGCTTCGCAAACCGCCTGACCGACGACCGCTACAAGAACTTCGCGGCCGCCTTCAATTTCGGGGCCTCTTCCGCCGAGGCGGCTGTGGCACAGTCCGACGGCCAGATGGACAAGTTGCTGGACACCTATGACCAGACCATCGCCGCCCAGAACGACGCGATCGAAGAGAGCGACCGTTATTTCAAGGTGATGTTCGGCCCGCCCAGCCTTCTCAAGAATGTCGATCAGTTCCTGCAGAACGAGAAACTGCGCCAATATGTCTTCTCGGCGTATGGGATCGACGACAAGTATTTCAACTATGCCGACATCAAGGGTGTGCTGACCAGCGATCCGAACGATCCTGCGAGCTATTACCAGCAGACCTACGGCAACACGATCGACGAGTACAATTCGGCAGCGACCGAATACAACGAGCTCTCGGAACGCAAGGACCTGATCGACAATATCCCGACGTTGCAGGACTCGATCCTGCTTGGTCAGCAGAAGAAGGATACGCTGACCACGCAGCGGGATGCGAAGCAGGCGGAATTGGATGCCGGCACTGGCGATGCCGTCCAGCTTCAGAAGGATATCAATACGCTCAACCAGAGCATCCAGGACACGGATGCCCTGATCGTCAAGGACCAGGCCAATCTGACGACCTCGCAGACCCGCCTGGACGAGCTGAACGGACGTCTGGTGCCGGTTGCCGATGCGGACGACCGGATGCTTGCGCTCGACAAGATCCTGACCGGCTCGGCGCAGAGCGAGGTCAACGATCTCAACGAACGGCAGACGCTTTACGAGAGCATTCCAACCTATCAGGCGGCGATCGCCGCCGGACAGGCCAAGAAGACCGAACTCGAAAACAGCATTGCCGGCTGGCAGGCGGAAATCGACGCCGGCGGCGACGCCTCCGTCCTTCAGCCGAAGATCGACGATGCGCAGGACAAGGTGGACGAGATCAACGCCGCCATCCCCACGACCCAGCAGTCTCTCGATGAGGCGCAGGCCCGTTTCGACGTACTGAACGGCCGGCTCGTACCGATTTCTCAGGCGACGGAGCGCCTGAAGACGCTGCAGAAGCAGATGCAGCAGAAGACCAATGACATGGCCTACATCGGCCTGATGAAGACGCTGATGCAGGATTTCCAGTTCAACACCGATGGCACCGTGCCGACCACCGGTGCGCTGACATCGGACAAGATGAAGGAAATCACGCTAGGCTTCTTCAACAAGCAGACGACGCTGACGCACGCCGAAGCGATGTTCAATCAGGAGTATTTCGAGAAGAAGGCGGCTGCGGCCACCAAGGTCAAGGATCTGACGGACGATCCGCGCATCTTTCAGTACCTGAAAACCGCCTTCAACCTGGACAAGGCGACCATCGTCAAATCGACGATCGAAAACATTCTGACCAGCGACCTGAGCGATCCCACAAACTACATTGCTACGTTCGGGAACAACAATCCGGACTATCTGGCGCTCAAGAACGCTTTCAATTTCAATACCGACGGCACCGTCGCAGCCACGGGCATTCAGGACGCCAACCAGCTCAGCAATACGCGCACCAATTACATGAGCCGCTGGGACGACAAGCAGGAGGCGCAGCACACCAAGGACATCAAGTTCTACAAGACGGACATGGCGCAGATCAAAACGCTTGATGAATTTCCTCAGCAGCGATGCGCAGACCAGCTATGAATTCGCACTTGAAGCGTTGGGCATCGATCCGACGACGGTCTCCAAGATCACCATCAAGAACGCGCTCAAGAGCGATCTTTCCGATCCGAACAGCTATATCTACAAGCTGAAGGACGAGCGCATTCTGTCGTTGGCCAAGCTCTTCAACTTCAACAGCAAGGGCGCCGTCACCGTCCCGGTTCTTGCCCAGTCCAATTCGACCATCACCAACGTCGCGAAGGACTATATTCTGCGTAAGACGCGCTTCCTGGAAGGTGACGAACTGGATGCGGCCAAAAAGAAGGCCACCGACGAGGCCAAATATTACACGGAAACGATCCAGAAGATCGATACCCGTGATCAGCTGCTGAAAGACCGCAAGCTCCTCGACATCATGCTGACCTCCAGGGGTATCGATCCCAGCACGGTCACCAACGATTTCCTGAAAAAGGCCTTCACGTCCGATCTCACCGATCCGACCAGCTTTATCAACACGCAACCCGACAAGCGGTTCGCGCAGATCATCGGAACGTTCAACTTCAACGCCAAGGGCGATATCGACCGCAGCAAGGGTGGAGCGGCGCAGAACGGTGGCGAGGTCGCGGCAACCCAGGCCTCCTACCTTCAGCAGCTTCTTGAAGCTCAGGAAGGCGAAGAAAATTCGGGTGTTCGCCTTGCGCTCTATTTTCAGCGCATGGCCGATACGATCACCGATCCCTACGTCATCCTCGGCGACGAAGCTTTGATGGAGTTCTTCCGCGTCACATTCCAGCTGCCGAGCGAAATCGGCAACATGGACGTCGACCAGCAGGCAAAGCTGGTGGAGAAGAAGCTCGATCTGGAAGAACTTGCCGATCCGGAAAAGCTGAAGAAGCTGATCCAGCGCTTTACCATCATGTACGATCTGCAAAACGCGGTCGTCAGCTCTCCAGCGGTGGACATCATGAACGGCAGCGCGGCGAGCGCGGGCATCAGCGCAGATACGCTCTGGGCGCTTTCACAGCTGAAGAGCTGATCACCTTCGGCGGTCAGGTCTCGTCGGCCTTGCCCAGCTGCTGGAAGTTGGGATCCGCTTTGGCGGCCAGCCAGTCGAGGTCGGCGCTCATCGCGCCGCGGCTGGCTTCTTCCATGCGCCGGTAGCGGGCCAGAAGCTCCTGGCCGAATTCCGTCAGGCCCGCGCCGCCGCCGCTCTTGCCGCCATGGCGGGTGAAGATCGATGGTTCCCTGAACATGCGGTTGATCTCGTCCGCCAGAAGCCATGCACGGCGATAGGACATGCCGATCGAGGCGCCGCCGGCCCGGATGGAGCCGTGCTCGGCGATCAATTCAAGGAGCTGCGCCTTGCCGGGGCCGAGGCGCACGCCGTTTTCAAGATCGATGCGGATCGTCGTCCGCGGAGACTGGCCCACCGGCTTCCTGGTCATCAGAGATCGGCTCCGGGGACCGAGACCACCTTGCCGGGGTTCATGATGCCGGCGGGATCGAAGGCCGTCTTGATCCGACGCATCAGGTCCATCTCGATCGGAGTGCGGATTTCCGCCAGTTCGTCGCGCTTCAACTGGCCGATGCCGTGTTCGGCCGAGATCGAACCGCCAAAGGAAATCGCCAGCGGATGGACGATCGCGTTCACCTCCCGCCAGCGGGCAAGATAGGCCGCTTTGTCGGCCCCGACTGGCTGGGAAATGTTGTAGTGGATATTGCCGTCGCCAAGATGGCCGAAGGCGCAGATGCGGGCGCCGGGCACGGCCTCAAGCACCGCCTTGTCGGCAGCCGCCATGAAGGCCGGCACCTTGGAGACCGGCACGGAAATATCGTGCTTGATCGATCCGCCCTCCGGCTTCTGCGCATCCGACATGCTTTCGCGCATGTTCCAAAGGGCCCGCTGCTGCTGCAGGGAGGAGGCAATCACCGCATCCTGGACGAGACCCTTTTCGAAGCCCTGTTCCAGCAGCGACTGGATCATCGTCTCGGCCGTTTCCGCGGAATCGGATGTCGAGATATCGATCAGCGTGTACCAGGCATGCGGGCCTTCCAGCGGATCGCGAACGCCTTCCGTATGGCGCACGGTGAACTCGACGCCGATGCGGGGCATAAGCTCGAAGCCGGTCAGCGCCGTGCCGCACAGGTTCGAGGCAAGTTCGAAGAGCTTGAGTGCGTCCTCGGTCGAATTCAGCCCCGCCATCGCCACCTGATGACCGACCGGCTGCGGGAAGAGTTTCAACACCGCACCGGTGATGATGCCGAGCGTCCCTTCAGCGCCAATGAAGAGGTCGCGCAGGTCGTAACCGGTATTGTCCTTCTTGAGACGACGCAGCCCATCCCAGATCTCGCCGGTCGGCAACACCACTTCAAGGCCGAGGCAGAGCTGGCGCATATTGCCATAGGCGAGCACGGCGGTGCCGCCGGCATTGGTGGAAAGGTTGCCGCCGATGCGGCAGGAGCCCTCCGAGCCGAGCGACAGCGGGAAAAGGCGGTTCACCGCTTCCGCCGCCTTGTGAACGTCTGCCAGGATCGCCCCGCCGTCCGCCACCAGAACATTGGCGACCGGATCGACGTCGCGGATGCGGTTCATGCGCTCCAGCGAGAGTATGATGTCATGACCGCCGGTGCGTGGCGTCTGGCCACCCACCATGCCGGTATTGCCGGTCTGCGGCACGATCGGCGTGCCGGTCTCGCTGGCAAGCTTCATGATTGCCGCGACCTCTGCCGTCGAGCCGGGCTTCAGCAGCATGGGGGAGGAGCCCTTGTAGAGCCCGCGTCCTTCGACGAGATGCGGCGCCAGGTCCTGCGGGTCGCGGAGGACGTGGTTTGCGCCGACAATCGCCGCGAAACGATCGAGAAGCTCGGGTTTCGGTCCGGAAATATCCATCGGCGTATCCTCCTTATGTTTTGTCCGGCCTATTCCCGCGGCGCTGCGGCGCGGGCCAGCCGGTCGTTGATCGCCTCGCCAAGCCCGTGATCGGGTATCGGCGAAACCGCAATACGGGCCGCACCGGTGGCATCGGCCCGCTTCAGATAATCGAACAGGTTCGAAGCTGCTTCCGCAAGGTCTCCGGAGGGGCTGAGATCGAAAACTCCCGTAGAAAGTTCGATCCCCTTCAGGGATTTCGAGCCGAAATTGATTAGCGCCTCGCCGGCCTCGATGTGATAGGCATTGAGCCGCACCGCCGCACCCGGCGCATAATGCGAGGCAAGCATGCCCGGCGCCTCGATGATCGCAGCGGGACCTTCCGGCCGGATGACCATCAGTCCCGTCGCCTTCTCGATCTCTTCCGCCGCCACTCCGCCCGGCCGCAAAAGCCGGATCGCGCCATCTTCGACGCGGACAATGGTGGATTCCACGCCGACCGGCGCTGATCCGCCATCAAGGATCAGCTTGAGCTTCTCTCCAAGATCGTCGGCGACATGCTGCGCGCTGGTCGGGCTGACCTTGCCGGATGTATTGGCGCTCGGCGCCGCCAGCGGCTTTCCGAAGGCGCGGATCAGCTCGGAAGCAAACCCCTTCGGCAGCCGGATGCCGACCGTATCGAGTCCGGCAGTTGCCAGCGAATGGATGCCGCTATCGGCTTTCAGCGGCAGAATGATCGTCAGCGGCCCCGGCCAGAAAGCTTCGGCGAGCGTGCGGGAAATCGGATCGAAGACCGCATAACGCTCCGCCATTTCCAGGTCGGCCATATGACAGATCAGCGGATTGAAGCGCGGCCGGCCCTTGGTTTCGTAGATACGGGCAATCGCCGCCGGGTTGGTGGCGTCAGCCGCCAGCCCATAAACCGTCTCCGTCGGGATCGCGATCGGAAGGCCTTCGCCAAGCACGTCGGAGGCGCGGCGCAAAGCGGTGTCGTGATCGCGGGTGATGTCGATGATAGTGGCGGTCATGTCCGTCAGTCCATAACGCGGACAGCACCGTCTTCAAAGCTTTTTGATGATCTCGCGCAGCGTATCGTTCGAAGCGCCGAGCATCAGCACATTCTTGATCGCTTCCATCGGGTCGCTGGTCTGGAACAGCACGCCGTTCTTGCGCATCGACCGGTTGATCTTGAGCGGTTCGCCCTTCTCGCGTTCGACGGCAACGGCGAAATACATGCGCGAATAACTGGTGCTGATCCGCTCGAAGAATTTCTCGTCCTCGCCGATCTCGGAGAAGAAGTTGGCGATGTAGAACGACCAGCTGACCGGGACGCGCTGTCCGATCATGCTCTTTGCCGCCGTGACGTGACAGTAGCCAAGATGCGGGCGCTCATCGAGCGTCTTGTGGAAGACGATTTTCGGGAACTGGATCGACCGGTGGAAGGAGTTGATCCGCTCGTGACTTCTTTCGCCGGCTGCTTCCAGCCGTTTGCCAGTGCGCTCTGCCACTTCCTCATGCGTCAGATAGCGGCGCTCTTCCGGCACCCATATCGGGCTGTGCCGTGCAATGCGGCCCGTGCGCAGGAACTCGGAATGCGCAGCAAGCTTCGAAAGCGCCGTTACCGGAGGTTTCGGCGCCGGTGCTTCGAAATAACGTATTTTGGCCTTTTCCTGCACGGCAGCTGCGCTCCCATGGATGGCGCGAGTATGAAAGTGAATTCGTTAATGACTGGTTTCCCTTTTGCGAGGCTGGAGGGGATGTTGAGGTCCCGTCGTCATTGCGGCTTCCGATGTCGCAATGTCGTCTATGCGACACGCCGGACGGATGATTATATCGCCTTCAAGCTCAAGGTGCCGCCCTGCTAGGGAGGGTGGAGAATTGGGAAGCCGGCCGGGGCCTTTAGGCCTTTATCCGGCGCTGCCCCCGCAACGGTGGTGGAGTTCAAAGGTCTGGCGAATGCCACTGGGAAAGAGCCGAAATGGCCGCCCGGGAAGGCGTCAGACCCGGTTCCTGAAAGGGAACGGCTCCTCAGCCCGGAAACCAGCCTTGGGACATATGTTTGACCGATCGCGGCGGGCGTTCGGGGCAGCGGATAAGGCCGGCCGAATTTTCGGTCCGCGCCCATCCATGTCCTTCCCGCGGAGATTTTCGACGAGGAAGGTAATGATGGAATTCCGCAACCAGGTCCTGCGACAGCTCAAGAACCGCCGCGAAGGCTTCAGCCTCGAACAGCCGTTCTATACGGACCCGGAATATTTCAAGCTCGACATGCAGATGATCTGGTATCGCGACTGGCTGTTCGTCGGCCATGATTGCGAACTGCCGAAGAAGGGTGCCTATTTCACCCTGCAGATCGGCGATTACCCGGTCGTCGTCGTACGCGGCAAGGACGACCAGATCCGCGCCCTGCACAACACCTGCCGCCATCGCGGCAGCCGCGTCTGCACCAAGGAACATGGTTCGGCGGTGCGCCTCGTCTGTCCCTATCACCAGTGGACCTATGAGCTTGACGGCTCGCTGCTGGTCGGCCGCCAGATGGGCGCCGATTTCGACAAGAGCCAGTTCGGCATGAAGAAGGTCCATTGCGAAAGCGTTGGTGGCTACATCTTCATCTGTCTCGCCAACGAAGCGCCTGATTTCGCCCCGGTCCGTGCCGCGATCGAGCCTTACATGAAGCCGCACCGCCTGTCGGAAGCCAAGGTCGCTCACCAGTCGACCATCATTGAAAAGGGCAACTGGAAGCTCGTCTGGGAAAACAACCGAGAGTGCTACCACTGTGCCGGTAACCATCCGGAGCTTTGCCGCACTTTCCGGGAAGCCCCCACCGTGACCGGCGTCGCCGGCGCGATCGACGATCCGGTCATCCTTGAGCATTGGCAGCGCTGCGAGGCGGCCAATCTGCCGAGCCAGTTCAACATGTCGCCGGACGGACAATTCCGCGTCGCCCGTATGCCGCTCATCGAAGGGGCGGAAAGCTACACCATGTCCGGCCGCAATGCCGTGTCGCGCAAGCTCTCCGACGACGTGACGATCGACGGTATCGGCACCATGTTGCTCTTCCACTACCCGACCACCTGGAACCATATGCTGGGCGACCACGCGATTTCCTTCCGCGTCACCCCGATCGGTCCCGAAGAAACGGCGGTCACCACCAAATGGCTGGTCCACAAGGACGCCGTCGAAGGCGTGGATTACAATCTCGAAGAACTGACCCATGTCTGGAACATGACCAACGACCAGGACCGCCAGATCGTCGAGGAAAACGCCTTCGGCATCCGCTCGCCGGCCTACGAGCCTGGCCCGTATTCGGCGGTTCACGAAGGCGGCGTCATGCAGTTCGTCGAATGGTATGCGAACTTCATGGTCGGCCGGCTGCAGGGCGAGCAGGCGCAGCTTTCGATCGTCGCCTGATCGAACGCAGGGCCTCAAGACCTCCTGAATCCGGTCGCTTATTCGTGATCGGCCGGGTTCGGGAAAAGTGGAACTAAGCTTCTCATACAATGTTGTTTTCTCGATAGAACAAGAAAAGGAAACACCGGTATGATCAACCTTCGTCTGCGCGTCACCGCAATTGCCGTCGCCGTCGCGTCCACCTTCACGACCTTCGTGCCAGCGCAGGCCTTCCAGGTGCCGGCACCTTCCGGCATCTCGACGGCAAGCCCGGTAACCGACGTCCAGTATCGTCGCGACCGTGATTGGCGCCGTGACCGCGGGGGTTACTACAACGGCCATCGCGGTTATCGCGAACGCCGCTCGGGCTATCGCTATCACAACGGCTTCTGGTTCCCGCTCGCCGCCTTTGGCGCAGGCGCCCTCATCGGCGGTGCGATCCAGTCCAGCCGGCCGGCAAGCGGGCATGTCGCCTGGTGCGAAAGCCGCTATCGCACCTATCGCGCGTCCGACAACACCTATGTCGCGAGCGGCGGCATTCGCCGGACCTGCGTCTCGCCTCGCTAACGCGGCAAATAAACCAAGAAATAGCGAAAGCGGCCGGGCATCTCCCCGGCCGTTTTTCTTCGTGTTATTAAGCGTGCATTCAGCATGATTTTTCTACCACAGATGCGAAATGACGGGCCCTGCGATATGGCAGGCCTGAAGCTTTGGACAAAGCATAGAAGATCGAGGGATTGGAGAACTCAATGACGTTGATGAAGAAGTTTGCGATGGCGGGCATTGCCGTCGCCGTTCTTGCCGGCTCGCTGCTGCCGGCTGAAGCCATGCCGCGTGTTGCCGCCCCCGCGGCCGGTATTGATGCGCAGTCGGACGTGGTAACCGTCCAGTATCGCCGTCGCCATGGCGGCGATTGGTACAATGGCCATCGCGGTTATCGCGACCGCCGCCCGGGATATCGCCACTACAACGGCTACTGGTTCCCGCTGGCTGCCTTCGGCGCGGGCGCCATCATCGGTGGCGCGCTTGCCGCGCCGACCTACGAACCCGCGCCCCGTTATGTCGAGCCCGCACCACGCTACGTCGCGCCGGCCCCGCGTTATGTTGAGCGCAGCGACATCAATCCGCGCCACTACGAATGGTGCTACGACCGTTACCGCTCCTACGATTCTTATTCGAATACGTTCCAGCCGAACTACGGCCCACGCCAGACCTGCCTTTCGCCCTATTATTGAGCCGAAATACAGTGCCATTCGAAAACCCGTCCGGCCGCCGCCGGGCGGGTTTTCCCGTTCTGGCGATCACATGATCCCGGCGCGCCTGAGCAGCCACCAGGCGGCGAGCACGGAGAGGACGATCAAGCCGAAGGCATAGACCGTGCCGCCGCCGCCGTCCGCAAAGGGCAGGGAGGATGTGTTCATCCCGAAAAAGCCGGTGATCAACGTCGGTGGCAGCATGAAGGCCGTCATGATCGACAGGATGTAGAGGTGTCGGTTGGTCTCTGACGAAAGCTTGGAGTCGATTTCCTCGTGCAGCAGGCGAGCGCGCTCCTGAAGCGCGTAGACATCGTGATCCACCGACTCCAGCCGGCCGATCAGGCGGGAGGCCGCATCGTCGAAACCGGGTGGCATCTCTTCTTCATCGGCGGCGCCCGCCCGGCGCATCAAAGTCAGAACGGTCCGCAGATGCCGATGCAGCCGCACCACCGTGCGCCGCACCGGAGCAAGCCGTCGGCGCTCGTCACGCGGCGCATTGTCGTAGACGAAGTCCTCGATCAGGTTCAGCTCTTCCGTCAGCTCCATGACCAGCGAGATCAGCGTGCGCTGGAACTCCGCAACGATCGTTTCGAACACGTCGATCGGCTTGCGATAACGCGAGGCGTTCTTTTCGATCGCGGCCCGAACCCGATCCACGGAGCGCAGCGGCTGCAGCCGCGTGGTGATGATCACCCGGTCGGACACGAAAAAATGCAGCCAGCCGATATCGCGCGTATCGCTGTCGAATTCCCGTTGGAAATCCACCAGCGTGCCATAGATCAATTGTTCATCGAGCGTGACCGCCGCATGGGTGTCATGGGTGGTCAGTGCCGCTGCCGCGGGCGGCGTTGTGCCGGGAAAATTCTCCAGGAACGGTGCAACGCGCGTATCGGCAAGATTGAGGTGCAGCCAGACGAAACCGTCCTCGACCTCCAGCGCGTTACGATCCGCTTCGACCGGAAGGCGCACACAAGCGGCAGTGCCCGGACGGAAATGATAGGCCCAGACAAGGCCAGGTACGGCGGGGGTGAGGATCGACATGGCAAGGAATCCAGATGGCGGGAAGTCCAGACGGCACGCAAATCTTCCTCATAGAGGGCCAATGTGACAGTGGTGTCACATTGGCCGCCGCGAATTGGATAAGACCGGCGAGGACCGTCCGCGAGGGCCACGATTGACAATTCCGTTTACGTTTACGTAAAAAGCATATGCGCGTGCCACGCCGCAGAATCGGCTATCATGCAAACAAGATGGCAAACGCCCGTCGTGGGCGCCTGTTGGAAACACTTCTGGGGAGGAGCATCATGTACAAGGCACCGGTCGAGGAGATCGCCTTCACGCTCAATCATGTCGCCGGTCTGGCCTATGCGCTGGAGATCGGCCGGTTCGGCGATCTGAGCGCCGATGTGGTCGATGCGATCCTGGAAGAAGCGGGCCGTTTTGCCGGCAACGAGATGGCGCCGCTCGGCGAGACCGGCGACAAGCAGGGTGCTCGGCTGGAAGATGGCCGAGTAAAGACGCCGGACGGCTGGCCGGAGCTTTACCGTCACTGGAGGGAAGGCGGCTGGAACGGCCTGACCGCGCCGGAAGAGTTCGGCGGCCAGAAATTGCCGCATATGCTGAATGTCGCGGCGCTCGAAATGTGGAATTCCGCCTCCATGGCTTTCGCGCTTGCGCCGACGCTCACCATGGGCGCGATCGAGGCGCTGGTGGCGCACGGAAGTGATGCGCTGAAGGCGACCTATCTGGAAAAAATGGTGTCCGGCGAGTGGACCGGCACGATGAACCTCACCGAGCCGCATGCGGGCTCGGATCTTGGCGTTCTGAAATCCCGCGCCGAACGCGCCGAAGACGGCGCCTATCGCATCTTCGGCCAGAAGATCTTCATCACCTGGGGTGAACACGACGCGGCCGACAACATCATTCACCTCGTGCTGGCCCGCCTGCCGGATGCGCCGGCCGGCACACGCGGCATCTCGTTGTTCCTCGTGCCGAAATTTCTGGTGGAAGAAGACGGATCGCTCGGCGCCCGCAACGATGTGTTCTGCCATTCGATCGAACACAAGCTCGGCATCCACGGTTCGCCGACCTGCACGATGATCTATGGCGACGGTAAATATGGTGACGAGAAGGGCGCGATCGGCTGGCTGGTCGGCGAGGAGAACAAGGGCCTCGCCTGCATGTTCACCATGATGAACAATGCCCGCCTGGCCGTCGGCATGCAGGGCGTTGCCATTGCGGAAGCCGCCACGCAGAAGGCCGTCGCCTACGCCAAGGACCGCACTCAGGGCAAAGCGCCCGGCTGGTCGGGCTCCGGCATGAGCCCGATCATCGACCATCCGGATATTGCCCGCACGCTGATCACCATGAAGGCGCTGACTCAAGGAGCGCGTGCCATCTGCTATGCCTGCGCCCATGCGATCGACATGTCGCATCACACATCAGGCGACGAGGCCCGCCAATGGACGGAGCGCGCCGCACTGCTGACCCCCATCGCCAAATCCTTCGCCACCGATATCGGCGTCGATGTCGCCTCGCTCGGTATTCAGGTCCATGGCGGCATGGGCTTTATCGAGGAGACGGGTGCTGCCCGCTATCTTCGTGATGCCCGCATCGCGCCGATCTATGAGGGCACCAACGGCATCCAGGCGATCGACCTCGTCACCCGCAAGCTGCCGCTTTCCTCTGGCGATCAGGTGAAAGGCTTCATCGGCGAGTTGAAGCAGGTGGCGGACGAAGTCGCGACCTCCAACAATCCTGCTTTCGGCGAGACCGCCGACCGGCTCAAGGCTGCAATCTCCGCGCTGGAAACCGCGACGAACTGGCTGCTCGAAGCGCAAGCCGCGGGCCGCACAGCGGATGCTCTGGCCGGCGCGACGCCGTATCAACGCCTCTTCGGCCTGGTCCTGACCGGCGTCTATCTCGCGAGGGGTGGTTTGGTCTCTGTAGACAATGGTCAGGGCGATCAGCGCGCCACGCTCTGCCGCTTCATGGCTGAAAATCTGCTGGCCGAGACATCGGCGCTGAAGGACCGCGTCATCTCCGGTGCCGCGAGCCTCGAGGCCGCCCGCGCCATCCTCGCCTGAAGGAGCTTTTCTTGAGCGACAACCACATCCTCGTCGAGCGCCCGGAAGCCCAGCCAGGCGTCATGGTCATTCGTTTCAACCGGCCGGAAAAGAAGAACGCCATCACTTCGGCCATGTACAGCCGCATGACCGCGGCGCTGGAAGAGGCGAATGGCGACGAAACGATCCGCGCCGTAGCCTTGCTCGGCACCGAAGGCTGCTTTTCCGCCGGCAATGACATGGGCGATTTCCTGAGCTATGCCATGTCCGGCTCCAGGGAAGCACCTGCCGCCGCCGTCTTCATCAAGGCGCTGGCGCTGGCCGAAAAACCGCTCGTTTCCGGCGTCGATGGTCTGGCGATCGGCATCGGCACGACGCTCAACCTGCATTGCGACATGACGGTTGCCTCCGCGCGCAGCCTGTTCAAGACGCCCTTCGTCGATCTTGCGCTGGTGCCGGAGGCCGCGTCCAGCCTGCTGGCCCCGAAGATCATGGGCCACCAGCGCGCTTTCGCGATGCTGGTGGCGGGCGAGGGGTTTTCGGCGGAAGCGGCGCTGGATGCCGGCGTGATCTGGAAGATCGTCACACCGGAAGCGGTCGACGCGGAAACCTTGGCGCTTGCCGCCAGCCTTGCCAAAAAGCCGCCGCAGGCATTGAAGATCGCCCGCGATCTGGTGCGCGGCCCGCGCGACGCGGTTCTCGCCCGCATGGACGAGGAACTGGTGCACTTCTCCGCGCAGCTGAAGAGTGCCGAGGCGCGCGCCGCCTTCGAAGCCTTCATGCGGCGTTAACGCCGCCCTAACACTAGTTCAGAAGATTGCCTCTGCCCCGTCTTCTTTCGGGGCAGGGAGAGGATTAGATGTTGCTCAAACGAGGAGGTATCCCGATGCGCAATATCCTGTCACTCGCGGCAATGCTGCTGCTTTCCTGCTCCGCTGCCTCTGCCGGCGGGTTCTCGACACCGGCAACGGATGCACCGATGAGCCTCATCCAGTTCAACGGCACCACCCGCACCGACGACCGCCCGCCGCGCCCGCAGCGTTACGTCTGCGTCGTGCAGCCGCGCCAGAGCGACAATCGCAACCGCCCCTATGTCTGCCGCGCCGAAGCCGGCCGCGTCGGCGGCACCTGCCGCTGCGACAATGTCAGCGGCACGGGCCGGCTCGATCTGGACGATTAATCCGTTTGTTTGGCTGACGGCAGGAGATGGTCGATCCCTGCTTTCGGAGCGAGGCGTGTTACTGCCTCTTCCGAACTGAGCCGCACTCCCGGATTTTCCTCGATTGCCCTGCCGTGCCAATATTTCGCCGCATGGAAATCGCTGATCAGCTCGTAGCATTCTCCGAGCTTGGTGCCGAGATACCCGGCATCAAGCGAAGGATCGCCGTCGGACATGAACAGATAGATCTTGATCGCGTCGGCAACACGTCCCGCCGAAATCAGGTCCGAAGCTGTTTTCTCCAGCAGGTTGAAGTCGTAACGCAACGCGGCTCCATTAGGACTGAATTACTTCGTCAGCAACGCCACCGCTTCCACATGCGGCGACCAGAGGAACTGGTCGATCGGCGTTACGGATTTGATGCGGTAGCCGCCATCGACCAGGATACGCAGGTCGCGGGCCAGCGTTATGGGGTTGCAGCTCACCGCAACCACGGTCTTCACCGCCGAGCGGACGAGTTCCTTCATCTGCTCTTCAGCGCCCGCGCGGGGCGGGTCGAAAACGACCGCGTCATAGTTCTTCAGCTCGGAGACCATCATCGGACGACGGAAGAGGTCGCGTTTCTCGATCGTCACCGGCTTCAGCCCCTGCGTGTTGCGGGCGGCGAAGTCGAGCGCTTTCAGTGCCTTGTCCTCGCCTTCAACGGCATGAACCTTGGCGATCCGCGCCAGCCGCAGCGAAAACGTGCCCGACCCGGCAAAGAGGTCGATGATGCGCTTCGATTTGCCCACATGGCTAAGAACCAGTTCGGCCATCGCGTCTTCCGCCGGTTTGGTCGCCTGGGTGAAGCCGCCGGCAGGCGGGGAGACCGGCACGCCGCCGAAATCGATGATCGGCTTTTGCGGCTCGATGACGATCTCGCCATTGACGGAAACACGCGCGATGCCGCGCATGCCGAGAACCGTTTCAGTGACGGCACGGCGCTGCTTGTCGGAAAGTTTCAGCCCCTCCGCGGCGATATCGAGACCGGACAGCGTTTCCAGCACGCTGAGGCGGAAGACCTCGGCACCGGCTGCGAGCGCCTTGCCGATTGCCCTTATCGCATCCAGCCGCGCCACGATGCCGGGCACGGCGATCGGACATTCCTCGATCGACACGATGTGGTTGGTTTCGGCGCGGTTGAAGCCGAGCAGAAACTCCTTTTCCGTGTTGCGGGCGGAAAAGACCGTACGCCGCCGTTCGCCGGGATGGCAGGCGATCAGCGCGCCCACATCGGGCGTCAGGCCCTTGGCTTTCAGAGCGTCGACGACGAGGTTGCGCTTGAAGGCGCGATAGGGTTCGTCGGCGAGATGCTGCAACGAACAGCCGCCGCAGGCATCGCTATCGGGTCCGTAGTGGCGACAGATCGGTTCGATCCGGTCAGGCGACAGGTTGGACGTCGACATGACCGTGCCATGATCGCCGTTGCGGGCGATCGCGAATGTTTCGCCGGGCAACGCATAGGGCACATAGACCGGGCCATCTTCGCCGTTGGCGATGCCGTGCCCCTGCGCGCCGAGCCGATTGATCGTGACGGTGACTGTGCTCATGGCAGCTCCTCCGCTTTGCGTCCTGCGAGCAGGAATTCCTGGTTGCCGTCACCGCCGGCAATGGGGGAGGGGATCAGCCCGAGGCTTTCCCATCCGATATCTTCCACAAGCCAGCGCTCCAGTTCAGCCGCGACGGCAGGTGCGCTGTCCGGATCGCGCAACAATCCGCCCTTGCCGATCGCCTCACGGCCGGCCTCGAACTGCGGCTTGACGAGCATAACGCATACGGCACCGGGAGCAGCAAGGTCCAGCGCCGGTGGCAGCGCCAGCTTCAGCGAGATGAACGACACGTCCGAGACGATGAAGTCGATCTCTTCGCCATCGAGATCATCCTCGGTCATGCCGCGGGCATTCAACCCTTCGATGTTCGTCACGCGCGGGTCCGCGGCGATCCGTTCATGCATCTGGGCATGGCCGACGTCGACCGCGGTCACATGCTCGGCGCCGCGCTCCAGCAGCACTTCGGTAAAGCCGCCGGTGGAAGCGCCAACATCGAGACAGACCCGGCCGGCCGGATCGAGACCGAAATGATCAAGCGCCGCAATCAGCTTCAAGGCGGCGCGGGAGACATAGGCCTTGGCGGGATCGTCGATTTCGATCGCGGCGTTCGTGGCAACGACCTGCCCCGGCTTGGTGATGATCTGGCCGTTCACGGTCACGGTGCCACGCGCAATGGCGTCGCGCGCCCGCGATCGGCTGTCGAACAGGGTGAGCGTCACCAGGAGCTGGTCGAGGCGTTGGGTTTCTTGGGGTTTGGACATGGCCGCAGTCAATGCCTGCGAGGGGAGGCGGATGCAAGCCTTTCCTTGTGGCAAAGCCTGCCATCGATGAACCACTGTCTTCTTTCTTGCAGAAATCTTGGCTATCGTCCGCTCAAACAAAGGGAGAGACCGATGCGCGCGATACTGATGGCTGGTGGTCTTATGCTGTGCGCATCGCAGGCATTGGCCAATGACACGACTGCAGAATTGACGACCGGTGGGCTGATCTACGTTCAGAACAGCGATGTGAGCATGCAGGAGGAAAACCTCTATATTTCGCGTGAGGAAGTGCTGGTCGATTATGTCTTCCGCAATACGGGAGACAAGGAAGTCGAAAGCGTCATCGCCTTCCCCATGCCGGATGTCACCGGCGGCTCGATGAGCGATATCGCCTATGGTGACCCGGAAGCCGACAATTTCCTCGGTTTTTCGGTGGTGCAGGACGGGCGGCAGATCAAGCCGGAACTGCAGCAGCGCGTGATTGCCACCGGCATCGACCGTACCGACGAGCTTCTGGCCCAGAAAGTGCCGCTGCTTCCCTATAGCGACAAGACCGCCGAAGCGCTGAAATCGCTGCCGGCCGACGTCAAACAGCGCTGGATCGCCGAGGGGTTGATTTACGTAGACGGCTACGATGCCGGCAAGGGCTGGCAGGAGGACCTGCGTCCCACCTGGACGCTGCGCTCCGCCTATTGGTGGAAGACCAAGTTCCCGGCCGGCAAACCGGTCAAGGTCAGCCATCGTTACAAGCCGAGCGTCGGCGGCACGGTTGCGATGAGCTTTATCCAGAATGGCAAGCCGGCCTATGAGTACAAGAGCTATGTCGAGCGTTATTGCGTCGACGACGCGTTCATGAAGACGGCGGCCAAGCTCGAAGCCGCCGCCGGCAAGAATGGCCCGAATTATACGGAGCAGTGGGTTTCCTACGTGCTCACCACCGGTGCCAACTGGAATGGCCCAATCTCCAAGTTCAAGCTGACGATCGACAAGGGCAGCGAGAAGGACTTTGTCAGCTTCTGCGGCAGTGGCGTGAAGAAGGTCGGCCCGACGACATTCGAGATGTCTGCGACGGATTTCACGCCGACAAAGGACTTGCACGTCCTGTTCCTGACGGCAGGCGACCAGTAACGCCGGCTCACGGTCCATTTCAATAATATTGAAGCAAACGTGATGCCGGGCGGCTTGTGGCGCCCCGTGGAAAGCGCGATCTTCGGCGGCAGGAACTGCCCGACTGCCGAGAATTCGCATGGCGCATACTGTTGTCGATCGCTACGATCCACTGACGATCGTTCTGCACTGGCTGATTGCAATGCTGATCGCCGGATTGCTGGTGCTGGGCTTCGTGATGACGCGCCCATCGATCGATCCGGCGCTGCAATTCTCGCTTTTCCAATGGCATAAATCATTCGGCATGCTGGCGCTTCTGCTCGCTGCCGTAAGGCTTCTGCATTCTCTCTTGTGGATCCGGATCGGTCCGGTCGACGGCATCAGCCACACCGAGCATCTGGCTGCAAAGCTAATGCATCTCGCCTTGCTGCTGCTGGCCGTCGCCGTGCCGCTGGCCGGTTGGCTGATCGCCTCGGTCTCGCCGCTGGAGATACCCACCTTCGCGTTCAATACGGTGGTCATCCCACACCTTCCGGTGCCGAAATCCGATGCTGCCGAAGCCTGGTGGACGACCGTCCATGCGGTCCTCGCCTATTCCACGCTGGCGCTCGTCCTGCTCCATTCGCTGGCCGCGCTTTATCACCACTACTTCCGGCGAGACGCTGTCCTGGTGCGCATGCTCCGCATCCGGCGCCGTCCGACCAAAACAACGATCAGTGAGTTGAGACCATGACCCAGAAAACAGTTCTCCTCGCAGCCCTGCTTTTCTCCACGGCTTTCCCCGCCGTCGGCCAGTCCGCGGTCGAGGTTCCGAGCCTCAGCGCGGCGGCCGGCCGTTATTCCATCACGCCGAAGTCCAATATCGGTTTTGCTGTGGATCAGGTCGGCGGTGGTGGCATCAAAGGCAAGTTCGGCAAGTTCTCCGGGACGTTCAATCTGAAGGCGGGCGATCTCGCACATTCCATCGTCGATTTCGAACTGCAGCCGGCAAGCGTCAGCACCGGCCAGGACCGTGTCGATACCTTTCTGCGCTCCGGTGCGGTTTTCGATTCCGGCCATTTCGACAGGATCACGTTCCGCTCCGAGCGAGTGGAACAGACTGGGCCGGACACCGCCCATGTCAGCGGCACGCTGACGGCCAAGGGTCACAGCTCGCCCGAAAGCTTCGACGTCAAGCTGACGGCCTTCGGTGACCGGTCGATCGCCTTCAACGTCAGCGGTAAAATCTTCCGCTCCCGTTACGCCATGGACGTCGGGACACCGATCTATTCGAATGTGGTTCAGTTCGACATGATGATCGAAGGCCAGCGGGACTGATCTTCAGGCTGCGGGCGGTATCAGCCCGCAGCGCCCACGCCGACGCGGCTCTGGCCCAGCGCCTTGAACACGGTGGAGACGATGCCCGCCCGGTCTAGGCCGGCCTTGGCATACATCGCGTCCGGGCTCGCCTGTTCCATCCAGATGTCCGGCAGGATCATGGAGCGGATTTTCAGGCCGTGGTCGAGCAAGCCTTCGGAACTCATGAACTGCAGTACATGTCCGCCAAAGCCGCCGACTGCGCCCTCTTCGATGGTGACCAGCACTTCGTGATGGCGGGCAAGCTGACGGATCAGGTCGTGATCCAGCGGCTTGGCAAAGCGCGCATCGGCAACCGTCGTGGAAAGCCCGGCGGCATCGAGATCTTCCGCCGCCAGCAAACAGTCCTTCAGGCGGGTGCCGAAGGAGAGAAGGGCGACCTTCGCGCCCTGCTTGACGACGCGGCCCTTGCCGATTTCAAGAATCTGGCCGCGCTCCGGCAGCTCGACGCCGACACCTTCGCCGCGCGGATAACGGAACGAGATCGGGCCGTCGTCATAAGCTGCGGCGGTGCGGACCATGTGCTTCAGTTCCGCCTCGTCGGCGGCGGCCATCACCACCATGCCCGGCAGGGTGGCGAGGAAGGTGGTGTCGAACGAACCCGCATGGGTCGGTCCATCGGCACCGACGAAACCGGCACGATCGATCGGGAAACGAACCGGCAGGCCCTGGATCGCCACGTCGTGCACGACCTGGTCGTAACCGCGCTGCAGGAAGGTGGAATAGATGGCGCAGAACGGCTTGTAACCTTCCGCCGCAAGGCCGGCCGCAAAGGTCACCGCATGCTGCTCGGCAATGCCGACGTCGAAGGTGCGGGCCGGAAAAGCCTCCTGCAGCTTGTCGATGCCGGTGCCATTGGGCATGGCGGCGGTGATGCCGACGATCTTGTCGTCGTAACCCGCTTCCTGCACCAGCGCTTCACCGAAAACGCTCGTATAGGACGGGGCATTCGGCTTGGCCTTGGCCTGCGCGCCGGTGATGACGTCGAACTTGTTGACGCCGTGATATTTGTCGGCGGCAGCTTCCGCCGGAGCGTAGCCTTTGCCCTTCTGGGTCACCACATGGATCAGCACCGGACCACGCGCATGGTCGCGTACGTTGCGCAGCACAGGCAGAAGGTGGTCGAAGGAATGACCGTCGATCGGGCCGATATGGTAGAAGCCCATTTCCTCGAACATCGTGCCGCCGGTCACGTAACCGCGGGCATGCTCGACGGCGCGGGTGATGGCGCGGTCGACATTCTTGCCGAGATAGGCGGTGAGTTTCTTGCCGAGGTCGCGGAAGCCCATATAGGTGCGGCCCGAGGCGAGGCGGGCGAGATACGCGCTCATCGCACCCGTCGGCGGGGCGATCGACATGTCGTTGTCGTTGAGGATGACGATGAGGCGCGCATCGAGCGCACCGGCATTGTTCAGCGCCTCATAGGCCATGCCGGCCGACATTGCGCCGTCGCCGATGACGGCGATCACGTTGCGCTTCGAACCGGAGAGATCGGCCGCGACCGCCATGCCGAGGCCGGCGGAAATCGAGGTCGAGGAATGCGCTGCGCCGAACGGATCGTATTCGCTCTCGGCCCGACGGGTGAAGCCGGAAAGCCCGTCTTCCTGCCGCAGCGTGCGGATGCGGTCGCGCCGGCCGGTGAGGATCTTGTGCGGATAACACTGGTGACCGACGTCGAAGATCAACTTGTCGTCCGGCGTGTTGAACACCTTGTGGATCGCGACAGTCAGTTCCACCACGCCGAGGCCGGCGCCGAGGTGGCCGCCGGTGCGGGAAACGGCATCGATCATCTCGTCGCGCACTTCGCGGGCAAGCTGCGGCAGATCACGATCCTCGACCTGGCGAAGATCGGCGGGAAGGTTGACCTTGTCGAGCAGCGGCGTAGCGGGCTTGGATGTCACGGAATGCAGCCTCTTCTCATTTCAACGGCGGTTTTGTTCTTCCCAAGATGAGAAGAAAACAGGCTTTTTCAAGTTGTTTGCTTCCGCGTTCTATCCGATTTTAACCTATCGGCAAGGGGACAAACTCTTCCTCGTCGCCCGGTACGATGTCGAAACGGCCGGTGCGCCACTCTTCCTTCGCCGTTTCGATCCGCTCTTTCGAGGACGATACGAAATTCCACCAGATATAACGCTTGGAGTTGAGCGCCGCACCCCCGAACAGCATCAGGTGACAGCCCATTTCGCCGGCTTCCAGCGTGATATTGTCGCCCGGCCGGAACACGAGCAGCTGGTCGGCCGCGAACCGGTCGCCGGACACCACGAGCTCGCCGGAAAGGATATAGATCGCCCGCTCCTCATGCGCCGCCGCAAACGGGAAGCGCCTGCCGGGTTCAAGCCGAAGATCGACGTAAAGCGTGTCGGAAAAGGTCGAAACCGGCGAGCCGAGCCCTTCGAAGGAGCCGATCACGACACGGCCGGTCGCGCCATCCGCCTCGATCAGCGGCATGGATTCCTTGGCCGTATGCGCAAAGGCCGGGTCGATCTCCTCCTTGTCGTCCGGCAGCGCCAGCCAGGTCTGCAGGCCGGAAACGGACATGGGGTGTCCACGCAGATTTTCCGGCGTGCGTTCCGAATGCACGATTCCGCGGCCGGCGGTCATCAGGTTGATGTCGCCGGGACGGATCACGAGTTCGGTACCAAGGCTGTCCCGATGCTTGATCTCACCGTCGAACAGATAGGTGACTGTAGAAAGCCCGATATGCGGATGCGGCTTGACGTCCAGCGCCTCGTCGGCGCGCAGCAGCGCCGGGCCCATCCGGTCGAAGAAGATGAATGGCCCGACCAACCGCCGACGGCTTGTGGGCAGCGCACGCCGCACCTGAAAGCCGCCGATATCGCTGGTGCGCGGAATGATCAGGTTCTCGATCGCATCGCAGGCAAATGCATCGCCCGCGACCGGGTCTTTTCCGGGAAAGAAGGACATGGCCGGTCTCCGATTGTTTGATCGGAACCTAGTCTTTCTCCGCCACCGTGAACAGGCTTCGAATGAAGATGCAGTGTCCACTTTCTGCGGCCTGCGATGCCCGCCGGCCCGGTACCATGCAGGGAGCTTTATTCCCCGTCGAGCGGCTCGACGCCCTGCGGCTTGCCGGCGCGGTCGAGGCGGATTTTCTCGATACGGTTTTCGGCGGCGGTGAGCAGCTTTTCGCAATGCTTCTTCAACGCTTCGCCGCGCTCGTAGATGGCGATGGATTCGTCCAGCGCCACGTCTCCGCGTTCCAGCCGCGCGACAATGCTTTCGAGTTCGGCCACGGCCTTTTCGAAGGAATAGCCGCTCACATCGAGAACTTCGGTGGTTTCGGTCATGGTTTATCCCTTCATCAGTCTCAGAATGTGCATGCCGGCCGATTCGGCCAGACCTTCCAGATCATAGCCACCCTCGAGCAGGCTGACGATCCGGTTGTTGGCGTATTTCCCGGCCAATTCCATCAGCCGGCCGGTTGCCCAGTCGAAATCGTCGCCGACGAGATTGATCTGCGCCAGCGGATCGCGGTGATGGGCGTCGAAGCCGGCCGAGATGATGATGAAATCCGGCCGGTAGTTTTCCAGCGCCGGCAGAACCCGGCTCTTGAACGCCTCGCGAAAATGCTCGCTGCCGGTGTCGGGCGAGAGCGGCGCGTTGACGACATTGTTCTTCACGCCCGTCTCGTCCTTGGCGCCGGTGCCCGGATAAAGCGGCATCTGGTGGGTCGAGCAGAACAGCACGGACGGATCGTCCCAGAAGATGTCCTGCGTGCCGTTGCCGTGATGCACGTCCCAATCGACGATCGCGACCCGTTCCAGGCCGTACTTGCGCTGCGCGTGGCGGGCAGCGATCGCGGCGTTGTTGAACAGGCAGAAGCCCATGAATTTGTCTTTTTCGGCATGGTGACCCGGCGGGCGGGCCGCGACGAAGGCATTATCGACCTTGCCGGACAGCACGTCGTCCACCGCCGCCATCGCGCCGCCGACGCCGGTCAGGGCTGCCTGGAAGCTTTTCGGGCCGACATAGGTGTCCGCCTCGATCTGTTTGACGGTGTCGTCTTCCGGGATCGAGCGCATGACGGCGCGCAGGTGTTCTTCCGGGTGGGCGAGGAGTACACTGTCTTCGTTCGCCTGCGGCGCCTGCTTGCGATCGAGGCTCGAAAAATTCGGATGTTCCAGCGCGATATTGAGCGAGCGCAGCCTGTCCGCCCGTTCGGGGTGTCCTTCAGGTGTGCGGTGTTCGAGGAAGATCGTGTGCTCGTAAAGGCGCGTGGTCATGAAAGGCGGCCTCGTGAAGGGTTACATCCCCAAAGGAAGTTTGGGGAGAATATCAGGGATGGGCACTCCGGACATGGCGCAGATGCCGGATTTTTTCAAGCGGAGTCCTCTTGCTCTTCAGGTTGTTTAGATTGAAAGAAAGATCTCATGTGAATGATGACACCAGGGGGATCGGTGGCCAGGGATACAACCAAAGCGTACGAGTTCCGGGTACCGTTCCGGGATGTCGACATGAACGGAGAGATGTTTCGCTCCGCTTATGTGGTGCGTGCCGAAGAAGCGGTCACGGAGTTCTGGCGCAAGCGCAAAGGGAGCGACGACGATCCGTTCTTTGCCGTTGGCAAGATCACCTGCACGTTCCATCTGTCGCTGAAACTCGGCGATGTCATCAAGACGGAAGTCGGCGTCAGCAAGATCGGCGGCAAGTCGGCGGGTTTTCTGGTGCGCATGGCGCGTGGCAGCGAAGCGGTGGCGGAAGCCGAGGTGGTCTGGACCGCCTGCAATCCCGAAAGCCGGGAGCCGGTCGCGCTGCCTGAGGAATTGCGCGACTGGCTGTATCAGTATCTCGACTGACGGGTGTTGAGCCCCGTGATTATGCCCGTTGGGGCAGCAGCGGGTAACCCACCATGACGGCACGGCCGGCAAGCGCTGCGATCATCGCCTTCAACACGTCACCCGGTACGAAGGCGAGGTCGCCGAGGAAGGCGGTCGCAAGACCGGTACCTGTGCCGAAGGCGAGATAGGCGATGCCCATCACGTGATCGACCACGACGCCGCCAAGCAGGGCTGCCAGGAAAAAGCCGGCAATCTGCACGATGCCGCTCTGCGAGCGGTCGACGAAGTGCTCCGAGCAGTAACCGGTGACAACGGCCGCAAAGAACCAGCCGACCAGGTAACCTGCAGTTGGCAGGAAGAAGGTGGCAAGACCGCCGCGACCACCGGACAGAACCGGCAGGCCGATCGCGACCAGGACCAGGACCAGGAGCACGGCAAGCCCGCCGCGCTTTGCGCCGAGGATCACGCCGGCCAGCATCACGCCGAGCGACTGGGCCGTAATCGGTACCGGAATGAAGCCCAGCATGATCGGGGGAACGAGGCCGAGTGCGATGATAATCGCTGCAAACAGGGCCGCGAGGACGAGATCACGGGTAGACATGGTTTAAAATCCCTTAACTCCGATCTTTTGTCACTTCTGCCCGCGGATGCCGCGGGCGTCAATGGCGGCGGCGATCTCATCGGCATTGCGAAGCGTCAGTATAATCAAAGGCACGGCCAATGTTAGGGGTTTCGGTTTCAACCCGCGGGCGTGGTGCGCGTCGCGGATGGCCTGGTAGCGTCCGAGCACTTCCGGCAAGAAACGGATCACGAGACCGATCGCGAGACCAAGATCGGAAGCCTTCACCAGGCCGATCATTTCGAGCGGTCGCGCCGCTTTGGTGACGACCGCGATGAAGTCTCCCGTGCTGGTGGTTGCCGTTATGGTTGCGGCGAAAAGGGCCAGTGCGAGCAGCCGGAAAAATACCGTCGCGGCATTTGCCGGGCTGTTGATAACCAGCGTGAACACCGAAACGACGACGATCGTCAGCAGAATCACCCGCATCCGATGCCACGAATTGCGCCACCCGAGACCAAGCATCGCGTAAAGGCCGAAACCTGCCAATGCGGCAACGGCAAGAGCCGTGGGCGAGTTCATGAGAAAGAGCAGCAGGCTGACCGCGGCGAGCCCGGCAAGCTTCACGCCCGCCGGCAGCCGGTGCAGAAACGTGTTGCCCTCCACATGCAGGCTTTTCATGCGGCGATCTCGCGATAGCGGGCGACGATCTCGGCGGGACGCCCGTCGGCCGCAAGCCGCCCTTCATGGAAGAGCAGCACCCGATCGAACCCGGCGATCAGGTCAAGGTCGTGGCTGATGACGATGACGTTTTCACTAAGGCCATCAACCGTTCTCTCGACGAGACCGCGATTGCGAAGGTCGAGCTGGTTGGTTGGCTCGTCCATGATCAGGACGTCCGGTTTCGTCACCAGAACTGAGGCGAGTGCGGCAAGCTGCAATTCACCGCCGGAAAGTTCATGGACACGGCGGTCCGCGAGATGCCCGATGCTGAAACGGCCAAGAATTTCCGCCACCGCGGCTTCTTTTTCCGCTTTCGGCAGTTTTCGGGTGGAAAGCCCCAGCGCGATATCCTCTTTCAGGATCGGCAGGACAATCTGGTTCTGGGGATTCTGGAAGATGAAGCCAGCCACGGCCCGCACTCGCTCACCATCCTTGGCGGTGTCGAAGCCGTTCACACTCAAGCGACCGGTGGCGGGCAGGACCAGACCGTTGATCATCCGCGCGAACGTGGTCTTGCCGGAACCGTTGAGGCCGATCACGCCGATCCGCCTTTCGGTCAGCGAAAGCGTGAGTGGATGCAGGACGGTGCGTCCTTCGAAGCGCGCTTCTGCCTGTTCGAAACGGATATCCAAGCCCGGTCCCTCGTTTTTCCGGTTCTATAGACAGTATGCGCAAAAAGGGCAAAGTGGAACCTAACATGAACATTGATACCTGTGCTCTGGCATCCTAGTCTTTGATCCATGGCGATTCTCCTTTCGAACGATCTGGCCCGCAAAATCTTCCTTGAACGGCAGCGGCTTTCCGAACCGCCCGGCCGCGCGCTGTCCAAGCCTGGATTGCTGCAACTGGTCGACGATCTCGGTTTCGTGCAGGTCGACAGTATCGCGACGGTCGAGCGCGCCCATCACATGATCCTCTTCTCGCGCAACCAGACCTACAAGCGGGAGCACCTGACCGCGCTTCTGGAAAAGGACGGCGAGCTTTTCGAGCACTGGACGCATGACGCCTCGATCATCCCGTCGCGCCTGTTCCGTTACTGGAAACACCGCTTCCGCCGCCGCGAGCCGATCATTCAGGAGCGCTGGAAGAAATGGCATGGCGAGGGCTTCGATTCCGCCTTCGAGGAGACGTTCCAGCACATTGCCGAAAACGGCGCGATCATGTCGCGCGACATGAAGGTGGAGGACCACAAGTCCGGCGGCTGGTGGAACTGGCATCCGAACAAGACGGCGCTCGAATATTACTGGCACACCGGCAAGCTCTCGATCGCCGGCCGGATGAACTTCCAAAAGATCTACGACCTGACGGAAAGGGTGATCGCGCAGCATCACCACGAGCCGGAAGTCGAGCATGACGCATTTGTCGACTGGGCCTGCCGCAGCGCGCTGGAAAAGCTCGGTTTCGCCACATCCGGCGAGATCGCCGATTTCTGGGAAATCGTCACGCCGCAGGAAGCCAAGGATTGGGTGAAGGATCACCGCGACGAACTCGTCGAAATCCTGATTGAAACTGCCGACGGCAGCCGCCCGCGCCAATCCTTCGCCTTTGCCGGCTTCCCCGACCATCTCGGCGATCTTCCCGAACCGCCGGCCCGCGTGCGTGTTCTCAGCCCCTTCGACCCGCTATTGCGCAACCGAGACCGCGCCGAACGGCTGTTCAATTTCTTCTACCGGATCGAAATCTTCGTGCCGGAGCCGAAACGCCAATACGGCTACTACGTCTTCCCGCTCCTCGAAGGCGACCGCATGATCGGCCGCATCGACATGAAGGCCGACCGCAAGGCAGGCACACTCGACGTGAAGAAACTCTGGCTGGAGAAGGGCGTGCGGGCTTCGGCTGGGCGGTTGGAGAAGCTGGATGCGGAACTGCAGCGGGTTGCGCGGTTTGGCGGGGTGGAGCGGGTAAATTATCTGGATGGATGGCGCGGGGAATAGCTATCCCCGCCACCTCAAAAACACCGTCGCCAGCGGCGGCAGCATCACGGAGATTGAAAACTCCTTGCCATGCGCCGGCGAATGCTGGGCCCAGACGTCCATCTGCCCGAAATTCGAGCCGCCATAGACCTCCGCGTCGGTGTTCAACACCACTTCCCAGCGCCCTTCCTTTGGCACGCCGACCCTGTAGCTGTGTCGCGCGACCGGCGTCATGTTGGACATGATCAGCATATGCGATGATCGATCCTCGGATGACCGCAGCATGCCGTAGACGGAGTTTTCGGCATCGTCGGCGACGGCCCATTCGAAGCCTTCGTGATGCAGGTCGCTATATTGCAGCGCCGGTTCGCGGACATAGAGCGCGTTGAGATCGCGGATCAGCCGCTGCATGCCGGCATGATCGGGGCTGTCGAGCAGGTCCCAGACCACGGAGCCGTCATGATTCCACTCCGTCTCCTGGGCGATCTCGCTGCCCATGAACAGCAGCTTCTTGCCGGGATGCCCCCACATGAAGCCGTAATAGGCGCGCAGGTTCGCCATCTTCTGCCAGTGGTCGCCCGGCATCTTGCCGAACAGCGATCCTTTGCCGTGCACCACTTCGTCATGGGAGATCGGCAGCATGAAGCGCTCGGAATAGGCATAGATCATCCCGAAAGTCAGCTCGCCGTGATGGTATTTGCGGTAGACCGGGTCGTCGGACATGTAATGCAGCGTGTCGTGCATCCAGCCCATGTTCCATTTGAAATCGAAGCCAAGGCCGCCGTCTTCCGGCTTGCGGGTGACGCCCGGCCAGGCGGTGGATTCCTCCGCGACCGTGAAGGCATGCGGGCAGCGGTCGTGGATGATGCTGTTCAGATGCTTGAAGAATTCGACGGATTCGAGGTTTTCCCGGCCGCCATACTGGTTCGGAATCCATTCGCCTTCGTTGCGGCTGTAGTCCCGGTAGAGCATCGAGGCGACCGCATCGACGCGTAGCGCATCCACATGGAAGTGCTCAAGCCATTCCAGCGCAGACGCGATCAGGAAACCTTTCACCTCGTTGCGGCCGAGATTGTAGATCAGCGTGTTCCAGTCTTTGTGGAAGCCTTCACGCGGGTCGGCATGCTCGTAAAGCGCGGTACCGTCGAACTTGGCGAGACCCCAGACATCGGTCGGGAAATGCGCCGGCACCCAGTCGAGGATGACGCCGATGCCGGCCTGGTGGCAGCGATCGATGAAATAGGCGAAATCCTCCGGCGTGCCGTGCCGGCCAGTCGGGGCGAAAAGGCCGAGCGGCTGGTAACCCCAGGAACCGCCGAACGGATGTTCCATGATCGGCAGCATCTCGATATGGGTGAAACCGAGGTTCTGGCAATAAGGGATCAGCCGCTGACTAAGCTCGACCCAATCAAGCGCCCGGTTGCCTTCTTCGGCAATCCGCACCCACGAGCCGAGATGCACTTCGTAAACGGAGATCGCACCGTCTTCGCCGCGGTTTTCCCGGCGCGCGCGCATCCACTCCGCGTCGTTCCAGCGGAACGGCTTCGAGGAGGCGACGATCGAAGCCGTGGAGGGCGCGGCTTCACTGGCGCGGGCCACCGGATCGGCCTTCTGCGGTAACAGGTTCTGATGGGCGTCGAGCAGTTCGAATTTGTAGCGCTCACCATGGGTCAGCCGCGGAATGAACAGTTCCCAGATCCCGGCCTGCGGGCGGAGCCGCATCGGGTGCCGCCGCCCATCCCAGGAATTGAAATCGCCCACGACGGAGACCCGCCGCGCATTCGGCGCCCAGACGGAAAAGCGCACGCCGGAAACGCCGTCCACCTCCATCGGGATCGCGCCGAGCGTGCGGCCGAGATCGTAATGGGTGCCCTGGCCAATCAGATGCAGGTCGAGATCGCCAAGCAGGGGTGCGAAGGAATAAGGGTCTTCCGTTTCCTGCACCGCATCCGGCCACTGGATGCGGAAGAGATAAGGCGCTGTACTGTTGATGCCGCCGGCGAAGACGCCGCCTTCATGGATCGGCTCCAGCTCCGCCAGAACCTTGCCGCTATCCGCCTCGATCACCGAAACGCCGAGCGCGCCGGGCATCAGCGCCCTCACCACGGTCAGCTCGCCATATTGATGCCGGCCGAGGATGGAGAAGGGATCCCCATGCCTGCCGTCCACCAAGGCCTGCAGGCCCTCGCGAACCGTGCCGAGCATCAGGTCTGAGCGCTCATATCTCATGGGGAAGTCTCCGATCGATCGGTGTTCAGAAGTCGGGATGCAATGGCCGAGAAGCCGGCCAGCGGCAGCGGCAGCCAATGCGGCCGGCTGCGCACCTCATAGGCGATCTCGTAGGCCGCTTTTTCGAGCAGGAAGAGATCGAGGATGCGGTCGCGCTTCTCGTTGGAAATCCGAAGTTCGTCGGATGCTTCCGCCGCATCGAAATAAGCCTGAAGGAAAGCCTGCTCTGCCCGGATGATGAACCGGTTGACCAGCTCGTTGTGGCGGGCATCTTCAACCTCGCTCACCACCTCCCGGTCAAGATCGGCCGAAGCGGCGAGATAACTCAGCGAGCGCAGCAGGCCAGCGACGTCGCGCAGCGGGTTGGTCCTGGCGCGGCGCTCGTTAAGGTCCTTGGTCGGCTCGCCTTCGAAATCGATGATGTAAGCATCGCCTTCCGAGACCAGGATCTGGCCGAGATGGAAATCGCCGTGGTTGCGGGTCATCAGCGTGCCTTCAGCCGCGTCCGCCAGGTTCGAGGCGATGCCGAGCAATTCGTCGTGGCGTTCGAGCAGAACCCGCGCCTCCTGCTGCAGCGAGCCTTCGAGGCCTTCCATCGTCCGCTCCAGCAGCGAAAGGCTGGACGAGATCTGGCCGGTC
The DNA here is from genome assembly GCA_965227625.1 of Neorhizobium sp. Lineage (GTDB taxonomy): Bacteria > Pseudomonadota > Alphaproteobacteria > Rhizobiales > Rhizobiaceae > Neorhizobium. The sequence continues at coordinate 48,968 of CBDDGK010000062.1, read as the reverse complement.
ACGGATTGGCGCCAGCGTTCCGCATCCGCCTTCTTGGCCCAGACGGGATTGAAGTCCGGGTCATCTGTCGGCTGGGCAAGTGCCACATGCAATTCGCCGAGCCGCTTGCCGACCGTTCCGGCGAAATCGACCAATGGCTGGAAATGCTCGTCCGCCGCCTCGCCGTCGAGACCGGTGACGACCACTTCGTCGATCGAGCGGCGAAGGTTGGTCAGCATCCAGTTCCAGGCATCGCCCTGGTTACGGATCGCACCCTGTACGATGATCAGCGTGTAACGATTACCGTCCGGTGCGGTGCGGGCGACTTCGCCAAGCAGCTGCGCGGTATTCTTGTAACCGACATTGGTGAGATAGCGCGTCATCTCCACCTCCGGGTGGATGCCCGGGAAGATGTGGCGGATCAACTTCACCATCGCCATGTCGCCGAGGATCAGCGAGCTGTTTGATTGTTCGGCCGAAAGCCAGTGAACGTGCATGTCCTCGTTGATGCGCTCGCAATCCAGCTTGTCGGTGCCGAGGAATTCCAGCGTGCCGGCGCGGCCGGAAATCACCGCCCGTTCGCAGAGCCCGCGAATGACACCGCGCGCCAGCGCTTCTGTGGAAAAACCGTCCGTCAGGAAACCGACGCGGCGGCCCTGACGGATGCGGGCGAGTGCCAGCTGCTGCGCCAACGCACTCGGCTGGGTATCATCCCAAGCAACGGCAAGCGGCAGGAGATAGGTATCCTTGCCGCCGCTCATGTCGACTTCGAGTTCGCAGAGCAGGATATTGCCGGCAAATGCGATGGGCGTTGCAGTCGCAACGCGGGCGCCCTGCAGCACCTCGTCCTTGGAACCGAACCAGCGGCGCTTGCCGAGATAGGCCGGCAGGACATCGCGGGCGAATGTTGCGGCAAGCCGTGGCTCGTCGGCCAGTTCCTGCAGGTCGCGGCGCACCACCATGGTCACCATGTCCTGCATCTGCTCCGGCGGCTCCTTGCGCCAGACGGGGCCGTCCGCTTCCTGCGCCAGCTGGAACCAGAAGAAGCCATAGGGCTGCAGGGTCAGCAGATAGGTCAGCTGACCGATCGGCGGGAAAGGTGACATGCCGGTCAACTCGATCGGCACCCGGCCGGCAAACTGCGCAAGATCGAGTTCTACCGCTTGCGGCAGTCGGGAAAGGTTGGCGACACAGAGGATCGTCTCGCCGTTATATTCACGCAGATAGGCAAGGATCTTGCGGTTGCCGGGGGTCAGGAAACGTTGCGTGCCGCGACCGAATGCAGGCTGCCTGTTGCGCAATGCCAGCATGCGCCGGGTCCAGTTGAGCATCGAATGCGCGTCGGCGCTCTGCGCTTCTACATTCACCGCCTCGTAGCCGTAGAGCGGGTCCATGACCGGCGGCAGAACCAGCCTTGCCGGATCGGCTTTGGAGAAACCGCCATTCCTGTCGGGAGACCATTGCATCGGCGTGCGCACGCCGTCGCGGTCGCCGAGATAGATGTTGTCGCCCATACCAATCTCGTCGCCGTAATAGATCACCGGCGTGCCGGGCATGGAGAGCAGCAGCGCGTTCATCAGCTCGACGCGGCGCCGGTCGCGCTCCATCAGCGGCGAAAGCCTACGGCGGATGCCGAGATTGATGCGGGCGCGGCGATCGGCGGCGTAGATGTTCCAGAGGTAGTCACGCTCCTCGTCGGTCACCATTTCCAGCGTCAGCTCGTCATGGTTCCGAAGGAAGATCGCCCATTGGCAGTTTTCCGGAATTTCCGGCGTCTGCCGCATGATGTCGGTGATCGGGAAGCGGTCTTCCTTGGCGATCGCCATATACATGCGCGGCATCAGCGGGAAGTGGAACGCCATGTTGCATTCGTCGCCATCGCCGAAATATTCGCGCGTATCTTCGGGCCACTGGTTGGCCTCGGCGAGCAGCATCTTGCCGGGATGGCTGGCATCCAGCGCCGCACGGATCTTCTTGAGGATGTCGTGCGTTTCCGGCAGGTTCTCGTTGATCGTGCCTTCGCGCTCGATGAGGTAGGGGATCGCGTCGAGCCGGAACCCGTCAATGCCGGTATCCGCCCAGAAGCGCATGACTTCCAGCAGCTCGTCGAGAACGGCCGGATTGTCGAAATTCAGGTCCGGCTGATGGGAATAGAAGCGGTGCCAGTAATAGGCACCGGCGACCGGGTCCCAAGTCCAGTTCGACTTCTCCGTATCGAGAAAGATGATCCGGGTTTCGGGAAACTTCTGGTCCGTATCCGACCACACATAAAAGTCTCTCTCCGGGGAGCCGGCCGGCGCGTTGCGGGCGCGCTGGAACCACGGATGCTGGTCGGACGTGTGATTGATGACGAGCTCGATGACGACGCGCAGGCCCCGCTGATGCGCGGCTTCGACGAAAGCCTTGAACTCATCGACCGTGCCGTAATCCGGGCTGACATTGGTATAGTCGGCGATATCGTAACCATCATCGCGGCGCGGGGAGGGGAAGAAGGGCAGGAGCCAGATCGTGTTGGCGCCAAGCGAGGCGACATGGTCGAGCTTCTCGTGCAGGCCCTGAAAATCGCCGATCCCATCGCCGTTTCCGTCAAAGAACGACTTGATGTGAAGCTGGTAGATGACCGCGTCCTTGTACCAGAGCGGATCGTCACCGAAGGTTTGCGTCTGGCCCTGCGATTGGCCGCGGCTGCTCGTCATATCCATGTGTTCCTCCCTTATCTTACGCGCCAGATCGAGAACGGCAGGCCGTTGTGAGGATCGAGCCGGATGCGCTGGACTTTGCCTGTCAGCGTGAAGCGGTTGCCGCTGATGACGTCTTCCATGGGAAGCGCGCCATCGTCGGGGAGGTTCCATGACCAGAGCGGAATTTCGACATCCGCCTCATGGGCGTTGTAAGGATCGAGGTTGACGGCGATCAGAAGCGCGTTCTCGCGGCCGGCGCTGGTCTTCTCGAAGAACATGATATTGTCGTTCCAGGCGGTGAGAAGCTGCAGGCCGAGATGTGAATGCAGCGCCGGGTTTTCGCGGCGGATGCGGTTCAGAAGCGCGATCTCGCCCTTGATATTGCCGGGACGGTCGTAATCCCAGGCGCGGATTTCGTATTTCTCCGAATCCGCATATTCCTTGCGCTTGGCATCTGGCCGGCCTTCGCAAAGCTCGAAACCGTTATAGACGCCCCAGAGGCCGGACAATGTCGCGGCGAGCGCGGCCCGGATCAGATAGGCCGGGCGCGGCGCGTTCTGCAGGAAATCCGGGTTGATATCATGCGTATTGACGAAGAAATGCGGCCGGAAGAATTCCTTCGGCTCTTCGGTGGTGATCTCGCGCATGTACTGCTCGAGTTCCCACTTGGCATTGCGCCAAGTGAAATAGGTGTAGGACTGCGAGAAGCCGACCTTGGCCAAACGGTACATGACCTTCGGCTTGGTGAAGGCCTCTGACAGAAACACCACATCCGGATGCCGTGAGCGGATATCGGCGATCATCCATTCCCAAAAAGGGAACGGCTTGGTGTGCGGGTTGTCGACCCGGAAAAGCTTGACGCCGTTATCAACCCATTTCTGCACCACGTCGCGCAACTCTTCCCAGAGCGAGGGCACGGCATTGCTGGCATAGAAATCGACGTTGACGATATCCTCGTATTTCTTCGGCGGGTTTTCCGCATAACGGATCGTGCCATCCGGCCGCCAGTCGAACCAGCCGGGATGCTGCTTCAACCAAGGGTGATCGGGCGAGGCCTGGATCGCGAGATCGAGCGCCAGTTCCAGCCCTTCATCTTTCGCCGCCTGCACCAGGCGTCGAAAGTCGTCCCAGGACCCAAGCTCCGGATGGATCTCGTCATGCCCGCCGGCTTCTGAGCCGATGGCGTAGGGGCTGCCGGGATCATCCGGTGCCGGCGTCAGCGTGTTGTTTTTGCCCTTGCGGTTCGTCTTGCCGATCGGGTGGATCGGCGGGAAATAGAGGACATCGAACCCCATTTCCCGGATCGACGGCAGGCGGCGGATCACATCATCGAACGTGCCGTGCCGATGCGGATCGCCGCTCTGGGAGCGCGGAAAGACCTGATACCAGCTGGCGAATGCAGCGGCCGTCCGCTCCGCATCCACCGGGATCACCGTCGAGCGAACCTTGTGCGGCCGGCGATCGGCCTCGGCCATCAATTCGGCGGTCTTGGGATCAAGCAGGGTTTCGATCCGCTGCTGATCCTCCTGCGCGGTCAGCTTGTCGAACAGTACCTTAAGCTGGGTCTTCAGATCACCCTTGGCATGGTCCATCGCGTCGAGGACAAAGTTGATGCCCTCCTGGATTTCCAGCCGAAGATCGAGCTTTGCCTCATGTTTCTTGGTGAATTCGTAGCGGAAAATCTGGAACGGGTTTTTCCAGCCCTCGACGGCGAATTCATGTCGGCCCATTCGCTTCAGCGGAAACTCCGCCTGCCAGCGATCATTGGCGACGAGCTGCATCGGCACCTCGTTCCAGCTCGTCTCGTCGGCCGCACGCCACATAAGCGCGGCGGACAGCGGATCGTGGCCGTCACCGAACACATCGGCCTCGACTTTAACCACCTCGCCGACGACGCGCTTGACCATGAACCGGCCATCATCGACTGCAGGCGTCACCTTCTCGATCGCCACCCGCGGCGTCGCGGCCGCCTCCCTGGCACTCGGAACCGAAACCGCACCGACGACCGGCGCGGACGAACGGCCTTCAAAAATGCGCAGTTCACCCGGCTTCAGTGTCAGCTCACCGGTGAAGATGTCGTTCTCGTCATCCAGCCCGGTCAGCGGCAGAAAGGGGGAGGCGGCTTCGCGCAGCGCGTTATACGGAGCCGCTGTCACCTTGCGCAGGTCGCGGTTCAGCACCACGACGCGGATTTTCTCCGAAGCGCGGATATCTTCCTGATCGGTCTGAAGCAGTGCCACGGCCGGCGTCTGGCTCGACGAAATCAGCCGCAATGGCTGGCGAGCAAACCCGGCTGCAGTCTTGTTGATCCCCGCGTTGATCGCCCGGATATCGCTCGAAAGATCGAAGGAGCCTTGATCGCGCAAGCCTCGCAGGCCCGCACCATCACCGGCCAGCGGATCAAGCGGCACGGCGGCGCCATATTCGAAACCCATCGGGATCATCAGGCCGCTTGCAAAGGTGGAGGCGAGCTTCAGCGCACGGATGGCCCGACGCTGCAAAACTTCGGTGCCATCGGTCCCATGCGCCATGCGCTTGCCGAACGGCGCCTCCGGAAACGTGATCTGATAACCGATCTCCCGCTGGATCTGGTACTCGTCCATGATCCAGCGCTCTTCCAGGTTCCACCAGGCAAACGACGAAAAGCTGCCGTCGAAACCGGCACCGATCAGCCCTCTGCGGTCTTCAAATCCGCTGCCCGGCGTCCAGGCGAGAAAGGCCGTTTGCGGAGCCGATTTGCGGGTATGAACGATCAGATTATACCAAGCCTCCGGCGCGACCCTGCCGATGCCGAGGCAGCGGAAGCCCGCGACGCCAAGCTCCGCCAGGCGCGTCAGCCGCTTGCGCCAATTCTCGATATGCCGGGCTTCCTGCAGAAAATCGATCCTGCGGCTCTCGCTCTCCTGCGGCTTGCGGCGAGGATCGGCAACGACTGGTCCACGATTGGCAGCATCAGTGGCGACCCGGTCGATGACCAGATCGAGCATCAGCTTGATCTTGCTTTCCTCCGCGGCGCGCACGAGCGCTCCGATCGCCTCTTCGACATTATCGCCAAGTCCGAGACCTGGATCGAGCCGTTCGAAATTGCTGGTCACAAACACACTGGCATTGTGTCCTCGCTCGAAAAGCGGCGCGGTCAGCACCGTATCGAAGCCGAGATCGCGGGCATGGGCAAAGGCCTCTCGCCACGCATCCAGCCCTTTGAGCATCAACGGATGCACGTAGTAAATCTGCGGAGGTAACTGGGAGAGAGAACTGGAGGAAGAAAATTGCGGGCGCGTGTTCATCGGTTTTGCCTTGCCGTGTTCGAGCCAAAGGTCTGGCCGTCTAACTGCGGTAAAGGCGGTGTGGTTCCGATAAAAATGCCGCGCTGGGTGGGTTTCGATCGATGTCGTAGCTAGGTCAAGGCGCGAAAGCGTTGAAGCGGAACGGCAATCCGGAGTTGTGGGCTTGTGTCGATTTCCGAGTTGGAAGTGGCTCTATCCACAAAAACAAAAAGGCCGGAAACGATCCCGGCCTTCTGCGAATTTGGCTGTGACAGCCACCCCGATCGTCATGCTCGGGCCTGTCCCGAGCATCTATCCACGTTCAATGTGCTGAACCGGCTTAGATCCTTGGGACAGGCCCAAGGATGACGAGCAAGTGGCCGACACCTAACAAAACAGGTTCGTAGGCTGCGCACTTCACGCCAAATCAGTCTTCACTGCTTCTCCAGCTTCCCAATCTTCGCCCACTCTTCCCAGCGCTTGGTATCCATCGTCGCGTAGTCGAGCGTCGCCTGCGGGCTCTCCAAGGTCATAGGCTCGCCGCCATTGGTGCCGACGAATTTGCGGGCGTCGTCGCTTGTGGTGACCGCTGTCATTGCCTTGTACATCGTGTCGATGACCGCTTTCGGCGTGCCCTTCGGCGCCACGAGAACCCACCAGATGCGGACGTCGACATTCGGCACGCCTTCTTCCGCGAATGTCGGAATGTCCGGCACCGAGGAAATGCGCTTTGCCGTGCTGACGGCCAAAACTCGAAGGGTTCCGTCGCGCGAGCGAGCAAGACCGAAGACCGGGTCGCCGATCGTGTAGTCGATCGAACCGCTGGCGAAATCGTTGAGCGCGTCGGCGGCCGTCTTGTAACGGACCTGCTGGGTCTGCAGACCGCCGGCATTGACCTTGTACATCTCACCGAGAATCGTCGATGGGAAGTTCGACGTGGAATAGGATGCCTTGTCGCCCTTTTCCTTCATCGCCGCCGTCAACTCGGAAATGTGTTTATACGGCGACTTGGCATTGACCAGCATCATGAATGCCTGGCTGAACACCGGCGCGATATATTCGAAGTCCTTGATCGGATCGTAGGGCGGGTTGTTGAAGATATAGGGCGCCGCCGTCAGCTGGTCGGCGGAAGCGATCAGCAACGTATAGCCGTCGGGCTTGGCGTTCTTAAGCGCCACGACCGAAAGGCTGCCAAGGCCGCCCGGTTTGTTGTCGACGAGGAAGGTCTGCTTCATATGCTCTTCCAGCTTCTTGGCGAAGAAGCGGGCATAGACATCCGCACCGCTGCCGGCAGGGAAGCCTGCAATCAGCGTAACGGGCCTGTTGGGAAAGTCGTCGGCCGCGGCGGATATGCCGGGTGACAGGACTGTGGAAAATAAGAGCGCCATCGCGCCAGCGAGAAATTTCTTCACTGCACTCTCCTCCTGAGTGAGTTCCGCTCATCGACGACGAGCCGGGTAAAAGCAGCGCAGACAGTCTCCTCCAATCGGCACTGCCATGTAAGGAAGCCATATAACATTGGGGTCGTCAAACACTCTCCATGCGGGAAGGGCCGCTCGGCTAAAATCTAATGGCTTAAGCGCTTGCGCTTATGCTGCAACGTTTCCGTGGCGGCTTTTCGGGCAGATTCCAGCGAAGGAGCGCCGTCTCCAAGCGTCATCAGACGCGGCGGGACCAGAGGCGCATGAGTGCGCCATCGGCTCCTTCGATCGGATCAACGACGGGCAGCGGCAGGCCGGCTATCCTTTCCAACTGTTCGGCGTTTGCAGGCTCGGTCTGGATATCCGCATGCTGGCCGGGCGGGTATCCGCCGACCACCAGGAAATCGCGGCTGGCATCAATGCGCCTGTGGCCGGTGCCGGCGGGCAGCACCAGACAATCGCCGGCGACCACGCTCAACTCGGCTCCATCCGGTCCGCCGATCAAAAGCCGTGCCCTGCCGCCGGCAATACCGAGCACTTCATGGGCACCAGTGTGATAGTGCTGATAATCGAAGACGCCGTTGCGCCACAGGCCCTGCCAACCGTGCTCCAGGAAGCGCTGTTCGAATTTCGGCGCCATTTCTCCGTCAGCGTGAATGGCATTCCTGTAGACGAGAACCGGCAGATAGGGATGGTTCGGCACCCAGTCGCTGGGTTCGAAAAAGATCGTTTCGACGGTCAATTCACGGGTCGGCATGGTGGGCTCAAGGCTGGGATCGAGACGGGGCGGGGTGATCCTGATGCTTCGGCTGACGGCCGATGTTCTTTCAAAGCTCATCCTATCCTCCTCCTGCGTCGCGTGGCGCGGTTCATGTCGCGAAATATGTCTCTGGCATCGCTTCAAAACTGGTGCCTGTCGGCAATGTTCCGGAATCGCAAAACCGAAAAAATGCAGGTAAGGCTTTGCTCGACAGATTTTGGGAGGATTGTTTATGACCAAATTGAAAGTGGCGATGATCGGGCTCGGAATGGCGGCGGGACATCATGCCCGCGCTTTGCTGGATCTCTCGGATCGCGCTGAATGCGTGGCGGCTTTCAGCCAGACCGCCGCCCGTCGCGAGGCCTTTGCCGCACAATATCCGACCATCCCGACCAATGGCGATCTCGATGCAATCTTTGCCGACAAGTCCATTGAGGCGGTCCTGATCCTCACGCCGCCGAGCAGCCATCTGGAACTGGTCCAGCGCGCCGCCGCAGCCGGCAAGCATATCCTGCTGGAAAAGCCGCTCGACATTTCCTGGGAACGTTCGGAAGCGATCGTCAAGGCGGCCAAGGATGCCGGCGTCCTGCTCGGCGTGGTGCTGCAGAACCGTTTTCGCGCCGCCGCTTTAAAGCTTGACGAAATCGTCAAGTCCGGCCGCCTTGGTGAACTGGTCGAAGCCTCGGCTGCGATCCGTAACTGGCGCCCGCAGAGCTATTACGATGTCGAAGGCCGCGGCACCATGGCGCGCGATGGCGGCGGTGTTCTGCTGACCCAGGGCATCCATACGATCGATCTGCTCTTGAGCTATGCCGGCACGCCGAAGGAGGTCTCCTCCTTCGTCCGCACCACGCCGATCCACCGGATGGAAACGGAAGATCTCGTGACGGCCTGCTTCTCCCTCGAAAACGGCGCGATCGGCACGCTTAACGCCACGACCTCGGCCTATCCCGGCCTTCCTGAACGCATCGAACTCCTCGGCACCAAGGGCTCGGCCGTCATCACCGGCGACCGGCTGGACGCGGCGTTCATGGATGGCACGACTGAAACCGTCAGCACTGAGAAGACTGGCAGCGGGGCAGGGGCCGACCCCATGGCCTTCGGCCACTCAAATCACCGCGCATTGATCGCCAACTTCATCGATGCGGTTCAGGGCAAAGCACAGCTTCGAGTCGATGGCGACGATGCTCTGAAGGCACATCGCTTTATCGGCGAAATCCTGAAGGTAAGCCGCTAAACAGCGTTTAAAGCCCGGCTGCCTTGCGCAGCTCCTCGGCCATCCGGCTTCGCCAGTCCTTGCCGGATGCCTTGAACTTTTCCAGCACATCGGGGTCCAGCCGAAGCGTGACAGCCACCTTCGGCGCCTCGACCTTGGGGCGACCGCGGGCGGCGATGGCCTTTTCCATCTTCTCGGCGATCTCGGGAAAGACTTCACGGAAGGGGCGCATGCTAGCCAGCTCTTCCTTGGTGAGTGGCGGGCTGTCTACCGCGTCCCAATCTTCTTTCGTATAGCCTTGACCAGGCTGAAATTCCTTCTGCTTTTCGGCTTTGATATTCATTCGATCGAACCCCTTTCGTCTTTCCGGGCCGGGCGCATTGAAACGATCGAAAGCGCTTCGGAGCCAAGGGTCAGGTAGATAACGACGATTGTTCCGTCTTTGAGGCGGCCGACGGCTTTGGACCGTCCGTCTCGGGCAGGTGTGGTTACCGCGGCAAGGAAGAACTCAAAGTACAGGTCAGCGAAATCGAGACCGTGTTTTTCGAGATTGACCTGTCGCTTTCGCTCGTCCCAAACGATCTTCATATTATTCGTACACGAAAAATTGCCGCCCCTCAACAGGACGGCAATCTAACGTAGATACAGCTATGTGCAACTAAATGGCGATCAGCAGATCACCGTTTCGGCGATCTTGATGCCGAAACCTTCTAGGCCGACATAGTGGCGCTCGCTGCGGGTCAGAAGCTTGATCGAGGTGACGCCAAGATCCTTCAGGATCTGCGCACCGAGGCCGATTTCCAGCCACTCGCTTTCGCGGGCCTTGGCTTCGGCATGGGCTTCCTCACCCTGGCGAAGCTTGCGGCCGTGATCCTTCTGGCCGACGCCGACGGAGCCTTCGCGCAGGTAGATGATGACGCCGCGGCCCTCTTCCTCTATCTTCTTCATGTAGCGATCGACGGAGCGCTGGGTGCCGAACACATCCTGCGTCACATTTTCCAGATGTAGGCGAACCGGAATATCGACGCCGTCGCGAATGTCACCGAAAATCACGGCCACATGCTGCATCGGATCCCAGGGCAGCGAATAGGCATGGGCTTTCGCCTTGCCGTGCGGCGTCTCGACATCGAAGCTCGACTGCAGCTCGATCAGGGTTTCCTTGCGCTGGCGATAAGCGATCAGGTCGGCAACGGAAACCAGCTTCAGCTGATGCTGGGCCGCGAAATCTGCAACCTGCGGCCCGCGCATGACGGTGCCGTTATCGTTGACCAGCTCGGAAATGACGCCGATCAGCGGCAGGTTTGCGAGCTTGCAAAGATCGATCGCCGCTTCCGTATGGCCCGAGCGCATCAGCACGCCGCCTTCGCGGGCGATCAGCGGGAAGATATGGCCCGGCCGCACGAAGTCCGAAGCGCCGGCATTCGGGTTGGCGAGATTGCGAACGGTCAGCGTCCGGTCGTCTGCGGAAATGCCGGTCGTGGTGCCGTGCTTGAAATCGACGCTGACGGTAAACGCCGTCGTATGGGCGCTGTCGTTTTCCGCCACCATGGCGTTGAGGTTCAGGCGCTTGGCCTCCTCGCGCGGCATGGGTGCGCAGACGATGCCGGATGTGTGGCGCACGATGAAGGCCATCTTGTCGGGCGTGCAATGGACCGCGGCGACGATCAGGTCGCCCTCGTTCTCGCGGTCGTCATCATCGGTAACGACGACGATTTCGCCGGCTTCGAAGGCTCTGATGGCGTCGACGACGCGCTTCTGGTCATAGGCCATGGATGATCTTCCTAGAGAGTACGCCCGGGATGAAACTGGCCCGTCTGGGCTCGATCGCGCAGATAGTGATCCGCAACGGCGCAGGCAACCATCGCCTCGCCAACCGGCACGCCGCGGATGCCCACGCAGGGGTCGTGGCGCCCCTTGGTGCGGATATCGACATTGTGGCCGTCTGCGTCGATCGACTGACGTTCGCTGAGAATGGAGGAAGTCGGCTTGATCGCGAAACGCGCGACCACCGGCTCGCCGGTCGAAATGCCGCCGAGAATGCCGCCTGCGCGATTGGACAGGAAAATCCGCTTGCCGTCATTGCCCATCCGCATCTGGTCGGCATTCTCCTCGCCGGAAAGCTCGGCCGAGGCGAAACCGTCACCGATCTCGACGCCCTTGACGGCATTGATCGACATCAGCAGGCTGGCGATGTCCTGGTCGAGCTTACCGTAGATCGGCGCACCTATGCCCGGGGGTACACCTTCGGCGACCACTTCGACCACAGCGCCGATCGAGGAGCCGGCCTTGCGAATTCCGTCGAGATATTCTTCCCAGACCGGAACCATTTCGGGGTCCGGGCAGAAGAACGGGTTCTGGTGGACCTGGCTCCAGTCCCAATTGGCGCGGTTGATCTTGTGCTTGCCGATCTGGATCAGCGCGGCGCGCACGTTGAGGCCGGGCACGACCTTGCGGGCGATCGCACCGGCTGCGACGCGCGCAGCCGTCTCGCGGGCGGAAGAGCGTCCGCCGCCGCGATAGTCGCGAATGCCGTATTTCAGGTCATAGGTATAGTCGGCATGGCCGGGACGATACTGGCGGGCAATCTCGCCGTAATCCTTCGAGCGCTGGTCGGTATTTTCGATCAGCATGGAGATCGGCGTGCCGGTGGAGATCATCGTCTCGCCGTCTTCGTCCATCATCACGCCGGAGAGAACCTTGACGATATCCTCTTCGCGGCGCTGGGTCACGAAGCGCGACTGGCCGGGCTTGCGCTTGTCCATCCAGGCCTGGATTTCCGCCTGGGTAAAGCGCAGGCCGGGAGGGCAGCCGTCCACGACGCAGCCAAGCGCCGGTCCATGGCTTTCGCCCCAGGTGGTGACGCGGAAAAGATGACCGAAGGTATTATGCGACATGACGAGGTACCGGCTTCAAGGAGAGCCGGTCTCCCGCCGGCTCCTGGGAGGGCCGACTTTCGCCGGCTCCTGTCGCGGTTGTCATATGGAAAAGGCCGCGTGGCGACAAGCTTTTCTTGCGTCGGCCGCCCGCCTGCAGCGTGAACACTGCGTTCGTCACGCCGCCTTGCGCCAGCCGCCGCGGGCGGTCGCCGTGAAATCGGCAAAGGAGAGGGGACGCGAGAAGGCGTAGCCCTGAAGAAGGTCGCAGCCAAGTTCGCGCAGCAGCGCCGCGTGCTGCATGGTCTCGACGCCCTCCGCCACCGTTTCGACGCCGAGCGAACGGGCGATGTCGATGATCGAGCGGACCAGCGAGCGTTCCTGCGGCGAGGAGAGGATCGGCATGACGAGCTGCCGGTCGATCTTCAGGCGCTTCGGCTTCAGCTTCAGCAGGCTGACGATCGAGGTGTGGCCGGTGCCGAAATCGTCGATCTCGATATCGATGCCGAGATCCTTGATGCGTTCGAGGTTGCTTGCGGCCGAATCCTCGCTTTCATCGAGGAAGATCGATTCAACCAGTTCGAACGAAATCTCGCCGGGCGTGATGGAAAGGGTCTTCAGCGTGTCGATCAGCGTCTCGTCATGCAGGCGCTTGGAGGACACGTTGACGGAAACCTTCGGTACGCGGATGCCGGCGGCCGTCCAGCGCAGCTTGTCCTTCAGCACGGTTTCGAGAACGATCTGGTCGAGCACCGCGGAGACGTTGAGGTCTTCGGCGATCTTCAGGAAGCGGTCGGGCGCCAGAATGCCGTGATGCGGATGGTTCCAGCGGATCAGCGCCTCGACACCCGTCAGCTCGTTGGTCCGCGCGTCGAATTGCGGCTGGTAGAAGGTGACGAACTCATCATTGTCGATGCCGGAGAGAACCTCGTCGGCAGTCCGCTTGTGATTGACGATCTCGGCCTGCAGGTTCTGCGTGAAGAACTCATAGCGATTGCGGCCAAGGCCCTTGGCCCGGTAGAGCGCGATGTCGGCATTGACCAGCAACCGGCGCGCATCGAGGTTGAGGCCGCTTGCCTGCGCGATGCCAATCGAGACGCCGCAGCGGCATGAGAAGCCTTCGAAATCGATCGGCTGATGGAATTCGCCGATAATGCGCTGGGAAAGCTGTGCCATCTGCTCGGCGCTGGAATTGCCGACCGCGAGAATGACGAATTCGTCGCCGCCGATGCGTGCAACCACGTCCGAGGCGCGAACATTGCTGGCGAGGATGCGGGAAGCATGCACCAGCATGGCATCGCCGGCAGCGTGACCCAGCGTGTCGTTGATCTGCTTGAAGCGGTCGAGGTCGAGATGCAGGATCGAGAACTTCTGCCGCTCGCCCTGGCTGGAACGCGACAGGCGGTCGAGCTCCATGTCCAGCTTGCGGCGGTTGGCGAGCAGCGTCAGCGGATCGTGCAGCGAATTGTGCTCGATACGGCTCTTTGCAAGCTCGAGTTCGATATTCTTGGCCTCCGCCTCGTTCTTGGCGTTCTTCAGCTGGTCCGCCAGCAACACGTCCGCCGTGATGTCGAAGGCGATGCCGACGATCTTGTCGACGCCATTGCGTGCCTTGTGCACCTGGCCGACCGAGCGGACGTAACGGACCTGGTCGTTTTCCAGCAGGATGCGATGGACGGAGTTGAGTTTCTCCCCTGCAACCACGGCATTGTCCGCAGCGTTCATTGCGGCTTCGCGGTCTTCCGGATGCAGACAGCCCAGCCAATCCTTCCGGGTGGTGCGGCGGCCGCTGTAAGGCAGGCCATAGAGCTGATGCATGCGTTCGTCCCAGAACGCGCTGTTGTCGCGCAGATCGGCTTCCCAAATACCGCAATCATAGGAATCGAGCGCCAGATCGAGGCGCTGCGACAGCTCCTCGAGATCCTGTTCGCGGTTCGAAAGTTCGTCGAGGGCAAGCTCCAACTCGGCATTCTTGATTTCGGTGGTTTCCTTGGCGTTGCGCAGGGTCTGCGTCATCACCATGTCGGCCGTCGCATCCCAGACGATACCGGTCGCGCGGATCGTGCCGTCGGAATTACGGTAGTTTGCGCCCGCCGACCGCATGTAGCGCAGCGTGCCGTCCGGAAGCCGGACACGGTAGATCGCACTGCAAGGCGTGTTGCTGGAGGTGCAATCGAGAATGTGCTTTTCGGCCGCCGCCCTGTCTTCCGGGTAAACGGACACCAGCCAGTCGTTCATCCGGTTGCTGTTTCCGCGCGGTGCCTGTGAATGCAGCCCGGCCGCCCGCTTGTCCCAGAAGAGATGGTGCTGATCGCCCGTCACCTCCCAGATGCCCATGTTGGAGGCTTCCATGGCAAGGTTGAAGCGCTGCGACAATTCCAGCAGATTGCTTTCACGCGCCTTGAGGGCCGCAATGTTGCGGTTGCGCTCGGCGATCAGCGAGGTGGCGACGAAAATCGGCACGATGACCGCCAGCGCTGCAAGCGCAAGCCCGAGACGGAATTTCCACTGGTCCGGCGGGCTCTGCTCCCAACCTTCACGCGGAACGGCCAGAAGCGTCCAGCGAGCACCCTTGGGCGTCAGCGACCACTGCATCGGCGCCTTTTCTTCGATGGTATCGTCACCGTAGAAGGCGAAATATTCCGGCTTTTCCGCATCCCGCAGCGAGATGTTGAGCCAGTTCAGATTGAGATAGGTCTGGTTCGAGGCAAGTTGCGGAGCGAACGTCACGCCCGACGCGTCCATCAGCCCCTGTTCGTCGATCAGGATTGCGATTGCGCCCCAGAGACCGGTCTGATTGCCTTCGTTCGGCACCGGCATGATGAGCGTGAGGTGATTTTCCTGTGTCCCGCTCACCAACTTCAGCTGGCCGCCTGCCTTTGCGGCTTTCAGATCATTGGCAAGCCGTCCGAGATCGATGTCGCCGATCGCGCCGGATAGGCCGCTCCGGATGCCATCGCGGGTGATGACGTCCTTGGTCGCGAAATTGGGAGCCACGGCGACTGCCCGGAAATGCGGATCGTTGCTGAACTCCTTGTCGACGAAGCGCTTGAACAACTCGGAAGAGCCCTTCGCATCTTCCTGCAGCGCATGGACGAGATGATCCGCTGCCACGATATCCGCGTCGATGCGCGAGACGATGCGCCGGTTCAACAGGCCGGCCACGCGCTCGGTCGTCGCCCGCAGTTCGGTACGGTACTGTTCAGTATTGCGCCGGTCGAGAACCACGCCGATGGCGACCACCAGAACGGCGATGGCAATAGCAACGGTGGTGGGCATGCGGGCACTGCGAAAAAGGCGCGAAGATTTGGTTTTGGACATCGGCCAGATTTTCACCCGCGCAGACCTTTTTGTTCATTCTTCCAGTATTGCCGGGAGCCTATTGGAGCAGGGTTAATTTCCCATTGCTCAGAACCCTATGAACTCATTCGCCATTTATTGTTGGAGCAATACTTTGCGGCGCAGCGCTGCGGAGAGGGCTGAGTGTTAAGATCCGGCAAACGACATGCCGGAAAACGGAAAAGCGTTAACTTTCAGGTCATTACTTATACCGAAAATGTCACGGTCATGGGCGATTTTCGCCACAATCGGCAGGCTATCTGTGGCTCGAAACGAGACACGACCGACTCCACCGAAGGCCCTGACCATGCGTATCCTGATCGCTACCCTGCTTGCCACAGCCGGCATCTTTTCGCCTCTGAACAGCTGGGCGCAAAGCGCCGATGTCGAGGCGACGATCAAGACCATAGACGCCAAGAAAATGAACTTCACGCTGGATGACGGCAAGACCTACAAGGTGCCGGAAGAGTTCAATTTCGAAGGCCTGAAGGCAGGCGTGAAGGTGCTCGTTTTCTTCACTGTGGTCGACGGCAACCGCGTGGTCAACGATCTCGAAATCGTACAGTAAACCCGGCCGGGCCTGAAAGCATAATTTAGTATTTCAGACTATACTTCAGAGCCACTCGATACGGCTCTCGCCCGTATCGATCCGCAGGATGCGGTCCTGCGGAATAAGGGCCTGCGCGGCGGTGTCCTCGGGCACGTTGCCGATCAGCCGGAAGAGTGAGCGGATAACGCCGCCATGGCTGATGCAGACCGTCGGCCGGTCTACCGATTGCAGCCATGCACCAATTCGCCAGCACAGGATCTCGTAGCTTTCAGCCGCCTCGCCGGGCGGTATGAAGCTCCACTTTTCCTGTTTGCGGGCTTTGAGCCTGTCCGGTGCGATCTGCTTGATCTCGGCCAGCGTGTGACCTTCCCAGTCGCCGAAAGACACTTCGACGAGGCGTGAATCGGTGCGGTAGGCTTTCGGATCGAGCCCCATCGCCGTGCGAAGCCGTTCCATGGTCTGGCGAGTGCGGGAGAGGGGGCTGGCAACGAATGCGAATTCGTCGCCGGTACCGATCAACTGATGGAGACGTTCGCCATTGCTGGTCGCCTGCGAGCGGCCCAGCATGTTCAGCGGAATATCCTTCTGGCCCTGGAGGCGGCCTTCCGCATTCCAGTCCGTCTGGCCGTGGCGGATCATGTAGATGAGCACGGTCAGACCCTTGGGTAATCAGTCCTTGATGACGGAAATGTCCGGCGCGTCGACCGCCTTCATGCCGACGACGTGGTAACCACTATCGGCATGATGCGTTTCGCCCGTGACGGAGCGCGAAAGATCGGACAGCATGTAGAGGCCGACATCGCCCACTTCCTCGATGGTGACGGTACGGCGCAGGGGCGCGTTGTACTCGTTCCACTTGAGGATGTAGCGAAAGTCGCCGATGCCGGAAGCGGCCAGCGTCTTGATCGGGCCTGCGGAAATCGCGTTGACGCGGATGTTCTTCGGGCCGAGGTCGACGGCGAGATACTTGACGCTCGCCTCGAGCGCTGCCTTGGCGACCCCCATGACGTTGTAGTTCGGCATGACCTTTTCCGCGCCATAATAGGTCAGCGTCAGCATCGAGCCGCCATCGGTCATCAGCTTTTCAGCGCGACGTGCGACGGACGTGAAGGAATAGACCGAGATCTGCATGGTCTTGGCGAAATTGTCGGCCGAGGTATCGACGTAACGGCCGGTCAGCTCGTCCTTGTCGGAAAAGCCGATCGCGTGCACCACGAAGTCGATCTTGCCCCAATGCTTTTCGAGATTGTCGAACACCGCGTCGATGGTCGATTCGTCGGATACGTCGCAATGTCCTGCCATGAAGGCGCCGAGTTCGGCAGCAAGCGGCTCGACGCGCTTCTTCAGCGCATCGCCCTGATAGGTGAACGCGACTTCGCCGCCGTGCTGGTGGATAGCCTTTGCGATACCCCAAGCGATGGAACGGTTATTGGCAACGCCCATGATGATGCCGCGTTTGCCTGCCATGAGGCCGGAAGCCTGAACCATACTTAGTCCCCTGAACCTTTATATGAATGTTGCCTATGACATAGGCAGCCCAACGGTTCAAGCTGGCTTCATTCATCTCGTATTAAACACCGTAATCAAGGGTGTACGGCAGTGAAAACTGCCGCAAAAGTGTCATACACCCCGATTTTGCCTCAGACGTAGAGCCCGTGGCGCATGTGCCGCATCAGGTCTGTGACCTTTTCGTCCGGCTTGTCCCACAACATGATACGCAATTCGACCACCAGATCGCCGCGCCCGCCGGCGCCGTTCGGCAGGCCGAGACCTTCAAGCCGGACCGTCTGGTCGGAGCCAGACCAGGCCGGGATCGAGACCGGTCGATTGCCGTCCGGCGTCTCGACCGTCATGTCGCTGCCAAGCACCGCATCCTGCAGCGAGACGGGCAGATCGACATGCAGATCGAAACCGTCAACCCGGTAACGGGTATCGCGAGCAAGTTTCAGCGTGACGTTGAGATCGCCGGGTTTCATGCCGCTGATCTTCAGGCCTTGGGCCTTCAGGCGAACCACGTGTCCGTCCGTCATGCCCTTTTCGATCGGGAAGCGAACCTCGCGTTCGTCGGCAAGCTTCACGGTGATCGAGTTCTGCTTCATCAGATCTTGGATCGTCACCGTCGCGTCGATGGAAAGATCGGGCGCCTTTTCCGGCAGCGGTGCCGTGCCGCGGAAACGGCGCATCAGCGAGGCGATCAGTTCCACAGCCTTTGCCGGCAGGGGAGGCCGCTCGGCATTCTGTTCGGCATTGGCCGTGTCGGTGCCATCAGCGGCGGGCTGGGCGGATGCGCCCGCATTCGCCTTGTTCTGCTCGCGGCCTTCCGCCCCGAAGATGCGTTCGATCACATCCTCGGGCGTCTCTGCGCCATTGCTCTGATTTTGCTGCTGCCCCGCCTGGGCCTTGCCTTGCTGGGCCTGACCTTGTTGAGCCTGACCCTGCGACGGGTTGCGCTGTGAATTGGCGCGCGCAAGTTCTTCCATGACCTTTTCGGCATTGGCCTTGGCGGCCTTCGCACGCTCGGCCGCTTCGCGCTGCGCATTGCGCTGCTGCATGATGGTCTGGTGCATTTCTGCGGCCTGATCGTAGCGCTTGCGCCGGGCAGGGTCCTTCAAGACCTCGTAAGCCTGGCCGACTTCCGCAAATTTGCTCGTCGCCGAAGGGTCACCCTGATTGTGGTCGGGGTGGATAGTCTTGGCCTTGGCGCGCCAGGCTGCCTTGATTTCGTCTGCGTCTGCGTTCTGCTTTACGCCGAGAACGGAATAGGGATCACGCATATGGACCACCGGTTAACTGAAACGGCGGGACCCTGGCTAATCCCTGGTCCCCCCGATACGCATCTCATCTGGCATACGCGCGCCGTTCTTCATGTTTCGGCGCAGGGCATGCCTACTCGCAAGAAGCGTAAGGCGGCACTCGTGAATCAGAAGTTACATCGATAAAAAGCCTACAGCTTAGGGTAAAAGAAACGTTTACCGGCTGAAGAGGCCGTTCAGGATTATCTCCGCGCAACGGGCCTGTTGCCGGGCGTCTACCTTGGTTGTGGAGAAAAGCCTTACTGCTGGGTAAAGGCGGTTAGCATCCAGTCGCCGCTGCCGGTCAGGCAGGTCTGGCCGGAAAACATGGCAATGCCTTCGTAGGAGTGGCGGGTCGTGGTGAAGTCGCGGCAGACATGGCCATCGGCCCGTCCTTCGCGGATCTGCGACACGACGCCGGCGCTGCCGGTTGCGGTATTGGCCCACGGAACCGAAGAATTGCCGATCTTGGCAAGATCGACGGAGCTCACGGCGTTACGCACCGTCGTTTCGTCGGAAAGGGCTGTTCCCGTGTGCTGCGGTCCGGCCGGAACGGTCCCCGTGGAGATCGTGCGGTCGACTTTGCTGCTGCTCCCGAAGAGGTCCATGCTGCTGGTGCAGCCGGCAAGCGACAGCCCGACAAGGCAGATCGCCGCGGCGCGGCTGCCAACGGGAAGTGAACTCCCGAGGGCAAGCAATCTCTTTGTACGGCTCTTCGACTTTGCTATCACTTCCACCAGGCGTCCTGTTCGAAAGAAATTTCGGGCACTCTTAGGGAGTATTTTAGTCAATATGTCTGAAAGCGGGTTAACAAGTGGTGACTTCACCGAAGAGAACGAACCCTTTGCACTCTTTGGTTCTTGGCTGAAGGAAGCCGAAGGCACCGAGCCGAACGATCCGAATGCGGTCGCGCTCGCGACTGTCGATGAACATGGCTTGCCCAATGTGCGGATGGTCCTGCTCAAGGGATTCGATGAAAAAGGCTTTGTTATATATACCAATTTCGAAAGCCAGAAAGGCCGGGAAATTCTCGGCCAGAAGAAGGCGGCCATGTGTTTCCACTGGAAGTCGCTGCGCCGCCAGGTTCGTCTGCGCGGTGAGGTCGAGGTGGTAAGCGACGCGGAGGCGGACACTTATTATGCGTCGCGCGCCCGCGGCAGCCGCATCGGCGCCTGGGCCTCCAAGCAGTCCCGGCCTCTGGAGGGCCGTTTTGCGCTGGAGAAGGCAGTCGCCGAATACACCGCACGATACGCGATCGGCGAAATTCCCCGCCCGCCCTATTGGTCGGGTTTCCGCCTCAAGCCGGTCTCGATCGAGTTCTGGCACGACCGGCAGTTCCGGCTGCACGACCGTGTCGAATTCCGTCGGGCCACGACGGATGGTCCGTGGGAAAAGGTGCGGATGTATCCGTAATGACTGATCAGCGCATCATGGCGAAGGGAATGCCCGACGCCAGTGCGGAGACGTAACGCGGCTGTTGATAGAAGCCGTTCAGCGAAATGCGCGGCAGGCCGGTGATCCGGCTTGCCGAGTTCTCGCACAGCGTTCCCGGCTGCGTGGTAACCGCGATCGTGAACCCAAGATCCTTGGCGATCGCGTGATCCCGTTCCGAAACCGCCTGTTTCGTTCCATAAGGATAGGCGATGGACAGCGGCCGGCGACTGGTCAGGCTTTCCACATAATCGGCGGATTGGCGCATTTCGTCCCGCGCATCGTCCGGAGACAGCCGCGCGACGGCGCGGTGGCTCAGCGTATGAGCACCGAGCGAGGCGAGGGGATGGGCTGCGAGCGCCTTCAATTCCGCCGGGTCCATCGTCAGGTCGGCGGTGATCTTCAGCGGATCGATGCCATGCTTGCGCGACAGCGTATCGATACGCGAGACCGCCATCGTTTCATCGACCGAGCCGACATAGGCCGAAAAACGGTCGAAAGCATCGAACTTCCGCGCTTCTGAAGTCAGGTCCATCACTTCGACACCGCCGCCGAAATCGAAGGTCAGTTCCGCTTCGCGGCCGAGCAGCTCGGCAAGCGTTTCCCACCACATCGAGTGTGTCCGTTCCGCAAATCCGCGGGCAACGAAGACGGTGAATGGTGCGCCATGCTGTTCGAACACCGGCAACGCATATTCGGCATTGTTGCGATAACCGTCATCGAGCGTGAAGGCAGCAAACGGCTGTTTCGTCGGCTTGGCCAGGCGCGCCGGGATGTCTTCCAGCCGAATGAATTCGTAACCCTCGGCATAAAGCCGCTCGATCGCCTCGCTCAGAAAATCCGGCGTGATTTCCAGATGCGCGCTGGTCTGCAGGAGGCGATGTTTTTTCGGGCGGACATGATGCAGCGTGAAGATCGCGCCGCGCCCGCGGGCATTCGGCATCATTCCCGCGCTGGCAAGGGCCGCAGCCATATCGAGACCGCCGGCGACAAGACGGCGCTTGACGTCGCGACGCCACAGCGCCTTCAGCCTGTCCTTTGTGTGCCCCACGGAGATCACGCCCACATTGCCGATATCAGCCGCGGACCCTACTCCTCACCCGTTAAGCCTTGCTGAATATACGATAGCGAATCCGGTTGGCAGCGGTGCGGTTACGGTCGCAAGGCATCGAATGCCGGCAGTCCGACGATGGCCGCCAGCGCGATCAGCAGGAAGCACAGGCGCCGGAACGTGGTATCGGAAGCCACGCCGAACAGTCGCGAGCCGAAGAAAAGGCCGATGCCGTAACCCGGCCCCGCCACCAGAGAAATCAGCAGCACTTCGAATGTCAGAATGCCGCCGAGAATATAAGACGCCGCGGAAATGCAGGACGAGAGCGCGAAATACAGGATCAGATTGGCCCGCACGGTCAGTGCCGGGATCGCACCTCCCAGCCAATAGGCGACGACCGGCGGACCGGAGAGCTGGGCCGCACCGCCGAAAAGCCCGGCCAGCGCTCCCACCCCGATCGTCAGTGGTGTCTTCGGCCGGCCATGATACCGCCAGCCGGAAATCAGGAAGATCAGCAGGCAAAGGACGACGCCGGAAATGATCCAGCGCAGCGTCACTGAGGGCAGGAGAGCGAGCAGCATCGTCCCCGTCGGCACGCCGACCAGCGCGCCGATCAGCATGGTAAAAACCTCCCGCCGATTGGCCCGCCGCCATCCATCCGGCAACATTCCCAGCGTCATGATGCCGTCGATCACCAGTAGCAGCGCCGGCGCGATCTTGGGCCCGACCGACGCGCCCGCCAGCGGCACGAAGATCAACGCCCCGCCAAACCCGGAAAACCCACGCGCCAGACCGGCGATCAGGGCCGCAAAAAACACGAAAGCAAGTTCGGACGGAGAATGACCCGGAATCCAGGCCTCAAGAAAGGCGGCAAAAGGCGAGGGGGAGTTCATGGCAGGCAGTCATGCGGATGTGAGCGATGCCCGCACCTGCAGGGATTTGGGCGGGGGAGTCAAGCGGGACGGGCTCGACAAACGCCAGGGAATCATAGCTCTCCTGTGGACACAAAAGGAGAACGAAATGCTGGAGAAACTTTCCGCCCAGTTTGAGGCCGCATCGGCCGACTATGCCAGCGACCACCGCATCGAACGCGATCCGGACTGGTTCATGCTGAAGCTTCAGGAAGAGATGGGCGAGCTGACCCAGGCCTGGAACCGAAAGACCGGCCGTGGCCGCGCAAAGGGCCGGAGCGCGGGGGAACTGGACCGGGATCTCGCCGACGAAACCGCTGATCTGCTCGGTCATGTGCTATTGTTTGCCCATCAGAACAAACTCGACCTTGCTTCGGCGATCGAGCGGAAATGGTTGTTCAGGCCGGATAATGATTGATGATCACTCCGTCCCACTGGCAGACTATGGGCAGTCGATCCGGACCGGGAGGCCGTCCTTGTAGGCAAAAAACTCGACGCAGGCCTTGCCGGAAACCATGACATCTCTCCTGCCGATATCGCTGGCCTCAAGGAATTCGAAAAAGGTGGTGGCCCCATCGCTATTCCAGTCCATCTCCTTCCACGAGTAGCCATGGTAGATGCTACCATAGCTCCGAAACGCGACATAAATCATCGCCAATGTGGCTGGTATGGCAAATAGGAATACGATTAGACGCATCATCTCCTTCGATGAACCATGCGAATGGCTTCCAACATCTTGGTCCGTTTACCCTGCTTTAAGCCTTCGTCCCGCCCACCGTCACCTGATCCATCCGCAGATGCGGCTGGCCTACGCCGACGGGGACCCATTGGCCGCCCTTGCCGCAATTGCCGATGCCGGTGTCGAGTTTCATGTCGTTGCCCACCATCGAGACGCGCTTCATCGCTTCCGGGCCGTTGCCGATCAGCATGGCGCCCTTGATCGCCGGGCCAACCTTGCCGTTTTCGATGAGATAGGCCTCGGTGCAGCCGAACACGAACTTGCCTGACGTTATGTCCACCTGGCCGCCGCCGAAGGAGACGGCGTAGATGCCCTTCTTCACCGAAGCGATGATCTCTTCCGGCGATTTGTCGCCACCGAGCATGTAGGTGTTCGTCATGCGCGGCATCGGCGTATAGGCATAACCCTGCCGGCGGCCGTTGCCGGTCGGCGCGACGCCCATCAGCCGGGCGTTCTGGCGGTCCTGCATGTAGCCCACAAGGCGACCGTTTTCGATCAGCACATTATAGGCGGACGGCGTGCCTTCATCGTCGATAGTGATCGAGCCGCGGCGGTTGTCGATCGTGCCGTCGTCCACGACGGTGACGCCGGGGGCCGCGACCATCTCGCCCATCAGGCCCGCAAAGGCCGAGGTCTTCTTGCGGTTGAAATCGCCTTCCAGCCCGTGGCCGACCGCCTCGTGCAGCATCACGCCCGGCCAGCCGGAGCCGAGAACCACGTCCATCGTGCCGGCCGGCGCGTCGATAGCGGTCAGGTTGACGAGTGCCTGGCGCAGCGCCTCGTCGGCGCCGGTCTGCCAATTGCCGGACATGACGAAATCGCCAAAGCCGATGCGGCCACCGGTGCCGAAGGAGCCGCTTTCCTGCCGGTCGCCTTCGCCGACGACGACGGAAATGTTGATGCGGGTCATCGGACGGATGTCCTGCACCCGGTGACCATCGGCGCGCAGGATATCGACCACCTGCCAGCTGGCGGCGACCGAGGCCGTTACCTGCCGAACATGATCGTCCTTGTCGCGTAGATAGGCGTCGATATCGGTCAGCAGCTTCACCTTCTCCTCGAAGGTCGGGCTGCCGATCGGGTTCTCGTCGCCGTAATATTTCTTGTTGGTGCGCTGGGGTGCTGCCGCATAGGAGCCGGAATAACCGGAAGTGACGGCACGCACGGCATCCGAAGCGCGGGAAAGCGCAGACGCCGAAAGCTCGCCCGAATGCGCGTAACCGACAGCCTCACCGGCAACGGCACGCAGGCCAAAACCCTGGTCGGTATTGAAAGACCCGCCCTTCAGCCGCCCGTTGTCGAAGGTCAGCGATTCCGCCTGCGCGTGCTCGACGAAAAGCTCGCCGTCATCGGCGCCGGAAAGCGCCTCGGAAAGGATCGAGCGCAGCTTGGCTTCATCGCTGTCGAAAAGGGAGAGAAGATCGGTGTTCATATTGTGCTCCTTGGCGCGTGCCCGGCGAAGGGCAGGGGGCAACAGGCCACGCGCTGTGTTCCAACCGATGTAGGTCCGGCCGGTGAATGAAGCAAGCCTGCGGCGGAGATACTATTGCCCCGAGGCGCGGTCGCTCAGGAAGGCCTGCGCCTCGCGCGGCATCGCTGCCCGCGGCAGGACGTTGAAAGCGTTGTCGCCGCTGAACAGCATGAAGGATTTTGGCCGTTCCCAGATATCCGTCACATTGTTCCAGTTGAGCCGGCCCTGGCCGAGGCTCGAATCGATGCCGAAACCCTCCGGATCGACGGTGATCTCGGCGCTGCGGTTGGTCATGCGCTTATACCGGCGCTTCATGCTCGATGCATGCGCCTGCCAGGCGATCAGGCTGAAAAGGGCGGGAAAGCAGGCGACGACGAACGCCAGAAGCGCCATCGTGAATTTCGCCTGGATCAGCAGGAAAAGGCAGGCGACGAGCATCAGGCCGCCGGCGCCCCAGATCATCTTCTTTTCAACGATGGTCCGTTGCACGACGAATGTCAGCAAGGCCTCGCGCACCACGTCGTCATCGAAACGGGCGGTGAATCGGTGACTGCCCTGCAGCTCCATCATCGTCTCTCTTTATATATGCAATCAGGCCATACACGGGATTGGGCATACGGGAATCAGGGGAGCGCGTCGTAACCTTCGCCGAAGCCGGTCAGCTCGATCGGGATACCGACCCGGTCCTGGTCGGCAGATTCGCGCAGCGCAAAGACAGCGGCCTTGCCGGCGCGCAGGATGCGCATCAGGTCGTCGTCGATTTCCACTTCCACATAGCAGCCTTCCGAGAAGCAGCGGGTGAAGTAGGCGCGGCCGATATTGTTGTTGTCGACATAGAGCTCCATGCCGTCCTTCAGAAGCACGCCGAGCGGCGCCAGGATGCGCAGGATCTTCGCCTTGCGATCGGCAGTCTTCAGGACGACGACGGAAAGGCCGACTTCCGGCCGGTCCTCGGCGATGACGTTCTGCATCAAGGCGCACTGGTCGGCGGAAGCGCCGGCCGGGCGGTCGCAGATGATCGACCATGCGCCGTGGTTCTCACGCACATTGCCTGGCGGCTTCGGAGCCTGCGGGCCGGGCTGCTGGGTCTGCACGCCCGGTGTCGTCGGTCTCGGCGGCTGCGGCACGGGTTGGGTCCCGGGGGGCTGCGTTCCTTGCGCCGGCCGCGGGCCGGGCTGCGCCTGCTGAGCTTGAGCCGAAGGTGCAAAGGCCGGAAGAGAGAAGGCCGTTGCGAGCATGACGGCAAGGCAGGCGCGGAGCAGGGGGGGACGACCCATGGAGACCTCTGGAAGACGAATCAGTGCGGCTATTCTTGGCGTTCGCCGGGCGAAATGAAAAGCCCCACCCACTTTCCAGTGGAGTGCGGCGAAAATGGGACTCCTGCACCCTAGCACGGCGTTGAAGCTTTATTATGAAGAAAAGCAGTGGAAAGCGCGCTAGAATGGCCGCGCCCGATTGCCTGTTTCGCCTGTCCTTGCGGCAAAACAAGCCTCGCTCCACGCCCCGCTGCTTTATCATTATGGCACGAATGAGGGGTTTGGCGGCAGGCGCAAAAATGCCGCACGAGCTTTTCCAGCCAGATATTGCGGCGGCAGGCAAACTGTGATTGAAGCAGACCATATAGCTTGGATTCTGCGTTCGGTTTGATCCAGATCAGACGCATGGGGAGATAATGTTGTGATGAACAGAGCTTATGCAATGATGACGGGGCTCATCTGTCTGCTCTTTGCATCTGCCGGGTATGCGGACCAGCCGCATCCGTGGCAGATCAATTTTCAGGATGCGGCAACGCCGATCATGCACCAGATCACATGGTTCAACCACTATACGCTGTGGTTCATTGTGCCGGTGACGCTTCTGGTGCTGGCCTTGCTGGTCGTTGTTGCCCTCAAGTTCCGCGCCAGCGCCAATCCGGTGCCGTCGCGTACCAGCCATAATACGGTGATCGAGATCGTCTGGACCATCGCTCCGGTCCTGATCCTCTTCTTCCTCGCCATCCCCTCGTTCAACCTCCTCAATGCCCAGCTCCAGATTCCGGACTCGGACATGACGGTGAAGGCGACTGCCACCCAGTGGCAGTGGAACTACGAGTATGAAGGCACGCCGGCTCCGGTTGCCTTCGACAGCTTCATGCTGAAGGAAACCGACCGCGCCGCCGCCGGCAAGACGGACGTCGCTCGTTATCCGCGCCTTCTCGCAGTCGACAACGAATTGATCATTCCGGTCGGCAAGACGGTCCGCATGCTGGTTACCGCTGCTCCGTCCGACGTTATTCACGCCTTCGCGATGCCGGCTTTCGGTATCAAGATCGATGCCGTTCCGGGTCGTCTCAACGAGACCTGGTTCAAGGCCGAGAAGGAAGGCATGTATTACGGTCAGTGCTCCGAGCTTTGCGGCAAGGACCATGCCTTCATGCCGATCGCCATCCATGTCGTGTCGGAAGACAAGTACAAGGCATGGCTCGCGCAGGCGGCAACCGACCTTCCGGGCGCCTACAAGACGCTCGTGGCCGATGCCGGCAAGCCGGCTGACGGCGTTGCCGTCGCTGCGAACGTTTCCAAGTAAGAGAGGGGAGTGAGGACAATGGCCGGACACTCGACACAAGATCATTCCGCACACGCCGATCACGCTCATGACCGCACCTCTCACGATGCGCATGCTCACGACGATCATCACCATCACGGCCCGACATTCGCGCAGCGTTGGCTCTTCTCGACCAACCACAAGGATATCGGCACGCTCTATCTGATCTTCGCGATCTTTGCGGGCATCGTCGGCGGCCTTCTGTCGGTCGCCATGCGTATGGAGCTCCAGGAACCTGGCATTCAGATCTTCCACGGTCTGGCGGCAATGGTTTACGGCTTCGAAGGTGATGCTGCCATTGATGGCGGCAAGCACATGTTCAACGTCTTCACCACCGGCCACGCGCTGATCATGATCTTCTTCATGGTCATGCCCGCGATGATCGGCGGTTTCGCCAACTGGATGGTGCCGATCATGATCGGTGCGCCGGACATGGCTTTCCCGCGCCTGAACAACATCTCGTTCTGGCTCATCGTTCCTGCATTCCTGCTGCTCCTCCTTTCGATGTTCGTCGAAGGCCCGGCAGGCGCTTACGGTGTTGGCGGTGGCTGGACCATGTATCCGCCGCTCGCGACCATGGGTCATCCGGGACCGGCCGTCGACTTGGCGATCTTCTCGCTGCACGTTGCCGGCGCGTCCTCGATCCTTGGTGCGATCAACTTCATCACCACGATCCTGAACATGCGCGCTCCGGGCATGACGCTGCACAAGATGCCGCTCTTCGCCTGGGCCGTTCTGATCACCGCCTTCCTGCTGCTGCTTTCGCTGCCGGTTCTGGCTGGTGCGATCACCATGCTTCTGACCGACCGTAACTTCGGCACCACCTTCTTCGCTCCTGAAGGCGGCGGCGACCCGATCCTCTACCAGCACCTGTTCTGGTTCTTCGGTCACCCGGAAGTGTACATCCTGATCCTGCCCGGCTTCGGCATCATCAGCCACATCGTCTCGACCTTCTCGAAGAAGCCGATCTTCGGTTACCTCGGCATGGCCTACGCCATGGTCGCCATCGGTGCCGTCGGCTTCATCGTCTGGGCTCACCACATGTACACGGTCGGCCTGTCGCTCGACGCACAGCGTTACTTCGTCTTCGCGACGATGGTCATCGCGGTTCCGACCGGCATCAAGATCTTCTCGTGGATCGCTACGATGTGGGGCGGCTCGCTCACCTTCACGACCCCGATGATCTGGGCAATCGGCTTCATCTTCCTGTTCACCGTCGGTGGTGTGACGGGCGTGCAGCTGGCCAACGCTGGTCTCGACCGTTCGTTGCATGACACCTATTACGTCGTGGCTCACTTCCACTACGTTCTGTCGCTCGGCGCCGTGTTCGCGATCTTCGCAGCCTGGTACTACTGGTTCCCGAAGATGTTCGGTTACATGTACAGCCAGAAAATCGGCAACCTGCATTTCTGGGTCATGTTCGTCGGCGTGAACCTCGTGTTCTTCCCGCAGCACTTCCTCGGTCTCGCCGGCATGCCGCGCCGCTACATCGACTATCCGGATGCATATGCCGGCTGGAACTACGTTTCCTCCATCGGTTCGTACGTCTCCTTCGTCGGCGTGCTGATCTTCCTCTTCGGTGTCTGGGAAGCCTTCGCCAAGAAGCGCGTCGCCGGTGACAATCCGTGGGGTGAAGGTGCGACCACGCTGGAATGGCAGCTGTCTTCGCCGCCGCCGTACCACCAGTGGGAACAGCTGCCGCGTATCAAGTAAGCGCTTGGGGTATCGAAACCCAACTATCGACAAGGGGCATCGCGAAAGCCGCGATGCCCTGAACTACCCAGCAACCGGAAGCTCGACCGACAAGGTCTCGATGGCCCGGTTTGCAGATTTTAGAATTGCAGCGCGATGTGCGGCTCAGGTTCTGACGCCCGGCGTTGTCTACAGGACGGTTCAATGACGGTTATCGACAATCACGACGCTCTCGGCACCGATGGAGGCGTTCGCCTCTCGGAAGCGGGTGCGCGCGATTTCTTCGAACTCCTGAAGCCGCGCGTCATGTCGCTCGTGGTCTTCACCGCATTCGCCGGTCTCATGCTTGCGCCGGGACATATCAACCCGATCCTCGGCGTCATCTCCATTCTCTGCATCGCGGTCGGCGCAGGTGCCTCCGGCGCGCTCAACATGTGGTACGACGCCGATATCGACGCCGTCATGAGCCGCACCGCCAATCGCCCGATCCCGGCTGGCCGCATCCTGCCGCAGGAAGCGCTCGCCTTCGGCCTCACTCTCTCGGTTTTCTCGGTCGTAATTCTCGGTCTTGCGGTCAACTGGTTCTCGGCTGGCCTGCTCGCTTTCACGATCTTCTTTTACGCCGTCGTCTACACGATGTGGCTGAAGCGCTCGACGCCGCAGAACATCGTCATCGGCGGCGCATCCGGCGCTTTCCCGCCGATGATCGGCTGGGCCTGCGTGACCGGCGGCGTGTCGATCGACAGCGTCCTGCTTTTCCTCATCATCTTCCTCTGGACGCCGGCGCATTTCTGGGCGCTCGCCCTCTTCAAGATGCGCGATTACGGCTCGGTCGGCGTGCCGATGATGCCGAACGTCGCCGGTGAGAGCTCGACGAAGAACCAGATCATCGTCTACGCCGTCCTGACCGCCTTCACCGCCGTCGCACCGATGCTGACCGGCCTTGTGGGTATCGGATACGGCCTGTTCTCGACCGTGCTCGGTCTGATCTTCATCTACTGTTCCATCGCCGTTCGGCGGATGCCGGATGGCGACGAAAAGATGGTGCCGGCGAAGAAGATGTTCGCCTATTCGATCTTCTATCTTTTCGCGATATTCTCGGCGCTGATGGCGGATCACATGTTCGCCGGTCTGCCGGCCCTTTTGGGAGGCATGCTGTGATCGAAACCGTGAAATTGAACGAAGCTCAGAAAAAGTCCCGCCGCAATCGCAACGTGGCGCTTGGCATCGTACTCGCAGGTCTGGTCGTGCTCTTCTATCTGATGACGCTCGCCAAGATCGGCGGATTCTGGAACTAGGAGCTGGTTATGGCTGAGACGGGACAGAGTGGTCAGGCACAAAACGGGCAGGTCAAGCGCGTCAACAACAACGCGATCTTTGCTGGTTGCGTCGTTTTCGTCGCCGGCATGGTCGGCGCCGCTTATGCTTCCGTGCCGCTTTACCGCCTGTTCTGCCAGGTAACGGGCTATAACGGCACGACGCAGCGCGTCGAGCAGTATTCCGACAAGATCCTGTCGAAGCTGATTCAGGTCACGTTCGACGCCAACATTTCGCCTGGTCTCAACTGGGATTTCAAGGCGGCCAAGTCGGTCAATCCGAAGATCGGCGAGACCGTGCAGATCGAATACACCGCCACCAACCGCTCGTCCAAGGCGACGACCGGCACCGCCGTCTTCAACGTGACGCCGATGGAAGCGGGTGCCTATTTCAACAAGGTCGAGTGCTTCTGCTTTACCGAGCAGACGCTTCAGCCGGGTCAATCGGTCAACATGCCGGTGGTGTTCTTCGTCGATCCGACGATCGCCACGGCGGATGAGACCAAGAATATCAAGACGATCACGCTGTCCTACACCTTCTATCCGAGCGAGCCGAAGTCACAACCGGTCGCCGCTCTGCCAGAAGGCCAGAAGGCAACAGACAAGAAACTTTAAGAGGGATCTGCCAGTTTACTGGCAGGGCAGGCATTCATCCGGGGATTCTGACATGGCCGATGCGCATCAGAAAAATCACGACTACCACATCATCGATCCGAGCCCGTGGCCGATTCTGGCTTCGCTTGGCGCGTTCGTCCTGACCTTCGGTGGCGTCGGCTACATGCGTTATCTGCATGGCGGCCAGTTCCACATCTTCGGTCTCGACCTTGCGACCCCGTGGATCTTCTTCATCGGCCTCGCCATCGTGCTCTACACGATGATCGGCTGGTGGTCGGACACGATCAAGGAAGGCGATGCCGGCGCTCATACCCGCGTCGTGTCGCTGCACCTGCGCTACGGCATGATCATGTTCATCGCTTCGGAAGTGATGTTCTTCGTTGCTTGGTTCTGGGCATTCTTCGACGCCAGCCTCTATTCCAACGAGGCGATCCAGGCGACCCGCACCCAGTTCCTGGGTGGCCAGTGGCCACCGAAGGGCATCGAGGTTCTCGATCCGTGGCACCTGCCGCTCTACAACACGGTTATCCTGCTGCTTTCCGGCACCTGCGTGACCTGGGCGCACCACGCTCTTCTGCACAATGATCGCAAGGGCCTGGTCAACGGCCTGGCGCTCACCGTCGCACTCGGCATCCTGTTCTCGGCCGTTCAGGTCTATGAATACATGCACGCTCCGTTCGCGTTCTCGAACTCGATCTATGGCGCGACCTTCTTCATGGCGACCGGCTTCCACGGCTTCCACGTCCTGATCGGCACGATCTTCCTGGCTGTCTGCCTGTTGCGTGCGATGAATGGCGGCTTCACCCCCACCAAGCATTTCGGCTTCGAAGCCGCCGCCTGGTACTGGCACTTCGTTGACGTGGTCTGGCTCTTCCTGTTCTTCGCCATCTACGTCTGGGGTGGCTGGGGCGCACCGCTGCATGGCGGCTGAGTAGCGGAGCAATCGATCCAGTGAATCGATTGCAGCTACGAACGCCCTGAGCCAAGGCGAGGGGTCGGCGACCGATAGAATTAGGGTAGGGCGGCGTAAGCCGCCCTTCTGCTTTTGAGAACTGGATAAGCCATGACTTCCACGCCTGTTCCGCCAAATGCCTCGCTGGAAAAGAAAGCTCCCAGCCGCACCCGCATGATCGCCACGACTGTTGCGATCCTCGTCGCGTTGGCGATCCTCCTTTCGCTCGGCACCTGGCAGGTGGAACGTCTTCACTGGAAGGAAGGTCTGCTTGCGGATATCGCCGAACGACGGGCCGCGGGGCCTGTTTCGTTGGCGGATATTGAGGCAATCGCCGCCAAGGGTGGTGACATCGAATATCGCCGCGTTTCGTTGAGCGGCACGTTCGACCATGCGAAGGAACGACACTTCTTCGCCACCTTCGAAGGCCAGACCGGGTTTTATGTCTATACGCCTATGACGCTGGCCGACGGCCGCATCCTGTTCGTCAATCGCGGTTTCGTGCCTTACGAGATGAAAGAGCCCGCCAAGCGGCAGGCAGGTGAGGTGACCGGCGTACAGACCCTGACGGGTTACGCGCGCACCAAGCTTGCCGAAAAGCCCTCTTCCATGGTGCCGGATAACGATCTCGCCAAGAACATCTTCTATTGGAAGGACCTGGACACGATGGCCTCGACCACGGGGCTGGATGCCACGAAGATCGTGCCGTTCTTCGTGGATGTCGATGCGTCCGTTTCCAGTCCCGGCGGCTGGCCCAAGGGTGGCGTGACCCAGTTCGATCTGCCAAACAGCCATCTGCAATATGCTGTGACTTGGTACGGTCTTGCGGGCGCTCTCGTGGCGGTGGTGATCGGTGCCGTTCTGCGTCGCCGCCGCGGCTGATCCGCATGGCGGATAGCGCGACCTTCGGTTATCGTCAGTGAAACGGGTGAGGGGACGATGGCCATTCTATCGCAGATCTTTGTCGCGCTGACGGCGCTGGCGCATGTCGGGTTTCTGGTGCTGGAAATGTTTCTCTGGGCCGGGCCGACGGGCCGTAAGGTTTTCAGGATGACGCCGGAACAGGCGCAAGCCACAAAAGTGCTTGCGGCCAACCAGGGCCTCTACAACGGCTTCCTTGCCGCCGGCCTGTTCTGGTCGCTGCTCCACCCCGATCCGGCTTTCGCCTTTCAATTGAAGCTCTTCTTCCTTGTGTGCGTGATCATTGCCGCTATATATGGCGCGTGGTCGGTGAAGCCGCGCATCCTGCTCATCCAGGGCGGCCCAGCCATTCTCGCACTCGTGCTGACATTGCTGGCGTCCTGATTGATGGCATCTTCCATTTCCGAAAAAAGCCCCCTTTCGATCCGCCTTTGCGGCCCGCGCGGTTTCTGCGCAGGAGTCGATCGTGCGATCCAGATCGTCGTGCTGGCGTTGAAGGCCTATGGCGCACCGGTCTATGTCCGCCACGAGATCGTCCATAACCGTTATGTGGTCGAAGGGCTGGAAGCCAAGGGCGCGATCTTCGTCGAAGAACTCGATGAGATCCCGGCCGAACACCGCCAGCAGCCGGTCGTCTTTTCTGCCCATGGCGTGCCGAAGTCCGTGCCGGAAGACGCCCAGGCCCGTAATCTCTTCTATCTCGATGCTACTTGCCCGCTCGTTTCCAAGGTCCACAAGCAGGCCATGCGCCACCAGCGCCTCGGCCGCCATGTGGTGCTGATCGGCCATGCCGGCCACCCGGAAGTTATCGGCACGATGGGTCAGCTGCCGCTCGGCACGGTCTCGCTGATCGATACGATCGCGGATGCCGAAGCCTATGTGCCGGAAGACCCGGACAATCTCGGCTACGTCACCCAAACGACGCTGTCGGTCGATGACACGGCGGGCGTCATCGCCAAGCTGCAGGAACGCTTCCCGAACCTGACTGCGCCGGCGGCCGACAGCATTTGCTACGCCACCACCAACCGCCAGGAAGCGGTGAAGGAAGCGGCCCCCGGCTGCGACCTCTTCATCGTTGTCGGCGCTCCCAATTCCTCGAACTCGAAGCGGCTTGTCGAAGTCGCGCTCCGGGCAGGCGCCAAGCGTTCACTGCTGGTCCAGCGCGCCTCCGAGCTGAACTGGGACGAGATCGGCAATATCCGCACGCTCGGCCTTTCGGCCGGTGCATCGGCTCCGGAAGTGATCGTCGATGAGATCATCAAGGCCTTCAAGGAGCGCTTTGATGCCGAGATCGAGCTGGCGATTACCGCCGAGGAGACGGAGAATTTTCTCGTCAACCGCGAACTTCGCAGCGTGCCGCTGACCCATGAGGACATGGAGTGGGTCAACGGGGTGCGGGCGTGAGGGGACCTGCGCAAGCAAGTCCCCCTCTGGCCTGCCGGCCATCTCCCCCACAAGGGGGGAGATCGAATCGTGGCGACGCCCTGCGCACCTCTAGGGTCGCTTTTGCAGTGATGTCCGCCCGTCTTGCCAATCTCCCCCCTTGTGGGGGAGATGCCCGGCAGGGCAGAGGGGGGTATTCTTCCGACCAGATGATTCTGACACCACTCGCACAGTGAGACCACCTTGGCCGTTTACACCGACATCACCGAAGACGACCTCAAGCGTTTCCTGGCCGAATACGATACCGGCGAACTGACCTCCTACAAGGGGATCGCCGAAGGCGTCGAAAACTCGAATTTCCTGCTGCACACGACCCGCGATCCGTTGATCCTGACGCTGTATGAAAAACGCGTCGAGAAAAATGACCTGCCGTTCTTCCTCGGCCTGATGCAGCATTTGTTTGCCCGCGGCCTGTCCTGCCCGCTGCCTTTGCCGCGCCGTGACGGGCAGCTGCTCGGTGAGCTGTCCGGTCGTCCGGCGGCGCTGATCTCCTTCCTGGAAGGCATGTGGCTGCGCAAGCCCGAGGCAAAACATTGCGGTCAGCTGGGCAAGGCGCTGGCGGAAATGCACATCGCCGGCGAAGGCTTCGAGCTGACCCGCCCGAATGCCCTGTCGCTCGAAGGCTGGAAGACGCTTTGGGCCAAATCCGCCGATCGTGCCGATGAAGTGGAAACCGGGCTGCAAGACGAGATTTCGTCGGAGCTGGAATTCCTGGGGGCAAACTGGCCGAAGGACCTGCCGGCCGGCGTCATCCATGCCGACCTTTTCCAGGACAATGTCTTCTTCCTGGGCGACGAGCTTTCCGGCCTGATCGATTTCTATTTCGCCTGCAACGACCTGCTGGCCTATGACGTGGCGATCTGCCTCAATGCCTGGTGCTTCGAGAAGGACCATTCCTATAACATCACCAAGGGCATGGCGATGCTGGAAGGTTACCAGAGCGTCCGCCCGCTTTCGAAGGACGAACTCGCGGCCCTGCCGATCCTGGCGCGCGGCTCAGCGTTGCGCTTCTTCCTCACCCGTCTCTACGACTGGCTGACGACGCCGGCCGGTGCGCTGGTCGTCAAGAAGGACCCGCTTGAATATTTGCGCAAGCTGCGCTTCCACCGGCAGATAGGTTCGGTCGCCGAATACGGGATCGCGCCATGAAACAGGTCGAGATCTTCACGGACGGCGCCTGCTCCGGCAATCCCGGTCCCGGCGGCTGGGGCGCCATCCTGCGTTACGGCGAAACCACCAAGGAATTGTTCGGCGGCGAAGCGGAAACCACCAATAACCGCATGGAACTGCTGGCGGCGATTACTGCGCTGAACGCCCTGAAAACGCCATGCGAGGTCGATCTCCATACCGACAGCAAGTATGTGATGGACGGCATTACCAGGTGGATTTTCGGCTGGAAGAAAAAGGGCTGGAAGACCGCCGACAACAAGCCGGTCAAGAATGGCGAGCTTTGGCAGCAGCTCGATGCCGCCAATCAGCGTCACAAGGTCAAGTGGCACTGGGTCAAGGGCCATGCTGGCCATCCGGAAAACGAGCGCGCCGACGAACTCGCCCGCACGGGCATGGCGCCGTTCAAGAAGAAATAAGGCTGACCGCGACAGAGATTGGCGGAGCAGCCGGGAGACGCCGATGGCTCAGAACATCTATGATACGCCGGAGTTTTTCGAAGGGTACAGCCAGCTTGGCCGTTCCGTTCACGGCTTGGCGGGCGCTGCGGAATGGCCGGTCATTCGCTCGTTGCTGCCGGAGCTCAAAGACAGGCGCGTTGTCGATCTCGGCTGCGGTTTTGGCTGGTTCTCCCGGTTCGCGGCGGGTGAGGGCGCGGCATCCGTGCTTGGCCTCGACCTTTCGGAGAACATGATTGCCAAAGCGCGGGCGCAAAACGCCCATCCGACGATCACCTACGGCATCTCCGACCTCGAGCGTGTGGAGCTGCCGCAAGCCGCTTTCGATCTCGCCTATAGCTCGCTCGCTTTCCATTATCTGGAAGACTTTGGCCGCCTGACCGCGCAGGTGCATGCCGCGCTCGTGCCGGGCGGCCGCTTCGTGTTCACCATCGAGCACCCGATCTACATGGCGTCGTCACGCGCAGGCTGGCGGACCGATGAGGCCGGGGAGCGTTTCTGGCCGGTGGATCACTATTCGGTGGAAGGAAAGCGCACCTCGGATTGGCTCGCCAAGGGCGTCGTCAAATATCACCGCACCATCGGTACGACGTTGAACACGCTGATCGACCACGGCTTTGCCATTCGTCGCGTCATCGAATGGCGTCCGTCCGAGGAGCAGCTGGGCACCAGTCCTGCGCTTGCGGAGGAGATGGACCGTCCGATGATCCTGATGGTCTCCGCCGAACGCTGAGGCACCCCTCATCAACGCAAAAGCCACCCGCTGCGGGTGGCTTTCGGTACTCGTTTTGGTCGCTCCGATCAGCGGTGACGGTAGCGCCGGCCGCCGCCGTGCCAATGACGCCCGCCACCTGCCGCGACGCCGCCGATAATGCCGGCCGTCAGGCCGATAATGCCGAGGGCGATTGCGGCATCCGCGCTGGAATCCGGCACCCGGCCGACGATCACGTCACCGCTGCCCGGCCCACGGCGCAGAACCGGCTGCGGCTGCATTGCCAGCCAGTTCCGGTAGACCGGTTCGGAGTCCATGCGCAGCTTCGTCAACTGGTCGTAGGAGAGGTAGCCGGTGATCGGCGCCGAGACGACGCCCTGCCATTCGGAGATCGCGGTGCGGCTGCGGGCGCCGAGAACGCCATCCGTGCCGCCGGTCGCAAAGCCGAGCGATGTCAGGCGGCCCTGAACTTCGCGTCGCGTACTGCGGTCGGACAGAATGACGGCTTCCTCGCTCGGCGTGCCGAGGGCAAAGCCCTGGGTTTCCGGTGCGGCCGGCGTAACGGTATCCGGGGTGACGCTTGCCGTCACCGTCTCGTCCTTCGCCCCCGTCAGCTTCACGATACGGGCCTGTGCGATGGTGGCGAACTTGCCGTTCGGATAAGCGGTGAGATAACCCTGATATTCGTCGATCGTGTTGCCGTCCGCAGCAGCCTGCCAGACTGCGAATTCCTGCTGCCATTGGTCGGCGCTGACCGGCGCCTGAACCGGAGCGGTCGAGACGACCACCGGAGCCGGCGCTGCCGGTGCGATGGCTTCCTGCGCGAAAACCTGTCCGGAGAAAAGGGCGACGCTGATGACGCTTGCTACCGTGATGTTGAAGTAGTTCGACTTAGCCATAGGCTCTTACCCCCGCAATTGCTTGGCTTGATGGATCGATTTGGTGGAAGAATTGGATCGAGAAATGCCCGGCGGTTCAGTCGCCGATCACTTCGTAATAACCGTTGAGATTGAGACCGCAGGCCTCCTTCGGCAGGCCGTTCAGATACACGCCGGAGGTCGGCGTCTTGACGAGCGAGACCTTCCAGCCCTTCTGGATTTCGCCGGCAAGCCCCTTGGCGGAATGTTGCAGCGTGCCGGAAACGGAGCACTTCTTCTTGGAATAATCCAGGCGATCCGCAACGATGATCGAGACCTGGGCCTTGTCGGTGATCTCGACTGCGCACTGGATGTTGCCGGTGCATTGGCCGGAATAATCACCGGCGAGATTCAGGGCAAAGGCTTGGGAGGACAATAAAAGCGAGCATGCAACAACACTGATACGAAGCATTTCAATCCCGACTTGAATACGCTAGAACATTGAAGTGCCATGCTTTTGCCATATTCGCTTTAAGGCTGTGCTAAATTGCTCGGTGAACGCAACTTGAAATTATTGCTGCAAATTGAAGCGGTTTTTGTCTCACGCCCTGCAAACTTGTGATGATCCTGATTTTCTTACGTAATACAGGCCGATGACCCTGAAGATTATTTCCCTTAACGCTTGGGGCGGCCGTGTCCACGAGCCGCTGATGCGCTACCTCACGGATGAAAATCCGGATGTGCTCTGCCTTCAGGAGGTCACCCGGACGCAGTCCGCCGCGGCCGATTGGTTGGTCTATCGCGACGGTACGTTCGAACTGCCGCAGCGCGCCAGCCTCTACGAGGATGTCAGGTGGGCGCTGCCCGGCCATGAGGCGAGTTTCGCGCCGATGGCCCGTGGCACGCTGTTCGATGGTGAACGGGAGGTCGCGTCGGAATTCGGCCTCGCCACGTTCGTCCGAAACGCTCTTCCCATCCTCGGCCAGCATACCGGTTTCGTGCATGGCGCATTTTCCGCAGATGGATGGGGGCCGCATCCGCGCGCCCGCAATGCCCATGGCGTCCAGGTCTTCCGCTACGATACCGGCTCGACGTTGACAATCGTCCAGCTGCACGGCCTGCGGGATCTGGAAGGAAAGGGCGATACGCCGGCGCGCCTTGCCCAGGCCCACGCATTGGTCGCACTGATCCAAAAGATCTGGCGAAGGGGCGATCCGCTGGTCGTCTGCGGCGACCTCAATCTGCTGCCGGACAGCGAGACGTTTTCCATCCTCGGCGAATTCGGGTTGGTCGATCTCGTCACCACGCGTGGTTTCACCGATACCCGCACGTCCTGGTACCCAAAGGAAGGGCGGTATGCGGACTATCTTCTGGTAACGCCGGAGGTGAATGTGGTGCGGTTCGATGCGGTCGCAGAGCCGGAAGTATCCGACCATCGTGCGCTACTGCTGGAAATCGCCTGACGCCGGTTGCGCTTGCCATATCTGCCGCTAATCTGCGCGCAAAACTATAACCAGATACCCCGGGAGTTCCGCCCATGATCCTCCATTGCGTCTTCGTCCGCTTCAAGGGCGCGCTCCAGCCGGCCGACAAGCAGGCGCTTTATGAAGCCATCGCGGCGCTGAAAAATGTCACGCCCGGCATTCTCGATGTGAAATATGGCCCGAACGTTTCACCGGAAGGCCTGAACGGCGGCTTCCTCGACGGGTTCATCGTGACCTTCGAAAGCCCTGAGGCACGTGACGCCTATCTCGTCCATCCCGAACACATCACCGTGGGCGAACGCATCGTCGCATCGGCCGACGGTGGCCTGTCCGGCCTGATGGTGTTCGATCTTTCGGTGTGAAAAAGGGCTTTGCTTCCCTTCTCCCCAGCGGGGAGAAGGTGGCCCGAAGGGTCGGATGAGGGGGCTCCACACTCGAAGCGAGAATTAAACGGTATGGCGTGCGGCCCCCTCATCCGCCTGCCGGCACCTTCTCCCCGCTGGGGAGAAGGGGAAAACTCAAAGCTGCTCGATCATCGCGGCAGCGCCGGAGACGGTTGCCTGGCCGGGGCTTTCCTCGACGTTGAGCGACTTCACGACGCCGTTTTCGACGAGCATCGAATAACGCTTGGAGCGAACGCCGAGGCCGCCGGCGGAAAGGTCGGCGTCGAGGCCGAGCGACTTGGTGAAGCTGCCGTCCCAGTCGGCGAGGAAGTGGATCTTGCCCAAACCGCCGGTCTGCTGCGCCCAGGCGCCCATCACGTGCCAGTCATTGACGGCGAGAACGGCGATATCGTCGACGCCCTTGGCGAGGATCGCATCACGGTTTTCCAGGTAGCCCGGAAGGTGGTTCAGCGTGCAGGTGGGCGTAAACGCGCCGGGCACGGCGAACAGTACGACCTTCTTGCCGTCGAACAACTGCTCGGTGGTGATCTCGACCGGACCGTCGGCGGTCTTTTCCTTGAACTTGGCGGATGGCAGTTTTTCGCCCAGAGCGATGGTCATGGTAACTCTCCTCTCATGAGGCGAGCGCTACCTCTCGGCCCGCCTGTTGCGGCGCACTATAGTACCGGCCTGCCATAAGACAAGGAGGACAGGCGGCCTGTCATGCCGAAATCATTCGAAGGCGAGGGAGGTTTCCATGGCCCGGTTGCCGGCAATCACGAGGATGCCCCAGCGCTTGCCCTTGATGTCGTAATTCTTCGGCAGTTTGCCGACCGGCATGTCCAGCGAATAGCTTTCGCCGTCCTGATGGCCGTTGACGCCGTCGAACAGGACATGACCTTCCGGCCCGGTGACGATCACCTGCGGTGGGGCGGTGATGGAGGCGGGCAGCTTCAGCTTCAGGCTCAATTTGTCGCGACCGTGCGTC
This sequence comes from Neorhizobium sp., assembly GCA_965227625.1. GTDB lineage: Bacteria > Pseudomonadota > Alphaproteobacteria > Rhizobiales > Rhizobiaceae > Neorhizobium. The sequence continues at coordinate 8,917 of CBDDGK010000062.1, read as the reverse complement.
ATCGAATAATGCGTGACCGCAAAATCGTCCGACGGCGTCTCGGGCAGCTTGCTCATCGCGGTGTTGAGGATCATCGCCTCTTCGACCGGCGTACCCTTGAGCGGGGCCAGCGCCAGCGAAAATTCCGCCTGAAACGGGATGCAGATATTGCGGCAAAGGCCGATGAAGGCGGAGGCGCCGAGGTTCAACGGCTTCAGAGGCTCCTGCACCTTCAGTTCGAAGGGCAGCGTCACCGCCTGATCGTAACCGATGTCGCGCAGCTTGCCGTTGTCGATCCGCTTTGGCACAGGAAAGGCGAAACGGTTGAACGTGACGCCGTCGGCCTTGGAAAACATCACGTGTGGCGGAATGCCGGCATCGCCCGGTTCTTTCCAATAGGTGATCCAGCCCGGCTTCGGCTCGATCTGCAGCGCACCGCGCACGGTGCCATCCGGCTCCGGCGGCATGGCGACGATCCGCATCCGGCCGCCCTCGTTGCTCGCCCAGGGCGTGATTTCGGCATGGCAGATCGGGGCAACAGCCAGTGCCGCGGCCAGCGTGAGGCCGGCAGCAAGCGCGGCGGGCGCGCGAAACGGAAGCATGCGAACTGCAGATATCTTCATTGCTCAAGCATTTAATCGATCTGGCTGGAGCGAACCAGTCACGAGCATTTATGAGCCGATCATTTTCGGTTGATTGATCGGTCGGAGTGCCCCATCTTGGTTAAGAGTAGCGTAACTGATGCTTTCGGGCCCGCATGGCCAGGCCGGATCGCAGGCTGGAGGCATGATGTCTTTCTCGACCCTGATGGACAAGCGCGAAAGAGGCTTCCTGGACGGACAGTTCCTGATTGCCATGCCCGGCATGAGGGATGACAATTTCGTCCGCTCGGTGGTTTATGTCTGCGCCCATTCGGCGGCGGGTGCCATGGGGTTCATCATCAACCGGTCGCAGTCCATTTCCTTCACCGACGTGCTCCTGCATCTGAAGCTGATGGACAAGACGGATGCGATCATGCTGCCGGGCGACACGCGCAATTTCCCGATCCTCTCCGGGGGACCGGTCGAAACCGGCCGCGGCTTCGTGCTGCATTCCGACGATTTCACCAGCGAGTCCTCGATCCCGGTCAGTGACGATATCTCGCTGACGGCGACGCTCGATATCATCCGCGCGATCTGCGATGGCCGCGGTCCGGCCCGCGCCACCATGCTGCTCGGTTATGCAGGCTGGGGGCCAGGGCAGTTGGAGACCGAAATTTCCAACAATGGCTGGCTGAATTGCCCGGCCAACGAGGCCCTGATCTTCGACCGCACGCTGGAAGGCAAATACGAGCGGGCGCTGGCGATCCTCGGCGTCAGCCCGGAAATGCTGTCGAGCGAAGCCGGCCACGCCTGAGCGGCAAACCTAAAATTTGAAATCGCCCGGAACGAACCGCAGGGCCCGGAGTTCTTCTCGTGCAAGGCGTTGATAACGTCGACGAAACGAGGAGAAACCAGATGGGCAGCACCAGTGACAAGGTAGCCGGCAAGGCCAATGAATTGGCTGGCAAGGCAAAGCAGGCCGCAGGCGATATGACCGATAATCCGAAGCTGAAGGCAAAGGGCGCCGGTCAGGAAGCCAAGGGCCACGCACAGCAGGCCAAGGGCAAGCTGAAAGACGCTGCCAAGGGCGTCGTCGACCGCATGTAACGGTCGCTCCGATACCCCACCTTTGAAACCTGTTCTTGCTTCGGCAAGAGCAGGTTTTCTGTATCCGCCATCCTCTTTCGACGGACCCCTCCATGCGTCTTTACGACTGCGATCATTGCGGCCAGCCTATCCATTTCGACAATCGTTCCTGCGTCAATTGCGGCCACCGGCTCGCCTTCGTGCCGGAGCGGCTTGCCATGCATGCGCTGGAGGAAGAGCCGGACGGCACATGGCGGCTTATCGCCGTGCCGGACCACAAGGTGCGGCTCTGCGCCAATGCCGAATTGGACGTCTGCAACTGGACGGTTCTCGCCGACGACCCGCACGCCTTCTGCCCCGCCTGCCGTCACAACCGGCTGGTGCCGGACGCCTCGACGGAAGTCGGGCTCAACCAATGGCGTCGTATCAGCCAGGCACAACGCCATCTCTTCTATTCGCTGCTGCGCTGGAACCTGCCGCGCACCAATCGCGAAGAAGACCCGCAGGGCGGTCTCGTCTTCGATTTCCTCGTCGACGAGGTGAAGGCGGACGGTACCGTCGTGCCGGCCATGACGGGCCATGAGGACGGGCTGATCGCCATTCGCGCCGCGGAGGCTGACGATGCCACCCGCGAGCAAATCCGCGTTTCGATGAACGAGCCATACCGCACCATGCTCGGCCATTTCCGCCACGAAACGGGGCACTACATCTGGGATAAGATGGTGCGCGACGGCGGCCGGATCGATGCGTTTCGCGCGGTCTTCGGCGACGAGACGATCGACTATGGCGAGGCGCTGCAGCGGAATTATGAGAACGGCCCGCCACCGGACTGGCAGGAATATTACATCAGTACCTATGCCAGCTGCCACCCATGGGAGGACTTCGCGGAAAGCTTCGCGCATTACCTCCATATCGTCGATACGCTGGAAACGGCACGCTCCTACGGCATGTCCATCGAGCCGCGACGGCACGAGGAACTGGCGGCCGAGATCGATTTTCGCCCCTATGAGGCAGAGAGCGCCGAGCAACTGGTCTCCGCCTGGGTCCCGTTCAGCGTCGCGATCAACAGCCTGCACAGATCGATGGGCGTGCCGGATCTCTATCCGTTCATTCTGGCACCCGCCGTCGTCGGCAAGCTCGAATTCATTCACGGGCTTATTCATCATCGCATCTGATGCCCGTAAAGGCAAAAATCCGGCCCGCCTTTGAAGGATCAAAAGCGGGCCGGTTACGAGTTCACGGTGCTGGCGGTGAGATCAACGCACCGCCATCGCCGGATCAGAAGGTCTTTGCCGTATCAAGGCCGAGTGCCGTGCGGCCGGCAAACTCCTGCTGAACGCCGATCCGCATCGGGTGATAGCGGGCACCCTGGATGTCGCGGAAGCGGCGTTCAAGGCCGTTGTCCCGATGGAATGCCGCCCCGCCGGCGGTTTCCATGGCGAGCTCCACCGCAGCGATCGCATGACGTGCCACCAGCGTGCGGCCGATCATGATCTCGTTGGTGGTGGCCGGGCCGGGCTCGCCGCGTTCTGCTGCTGCGATCATTGCGGCATGCGCGTATTGCGCGGCCCGAAGCTCGGTTTCCATCTGCCCTGCCAACGAAATGACATGCGGGTCCGATTTCTTCTTCTCCGCCATCTTGAGCGCGATATCGCGGGCGCTTTCGGCGACGCCGAGGTAAGCGGAGTAGATGAGCGGAAACGCGATCATCGAGATGATGTGGAAGAGCATATGCCACTCACCCTGATTGCGCTTCAGCGCCACGGCCTCGTCCGGCACGACATGCCCTTCCACGAGGACGTCATTCGATCCGGTGCCCCGCATGCCGAGCGCTTTCCAGGTGTCGAGAACCTTCACGTTCGGCGACTTCATCGGCAGGCCGAAATGGATCACTTTCGCTCCATCCGGCTCGTCGACGACGGCGCCGGTCATCAGGACATCGCCGATCGGCGAGCCCGACGTGAAGATCTTGCGGGCGGTTATCCGGTAGCCGCCATCCACCTTTTCCGCCTTGCCTGCGCCCTCGATCCAGTCGGAGCCGCCGCTGGACAAAAGGATGATGCGATCCGCTGCAACGCGTTTCAGGATCGGCACGACAGGTGCCGCCTTCTGGTGTGTCCACCGCCAGGCGGGGATCGCCACCTGATGGGTATGCATGGAAAAGGCCAGCGCGGTGGAACCGCAATGGTGGGCCAGCTCCTTGATCACCTCGCAAAGCTCGGCGATTTCGGCGCCGCCACCGCCAAGATCACTCGGCACGCCGGCCTCGACCAGGCCGGACTGGCGCAGGTCGCGGTAGTTTTCGGCAACGAACGCGTCCCGGTCGTCGGCGGCCTTGGCCCGTTCCGCAAAGCTTGCGCCAAGTGATCGTGCGATGCCAACATGTTCCGCGTGAACGGCGGACTTGGGTGAGATTGCTGCTGCTGTAGTCATCTTCCTTCCTCCTCTTGTGAGTGCGCCGGGATTGTTGGCGCGGGAAGGATCGGTCGCAAGTACAGGATGTGTACTACCCCATAGCCCAGCCGGCAGTGGCGTTTTGCAGGCGCGACATAGCTCGATCGATGCATCCGCCGATACAGAAAATGGACTTTGTCCTTCGGCGGAAGCGCCGTATTCTGTCGGGATACGTATCGCGCGAGTGCCTGATGATGGAGACCGCAAGTTACGGCCAGTTCTGCCCGGTTGCGATGGCTGCCGAGGTGTTCTGCACCCGCTGGACGCCGCTGATCCTGCGCGAGCTTTTATGCGGCAGTCGCAGGTTCAACGATTTGCGGCGCGGCGTCCCCCGCATGTCGCCGACGCTCCTGTCGAAACGCCTGAAGGAACTCGCGCTGGCGGGCATCGTCGAAGGTCGCAAGGCATCGGACGGGGTTCTGGAGTATCACCTCACGCCGGCTGGCGAAGACCTGCGCGACGTGGTCATGACGCTCGGCTTCTGGGGACAGCACTGGGTGGAAACCCAGCATTCCCTGCAGAAGCTCGATCCGTCGCTGCTGATGTGGGACATGCGCCGCCATCTCGACCCGGTGCCGTTGCCGCCCCGCCGATGCACCGTATTGTTTTTTTACCCTGAACAGCCTTCCGCCCGGCAGCGCTACTGGCTGATCATCGACGAGGGCAATGTCGATATATGCTCGACGGATCCGGGCTTCGAGATCGATCTCTACGTGACCTGCCCGTTACGCAGCATGACCGCCATCTGGATGGGTATTGCAACCGTCAGGGCGGAGGTCGATGCGGACCGACTGGAGCTCGACGGCGATCCCGACCTCGCCAGCTCCATGCAGCGATGGCTGGGCCTCAGCCCCTTCGCCCGCGAAAAATCGCGGACGGGCAGGGCGGCCTGAGGTGCTTGTCCGTGTCCGGGAAGCGTGTGCCAGCTGAACCGTCGTGGACGAGAAGTTGAGCACCGATTACCGTCCGGGCATGAACAAGCAAACAGCACGTCGATTCGGATTATGCCTGGCCATCAGCTTGCTGCTGAGCGCCTTGCTTGTCGGCTTCGTGGCGTCGCTTGCGCTTCAGAATGGCACCCATGCCGTTTATTGCCCTGCGGCAAGCGCGGTGTGGATATTCCCCTGCCTGCCGACGTTCTCGGCCATCAAGTTGGCATTGTTGCTGACGGGAATGTTTGCTTTGCCGATCCTCGCGTTCCTGTCAGCGTTTGCCGCTCGGGGCTGATGTCACTCAAGCTCGCTTGGTCAGCGGAAAGCGCTCTTTGAGCAGCTTGAGCACCGCATCTGCCTGGGCCGGAGGGCCGAAGAGGTAGCTCTGGCCGAAATTGCAGCCCATTTTCGCCAGTTCCGCCGCATCCTCGTCCGTCTCGATACCCTCGGCAACAACCGACATGTCGAGCGCGCGGGCCATGGCGATGACGGAGCGCAGCAGCACGGCCCGCTTTTCCGTCGCGTCGCGCACCAGGGCCTTGTCGAGCTTGATCGTGTCGAATGGGAACTGCGTCAGATAAGCGAGTGACGAATAGCCGGTGCCGAAATCGTCAAGCGCCAGGCCGAGGCCGGTTTCCTTGAGCTTGGCGAGAACGAGGCGGGCCTGTTCCGGGTTCTCCATCATCAGCGACTCGGTCAGCTCCAGCTTCAGCTGGCTGGGGTTGACCTGGGTCTTCTGAAGCAGATTGCGGACGTCGTTATAGAGATCGGCATTCAGAAGCTGGGCGCTCGACAGGTTGACCGAGACGAAGACCGGAATATCGCCCGTCTGGCCCTGCCAGTTCATAAGGTCGGAAGCGGCGCGATCCAGCGCGAACAGGCCGAGCGGACCGATCAGATCGGACATTTCAGCGATCGGGATGAATTCGGACGGCGGAATGCTGCCGCGCTTCGGATGCTCCCAGCGCATCAGCGCCTCGAAGCCGGCGATTTCACCATCCTTCAGGCTGATGATCGGCTGGTAGGCGAGCGACAGTTCCTTGCGCTCGATGGCGCGGCGAAGATCCGTCTCGATCTGCAGCTTGTCGGTGCCGGCGGAGCGGAAGGCGGGGCGGAACGGCTCGACGCGGTTGCCGCCGGCGCGTTTGGCCCGATACATCGCCAGTTCCGCATCGGCCAGCATGCCTGTCGCACTTTCCTGCTGGTCCACCCAGGAGGCAAGGCCGATCGAGGCCGTCAGGATGATCTCGCGATTGGCGAAATTGATCGGCACCATGATCGCCTTGGATACCGCGTCGGCAAAATCCGCAACCTTGCCGGGATCCCGTTCGGACACGAGGATCAGGCCGAACTGGTCGCCGGCAAGCCGCGCCAGCGTATCCTGCGGCTTCAGAAGACGGCGCAGGCGGCGCGTGAGGGCGATCAGGATGTTGTCGCCGGCCGCGATGCCGAGCGAGTCGTTCACCTGCTTGTAGCGGTCGATGTCGATCGCCATCACGGTCGGGCGCACGGTATCACCGCCCGGCGCCAGCGTCAGCACCGATTGCAGGCGATCGAGGAAGACCTGCCGGTTCGGCAGGCCCGTGAGATTGTCGTGCAGCGCATCCTGCAGCAAGCGTTCGATCGAATTCTTCTGCTCGGTCACGTCAATGATCGTGCCGACGCAACGGATGATTTCGCCGTTGGAGCCGAGCACCGGCCGGGCACGGATCTGCAGCCAGTGGAAATGCCCGTCTTCGGCGCGAATGCGGAATTCGTGGTTCAGGCGGCCGCGGCGGTGTTCGAGCAGCACATCCAGCGTGGCGCGGAAGCGGTCGCGGTCGTCCGGATGCAGTCGCGGCACCCAGTTGCGCACCGGCCCATGCATGGCGCCGGAATCGAGCCCGAGGCGTGCGGAAATGTCGGGCGTGGTCACGACGCGGTCGCGCGCCACATCCCAGTCCCAGACGGTATCGCCACTGCCCGTCAGCGCCAGCGACTGGCGCTCCAGATCGGAGAACAGGCCCTGCTGGTAAGCGCCACCGGCAAAGGCGTGTTGCATGACCGTGAACCCGATCAGCAGGACGATCAGCACGAGGCCGCCGCCGAGCGCCGGCTGGATGATGTCATTGTCGAGCTTGCCCGTCACCGTCAGCCAGCCGCCGAACAGCCAGACCAGCGTCAGCGCCCAGGCGGGCACCAGAAGGATGGCGCGGTCATAGCGGTTGAGGCCGAGATAGATGATCAGCAGGATGCCGACCGTGCCCGTAAGCGCGAAGGACAGCCGCGCAATGCCGGCTGCGACGGACGGATCGTAGATCGCAACGCCGCCGAGCAGCACGAGGCCGACGATCCAGGCGAGCGTCGCATAACCCAGATGCACGTGCCAGCGGTTGAGGTTGAGATAGGTGAACAGGAAGATGACGAGCGAGGAGGCAAGCGCCACTTCCGCTGCCGCGCGCCATATGCGCTGGTCGGACGAGGTGATCGAGATCAGCTTGTCGAGGAAGCCGAAGTCGACGCAGATATAGGCAAGCACCGCCCAGGCCAGTGCGGCCGCGGCCGGCAGCATCGAGGTGCCCTTCACCACGAAGAGAATGGTCAGGAACACCGCCAGCAGGCCGGCAATGCCGAGCACGATGCCGCGATAGAGCGTGAACGAGTTGACCGTGTCCTTATAGGCATCCGGCTGCCACAGATAGATCTGCGGCAGCGATGGGGTCGCGAGTTCGGCGACGAAGGTGATGGTCGAACCGGGGTTCAGCGTGATGCGGAAGACGTCGGCATCCGGGCTCGCGATCCGGTCGAGCGCAAAACCTTCCGACGGCGTGATCGAAATGATGCGCTGCGAACCGAGATCGGGCCAGAACATCTTGGAGTTGGCTAGCCGGAAGTGCGGCGCGACGATAACGCGGTCGAGCTGTTCTTCCGAGACATTGGACAGCGCAAAAACGGCCCAGTCACCCTGGTGGCCGGGCGAGCTGGCGCGCACTTCGATACGTCGGCGAATACCGTCGGAACCGGCGGCCGTGGAAACCTGGAAGGCTTCGCCCTGGTTCGTATAGATGTCGGTGGTGCGGGTCAGATCGAGCGCGGTGTCGTCACGGGAGATTTTGACCGGCTCGGCGGCGTGAGTGGGGGCGACGAAGCCAATAAGCATCATCGCTGCAAAGAAGATTGCGATGGGCGCCGATCGTGAGGTGCGTTCCCCCTTCTCCCCAGCGGGGAGAAGTGCCGAGCGGACGCGAGGCGATGAGGGGGCCGCGCGGTATAACGCTCGTGAGAGGACGGAGGGCTTGGCCCCCTCATCCGACCCTTCGGGCCACCTTCTCCCCGCTGGGGAGAAGGGAAGACCGCAACCTCGGCGGTCTGCCAAAGGCAGCGAAAGTATGGAATTCCCAAATGCAAAAATTGCGGCAATCAACCCACGCAGATACGCGATACAAGACAATGCCGCGCTCATAGCTTCAGCATCTTCCCGAATTCACCATCTTCCGGCAGCCGGGAAAACATCAGGTGGTCGCGCCATTCGCCGTTTATTTTGAGGTACTTGCGCAAGAGACCTTCCCGCTCGAAGCCGGCCTTTTCTAAAAGCCGGACACTTTTCCAGTTTTCCGGAATACAGGCTGCCTCGATCCGGTGCAACTGAAGTCCGCCATAGATGTACGGGATAGCCACTTTCAATGCGGCCAACATATGGCCTTGGCCGGAATGTTTTTCGCCCATCCAATATCCGATCATGCAGCTCTGCGCCGCACCGCGCCTTATATAGCCGATCGTAAGCCCGCCGAGCAGGGCATTGTCGTCCCGGCGGAAGAGCAGGAGGGGAACCGCGAGGCCCGAAGCATATTCCTGGCCGCTGCGCACCACGCGGGCGCGAAAGGCGCCCTCGGTCAGCTCGTCACC
>CBDDGK010000061.1:0-32786 GCA_965227625.1 Neorhizobium sp. | reverse complement strand
GACGACATGCAGCCCTTGCTAGCGGAAGCCGGCGTTGATGGCACGGTGCTGGTGCAGACGATGGAGAACGAGGCGGATACCGCCTTCATGCTGGACCTCGCCGACAAGACGCCTTTCATTCTCGGTGTCGTCGGCTGGACGGATCTGAAGGCCGCGGATGCACCGGCCAACATCGCCCGGCTGGCGCAGCGCCCGAAGCTCAAGGGCTTTCGCCCGATGCTGCAGGATATCGCCGACGTCCAATGGATCGACGATCCGGCGCTGGATGCTGCCGTTGCCGCGATGATCAAGCATGGATTGGTCTTCGACGCGCTCGTCCTGCCGCGCCATCTCGATGCATTGTGGAATTTCGCCCGCCGCCATCCGGACCTGCCCATCGTCATCGACCACGGCGCCAAGCCGCTGATTGCCGAGGGTCGGTTCATCGGCTGGTATGCCCACATGAAGGCGCTGGCCGAGCTGCCGAACCTCAGTTGTAAGCTTTCCGGCCTGCTGACCGAGGCGGGAGACCAGAAGCCGCAAGCGGTGCGGCCCTATACGGAAACCATCTTCGACCTGTTCGGCCCCGAACGGGTGATCTGGGGCAGCGACTGGCCGGTGCTGCGGCTGGCCGGCGAATATCGCGCCTGGCTGGAGCAATGCCTCGACATCGTGCCGGTCGACGATCATGCCGATGTCTTCGGCGGCAATGCCCAGCGTTTCTACAAGCTCGGAGCGTAAATTCATGCTGACAATCATCTGTGACGCCCCCGGCAAACTTTCCGCCATCGACCGTCCCAAGCCGCTTCGTAACGAAGGCGAGGTGCTGGTGAAACTGCGCCGCATCGGCGTCTGCGGCACGGACCTGCATATCTTCACCGGCAACCAGCCATATCTCTCCTATCCGCGCGTCATGGGCCATGAACTGGCTGCAACGGTGGAAGAAGCGCCGGCCGGCAGTCGCCTGGAAGCCGGCGATACCGTCTCGATCATGCCCTACATTTCCTGTGGCCACTGCAACGCCTGCCGCAAGGGCAAAACGAACTGCTGCCGCAATATAGGCGTGCTCGGCGTTCATCGCGATGGCGGCATGACCGAATATCTGAGCCTGCCTGAGGAATTCGTGCTCAAGGCCGACGGCCTTTCGGTAGATCAGGCGGCGATGGTGGAGTTTCTCGCAATCGGCGCCCATGCTGTGGCCCGCGCTCGCGTCGAGCCCGGCCAGAAGGTGCTGGTAACCGGAGCAGGTCCGATCGGCCTTGCGGTGGCGATCTTTGCCCTGCTCGACGGCGGCGACGTGACGCTGCTCGATGGCCGTACAGACCGGCTGGATTTCGGCCGCAAGCATCTCGGCATCACGTCCACCGTACAACTCGGCCCGAGCGATCAGGAGCAGCTTTCGGCCATCACCGGGGGCGATTTCTTCGATACCGTGTTCGACGCCACCGGCAATCCGAAGGCGATCGAGCGCGGTTTCGGTTTCGTGGCGCATGGCGGCACCTATGTTCTGGTGTCGATCGTTTCCAGCAACATCACCTTTTCCGATCCGGAATTCCACAAGCGCGAAACCACCCTGCTCGGCAGCCGCAATGCCACCCGCACGGATTTCGAACGGGTGATGCAGGCGATGCGCGATGGCAAAATCCCCGCGGCGCTGATCACCCATAGAATGGCGCTTGGCGATGTGCCGGAGCGTTTTGCAGGCCTGACCGATCCGGCCGCCGGCGTGGTCAAGGCACTGATCGAGGTTTGAGGAGAAGACGATGAAACGCATGGGCATGATGATCGGCATCGCACCGGGCATGGTGGCGGAATACAAGCGCCTGCACGCCGCCGTCTGGCCGGAAGTGCTCGACCTCATCACCCGCTGCAACATCAGGAACTACACGATCTTCCTGCGCGAGCCGGAGAATCTGCTGTTCGGCACCTGGGAATATCACGGCACCGATTTCGAGGCCGATATGGCGAAAATGGCTGCAGACCCGAAAAACCAGGAATGGTGGGCGTTCACCATCCCTTGCCAGACGCCGCTCGAAAGCCGCAAGGAAGGTGAGTGGTGGGCGATGATGGAAGAGGTTTTCCACCACGACTAAGGCCCGCATTAATTCGAGGATATGACATGACGATCAGACTGGATGGAAAAACCGCACTCGTGACCGCCGCCGGCCAAGGCATCGGCCGGGCCGCCGCACTCGCCTTCGCAGAAGCCGGCGCCAAGGTCTATGCGACCGATATCAATGAGACGCTGCTCGCGGCCCTGCCGAAGCTCGACAACCTGACGGCCGGCAAGCTCGACGTGTTGGACGAGGCCGCAGTGAAGGCCTTCGTCGAAAAGATCGGCACGGTCGACATCCTGTTCAATTGCGCCGGTTTCGTGCATGCCGGCTCGATCCTCGACATGCCTGACAGCGATTTCGACTTCGCGCTCGATCTCAACGTCCGTTCGATGATCCGCACCATCCGCGCCGTGCTGCCGGGCATGCTGGCGAAGAAGGAAGGCGCGATCGTCAACATGTCGTCCGTCGCCTCCAGCATCAAGGGCGTGCCGAACCGCTTCGCCTACGGCGTCACCAAGGCGGCCGTGCTCGGGCTCACCAAATCCGTCGCCGCCGATTATGTGACGCAGGGCATCCGCTGCAACGCGATCTGCCCCGGCACGGTCGAAAGCCCCTCGCTGCAGGACCGCATGCGGGCACAGGGCGATTACGACACCGCCCGCGCCGCCTTCATTTCCCGCCAGCCGATGGGCCGCCTCGGCACGCCGGAAGAGATTGCCGAACTCGCCGTCTATCTCGCCGGCGCCTCCTATACGTCAGGCCAGGCTTACGCCATCGACGGCGGCTGGACCATCTGATCCCAAAAGGACCTCACGAGAACACCATGACCCGCATTACCGATCTCCGCGTCTTCGATCTGCGTTTCCCGACTTCGCAAAGCCTTGATGGCTCCGATGCGATGAACCCGGATCCGGACTATTCGGCCGCCTATGTCGTGCTGGAAACGGACACGGAAGGGCTTGCGGGCCATGGCCTCACCTTCACCATCGGCCGCGGCAACGACATCTGCTGCATGGCGATCAAGGCGATGCGGCATTTGGTGGTGGGTCAGGAACTGGACGCCTTCGCCGAGGCGCCGGGTAAATTCTGGCGGCATTTGACCGGCGACAGCCAGCTGCGCTGGATCGGCCCGGACAAGGGCGCCATGCACCTCGCCACCGGAGCAGTCGTCAACGCCTTCTGGGATCTCTATGCCAAGCGGGAGGGCAAGCCGGTCTGGCAGCTCGTTTCCGAACTGCCGGCGGAAAAGATCGCCGATATCGTCGATTACCGTTATCTCACCGACGTGCTCTCCCGCGAAGATGCGCTGGCCATCCTGAAAAACGCCGAGGCCGGCAAGGCCGAGCGCATAGAGGTTCTGAAGCGCGAGGGTTACGCCTGCTACACGACCTCCGCCGGCTGGCTGGGTTATCCGGAAGAAAAGCTCCGCCGTCTCTGCAAGGAAGCTGTCGATGCCGGCTTCAACCACGTCAAGATGAAGGTCGGCCGCGATCTGGAAGACGATATTCGCCGCCTCACCATCGCCCGCGAGGTGATCGGGCCGGATCGTTACCTGATGATCGACGCCAACCAGGTCTGGGAAGTCGGCCAGGCGATCGACTGGGTGAAGAAGCTTGCCTTCGCAAAGCCCTTCTTCATCGAGGAGCCGACCAGCCCGGACGACATTGCCGGACACCGCAAGATCCGCGAGGCGATCGGCCCGGTAAAGGTCGCGACCGGAGAGATGTGCCAGAACCGCATCATGTTCAAGCAGTTCATCGCCGAGGGTGCAATCGACATCGTACAGATCGATTCATGCCGCATGGGTGGGCTGAACGAGGTTCTCGCCGTGCTGCTGGTCGCCGCGAAATACAACCTCCCCGTCTGGCCGCATGCCGGCGGCGTGGGGCTTTGCGAATATGTACAGCATCTTTCGATGATCGACTATTTGGCCGTTTCCGGCACCAAGGAAGGCCGGGTGATCGAATATGTCGACCACCTGCATGAGCATTTCGTCGATCCGTGCGTGATCAAAAATGCGGCGTATATGCCGCCCAGCATGCCGGGATTCTCGATCGAGATGAAGCCGCAGTCGATTGAGGAGTATACGTTCAAAGGCTGAAGGTGCGATTGCCCCTCAAGCGCCTGCCGGCACCTTCTCCCCGCTTGCGGGGAGAAGGACAGATGCCGCACCATTTTCCGCCATATTGAGCGCCGCTTGGGGCACGTCCCCTCTCCCCGTCAGAACGGAGAGAGGGTTAGGGTGAGGGGCATTTAGCCCACCAAAATCAACCCTCGACTATTTTCCCAATCTCCGCATTCACCAGCGCACGCCATGCGCTATTTTCCACGAGAGCCTGCGGGAAAAGGCCCGGCATCGCGAAGAACGGCGCTGAAGCATCATCCGCCGTCATCTTCGCAGCTGCCTTCAGCTCTGCGGCGCGCGGATCGTTGATCTCGGCAGTCTTCTGCACATAGGCGATCCACAAAGCGACTACGTAAGCCGCTGACGATGCTTCATCACCCTTTTCCAGCGTTTCCACCGCACCGGCAAAGATGCGCTGCGGAAGCTTCTGGGTGCCGTCCATGGCGATCTGCTGGGTCTTGTGGGCGATGGTCGGGTTTTCGAAGCGCTCGATGAGCTGATCCATGTAATGGTCGAGATCGATACCCGGCACCGGATCGAGCGTCTTGATCGCTTCCGCCATATGGCGGCGAACGAGTGCCACATATTCCGGCACGCGCATCACGTCGCGGACGAATTCCAGGCCCTTCAGCTGGCCGAGATAGGCGATCAGCGAGTGGGAGCCGTTGAGCAGGCGCAGCTTCATCTTCTCATAGGGCTCGACATCGCTGACGAATAGCGCGCCGGCCGTTTCCCAGGCGGGGCGGCCGGAGATGAAGTGATCCTCGATCACCCATTGCATGAAAGGTTCGGTTTCCAGCGACTGCCGATCTTCGATGCCGAGCAGCTTGTCGGCACGGGCGCGCGCCTCATCCGTCGCGGCGGGCACGATGCGGTCGACCATGCTGGAGGGGAAGGCACCCTGCCCGGAAATCCAGTTGGCCAGCGCCGGATCGCGCGCGCCTGCCATCTCGATCACCAGCCGCCGCACGATGCGGCCATTGGTCGGCAGGTTGTCGCAGCAGAGAACGGTGAAGGGCGCAAGACCGGCGGCATGGCGGCGCGACAGGCCTTCGACGATATAACCAATAACCCCGACCGGGGTCGCCGGATTGGCGAGATCGGCCGCGACGGAAGGGTGTTTGCGGTCCAGCCCGCCGGTTGTCGGGTCGAGCCCATAAGCCTTTTCCGTCACCGTGATGGTGACGATCTTCGTTGCCGGATCGGCCAGCAGGCGCAAAATCTTGTCGCGATCCTCGGTGCCTGACAGGCTCTTGACGATCGAGCCGACCACACGGGCACTTTCGCCCGCAGCACCGCGCGTCACGACGGAATAAAGCCCGTCCTGCGCCCGCAGGTCATGCACGATATCGACCGAACGCAGGCTGACGCCGACGATGCCCCAATCCCCGAACACATTCCCCAGCGCTTCGTCCGTATAAACGGCCTGGTGCGCGCGGTGAAAGGCACCGAGGCCTATATGCACGATGCCGGGCTTGAGCGCCGAGCGATCATAGGCAGGTTTCACGACAGTGGCGGAAAGTGGCGTAGAGGCGGAAAGACGCGGCATTTCATCAACGATGCCCGATACTTCACCGGACATCCTCCCGTTTTCGAAGATGGCAAAGTGATAGCCTTCGCGAGCGGCGCGGGTCAACGGTATACTTTGGACAAAATAGCAATGCCCCTCGAAACTTGAGAAAGGACGGCATAGGCTTATCTCCAACAACAAATCAGCCAAAAACCGGGGAGAGAGACTATGACCGCACCACATCCTTCGAAGACGCATATCGGCAATCACAAGCTTCATCCCGAAACGCTGATGCTGAACTACGGTTACGATCCGGAGCTTTCCGAAGGGGCCGTGAAGCCGCCGGTTTTCCTCACCTCCACCTTCGTCTTCAAATCTGCCGAGGAAGGCCGCGACTTCTTCGATTTCGTCTCCGGCCGCCGCGAGCCGCCGGCCGGCACTGCGGCAGGGCTGGTCTATTCGCGCTTCAACCACCCGAACAGCGAGATCGTCGAGGACCGGATGGCGGTCTACGAGCAGACGGAAAGCTGTGCGCTGTTTTCCTCCGGCATGTCGGCGATCGCCACGACGCTGATGGCCTTCGTGCGCCCCGGCGACAGCGTGCTGCACAGCCAGCCGCTTTACGGCGGCACGGAAACGCTGCTGGCCAAAACCTTCCTCAATTTCGGCGTCGCGGCGGTCGGTTTTGCCGATGGCGTCGACGAGGCCCTGGTGATGGCGGCGGCGGAAGAGGCGATGGCCAAGGGCCGCGTCTCGGTCATCCTCATCGAGACGCCCGCCAACCCGACCAACAGCCTTGTCGACGTGGCGCTGATGCGAAAGGTGGCGGATGCGATCGGCGCGAAACAGGGCCACACGCCGGTCATCGCCTGCGACAACACCCTGCTCGGCCCGGTCTTTCAGCGGCCGATCGGGCATGGGGCGGATATCTCGCTCTATTCGCTCACCAAATATGTCGGCGGCCATTCGGACCTGATCGCCGGTGCAGCGCTCGGTTCCAAGGCCGTGATGAAACAGGTGAAGGCGCTGCGCGGGGCGATCGGCACGCAGCTCGATCCGCATTCCTGCTGGATGCTCGGCCGCAGCCTGGAAACGCTTGCCATCCGCATGGAAAGGGCGAATGCCAATGCGGCGGCCGTCGCCGAATTCCTGCGCAGCCACCCGAGCGTCGAAAAGCTGCATTACCTGCCCTTTCTCGATCCGCAATCGCCGGTCGGCCAGGTTTTCGCCCGCCAGTGCTCGGGCGGTGGCTCGACCTTCTCCTTCGATATCAAGGGCGGCCAGCCGGCCTCGTTCCGCTTCCTCAATGCGCTCTCCATCTTCAAGCTGGCGGTGAGCCTCGGCGGCACGGAATCGCTCGCCAGCCACCCGGCCACCATGACCCATTCCGGCGTGCCGGCGGATGTGCGCCAGCGGATCGGCGTGCTGGATAGTACCATCCGCCTGTCGATCGGCATCGAGCATCCGGATGATCTGATCGCGGATCTGACATTGGCCTTGAGTGGGGCGCTGGACAAGGCTTGAGGGAAGGGTTTCCCCTTCTCCCCAGCGGGGAGAAGGTGGCCCGAAGGGTCGGATGAGGGGGCCAAGTGCTCTGGGGGCTGCTATTGGGCGGCATATCGCGGCCCCCCCTCATCGCCTCGCATTCGCTCGGCACTTCTCCCCGCTGGGGAGAAGGGAAAATCGCGCCGTCTCGCATCCGCGCCCCCTACCATTCCCTCTCCCCATCCCCATTCCGCCTTCCGTCATATTTCGGCCCGTCCTCCTCCTGCGCGCGGCTGATCCGCGCCATGCACGCCAGAACCTCCGCGTGACGTGCGCCGCCCGGACCGACACAGGGCGGGAAGGCATCATGCCAGCCCGGATTTCCGCGATATTGCGCCTCAGTGAGAAAACCCTTGCAGGCTCTTGCGCGGCGGCATGGGGAGAGATCACAGGTCTTCCAGAAGCCCATATAGGACGTGACGCGTTGGGTGAACTTCTGGAGTTCATGGGATTGCTGACGCGGCGTGAGCCGATCGAATTCGCGATAAGTCATCCAGGGCAGTTTGAGCTCGTTATCCTCTTCCTCACGTAACCGTCTTTTTTCTTCCTCACTCATCCGCATGGCTGCCACTCTCCTTCGGGCGCGCTACTGCGTTCACGCGGCCGGTTTCGGCTCCGTGCTCGCTCTCAATTTTCTTGTCTCCCGGCGAACCGGGCCTCAATTCCTCATTCGGAGAGCCCACACGAATGCGGAACCTCAGTTTAGTTTAGTAATGTGGCTCCGCATTCGCGTGGCCTTCGGCGTTCTCTCGGGGCTTCCGGCCCCTACAGGTGATTGCCTCGCCTTCTCTGCACGCAGGGTTTCCCTTGCGCTTGCACGGCTCAAACCGAACCTGACCCGGCGGCCAGGGGGACGCTTGATAGGAACACCTACGTTTCCGCAGGCGCTCCATGGCTTTCACCCCTCCCACCTTCCCCGCACGTTACGGTTCCAATGAAAGCGCCGGCCTCCGCCTGCCCGCGAACGTCTCGCGAAACACTCCGGCAACGGAAGCGGGGGGGGATTATAGGGGTGGGCGGAGAGGGCGGGGATAAGCAAGGGGATAAGTTGTTGAAGATGTTGGAGCAAGGCTGCTAGTTGTCCTCGGGGCGAGGCGTAGGATGTTGAATGGCATCCTCCGCCATACCCCCCTCTGCCCTGCCGGGCATCTCCCCCACAAGGAGGGAGATTGACTCGTGGCGCGGCCTTCCCGCGGCATCTGCCCTTTCGGTGCTGCACCGGATATGCATTTACAGAGGCGACAGCTGCGACGTTCATTGTTTAGGGAAGCCGGCGCTCCCAGCCAATCTCCCTCCTTGTGGGGGAGATGCCCGGCGGGGCAGAGGGGGGGTGCCACGTGGTACCGTGCTGCTTGCGACTGGATATGTCTACATCGTTACCAACCACAAACACGGCACGCTCTACATCGGTGTGACGTCCGATCTTGAACGCCGCATCTACGAACATCGCGAAGAACTGACGCCCGGCTTCACATCGAAATACGGCTACAAGCAGCTCGTTTGGTACGAGGAGTTCTGGAATATTCAGGACGCCATCCAGCGGGAGAAATCCCTCAAGCGCTGGTACCGGAAATGGAAGATCGACCTGATCGAGAAGATGAACCCGGATTGGCGGGATTTTTATTACGAGCCGAGGCGAGCCAGCTAAAGTCCATGCAGTATAAACTCTTCTAGCGCGCAGGAAACTCCCGCTGCATATTCGGAAGAATTTGATTGTTCCAATCTCGTAGGGCTAGCTGGACACGTTGAAACTCTGATTTGTCTCGAACGAACCCGTGATGAGCAATTACGTGACGCAGAAGCCCCAAATCAGCAAAACGATGCATAAAATTTATCTCACCAATAAACGGCAGGAAATCTACTTCGTACTTCCGGATTAAAGATATTAAATCGCTCCAGTCGATGGAGTATAGTGGCCCAATTGTCGATCTAGATGGTAGCCACTTCCGCTTCTCTTCTTTCTCAAGCCTTTCCTTGTGTTTTCCTTGCATCTGCGTAGTTGCTGCAATTGACCACCAATTGGCGCCGAGTTTCCGTTCCAACACCGCCTCAATCAATCTCCGAATGGAATTTTCAAGGACATGTAGCGCTCGGTATAGCTCAACCAAATCACTTAGGTCACTAAGATATTCGCTTTCAATAAAAGGCGCGTTCGCCAAAAGACCCATATCGATTTCGGGATCGGACGGCATCACTTCCATTGAAAATAAATCAGGAATACATTCCTGAAGATATTCATCAGCGGAATGAAGCGCAGTTGCTTTTCCAGAGCGAAATGAAACTCTTCTATCTAGCTTCAACTTGTTTGCTAGTTCGGTATGATTCGGGCGTGCCAAGTGAGCCTCTTGAAAGAGATCCAGAATCTCCGAAATTGCTAGTGAAGATCTGCCTTCAAAAAGCTTGTAGAACGAAACTATCAATATGGCTCGATCAATGCGACTTTTCTCAGCAACTGGCAGCTTTGCCAGAAATACAAGCTTCTTATCCAACGGCATTTACTTTTTCGCTGGTTTTTGCGGGGTCATGCGGAAGTTGACATGATCCTCGGTTAGAGAAGTCACTGATAGAGAGCCGTTGATAACATTCGCAATACCGTCCGTTTTCATATTACCAAACACAGCCATAAGATTTTTTGGTGTTGGCAATCCAACGATCTTAAAGGCGGAGTGAACTTCATCGCCCGTTAGAGCCTGACCGAAAAAGAGTTGAGTGAAATCAGTCATTTGTGATTCTGTTTGTTTGCTTAGGACGAACGGAGACCACAATGGGTTGGACTGATTTCACCCGTCGGCAATATGCCCGACGCGCTAGTCGCTATGCAAGTGATCTGACGGACCGGGAATGGGGATTGATCTCTCCTTACCTGCCAGGGCCAAGGCGTTTGGGCAGGCCACGTTGCACCGATCTTCGTGAGGTCGTGAATGCGTTGCTTTATATTGCTTCGACGGGTTGTCAGTGGCGAATGCTGCCAAAGGACTTTCCGCCGTTTACGACAGTTCAGGCCTATTTCTACGAATGGCGGGCGACGGGGTTATGGAGCCGGATCAACCATCGTCTTGTGATGGAGACGCGCGAGTTGGAAGGTCGGCAAGCCTCGCCGTCTGCTGGCGTGATCGACAGCCAGAGCGTGAAAACCACGGAAAGCGGCGGGATTTCGGGCTATGACGCCGGAAAGAAGATTAAGGGGCGCAAGCGCCACATCATCGTCGACACGCTGGGGCTGATGGTCGGCCTGATGGTGCATGGCGCGGACATTCAGGACCGTGATGGGGCATCCGGCCTCCTGAAATCAATCCGCCACCGCTGGCCCTGGCTCCGGCATGTCTTCGCCGATGGTGGCTATGCGGGCGACAAGCTGAAGGGGAGATTGGCGAAGCTCGGCCAGTGGACGATGGAGATCGTCAAGCGTTCCGACAAGGTCGAGGGCTTCACCGTGCTGCCGCGCCGCTGGGTGGTGGAACGGACCTTCGCTTGGCTCGGTCGTTGCCGTAGACTGGCCAAGGATTGGGAGAAAACGATCGCCTCCGCCGAGGCATGGATCACAATCGCCCACATCCGCATCCTCACGCGGCGGCTCGCAAGATACAGATATTGCTGAGGTCTTTTTGAGTCAGCCTCTTAGGTTATTTTTCTTCAAAAGTTCTTTCAGCTTGACGGAAAGAACAGCAACTTGATCATTTTGTTTTGCCGGCGATTTTGCACCGAAAAATTCCCGTAATTCTTGACGTTGTTCACCAGACAATGGCAGCTCAATCAGCTCCCATGTTTTGCTTTTTGAAGACGACTTTGCACGCTTCCTCTGTACATTTCCATTAACAGGAGTTTTTTGAGGCTCGTCTTCTGCTTGCATCCGCACTTCAGTTTCCGCGGCGGGGGCTTCAGCATCTTGGTTAAATTGCTCAGGATTTGAGACGGCCTCATTCCTAAAAAGGGCCTCAACTTTTTCAAGCACAGCTTCAATGCGGTCATCGGGCACTTCGATACTGAATGTTCTTTGCTTCAAATCGACTGATATTTTGCTGATCGACATCGAATCGTCCTCCTATTTCGAAAGACTTCAATCGAGTCACAAAGGAGTCAATTGCCCACCAAAGCAATAAACAGCATAAAAAGGCGGCTCACGCCGCCTCCCTCGCCTTCCCATACGGGTCAAACCGCCCATAAAACGTCTCGCCCTTCGCCGCCATATCCTTCAGCAGCGGCGTCGGCTTGAAATGCTCACCATAGGTCGCGGCGAGCTTTTCGCAGAGCGCGACAAAAGCCTTCACGCCCATGCCGTCGATATAGGAGAGCGTGCCGCCGGTGTAAGGGGCGAAACCGAAGCCGAGGATGGAGCCGACGTCGGCTTCGCGGGGGTCGGTGACGATGCCTTCTTCCACCGTGCGGGCGGCCTCGAGCGCGATGGTGACCAGCAGGCGCTGTTTGAGCGTGGTGACGTCCACCTCCGATGCCGGCTTCTGCGGGTAGAGGTTTTTCAGCTCCGGCCAGAGGTATTTCTTGGCGGGCTTGGCAGGGTATTCGTAGAAACCCCGGCCGTTCTTGCGGCCGCGGCGGTCGAGTTCGTCGACCAGCTTGTTGATCAGCGCCAGGTGCTTCGGATCGACAGAGCCTTCGCCCAGATCCGCGACCGAGGCCTTGAGGATTTTCTGGGAGAGGTCGATTGCCACCTCGTCGTTGAGCGACAGCGGGCCGACCGGCATGCCGGCCATCTTGGCGGCGTTTTCGATCATCGCCGCCGGCACGCCCTCGATCAGCATGTCATAGGCTTCGTGGATATAGCGGAAGACGCAGCGGTTGACATAGAAGCCGCGGGTATCGTTGACGACGATCGGGGTCTTCTTGATCGCCGCGACGAAATCCAGCGCTGCGGCCAGCGCCTTGTCGCCGGATTTTTCGCCGAGGATGACTTCGGTCAGCATCATCTTTTCGACCGGCGAGAAGAAATGCACGCCGATGAACTGGTCGGCGCGCTTGGAGTTTTCCGCCAGACCGGTGATCGGCAGGGTGGAAGTGTTGGAGGCGAAGATGGTGGTTTCCGGAATGACCGCTTCGACCGCCTCGATGACCGCCTTCTTCACCGCGCGGTCTTCGAACACCGCCTCCACGACGAGGCTGGCATCGGAAAGCGCCTTGTAGTCGGGCGTCGGGGTGATGAGGGAGAGCAGCTTTTCGCCCTCTTCCTTGGTCATGCGGCCCTTGCCGATGCTATCGGCCACCAG
This sequence comes from Neorhizobium sp., assembly GCA_965227625.1. Lineage (GTDB taxonomy): Bacteria > Pseudomonadota > Alphaproteobacteria > Rhizobiales > Rhizobiaceae > Neorhizobium. The sequence continues at coordinate 20,351 of CBDDGK010000061.1, read as the reverse complement.
CTTTTCGGAGACGGTCTTGCCCTTGTCGGCGGCTTCCTGGTCGCGGTCGATGAGGGTGACGGGAATGCCTGCGGCGGCGGTGACATAGGCGATCGAGGCGCCCATGAAGCCGGCGCCGACGATGCCGACCTTCTTGAACTCCGTCTTCGGCACGCCGGCCGGGCGGCGGGCGCCCTTGCCAAGCTCCTGCATGGAGACGAAGAGCGAGCGGATCATCGAGAAGGCTTCGGTGGTGCGCAGGATCTCGGTGAAGTAGCGCTGCTCGACCTTCAAGGCGGTGTCGATCGGCAGCTGCAGGCCTTCGTAGACGCATTTGAGGATCGCCAGCGCGCCGGGGAAATTGCCTGCAGTTTCGCGGCGCAGGATCGCAGGCGCCGCCGGGAAGAGCTGGGCTGCGGCCGGGGTCCAGACGCCGCCGCCGGGCACCTTGAAGCCTTTTTCATCCCAGGGGGCGACGGGTTTCAGGCCGTCCTTGATCATCTGCTTGGCGGCGGTGACGAGCTGATCCGGCTCGACGACCTGATGCACGAGGCCCATGGCCTTGGCGCGGCTCGCCGTGAGGCTCTGGCCGGTGGTCATCATCTGCAGGGCGGATTGCGCATCGGTGAGGCGCGGCACGCGCTGGGTGCCGCCGGCGCCCGGGAAAATGCCGACCTTGACTTCCGGCAGCGCTATCTTCACCGACTTGGAATTGGACGCGACGCGGCCGTGGCAGGCGAGCGACAGTTCGAACGCGCCGCCCATGCAGGTGCCGTTGATCGCCGAGACCCAGGGCTTGCCGTTGGTCTCGACCTTGCGCCACAGCCAGGACATGCGCCCGGCGGCATCGAAGAGCTTCTTCATCGCCGCTTCGGGATTTTTCGCCTGCTCTTCCGCCAGCATGGAGAACAGCGACTTGATCATGGTGAGATCGGCGCCGCCGGAGAATGAGGATTTGCCGGAGGTAAAGACGACGCCCTTGACGGCGGCATCCGCGACGGTGGCGTCGACGATCTTCTCGATCTCGTCCATCACCTCCATGGTGAAGACGTTCATCGACTTTTCCGGCATGTCCCAGGTGACGAGTGCAATGCCGTCCGCGTCGGTTTCGACGGTAAAGTTTTTGTAGGTGCTCATGTCGGGATTTCCTCTTCCCTTGAAATCTTGTGGCCTCGAACTCGAATTCTCAGGCCCTGAAATCTTCTGGTGTGCCGTGCGGCCCCCTCACCCGGCCTCCGCTTCGCTCGGCCACCCTCTCCCCAAGGGGAGAGGAGGATCGGTAGCGCTGCGGCATTTCCCCTTCTCCCCTCGGGGAGAAGGTGCCCGAAGGGCGGATGAGGGGGCTACGCCCTCAAACCCGTTCGATAATCGTCGCCGTGCCCATGCCGGCGCCGATGCACAGGGTTACCAGCGCGGTGTTGAGGTTGCGGCGCTCCAGTTCGTCCAGCACGGTGCCTAATATCATCGCACCGGTGGCACCGAGCGGGTGGCCCATGGCGATGGCGCCGCCGTTGACGTTGATCCTGTCGTGCGGGATGTCGAAGGCCTGCATGTAGCGCAGCACCACGGCGGCGAAGGCTTCGTTGAGCTCGAACAGGTCGATATCGGAAAGCTTCATGCCGGAGCGCTTCAGCAGCTTTTCGGTGACGTCGACCGGGCCGGTCAGCATCAGCGCCGGGTCGGAGCCGATATTGGCGAAGGCCTTGATACGGGCGCGCGGCTTGATACCCATCGACTGACCGCCGGCCTTGGAGCCGATCAGGACGGCCGCGGCGCCATCGACGATGCCGGACGAATTGCCGGCGTGGTGGACATAAGTGATGCGCTCGATTTCCGGATGCGCCTGAATGGCGACGGCTTCGAAGCCTCCCATTTCGCCCGGCATCTGGAAAGAGGCGTTAAGCGAGGCGAGCGACTGCATGTCGGTGGTCGGGCGCATGTGCTCGTCGCGGTCGAGGATGATCAGGCCGTTCTGGTCCTTGACCGGAATGACCGAGTTCTTGAAGTAACCGGCTTCCCAGGCCGCACCGGCGCGCTTCTGGCTCTCGACGGCATAGGCGTCGACGTCATCGCGGGTGAAGCCGTATTTGGTGGCAATCAGGTCGGCGGATACGCCCTGCGGCATGAAATAGGCGGGGAAGTTGACGGAGGGATCCATGTACCAGGAGCCGCCGGACATGCCCATGCCGACGCGGGACATGCTCTCCACGCCGCCGGCGATGACGATGTCGTCCGCGCCCTGGGCGATCTTGCCGGCGCCGAAATTGATGGCATCGAGGCCCGAGGCGCAAAAACGGGAAATCTGCATGCCCGGCGCCTTGGTGGAATATCCAGCTTCGAATGCGGCCGCCTTGGGGATGACGGCGCCTGCATCCATGACCGGGTCGACGCAGCCCATGATGATATCGTCGACGGTGGAGGTGTCGATGCCGTTGCGGTCGCGCAGCGCTTCCAGCGTTTTGGCGGCGAGGCGGACGGACGGCACTTCGTGCAGCGAACCATCCTTCTTGCCGCGACCGCGCGGGGTGCGGACGTGGTCGTAAATGAAGACTTCGGTCATGGTGTCATCTCCCGTATTTCCCACTTGGGGCGGCGTGCGTGGACGCCGTTGAATTCTTTTTCCCTTCTCCCCAGCGGGGAGAAGGGCCGAGCGTATGCGAGGCGATGAGGGGGCTCCGGGGGAAACCCTAACCAGAAAGAAGCCACATCGTTCGCGGCCCCCTCATCCGGTCCTTCGGACCACCTCTGCCGGGGCGAGCCGCCTGTCTCGCCCGTCCTTCGGACCCCCGAGGGGAGAACGGGAGATCAAAACGCCTCGGCAGCCAGTTCCATCAAGCTATCGGCGCCCGCCTCGATCCTCACCTTGCGCATCGCCGTTTCCGGCATGACCTTCTCCATGAAGAACTTTGCCGTCACCAGCTTGTTCTTCAGGTAATCCTTGCGCGCATCGCCTGCGGCGATGCCGGCCTGCGCAGCCTTGGCGATCTTGGCCCACATGTAGCCCAGCGTCACGAGGCCGAAGAGGTGCATGTAATCCGTCGAGCCGGCGCCGGCGTTGTCGGGCTTGGCCATGGCGTTCTGCATGAACCACATGGTGGAGGCCTGGAGGTCGTTCAAGCCCTTCTTGAGGCTCTTGGTGTAGAGAACCATGTTCTCATCGGCGCGGTTTTCCTCGCAGAAATCGCCGATTTCCTTGAACATCGCCATGACGGCACGGCCACCGTTGAGCGCCAGCTTGCGGCCGACGAGGTCGAGCGCCTGGATGCCATTGGCACCTTCGTAGATCATCGCAATGCGGGCATCGCGCACATACTGGCTCATGCCGTGTTCTTCGATATAGCCGTGGCCGCCGAAAACCTGCTGGGCCATCACCGCATGGTCGAAACCCTTGTCGGTCATGACGCCCTTGAGGATCGGCGTCGCGAGGCCGAGGAGGTCGTCGGCATTCTGGCGCTCGGCGGCATCTTCGGACCGATGAGCGATATCGGACTTCAGCGCGGTCCAGAGCAGGAAAGCGCGGCCGGCCTCGTTGAAGGCGCGGATGGTCATCAACGTGCGGCGTACATCCGGATGCACGATGATCGGATCAGCCTTGCCATTCGGATTTTTCGGGCCGGACAGCGAGCGGCCCTGGATACGTTCGCGAGCGTAGTTCACCGCGTTCTGATAGGCAGTTTCGGCAATCGCGAGACCCTGCAGGCCGACGCCGAGGCGGGCCTCGTTCATCATCACGAACATGGCCGCGAGGCCCTTGTTCTCGGCACCGATCAGGAAGCCGGTCGCCTCGTCATAGTTCATGACGCAGGTGGCATTGCCGTGAATGCCCATCTTTTCTTCGATCGCGCCACAGGTCACACCGTTGCGCTTGCCAAGCGAGCCATCGGCATTGACCACGAACTTCGGCACGATGAACAGCGAAATGCCCTTCGTCCCCTCCGGTGCGCCTTCGATGCGGGCGAGAACCAGATGCACGATATTGTCGGTCATCGAGTGTTCGCCGGCGGAGATGAAGATCTTCTGGCCGGAAATCTTGTAGGAGCCATCCGCCTGGGGCGCTGCCTTGGAGCGCAACAGGCCGAGATCGGTGCCGCAATGAGGCTCGGTCAGGTTCATGGTGCCGGACCAGACGCCAGAGACCATGTTGGGCAGGTAGGTCTGTTTCTGCTCGTCGGAACCATGCACCAGGATCGCGGCGATCGCGCCCTGGGTCAGGCCCGGATACATCATTAGCGACATGTTGGCGGAGGAGAAATACTCGCCGACCGCGGCATGCAGCGTGTAGGGCAGACCCTGACCGCCGAACTGTTCCGGAACAGCCAGACCAGTCCAACCTGCCTGGCAATACTGGTCGTAGGCATCCTTGAAGCCGGCCGGCACTGACACCGTACCGTTGGCGTGACGGGTGCAGCCTTCCTGGTCGCCGGAGAGGTTGATCGGGAACAGCACGTCTTCGGCCACCTTGGCCGCCTCGCCGATGATCGCTTCCAGCATGTCCGGCGTGGCATCGGCAAAACCCGGCAGGTTGCCGTAGCGCTCCAGCCCCAGAACATCGTTCAAGATGAAAAGCGTATCGTTTACCGGCGCCTTGTAGACTGGCATGGTCGAGCTTCCTCCCTATCCTCGTCCGAGTGGCTCCGCCAGCGGCAAAGCCCGCATTCTGTCTATCATGAATAATTGACGTTTGCGTAAACGTCAAATGTGCGCAACGGGAATTTTCAGCCGCCTGTTCCCGCTGCATTCTCCGTCCCGAAGACAGAGCTAATGGACAAAGCCGTTGCGAAGCTGGCCTGTTGTAAAACCGGATACCCGAAGCGCAAACATAGCGCGGCCGGGCGCCGCGTCAGGGTGTCGTCCTCATGAGACGGGCCGAAAAGGTTAAAAATTTCACGGAAGTTAACCAGCCGTTAACCACGTTTCGTAGAAATAGTGGGCTCAACGGCGACGCGAAGCATTTATGAAAAAATGATTGCGGCCGTCGATATGGCAAGTCCTGCGTAAGGTAACTCTAATATATCGCTGCTTTACGGGAGATTAACGTCACCGTTCGCGGCGTTTGAGGAGAGGCGCCGCGGGACATCAGTCGAAACGAGCGAGCACATGAACGGATCACGATCGACCCCTTCCCTTCACGGCGACCGCTCTTCCCTGGATGCGCTGAACCGCACCATCGAAGGGCTCGAGGCTCGTATCGAGGGACTCATGTCGGGTACGGCGCGCGACGGCCGCCAGCCGCCGCGCCAAAGTGACTCACGCCAGGGTGATACGCCGCGGGGCGCGCCTCGCGATCCGCGTCAGGACCGGCGACCGCCGGAGCCGCAGGCACCGATCACGCCACCCGTTGCCGCCGCCTATCGCGCTCCCCAGTTCACCGACCCGCTCGCGGAAATCCGCGAGCGTCAGCGTATGTTGGAGGCAAGCCGCGCCGAGCGTGCGCGCATGCCGGAACCACGCCGTCCTGAAACCTATCGCAACGATTCCTACCGGAGCGAAGCGCAGCGCGAGGAAAGCCGTTATGCGGCGGCTCCGCGTCGTGATGCGCGCCCGCAGGAAACCTATCGCCAGCCTGAACGGCCTGTACCGGCCCGTGCCGAGACGGCCCGTTACGCCGAGCCACGTCCGGTCGCACCCGCTCCGGCCCTGCGCCGCGAAGCACCTCTTCGCGAAGAGATCCGCCGCCCTGCCCTCCAGCCGCAGCAGGCGGACAACGGCATGCGCGAGATCGCCCAGGCACTCGTCAGCCTGCGGCAGGAACTGAAGCAGGACATTTCCGAGGGCGTCGCCCGCGAGATGACGGCCTTGCGCGGGGAAATTCGCGCCATCAAGTCCGCCGCCACCGACCAGCATTTTGCCGACGACCTGCGCGGCGATCTCGCCCGCATGGCCGAAAGCATCAACCAGCTCGGTTACCAGGCCACGCCGGAAGCGGTCGGCCTGCGCGCCGAGTTCGAAGAGCTGCGCACCGTCATGGACGGGCTGGCGCGCGAAGATTCCGTGCGCCGCATGGAAACCCGCTGGCAGGGTCTGGAAGACCGCATGCAGCATGATGGCGATTCCGCTGCGCTGCGCGACGAGCTTGTGGCGCTTGCCTACCGGATCGACGACATCAAGTCCCAGCTTGGAGAAATGAGCGACAGCCCGGTCATCCGCGCGCTGGAGCAGAAGCTGATCACCGTGGCTAGCGCCATGGAGCAGATCGGCTCACGCATGCAGCCGAATGATGACGTAATCGTCGAACAGTTTGCGACGCTCGACCAGCGGCTCGACGAGATCAGCCGGGCGATTGCCGCGGGCAGCCGTGCGGCGGCCGCTGCAACGATCGACCAGTCCTTCCTGCAGCGGCTTGAGGGCCGGATCGGCGCACTGGCCGAGCAGATCGACGTGATGAGCCAGTTTGCGCATCAGCAGGTCGATCCGACCGAAGTTCTTTCCGGCCGCATTGAAGCGCTCACCGGCCGCATCGAGGAACTGGCCGACGAACAGGCGGCGGTGCGCCTTGAAGAGCGTCTGGAACAGCTTTCCGTGATGCTGGAACAGGCCCAGCGCCCGGTACCGGCTGACCTGTCGGATTACCTTGCCGATATTTCCCGCAAGATCGACAGCCTTGGACAGGGCAGCGTCAACGACGCGCTGGCTGAGCGGCTGGACTTTCTCGCCCGCCGCATCGAAGAGATCGATTTCTCGCCGCGCATGCAGCCGGCGCTGGACCAGCAGGCCTTCGGCCGCCTGGAAGACCGGCTGAGCGACATCGCCTCCCGTCTCGACGAAGCGACCGCTGCACCGCGCAATGACGACGGCGCGATCCGCAATCTCGAAGACCAGATCGCCCATCTCGCGACCCTGATCAGCCAGCCGCAGACCGGCGCCATGGGCCTGACGCCCGAATTCGACAACCGCATGGCGGCGATCGAAAACTACATGGCGACCAATGACGAATACATTATCGAAGCGGCCCGCCAGGCCGCCGAGACGGTGGTCGAAGCCTATTCGCGCAACACTGCCGGCGGCGCTCCGGTTGCCGCGGCCGACATGGCTGCGTTTGCCGCACTGGCCGACGATCTTCGTCACCTGGAAGATCTGACGCGCGGTTCGGAAGAGCGCACGCAGCACACGTTCGAAGCCCTGCACGGCACGCTGGTGCAGATCGCCGATCGCCTGGACGGCATGGAAGAGCGCCTTGTCGCCGCCAGCTATGCCGAGCCTGCCCGCTATCAGGCCGAGCCGGAATATCAGGAACCGCGCCGGTCGCCCGCCATGCCGGCCGCCGCACCGCTGCAGGTCGCGGCAGCGGAAGAGCCGGCCAACTACAGCTTCTCGCAGCCGCATTTCGCCGAACAGCATCAAGACGACGACCAGCCGGTCGCCACATTCGGCACCCGCGAAACGCCCTTCCGTGATCCTGCCGAAGCCGAGGCGGTGATGACTGCCGATCCGCTCGAGGCCAAGGTTACGGCGCCGGAAAAGGCCGCCAAGACCAGCCTGCTGACGGAGCTTTCGCGTCGTTTCCTGCCGGGCGGCAAGGCCGAGGTGGCAAAGGGTGGCCGTGCCGTCGTCGAGCCGACCCCGTCGCTCGATCCTTCCGACGTGCTTCCGGCCGATCGTGAAAACGACCTGCTGGAGCCCGGTTCCGGCGCACCCGACGTCAAGAAGATCCTGGAGCGCGTGCGCGCCAGCCAGGCTGCCGGCGAGTTCAGCGGCGAGCGTGCCGGCGCCGCCGATCGGGCCGACTATATCGCTGCCGCCCGTCGCGCCGCCAAGGCTGCGGCACAGGAAACCGATCCTTCGATGGGGGCCGGTCCTTCCAAAAATCTCCGTAAGCCTGCCCCACAGGCCGCAGCCGGCAAATCTTCCGCCGGCAAGGGTCTCAGCGCGACGTTTTCCCAGCATCGCCGGCCCATTCTGATGGCCGTCGGCGCCGTGCTGCTGGCACTGATGGCCCTGCCGATCGCCGGCAAGCTGACCGGCGCGACCAAGGCTCCGGCTCCGGTGGCGAAGATCGAAGCGCCGGCCAAGCCTGCCTCTCCGGCAAACGTTACCGGCCAGGCAGAAATTCCGACGATGGAAAACCAGGCCGCGACCGATGGCGCCGACAGCGACACCGAAGTCGCGACGGCACCGCCTTCGGCAAGGCCTGCGGACCCCGCACCGGCTCAGCCGAGCTCGATGACGAGCCCGAACCATCTGACCGATCCGCGGCCCGCCGCCCCGACCTCGATCATGCAGCAGTCGGCCAACCAGCCGGCCGCGCAGGACAAGTTCGTCGCAGCGCCCAAGGCGGAAGCGCCGGCCGCGATCGTCGTCCCGACTGGCCTCGAGCCGAAGTCGCTCGCAGACGCGGCCGCCAATGGCGATCCGAACGCACTGTTTGAAATCGGCGCCCGCTTTACAGAAGGCCGCGGCGTGAAGTCCGACCTGTCGGAAGCCGCCAACTGGTACAAGCTCGCCGCCGACCGTGGCCTTGCGCCGGCACAGTATCGCCTCGCCAACCTCTTCGAAAAGGGCACCGGCGTTTCGCGTGATCTGAGCAAGGCGGTGACCTACTACAAGCAGGCTGCCGACCAGGGCAATGCCAGCGCCATGCACAACCTCGCCGTCCTCTACGCCTCGGGCGCGACGGGACAGCCGGACTACGCCTCCGCGGTCAACTGGTTCAGCAAGGCCGCCGATTACGGCGTTGCCGACAGCCAGTTCAACCTCGCCATCCTGTTTGCCCGCGGCAACGGCGTGAAGCAGGATCTTGAAGAGTCCTACAAGTGGTTCGCGGTCGCGGCCAAGGACGGCGACAAGGACGCCGCCCAGAAGCGCGACGAAGTGGCCAATTCCATGCGCAAGGAACAGCTGGAAAGCGCCCGCGCCAAGGTGGACCTGTGGAAGGTCAAGCCGCTCGACCCGCGCGCCAATTCCGTCAACCTTCCGGACGAATGGGCCTCCGGCAAGCCGCTGACCACCGCGTCCGTCGACATGGACAAGGCGATCCGCAACATCCAGGCCCTTCTGAACAAGAACGGCTTCGATGCCGGCCAGGCGGACGGCAAGATGGGCGGCAAGACGGTTACCGCCATCAAGGCCTTCCAGACCTCCATCGGCCAGGAGCCGACCGGCAAGGTCAACGACGCCTTTGTCAAGGAACTTCTGGCGAAGAACAAGTAAATCGCAACAATCTCTTAACTCTACTTACCCGACAGAGATTGGAGTGAAGCGCTATATTAATCACGCCGTCACAAAAACGGTAAAATTAGCGCTTTATCTGACGCTTGCGAATTGACTTGGGGCATTCCCGACCGCATCACGGATGAGACCCTTCATGCCTCGTTCATCCGGCATGTGGGACTGATTTCCCTTATCCATGCAGCGGGCGGACCACGGCGATCCGTGGGCGTCCGCTCTATGCCGTTTTGCCTCCGTCGGGATCCGAGCCGTGACTGTCTACCTGCCCATCGCAGAGCTGTCGGTGAATATCTTCATCATCCTGGGCATGGGCGCGGCGGTGGGGTTTCTCTCCGGCATGTTCGGCGTGGGCGGCGGGTTTCTCATCACGCCGCTGCTGATCTTCTACAATATCCCGCCCGTCGTGGCGGTCGCGACCGGTGCCAACCAGGTCGTCGCATCGTCGATCTCGGGCGCCATCACCCATTTCCGGCGAGGTTCGCTGGACATGAAGCTCGGCACCGTGCTGCTTGTCGGCGGTATTGCGGGGGCGACGGCGGGTGTCTGGGTCTTCTCCTGGCTGCGACGGCTCGGTCAGCTCGATCTGTTCATCTCGCTTCTCTACGTCGTGCTGCTCGGCTCGATCGGCACGTTGATGCTGCTCGAAAGCGTGCGCGCCCTGCACCGCGCCAGAAACAACGAACAATTGCCGCTCAAGCGTCCGGGCCAACATAACTGGGTGCACCGGCTGCCGCTGAAGATGCGGTTCAAGAAGTCGAAGATCTATCTTTCCGCCATCCCGATCGTGGGTCTGGGCTTCGGCATCGGCGTGCTGACCTCGATCATGGGTGTCGGCGGCGGCTTCATCATGGTGCCGGCAATGATCTATCTGCTGCGCATCCCGACCAATGTCGTCGTCGGGACGTCGCTGTTCCAGATCATCTTCGTGACGGCCTACACGACCATGGTGCAGGCGGCGACCAACTATTCCGTCGATATCGTGCTCGCCTCGATCCTGATGGTGGCGGGCGTCATCGGCGCGCAATACGGCGTACGGGTCGGCCAGAAGCTGCGCGGCGAACAGTTGCGCGCCTTGCTGGCGCTGCTGGTTCTCGCGGTCGGCATCCGACTGGCGATCGGTCTCATCGTCACGCCTGACGATATCTATTCGGTTGCTGTGGGGGGCCTTTCCTACTGATGCGCCGACTTCTCTCAACCCTCGCGCTCGTCGCCTCCCTCGCGTCTCCTGTGATGGCGCAGGTGCCGTTCGGGCAGGCTTCGGCGACGAAGGAAGGCATGGAGATCGGCGCCTCAACCAGCGAAATCGCTATCACCTCGGATTTCCGTGGCGCCGACCTGACCATCTTCGGCGCACTCACCAATGCGGACGAACTCTTCCTGTCGATCGGCCAGTATGATGTCGTCGTGACGCTGGAGGGCCCGAAGGACTATGCCACGGTGCGCAAGAAGGAGCGCGTGCTCGGTATCTGGATGAACACCGAGTCGATGACGTTCGAGCAGGTGCCGGAAAGCTATTCGATCGCCAGCACGCGCCAGATCGACATGATCGACGAAGCACCGAGCCTCAACAATATCGGTGTCGGCATTACCCACATGCCGCTGAACCCGGTCGGTTATATTCCCAATTCCGGCACGATCGGCGAGTTCCGCGATGCCTATCGCCGGCTCAAGCTGACGAACGGGCTTTACCAGCGCGACACCAGCGGCGTGCGCTTCGTCTCATCTTCGTCCAGCCTGTTTCGCGCCTCGCTGAAGCTGCCGGCCAATATTCCCGATGGCATGCACATGGTGCGCGCCTATCTGTTTAAGAGCGGCAACCTGATCTTTCAGCGGGAAATGCCGCTGCGCGTCGTCAAGACGGGTATCGAACAGGCGATCACCGACGCGGCGCATGACCGGCCGCTGTTCTATGGCGCCTTCTGCGTGCTGATCGCCGTCATCACCGGCTGGGGCGCCAGCCTGATCTTCCGCAAGGATTGATCACTCGGCTGCATTCGCAGCCGCTTTACGGGCGACGACGTCCAGATAGGCGGCGCGCAACCGGTCGAAGACGGAAGGCTTCTCCGGATCGCGCGGAACGTGGAGGTGCAGCACCCGGAGTTCCTGCATAAAATCCTCCCAGAGTGGCCGCCCCCCCTCTTCCAGCAATTGGGCACGGATGGAAAGCTCATCCGAAACCGGCAGGAAACGGTTTCCCCAGGCGCCCATTTCGGCAAAGATCGGGATCAGCCGGATCGACATTTCGGTGAGGCTGTAGATGGCCTTCTGCTTGTGGCTGGGATCATCCTCACGGGTCAGAAGCCCGCGTTCGAGAAGACGTTTCAAGCGGTCGGCCAGGATGTTCGAGGCGATGCCTTCCTCGGAATTCTGCAGGATTTCGCGGAAATGGCGGCGGTTGCCAAACATGATGTCGCGGATGACGATAAGGCTCCAGCGATCGCCCAGGACTTCCAGCGTCAGATTGATCGGGCAACCCGACCGATGCACGTCTTCCATTCTTGTCTCCATTACCGCTTGCATTCTACAATCGGTTAAAATACGTTTCAACCGATTGCCAAATGCAACCGGTTGAAACCGCAGGAGGATGAGATGCGGAAACTGATCGCGTGGAACCTGATGACGCTGGACGGCTATTTCGAAGGCGAGACCCCTTGGGATCTGTCCTTCCACAAACACGCCTGGGGGCCGGAGCTGATGGCGCTTTCCGCGCAGTTCGGCCGCGAGGGCGATCTACTGGTCTTCGGCCGCAAGACCTACGAGGGCATGGCCGCATATTGGCCAAACGCCGACGAGGACGAAAGCACGGTCAAGGAATATATGAACCGTATCGCCAAGATCGCGGTCTCGACGACGATGCAGGATGCCGGCTGGAACAATACCCGCGTCGTCAGCGATCCGGTGATTGAATTGCAGAAGCTGAAGGCGCAAGACGGTAAGACGATCTTCGTGTTCGGCAGTGCTCAGTTGCTTGCATCGCTGATGAAGGCGGGGCTCGTTGATGAGTACCGTATCTGCATCGTGCCGGTACTGTTGGGCAAAGGGAATCCGCTGTTCAAATCTGCGGAACAGTTGACGGAGCTGAGGCTGGTTTCCTCGCAGATTGCGGGGAATGGGGCTGTGATTTTGAATTATGAGATTAGAAAATAGGATGTCGCGGGAGAAGCCCCTCATCCGCCTGCCGGCCCCTTCTCCCCGTTTTGACGGGGAGAAGGACATATGCCTCACTGTTTCCCACAATCTCACCGGACAAGCGGGGCACGTCCCCTCTCCCCGCGAGCGAGGAGAGGGTTAGGGTGAGGGGCAAATTCACGACGCGATCTGCGAAGGTATGGAGATACCGGCAGCCACCGCGACGCCTTACATCGCCGGCAGAATAGCGATGTCCCGCACATCGTTATCGACGCCCGTAATGGCGCCGACTTCCGTCGCCGCACCGGTTTCCAGATTGACCGTATAAAGCGTCTTGCCGGCGGCGAGATAGGCCGTGTTCTTGCCATCCGCCATGCCCTGGATGTCGAAGGCATAGGTGGCGGGCTTGGCCTTGAGGCCGAGCTTGCCGATTGCCTTCAGCGTGCCGTCATTCGGCTTGGTCTGCTGGATCAGCGCGCCGATCGTCGCGTCGATATTGTACATGGCGGTCTTTTCCGGCTTGCCGACCGAATTGGTATAGGCAGCGGAGACGACGTTCGGCGTCTCGCCCTTGTGCATGTCGCCATCCTCGAAGGCGAGCGCGCCATCCACCGTCACGGCGCCGGTATCTGGGTGGACGCGGTGATTGGTCGTGCCGGTCATGAAGCGCAGCCGGTCGGCCATAGGGTTGAAGTCCACAACCACGGGCGCCTGCGTCATGGTCAGCATCTTGTCCATCTTGGCGACGTCGGTTGCGGCTCCCGTCTCGAGATTGATCGAGACGATGCGGTGATCCGGGGTGACGCCGATGACCGTCTTATTGCCGGGGCGGAAATCGATGCCGACCAGCTTGTCGACGCCGGTCACGTCCATCTTCTTGGAAACGGCGGGCTTTGCCGTATCGAACATGACAAGCGTCTTGTCGCCGGTCAGGCCCAGGACCGGGGCGGCTGATGCGGTGGCGGCCGATACGCCGAGGGCGGCGGAGGCGATCAGAGCGAAACGAATGGTCTTCATGTCTTTCTCCCGTGTGTTGATCTCTTGAGGAAACCGTCCGGCACTCGGCTCTCGACGCTTTCATGAAGAAGGACACGGCAGCGGATGCGTTTGGATGCAGCGGCTAAAAATAATTTTTTCCCGTGCATCCATTCGGTGCCTCCCGCGCGTATAGGCATCGAGGGCAAACCGGTCCTCGCCTGCAATGGAGGACCGCGTGATGCTGATGAGTTCACGGCCCGACGAATTGGACGTGGCGCTTTCCGCCTGCGCGTCCGGCGACCGGACCGCCCTGCGTCTCATCTTCGACCGCGAAGCGGGGCGGCTCGTCGCCATCGCCGAGCGGATCGTGCGGCGACGCGACCTTGCCGAAGAGGTGGTGCAGGAGGCCTTCATCCGCATCTGGACCCATGCGCATCAATATGCGCCCGAGCGCGGCTCGGCGCGAGGCTGGATCTATGCCATCGTCCGCAACCGGGCGCTCAACATGCTGCGCGACAGCCGCCGGGAGCATACGGTCGCGGAAGTCGATACGCTTCGCGAGACCGAGCAGGCCGATGAAATCATGGCGGCCTGGCACCGGCTCGACCGGGAAAGCCGGCTGCGTGATTGCCTGGGGGCACTGGACGACACCAAGCGTCGCGGCATCCTGATGGCCTATGTCGGCGGTTATACCCATGGCGAGATCGCCGGCCGGTTGCGCATTCCACTCGGCACCACGAAATCCTGGATACGCCGCGGGCTTTCGGCGCTTCGGGAGTGCATGGCATGACGCTTGATCGCAACGAGATTGCCGGCCTTGCCGATGAATATGTGATGGGCCTGCTGGAGCCTGCGGAAGCGGCGGAAATCGAGGCGGAGATGGAACGCGATGCCGAACTGAAAGCCGCAATCGCGGCAAGCCGGGAGCGCTTCCTTCCGCTCGATACCGGTGCGGAGCCGGCCGCCGTGGATGAAACCCTGTGGCAGAGGATCGAGGCCGCATTGCCGGCACAACAGGCTGCGCCGCCTGCTCTTTCGGCCAACGACAACAAGCGGAATGGCTGGCGTGTGACGGCGCTTTCGGCGCTCGCGGCAACGCTTCTGCTCGCCATCGGGCTTGGCTGGAGCCTGATGCGGGTGACCGAGCCGGTGGTGATTGCCGTGCTGATCAACGAGGCGGGCGAGGCGCAGGCCGTTGTCGAGGATTTCGGCAACGAGAATGCCACGGTGCGGCTGCTGCGCGATTTCGATGTACCGGCAGACAGAACGATCCAGGTCTGGACCCTGCCGTCGCGCGAGATGGGGCCGGTTTCGCTCGGCCTGATCGACAGAACGCGTTCGGTGCGGCTGCGTGGCCCGGTTCTGCCGGTACCGCGCAGCGACCAGCTTTACGAGATCACGCTGGAGCAGCAGGGCGGATCGCCGACCGGCAGGCCGACGGGACCGATCCTCGCAAAGGGTTTTGCAAAGCCGGCGAACTGAACGCGTCGCATAAGCCATTTCCGGATTGCTTCTCCATGCGGCTGCTCTAATTAGGCCGCATTGTTCCGTACTTGCATTGCTCCCATGTTCAGCCGCATCACCGCCCGTCTACCCTCCCCTCGCATTCTGCTCGATCCGGGTCAGGTGCGCGTCCTCATCAGGCGCAGCGAATTCGGCCTGATCCTCGCGGCCGCCGTGGTCGGAATGCTGGCGGGTCTTGCCGTCGCGGCGATGAGTTGGGTTTCGCAAGAACTTCACCGGCTGATCTTCAAGATCGAGGTGGGCGAGCGGCTCAGTTCGGCGCTGGAAATCGACCGGTTGCTCATCCTGACGGCACCGATTGCCGGCGGGGTGTTGATGGGCATCGTTTTCCTGATCCTGCGCAAATGGCGCAAGAAGCCGATGGTCGACCCGATCGAGGCCAATGCGCTGCATGGTGGCCGGCTGTCGCTGACGGACAGCATCGTCGTCGCGGTTCAGAACCTGATTTCCAACGGATTTGGCGCCTCGGTGGGACTTGAGGCCGGCTATACCCAGCTTTCCTCCGGTATCGCTTCGAAGATCGGCTTTCTGCTGCAGCTTCGCCGCTCGGACCTGCGCGTACTGGTCGGCTGCGGCGCTGCGGGAGCGATCGCCGCCGCCTTCAATGCGCCTCTGACGGGCGCGTTTTACGCCTTCGAGCTGATCATCGGCACCTACACGATCCTCAGTCTTGCACCGGTCGTCGTTTCGGCGCTGGCTGCGACGATCGTTACCCGGCTTTTCGTCGGCGATGCGTTCATGATCGATGTCGGGCAATTCGGCGCCGTCGTACCGGCAGACTATGTGCCGGCCGTGGTGCTCGGCGTGTTCTGTGCCGGCGGCGGCATCCTGCTCATGCAGGGCGTCGCCCGCGTCGAGGAACTGGCGCGCAAGAGCTCGATCTCGCCGATCTTCCGGCCGGCGCTCGGCGGCATCATCGTCGGACTGCTGGCGCTGATCGACCAGCAGGTGCTGGCGGCCGGCCATGGCGCGCTGCACGAAAACCTCAATCAGAGCATGACCATCCCGGCGCTGCTGGCGATCCTGGCGCTGAAATCGGTCGCTTCGGCGGTGTCGATCGGCTCCGGCTTCCGTGGCGGCCTGTTCTTCGCGTCGCTGTTCATGGGGGCGCTGCTGGGAAAACTGTTTGCCTATTGCACGCCCTATATCTTCGCGCATGCGACGCTGACGCCGGTCATCTATGCGGTGGTCGGCATGAGCGCGCTGTCGGTCGCGGTCATCGGCGGACCGCTGACCATGACCTTTCTGGCATTGGAAATCACCGGCGACTTTCCGATCACCGTTCTGGCGCTGGCGGCGGTCATCACGTCGTCGGTCGTGGTGCGCTCGACCTTCGGTTACTCGTTCGCCACCTGGCGTTTCCACCTGCGCGGCGAAAGCATTCGCAGCGCCCACGATATCGGCTGGATCCGCAATCTGACGGTCGAACGGATGATGCGCCCCGACGTTCGGACCGCGCCGATCACCGCCACCATTGAGGAATTCCGCAAGAGTTTTCCGCTCGGCTCCACCCAGCGCGTCGTGCTGGTGGACGAGAACGAGAAATATGTCGGCATGATCCTGCTGCCGGATGTCTATGCGGCACCGACAGAAGAGGCGGAAGAGAAGGAAAAACCGACGCTCGCCTCATTCGTGAAATACAAGAACGATGTGCTCCTTCGCTCGATGAACGCCAAGCAGGCGGCAGCGATGTTCGACAAGCTGGAGGCGGAAGCGTTGGCTGTCGTCAACAACCAGATCGAACGCAAGGTCGTCGGTCTGCTCAGCGAAAGCCATACGCTGCGGCGCTACTCGGAAGAGCTGGACCGCAAGCGGCGGGAAATTTCCGGCGAGATCTGACCGCCAGCTCTTTTCCGCATGGCAGCCCCCTCCTTTCGGATGATTGCGCCGCTTGCCGGCCAAGCTATGTTGCCCGCCGGATGGAGTGGGATATGGCAATTGGTGAAGATCAAGCCGCGGCGGAAGGCTCCGAAAAGACACTGGTCGCGAGGCCTGTCGGCCATCCGGTGACGCTTACCTGCCACGATGGTGTCGTGCTGCATGGGCATTTCTGGCCGACTCAGGATGAGGCCTCGGCGACGGTCATCATCAATCCGGCCACCGGCGTACTTGCCCGCTATTACCATTACTACGCCGACTTCCTGACGCGTGAAGGTTTCGATGTCCTGACTTACGACTATCGCGGCATCGGCCTTTCGCGGCCGGAGATGCTGAAAGGCTGCGGTTATCGCTGGCGGGAATGGGGCGAGCAGGATTTCGATGCGGCCCTGCGATACGCGGACCAGCTTCACCCGGCACGCCCAATCCATGTCGTCGGCCACAGTATCGGCGGTTATCTGCCGGGGCTTTCGCCGCTTGCGCACCGCATCGACCGGATGCTGACGATGGGCGCGCAATATGCCTATTGGCGGGACTACGCACGCGGCCATAAGGCGCGGCTGTTCTGGAGATGGCATGTGGTGATGCCCGCGCTGACGGCGCTTTACGGTTATTTTCCCGGGAAAAAGCTTGGCTGGCTGGAAGATCTCCCGGCGGGTGTCGCCAACGAGTGGAGTTTTCGCGACGCGCGGATGGAGATGACGCATCCGGCCGGCGAACGGGATGCGGTGCTGCAACGCTTTGCAGCGGTGACGGCGCCGATCCTGGCGGTCGCGGTTTCGGACGACGATATCGGCACGCAGGCCGCAATCCGGCGAACGCTGGCTTATTATCGGAATGCCGAACGGACGGAGGTGTTGCTGACGCCGGCCGCTTACGGCCTGGAGAACATCGGCCATTTCAGCCTGTTCCACTCGCGGCATGCCACCGGTTTCTGGCGCGATACGCTTGCATGGCTGAAGGACGGCATAAATCCGTGGTTCGGCAATCGTGACGCTTGAGCAAGATCAATGAGGAGGCCGGTTTGCCGGCTCATCTTACTGGCGAAAACCATGGAGGCATCGATGTACAAGCATATCCTGATCCCGACCGACGGCTCAGCGCTCTCGACCCAGGCGCTCGAAAAGGCGCTCGACTTCGCGCATGAGATCGGCGCGGAAGCCACCGTTCTCGCCGTGATGGAGCCGCTACAGGTCTTCACCCTGAACCCCACGGGCATGGAAATCGCCTATGCGGAATACGACCGGCAGAGCAACGAGGCGGCCGACGGTATTCTTGCCGACGCTAAAGAGGCAGCCAAGCAGCGCATGGTGGCCGCCGATGTGGTGAAGATCACCAGCGTCGATCCCGCCGGCGCGATCATCGAGGTTGCTGCCAAATACAATTGCGACCTGATCACCATGGCCTCCCACGGCCGCTCCGGCTTCAAGGCCTTCATGCTCGGCAGTGTGACGATGAAAGTGCTGGCGCATTCCAAGGTGCCGGTGCTGGTTTATCGGTGATCAGCCGATCAAACTGCCGTAGCGCACCGAATAAATCCGATCCCGCCCCAGCAGATGCGCCACCAGCGTTTCACGGTTGAATAGACCGTTCATGGCTTGATGGCGCAGGTCCAGCCCGCCGGCGAGGACGCCGAAGGCGGGCATGACGAGGCGGGTGCCGTCGCTGGCAAAACACGGGCGGCGGACGGATTTTTCGCGGCGGCGGACGGTGGCGGCGGGGTGGAGATGGCCGGCGATTTCGCCCTTGCCGGAAATCAGGCTCGGCTCGTGGCGGAAAACGAGACCGCCATAGACGAGTTCGTCGGAACATATGCCCGGCAGATCGACCGTACCGTCCGGATCATGGTTGCCGTTGATCCAGATCCAGTCGCGGCCGCGCGCCATGGACGTGATCAGCGCGCGCAGATCGGCCGGCAGGTGTTCGGAACCCTTGCGATCATGGAAATTGTCGCCGAGGGAAACGACGACCTTCGGATCATAGCGGTTGATGACGGCCGAGAGGATGTTCAGCGTCGCGATCGTATCATAGGGCGGCAGCATCATGCCGCGGCGCGCGAAGGCGGCACCCTTTTCCAGATGCAGATCGGAGACCACGAGCATCTGCGTTTCCGGCAGATAGAGGCCGCCCATCGGATCGCATACGGCTGTCACGCCACGAACCGTGATCTCTTCCGATCCCGTGGCGGCTCCCGTCATCAATGTCGAGCGGGCAGCAAGCCCGAGGCGGTGCATCAAGTTCGTTTCTTTCCAACTTCGGTGCAGCTGGCAATTCCGCTGCGAGTGTCGTTCGACGGGCGCTTCAAGCTCCTACCTCCCCCTTGAGGGGGGAGGTCGCCGCAAAGCGGCGGAGGGGGTGACCCTTTGAGTGCGAGGCAATCACCCCACCCCGAACCTCCGGTTCGACCCTCCCCCTCAAGGGGAGGGTGGGCCAAGCGCCTCCGCAATCAACTCTTCCGCGGCTTCCGCCAGCACCGCGTCCTGCGCCTCTCCCGGCACCGGTTCCTTGCCGATTTCCAGCATGATGGGAACGGCGAGCGGTGAAACGCGGTCGAGGTCGCGGTGGGTGATGTGGCCTCTGATTCGCTTCAGCATATCGCCCAAGCGGCCGATGTCCAAAAGACCGGATGCCGCATCCCGGCGTGTCGCCTCCAGAAGCACGTGGTCCGGCTCGTGAGAGCGAAGCACGTCGTAGATGAGGTCGGTCGAGACGGTCACTTGGCGGCCGGTCTTTTCCTTGCCCGGGTGGCGGCGCTCGATCAGGCCGGAAATCACCGCACAATTTCGGAAGGTACGCTTCAGCATGTAGCTTTCGTCGAGCCATGTCTCGAGATCATCACCCAGCATGTCTTCATCGAACAGATCGGAAAGGCTCAAGTCCTCGGATTTCACCATCGCGCCGATATCGTTGAGGCCCCAGATCGCCAGCGAATAATCCGTGGCGACGAAGCCGAGCGGGCGGGCGCCGGCGCGTTCCAGCCGGCGGGTCAAAAGCATGCCGAGCGTCTGGTGCGCCAACCGGCCCTCGAAACAATAGGCGATCATGAAGAAACGTTTGCCGCGCGGAAACGTCTCGATCAGCAACTCGTCCTGCTTCGGCAGCATGGAGCGTTCGAGCTGGATGGCCAGCCAATCTCGCACCTGATTCGGCAGCGCGGTGCGGCGATCGGGATCGGCCAGCATGGCGCGCACCTGATCGGCGAGATAGGTGGTGAGCGGAAACTTGCCACCGGCATAGGCGGGGATTTTCGGATCGAGCGAAAAGGCGTTGGAGACGAGGCATTCGTTCTCCCGGATGCCTTCGAAACGCAGCACCTTGCCGGCGAACAGGAACGTGTCGCCCTGCACCAGCTGCTCGAGGAAATATTCCTCGACCTTGCCGAGCGACATGCCGCCCCGGCCGACGGTGCCAGCTGCATTGCGCTTGACCAGCCGAACGTTGAGCTCCGTCGCCTCGACGATCGTGCCGAGGTTCATGCGGTATTGCTGCGCGACCTGCGGGTTGGAAACTCGCCAGCGGCCGTCCTGCATTTTGCGGATCTTGGCGTAGCGTTCGTACGTGCGCAGTGCATAACCACCCGTCGCGACGAAATCGACGATGCGTTCGAACATTTCCCACGAGAGGTTTGCATAGGGTGAGGCAGACGTGATCTCGTCGTAAAGCTCGAGCGGATCGAAAGGTTCGGCGCAGGCCATGCC
>CBDDGK010000060.1:0-361400 GCA_965227625.1 Neorhizobium sp. | reverse complement strand
AATCGCACCTGAGCCACCGCCTCTTCGCCCGAAACGTAGATGATCCGGTGACCGCGACGCGACAGGGCGGCGGCTGCCTGCATCAGCAGCGTTGATTTGCCGATGCCCGGATCGCCGCCGATCAGCACTGCCGAACCGCGCACGAACCCGCCGCCGGTCGCCCGGTCCAGTTCGGAAATGCCGGTAAAGACACGCGGCGCCTCTTCCGTCTCACCGGAAAGGGTGGTCAGCGCTACCGCGCGGCCCTTTTTCGGCACCTTGCCAGGACCTGCCCCGATGCCGCCCATCGGGTCTTCTTCGACGATCGTGTTCCACTCGCCGCAGCCATCACATTTGCCGGCCCAGCGGTTATGTACGGTGCCGCAGTTCTGGCACAGGAATTGGGTTTTGGGTTTAGCCATATCGTCGATCGCCGCCTTCGAAACTCACGAATCCGCGCAGAACAAAAGCGGAACTTTTGTTCTTTTAATCTGGAAACGATGAAGAAGGCAATAAGCGCAGAAGACTATTCGGGATAGATATACCGCCGCTCGTAGCGGAGGCCGAGGCCGGTGAGCAGTTCGTAGCCGATCGTGCCGCCGGCGCGGGCGATGTCGTCGAGTGGAACGTTGCGGCCAAAGAGCTCGACATAGTCGCCGGCGCGGATGTCGTTTTCCGGAATGTCCGTCACGTCGAAGATCGTCAGGTCCATGGTGATGCGGCCGATAACGGGTACTTTGCGTCCGGCGACGAAGCCGAAAGCGCCGTTCTTCACGGTCTGGCGCAATGGTACGCCGGAGCCGGAAAGCGAGCGCAGATAACCATCGGCATATCCGGCGGACACGATTGCCAGGCGGCTGTCGCGGGCAAGCTGATAGGTGCCGCCGTAGCTGACGGTCTCGCCCTTCTTCGCATCGCGGATCTGGATGATCCGAGCCTCGGCCGTGGCGACCGGCTTCATCGGGTTCGGTACGCCGTTGACGGCCTCGCCACCGTAAAGCGCGATGCCGGGGCGGGTGAGGTCGAAATGATAGTCGGAGCCGAGAAAAATGCCGGCGGAGGAGGCAAGGCTCGTCTCCACGCCTTCGAACGCTTCCGCGACCCGACGAAAGGCTTCAAGCTGCTGCTTGTTGAGGTCGGAGGAGGGGGTATCGCCGCTATGCAGATGCGAGATGACGAGAACCGGCGAAAAACTCGCCGGCCGCGAAACGTCGTCGGCGAAAGCGATGGCTTCCTCCAGCGGCAGGCCGAGCCGGTTGAAGCCGGTATCCACATGCAGCGCGCAAGGGTGGTCGCCAAGCTCCGATGTCACAGACATCCAGAAGGCAAGCTGCTCTTCCGAGGCCAGCACGGGAACGAGACCATGCTCGTAGAAAAATCCTTCCTGCCCCGGCCAGATGCCGGACAGAACGTAGATGCGCGCATCCGGCGCATAGGTGCGAAGCGTCACGCCTTCCTGCATGACGGCAACGAAGAAATCGCGGGCGCCCGCCTCATACAGGGCCGTGCCGCAATCCTCCAGTCCCAGGCCATAGGCATCCGCCTTGACGACGGCAGCCGTACGGGCCTTGCCGGACCGGCGCGCCATCTCCTGCCAGTTATCGGCAAGAACCCCGAGGTCGACGGTCAGCCGCACCGGCGCGATGTCGAATTCGTCGGGAATGGAGATATCGCTGTCGAAATCGGTCATCATGGCTCGCCGCGCGGAAGGAATGTTCCGTCGATCCTACCGGTTTCGACGGCAGGAAAAAGACAACAGCGCGAAATTCCTTCGCGCTGCACAATCTTTTCATGGAGTCGGTGAGTATCGAGAGGCGATTTTACGCCTCTTCGTATTGCGTGAAGCTCGGGTCGGCGAGGTCGGCGAAGCGGGTGAATTCCGACTGGAAGGCGAGCTTGACGGTGCCGGTCGGTCCGTGGCGCTGCTTGGCGATGATCACGTCCGCCGTGCCCTTCACCTTGTCCATGGTTGCTTCCCATTCCGGATATTTCGGATCGGATAGGTCGCGCGGCTCCATGTTCTTCACGTAGTATTCCTCGCGGAACACGAAGAGCACGACGTCGGCGTCCTGCTCGATCGAGCCGGATTCACGAAGGTCGGAAAGCTGCGGGCGTTTGTCTTCACGGCTTTCGACCTGACGCGACAGCTGCGACAGCGCGATGATCGGCACGTTGAGTTCCTTGCCGAGTGCCTTCAGGCCGGTAGTGATCTGGGTGATTTCCTGAACGCGGTTGTCGCCCTTGCCGGCGCCGGTCATCAGCTGGATATAGTCCACCACCAGGCAATCGAGACCGCGCTGACGCTTGAGGCGGCGGGCGCGGGCGGAAAGCTGGGCGATCGAGATGCCACCGGTCTGATCGATGAACAGCGGCACCTTTTGCATCATCTGGCTGCAGGCGACGAGCTTCTCGAAATCCGCTTCGGTAATGTCGCCGCGGCGGATCTTGGAGGACGAAACCTCGGTCTGCTCGGAGATGATACGGGTGGCGAGCTGTTCGGACGACATTTCGAGCGAATAGAAGCCGACCACGCCGCCGTTCTTCGCCTTGAAGGAACCGTCCGGATTGACGTCCTGCTCGTAAGCCGCGGCGATGTTGTAGGCGATGTTGGTGGCAAGCGAGGTCTTGCCCATGCCCGGACGTCCGGCAAGTACGATCAAGTCGGAACGCTGCAGACCGCCCATGCGGGCGTCGAGCGACATGATGCCGGTGGAAATGCCGGAGAGATTGCCGTCACGCTCGAAGGCTGCGCCCGCCATGTCGATCGCCAGCGCCACGGCGTCGTTGAACGACTGGAAACCACCGTCGTAACGGCCGGTCTCGGCCAGTTCGAACAGGCGGCGTTCGGTGTCTTCGATCTGCGTCTGCGGCGGCATGTCGAGCGGCGCGTCATAGGCAATGTTGACGACGTCCTCGCCGATCTGGATCAGCGCGCGGCGCAGCGCCAGGTCGTAGATGGCCCGGCCGTAGTCTTCCGCGTTGATGATCGAGACGGCTTCGGAGGCCAGACGCGCGAGATATTGCGCGACCGTCATGTCGCCGACCTTGTCGTCGGCCGGCAGGAAGGTCTTGATGGTGACCGGGTTGGCGGTCTTGCCCATGCGGATGATGTCGCCCGCAACCTCGAAGATCTTCCGGTGCAGCGGTTCGTAGAGATGCGGCGGCTTCAGGAAGTCAGAGACACGGTAATAGGCGTCGTTGTTGACGAGGATCGCGCCGAGAAGCGCCTGCTCGGCTTCGATATTGTTCGGAGCCTCCCGGTAATGCGGCTCTGCCGGCTGGGGATTGGCAAGCTTGCGCACGGCGTCATTCATGGTCTTCTTATCCGTCCTGTCCGTCAAAGATTCCCGTTCTAGAGATTTCAGGGCCGAGGCGAAACGGCTGCGTGTATGGAATCGGGATTCCCACAGCTATCCACAGAGCCGACAGGGGACGCAAAACAAAAAGCCCAATGAAGAGGCAAATCCGGTTGACTGTGGCATGCGCGAGTCGCGTGTCATGCATGATGCATCTTATCTGCAAAAGAGACAAAAAAACGCCCGGGCCGTGAGGACCGGGCGTTTTCTCAAAACCCTTTGCAGGGATGTCTATTATTCGTCGTCTTCGACGCCATCAGCTTCCGGATCGAAGAAGTCTTCCGGACGCAGGGCATCTTCGTCAACGCCGTAGATGGCGTCAGCGGAGGTGAGGCTTTCGCCCTTGGACTGACGCTCGGCTTCTTCAGCCGAACGGGCAACGTTCAGCTCGACGGAGATTTCGACTTCCGAATGCAGGTGCAGGACGACCTTGTGCAGGCCGATGTTCTTGATCGGGGTGTTCAGATCGACCTGGTTGCGGCCGATGTTGAAGCCTTCGGCAGCGAGGACGTCAACGATATCGCGGGCAGCGACCGAACCGTACAGCTGGCCGGTTTCGCCGGCAGAGCGAACGACGATGAAGGACTTGCCGTCGAGAACTTCGGCAACCTTCTGGGCTTCCGACTTGCGCTCGAGGTTACGGGCTTCGAGCGTGGCGCGCTCGGATTCGAAACGCTTCTTGTTGGCGTCGTTGGCGCGCAGCGCCTTGCCCTGCGGCAGCAGGAAGTTACGGGCAAAACCGTCGCGAACCTTCACGACTTCGCCCATCTGGCCGAGCTTCGGCACGCGTTCAAGCAGGATGACTTGCATGTTGTATTTCCTTTCTAGTCTCAGTTCTTGTTGTCAGGTGTGTCGGTCGCGGGGGCGGTGGCGCCCTTGACCGGTGTCAGTGCAATCGTCCGCCGCGTATCGGAAAGTCCGAGGATCAGGATGCCGATCAACGGCAGGACGAAAATCGAAGAGAGGTAGCAGAGCACGAGGACCGGCAGCCGCCAGTCCTTACCCTGGCTGCGGAAGTGGATGGAGGCGAAACCTGCCATCAGGAAGCCCGCGCCGAACGTGCCGCAGATCGTGGCACCCACCAGCGACGGAACGCCACCGAAGAAAATGAGCACGATACCGGCGAGGAAGACGAAGATCGCGTGGCGGTTCATGCGTAGCGCCGACGGCATGTCTTCGCGTGGACGAAGCGCCCGGCCCGAGCGCGAGACGATCCGCACGGCGATATAGAAGGCTGCAAACAGCAGCGTGACCCAGATGCCGCCCTGCATCAGCGGCAGCATCATCAGGAAC
Organism: Neorhizobium sp.; assembly: GCA_965227625.1. Classification (GTDB taxonomy): domain Bacteria; phylum Pseudomonadota; class Alphaproteobacteria; order Rhizobiales; family Rhizobiaceae; genus Neorhizobium. The sequence goes on along the minus strand of CBDDGK010000060.1, from coordinate 356,772 downwards.
ATGACCTTGGTCTGCGCCATCACGGCCGGGTCGTTCGGGAATGCCGGCTCCTGCGCGCGGTAGGCGTCGCCCAAAACATCGACCATCTGGCTGACGAGTTCCGGGCCGTAACCGATGGCAATGCCGAGCGCGATGACCGCGAGCGTGACGAGCCCGCAGAGATGCAGCAGGATATCCGAGATCGGATACCAGGCCATCAGATGGTCCGGGCCGCCGAGCTCGGAAGCCGGGCGCGCGAGGTTCGCCAGATGCGACAGCCAACCCGCCGGGATCAGCGTGAAGACCGCCATGGCGAGCGCGAAATAGGGGGAGACCAGAACGGCGCCGAGGATGGCCGCGGTCACGATGCCGGTGATGGCGGCGCGATTGCCCCAGCCGAGGCCGGCAACCAGAATGGGAAGGGCGGAGGCAGCGTAAAGAACGGACGAAAGGGACGCCTGCGCATTCGCACCCAGCACAAGCAGGGTGGCGGCGATGCCGGCGAGAATGCCGGTGGGCAGCACTGTCCTAAAATTGTTCTTCACGGGTCTCGCTGTCCTGCTTGTTCAAGCAGTTAGAGGAGGAAGCCTGAATCAAAGTCTCAGGCACTTCATCCACAACATGGGATTTTCAGGGTTCCGATCCGCGCCCATCGCGAAAGGGATTGGAGCAGCTGACTCTTAATCAGCTGCTCCCTATCAGTTTAAACCGCGACCGGAGCAGCTGCCTTCTAAGCAGCAGGTCGCAGGTTTTAGTCTTAAGCGACTACGTACGGCAGCAGGCCGAGGAAGCGGGCGCGCTTGATGGCCTGGGCCAGTTCGCGCTGCTTCTTCTGGGAAACTGCGGTGATACGCGACGGAACGATCTTGCCGCGCTCGGAAATGTAGCGCTGCAGGAGACGAACGTCCTTGTAGTCGATCCGCGGAGCGTTTGCGCCCGAGAAGGGGCAGGTCTTGCGGCGGCGGTGGAACGGACGGCGTGCCGGAGCAGAGGATGCGTCAGCCATGTGTTTTCTCCTTAAGCTCGATTATGCACGGTCTTCGCGGGGACCACGGTCCGGGCGCGGAGCGCGCTCGAAGCCGCCTTCACGCGGAGGACGGTCGCCGAATTCGCGGCGCGGAGGACGGTCACCGAATTCGCGGCGCGGGCCACGATCGTCGCCATCGCGGCGCGGACGGTCGTCACGGTCGCGCTTCTGCATCATAGCGGAGGCGCCTTCTTCGTGCTTCTCGACGGCAATCGTCATGTAGCGAAGAACGTCTTCGTTGATGCGCATCTGGCGCTCCATCTCATGCACGGCAGCAGCCGGTGCATCGATGTCCATCAGTGCGTAATGAGCCTTGCGGTTCTTCTTGATGCGGTAGGTCAGGGACTTGAGGCCCCAGTTTTCTACGCGCCCGACCTTGCCGCCGTTAGCTTCGAGGACACCCTTGTACTGTTCGACGAGGGCATCAACCTGCTGAGCGGACATATCCTGCCGGGCAAGGAATACGTGTTCGTAAAGAGCCATGTAAGCTTTGCCTTTTCTTGCGGTTGTCATAACCCGGACCTCGGCGGCTAAGCCTCAACGACTGGTCCTGAGCGGCTTTTGAAGCCAGGCAAGAAAAGTTGTTGTATCGAGACGGTCGAGAGCGGAGACACGGGAGGCTTGGACCCTATGGCCCCTGCGGTTCCTTGCGAAACCTGCCCTCCGTTCAGCCACCAGCCAGAAGACCGGGTATTGCGAACAGCGCGCCTTATACGGATTTTTGAGGATAAGGCAAGGCCAATCCGTGCCTGTCTTTAATTAGGATCGGCTTTCTAAAACTTAAGATAGTATTAGTTATAACTAATGATTGAAATAGGTTGTTTGTAGAGTATAGTTGCCGGCGGGAAAAAGGCTGGGTGGTATTCACATGAGACGGAGAGGGTTTCGTCATGCATCATGGAGAGAAGAACTTTGAAATAACCGCACCGCGTTCGAGGTTTTACCAAGGAGGCTTTGGAAGATTGTTTCCGGAACTTGCGGGTTGGGCGCCGGATACAACCGGTTTCAGTGGCGCAGGCATAGGCGATGCGGCGGCATTGGAAGCCTACTTCATGAATTTTGTAGCGACCAAAATGGTCGATACCACGGCGCCGCCTGCGGGCGATTCCAAACTTCCATCCGGCTATGTCTATTTCGGCCAGTTCATCGATCATGACCTGACGCTGGACACGACCCCGCTCAGCGAAGCCGAAATCGATCCCAATCGTCTCCATAACTTTCGAACGCCGAGGTTCGATCTCGACTGTATCTACGGGCAGGGCCCGGATGCGCAGCCATATCTCTATGACAAGAACGCGCCGGGCTGTTTCCGCATAGGAGAGATTGCCGGCACGCCGTTCAAGGATCTTCCCCGAGCGGCCGGCCAGGACACCGCGCTGATCGGCGATCCGCGCAATGACGAGAACGCTATCGTCGCCCAGCTGCATCTCGCCTTCCTGCTGGCGCATAACACGCTCGTCCGGGCGGCCATCAAGAAGGGGCAGTCGCCGAAGAAGGCTTTCGAATCGGCGAGGAAGACGTTGCGCCGGCTCTACCAGTGGATCGTCTGGCATGACTATATCGCGCGCATCTGCGAGCCGGCCGTTCACAAGAGGGCGCTTCGCAGGGATCGCGATGCCGGAAACGGGCGAGCTCTGTGGGAGCTTGGTTATGAGGACGTCTACGACTGGAAGAACGCCCCTTACATGCCGCTGGAGTTCTCCGTCGCGGCGTATCGCTTCGGCCATTCGCTGGTCCGCAACGGCTACCAGACGAATTTCGCCAAGGGCGTCGGCGTTTTTACCCCGACCTTCAAGTTCAACGCCGACGATCTTCGCGGTTTTCGATCGCTGCATCCGGACCGGGTCATCCAGTGGGACTGGTTCCTGCGCATGTCGTCTTCCGTCCGCCCGACCTTTCCGCAGGTCGCGCGCAAGTTCGACGGCGTGCTGGCGAACGCGTTGCGCGAAATGCCGGAGGATCCCGACAAGCCGGGCGATAACACCAAGATCCTCAACGTGCTGGCAGCTCGCAACCTCGTTCGCGGGGTAAGGATGCAGCTGCCGTCGGCAATCGAGATCGCCAAACTCCTCGACATCCCGACCATTAATATCGCCGAGGCCGAACGGGAATCCCTCTGGTACTACATCCTGCGGGAAGCGGAATTCGACGCTCAGGTGGAGGGATCGACACTTACCGTCGGCGGCGCCGGCGACCGACTGGGAACGCTCGGCTCGATCCTCGTTGCGGCGACTTTCGCCGGGTTGCTGAAGGGCGATCCGCTGTCCTTCTTCAACCTCGAGCCCGGATGGACGCCGGACAAGGACGAATTGCTGAAGAGCGTGGAGGCCGACCTTACGGCAGCCGGCCAGCCCGGCCTCAACAGCGACGAGCAGGTCAACGGCCGCAAATGGGGCCTTCCGACCATCATCCGCCTGTCAGGCCTGCCGGTGGATGCCGCACCTTTCCGTCCGCCGCCTGCACCGGCACCGGTAGCTCCGGCACCCATCGCCGAGCCCGCGGCACCGCCGACGGAGTGAGCATTTGGAAATCACCATCGGATATCGCCGGCAGCACCGGCGATATCCTTCACGGCATCCGGTTCAGCAGCCGGCAAATGCCATGGAGCTTTAACGTGCGAGCGTCAGAACCGCAGGGCCTTGCGGTTTTGGCAATTGCGCCTGACGTCTCGCCATTTCCTCCATCATCCTATCGTCGGCAATTACCAGCGATTTGCTGAATTTCTCGTAGACGAGATGGATGTCGCCGCCCTCGGCCATGCGTCCGCCAAGCTTGACGGTGATGGTATCCCGCGTGCCGGCAAAGCCGATTGTCAACGTATCGCCGTCGAATGAGATCGACGCATCGCGCATGTCCAGTTGCTGGGTGCCGTCCGAGCTGAAACTGCGGATTTCCAGCGGGCTGTTTGCAACGATCACGTCGTTTCCGTCACCCTTCGCGTAGTTGAAAACGGCGGCGGTGTCGGCGGCGGAAGTCAGGGTGATGTGGTCGTTGCCCCGTCCGCCGGAGACGCTGATCCCTTTTTCGGCGTTGACGACGATGATGTCGTCTCCGTGGCCTCCATCGACACCATTGGCATTCACCGCATTGATGATGAGATTGTCATTGCCGTCGCCACCTTCCACGCGGAGGACGCTACGTGCGCTTATCTGCAGCCTATCGTCGCCATCTCCGCCTTTGGCCTCGGCGTGATCTGCATTGATTACAACGGTATCATTGCCCGCGCCGCCGGAAATCCCGTAAACCTGCTTCGCTTCGACACTGATTGTGTCGTCGCCGTCACCGCCATCGGTTCTCCAGACTGTTTCGCCCGATTTTAAGTCGATTACGTCATTGCCGGCTCCACCGTAGATCCGGTCGATATTTCCGGCGCTGGCAAGCCGTATCGTGTCATTGCCCTCACCGCCATCGACGATATCGATCCCGTCAATGAAGGAATAGGTTCTGGACAGGCCGGCTACCGTGATGGCGTCACTGCCTTCGCCGCCGTAGACGCCCCAAACGTCTCCTCCGGCAGTTATGTTGATCTGATCTTCGCCGCTGCCTCCGTCTACATTGAATACGGCTGGCAAATCGGAGTCTTTCTTGGCTCGGATGCCTGAAGCAGCGATGTTGATGGCGTCATTTCCGGCGCCGCTGCTGACGCCAAATACGCCGCCGGCCGTGATGCTGATCTTGTCGTCGCCGCCTGCGGTTTTCGCCGCCGCCATCCCGCCTTCCGCCTCGATTTCGACCTCGGCATTGCCTTGGGCATCGAGAATGATGCGGATCAACGTGTCGATCGCCGCGTTGGAGGTGGGGCTCGTGGTGAGCCAGAGACGTGCGGAAATCGTGTCGTCGCCGCCATTCGGGCCGCCATTCGGATTGATCGTAACCGATTGCAGAAGCTGCAAGGCGGCGCTGCCCGAAGGTCTCGCGCTAAAGGACGAGGTGACGCTCAGCATGCCTTATCTCCCCAATGCAGAGCCGGCCGATGACGCAGCATTCAAATGCGGGCGCTCCGGATGAATACAACCTGAATTTGTTGGGGAGGCGTGAGGAAGTGGTTAACTGCGGTTGCAAAATATAGCAATTGCGACCGATGACTGTGTATCGGCAGTATAAATAGCGAACAGCCCGGCCGATATTCGGCCGGGCTGGATTGGCAAGAGTTGCCTCAGAGCGTCATCGGCCACTGCCGGTGAACGGCGGCGATATCCTTCATCACATCATCCGAGAGCTTGAGGTCGGCGGAAGCCATGTCGGTCTTCAGCTGTTCCATGCTCGTTGCGCCGATGATGATCGAAGTCATGAACGGGCGGGTGAGGCAGAAGGCGAGTGCCATCTGGGCGAGGTCGAGGCCGTGCTTGGCGGCAACTGCGAGATAGTCCTTCACCGCCGGTTCCTGCTTCGGGGTCAGGCGGCCGCCGAGGTCGGTGTTGATGGTCGCACGTGTGCCGGCCGGGCGGGCACCGTTCTGGTATTTGCCGGTGAGCAGGCCCGCGGCGAGCGGTGAGTAGGCCATCAGGCCGACTTCTTCGTGGTGTGCGACTTCGGCGAGGTCGAGATCGAACTGACGATAGAGAAGGTTGTATTCGTTCTGCAGCGATGCGACGCGCGGCAGGCCTTTTTCTTCTGCGAGGCGCAGGTAGCGCATCGTGCCCCAGGCGCTTTCATTGGAAAGGCCGAGTGCGCGGATCTTGCCGGCCTTGACCAGTTCGCCGGCCGTTTCGAGGATTGCTGCGATGTCGGCCAGCGACTTTTCACGATCCTGTTTCGACGCGTCGAAGGTCCAGGAGCCGCGGAAGTGATAGGTGCCGCGGTTCGGCCAGTGGATCTGGTAGAGGTCGAGATAGTCGGTCTGCAGCCGCTTCAGGCTGGCATCGACGGCCTCGCGGATTGTGTCGGCACAGATCTCGCGGCCTTCGCGGATATGCGGGCGACCGCCGCCGGCGATCTTCGAGGCGAGGATCAGGTCCTTGCGCTTGTCGGCGTTCTTCTTCAGCCATGTGCCGATATGTTCTTCGGTGCGGCCATAGGTGGCGGGGCCTGCCGGCGTGGTGGGGTAAAGTTCGGCCGTATCGAAGAAATTGACGCCGTTTGCGAAAGCATAGTCCATTTGCTCGTGGGCTTCGGCTTCCGTGTTCTGCGTGCCCCACGTCATCGTGCCAAGGCAAATCTCCGACACGGAAAAGCCCGTGCGGCCCAAACTTTTGTATTTCATGAAATGAGATCCCGTCCTGAAAAGTCGGCGGGACTTTAAGCGGGATTTATCGCAGTGCAAGAGCAAAAAACCGGGCTTTTCAACGGTTTTGCGGGCCTCTTTCCTTGACTCGGCAAGCTCAAATGTGAATGGAGAGGCAAAACGAAGGGAAGGAACCATCCCCATGGCTACCGCAGCGAGCATTGCATTCACGTTTCCCGGCCAGGGCAGCCAGGCCGTCGGCATGGGCAAGGACCTGGCGGAAGCCTATCCGGAAGCCCGCGCAGTCTTCGACGAGGTCGACGAGGCGCTCGGCCAGAAGCTTTCCGATGTCATGTGGAATGGCCCGGAAGAAACGCTGACGCTGACGTCAAACGCCCAGCCGGCGCTGATGGCGGTGTCCGTCGCTGCAGTTCGCGTCCTTGAGGCTCGCGGCCTGAAGCTCGCCGATCATGTCGCTTACGTTGCCGGCCATTCGCTCGGCGAATATTCCGCTCTCTGTGCCGCCGGCACGTTCTCGCTGGCCGATACCGCGCGCCTCCTGCGCATTCGTGGCGATGCCATGCAGTCCGCCGTTCCGGTCGGGCAGGGCGCGATGGCGGCGATCATCGGCCTCGAACATGGTGACGTCGATGCAGTCTGCGCCGCAGCACGGGCGGAAGGCGTCTGCCAGATCGCCAACGACAACGGCGGCGGCCAGCTGGTCATTTCCGGCTCGAAGGCTGCTGTCGAAAAGGCCGCGGCGCTGGCGACGGAAAAGGGCGCCAAGCGCGCCATCATGTTGCCGGTATCCGCTCCGTTCCATTCGGATCTGATGGCGCCGGCAGCCGACGCCATGCGTCACGCGCTGGACAAAGTGGAAAAGAACAACCCGGTCGTGCCGGTCATCGCAAACGTCCGCGCCGCCCCGGTCTTCGATGCCGACGAGATCGCCAAGCTGCTCGTCACCCAGGTGACCGGCCAGGTGCGCTGGCGCGAAACGGTCGAGTGGTTTGGCGCCAACGGCATCACCACGCTTTATGAGATCGGCTCCGGAAAAGTGCTGACGGGCCTTGCCCGCCGCATCGACAAGAATATTTCCGGTGTCGCCGTCAATACGCCCGCCGATATCGATGCCGCAATCGCCGCCATTCTCGGCTGAAGAAAAGGAACATGACGATGTTTGATTTGACCGGCCGCAAGGCACTGGTGACGGGCGCAACCGGCGGCCTCGGCGAAGAGATCGCCCGCATGCTGCATGCGCAGGGCGCCGTCGTCGGCCTGCACGGCACCCGCGTCGAAAAGCTTGAGGCGCTGGCTGCCGAACTCGGCGACCGCGTCAAGATCTTCCCGGCCAACCTCTCCGATCGCGACGAAGTGAAGGCGCTCGGCGAAAAGGCCGAAGCCGAACTCGGCGGCGTCGATATCCTCGTCAACAATGCCGGTATCACCAAGGACGGCCTGTTCGTCCGCATGAGCGATGCCGACTGGGATGCGGTGCTGGAAGTCAACCTCACGGCCGTCTTCCGCCTGACGCGCGAACTGACCCATCCGATGATGCGTCGCCGCCATGGCCGCATCATCAACATCACCTCGATCGTTGGCGTCACGGGCAATCCGGGCCAGGCCAACTATTGCGCCTCCAAGGCCGGAATGATCGGCTTCTCGAAGTCGCTCGCCCAGGAAATCGCCACGCGCAACGTCACGGTCAACTGCGTTGCTCCGGGCTTTATCGAGAGCGCCATGACCGGCAAGCTCAACGAGAAGCAGAAGGAAGCGATCATGGGAGCAATCCCGATGAAGCGCATGGGCGCCGGTGCCGATATCGCTGCCGCCGTCCTCTATCTTGCTTCCAACGAGGCAGGTTACGTCACCGGCCAGACGATCCACGTCAACGGCGGCATGGCAATGATTTAAATCGTTCCGCTATGCTGCAAAATCCCTTGTTGGCAGCGGTGTAGCGGAACAAATTCTGGCTTTGCGTAGCACAGAAACCGTGTTAATCGGGCCATGACTATGAATGGTCACCCTGAAATGCAGGCCGTCACATTGTGTGAGTGCGATGCGACTGGAACCTCAGGCAGGGAGAACGGGTTTGCCGGCATCGGCGCTTGAAGAAGCGGCGTTTGCTGGTTTCAACAGGGTACGGATGCCAATCGGGCATTCGGAAAGACAAAGGTCGAGGAAACCGACATGAGCGATATCGCAGAACGCGTGAAGAAAATTGTTATTGACCATCTCGGCGTCGATGCCGACAAGGTTGTCGAAGGCGCCAGCTTCATCGACGATCTCGGTGCTGACTCGCTCGACACCGTCGAACTGGTCATGGCTTTCGAAGAAGAATTCGGCGTTGAAATTCCGGACGATGCGGCCGATTCCATTCTGACCGTCGGCGATGCCGTGAAGTTCATCGAGAAGGCCCAGGCCTGATCGATCTGAGAGAGATGGGATGAGCCGCAAGGCAAGGTCCCGACGACGGCCCGCTTGTTCGGGCCGTTTCAGCAAATAGAACATGAGAAAATATAGGGTGGGGCGCTGGCGATGAGACGTGTCGTTATCACCGGTACCGGCATGGTATCTCCTTTGGGATGTGGAACGGAAGTGAGCTGGGAACGCCTGCTCGCCGGTCAGAATGCAGCCCGCGTCGTCACTGAATTCGAGGTCGAAGACCTCCCTGCAAAAATTGCCTGCCGCATTCCTGTCGGCGATGGCTCCGATGGCACGTTCAACGTGGACCAGTGGATGGAGCCGAAGGAACAGCGCAAGGTCGATCCCTTCATCATTTACGGCATGGCCGCCGCCGACATGGCGCTGACGGATGCCGGCTGGCATCCGAAGACGGACGAAGACCAGATTGCCACGGGCGTGCTGATCGGCTCCGGCATCGGCGGTCTCGAAGGCATCGTGGACGCCGGCTACACGCTGCGCGACAAGGGCCCGCGCCGCATTTCGCCCTTCTTCATTCCGGGCCGTCTGATCAATCTCGTGTCCGGCCAGGTTTCGATCCGCCACAAGCTGCGCGGCCCGAACCATTCGGTCGTCACGGCCTGTTCGACCGGCGCCCATGCGATCGGTGACGCAGCCCGCCTGATCATGCTCGGCGATGCCGACGTGATGGTGGCCGGCGGCGCGGAATCGCCGATCTGCCGCATCTCGCTGGCCGGCTTCGCTGCCTGCAAGGCGCTGTCGACCCAGCGCAACGACGATCCGCAGAAGGCTTCGCGACCCTATGACCGCGACCGTGACGGTTTCGTCATGGGCGAGGGTGCCGGCATCGTGGTTCTGGAAGAACTGGAACACGCCAAGGCACGCGGCGCCAAGATCTACGCGGAAGTGGTCGGCTACGGTCTTTCCGGCGACGCCTTCCACATCACTGCCCCGTCGGAAGACGGTGACGGCGCATTCCGATGCATGACCTCGGCGCTGAAGCGCGCCGGCCTTGCAGCCTCCGATCTCGATTACATCAACGCGCACGGCACATCGACCATGGCGGATACGATCGAGCTCGGCGCTGTCGAGCGGTTGGTCGGCAATGCCGCGTCGAAGATTTCCATGTCGTCCACCAAGTCGGCAATCGGCCACCTTCTCGGCGCGGCCGGTGCGGTCGAGGCGATCTTCTCGGCGCTGGCTATTCGCGATAATATCGCACCGCCGACGCTCAACCTCGACAATCCCGATGTCGAGACGGCGATCGATCTCGTGCCTCACAAGGCGCGCAAGCGTGATATCAACGTCGCGCTGTCCAACTCCTTCGGTTTCGGCGGCACGAACGCCTCCCTCGTGCTGCGCCGTTACGACGCTTAATTCGTAATGGGCTGTAATGCCCGGAAATGACGAACCGGATGTCGCAATCCGGTTCGTGGCATCTTCGGGAACCTGTTTTCGCCGCATTGCTTGGCCAAACAGCGGTTTGAAAGTTGTGAACTGGTGCAAATCCGGCCGTGGCGCTTTGTAGCGTTGTGCGGAGAGTTGCGTCAGAACAAAGGGATAGCAGTTGCGCTGGTCAATGAAAAGCGGAGCTGCTTTTGAGTCTCCAAGGGGGCGCGTTTGAGCGATACGAACCATGTGAATGGCCAGCCGGCCGGTAACGGCAGAGGCCCGATCATTCCGAAGTCGCCCAAACGAGGCTCTGAAGCCCGAACGAGTACCCGAGCCGCCGCGCCGCTCCAAGAAGGCGCGCAGTCAGGTCGTCATCTTCCTGAATTTCGTGATGACGATGATCGTCGCACTCTGCATCGTCGCCGTTGCAGGCTTCTATTACATGGTCACCTCCTTCCAGGAGCCCGGTCCGCTGGAGGCCAACACCCATTTCATGGTGCGTCAGGGCATGGGCGTGCAGGAAATCGCGCAGAGCCTGGAGCGTAACGGCATCATCAGCAATGCCCGCGTTTTCCAATACGGCACGCTGGGTTACCTGCATGGCGAGAGCCGCACGCTGAAGGCCGGCGAATACGAGATCAAGGCTGCGCGCTTCCATGAAGGACATCATGGAAGTGCTCGAATCCGGCAAGTCGATCCTCTATTCCGTGGTGCTGCCGGAAGGCCTCACCGTGAAGCAGATGATGCTGCGTCTTTCCGAGGATGCGGTGCTGGAAGGCGACGTGCCGAACGAGCTTCCGCCGGAGGGCAGCCTTCGCCCGGATACCTACAAGTTCTCGCGCGGCAGCAAGCGCACCGACATCATCCAGCAGATGCGTGTCGCTCAGGGCCGCATGGTCGATCAGATCTGGGCAAAGCGTGACCCGGACCTGCCGATCAAGACCAAGGAAGAATTCGTCGTTCTCGCCTCGATCGTCGAGAAGGAAACTGGCAAGGATGACGAGCGCGCGCATGTCGCCTCGGTCTTCATCAACCGCCTGCAGCGCGGCATGCGCCTGCAATCCGACCCCGACGATCGTCTACGGCATTTTCGGCGGCGACGGCAAACCGTCCGACCGTCCGATTTACAAGTCCGACCTTGCCAAGCAGACCCCGTACAACACCTACCAGATCAAGGGGCCTGCCGCCGACGCCCATCGCCAATCCGGGCCGTGCGGCACTGGAAGCTGTTGCCAATCCGTGGCGCACCAAGGATCTGTATTTCGTGGCGGACGGCACCGGTGGCCATGTTTTTGCAGCGACGCTCGACGAGCATAACGCCAATGTCCGCCGTTGGCGCCGGATCGAATCCGAACGCGCCGCCAATTCCGAAGTCGTCGACGGGCAGCCGGACGGTGACGAGGCGGAAAAGCCGCCGAAGGGCAACTGATCGTATAAATCTTTTAGAGCGGGCCTTCTTAGGCCCGTTTCGCATATCGAGATATTGGAGATGCCGATGACCTTGCAGTCCATGACCGGGTTTGCCCGTAGCGAAGGATCGAGCGGGCGCAATCGTTTTGCATGGGAACTGCGTTCCGTGAACGGCAAGGGCCTGGATGTGCGCCTGCGCCTGCCGCCGGGCCTGGAGCGGCTGGAGCAGGATGTCCGCCGGATGATCTCCGAGAAGTTCTCCCGCGGCAATCTCCAGGCCTCGCTCAACCTGACGATCACGGAGACCAAGGTGGAGGCAGTGCTGAACCGCGATGCGCTCGCCGCGGTTCTCGCCCTGCGGTCGGAACTCGGAGAATTGGTCGATCCGTCGCCGCTCCGGCTCGATACGCTGATGGGTATTCGCGGCCTTGTCGATATCCGCGAACCGGAAGAGGACGAGGAGGCGATCGCAGCCCGCGACGCCGGTATTCTTGTCTGCCTCGAGGATGCGCTCGGTCAGTTGCAGAACATGCGGGAAGGCGAGGGCGCGGCTCTCGGCAGCGTGCTGAACGGCCCACGTCGCCCGGATTGCCGAACTGACGGGCATCGTCGAGAGCGATCCGTCGCGGTCTCCGGAAGAGATTACTCGCAAGCTTTCCACGCAGCTTGCAACCCTCATCCAGGAAGCGCCTTCGCTCGATCGTGAATCGCCTGCATGCCGAGGCTGCGCTGCTGGCCACCAAGGCTGATCTGCGGGAAGAAATCGACCGCCTGAAGGCGCATGTGGTCGCCGCCGGCGAATTGATCGCCAAAGGCGGGCCAGCCGGGCGCCGTCTCGATTTCCTTGCACAGGAATTTAACCGGGAATCGAATACTATCTGTTCCAAATCCAATGCGGCTGCGGTAACCGCTGCCGGTATCGAACTGAAAGTCGTGATCGACCAGTTCCGCGAACAGGTCCAGAATCTGGAGTAGAGCATGAGCGCCGCCCCATCGTCATCGACGTCGAAAATGCCAACGACGATTGCGCGCCGGGGGCTGATGCTCGTTCTTTCGTCGCCATCGGGCGCTGGCAAATCGACGATCGCCCGCAACCTGCTGGAAGATGATCCGAGCCTCGGCATTTCGGTAAGCGTCACCACGCGCCAGCGCCGCCCGAGCGAGATTGCCGGCAAGCATTATCACTTCATCAGCGTGCGTGAATTCGAGCGCCTGCGTGATTCCGATGCGCTGCTGGAATGGGCCGAGGTCCATGGCAACTTCTACGGCACGCCGCGCGAGCCGGTGGAAGAGGCGATGAGCCAAGGCCGCGACATGCTGTTCGACATCGACTGGCAGGGCGCCCGGCAATTGCAGGAAAAGATGGCGGCGGACGTCGTCTCGATCTTCGTTCTGCCGCCGACTATGACCGAGCTTCAGTCGCGCCTGCATCGCCGCGCCGAGGATTCCGAGGAAGTGATCCGCACGCGTCTGATCAATTCCCGCTCCGAGATCGAGCACTGGCGCGCCTATGACTATGTCATCGTCAACGACGATCTGGACGAGGCATTCCGCAACGTGAATTGCATCGTCAATGCGGAGCGCGTGCGCCGCGACCGCCGTCACGGTCTGTTCGACTTCATCAGCGGCCTGCTAACCGAAGAGCCAAACCTGTAAGCTTCGCTGCGCTGATAGTTCCTATCAGCATATTGCACTGGATCGAAGCGCCGCTCCGTCCTATAGCCCTGTCATGCTGCAAATCACGGCGCGATCTTCTCGGTCGATTGCCATGCTTTGGGTTTTGTCTTTTTCGCATGTCGGCATCCGCAAAACCGCTGCACATTTTTGCGCGACATGCTTTAGCTGCATGAGTTGCATGCCGGACGCGTTTGCTGCCCCGACATGAATATGAAGGGGAAGGCATTCGTGGAAAACAGTCCGTCAACCTTGAAAGCGGCTGGATGGATGATGACGTCCATCGCTTTGCTGTTGCTCATGGCCGTTTCCGGCAGGGTTATCACGCGCGAGATCGATGTCTTTCAGGTGATGGAGATGCGCTCCGTCATCGCCTTCTTCATGCTGTTGCCGCTGGTTTACCGCGAAGGCGGCATCAGGGCGATGCGGACCAACCTCATGAGAATTCATATCGGCCGCAACGTTGCCCACTATGTCGGGCAGTTTGCATGGCTGATGGGCCTGACGATCATTCCGCTGGCACAGGTTATCGCGATCGAATTCACCGCGCCGATCTGGGCTGCGATCATGGCGGCCATGTTCCTCGGCGAGCGGCTGACCTGGCGCAAGGGTGTGGCGATCTCCTTCGGCCTGGCCGGTGTCGCCCTCGTAGTGCGTCCCGGCACCGCCCATCTCAATCCGGGGCACCTGATCGTGCTCGGCGCGGCCTTCGTCTTCGCGATTTCCTTCATTACCACCAAGCTTTTGACCCGCTCCGACAGCGCCACCAAGATCATCTTCTGGATGCTGATCATCCAGTCGATCGTCGGGCTCATTCCGGCGCTCAGGGTCTGGGTCTGGCCGTCGGCCGAAATCTGGCCGTGGATCTTCGTCATCGCCTTCACCGGAACCTTCGCGCACTACTGCATGGCGAAGGCGCTGACCTATGGCGAGGCATCGACCATCATGCCGATGGACTATCTCCGCGTGCCGCTCTCGGCATTGCTGGGTTATCTTCTCTACGCCGAGGCGATCGACAGCTTCACCGCTATTGGCGCCGGTCTCATCCTCGCCGGCAACCTGTTCAACCTGCGCCGCCCGAACGCCAACCGAATCCAGCAGACGCCGACCTGATGGCCTAATAGTTCACCAGCATGTGCGGTGCCTCCGCAGGGCCAAAGCGGGGTCTCACGCCGAGCAGGGGCGCCGCGCGGCCGATGATGTCCCTGATCATCGGCGCGGCCGTGGAGGCCGCCGTTCGTCCGCCATGCACGCCGGTTTTCGGCGCATCGACGATCGACAGCACGACATATTGCGGCTTGTCCATCGGGAATGCCGCAACGAACGCGTTGAAGTTGATATCCTTCGCATAGCGCCCGTTGATGACCTTGTCAGCAGTGCCCGTCTTGCCGCCGACATTGAAGCCCTCGACCTGTGCGCCGCGGCCCGATCCTTTCAAGCCGTTCCAGGTGAAGAGATAGCGCATGTCCGCACTCGTGCGATCCTTGATGACGGCGCGAGCCATCTGCTGCGCCGCTTCCCTGGAACGGGGGAGGAAGGTCGGATGAACGAGATTGCCGCCATTGATCAGCGCCGCTGCCGCAACGGCCGTCTGCAGCGGCGTCGTCGCAACGCCATGGCCGAACGAGATCGTCACGGAATTGATCTTCTTCCAGATCTTCGGCTGAGTCGGGGTCGCCACGCCGGGCATTTCGGTCTCCATCTTGGACAGGAGCCCGAGCTTGGTGAGAAACTCCTGGTGACCTTCGATCCCGACCTTGTCGGCCACCGCGGCGGTGCCGATGTTCGATGAGTACTGGAACACTTCGGGGATGGTCAGAACCCTGTGTTTCCCGAAAAAGTCCTTGATGGTGAACCCGCCCATCTGGATCGGGCGTGTGGCATCGACCGTGGAGTTGAGCGTGATCTTGCCGGCATCCAGCCCCATGGCCAGCGTAAAGCTCTTGAACGTCGAGCCCATCTCGAACGTCGCATTGCTCATCCGGTTGAACCAGCCTTTTTCGTATTCCTTGTCGACGCTGCCGTCGGCCAGCGTGCGCGATGGTTCGTTCGGATCATAGTCGGGGACGGAGGCCATCGCCAATACTTCACCGGTCTCGATGTCGAGAATGACGGCGCCCGCAGCCTCGGCCACATAGTTGCGCATCGCGTTGGAAACCACGTCACGAACGATGTTCTGGATGCGAAGATCGATGGAGAGCTTGACCGGCTCAAGCGGCGCACCCGTCGTCAGGCCCGCCATGCGCAGGTCTGCGAGACCCTGCTGGTCGAGATAGCGCTCCATGCCGGCAAGGCCCTGGTTGTCGACATTGACATGCCCGACGATATGCGAGGCGGTGACGCCACCGGGATAGAACCGCCTCTTTTCCGGCCGGAAGCCGATGCCGGGAATGCCGAGAGCGATAATCTCGGCCTGCTGTTTCGGCGTGAGCTGCCGCTTCAGCCATTGAAACGCGGTCTTGGACCGCAGCCTCTTGTGCGTTTCGCTCCAGTCCAGATTGGGAATGACGGAGGCAAGCCGCTCGACCACCTCATCCGCATCGACGATCCTGCGCGGATCCGCATAGAGCGAAATCATGTCGATATCGGTGGCGAGCAGCGCGCCATTGCGGTCGACGATATCGGGCCGCGATGCGACTGCCAGGCCGCTACCGATCGTGCCGACGCTTTCCGGCTTCGCGATGCCATATTGGGCGAGGCGTCCGCCGATCACCAGGAAGGCGCAGGAGAAGGCGACGATCAGGATCCCAAGCCGCTGCCGTGTCTGGTTTCTTCGGTAGCCGGTGCCAAACAGTGCGGAACTGCCCGCCGATCCGCGGCTTCGGATCATGAAATGCGCGCGGCTTTTCAGCCGGAAGACAAACGAGATCATCCCGAACCAATCCGAAAATGCCAGCACAAAGCGGAACCAGGCGGCGTCCCGGCCGCTGTGCGCGAAACTGCATTCGGATGATTTGAAAGCCAACCGGAGAATCTGCCGGGAGGCAGAGGTCTTTAAAATTGCATTAATATACAATTAAAGTTGTACTAATCGCCGCGCTGCCGATTAACCGGGCGCTCCGCCGGGCACGTTTTGCCTCAGAGGCAGTTCGCCAATGTCACGAACTCTTCGACGGAAAGCGTTTCTGCACGACGCTGCGGATCGATACCGGCTTTGACGAGCAGCGCTTCGCCGCCGACCGGCTTCAGGCTCTGCCGCAGCATCTTGCGGCGCTGACCGAAGGCGGCATGCGTGATCCGCTCCAGCTTCGCGACGTCGCAGGGTAGGGGGGTGGAACGCGGCGTCAGGTGCACAACGGTGGACGTCACCTTCGGCGGCGGCGTAAACGCCTGCGGCGGCACGTCGAACACCATGTGCGGGTCGGTGCGCCAGCCGGCCAGCACGCCGAGCCTGCCATAGTGATCATCGTCCTGATCGGCGACGATGCGCAGGCCGACTTCCTTCTGGAACATCAACGTCAGGCTTTCCCAGAAGGGAGGCCATTTGCCGTCTTCCGGCAGCAGCCAGTTGATGAGGAGCTGGGTCCCGACATTATAGGGAAGATTGGCAATGATCTTGACGGGACCGCCATCGGCCTTTTCAGCAGCAAGCGCCGCGAAATCGGTCTTCAACGCGTCGCCTTCGATCACCTCGAGCCGGCCGGGATAATGCTCTCCGACTTCGGCAAGTGCGGGAAGGCAACGGCTGTCGCGCTCGACGGCGATAAGCTTCTTTGCCCCCAGCGACAGGATGGCGCGAGTGAGGCCACCAGGCCCCGGTCCAACCTCGAAGACCGTCACGCCTTCCAGCGAGCCGGCGCTGCGGGCGATCTTCTGGGTAAGGTTGAGGTCAAGCAGGAAGTTCTGCCCAAGCGCCTTCCTGGCGTCGAGCCCATGGCGCTGAATGACATCGCGCAGCGGCGGCAGACCGTCGAGAGTGGCCATCAGGCGGCTGCCTTGGATGCGAGGTCGCCAGCAAGCTTGATCGCCTCCACGAGGCTCGTCTCGCGCGCAATGCCCTGTCCGGCAATGCCGAAGGCGGTGCCGTGGTCCGGCGAGGTGCGGATGAACGGCAGGCCGAGTGTTACGTTCACCGACGTATCGAAGCCGAGCGCCTTGGCCGGGATCAGTGCCTGGTCGTGATACATGCAGATCGCCACGTCATAGCGGGCGCGCGCCTCGTCATGGAACATGGTATCGGCCGGCAGCGGCCCGAAGACATGGATACCTTCCGCGCGCAGCTTGAAGATAGCCGGATGAATGACGTCCTGGTCTTCCTTACCGATCGCGCCATCTTCGCCCGCATGCGGATTGAGGCCCGCGACGGCCAGCCGCGGCTGGGCGATGCCGAAACGGGTCGTCAGATCATGGTGGGTGATACGGCAGGTCTCGGCGATGAGGTCAGACGTCAGCGCGGCGGGCACATCCTTGATCGGGATGTGGATCGTCACCGGGATGGCGCGCAGTTTCGGCCCGGCCAGCATCATGACCGGCAGAACCTTCTTGCCGGTCGCCTTCTCGGCGAGATCGGCGAGGAATTCGGTGTGGCCTGGAAAGCCGAAGCCGGCTTGATACAGAATCGACTTGGCGATCGGGTTGGTCACCACACCTGCCGCCTTGCCTTCGAAGCACAGCGACACGGCGGTCTCGATCGCGCTGATCGTACCGCGTGCGGTGGCGACATGCGGCTCGCCGACAGCGACTTCCGTGCCGACCGGGATCGGTAGGACGGGGAGGGTGTCATCGAAGATCGAAAGGGCGCTGTCCGTGTCGGCTTCGCGCAGAGGCACATTGAGGCCAAGCATGGCGGCGCGTGCTGCCAGCACCGCCGGGTCGCCGAGGAAAATGAAGGGAGGAAGCTCGGTCTCGCGACGGGAAAGCCAGGCGGCAAGCGTGATATCGGGGCCGATACCTGCAGGATCGCCCTGGGTCAGCGCCAGAGGGCGGTCGACCAAGGGGCGACCGGAAACGCGATCAAGCGGCATGGGGACTCCGGGAAATAAGGATCAACGGCTCTCGATGACGGCCTTGCTGCGCAATTCGGCGAGATATTTCTTCTCGTTCGGGTTCTCGCCTTCCTTCTTGGTCTTGTTCGCGTCTTCGGCGCGGAACACGACTTCGGCAGCATAGTCATCGGAAACCTGCTTCTGATTGCAGATCGCCAGGAACTCGACGCCACGCTCGGTCACGCGAGTTGCCGTGGTGCCGTTTGCCGGAGCCTTTTCGACCAGCGGCTTCCAGTCTTCCGGCATTTCCGGAGCGAGCACGCGGCCGAGATCCTTGATGGAAACATCAAGATAACCCGCCGCAAACTGCTTGGCCTGATCGCAACCGGGGAACTTGGTGCGGGCCGCATTCGCTTCCTTCTGGCGCTTGCCGAGGATCGCGTTACGCTTGGCCGGCGGGACTACGAAGATCACCTGCTGCAGGAAATACTCGGTCGTGACCGGCTTTTCCTTGGCTTCCAGCATGCGGGTGACGAGTTCCTGGTTAGACATCTTGCCACGACCGCCGCCATTGTAGCGAGCGTTCACCAGGCGCGGCCAGCTCATCTGCACGGCGATATAGTTCTTGAAGTGCTCGACGCCGACACCGGCACGATCCAGGATCTGGCCCATCTGCGCCGTCGTCAGCTTGTTGCCGGCAGCGAAGCGTTCGAACGCCTTGTCCACCTCATCAGTGCTGACGGACATCTTCACGCGGGCCACTTCCTGCCGCTTGAGGATTTCGTCGATCATGACTTCGCGGGCCGTTTTAGTATCAGACTTCTGGTGCTGCAGGCGAAGGAAAGCCGCACGCCGAGCAACCTCGGCCGTTGTGATCGGCGTCTTGTTGACGACGACTGCGATCCCACTGGTGCTTTGAGCCATGAGGGCAACCGGCTGCACGACAACGGAAGCAGCCAGAACGGCCGCGGCCAGCATCAGCTTACGCGCTGCGGTCATTGCGAACATGATACGAATTCCTTTCCCGCCCCGGTGGACCATTTGGCCCAACCGGCCTCGCCTTCTCATACTATATCCCGGCCCGCTTGCACAATTGTTACGGCGAAACGATGACGCTGCCGGGCGTTGGACCAGGACTTCCCGCATTTGTTACTGGTATTGATAGTCCTGGTCGTAGTCCGAGGTGTCCGAGCCGATGTTGATGTCGCCCAGCGTGCGGAAGCTGAGGCGTGCACTGACCGTCCAGTCGTTGGCGGCCGTGCTCTGCGGCTTGTCGGTATAGGCGAGCGTGAAGATCGTGCACTCATCCGCATAGCTGACGCCGATGCCGCGACGAATGATCTGCTTTTCCGTGAGGTCCCAGGTCGCCGTGCCGGCAAGTGCCCAGTTCTCGTTGATCCGGAACTTCATCGTGTTCTTCAGCACGTCCGTAGCGTCAATGTCGCCATATTTCGCCTGGGGATCGACCTGGGTGTAAACCAACGTGCCCTGGAGGCGCGGCGTCGTGTAGCTGAAGGATGCGTCGGTGCGCTTGACGGCAAAGGTCTTCTCGTCGAAGCGCGTATTGGCCGCAACGGTGAAGCCCTTCGGCAGGTCGAGTGCCGCCATCGCGACATAGTCGGAGCGGCGCGTTTCGAGACCGGAATCCGCGCCCGCCTGGACGAGGTCCTGGGTCGCGAACGAGTTCTGGCCCGCCAGCTGATAGGACTGGCCAACGATGCTGCGCAGGCCGATGCCATTCGCAAACGAGCCGGTATAACGAATACCGACATTGGCACGTGTACCGCCTTCGACACGGTCGAAGCCGGAGAACTTGTCGCGTTCGAAGAGTGTGGTCGCGTCGAATACGAAGCTCTGCGCATCTTCGTTCGGCAGGCCACCGGCCATCTGTTCGTCCGGGCGCGCATAAATCTGGGCGATCGGCTCAATGATATGGCTGCTGTCGCCATAGGTCATCAGGATCGGGTAACGGGCTTCGAGGCCTGCGGTGACCATATAGCGGCCGTCGCCACCTTCCGGCTCGAAATTGCCGGCATAGGCGGCCGGCGTGTTCGAGCTTGTGTGCCGCAATCCGTCAGCGCGCGCTGCGAACAGCGGCGTCACCAGCAGACCTTCCATATTGAAGGTGCGCTTCCATTCCGCCTCGGCAGTAAAGCGGCTGTAGCTGCCTTCGAGCCCAGGGAAACGGTTGGTCAGACCTTCCGTGTACCAATCGTCTTCGCGGCGCGAGAGATTGGTGATGTTGGCCGTTACCGAGAACTCGCCACCAAGGATCGGTTCCGGCGCATAATAGGTGTAGTCCAGCGACGGATAGACGATTGCCTGTTGCTGTTCCAGCGTGTTTGAATAGGCCTTGTCCTGCACGTTGAAGTAATAGTTGTGCAGGTCGAAATAATTCCGCGTGCCCATGCCCTTCAGATAGACGTCGTTGATAAACGTGTCGGAAACGACACCTTCCAAACTGTAGGTCTTGGAGAAGTTGTTGTCGCTCTGAGCCATGACGTTCCAACCGAACGTCCAGCGCGGATTGATCTGGAACTCCGCCTTGGAGGCGGCCATGAAACGGTTTTCGGCGCGGGCGTCGCTCGTTCCGGGGTCGAAGGTGTTGGCGTTCTGCTGGTGAATGCCGGCGAAGCGGAACGTATGCTCGCCACTTTCGAACCGGTTGCGGATTTCGCCCTGAACGAGCAGACCCTGGGAGGAGTAATAGGTCGGGGTCAGCGTCGCGTCCATGCTCGGCGAGAAGACATGGTAATACGGGACGGCGACGCCGAAACCGAGATTGTCGCTGGCCGAGAACTGCGGGAAGAGCAGGCCGGACTTGCGCTCGACCGTTTCATCCGGAACTTCGATGGCAAACGGAAGCTTGCCGAGCGACATACCGAACAGCTCGAACTGCGCATTCTCCAGCCGGATCGTATGCGTCTGGCCGTTGCGGATGACGCGTTCGGCCTTGACCTGCCAGAGCGGCGCCTTGCCGGGCGTGGTCGCACAGGGAAGGCAGGCGGTATAGACGGTGTTGTTGAGCACCATCAGGTCCTGGCTCTGCCGTTCCGCGCTTTCAGCCGCGATGCGGGTATTGTCGGTGGTCTCCACGCGGAGCGCGTTGATGAAGCCCTGGCCGAAATCGTCGGTTACGTCGAGCTGCTCCGCGTAGACGCGGTTGCCGCCCGGTTCGACCATTTCGATATTGCCGGTTGCCATGACGCGGCCGGACTTCTGGTCGTACTGAACGCGCTGCGCCACCAGGCGATAGCGATTGTAATAGAGTTGCACGCCACCGACGGCGGTGACCTGCTGGGCATCCTGATTATAGGTCAGCTGATTGGCGCGCAGCAGCAGCTTGGCGCCATCCGCAGCGGCGGGCACCAGGTTCTGAGCATGCACAGTTGTTGCTGATACGCTGAGTACGCATACAGACACACCTGTCAGCAGGGCGGCGGCGAGCCGTCTTATATGTTTGCGGTCACTTACCGCCACTAGCCATCCTCCTGATGAAGCAAGATCGTCGTCCCCAACGCCGTCGCGACGATGACTGGAATCCAGACCGCCACGAAGGGTGGAATCGCCCCACTGCTCCCGAATGCTTTCACAAGCACTGTCACAACATAAAGCACGAAGCCGGAAACTATGCCACCCAGAATCACTGACCGGGACTGGGCGAACCGACTGAATTTTAATGATACTGTTGCAGCAATGAGAGTCATCGCCACAAGCAGGAGCGGTAGAGACAGGAGCGAGTGGTACTGCGTCTCCAGCGCCTTTGTGGAGATTCCGAAAGATTTGCCAACCTCGATTTTTCTGGAAAGATCAAAAAACGCAACGCTTTCCGGCTGCGCCACACTCTCCTGGATATATTCCTGTCTCAAGTTGGTGCGAACCTGTGCTGTCTCGTGACGAGCCGGAATTTCGCCGGGGCGATTCTCCACGACGTCGTTAAGAAGCCAGTAACCATTTTCCAACTTTGCGGTCTTCGCGTCCTGTCTGAGGGTGACGCCACCGTCCTTGTCGAAGTGGAAAACCACCACATCGGTGAGCGATGTGCCGTTGTCCTGATAACCCTTGGCACCGATGATCGCGTCGTCGTTGGCGCTGATCTGGCGAATCCAGGGCAGGAACTTCGAGGCACGGGAGCGATTGCTGGCTTCTCGCCAGTTCGCTTCCATCGAGGCCGATTCGCGCTGTCCCCAAGCCGCCAGCGGATTGACCACGAGGACAGTCGCAATGCCGATCAGAAACGCACCGGCGATGAAGGGCGATACGAATTGCCAGACGGAGATACCGGCGGCGCGCGTTACGACCAACTCATAACGGCGGTTGAGCGCGATCAGCACCGTCATGCCGATGAACAGGCTGAGCGTCGGAATGGTCTGCTGCAGGATTAGTGGCACGCGCATCGCAGTCATCAGCAGGCCGGCTGACACCGTGTAACCAACGAAACCCGACATGCGTCGGCTCGTCTCACTGAAATCGGCAAGGAAAATGATGGCGCTGACGCCGAGCATGAACCAGAGCGCGGTCACGACATAGCGGCGGAAGAAATAGCGGCCAAGCGTCGAGAAGATCATGCGGCACCCCCATCGGATGTGGGCTTGGCGGATGAAGGCTTGGTCTCGAAACGCCGCTGGACGCCGCGCGTCAGCTGGCCGATGGCACGGCTGATAAAGGCCGGCGTCGAGAACTGGCGGTTTGTTGCCAGCATGAAGGCGGCAATCGCCGATGCGGCAATCGGCACGATGTAGGGCGCCGCCGCATAGAGCGGGTGGCGTTCAACAAGGTTCGTCGCCGAAAACCCGAGCCAGCGGATCGTAAACGCCAGGAACAGGGCGTAGACCATCGGATGCACCTGCCGCTGCCGGTGCGAGCGCGTGTTACCCGCAATCACCAGCGACACGAGCGCGAACGTGATCGGGAACAGCCAGTCGGACAGGCGTCGATGCAGTTCCGCGCGATAGGAGTCCGGGGACTTCTGATAGAGCGGATCGTTGGGATCCGGATTGAGCAGGAAGCCAAGGCTGCGATCTGTCGAATATTGCGGCAAGCCGCCTTCGGACTTGGCCATGGCCGAAAGATCGAAAGCGTAGGACACAAAGCGGATGATCGAGATACGGCCGTCCGCCGCTTTCCGGTGCACTTCGCCGTCACGCATGGTCAGCGTCGTTCCGGTTCCGTCGATCGAGCCTTCGCGCGCATAATAGATCAGGTCGAAATTCGGGTCGCGATAATCGACCACGAAAATCCCCTTCAGGATACGGCCGGAATGCCGTTCCGAAATCTGCACATAGAGACCGTCCTCGATGCTGCGGAAGGTCTTTTCCTCGATAACTGAGGAGAGCAGGTCGGCATAGGCGGCAGCGACCATCTGGCGCGCGGCGACGCGCGACGGCGGCTCCACGAAATTGGTGACGAGGAAGGAGAACAGGCTTAGTGCGAGGCCGAGTATGATCACCGGCCGGTAGATGATGCTGCGGGCAGCACCAGCTGCATCGATCACCGGAAGTTCCGAATCGTTGTTCATCGCCGTCAGCGTCTGGGTAATGCCGATGACGAGCGCGAAGGGGAGGACGACGGGAATGATGGTCGGCAGGATAAAGGTCGCAAGCGTCGCGAACGAGCTCATCGACTGGCCAGTGTCCGTGACCAGATTAATGCGCCCGAGCACCTGGATGGTCCAGATGATGGTGAGCACAGGAATGAGCGTCACCAGAAACATCTGGAAAATCCGGCGCAATATGTAGACTTCGAGAAGCTTCATTCCGGCCTGGACGTCCTGTGTTCCGCCATTCATCGACGACGGTGGCGCCTATCTAAGCGATTGATCTCGGCTTTGCGACAGGGGGGTGCTCACAAATTTGTTGGCGAGTTCTGTTTTCCCATTCGCTGTGACATTTCGAAACAAACGGCGACGCCCGCATAGACCACCATGGACGAGAGGAAGCCGAGGGTAACGTCCGACAGATAGTGCCCGCCGAACGAGGTTCGAAGCGCCGGCGACACAATCGAAATGGCGACCAGCGGTGGACCGAGGATGGGCCGCAGCGGCTTCGGCAGCAGCACGATCAGGCAGGCGAGCCAGCCGGCAGCGGCGGCTTCTCCGGATATGAACGAACAGTTGCCGTTGCACGCACCGTTGAAATCGCCGGCCGGCATGAATGCATATTTGCCGGCGAAAAGATCTGTTTCATAGGGGCGCGGCCGGTAGGAAATCTGCTTCAGGACAAGGTTTACGAGCACGTAAGGGCCGACGATGAAGGAGACCAGCGCGATCGAATAATCGCGGGTCTTGCGCCGGCTGTAGCCCTTGCCCGAATGCTGCAGATTGGCGATCAGCCGATACAGGAGGTAGATCGCCACGATCGACGGAAGGTAGAAAAGAACGCGGCGAATGAAGATGTAGATTGCTTCGCCCCCATAGGGAAAGCCGCCGCAGATTCGCCCCGGTTCGACCGCCGGGCCGCAGGCCGCCTGCAGGAAGAAGGCACGGGCGACCGACAGGTCGAGTTCGGGAACGAGATAAAACACCGCCAGCAGGATCCACCACAGAGCCATCAGCACCACGAACCAACCCTTCGGCTTGGCGAAATAACGCCTCACGCCGGCGCGGTATCGGGAAAGGGTGTCAATTGCAGTGGTCATGCGATGCGATCCGGTTGGTCGGCCCTGTGTCGAGCGGCGCGACCCTAATGCAAGAGGCGCCGGAATTGAACAGCGGCTGATAGATGGAAATTTTATGGCCTGAAACCGCGCCTTTTGCCGCGCCCGGACCTGTCCGCGCCTATTGCAGGCTGTCCCGCCTGACGGCATCGCGCAAAGGTGTTACATCTCGCCCTTGCGCTCGCGCCCGAAACGGCGATGATCACCGGTCAGTTTTGAGAAGAGCCTTCTGGAGTCGCAATGTCCGTAAAATTCGATATTTCTTTCGCCAAGTCCGCCAAGCTCGAAGGCGGGCTGGCGATCCTGCTGAAGCTTGTCGGTGATGCCGCCGCTGCCGGCGCGGCTGAAGCCGATCCCGCAGGCATCCTGCCACGGGCGTCCGAGATCTCGAAGTTTTCCGGCAAGTTGATGTCGGTGCTCGATCTCATCGCGCCGCAGGGTTCGTCGCTCGACCGGCTGGTCGTTCTCGGTATCGGCAAGGCCGAGGCGCTCACGGCCTACGACTGGATCCGTGCCGGCGGCGCGGCCGCCAACTCCGTCAAGAACATGACCAAGGTGGCGATCTACCTCGACGCGCCGGGCGCCTCCGTCGGAGCCTCCGAAGCGGCCGGCTTTGCGCTTGGCATGCTGCTGCGCGCCTATTCTTTCGACGCCTACAAGACCAAGAAGAACGAGGATGACGACAAGGCGCCGAAGACCGTCAAGGTAACGATCGTCACTGCCGAGCATGCGGCCGCCAAGAAGGCTTTTGCGGATTCGGAAGCGATCGCCGGCGGCGTCCTTCTCGCCCGCGACCTCGTCAACCTGCCGCCGAACGTGCTTGGCCCGGTCGAATTCGCCGACAAGGCCAAGGAGCTCGAAAAGCTGGGCGTCGAAGTCGAGATCCTGACCGAAAAGGAAATGAAGAAGCTCGGCATGGGCGCGCTGCTCGGTGTCGCGCAGGGCTCCGTTCGTCCGCCGCGGCTCGCCATCATGCAGTGGAAGGGTGGCAAGGCAAAGGATGCACCGGTCGCCTTCATCGGTAAGGGCGTCGTGTTCGATACCGGCGGTATCTCGATCAAGCCGGGTGCCGGCATGGAAGACATGAAGGGTGACATGGGTGGCGCCGCCGCCGTCACCGGCCTCATGCACACGCTTGCCGCCCGCAAGGCCAAGGTGAATGTCGTCGGCATTATCGGCCTCGTCGAGAACATGCCGGACGGCAATGCGCAGCGTCCGGGCGACATCGTCACCACCATGTCCGGCCAGACGATCGAGATCATCAATACCGATGCCGAGGGTCGCCTTGTTTTGGCCGATGCGCTTTATTATTGCAACGACCGCTTCAAACCTCGCTTCATGATCAATCTCGCGACGCTGACCGGTGCGATCATGGTCGCACTCGGCAATCTGCATGCGGGCCTGTTTTCCAACAACGACGCGCTTTCGAGCCAGTTGACCGGCGTCGGTCAGGTGACGGGCGAGCGCCTGTGGCGCATGCCGCTCGACAAGGACTACGACAAGATCATCGATTCGAAGTTTGCCGACATGAAGAACACCGGCGGCCGTTACGGTGGCGCGATCACCGCGGCACAACTGCTCCAGCGCTTTGTCGGCGAGACGCCTTGGGCGCATCTCGACATCGCCGGCACGGCGATGAACTCACCTTATAACGAGATCAACCAGTCCTGGGGCTCCGGTTATGGCGTTCGCCTGCTGGACGAACTCGTGCGGGCGCATTACGAGGCGGGTTGAGAACGCATATTTGTCGTTCCAACGAAATATGAGTTCTCAACCTACATGACCGAAGTTCTGTTCTACCACCTGACCGAATCGAAGCTCGAGGACGCGCTGCCGGCGCTTCTGGAAAAGAGCGTCGAGCGCGGCTGGAAGGTCGCGGTTCAGACAAGCGAAGAGGCGCGGCGGGACTTTCTCGACGCGCATCTCTGGACGTTTCGGGAAGACAGTTTCTTGCCGCACGGCACCGACGCCTCGCCGATGGCCGAGGCGCAGCCGGTGCTTTTGACCGCGGTTGGCGACAACGCCAATGGCGCGACCGTGCGCTTCCTGGTGGATGGGGCCGAGCCTCCGCCCATCGACGCCTATGAGCGGATCGTCTTCATGTTCGACGGTTATGATACCGTGCAGCTCGACAACGCTCGCGCCCAATGGAAGCGCCTGAAAGGCGAGGGGCATGCGCTGACCTATTGGCAGCAATCGGAAGAAGGCCGATGGGTGAAGAAGGCCTGATCGGGCCTTCTTTTCATTTTCCGGTTTTTAGTTCAGCCAGGCCGTCATCATCGAAGCATTGCTGTGGCGCAGGCGAACGACCTTGTAGCCTTCGGCGCCAAGCTGCGTCAGCAGGGCCGGCAGCATGGAGGCGGTGCGGGCATGGATGTCGTGCAGCAGGATGATGCCTTTGCCGTGCGCACGCAGTTCGTTCATCGTGCGAGTGGCGACGGCCGCCGGGCTCACACCGAAGTAGTCCTTTGAATCGACCTGGACATCGAGCACGACCATGCCGTTCTGGGCGACCCACTGGCGAAGCTTCCTGGTATCGGCGAGATATGGGAAGCGGAAGAAGCCGGCATCCTCATGGGTCACGCTGGTAACGGCATCGCGTCCCTTCTCGATTTCGGCGACAGCGGCGTCGAAAGAGAGGTTCTGCAGGTCGGCGTGACGATAGGTATGGCTGCCGATCGAGTGGCCGGCAGCGACGACGCGCTGGGCGATTTCCGGATGCGCCTTGGCCATCTGGCCCACCATCAGGAAGGTGGCCTTGACGCCGTATTCGTTGAGGATCGACAGGATCGTGTCCGTCTTCTTCGGCATCGGGCCGTCGTCGAAGGTCAGCACGACTTCCTTGTGATTGAGCTTGATGTCCGACAGGGACGAGACCGACAGTGTGCGACCGGCAAGTCCGCCCGGATTGCCGAGGCGACCCCAGGCGACCGGCGTCAGTGCGACCGGATCATCAGCGCTCGCGACCTTCTTCGGCGAAGAAAGTGACTTGGCGGGTGCGAATGGTGTGGCGAGTGTCCCGCCCTCGGTCTGTGGACGACCGGCGCAGGAGGACAAAAGGCACGCAACGGTAGCTGCAGCACAAAGGACGCGGACGAACATCGGGACGACTCGGCTTAAAAGTGACTAAGAAGTGAAGGCGGGGTCACTTTCGCCGATTATGGTTAACAGCCGGTTATCACAGGATTATTGCTGGCGACTTAAGCGAGGTCCGTCTGTGCGAAGTCATCGCCGACATAGAGCAGACCGACACCTGCCGCCCTCGCGCCGGCATAGGAAAAGCAGTCGCCGAAATTGAGTTTGGCGGGGTGGCGGCCTTTGCCGTAACGGGCAAAGGCGTCGATGGCATTCATCGCTGTCACAGCCGTAGCAGGAAGGATCTCGGCATCCAATTCGGTGAGAAATTCATTTACGAGAGTCTGCGCCTCGTAAATGTCTATCCGGCGTTTGTTGGCCAGGACCGTTGTCGCTTCGAAAATGACGGTGGGCGACACGTAGAACCGCGTGTTGGCGGAGGATAGAGCCTGTGTGATCCGCTCGTATTCAGGGCCTACGATGAAATATTCAACGATCGCAGATGTCTCGAGAAACATCAGCTTTCCCACATTTCGTCGAGAAATGCCTTTTCATCGAAGTCGGGATTGGGCGTCCCCATCGATTGGTATTTGTCGCGAATAGCCTTCAGCCTCTCCGCAAGCGGCGGCTTTTCCGTGGACTCCCAGGCTTCGGCCGTCTCCACCACGCGCTCCAGCGCTTGCCGAATGGCATCCGTCTTGGTCGGAGCCTTCAGGATTTTCTGGGCCTGTTCGGCGAGTTGATTGACGCGTTCGTCACGGACGTAAAGGGGCATGGCTGTGCCTCGTGAATATACATGTCAATGTAGTGTATATTCACGAGGCGTACAACGCGGATGAAGGCGATCAGTTTTTCATGATCGTCTGGCGCAGGAAACTGTATCCGAGCGCCAGCCGCGCAGCCTGTTCCGAAGAATTGCCCGCACCGCCGTGCCCGCCAGAACCGTATTCGTGGAACAGCGGCATATGCCCCGCCTCGATCAGCCGTTTGGCAAAGCGGCGGGCATGCGAGGGGTGCACCCGGTCGTCGTTGGACGAGCTTTCGATATAGACCGGCGGATAGGTGACCTCACCGGCAGGTTTCACCTGATGCAGCGGCGAATAGCCGAGCATATAGTCGAGATCGGCAGGAACGTCCGGGTTGCCATATTCGTCCATCCACGCCTTGCCGGCGGGGAAGACATGGAAACGGGACATGTCGATGACCGGCACGCGGGTCCATATGGCGCCGAAATCCTTCGGATAGCGCGTCGCCATCACGGCCGTCAGCAGACCGCCATTGCTGC
Organism: Neorhizobium sp.; assembly: GCA_965227625.1. Lineage (GTDB taxonomy): Bacteria > Pseudomonadota > Alphaproteobacteria > Rhizobiales > Rhizobiaceae > Neorhizobium. The sequence goes on along the minus strand of CBDDGK010000060.1, from coordinate 327,763 downwards.
CTCCGGTGCAGGCGATTCGTGACGGCTTGGTATAACCGCGCTTCACCAGATCGCGGGCAACGGCGACGAAATCCTCGAATGCCTTGTGGCGGCCCGCACCCTTGGCAACATGGTGCCAATCCGGACCGAGTTCGCCGCCGCCCCGGATATAGGCCTGCACATAGGCGCCGCCGTGCTCCAGCCAGAGGCCGTTATTGCCGGAATAATAGGGCGCGAGCGGCGAGGCGAAGCCGCCATAACCATACATCAGCACCGGCAACTCGCCCTTGGTCCAGGTCTTCGGGAAGACGATATGATAGGGCACTTTCGTGCCATCCTCGGATGTTGCCTCCAGAAGCTCCGACCGCATGCCGTCGGCATCGAAATAAGCGGGTGCGGTACCGGTCAGCACGAGTTCCGGCTTACGGCCGTGATCGGTCAGATCGAGACGATAGGTGCTGTAGGGCAGGAGGAAACCCTGGCCGATCACAGTCAGCACTTCCTCTCCAAGCGTCAGATCGGCGTCGAGCAAACGGAAGTTCACCGTCTGCAGTTCGGCCGGCAGCGCAAGCTCTTTCGGTTCCGCGCCGGCCTTCGTCAGATCGAGCAGATAGAACTTCGGCACCATCCGATCGCTGATCATGAACAGCGCCCAGGTCTTCAGCAGCGAAAACTGCGAAACCGATTGCCCGTCCTTCGGTGTAAACAGCACGCGGGCCTCGCCGAGCGGCGCATTCGTGTAGGGCGCGATGCTCTGCAGGATGAGGCTGCCGGTCGGGAAACGCTCGCTGGTTTTGGCGCGCCAAAGCAGATGGCTGTGATTGGCGGAATAGTCGATCTCGGTCGGCAGATCGAGGCGGCGGATATCGCCTGCCGCGTCGCGCAGATGCACGCTCACCTTGCCGATTTCGTGACCGATAGAGAAAATTTCGACGGGCTTCTCATTCGCCTTGCCGCCCCAGAACAGGGGATCGATCGAATAGGCCGAACCGTAAACGTCATCCTTGCCAGCCTCGAAATAAACCGGTGCGTCCTGCACTTTCTGGCCACGCTTCAGTCTGCGGCCGACACGCGGCCAGCCGGAGCGTGTGGCGGAATTCTCGTCCACGGAACCGAAATAGGCAATCTCGTCGCGGCTCAGCCAGCTGGCATGGGCGCGCGCCGCCGGCGTGTCGAAACCACCTTCGACAAATGTTTTCGTCTCGGTATCGAATTCCACCATGCGCAGCAGATCCGAGCCGCCGTCCGAAAGGATCAGCAGCACCAGCGTCGGCTCGAACGGACAGGTGATCGCGCCGGAATAGATCCATCGCTTGCCCTCCTGCTTGCAGAAGGCGTCGAGATCCAGAACGGTCTCCCAGGCCGCATCCGATCGCGGCTCCTGATTGGCGGCCAAGCGGCGCCAGATGCCTAGCGGATTGTCCCTGGTGCGATGATAGTCGAACAGCCACTTGCCGCGCCGGCTCGGCACGATCAACCGGTCTTCACGCTCGAACATCGCCTTGACGACGTCACGGTCTTTTTCGAATTCCGGTGTCTGCAGCTGCGCGTCGGAGGCCTTGTTCAGCTCCGCCACAAAAGCCAGCGTTTTCGGGTCGTTGTCGGTTTCGAGGTAAAGGTCCATGGCCAGGTCTCCGTTGAGCGAGACATACCTATGGTTCCGAGGAGCGATGGACAACCACCCAGGCCATCATTCCGGAGTGACCTAGGCAGGATTTTGCAAGATGACGCTCGCTCAAACTGGAGGTCGACTGCACACACTCTGCCGTCATGCTCGGGCCTGTCCCGGGCATCTGTCCACGTCTGCGATTGTGAGATGGCTTGGATCCTTGGGTCAAGCCCAAAGATAACGAACAGCGAGCTGCGCGGGCCTGCAGACAAGCTCGATATCAGCCCGCCATCGCCTCTTCATACTCCGCCGACAGCATCAGCCATTCTTCCTCTGCCACGGAAAGTTTTGCCGCCGCTTCGCCGCGTTCCTTGGCTTTGGAGGCCGCCTTGGCGGGGGCCTTTTCGTAAAGCGCCGGGTCTGCAAGCTCTTTATCAAGCGCCTGAATCAGCTTCTCCAGCTTTCCTGTCAAAGCCTCGACTTCGTTGATCTTTTTCTTGAGCGGCGCAAGTGAGGCGCGCTTCTCTGCGTTCGCTTTGCGCTGATCGGCCTTGGAGGCCGGCTCGTCGGTTGCCGTCTGCTGCTTGTCATCCTTCTTGCGGCCGGCGGCGACGATCAGGTCGCGATATTCCTCAAGGTCACCCTCGAACGGCTTCACCGTGCCTTCGTTGACCAGCCAAAGCCGGTCGACAGTCGCCTCGATCAGGTGGCGGTCATGGGAAATCAGGATGACGGCGCCGTCATAGTCGTTCAGCGCCTCGATCAGCGCCCGGCGGCTGTCGATGTCGAGATGGTTGGTCGGTTCGTCGAGGATGAGCAGGTTCGGCGCGTGGAAGGTGGCAAGGCCCATCAGCAGGCGAGCCTTCTCGCCACCGGAGAGATTCTTGGCGGCAGTCGCCATCTTCTCCGTCGCCAGCCCCATCTGGGCGACGCGGGCGCGAACCTGTGCTTCGCCGGCGAGCGGCATCAGCCGGCGGACGTGATCGACCGGCGTCTCGTTCGGGATGAGGTCGTCCAGCTGGTGCTGCGCGAAAAAGCCGATCGAGAGAGAGGGGGCAAGCTTCATCTCGCCGCCGTCGGTCTCAAGTCGGCCGGAAATCAGCTTCGCGAAGGTGGATTTGCCGTTGCCGTTCGACCCGAGCAGCGCGATGCGATCGTCATTGTCGATGCGGAGATTGATGTTCTTCAGGATCGGGCTGCCGGGCGTATAGCCGACCGCACCCTTGTTGATCGCCACGATCGGCGAAGCGGGCTGCTTTTCCGGCGTGGGGAAGGTGATCGGCTGGACGTGATCCACCACGACGGCGGCAACCGTGCCCATGCGCTCCAGCGCCTTGACGCGGCTCTGCGCCTGCTTCGCCTTGGTCGCCTTCGCTTTGAAACGGTCGATGAAGCTCTGCAGATGCTTTCGCGCGGCCTCGTTCTTGGCCTTGGCCTTCATCTGCAACTCGTCGGCTTCCGCCTTCTGGCGCTCGAACTGATCGTAGCCGCCGCGATAGAAGGTGAGCTTCTTCTGGTCGAGATGCACGATCGAATTGACTGCGTTGTTCAGCATGTCGCGATCGTGGCTGATGACGATGACGGTGTGCGGATATCGGCGCACATAGTCTTCGAGCCACATCGTGCCTTCGAGGTCCAGATAGTTGGTCGGTTCGTCGAGCAGCAGGAGGTCCGGCTCGGCGAACAGCACCGCTGCCAGAGCCACGCGCATGCGCCAGCCGCCTGAGAAGGAGGAGGCGGGGCGATGTTGCGCTTCGTGGCTGAAGCCCAGGCCGGAAAGAATGCTGGCCGCACGTGCTTCCGCCGAATGGGCGTCGATATCGACGAGCCGCATCTGGATTTCGGCAATGCGGTGCGGGTCAGTCGCCGTCTCCGCTTCCGTGAGAAGCGCGGTGCGCTCCTTGTCGGCCGAGAGCACGATGGTGATCAGCGAGTCCTCGGTGCCCGGCGCTTCCTGCGCCACCTGGCCGATCCGCGCATTCTTCGGGATCGTCACCGAGCCGTTTTCGGCAACGAGATCGCCGGTGATGATGCGGAAGAGGGTGGATTTGCCAGCGCCATTGCGGCCGACAAGCCCGGCCTTCGTGCCCGCCGGAAGCGAGACGCTGGCATTGTCGAGGAGGAGGCGCCCGGCAATGCGGGCGGAAATTTCGTTGATCGTGATCATGGCGGCGGTTTTGGCCGAAACCGGCCGCCAAGGCAAGATGGCGACGGCCGTTGCGTCACCAGTCTTTCGGCAGCCGTTACGAAGCCCGTCGCGCAGTCTCGCTGAAGACCACGACCGGCAGCCGCGGATTGGCGAGTGCCGCCTGCAACGCGGTTGCCGCCTGCAGGCGCAGTTGCGGCGGGGAGAATGCTTCCGCCATCAGCGCCACGCCGATCGACAGCTGAAGGCTGGAGTTGCTCCGATCGGAAGCGGCGAAGACAAGATTGTCGGCGATCGATGCCGACAGCCGTTCGGCGATCGCCTGAACGCTCTCCCGATCCACTTCGCGAAGCAGGAAGGCAAAGTCACCCTTGCCCGTGCGGGCGAGGAAATCGTTCTTCTTGATTGCCTTGCGAAAGATCGTCGCCGCTTTCTTGATGATGCGGTTGGCCGCAGGCTCGCCATAAGTCTGGGCGATTTCCGGCAGGTCGGGAAGTGTCACGAGGAAGAGTGCCGTGTCATGTTGGCTGCTGTCGGCGCCGTAAAGCTTTTCGAGCCGCTCGGCGAAGGCAGCATGGTTCGGCAACGAGGTCAGACGGTCCCGAAGTGTCAAAGCCCTGGCGGCGGCGATATCACTCTCCGCCTTGGTGAGGCGCGCGACGCCCGACTTGAGGATTTCCTCCAGCTCGGTCTCCGCTACCACAGCGTCGGACAGCGAAACACTCAAATATTCGATCTCGGCCAGAATGTCGCCTGGACCCGCATTGTTGTCTTCCCGCAGGCTGCGGGCCACGGCTTCCAGCACGCGGGTAAAGCCCTGCTTCTGGGTTACGCCGCTGGTCATCTTTTCGCGCAGCTCGCTCAGCAGCCTGATTTCGTGGTCGCGGGAACGCGGCGTTGCCAGTGCAACGAAGCTCGGCACCTGATGACGCAGCCCGATCTCGTCCAGAACGGCCTGCGACGGGGAGGTGGTGAGCGCCAGCACCTCACGCGACAGCGCAGGATCGGTGGCGGAAAGCGCCTCATGGAACAGTTCGTAATTGCGCGGCAGGCCGCTGACGTCCAGCTTTGCCATATACTGGGTCACGACCTGAAGGTTCCGGTCTCTCGCCGCCTTGCTGATTTCGCCGGCCATATCTAACCTCTCCGCTGCGGACATTTGACTTTTATTGTGTCCTATCCTGCGACAACCGATGCGCGCAGAGACTTAACATCCGCTGAAAGCCACAGTTTTCCATGTGGTTAGAGTTAAGGGACGATGGATGCATTAAATCGAATGCGATCCATGAATATTCCTGACTGGATCGGCCCGGCCTTTGCCCGCAATATCACCTGCCACGCACCCGGATCAGGAGCCATCATGACCCGCATTCTCTACACGCTCTGCGGCGCCGACGAGCGTCGTCCGTTTTCGCCCCATTGCTGGAAGGTGGTGCTGGCTCTGCACCACAAGGGCCTGGATTTCATCGAAAAGCCGACGCCCTTTACGGAAGTCCCCAAGCTGGAGGATGGCTTTTCCGCCACGGTGCCGATCCTGAGGGACGGCAACGAACTGATCCGCGACAGCTTCGACATCGCGCTCTATCTCGAAGAGCGATATCCAGACCGGCCGACGCTGTTCGGCGGGGAGGGCGGCAAGGCGCTCTCGCGTTTCGTCGAGCGCTTCTCGCAGCAGATTGTCCATCCGGCGATCACCGGTATCGCTGTTGCGGATATTCACGACATGCTGGCCGAGACCGACCAGATCTATTTCCGCAAGAGCCGTGAAGCGAGGTTGGGCAAGACGCTGGAGGAAACCCGCAAGGATCGCGACGCTGGTATCGCAGCCTTTGCTGCAAAGCTGGAGCCGGTGCGACAGACGCTGGGCTTTCAGGACTTCCTCGGCGGCGATGGACCGCTCTATGCAGACTATATCCTGTTCGGGGCGCTGCAATGGATGCGTGTGACCGCCGGCGCCAAGGTGTTTGCCGCCGATGACCCGGTCGGCTTGTGGTTCGAGCGCTGCCTCGATCTCTACAATGGGGCGGGTCGCAGTGTGACGGCCGCGTGAAATTGCCGAAACCCCCTTGTTTCCGGCGAAAGGGGCGGGTAAACACCGCCCACTTTCCGTAGGATATAAAGGATAGAACAATGGCGATTGAACGCACGTTTTCGATGATCAAGCCGGACGCCACCAAGCGCAACCTGACGGGCGCCATCACCAAGGTGTTTGAAGACAACGGCCTGCGCATCATCGCTTCCAAGCGCGTATGGATGAGCAAGCGCGAAGCTGAAGGCTTCTACGCTGTTCACAGGGAACGTCCGTTCTTCGGCGAACTCGTGGAAGGCATGACCTCCGGCCCGACCATCGTTCAGGTTCTCGAAGGCGAAAACGCCATCCTAAAGAACCGCGAAATCATGGGCGCCACCAACCCGGCAAACGCTGACGAAGGCACCATCCGCAAGCAGTTCGCCCTCTCGATCGGTGAAAACTCGGTTCACGGTTCGGACGCTCCGGAAACCGCCGCCCAGGAAATCGCCTACTGGTTCGCCGAAACCGAAATCGTCGGCTGATCTGCTGCAAAGCATTGATGGAATTGAAAAAGCCGGCAGAGACGCCGGCTTTTTTGTTTTGTCGTGGTCAAAGTCCCCGCAAATCCTTTGGGATCAAGCCGGACAATTCCCCGCCTTGTCGTAATCCACACTACCATCCGAATGAAAAACCTCCGGGTTCGGCGTATAAACCGGCCCGACCACCAGAGGTTTCGATGGCATCATTTCCGTCTGGTCCATGTTCGAGGTGACGCTGGTCTCGATCGTCTGCAGCGCTTTCTCACCTTCGCCGACAAGCCGGATCTTCACGGCGTATGGCTTGTCCTTCTTCACGCATTTCAGATCCGGGCTTTCCAGCACGATCTTTTCCATCGACGGGAAGAGGTTCTGGCGTGCCGTCAGTGGCGGGCCGCCTTGAGGGTTTTCGAATTCCGCTTCGGCATAAGAACCCGCCGGGAAGGGGGCTGTCTTGCGCAGCGTGATGACATAACTCGCGGCTGCGACGCGGTAGTTGAAGATGAAGATCCGGCCGGAAAGTTCGGCGAGAGGTTCATTGGCCTCGCGCTGGCAAGCGGTCAGGGAAAGCGCGGCAAGGCCGCAGAAAAGCAGCCGGCGCATCATGACGCGGCCTCCTTCTTTCGTTTGTGATAATGGCGGTTGGCCTTCACCCGGTTGCCGCAGACCGCCATGTCGCACCAGGTCCGGCTGCGGTTCTTGCTGCGGTCGATGAACAGCCACCCGCAATTGCCGCAAATCTTCAGCCGTGCGATCTCCTCGTCGGCCAGGAGCCGCAATGCCGAATGAGCCGTCGCCGCCTCCAGCGAGCCCCTGTCGGCCCGGCGCAAGATGGTCGCCGTGGCTTCAAGGAAATCCGCCAGCAATCCATATGCGTCATCACCCAGCACACGGGCGCGAAAATAGCGGTCGATCGCCTCCCGCATGGCCAGAAATGTGCCATGGTTTCGAGCCGACACCGGCTGCAGCTCCCCGAACAATGCGCGTTCTGCGGAAAACTCTTCGGCCGCCTTCGGAAAGGCGTGAAGCTGATCGGCACTGGCGAAACGGTCGATACTGCGTTCGGAATCGAAACGCAGGATCACGCTGTTGGCAACATCGAGCGCCAACGCTCCCCCGGCAAAGCGATGTGGTGTCCAGGAAAAGGTCATGAGAATATTGTAACTGGTAAAATGCTTTTGACCAGTTATATTTGAAACTGGTTGGAGTGCTCATGGCCTATTTCCTGCAGCAACTGGCGAACGCGTTTCCGCTGGCGGCGCTCTATGCGACGCTCGCATTCGGATATTCCGTTGCTTTCGCGGTGACAAAACGGGCCGACATCACTTATGGCGCGATCTTCGCCTTTTCCGGCCATCTTTATCTGCTGTTTGCGCATATCGGCTGGGACACGTTCTGGCTGGTTTTGCCGGCCGCCCTGGGGCTCGGAGCTGCCGTGGCGCTGGCCGGTGGTGTCGGCACGGGCGTGGCGGTTGGGCAATTCGTCATGCGTCCGCTCGCGGCGGTCTCTCCGAATGCGATGATCGTCGCCTCGCTCGGTGTGATGATGGTGTTGATGGAGGGCGCGCGGCTTGCTTCCGATACCCGCGAACTCTGGCTGCCGCCCTTTCTCAACGATCCGATCGTCTTCTGGCGGGGAGACGGTTTTCCGGTCACGCTGACACTGATCCAACTGATCAATTTCGCGCTGATGCTGGCCATCATATCCGCCGGCTATTTCGTCCTTGACCGCACCCGCTGGGGCCGCAAGTGGCGCGCCGTCGCCGATGATCCGCTGGCGGCCGAACTCTGCGGCACCAGTTCCCCCCGCGTCTTCGTCATGGCCTACGCATCGGCAGCGCTCGTCGCATCGATCTGCGGCGTGCTGGCGACATCGCACTACGGCACAATGGACTTCGGTGCCGGCCTGCTGTTCGGTTTGAAAGTGGTCCTGATCGCAGCCGCCGGGGGGCATTCCAACCCGCTGCGCTCGGCTATTGGGGCTGCGGTGGTCGGCTTTGCCGAAACACTCTGGAGCGGCTACGGCCCGCTCTTTTGGCGCGAACTGGTCGTGGTCTCGGCCCTTGTCGTGGTTTTGGTCATGAGCCGGCGGGAGAGGGTGGTGCCTTAACTAGCGCCACTTGTCCCGCGCCGCGTGGTCTGCATCCTTCGCCGCGATCCAGCCGCCGGCGGTGCCATCGGCGGCATGTTCTTTCTTCCAGAAGGGGGCGGAGGTCTTCAGGAAGTCCATCATGAAATTGGCGCCGTCGAAGGCAGCCTGGCGATGGGGGGCGGCGGCGATAACCAGAACGATGTTTTCACCGGGCAGGATCTTGCCATGGCGGTGAATGGCGGTGAGGCCGAGCAGCGAGAAGCGCTCGATGGCGATCTCGCCGATCCGCTGCATCTCGGCTTCCGCCATGCCGGGATAGTGTTCGAGTTCGAGCGCGGAGAGCGCGCCCTGTTCGTCACGGCAGAGACCGGAGAATGTGACGACGGCGCCGATGTTTTTACGGCCGGAGGTGATGGCGTCAATTTCGGATTGCAGGTCGAAGTCGGCGGATTGGACGCGGATGATAGGGAGGATGTTGGACATGGACCGTCTCCGTAGGTCGGGTTCGCCTCTCTGGTTCCTGGCCCTTCGCTTTGGCTCAGGGCGCTCGAAGCTCAAGACGCTCCACTGGAGCGTCTTGCCAGCTGGAACCGTTGTTTCTCACCCACCCGTCATCGGCGGGAAAATTCCGATTTCCCGTGCGCCGACAATACTTTCGTCGTGCTCGACATGTTCCTGGTTGATCGCGACGCGGATCACGTCCGGGAACTGAAGCGCATTCTCGTATTCTTCGCCCAGGCCCTTGAGGTGATTCAGCAAATCGCGAACGGTGACGACGCTGGCCGGAAGCTCGATTTCCTCTTCCGGCTTGCCGATCCGCTCGCGCACCCAGGCGAAATAGACGAGATTGGTCTTCATTCCTCATCCACCAGATGTTTGACGCCGGCTTTGAAATAGTCGTAGCCGGTATAGAAGGTCAGGATTGCCGCGATCCAGAGAAGCGCGATGCCCATCTGCGTCGTGTAGGGCAGGATCTTGTCGCCGGCCGGACCGGCGAGCAGGAAGGCGATCGCCACCATCTGGATCGTTGTTTTCCACTTGGCGATGCGGGTCACCGGCACAGATACCTTCAGCGCCGCCAGATATTCGCGCAGGCCAGAAACCAGGATTTCACGGCAGAGAATGGTGATCGCCGCCCACAGCGACCAGCCTGCAATCGTCTGATCGGCCGCGAGCAGCAGAAGCACGGCGGCGACCAGCAGCTTGTCGGCGATCGGGTCCAGCATGCGGCCGATATTCGAGGTCTGGTTCCAGATGCGGGCAAGATAGCCGTCCAGATAATCGGTGATCGAGGCAACGACGAAGATCGCGAGCCCCGTCCAGCGCGCCACATCCGAACTCTCAAGCTGACCTTCGACAAAGAAACAGCCGACGATGAACGGCACCGCCAGGATGCGCGCATAGGTGAGCAGGTTGGGGATATTGTATGCGCGGGAAGCCATGATCACCTGTCCGGATATTTGCCCCTAGTTGATGCGTTGAGGGCGAAGCGTCAACCGCCCTCGCGGCTTTTTTACAGCCAATTGCGCCAAACCGGAGATAGAGTCCGATCCTTTATGCCCGGCTTTCATGAAAGTGGTTGTAAACCTGCTTTGCGACTGCTTCGGAAATCCCCTCGACCGCCATCAAATCCGTAAGGCCGGCTCGGGATACCGCCTTCGCCGTGCCGAAGTGCTGAAGCAGCTTGCGCTTGCGGCCGGGACCAATGCCGGAAATCTCGTCGAGCGGGTTCTTGACCATCTCTTTCTTCCGCCGCGCCCGATGCGAGCCGATCGCGAACCGGTGCGCCTCGTCGCGCATGCGCTGGATGAAGTAGAGAACCGGATCGCGCGGCGGCAGCGAGAAATCGCTTTTGCCATCGGCGAAGAACCGCTCGCGGCCGGCCTCGCGGTCGACGCCCTTGGCGACGCCGATGGCGGTGACCACATCACGGATACCGAGCTCGTCGAGAATGGCGCGCACGGCGGTCATCTGCCCCTGGCCACCGTCGATCAGGATCACGTCCGGCCAGGCGGGGAAGGCGGCATCGTTGATGTCGTCGGTCGTTGCTTCCGCTGCCGCAACCCGGTTCGGCAGGCCTTCTTCCTTCAGGAGGCGGGAGAAGCGGCGCGTCATCACTTCCTTCATCATCCCGAAGTCGTCGCCGGGGGTGATGTCGGTCGATTTGATGTTGAACTTTCGATACTGGCCCTTCACGAAACCTTCAGGCCCCGCGACCACCATGCCGCCGACGGCATTGGTGCCCATGATATGCGAGTTGTCGTAGATCTCGATACGGCGCGGCACATAGGAAAGGGCAAAGGTCTCCGCCAAGCCCTTGAGCAACCTCTCTTGGGAAGAAGTTTCCGCAAGCTTGCGGCCATGCGCCTCGCGGGCATTGGCAAGAACGTGATCGACAAGGTCTTTCTTCTCGCCGCGCTGTGGCACTGAGATCGTTACCTTGTGCCCGACCTTCTCGCCGAGCGCCTGGGCCAGCAGTTCCTGTTCCTCGATCGTCTCGGACAGCAGGATCTGCTTCGGCACCGGCTTGTCGTCGTAGAACTGGGCCAGGAAGGCGTTGAGAATTTCGGCCCCCGGCATTTGCGGATCGGCCTTCGGGAAATAGGCGCGGTTGCCCCAGTTCTGGCCGGTGCGGAAGAAGAAGACCTGAATGCAGGACAATCCGCCTTCCTGATGGATGGCGAAGACGTCCGCTTCCTCGACACCCGCAGGATTGATGCCTTGATGGCTCTGGACATGGCTGAGCGCGGCAAGGCGGTCGCGATAGATCGCGGCGCGCTCGAAATCCAGGTCTTCGGAAGCTTCCGCCATTTGCGAGGCGATCGAAGCCTTCACGTTCTGGCTCTTGCCGGAGAGAAAGTCCTTCGCTTCGCCGACCAGCCCTGCATAACCCTCGTCGCTGATCTCGTGGGTGCAGGGCCCGGAACAGCGTTTGATTTGATAAAGCAGACAAGGGCGGGTGCGCGTCTCGAAGACACTGTCGGTGCAGGTGCGCAACAGAAAGGCGCGCTGCAGCGAGTTGATCGTACGGCCGACCGCTGCGGCGGAGGCGAATGGGCCGAAATAGTCGCCCTTCCGCGCGCGCGCGCCGCGATGCTTGAAGATGGCCGGAGCCCGGTGGTCGCCGGTGATCATGATATAGGGAAACGACTTGTCGTCGCGCAGAAGCACGTTGAAGCGTGGCCGCAGGCGCTTGATCAGGTTGGCTTCGAGCAGCAGCGCTTCGGTTTCCGTCCGCGTCGTGACGAACTCCATATGGTGCGTTTCGCGCACCATGCGGGTAAGGCGGTTGGAATGAAGACGGCCCTGCGCGTAGTTGCTCACACGCTTCTTGAGGCTACGTGCCTTGCCGACATACATGACGTCGCCGGCTTCGTTGAACATGCGATAAACGCCCGGCGCGTTCGGCAGGTGCTTTACGAACTCGCCGATCAGTTCCGCGCCCTTCAGGCCGCTCTCGTTGTTGACAGCTTCATTCCAGTCGATCGACGCAATCGGCCCCGGAGCGACATCGCTGACCAGCGCGTCGTCGTCATCGTCCTCGGTCTCGTCGTAAAGAACACCGCCGTCCGGCAGTTTCGTTCCGTTCATTCCAAAGTCTCCGCCGCGACCTCACCGGCCGGCTCGCTTCCAGCGCTCATGACGCCTGCTCGAAAGTCCGAAAATGCGATTCGAACCATGGGCCTGTGATCAGTCGCCTGTCAAAATTTAAGGGTAGGGCCGATTCTCTGGCTGCGACCGTGATCCAGAAATAGGGATTCGGCCTCGGTTTGGGAAGCGCCCGGAAAACCAACTTTGCGGCAGCGCGCATTCCCAGCCGAAGGTTCATTTAAGGCAGAAATCCGGCGGGCGGCCCGGCAAGCTGCGCGCGGGTGCTTCACGCCATCGTGAGGGCGTTTATTACCATAGTCGAAAATGCCCGCTAAACCATTTGCGCCGGCGGTTTTTCTTTCAAAATAAGTCTAACCAGGTATCGCCTGGGCGGGCCGGATGGGCAGGTCGTGCATATTGACGATGTTTATGTTGTAATTTAAGAAGTAATTTATAAATGTAAAAGGATGTATACTTGGATTAAGGTCTAGGTATGGTTAATGAAATACATGTTGCGATACAGCAACATCCAAATTTGGCCCTTTGTGTGCCACAATCAATTCACATTTCGGCTCTTTCAAATCCTCAATTGCCCTCCACATTCATCTCCAGCAGGCAGGGAACAAACTGCCGCGAACAATGTTGTCGCGGCACGCATTCTCGGCACAGCAGTAAAAGGAGAAAAATGTATGCGTACTCTAATCGCAGCTCTGATGGCCACGGCAGCCAGCTTCATCGCGATCTCTGCGGCCAATGCCGCTGATGCCGTCGAACAGATTCCTCAGGCACCCGTCGCTGTCGAAGAACCGGCACCGGCTGCCAACTGGCAGGGTTTCTACCTCGGTGCCTACGGCGCTTATGACTGGGGCCGTTTCGGCGGTGGCGACCACAATGCCAACGGCTTTGGCGGTGGTGCTTACACCGGTTACAACTTCCAGTCCGGCCCGATCGTATATGGTATCGAAGCCGATGTGGGCATGAATGACCAGAAGGGCTCTACCTTCGGCGGTTACCGTGGTGAAGCAGGCTGGAACGGCTCTGTTCGCGGTCGCGTCGGCTACGACCTCAACCCCTTCCTGATCTACGGTACGGGCGGTGTCGCGCTTCAGAACAACGAACTGAAGGACGCAACCTCGTCTGACGACAAGACCTCGGTCGGTTACACGGTCGGTGTCGGTGCCGAAGCTTTCGTCACCAGCAACATCACGGCCCGCGTCGAATACCGCTACACGGACTTCGGTTCGGATCGTTACAGCCTCGACTCCGGTTCGGTTTCGAAGGGCTTCGACGACCACAGCGTCAAGGTCGGTATCGGCGTCAAGTTCTAAGCCTTTCAAAAGGCATGAAAAAAGCCCGGGCGAGAGTCCGGGCTTTTTTTTGTTGGGAGGTTTGCGGCAGGCGCCAGTTCCTCTTCCGTCATTCTCGGGCTTGTCCCGAGAATCTAACCACGTCTGATGTGGACAGATGCTCGGGACAAGCCCAAGCATGACGACGAGGTGGCGCTCTCCGAACGCCGCTCAATCCATCTGGATATTGGCGCTCTTCACCACCGGACCCCATTTGGCGAGCTCCGCGGTGACGTGCTTGCCGAGCTCTTCCGGCGTCGAGCCGACGATCGTCGCGCTGAAGTCGTTCATGCGGGCGGCGACGGCCGGATCCTTGAGTGCCTTGTTGGCCGCGTCGTTCAGCTTGGCGACGACGTCTTTCGGCGTCTTGGCGGGCGCGAACAGCGCGTTCCAGGTATAGGTCTCGTAACCCGGAATGGTTTCGGCAACCGTCGGCACGTCCGGGAAGGACGGTGCCCGCTTGGCGGTGGTAACGCCGAGCGCCTTCAGCGTGCCGGCTTTCATATGGCCGGACGAGGAGGGCAGGTTGTCGAACATGATCGAGATCTGGTTGCCGATCAGGTCGTTGAGGGCAGGGCCGGCTCCCTTATAGGGCACGTGCTGCATCTTGACGCCCGCCATGGCGTTGAACAGTTCGCCGGAGAGGTGCAGCGGCGTGCCGTTGCCGGAGGACGCGTAGGAATATTTGTCCGGCTCCTTCTTCAGAAGATCCACCAGCTCCTTCACGCTGTTGACGCCGAGCTTCGGGTTGACCACCAGCACGTTCGGCACCACGACGAGCAGCGAGACCGGCGCGAAATCCTTTTCCGGATCATAGGGCTTCTGTTTCAGGATCAGCGGGTTCAGCGCGTGGGTCGCGACGGTGCCCATCAGGATCGTGTAGCCATCCGGTTCGGCGCGTGCGACACGGTCGGCGCCGAGATTGCCGCCGGCACCGGCGACGTTTTCCACGACGATCTGCTGCCCGAGGATCTCGCCCATCTTCTGCGCGACGACGCGTGCGACCACATCGGTGGAGCCGCCGGGAGCGAACGGCACGACCATGGTGATCGTCTGCTTCGGAAAAGTTTGCGCCGCAGCCGGCAGGCTGAGCGACATCAGGGAAAGAGCCGAGCCGGCAAGGGCGAGCGTCGCCCGCCGCGTAAACGCAGTTCGCTTCATCAAAATCTCCTCCATTACGGCTTTCTGCCGTTCACCTGATAGTAGTGGAGGAAATGAGAAGGGCAAGAACCTCAAGCGCTTGGCTGAGGCACTTGCCGTTAGACGAAAGCCTTAGATTGCAACACCGATCCGTTATGCCGCTGCCTTCATCGACGTGTAGTCGGAGAAACGCTTGGCGAAAACGTCCGGCCAGGATGCAAGTTCGGGGCGGCCCTCCGCCCATAGACCATTGAAGCGCAGGTCCAGGTACCCGATCATCGCGGCCAGCGCGAAATGGCCGCCATGCAGCTTCTTGCCTGTCTTCGGCAGGTTGTTTTCCAGATAGTCGAGGCTGCGCACCACCTTGGCCCACTGCTTGTCGATCCACGGCTGGTGGACCTTTGCTTCCTCGCGTGAACGGCGCTCGTAGACGATTGCCAGAAGGCAATCCATCACGCCGTCGCACAGCGCCTCCAGCACCTCCGCGTCGGTGCGCTTCTCTTCCTTCTTGGGATAGAGCTTGCCGCCGGATTTCCGGTCGAGAAAATGCATGATGGCGACGCTGTCATAGATCGGCGGCTCGTCGTCGCGCAGCAGGACCGGGATCTTGCCGAGCGGGTTGTTGTCGATCAGCGAAGGCGGCATCGCATTCGTATCCGTCTTCACCTCGGTGATTTCGATCCCGAGATGACGAGCAGCCATGCGCACTTTGGCGGAATAGGGCGAGGCGGGCGAATAGAGCAACTTCATGTGGTTTCCTTCACGAAAATCGGTACCCGTTCCCCCAACGGGCAGGCGCACTCAGCGTGCGGGCGGAATGCTGATCTGACCCATGCGGCAACCACCGCGGTCGACCTCGACGCAATCGCGGAACTGCAGCGTCTTGGTCAGACAGATGCGGATCTCTTCCAGCTTGTTGCCTTCGCAGCTTGCCGCAATGCCGCGCCGGCTCATGCCGGGATTGGCGGCAACGAACTTGTCCTCGATCTGGTCGGCGGACAGTGTCACGGGCTGGTCGCCTCTGGCGATATCCGTCGGAATCTGGACCTTCTGGAACGCTTCGCGCAACCGCGAGAAATAGGCGCGCTGGCTCAGGCCCGAGCAGCTGCCGTGCTTGCGCCACTCATGGCCGATCAGACCCATCGAGGGCATGATGTCGAATAGCTGTTCGCCGAGCGCCCGCGGCACGCGATCCTGTCCGTTCGTATCGCAGCTATCCGGATAGCCCCGTTCGTATTGCGGCCAGAGGCCATGGACGATGAAGCCGAAATCCTTGCTCGCGCCGCACTGCTGGTCGTTGCGGCCACCGCTCTGGGCCGCGCAGAAGGTCGGCGACCAGGAGAGCGACAGTACATAGAAATCGAACTGGCCGGGACGGTCCCCGCCACGGCTCTGCGCCGCGGCTTCTGCAATTCCGAGCGGAGCGAAAAGAAGTGCTGCGGCGAAAAGCGTCTTAGCGGTCGCTTTAAGGTTTCCTGCCATTGTCATAAATCCCGATCTACGGAACTGGTTTTTGGTCTTGGTGGTTGAACAACCGGAGACCGTGCGAATAGAGTACCTCATTCGCCGAAACCGGATAGCCTGGATTGGGGCGGGGAGAGAAGAGCGACGAGACTGGATGACATTGAAGAAGTACCTGTGGCCGATCATAGGCGGCCTGACGATAGCGCTTTCGGCCTGGCTTCTCTACAAGGAATTGCGGGGCCTGTCGCTGGATGACCTGTGGGAAAGCCTGGTGGCGATCAGGCCAATCCACTGGATTCTTGCAGGGGGGGCGACCCTTGTCGCTTATGCGGCACTGGCCGGATACGATCGCATCGCGCTGATGCATCTCGGCCGCAAGGTGGACTGGTGGTTCATCACCATCTGCTCGTTCACCACCTACGCCTTGTCACACAATGTCGGTGCTTCGGTCGTCTCGGGTGCTGTGGTGCGCTACCGGGCCTATTCGTCGAAAGGCCTGACACCGGCCGAAATCGGCGTGCTGATCGCCGTCTGCTCCTTCACCTTCGCGCTCGGAACGCTGCTGCTCGGCGGTATCGTGCTGATCATAGAGCCGGATCTTACCAAGCGCTTCGGCGATGTGGTGCCGGTCGAAGCTTCGACGGGTACCGGCTTCGCCATTCTTTTCCTGATCGCGCTGTATGTGGCTGCAAGCTTCCTGAAGCTCAGGCCGCTGAAGATCGGCAAGATCAACATCTTCTATCCGGCGCCGAAGGTGGTCTTGCCGCAGCTGATCATTGCTCCCGTGGAGCTGATCGGCGCCGCCGGCATCATCTATTTCGCGCTGCCGGAAGTGGGTAATCCGGGTTATCTCGTGGTGCTCGGCATCTTCCTGATATCCTTCTCCGCAGCGCTGATCTCGCATGCGCCGGGCGGGCTTGGTATCTTGGAGCTCGTCTTCGTGATGGGCCTGCCGGACATGAACCCGGCGGATGTGATCGCCGCGCTCCTGGTGTTCCGGCTGTTCTACCTGCTGATCCCGTTCATCATGGCGCTGGTCGTGATCTTCTTCTTCGAACGATCGCGGTTCCGCGCCGAACATTTGCCGGACATGGAACGGGGCAAGCACGAGAAAGGCTGAGGACTATTCCTCACCCCGCAGCCAGAAGGCGCGTTGCGAGGCGTAGCGATCCTGCGCCAGCACGGTCTTCAACACAGGCAGCAACGTGTGCAACTCGTCCTTCAGCGTGAAGGGCGGGTTGACGATGATCAGGCCGGTGCCGCTCAGGCCGGTCGTGTCGCGATCGCTTTTTACCGAAAGCTCTGCGCAGAGCATTTTCGGGATTTCCTGAGCCTGCAGCTCTTCGTGGAAAGCCTTGATCGGCGCACCTTTCTTGATCGGATACCACAGGCAATAGGTGCCGCCGGCAAAGCGGCGATAGGCATTCGCCAAACCCTTCACCAGCCGCTCATACTCGCCATCTTCTTCGAAAGGCGGATCGACGAGAACGATCCCGCGCTTTTCCTTCGGCGGCAGATGCGCGCCGAGCGCCAGCCAGCCGTCCAGTTCCGTGGCGCGCACCTGGAAATCGCCTTCGAACAGATTGTGCAGGCGGTTGAAATCCTCCGGATGCAGTTCCATCGCGGAAAGCCGGTCCTGCGGCCGGAACAGCATGCGGGAAAGTTTGGGAGAGCCGGGATAAAGCTTCACGCCGCCGTTCGGATTGAGCTCCTTCACTGCCGTCAGGTATGGCTCCAGCAGCTCTGCGACCTTGGCCGGCAGTTCTGCCTCCATCAGCCGACCGATGCCGTCGCGCCATTCCCCGGTCTTCTGCGCTTCTTCTGATGAGAGATCATAGAGCCCGATGCCGGCATGGGTGTCGAGCACGCGGAACGCCTTGTCCTTGTTCTGGGCATAGCGGACCAGCCGCGCCAGGATTGCGTGTTTCAGGACGTCGGCAAAGTTGCCTGCGTGGTAGATGTGCCGGTAGTTCATGGTTTATTGTATTCCGGATGAATTAAATTGATGCGCTGCGAAAGACGCTTTTTGCGCGCACAAGCATGCAATATAGAAAACCCATGAACGTTGCGACCCCCATTACAGCAAAGACCAAGGTCGGCCACAATTCAGTCGGCCATACCGTCTGTCCCCACGACTGTCCGTCCGCCTGCGCGCTGGACGTGGACCTGACCGCGGAAGGCAAGATCGGCCGCGTGCGCGGATCCGCCGACAACACCTATACGGCCGGCGTCATCTGCGCCAAGGTGGCGCGTTATTCCGAGCGCATCTACCATCCCGGCCGCCTCATGGTGCCACAGCGCCGCAAGGGCGCGAAGGGAGAGGGCAGCTGGCAGGAGATTTCCTGGGAGGCAGCGCTCGACGAAGTCGCCGACGCCTTTATCAAGGCGGAAGCGAAACACGGCTCGGAAGCCGTGTGGCCGTATTTCTACGCCGGCACGATGGGCCAGGTGCAGCGCGATTCCATCGAACGCCTGCGCCACGCTAAGAAATATTCCGGCTTCATGGGCACGATCTGCACCAACATGGCCTGGACCGGTTATGTGATGGGCACCGGCGCCCTGCGCGGCCCCGATCCGCGCGAGATGGCGAAGTCCGATTGCGTCGTCATCTGGGGCACCAATGCGGTCGCCACCCAGGTCAATGTCATGACCCATGCGGTGAAAGCCCGCAAGGAACGGGGCGCCAAGATCGTCGTCATCGACATCTACGACAATCCGACCATGAAGCAGGCGGACGTCAAGCTCGTCCTACGTCCGGGCACCGATGGAGCGCTTGCCTGCGCCGTCATGCACATCGCCTTCCGCGATGGTTATGCCGACCGTGCCTATATGGCGAAATATGCCGACGATCCGGCAGGCCTCGAAGCGCATCTTGTCACCCGCACGCCGCAATGGGCTTCCGCGATCACCGGCCTCTCGGTCGAAGAAATCGAGGACTTCGCAAAGCTGGTCGGAACGACCAAGAAGACCTTCTTCCGCCTCGGCTACGGCTTCTCGCGCCAGCGGAACGGCACCGCCGCCATGCATGCGGCGCTGTCAGTCGCGATCGTGCTCGGCTCGTGGCAATATGAAGGTGGAGGCGCCTTCCACAACAACGGCGAAATCTTCCGGCTGAACAAGGCGGAGCTGATGGGCACGGCCTATATGGACCCGGACATTCGCCAGCTCGACCAGTCACAGATAGGCCGCGTGCTGACCGGCGATGCCGTGGCACTGCGCCATCGCGGCCCGGTGACGGCACTGCTGATCCAGAACACCAACCCGATGAACATCGCGCCGGAACAGCGGCTCGTGCGCGAGGGCTTCCTGCGCGACGATCTCTTCGTGGCCGTCCACGAACAGTTTATGACCGACACCGCCAAGGTGGCCGATATCGTCCTGCCGGCGACCATGTTCCTCGAACACGACGATCTCTACCGCGCCGGCGGCCAGCAACACATCATGCTCGGCCCGAAGCTCGTCGAGCCACCGTCCACCGTGCGCACCAACCTCTTCGTCATCGAGGAACTGGCCAAGCGCCTTGGCGTCGATCATTTTGCCGGTTTCGGCCGCGATGAGCGTACCCATATCGACCAGATCCTCACCGCCAGCGGCTGGGGCACCTATGACGAATTGAAGGCGAACCGCTGGATCGACGCCCAGCCGGATTTCGACACGTCGCATTACATCAATGGCTTCGGTTATCCGGACGGCAAGTTCCGTTTCACGCCGGACTGGGTCAACGGCCCGTCGCCGGATCGCACACCGGACAGTGTCGGCCCGCTTGGCCCGCATGCCGAACTGCCGCGCTTCCCCGACCATGTCGAGGTGATCGAAACGGCCGATGCCGAACATCCATTCCGGCTGGCGACATCACCATCGCGCAGCTTCCTGAACTCCAGCTTTGCGGAAACGCCGAGTTCCGTTCAGAAGGAAGGCCGGCCCGAGGTGATGATCGAACCTTCGGACGCGGAGCGAATGGGGATTGTCGACGGCGATATCGTCCGGCTGGGTAACCGGCGTGGCGAGATCCGTCTGCATGCCAAGTTGGTGCCGGGCGCCAGGCCGGGCGTGCTGATCGCCGAGGGGCTGTGGCCGAATTCCGCGCATCTCGACGGCGAGGGGATCAACGTATTGACCGGCGCCGATCCGGTGGCGCCCTTCGGCGGCGCCGCGGTCCACGACAACAAGGTCTGGCTCCACAAGGAAGCGACCAGGGAAGCAATATGACACAGAATGAACGGGCGAAGATCGTCAGCGATACCACGCTGTCGACGGGCTGGACGCGACTGTCGAGTGTCGAACTCGACTATCAGGACCGCAAGGGCGAAACCCATCGCCTGAAGCGGGAGATCTTCCACCGCACCCCGGCCGCCTGCATCCTGCTTTACGATGCCAGACGCGACATCGTCGTGCTGGCAAAACAGTTCCGCCTGCCTGCCTATCTGACCGGCGATCCCGCCTGGATGATCGAAGTGCCGGCCGGCCTGCTCGACGGCGACGAGCCGGAGGAGGCGATCCGTCGCGAGGCGATGGAGGAAAGCGGCTACCGGGTGCGCGACGTGCGTTTCCTCTTTAAGGCACTGACCTCGCCGGGTTCAGTGACGGAAGTGGTGCATTTCTTCTACGCGCCGATCGACCTCTCCGACCGCATCAACGAAGGCGGCGGACTGGCTGAGGAGCACGAAGATATCGAGGTCATGGAAGTGCCGCTCGACCAGGCCGTGGCGATGATCGAGAATGGCGAGATAATCGACGCCAAGACCATCATCATGCTGCAATGGGCGATGATCAACCGGGCGTCGCTCACCACCTGAGTGGCCTTCTTTGGACATCTTGCAATAGTCGGCCGGATTTCACATCCTTGTCACGAATTCGGCCTATCCGCTGCGCTTGACGGGTTGTCTATACATCTAGGAGAACATCATGTGGCTTGGCAATTTCACCCTCGTCCTGCCGGATGAGGTGGTGAAGCAGGGTTCCGTGCGGATCGAAGACGGCGTGATCGCCGAAATCCGCGACGAGCCGGTCGCGAATGCTGCCATCGACGGTGGCGAGCGCCTGCTGATGCCGGGCTTCGTCGACCTGCATGGCGACATGATCGAACGCGAGATCGCGCCGCGGCCGAACGCCACCATGCCGATCGATTTCGGCATTCACGAGCTGGACAAGAAGCTCGCGGCGGCCGGCGTCACCACCGCTTACGCCGCCGTCTCCTT
Organism: Neorhizobium sp.; assembly: GCA_965227625.1. Classification (GTDB taxonomy): domain Bacteria; phylum Pseudomonadota; class Alphaproteobacteria; order Rhizobiales; family Rhizobiaceae; genus Neorhizobium. Next base: position 306,651 of record CBDDGK010000060.1, on the reverse strand, counting down.
TGCCACCGAAAGCGTCTATGGCCATGTCCGGTCGCTAGAGACGACGTCGGCCGTCATCGAAGGCATGAACCGCCTGCGCGATAATCTCCTGATCGACCACCGCGTCCATGCCCGCTACGAGATCACCAATATCGGTGCCGCACCCACGCTGGATCGGCTTCTGAAGGCCGGCGAGATCGATATGGTCTCGCTGACCGACCACACGCCCGGCCAGGGGCAGTACAACAACATCGCCGCCTATATCGCCAGCATTTCCGAACGCCGGGCGATCACTGAGGAGATGGCCGCAGAAGTTGTCCGGAAGCGCATTGCAATGCGCGACAATCCGGAGATCGACGTGAAGCTGAAGGAAATCGTCGCGCTGTCGCTGCAGCAGAAGCTGTCGCTCGCGTCGCATGACGACGATACGGTCGAGAAGGTCGCCGAGATGTACGATCTCGGTGTGACGATCAGCGAGTTCCCGGTGAGCATGCCGGCTGCCGAAGAAGCCCGCCGCCGCGGCCTCTGGACGCTGATGGGCGCCCCGAACGCACTGCGCGGCATGTCCATGTCCGGTAATCTCAGCGCATTCGATGCCGCAAAGGCCGGCCTGTTGACGGTCATCGCCGCCGATTACCACCCGGCTGCGTTCGTGCCGGGCATCTTCAAACTTGCAGACGGCATTTCAGGCGGCCTGCCGGCAGCCGTTGCTATGGCCACAGGTAACGCAGCCCGCTCCGCCGGCCTCACTGACCGCGGCGAGATCGCCATCGGCCAGCGCGCCGATCTGGTGGTCGTGGAACCGGGCAACGTCCACCGCATCCGCGCCACCTTCCGCGCCGGCCGCTTCGTCTACAGCGACGGCACGCTGCACCCGCTGCGGGCACTGGCGGCCTGATAGGAGATAAAAGAAAGCCGGCACGCGGGGTGCCGGCTTTCTTGTTTAACCTCAGTCGGCTTAGAAAGTACCGCGCACGCCGAACTTTACAGACATGGTCTGGAAGGATGCTCCCGCAGCGCCCTTAATGTAGTCGGTCGTGCCGCTCTCTGTTTTGGTCATGTCGCCCTTGGCGCTAAAGACCTTTTCGAAATTGCCGGCGACGAAGATCGAGGCGCTCGGCGTAATCTTGTAATCCACTGCGGCACTCAGCATCAGCAAGGGTGCAGCTTTCATCGCATCTTCGAAATGCGTCGGGCCAAGCCAGTGGTCGTCGATGTCGTTGATGCCGAATGACAGGCCGCCATTCACACCACCGGAAAGCGTCAGGCGATCGAACACCGTCGAGCCGTCGAGGCCGAGATAGGCGGTCGGGACCTTCTGGCGATAGCTGATGACCTTGTCGCCCGGTGCAAAGTCGCCAACGGTGTCGCGCGGTGTCGTGCTGCTATAGATGTAGGAGCCGCCGAAGGCGCTCCATTGGACATCCGAATATTTAAAGCCGCCAAGCATGCCGATACGACCGGTTTCGGCTGTGATCAGTTCGCGAGCAATTTCAATGGAACCGCTGACATAGTGATCGAGGCGGGTATCAGGATGCAGCGAACGATCGCTCCAGCCATTCTTGCTCTTGTCGGTATAGTTCGGGTCGATCCAGTCGTAATCGGCCATATAGCCGTTGCCGCCGGTGCCGATATCCACCTTCGTCCTGATCTTCCAGCCATTGGCAATCTCTGCGCCGCCACCGAGGCTGAAAACGACCACGCCTTTCGAGTCCCAGTCGAGCTCGCTGCCCTGATTGTCGGGCGCATAGACATATTCTCGAGCTTTGATGTTCATCAGGCCGACCGATCCGGTCAGCCACATGTCACCGGCAGCAGAGCGGGCAATGGTGTCATCGGCGAGGGTAGGGCATGCGGAAAGAGCGAGGGCCGCAAAAGCGGTCGAGGCGATAACAATTCTCATGCGCGCGGGAAGACCTTTCAGAAGAGATGCCTTCTTTTCGCCGCAATCCGGTTGACTCGCAAGTCGCTAATAAAAGAATTTCGTTATATTATCTTATAGTTGCAGATATGTACTACTGGAATAACGCTTTGCCGTTTTCCAGCGTTACTCCACCAATCGCCAGCAGGCGCAAGGCGTCCGGGTAAAGCTTGTGCTCTACGGTCAATACGCGTGCGGCAAGCGTATCCGCGGTATCGTCGGCGAGAACCGGCACCGTTCCCTGCGCAACGATCGGACCTTCGTCCATGCCTTCGGTGACGAAATGCACGGTACAGCCGGCTACCTTCATGCCCGCATCGATCGCCCGCTGATGCGTGTGCAGTCCGGGGAAAAGCGGCAGGATGGATGGGTGGATATTGAGAATGCGGCCTTCGTAACGGCCGATGAAATCGCCGGAGATCAGCCGCATGTAACCAGCCAGACAGATCAGGTCCGGCTTGACCTCGTTAAGCGCTGCGAGGATCGCCGCTTCATGTTCCGCCTTGTCGGCAAAGCTCTTGCGTTCGAAGACGAAGGTCTTGATGCCGCGCGCTTGTGCCTTGGCAATGCCTCCAGCCGATGGCTTGTCGGAAAAGACGGCGACGATTTCGGCCGGAAAGTCCGGTGCCGCGCAGGCATCCGCCAGCGACAGCATGTTGGAGCCGCCGCCGGAGATGAACACGGCGACGCGCTTGCGGGCTGAAGGTGTCGCCACCGTCATAGGCCGAGCGTACCCTTGTAGATGACGCCGGCGCCACCTTCCGGACGTTCGACCATGCGGCCGAGCGATACGACGGTTTCGCCTTCGCGGGTCAGGACATCGGTCACGGCCTGGGCGTTTTCGGCATCGACCACGACGATCATGCCAATACCGCAGTTGAAGGTGCGCAACATTTCCTTGGCCTCGACACCACCGGTCTTGGCAAGCCAGGAGAAGACCGCCGGAACCGGGATGGAGCCAAGCTCGACTTCCGCCGAAAGCGTCTTCGGCAGCACGCGCGGAATGTTTTCCGGGAAGCCGCCGCCGGTAATGTGGGCGAGAGCCTTGAGAGCGCCGGTCTCGCGGATCGCCTTTAGGAGCGGCTTCACATAGATGCGGGTCGGCGTCAGCAGTGCCTCACCGAGGGACGTGCCGTCCCGGAAGGGGGCGGGCGCATCCCAGCCGAGGCCGGACAGCGTGACGATCTTGCGCACCAGCGAGAAGCCGTTGGAATGCACGCCGGAAGAGGTGAGGCCGAGGATGACGTCACCTGCCTTGATATCGCCGGCCGGCAGAAGCTGGCCGCGCTCGGCGGCACCGACGGCAAAGCCGGCGAGGTCGTAATCGCCATGCGAATACATGCCCGGCATTTCAGCCGTCTCGCCGCCGATCAGAGCGCAACCGGATTCGCGGCAGCCCGCGGCAATGCCGTTGACGATTGCTGCGCCCTGGTCGGGATCGAGCTTGCCGGTGGCGAAATAGTCGAGGAAGAACAGCGGTTCCGCGCCCTGCACGACGAGATCGTTGACGCACATGGCAACGAGGTCGATACCGACCGTATCGTGGAAGTTGGCGTCGATGGCGATCTTCAGCTTGGTGCCGACGCCGTCATTGGCCGCGACGAGAACCGGATCCTTGAAGCCCGCGGCCTTGAGATCGAACAGGCCGCCGAAGCCGCCGATTTCGCCATCGGCGCCGGGGCGGCGCGTCGAGCGCACGGCAGGCTTGATCTTCTCGACCATGAGATTGCCCGCATCGATATCGACACCCGCATCGCTGTAGGTGAGACCGTTCTTGCCCGGCTCGCTCATTGCTCGTCTCCAAAGGAATATGCCAAACGGATTATGAGTTGCCCGCAATTGCACGAGCCGGTCGCATATGCAAGCGTTGCCGGATCTTCAGGCCCGGTTTTGAAGGCTTTTCACAGTTTGTGCGCTGCGGCGAGCGCAATCTTGACCTTCAAGCCTGCTCCGCTCATATCCCTAGCTAACGGAAGTCTCAACGGAGCGGCCATGCCATACCATATCAGCAGCGCAAGTCTGAAGCGCTACGTCCTGTTCTGGGTCGGCATGCTTGTCGTCTTCGTGCTGTTCCTGTGGGCCTTCAGCTCCATCCTCCTGCCTTTCGCAGCCGGCATGGCGCTTGCCTACTTCCTCGATCCGGTTGCCGACTGGTTGCAGCGCCGTGGTTTGAGCCGTCTTATGGCGACGGTGCTGATCCTGGTCAGTTTCGTGCTGGTCTTTGCCCTGTCGCTGATGCTGGTCATCCCGATCATCATCAACCAGTTCACGGAATTCGCGGCAGCCTTGCCGGGCTATATTTCCCAGCTGCAGCAGATCATTTCGAGCCCCGAAACGTCTTTCCTGCCACACTGGGTCGGCGCGCAGATCGAGACGATCAAGCAGAATTTTTCCGAGGTGCTGAGCCAGGGCGCGGGCTTTATCGGCTCGCTGCTGGCGCAGATCTGGAATTCCGGCAAGGCGATCGTCGATGTCATGTCGCTGCTGATCGTCACGCCCGTCGTAGCTTTCTACATCCTGCTCGACTGGGACCGCATGGTCGAGAAGGTCGATAGCTGGATCCCACGGGATCAGGTCAGCACGATCCGCCAGATCGCCCGTGAAATGGATGAATCGGTCGCCGGCTTCATTCGCGGGCAGGGCTCGCTCTGCATCATCCTCGGTGTTTATTACGCGGTCGGCCTGTCGATCGTCGGCCTGAACTTCGGCCTGCTGATCGGCTTCATCTCCGGCATGATCAGCTTCATCCCCTATATCGGCTCGATGATCGGGCTCATCCTTGCGATCGGCGTGGCGCTCGTCCAGTTCTGGCCGGATTATCCCTGGATCATCGCGGTTGCCTGCGTCTTTTTCTCCGGCCAGTTCATCGAAGGCAACATCCTGCAGCCCAAGCTGGTCGGTGAAAGCGTCGGCCTGCATCCGGTCTGGCTGATGTTTGCGCTCTTTGCCTTCGGCGCCATGTTCGGCTTCGTCGGCCTGCTGATTGCCGTGCCGGCGGCGGCGGTGGTCGGCGTGCTTGTCCGTTTTGCCCTGTCGCGGTATCTTGATAGCGATATCTACTACGGCCGGGCGGCCGATCTCCCCTGGGAAGAGGGACATCCGCTGCATGTGCTGACGCACGGTGAAGGAACGGCGCGGGTCGAAGCGCCGCACAGCTCTCAGAATACGATTTCGAAAGACCAATGACCGAGACGAGCGAGCGCGAGCGGCGCAGAAGCGAGCAATTGCCGCTGCAATTCACCCATGATTCGGCGAGAGGCAGGGATGATCTCCTGGTTTCCGAGCGCCTGGCTGCGGCCGTGTCGATCGTCGACGAATGGCCGACTTGGCGATCGCCCGTCGTGGTGCTGGCCGGTCCCGTCGGTTCCGGCAAATCGCATCTTGCCCATATCTGGCGGGAAAAATCCGGCGCCGCCGACATCCACCCGCTGGCCGGCTCGAATGCCGCTCAACGCGCCGCGGACTGTCCTGTCCTGTTCGAGGATGCCGATCGCCGAGGCTTCGACGAGGCGGAACTTTTCCACGTCATCAACAGCGTGCGCCAGCACGGCCATACGCTGTTGATCACCTCGCGCCTGTGGCCGATGTCCTGGGGCGTCGAACTTCCCGACCTGAAATCGCGGTTGAAGGCCGCGACGGTGGTCGAGATCGGCGAGCCCGACGAGGAGTTGCTGGCGCAGGTCATCGTCAAGCTTTTTGCGGACCGGCAGCTTTATATCGATGACAAACTGGTAGGGTATATCGTCAATCGCATGGAGCGTTCACTCGGTGCGGCGCAGACGATTGTCGAGCGACTGGACCGTCTGGCGCTTGCTAGAGGCACGAAAATCACCCGGCCGCTCGTCGCCGAAGTGTTGAATGATTTCGGGAATTCGGCAGAAGGCAATCGGGACGGAGATTGACTGTGACGGCGCCGTCGCCGATTTTGCGATTCGGCCTTGCGAATGTGTCGCGGGGTTCATGGAGGTTGGTGAGATGGATTCGATGACGACGGATACGCAACAGGCGGATGCGGCGGCCGCTGCCGACGACCTGCTGACGAGCCCGACCCGGTTCATCAACCGCGAATTCTCCTGGCTGCAGTTCAATCGCCGCGTCCTCGAAGAAACGTTGAACACGGCGCATCCGTTGCTGGAGCGCGTCCGCTTCCTGTCGATTTCGGCCGCCAACCTCGACGAATTCTTCATGGTCCGCGTCGCCGGCCTCGAAGGCCAGGTGCGCCAGAACATCGTCGTGCGCAGCCCGGACGGCAAGACGCCGGCCGAGCAGCTCGATGCCATCCTTCAGGAAATCGATAACCTGCAGATGGAGCAGCAGGCCTCGCTCGCCGTGCTTCAGCAATATCTCGCCAAGGAAGATATCCTGATCGTCCGCCCGGCGGCACTCTCCCCGGAAGACCGGACCTGGCTTGCTACGGATTTCGAGGACGACCTCTTTCCGGTCCTGACGCCGCTTTCCATCGATCCGGCGCATCCGTTCCCGTTCATTCCGAACCTTGGTTTCTCCATGGGCCTGCAGCTGCACAGCCTGCATGGCAAGGAGCCGATGACCGGCCTGTTGCGCCTGCCGACGACGCTCGACCGCTTCATCCGCCTGCCGGACGAAGGCACGACGATCCGCTACATCACGCTGGAAGATGTGGTCGGCATGTTCATCGACCGGCTTTTCCCCGGTTACGAGGTAAGGGGTGCCGGCACGTTCCGCATCATTCGAGACAGCGATATCGAAGTCGAGGAAGAGGCGGAAGATCTGGTTCGTTTCTTCGAATCGGCGCTGAAGCGCCGCCGCCGCGGCAAGGTCATCCGCATCGAGACCGATTCGGAAATGCCCGCCTCGCTTCGCCAGTTCGTGGTGCAGGAACTCGGCGTGCCGGATAACCGCGTCGCAGTTCTGCCGGGACTTCTGGCACTCAACACCATGTCGGAAATCACCAAGGCGCCGCGCGACGACCTGCGGTTCGAAAGCTACAATGCCCGATTTCCCGAACGGGTTCGCGAACATGCTGGCGATTGCCTTGCGGCCATCCGCGAAAAGGACATGGTGGTCCATCATCCGTACGAATCCTTTGACGTGGTGGTGCAGTTCCTTATCCAGGCGGCCCGCGACCCCGACGTGCTTGCCATCAAGCAGACGCTCTACAGAACCTCGAACGACAGCCCGATCGTCCGGGCGCTGATCGATGCGGCCGAAGCCGGCAAGTCGGTGACCGCGCTGGTGGAGTTGAAGGCCCGCTTCGACGAAGAGGCAAACATCCGCTGGGCGCGAGACCTGGAGCGCGCTGGCGTACAGGTCGTGTTCGGCTTCATCGAACTGAAAACCCATGCCAAGATGTCCATGGTGGTGCGCCGCGAAGACGGCAAGCTGCGCACCTATTGCCATCTCGGCACCGGCAACTATCACCCGGTCACCGCCAAGATTTATACCGACCTTTCCTTCTTCACCTGCAATCCGAAAATCGCCCATGACATGGCGAACATCTTCAATTTCATCACCGGTTACGGCGAGCCGACCGAGAGCATGAAGCTGGCGGTATCGCCTTACACGCTGCGGCCGCGCATCCTGCGCCATATCGAGGAAGAAATCTGCCACGCCCAGGCCGGCAAGCCGGCGGCGATCTGGATGAAGATGAATTCACTGGTCGATCCGGAGATCATCGACGCGCTTTATCGGGCGAGCCGAGCAGGGGTGGAGGTCGATCTGGTGGTTCGCGGCATCTGCTGCCTGCGCCCGCAGGTGTCGGGCCTTTCGGACAATATCCGCGTCAAGTCGATCGTCGGGCGCTTCCTCGAGCACAGCCGCATCTTCTGCTTCGGCAATGGTTACGGCCTGCCGTCCGACAAGGCGCTCGTCTATATCGGCTCTGCCGACATGATGCCGCGCAATCTCGATCGCCGTGTCGAAACGCTGGTGCCCTTGCTCAACCCAACTGTGCATGAGCAGGTTCTGTCCCAGATCATGCTGGGCAACTTGATTGACAACCAGCAGAGCTACGAGATATTGGCCGATGGCACGTCGCGTCGCATGGAAGTCCGAAAGGGCGAGGAACCTTTTAACGCGCAGCACTATTTCATGACCAATCCGAGCCTTTCGGGGCGCGGTGAAGCTCTGAAATCGAGTGCTCCCAAACTGATTGCCGGCGTTATGTCCGGACGTAAGAAATAGTCAGTCAAGAAATAGGCAGCATGGTAAGATCAGAAGCCCAGGGGCGCCTTCCGGGCATTGCCCCCGTTTCCGTCATCGACATCGGTTCCAACTCTGTCCGTGTCGTCATCTACGAAGGCCTCTCGCGCGCCCCCACCATGCTCTTCAACGAGAAGGTTCTGTGCGGTCTTGGCAAGGGGCTGGGCTCGAGCGGCCGCATGGATGCGGATGCCGTGGAGCGTTCGCTGGAATCCCTGAAGCGGTTCCGGGCGCTCTCGACCCAGGCACGCGCCACCGATCTCTACGTGCTGGCGACCGCCGCAGCCCGCGAAGCCTCGAACGGCCCCGATTTTATCAATCGGGCAGAGGAAATTCTCGGCCAGAAGATCCAGGTGCTTTCCGGTGAGGAAGAGGCCCGTTATTCGGCACTCGGCGTCATCAGCGGCTTCCATGATGCCGACGGTATTGCCGGTGACCTCGGTGGCGGTTCCCTGGAACTCATCGACATCAAGGGCTCGGAATTCGGCAAGGGCATCACCCTGCCGCTCGGCGGCCTGCGCCTGTCGGAATCCTCGGGCAATTCGCTCGCCAAGGCGCGCACCCAGGCCCGCAAGCACGTCAACACCGCCCGCTTTCTGGAGCAGGGCGCGGGCCGCACGTTCTATGCGGTGGGCGGCACCTGGCGAAACATCGCCAAGCTGCACATGGAAATGACGCAGTATCCGTTGCACATGATGCAGGGTTATGAGCTACCCTTGCAGGAAATGCAGCGTTTCCTCGAAGAGGTGATCGCTGCCAAGGATTCGAAGGATCCCGCCTGGCAGGCCGTTTCCAAGAACCGCCGTTCGCTCCTTCCCTATGGCGCAATCGCCATGCAGGAAGTGCTCACCGCCATGAAGCCGGCAAAGGTCAGTTTCTCGGCACAGGGCGTGCGGGAAGGCTATCTGTATTCGCTGCTTCCCGACGAAGAAAAGACGAGCGATCCTCTGCTGGTCGCCGCCGACCAGCTTGCCATCCTGCGTGCTCGTTCTCCGGAACATGCCCGCGAACTGGCGGATTGGACCGGCCGCATGGTGCCGGTCTTCGGCATTACCGAGACGGAAGAAGAGGGACGTTATCGCCAGGCGGCCTGCCTGCTGGCCGATATCAGCTGGCGCGCTCACCCGGACTACCGTGGCCTGCAGGCGCTGAACATCATCGCCAACTCTTCCTTCGTCGGTATCACCCATGCCGGCCGCGCCTATCTGGCGCTGGCCAACTACTACCGTTTCGAAGGCCTGCACGATGACGGCGCCACCGGTCCGCTCGCAACGATCGCCACGTCGCGCCTGCTTGAACTGGCAAAGCTGCTCGGCGGCCTGCTGCGCGTCGTCTATCTCTTCTCGGCCTCCATGCCGGGCATCGTTCACCACCTGACCTTCCGGCCGTCGTCCCTGCCGGATGTCGACCTGGAATTCGTCGTGCCGTCGGCCTATCGCGACTTCCAGGGCGAACGTCTGGATGGCCGCCTGCAACAGCTTGCCAAGCTGACCGGCAAGCGCCTGGCGTTCCGGTTCGAGTAATATTCGAGGCGTTTCCGCCCCGCCCGGCGGAAACGCTTCGCATGGCCTGGCCGGCGTTTTGTCGATGACCGTTTGGCATTGTTCGAAAAACAGGGACGAAGCGTCCCCTTCACAGCCATTGTAAAGTCCGGGCCAAATCCTGATCTGAGGGAAAGGCGACCAAGACGTCGTCCAAGGATCAAGGAAATATGCCATGAAAAAGGTATTTGCAGTTGCTCTCGTGGCGGCTCTTGCCGCTGCAGCTCCAGCCCTGGCAATCGAGCCCATCCCCGGCAGCATCACCTATCACGGACAGCCGCGCACGAAACTCCAGAAGGCACCGGTCGGTAGCCCGGTCCCTCACGAGTTTTATGGTGAAGATGGCTATCGTTACGAAGAAACCTATCTCATTCAGCCTGACCGCAGCCTGAAGCTCGTTGATCGCCAGGTCGTCACGATCCCGGGCCGTTGATCGCGAAGGTCCCTGCTCTCGCCCTGAAAGAAAAGGCGCCCGGCTTTCACCGGACGCCTTTCGAGATCGCTTGAAGCCGCAGCTTACTTGGCGGACAGGAATTCGCCGACCTCGAGCAGGCTGAATTCGTTGTTGTCGGCCTTGTCGACCGCGCGGCCGGCAGAGAACGGCAGGTTGTTGTCGTTGCCGATGATGATGTGCGTGGCATCGACGACGTCGACGTTTTCGATCGTCACGAACGGCATGTCATAGACGCCGGCGACGTTGCCGGCCTTCTTCTTGTTGTCCGGATCCTGGATGTTCATCAGGTCGATATAGCCGATCTTGCGAACCGACTTGCCGACGTTGGCATCGTTGAACTCGATCTTGTAGACGCGCTTCAGCTCGGCCGGTGCGTCGAAGCAATCCGGCTTCGGCTGCTTCGGATCGGCGCAAGCCTTGTCCTTGGTGCCGGCGCCGTTGTCGCGCTCGATGACGAGAGCGGTCGTGGCGTCGATCATGTTGAAGTCACCGATCGAAGCGCCCTTGTCGGCGAACGGATAGAGCCACGAACGGCCGGTCCACTTCTTGGAAGCGACGTCGAATTCGATGACGCGGATAGCGGTCTTGCCGTCTACGTCTTCCATCTTGCCGTCTTCCTTGAAGATCGGGCCTTCGAGAAGGCCGTAGAGCTTCGAGCCGTCCTTCGCCATGGCGAGGCCTTCGAAGCCGCCGGAGCGCTTCAGGTTGAAGACCGGGTTCTTGGCGGTCGGGTTGGCCGGCAGCTGGAGCAGGGCGTTGTCCGGAGACATGACCGGCTTGCCATCGAGCATCGTGGCGATGACGTCGGTCAGGCGGCCCTGGGTGTCGAACTTCATCAGGTAAGGACCGAATTCGTCGCCGATCCAGAAACCGTCGGCAACCGGCTGAACGGATTCGATGTCGAAATCGGCGCCGGTGAGGTAACGGGTCTCGGTAGCTTCGGTCACGATCGGGAACGGAGCGACCTTGTTCGGGTCGGAGAGATAGAGGTTCTTGACGACTTCAGCCTTGTTGGTGGCCCAGTCGAACTTCATCTGATGCAGGAACAGCATGGAGTCGGACGAGGTGAACTTCGAGCCGAAACCGTTGTCGGACAGCGTCCAGAACGTGCCGTCCGCCATGGTCTTGATGCCGGAGAAGCCCTGGATCGGCTGGCCGTCGAGCGGCAGCTTGACGTCGGTGATGCGGGCGCCGTCCTTGCCGTCGATGGTGCCGAGCTTGTCGGTGCGCTTGCGGTCGGCCGTGGTGAACTTGCCGGAGGTCTTCAGGAAGGCCGGAGCGTCAGCCGGGGCCGGGGCCAGCGTGTTGGCCGGCAGAATGGCCTGGCCGGCGAGCTTGGCTGGGAAAACCTTTTCCTGTGCGGAAGCAGAGCCGCCGATCAGCGCAGCGAGCGCGACGGAAGCGAGCAGAAGTCGGATCATGGGATCACCTGTTGGTTGGCGTCAAAGACCCCGACCGGATAGGGGCCACGCATGACGGACAGGTGATGGAAGGTTGAAGCTTCGGTGAAGCTTTGATGACCGGATTTTTACAGCCTAATGTACGTTTCAGACTGCTTTTCGCAACGCCTGCCAGCGGCCGGGCGTCATGCCGAACGTGCGCTTGAAATGACGCGTGAAATGCGCCTGATCGGCAAAGCCGGCATCCGCTGCCGCCGCAGCCAGGCTGCAGCCTTCAGACAGCAACGCCTTGGCGCGATCGAGCCTGCGCATCACAAGATATCGGTGCGGGCTGGTGCCGAGAAAACGGCGGAAATGGCGCGCGGTCGTGTAGCGGTCGAGGCCGCTCACCGCCTCCAGCTCTTCGGAGGAGACCTCCCGCTCGAAATTGTCCTGCAGGTAATCCCGACAGCGCAGCATGGCCTCCCGCGCTGGCGCCTTGCCGGATGTGCTCGCCCGGACGTCTGCGTGTCGCCAGAGACCTTCGGAAAACCGTGCGATCAGGTCGTCCAGCAGCAGCGCTTGCGGTTCGGCTGAAAGATTGTCCAGCGCCTCGCCGAGCGAATGGTGAAGTTCAGCATCCGTGATGATCGGATCGGCCACGAAGGGCAGGCCGCGCGCACCGCCAGCGGCTTCGATCAGCCGCTCCGGTGGCAGATAGAGCATGCGATAGACCAGCCCGTCATCTGTGCCGGCGCCGCCGTCATGCACTTCGTCTGGGTGCAGCACGATGACATTGCCGGGCAGGCTGGCGCGGGCGGCGCCCCGATATTGAAAAGTCTGCACCCCGGAGAGAGTCAGCCCGAGTGCGTAAGTGTCGTGCCGGTGTGGCGAAAACCCGTTGCCGCGGAAGCGCGCCTCGATGCGTTCGATACCGCGCGAGGAAGGGGCTTCGACGATGCCGTCCGAGACGTCGGTCCCTGCCTTGCACGATTGTTCAAGACCCACCGCGCCCCGCGCGGCTATCTCCTCGGTCCTTGCATATCCTTCGACGGAGTTCTTCATGTTCGATACCAAGATCGCGATCGTGTTGCGCGATGACCTTGCTCCCTGGCAGGAGCTTAACGTGACCGCCTTCCTGATGAGCGGTATCACCGCCCAGGTACCGGCCATTATCGGTGAAGCATACCGGGATGCGGCCGGCAATGTCTACAATCCGCTGAGCGTGCAGCCCGTCGTCGTGCTCTCCGCCGACCAGGAAACCCTGCGCACGATCCATTGCCGCTCGCTGGAGCGGGAAGTGACGACGTCAGCCTATATCGAGGAAATGTTTTCGACCGGCCACGACGCCGCAAACCGCGAAGTCTTCGGCCAGTTCTCGCCCGACAATGCCAAACTGGTCGGCATCGCGCTGCGCACGGACAAGAAGATCGCCGACAAGATCACCAAGGGCGCGAAGATGCATAAGTGACACCGATCCGGCCTGCGCGTTGAAATGCGGCGTGACAGGCCATATCATCCATGCCAGATCGATATGGATCGGAGGCGTGCCATGAATGCCATCACGATAAGAAATCTGTCCGAAGAGGCGAGCCGTGCGCTGGAAGCCCGCGCCGCGAGGAATGGCACGACGGCGGAGGCGGAAGCGGAGCATATCCTCAACGACGCTTTAGCCTCTGCTGCTTTTCCTGTGCCTGAGAAATCGGGAAGAGATCTCGTTGATGCGCTGCAGCAGCTTGGCCGAAAGTTTGGCGGTCTGGACGATGTCGATTTTTCCAGAGAACAGACGCCAGCACGCGGCGTGTCTTTCGAATGATCATTTTGGATACGAATGTCATCTCAGAAGCAGCCAAGCTGGACATGGATGCAGGTGTCAGGCGCTGGTTTGGCTTGCAACCGATGGCGGATTTGTATGCGACCGCAATCAGTGTCGCCGAGGTTTCCTTTGGAGTGGAGAGGATGCCTGATGGTCGCCGAAAAGAGATACTTCGGGACGATATGCAACTGATATTCGATCACTATTTTTCGGATCGAATTCTTCCTTTCGACGAAAGGGCCGGCCGTACTTATGGCTATATCGTCGCTACAGCTCGAACCAAAGGACTGTCTATCTTGATGCCGGACGGCCAGATTGCAGCCATCGCGAAAGTCTACGGCTTTACCGTCGCAACCCGAGACACCTCGCCGTTTGAAGCGGCGGGTGTCCCTGTTATCAACCCGTGGAAAAACTAGCCAGCTACGAGTTAGGGGAGCAGCGATCCTAAAGCTCGACTGCCTCAACCTTCTTGTTCACGAAGCGCAGTGCCACGCCGCCGCTGATCAGCTTCAGAGCGGTATCGCCAAACAGGTCGCGGCGCCAGCCGGAAAGGGCGGCGACTTCGGCCTGCTCGCCCTCGGAGGCGATCCTTTCCAGATCGTCCGTATTGGCGATGACCTTGGCGGCGACGCCCTGCTTGTCGGAGATGAGCTTCAGGAGAACCTTCAGCAGTTCGACAGCGGCGGCGGTGCCTTCCGGCACATGGACGTGCTTCGGCGGATGCGGCATGTCGGTCTTCGGCAGAGCCAGAGCGGCATTCACCGCTTCGATGATGGCAGCGCCGGAAGCCGAACGCTCCCAGCCCTTCGGAATGGTGCGCAGCCTGGACATGGCTTCCGTGTCTTTTGGCTGCTGCTGGGCAATCTCGAAGATCCCGTCGTCCTTCAGGACGCGCGAGCGGGGAACGTTGCGATTGCGCGCCTCGCGTTCGCGCCAGGCGGCAACGAATTTCAGGACGGCAAGCTCGGTCGGCTTGCGCAGGCGAGATTTGAGGCGCAGCCAGGCATCGTCCGGATGCAGGTCGTAGGTGACGGGCGATTCGAGGACCGCCATTTCCTCGGTCAGCCACAGGGCGCGGCCTTCGCGTTCAAGCTGCTCCTTCAGGAAAAGATAGACGTCGCGCAGATGTGTCACGTCGGCAAGCGCATACTCCAGCTGCTTGTCGGAAAGGGGCCGGCGGCTCCAGTCGGTGAAGCGCGAGGACTTGTCGATATGGACATTCTTGATGCGGCTGACGAGCTGGTCGTAGGAAACCGAGTCGCCGAAGCCGCAGACCATCGCCGCGACCTGCGTATCGAAGATCGGATGCGGCACGAGATTGCCGAGATGGTAGACGATTTCGATGTCCTGTCGCGCGGCGTGGAAAACCTTGGTGACCGCGGGATTGGCCATCAGCTCGAAAAACGGCTTGAGATCCAAGCCTTTTGCCAGCGGATCGACCAGCACTTCGAGCGTCGGGCTCGCCATCTGGATGAGGCAGAGTTCCGGCCAGAAGGTCGTTTCCCGCAGGAATTCCGTATCGATGGTGATGAAGTCCGATTGGGCAAGCTTGGCGCAGGCTTCTTCGAGGGCGGCGGTCGTTTCGATCATTCTCGTCTTCACGCTGGTTTGATCAATCTTCCTTTCCCTTCCAGCGGCTTATGTCAATACAGAACGACATTGAACCGTTACTCGCGCTCATCTTTGTCGGACGGATTGGCCAGTTTGTTGAAATAGGCCGAGGTTCTGAGCAGGGAGCGGAAGCGCCAGGTGCGCTGGGAAGGCGGCACGGGTGCGCGCGCCTGCATGCGCCTCAGCGTGAAGATCATGAAGCCGATGAAGACGAAGGACGTGTAGGCGAAGAAGGCGCGCGGCCCGAGATATTGCAGCAGCACCGAGGCGAGCAGCGGTCCGATCGTGGCGCCGATCGACCAGTAGAACAGCAGACCGGCGGAGACGAGCGCGTGCTCGCCGGGCTTGGCGTAATCGTTGCCATGCGCCGAACAGAGCGAATAGAGCGGCATGGAAAACGCGCCGAACAGGAAGACACTGACGATATTGGCGGTCTCGTTGGTGCCGGCGCCGAAGGAGAGGTAGGCACCCGTGATGATCGAGCCGATCGTCGTCCACAGGATGACACGGCGGCGGTCGAGCTTGTCGGAATAAAGCCCGAGCGGATATTGCAGCACCACGCCGCCGATAATGCCGGCGCTCATGAACGTGGCGATCGAGGTGATGCTCATGCCGATCTCTTCCGCATAGATCGGCCCGATATTGCGGAAGGCGGCCATGGAAAGGCCGATCGAGATGACGCCGACCACGGCAAGCGGCGAGATGCGCCAGACGGCCTTCAGGTCGAACGTTATGGTTTCCGGCGGGGCAGGGCTGGATTTGTCCGCAAGCGAGATCGGCACGAGCGAAAGGGTGAGCGCGATCGCGATGAGATTGAAAATGATCGGCCCGTCGATGCCGACGGTCGGGATGATGTATTGCGCCACCGTCACCGAGCCCAGATCGACGAAGCGATAGATGGAGAGCGTGCGGGCGCGGTTCTCGTTGTTGACCTTGGCGTTGATCCAGCTTTCGACCGTTGCGAAAAGGCTGGCCACGGCAATGCCCGTTACGAAACGCATGGCGAACCAGAAGACCGGATCGATGACCATCGACATGAAGATGGCCGCCACCGCCGCGACCGAAGCCATGGCGGAAAAGGTGCGGATATGGCCGATGGCGCGCAGAAGCCGCGTCACGTAGATACAGCCGATCGCGAACCCGATGCTGTAGCCGGCCCCCACCATGCCGATCGTCGAGGGGGAAAAACCCTCGGCCGAACCGCGCAACGCGATATAGGTGCCCTGCAGCCCGTTTCCGCCGATCAGGATGCCTGCGGTGACGAGAAGCGGAACGAGCGGACGGATATGCGACATGGGATTAAAGGCATTCCTGGCGGGCGATGCGGAAGCTGCGTCGAATAAGTTGCAGCGATCAACTCATAGACGAACTGGATCACGTTTGTCTTTGAAAAATCGTCTCGCAAACGCCTTGGTTCTCTGGCTTCGCGACGGCCGTTCCGTTAATCCCAAAGCGAGCGGAGGCCGTGCAACATGAGTGCCATTCTCGTCGTCATTTTTCTGGCCGCCGCCGCGGCGCGGATCGCAAGCGTCGCCGTTTCAAAGAGCCATGAAGCGAAGTTGCGCGCTGAGGGCGCCGTCGAGCATGGCGCAATCAACACGAAGCTGCTCGCGATCGTTCACGGCCTCTATTATCTCGCGGCCTTCGCAGAAGGATGGGTGCATGAGACCCGTTTCGATGCCGTCTCGATGATCGGCCTCGCCATCTTCGTGGCCGCAATGCTGATGCTCGTCTGGATCGTCCGGCTGCTCGGCCCGGTCTGGACGGTGAAGATCATGATCGCCAACAACCATCCGGTCAGCCGACATTGGCTGTTCCGCACTATCCGGCATCCCAACTATTTCCTCAACATCCTGCCCGAACTCGTTGGTTACGCGCTGATCTTCCACGCCTGGTGGACACTCGCCCTCGGCCTGCCGATCTATCTCGTCATCCTCGCGGTCCGCATCGCCCAGGAAGAGAAGGCGATGCGGGGAATGCTCGCCTAGTTCGCCGGGCAGAGCCGACGGGGTTTGACTTGAGGATTTCAGGGGAAAATAGGTTCTACCTTGACAATCCGGCCTCTCCATGCGCTTTTCCGGCCGATTCAAAAAGCTATGAGTCCGCGCATTTTGCGGACCGTTAAAAGAACATGCAGGAACCCGTCATGCACCGTTACCGCAGCCATACCTGTGCCGCCCTTCGGAAATCCGATGTCGGCTCGACCGTCCGTCTCTCCGGTTGGGTGCATCGCGTACGAGATCATGGCGGCGTTCTGTTCATCGACCTTCGCGACCATTACGGCATGACCCAGGTCGTTGCAGATCCGGACAGCCCGGCCTTCAAGCTGGCTGAAACCGTGCGCGGCGAATGGGTCATCCGCATCGATGGCGTCGTCAAGGCTCGCTCGGAAGATACCGTCAACAAGGGCATGGCGACCGGCGAGATCGAGCTTTACGCTCAGGAGATCGAAGTCCTTGGCGCGGCCAAGGAACTGCCGCTGCCGATCTTCGGTGAGCCGGACTATCCGGAAGACGTGCGCCTCAAGTACCGCTTCCTCGACCTGCGCCGCGAGACGCTGCACAAGAACATTGTCAAGCGCACCCAGATCATTTCCGACATCCGCAACCGGATGAACTCGGCCGGTTTCGGCGAATACACCACCCCGATCCTGACGGCCTCTTCGCCGGAAGGCGCGCGCGACTTCCTCGTGCCGAGCCGTATCCACCCCGGCACGTTCTTCGCGCTGCCGCAGGCGCCGCAGCAGTACAAGCAGCTGCTGATGGTTGCCGGTTTCGACCGTTACTTCCAGATCGCGCCGTGCTTCCGTGACGAAGACCCGCGTGCCGACCGCCTGCCGGGCGAATTCTACCAGCTCGACCTGGAAATGAGCTTCGTTACCCAGGAAGATGTCTGGGATACGATGGCGCCGATCATGACCAACGTGTTCGAGCAGTTTGCCGAAGGCAAGCCGGTCACCAAGGAATGGCCGCGTATTCCTTACGACGTCGCTATCCGCAAATACGGCTCCGACAAGCCGGACCTGCGCAACCCGATCGAGATGCAGGCCGTCACCGACCATTTCGCGGGCTCCGGCTTCAAGGTGTTCGCGGGCATGATCGCCTCGAACCCGAAGGTCGAAGTCTGGGCGATCCCGGCCAAGACCGGTGGCTCGCGCGCGTTCTGCGACCGCATGAACGCCTGGGCGCAGTCGCTCGGCCAGCCGGGTCTCGGCTACATCTTCTGGAAGGAAGAGGACGGCAAGATCGCAGGCTCCGGCCCGCTCGCCAAGAACATCGGCGAAGAGCGCACAGAAGCCCTGCGCGTTCAGCTTGGCCTTGAAGCCGGCGACGCCGCCTTCTTCGTCGCCGGCGAACCGGCCAAGTTCTACAAGTTCGCAGGCGAAGCGCGCACCAAGGCCGGTGAAGACCTGAACCTCGTCGATCGCGACCGGTTCGAACTGTGCTGGATCATCGACTTCCCGTTCTACGAATGGAGCGACGAAGACAAGAAGATCGACTTCGCGCACAACCCGTTCTCGATGCCGCAGGGCGGTCTCGAAGCGCTGCAGACGCAGGATCCGCTGACGCTCAAGGCTTATCAGTACGACGCCGTCTGCAACGGCTTCGAAATCGCCTCGGGCTCGATCCGCAACCAGTCGCCGGAAGCCATGGTCAAGGCGTTCGAACTGGTCGGCCTCAGCCAGACGGATGTCGAAGAACGTTTCGGCGGCATGTACCGCGCCTTCCAGTATGGCGCACCTCCGCACGGCGGTTGCGCGTTCGGCATCGACCGTATCGTCATGCTGCTGCTTGGCGCCAAGAACCTGCGCGAAATCACGCTGTTCCCGATGAACCAGCAGGCGCAGGATCTCCTGATGAACGCGCCGTCGCCAGCAACGCCGAAGCAGCTGATGGAACTGTCGCTGCGCGTCATGCCGCAGGCCAAGAAGGACTGATCGGCCCGAAAAGTCGAATAAAATGCACGGCGGCTCTTCCAGAGAGCCGCCGTTTTGCGTTTTGCCAATTACAGGCTTTCCGCACGTCGCAAAAAAGTCGCAAAAATTTCACTTCCGGGTGACTTTCAGTTAAGTCTTCTGAGCGAGTTATCGGCACGAGTTTATCTGCCGGAGTATCGTTTTGGCCCTGCTGTCCAACCTCAAGATTTCACAGCGTGTCATGCTGCTTGCCCTCGTGGCATTGGCGGGCATCCTGGTCATTGCCTCGATCTTTTATGGGCAGCGGCAGGTGGAAGCGGAGTACCGGCAAGCGGCGGACCGGTTGACGGAAAAGCAGGTGGAAGTTGCCCGGATGACGGCGAGCTTCCGCGACAGCCTGCTCTGGGAGCAGGATTTCCTGCTGCACAAGCAGATGCCGTCCGGCGCCAAATTCAAGACTTCGGTCGATGAGGCCCGCACCGTTCTCGAAGGATTGAAGGCAAATGCGTCGGCTGCTCTCGCCGGCAATCTCGGTCGCCTCTCCGAGGGTCTGGGCGCGTATGAGGCCGCTTTTGCCGTGCTGGTGAAGAACAATCAGGAGCTTGGCCTCACGCAGAACGAGGGTCTTGAGGGTGCGATGCGCCAGGCGGTGCATTCCATCGAGGATCAACTCGAAGGCGTCACGGATGCGGAGATCCGTGCCAGCATGCTAATGATGCGTCGGCACGAGAAGGATTTCATCCTTCGTCGCGATGCCGCCTATATCGAAAAACATTCGGCCGAAGCGGAAACGTTCACCGGGCTGGTGAAAAAGGCTTTCCGCCCGGGCGCGCAGCGTACCCGCGTCATGGATGCCCTTGCTGTCTATCGCAGCGCCTTCCGGTTTTATGCCGAGGCAAGCCTTCGCGAGGAGCAGGCGCGGGAGAACGTTGCAAAAGCCTATTCCGCCGTCGAACCGGTTATCGAAAACATCCTTGCCGGCTTTGCGGCGGACAAGGCCGCGACGCTTGCCGAGAACGAACGGATCGTCGACCGTAACCTGATGATCGCTGCCCTCCTGCTGTCGGGTACGGTCGGTATATTGCTGTTCGGCGTCTGGCTGATCGGCCGCTCGATCACGCGTCCTGTCGTGTCCGTGACGTCGGCGATGCGCACGCTTGCCGGCGGCGAGACGGCAATCGAGGTTCCCGGCCTCGGCCGTCCGAACGAATTCGGCGCCATGGCCGAAGCGCTGGAAACGTTCCGGCAGGCGGCGATCACCAATCTGCGGCTTGAGGAAGAGGCCGCCATCGCCCGTGCCAATGCGGAAAGCGAGCGCCGGCGCATGCATGACGAGGCGGAAGCCGAAGCCCGCGAACGGCTGTTGCAGGCGACCGGCGGCCTTGCCACCGGCTTGCAACGGCTTGCGGGCGGCGATCTCTCCTTCCAGCTTTCCGAACCGTTCGCCCCGGATTTCGAAGTGCTTCGCCGCGACCTCAACCAGACGGTGGCGCAGCTCGCCCGGGTCATGGGCCAGATCAGCCAGTCGAGCGGTTCGATCGATGGCGGCAGCCGCGAGATTGCCGGCAGTGCCGACGACCTGTCCAGGCGTACCGAGCAGCAGGCTGCTTCACTTGAGGAAACCGCAGCGGCGCTGGATCAGATTACCGCAAACGTCCGTAGCGCTTCCAGGCGGGCCGAAGAAGCGCGGTCGGTCGCATCTGCGGCAAATGCATCTGCGGCACGCTCGCGCCAGCTGGTCGACGAAGCCATGCAGGCGATGCACCGTATCGAGCATTCCTCGCAAAGCATTTCCAGCATCATCGGCGTCATCGACGGCATTGCCTTCCAGACCAATCTTCTGGCGCTGAATGCCGGCGTCGAAGCGGCGAGGGCGGGCGAGGCGGGACGCGGTTTTGCGGTCGTGGCGCATGAAGTGCGCGAACTCGCCAGCCGTTCTGCCTCTGCGGCCAGGGAGATCAAGCAACTCATTCAAGCCTCCGGCGAGGAGGTGAAGGACGGCGTGCGTTTCGTCCATGATACCGGTGAGGCGTTGAAGGAGATCGACGCGCACGTCTCCACCATCAATAGCCAGATCGAGGCGATTGCCGTCTCTGCCCGCGAACAGTCGGTCGGGCTGGCGGAGATCAATACGGCGGTCAACCAGCTCGATCAGGGTACGCAGCAGAACGCGGCCATGGTGGAGGAGAACAATGCGGCGAGCGCCATGCTGATGGCGGAAGCGGCGCAGCTGCGCCAGCTCGTCGACATGTTCAGGTTGGAAGGCGAGGGCGTGCGGCCCGAGGCCGCAACGCGTCGCTACGCAGCCTGACAGTTCAACTCAGAACGACGCCGCCACGGCTTTCTTCAGATCGAGCGTGAACATGCCCGCCATGCCTTCCGGCATGGTGTTGGTCAGGCCGACCAGCGTTATCTTTCGTTCCAGGTCGATGAACCAGTGGTGGCCGTAGACCCCGCCCCATTGCAGCGAACCGGCGGAAACAGGCAGGCCCGCCTTTGCCGGATCGCGGATGATCGCCCAGCCGAACCCGAACCCGAAGCCGGGGCGGGCAGTATCCAGCAGATCGCCGATCTGGTTGGTCGTCATCTGCCGCATGGTCTCTTCCGAAAGAAGCGGTGCGCCGCCTTTGCGAAGCGCTTCCAGCACGGCGATGATGTCCGGCGCCGTACCCGCCATGCCGCCACCGCCGGAATGGAACGAGTCCGGATTGAAGATACGATCGGGCGCGAATGTCACCGATCCAGTGAGCAGCGGCACCTTTTCGATGTCACCCATCCGCTTCGGCTCAGGCGAGCCATCGACATAGGGTGTCGCGAGCCGGCTTGTGTCGACGACCGTGAAACCGGTATCGCTCAGGCCGAGCGGCAGCATCACCAGTTCCGCCACCGCATCGCCAAGCCGCTTGTCGGTTTCCTTTTCAATGACGCCGCCCATCACGTCCATCGAGACGGAATATTGCCAGGCGGTGCCCGGTGCGAAGGAAAGCGGCACGGAGGCGATGCGCGCCAGGTTTTCGGCGAGTGGAAGCCCCGGCTGATCGACACCATCGGAAACCCGTGCCCGCGCGTAGGGGCCATCATCTGACTCGAAGCTGTAGTTCAGGCCGGCCGTGTGGGTGAGCAGATGCCGGATGAGGATGGTCGGCTCGCTGCCATCGGCGAGCTTCGGCCGGAAATCCGGCAGCCATTTCGTCACGGGATCGTCGAGCCCGATACGGCCCTGTTCGATCAGGCGCATGGCCGCAGCCGTCACGATCGGCTTCGTCACCGAGGCGAGCCGGAAGATCGTATTCTCGCTCATCGGCAGACCCGCTTCGCGATCCGCCATGCCGGCGGCGCGGCGATAGACGATCTCCCCGTCCTTCGCGACCAGCACGACCGTACCTACCAGTTTCCCGGAAGAGATAGCGGTGTCGATCACCTCATCAATGGCGGGAAGGGCGGTTCTATCGCTCATGACGAGGATCCTTGTCTGTTGGAAAGGTCAGTCGTTGGGCAGCGTGTTGTCGAGGAAATACCATTGGTCGAGATTGGCGCGGATGACAGGCTCGATCACCGAATTGAGCAGCACGATGTCATCCATCAGCCGCGCGCCGGGCTTTTCTTCCGGCGGCAGTTCGATTGCCGGCAGGAAATAGGCGTCGAAGCGGAAGCCTTCGCCGCGGATATTGTACCAGGGGCAGATCTTCGCACCGGTCATGCGGGCCAGCCGCACCGCAACGGCAAGATTGCCTTCCAGATGCGGCTTGCGGCCGAACAGCGGGCCGCGGATCTTGCCGGCCACCGCCTCGTCGCAGAACATCGAGATGACGCCGCCTTCCTTCAGCAGCTTGACGGACGGGCGCGTGCCCTGGGCGCCGGGCGGCAGGAAGTTCAGCCCGCCCTTGCGCCGCACCTTGGAGGAAATCCACGCCTTGGCTCGGCCCTTCGGCGGGATGTAGTTGGCATAGGGGCGGACACCATCCTTGTGCAGGATGGTCGGCCCGATCTCCCAATTGCCGAGATGCATGCCGACAATGATGACCGGCCCCTGTTTGATCGGGTCGATCAGCCGGTGAAAATCATGCAGCGTGATCCGGTCCATATCGCCGAGCAGGCGGTTGATGACGGAAAATTCCGTCATGATGCGGCCTTGGGACTTGAGATTCTGCTGCAGCAATTCGTCCCGTTCGGCTTGCGTCTTCTCGGGCAGCAGCCGTGCAAGCGTGGCGCGGCCGCGCTCGATGGCCGACTTGTTGAATTTCGGGATAGCGATCGGCCCGAGCCTGGCGCCGAAGTTCGAGCACCCGTCCATCGTCATGAGCTTCAGGCCGAAGTGAAGCGCGAGATCGAAGGCGTTGCCGATATTGTCCTTGATCCAGTAGCGATTGGCTCGCTTGCGCTGCTCGGCACTGCCGAAGAAATGCGAAAGCGGCGGCGCCTCGACCTCCGAGAAGGCTTCTGCCTTGCGTTTAGAAAGCGGCTGGCCAGCAGGTTCCGTTGCCATCGCCAGACCTCAGCGCCGATGCAGCGTGACGGGCAAGCCGCCGCGCGGCCGCAGGGTTAGGCGGCATTGCGGCTCCACCTTGTGGTCCTTCGGCACCCGCAGCCGGAAGCGCTGCGCCAGCACTGCCAGGCAGAGTATCGCTTCCGTCAGGCCGAATTGCAGGCCGGGGCAGATGCGCGGACCGGCCGCGAACGGAATGTAGGAATAGGGCACCGGCCGCTTGTCCAGAAAGCGCTCCGGCTTGAAGAGGTTAGGCTCATCGAACAGTGACGGCGTGCGGTGCAGGAGCCATGGCACGATCATGATCAGCGATGCCTTCTTCACATCCATGGTGCCGACCTTGTCGGCCTCTTTCGCCTGCCGCGCCAGGATCGGCACCGGTGGGTAGAGGCGTAGCGTTTCCTCGATCACCGCGGTGCACATCTTGAGTCTCGGCACATCGGCGACGGTCGGCACGCTGCTGCCGCAAACCGCTTCGATTTCCGCATGCACCGCTTCCTCGATCCATGGAGCGTTGGAAAGCAGATACCAGGTCCAGGTCAGCGTCGCGGCGGTTGTCTCGTGTCCTGCCATGAAGATCGTCGCCGCCTCGTTGCGCAGCGCCACGACATCAAGCTTGAGTTCAGGGTTCTTCTTCTGGCGTCGCACCAGCAGTTCGACCATGGAATTGTCGTCGCCCTTGCCGGCGAGGTGGTCCTCGATCACACGATCGATGATCGTGTGGATACGCTTCACCGAGCGCTTGAGCGACGGCGTGCGCAGCGCCGGCAATCCCTCATCGAAACCGAGGAAATAGCCGATATTGATGGAGTCGATCAGGTCCTGATAGCTGGTAAAGCCGTCGGTCACCTGGCCGGCGCTCTCCTCGCCGATATCGGTGCCGAACACGCTGCGGGCGATGATCTCGGCCGTCAGTCCCGCCATTTCGTAGAGAGCATTGACCGAGGCGCCTTCACCCAGAGCGGACCAGCGCTCAATCAGCTCCAGCGACGTGTTCTTCATGATATCGCCGAAGGCTGGCACGCGATGTTTGTGGACGATGTCGGAGACCAGAGGCCGGCGGTTCTTCCAGGTCTCGCCATCGGAAATGAACAGGCCGTCGCCGAGGAGATATTCCAGCGCCCGGCGCATCTGCGGCGACTTGCGCTCGAAATTGTCGTGGCGCGTCGCGACGACATATTTGATGTGTTCGGGCGAGTTGACCACCACGACCTGGCGGCCGATCAGATTGCTGACCGAAATGCGTTCCGAATAATCCGCCTTGCGCCAGACTGCCAGGAAGTCGCGCCGGGCGGTGAAAAGCCGTTTGACCTGGTTGTTGCGGCTGCCGCTGTAATGGGAGGGGTGCGCCGGCTCGAAGCGTTTCTTGGCGCCGTCGAACGTTTCGATTGTCTGTGTTTCGGCGGCAAGCCAGGACAGCATGAAATCGGCACCTTCCATCGGTTGCGACACCCTGCACGCGGCCGTTTGAACGGTGCTTGTCGCCCGGCTGGTTTTGGCCCGCGACAACCCGTGGCGTCAAGGCATGGTATGTATGGAAAGTGGAAAGGCGGAACCAACTTCTCCCGGTTGTGTTGTTAGGACAGCGAAACAACAGGGAGAATGAATATGCGAAAGACTTTGCTTGCCGCCTCTGCGGCCTTGATGGCACTGACCGGCTCAGCCTATGCCCAGACGATGGTCATCACCCAGGACCCCGTCGTCACCAATTCTACGGTCGTCATGCCGGGCGAGGTTCGCACCTATGTGATGGAGCAGCCGGTGGAATCCATCCCTTATGAAGGCGATGTGGTCGTGGGCCGCGTCCTGCCGGAAGCCGTCGAGGTTCGCCCTGTGCAGGGATATTCGGATTACGGCTATACCATCGTCAATGAGCGCCGTGTCATCGTCAACCCGCAGACCCGCGCCGTGATCCAGGTGCTGGAATAGTCCAGGCGCCACCCGACATTGATGTGATTTACGAAGCCCGGCGAATACTCGCCGGGTTTTTCGCATTGTTGCGTTGCAATAGGCGATCGGTTACGGTCCAGCCATCACAAGGACTCGGGTGAGATCCCCGAGTGGCTCTTCCGGCCGCCGATCCGCCGGACAACCGCAAAGCATTAGCCTTTCCACACCCGGATATTCGTCCTGGCGGCTGCGCTCCCTTTTGCGAAATTTCCTCTCATGAATAGAATTGCTGCATACCGCCGCGAGTGGTTTTCCAACATCCGTGGCGATGTCCTCTCCGGCATCGTCGTTGCGCTTGCTTTGATCCCCGAAGCGGTCGGATTCTCGGTCATCGCGGGCGTCGATCCCAAGGTCGGGCTCTTCGCCTCCGTCGCGATTGCCTGCGTCACCGCGATCACCGGCGGCCGGCCGGCGATGATTTCCGCGGCTACTGCCGCCACCGCGGTGCTGATGGGGCCGCTGGTCCGCGATCACGGCATTCAATACCTGTTCGCGGCAACGATCCTGATGGGCTTCATCCAGATCGTCGCCGGCCTGGTGAAGCTCGGCCGCGTGATGCGCTTCGTCTCGCGTTCCGTCATGACCGGCTTCGTGAATTCGCTCGCCATCCTGATCTTCATGGCGCAGATACCGCAGCTGACGAACGTGCCGCAGATCACGTACTTGCTGATCGCCGCCGCCTTGGCGGTGATCTATCTCTTCCCTTATGTGACCAAGGCGATACCGTCGCCGCTCGTGGCGATCGTCGTGATCACCTCGGGCTGCTTGCTGTTCGGCATCGAGGTCCGTACGGTTGCCGATCTCGGCGAGATGCCGACGGCGTTGCCGGTCTTCGGTCTGCCGCAGGTGCCGCTGACTTTCGAGACGCTGCGGATCATTTTCCCGTATTCGCTGGCGCTTGCCGCCGTCGGCTTGCTGGAATCTCTTCTGACGGCACAGATCGTCGACGAGATGACCGATACGACCAGCAGCAAGAGCCGGGAATGCGTGGGGCAGGGGACGGGCAACATCGTTTCCGCGCTGTTCGGCGGCATGGGTGGCTGCGCCATGATCGGTCAGTCGGTCATCAACGTCACATCCGGCGGCCGCGGGCGGCTCTCGACCTTCGTCGCCGGAGCGTTCCTGCTCGTTCTGCTTCTCGTGCTCGACGATATCCTGCGCATCGTGCCGGTCGCGGCGCTTGTCGCGATCATGATAATGGTGTCGATCGGCACGTTTTCGTGGCGGTCGATCATAGATCTGAAGCGCAATCCGCCGACCTCGTCGATCGTCATGCTGGCGACAGTCGGCACCGTGCTGGCGACGCACGACCTGTCGATAGGCGTGATCGTCGGTGTTCTGCTTTCCGGCGTGTTTTTTGCCGGAAAGGTCGCTCGCATGTTCAACGTCCGCTCCAGCCTTTCCGAGGACGACAATTTGCGAACCTACGAGGTGGAGGGCCAAGTATTCTTCGCCTCGGCCGAAAGCCTGCTCGCGGCATTCGATTTTACCGAGCCGGTCCGCAAGGTCGTGATCGATGTCACGAGGGCGCACCTCTGGGACATTTCGGCCATCGGAGCGCTGGATAAGGCGGTTCTGAAATTCCGTGGCCGGGGTGTCGAGGTGGAGGTT
The DNA here is from genome assembly GCA_965227625.1 of Neorhizobium sp. Classification (GTDB taxonomy): domain Bacteria; phylum Pseudomonadota; class Alphaproteobacteria; order Rhizobiales; family Rhizobiaceae; genus Neorhizobium. The sequence continues at coordinate 279,807 of CBDDGK010000060.1, read as the reverse complement.
CGTGGTGTCAACGAAGCCAGCGCCAGCATGATCGACCGGTTCGCGCTGCACGACAAGGAACACGCCGCGCTTGAGGCCTCCACGGCGCATTGAAGGCTAAAATGCGAAAGGCCCCGGCAGATGATGCCGGGGCCTTTCGATTTGTGTCAGGGACTTTATCAGTCGTTGGCGGAAACCTTGACGCCGAGAACCGTCGGCAGCGTGTTCGGCGCACCCATGGCAGCACCCATGATCATCGGGAACGGGACGCCTTCCTTTGGCTCGGCCGAAATCGTCAGGTTGCCGGGCTTGTCGATGTACTTGTTGACGGCGGTCGTCACCATGTTCTGCAGCTCCGGCACGTTGAGCTGCGCGAGCATCATCGGCGTCATGCCCTTCAGCATCTGAGCGAGCTGGTCGGCAGTGGTGTTCTGCTTCTTGGCGGCGTATTCCAGGCCCTTCTTGGTGATGCCGGCATCGTCGAAGCGGACTTCGGCGCTGTTGAAGGTCAGACGCTGCATCAGGCCGAGCATGGCGAGGCCGGCGGCCTGCTGGGCTTCCTGGTTGTTCGGATCGGCCGTCATCGTCTTCGTCGTCTCATTGAGCGACTTGATGAAGTCGAGCGTGTAGCCGGAAAGGCTGAAGGCGATGTTCAGCTTGCCGACCTTGGCGAAATCGAAGGAATAGTCGGTGATATCAAGCGTGCCGTCTTCCAGCGCCCAGCTGCCTTCCATGCTGACCTTGCCGTCGACCGAGGTCAGGCCGAGCTGCTGGATCGTGTCCTTGGCTTCCGGATCTTCGACGAGGGTAAGGTCGCCCTTGATGCCGTTCATCTTGACGTCGAAGTTGACGGAGGAGCTGTCGTCGGCAACTTCGAGGGTCGCGTCGGAGCTGTCGATCGAGAAGGCCGGCTTGCCGTCCAGCGTCGCGGCGATCTTGCCGACATGCGCGCCTTCGTAAAGAAGGACGGAATCCATATCGTTGCCGTTCGGATCGGCAGGAATGGAGAGGCCGCTGATCGACATGTCCGCCGCGGTGAAGGTCATCTTCTCTTCGGTGACGTTGACGTTGTCGAAGGAAACCTTGTCGATGTAGTAGCTGCCGCTGTCTTCCTCGACGCCCAGCATCTTGATCGTGCCAAGCGGCAGGCTCTGCTTGCCGTCTGCGGCCGTGAACTTTGCCTTGTTGAGCGTGACGTCGGAGCCGTTGGTGGTGACGGATTCCGCGGAGAGGCCTGCGCCGCCCTGGATGGAGAGAGCCTTGTTCAGCTTGGCGACGACATCATTGCCATCGAGTGCGAAAGCCGGGCCGGCGAAAAAGGAAAGTGCGGCGCCGGCGGCAAGAAGCCGTGCCTTGGTCGAGTAGATCATCGGTTTTCCTCCTTGCAGGTCAAAGAGCGCCTGCATTCAGTATGGGGTTTGTCGAGAAGTTCGTCTGCCGCGGGGCACTTATAGGAAGGTAGTTTTAAAGCTTCGTGGATGTGTTCTATTTGACTTGCGGCAAAATTGCGGCTGAAAAACCCATGGTAGTATAAACACAGTCCCGACCCCTTAAAGCCTTCATCCACAGGCTGATCCATCGGCTTTCTTGCCGGGAATCAGGGTTTCCGCTAGTCAAGGCCCATGGGACAGATCGTAAATCCGCCCGGCGACGACGGCGGCGACAACATTCTTCCGGTGGACCTCAAGGCAGCGCTCGAAGAGCGCTATCTCGCCTATGCGCTTTCCACCATCATGCACCGCGCCCTTCCGGACGTGCGCGACGGACTGAAGCCGGTCCATCGTCGCATTGTCTATGCGATGAGCGAGATGGGTCTTCGGCCGAACGCCGCCTTCCGCAAATGCGCGAAGATCGTCGGCGAGGTGATGGGTAACTACCATCCGCACGGCGACCAATCGATCTACGACGCGCTGGCCCGCCTGGCGCAGGACTTCTCCCAGCGCTACACGCTCGTCAACGGGCAGGGAAATTTCGGCAATATCGACGGCGATAGCCCCGCCGCCATGCGTTACACCGAAAGCAAGATGACCGCGGTGGCGGAACTTCTGCTTGAGGGTATCGATCAGGATTCGGTCGATTTTCGCGATACTTACGACGAGTCGAATTCCGAACCGGTGGTTCTGCCGGGCGCGTTCCCCAATCTTCTGGCAAACGGTGCGTCCGGCATTGCCGTGGGCATGGCGACATCAATCCCGCCGCACAACGCCCACGAACTCTGTGACGCGGCGCTGCACCTGATCAAGCATCCCGATGCGACGATCGAGGATCTGATGGCCGATCCTGCCGACCCGGCAAAGGGCGGCATCGAAGGCCCGGATCTGCCGACCGGCGGCATCATCATCGACAGCCGCGAATCGATCGTCGAAGCCTACAAGACGGGCCGTGGCGGTTTCCGCGTTCGTGCGCGTTGGGCGATCGAGGATCTCGGCCGTGGCGGCTACCAGATCGTCGTCACCGAAATTCCGTTCCAGGTGCAGAAGTCGCGCCTGATCGAAAAGATCGCCGAGCTGTTGCTTGCCCGCAAGCTGCCGCTGCTCGAAGACGTCCGCGACGAATCGGCCGAAGACGTCCGCATCGTGCTGGTGCCGAAGAACCGCACCGTCGATGCAACGCTGCTGATGGAATCGCTGTTCAAGCTCTCGGAGCTTGAAAATCGCCTGCCGCTCAACATGAACGTCCTGTCCATGGGCAAAGTCCCCAAGGTCATGGCGCTCAATGAAGTGCTGCTGGAATGGCTGGCGCATCGCCGCGACGTGCTGGTCCGCCGTTCGCAGTTCCGCCTGGCTGCCATCGACCGGCGCCTGGAAATCCTCGGCGGCCTGCTCGTCGCCTATCTCAACATCGATGAAGTGATCCGCATCATCCGTGAAGAGGATGAGCCGAAGCCTGTCATGATGGAGAAGTGGTCTCTGACCGATATCCAGGTCGAGGCGATCCTCAACATGCGGCTGCGCGCCTTGCGCAAGCTCGAAGAATTCGAAATCCGCACCGAGTTCGACAATCTCACCAAGGAAAAGGCCGATATCGAAGCGCTGCTCGCCTCCGAGAGCAAGCAGTGGCGGGTCATCGAGCACGAAATCCAGGATGTCCGGAAGAATTTCGCCAAGGGCCGCGGCAAACCTTTTGCGCGCCTGACGACCTTCGCCGACGCGCCGGAAGCCGACGATGCGGCCATCCAGCAGGCGATGATCGAAAAGGAACCGATCACCGTCATCATTTCGCAGAAGGGCTGGATCCGCGCGCTGAAGGGCCACGTCGCCGATACGTCCGGCCTGACCTTCAAGGAGGGTGATGGCGCGAAGCTGGCCTTTACGGCACAGACCACCGACAAGCTGCTGCTGATCACCACCGGCGGCAAGGCCTATACGCTCGGTGCCGACAAGCTGCCGGGTGGCCGTGGCCACGGCGAGCCGATCCGCATCATGGTCGACATGGAGAACGATCAGGACGTCCTGACCGCCTTCGTACATGACCCGGCGCGCAAGCTGATCCTGGCCTCGACTGCGGGCAACGGCTTCGTCGTGGCGGAAAGTGAAATGATCGCCAATACCCGCAAGGGCAAGCAGATCATGAATGTCGCCATGCCGGACGAGGCGAAACTGGTCGTCACCGTGTCCGGCGATCATGTCGCCGTGGTCGGCGAAAACCGCAAGATGCTGGTCTTCCCGCTGGCGCAACTGCCGGAAATGACCCGCGGCAAGGGCGTGCGCCTGCAGCGCTACAAGGATGGCGGCATTTCCGATATCAAGTGCTTTGCGATCGCAGACGGCCTTTCCTGGGAAGACAGCGCCGGCCGCGCCTTCAATCGCAACAAGGATGAGCTGATCGAATGGCTCGCCGACCGTGCGACTGCCGGTCGTACAGTGCCGAAGGGCTTCCCGAGAAGCGGTAAGTTTGCTGGGTGATCAGGGATAGGGGACGGTGTGATCGCGCAGGAAGCGCGTGGCACCGTCCTCGTCGGTTTTCTCGGCTGAGAGAAGGCTCAGTAGCCTTCCTTTTCCGCATCGAACAGTTCCCATCCGCGTGCCGTCAGGTGTTCCTGCGGCTGGTAGCGGGTCTTGTAGCCCATCTTTGCCGAGCCTTTGACCCAGTAACCGAGATAGACGTGCGGCACGCCGAGCGTCTTCGTGCGGTTGATATGGTCGAGGATCATGTAGGTCCCGAGCGAGCGTTTCTCGAACTCGGGATTGAAGAACGAATAAACCATCGAAAGCCCGTCGCTCATCATGTCAGTCAACGCGACGGCGATGAGTTCGCCCTTGGGTTCGGCGCTGATGCCCGAACCCGGTTCGCGCAGACGGTATTCGATGATGCGGGTGTTGACGTGGGTGTCTTCCACCATGATCGCATAGTCGAGCGCCGACATGTCCGACATGCCGCCCCGTTGATGACGGTCGTCGAGATAGCGCCGGAACAGCGAGAACTGTTCGGTGGAAGGCTGGGCCGGATAGACTGTCGAGACGACGTCGCGATTGGCTGCCAGAACACGCTTCATCGAGCGCGCCGGCTCGAACTCATTGGCCAGGATGCGCACGGAAATGCACGCCCGGCATGCCTCGCAGGCTGGCCGGTAAGCAATGTTCTGCGAACGGCGGAAGCCGCCCTGGGTAAGGAGATCGTTCATCTCGGCGGCCCGGGGCCCAACCAGATGAGTGAACACCTTGCGTTCCATCTCACCCGGAAGGTAGGGACAAACCGCCGGAGCCGTCAGATAGAACTGCGGTGAGGGCGTTGCCTGGGTGTTCATTGCGTCGCGGGAATCCGGTGTCTTGTGGTCTAAATGTCATACCATGGCGCATAAAAGTTAAACGTCAACCATATGCTGCACCAGGCAGCGACAATTGACGATAAACTTTACGCCAGTGACGTGATCGTTACGCCGTACGCACCACGACCGTTCCGAGAAGCAGGTCATGCACCAGGCGGGACCGTTCAATAAACAATCCGGCCAGAAGGATGAGCGGCGTCAGCACCGAGTTGATGATCCAGAAGATCACCGTGTGAGCGACCGCGGTCAGAAAATCCATGCGACGGCCATCGGTGCGCGTCATGGCAATGCCCATGGCGCGCATGCCGAGCGATGCCTGGCCGGCACCACCGAGCGTCATGCCGAAATAGAGCAGCGCAACGATGACGAACAGCGCCGGATACAGCATGAAGCCGAGGCCGAGCGTGATGATGCCAAGGAAGAAGACAACGATCGCGGCCGGAATGCAGAGCAGCAGCACGATCAGATAGTCGAGAATGAAGGCGAAGACGCGCCGGGACAGAACGCCGCTATAGGCGCGCCAATCGTCCGGTGCGGCATAGGTCGGGCTACGTTCAAGGCTCATCGGTTTCGGTTCTCCTGTTGATGGAAGAGAATATGGTGACACATCCTCTTCTCAGCAAGTGTCATCCCTTCGCAAGCTTCCTCGCGACATCCATAGCGAAATACGAAAGGATGCCGTCACAGCCCGCGCGCTTGAAGCAGAGCAGCGTCTCCATCATCACCCGGTCGCCGTCGATCCAACCGTTCATCGCCGCCGCCTTGATCTGGGTGTATTCGCCCGAGACCTGATAGGCGAAGACCGGAAGCCCGAAGGCTTCCTTGATGCGCCAACAGATGTCGAGATAGGCGATGCCGGGCTTCACCATCAGCATGTCAGCGCCTTCCTCAACGTCGAGGGCAGCATCGCGCACGGCTTCGGTGCCGTTGGCGGGCGAGATGTAATAGGAGTTCTTGTCGCCCTTGAGGAGGCCGCTCGTATTGATCGCTTCGCGATAGGGGCCATAAAAGCCGGACGAGAATTTCGTCGCATAGGACATGATGCCGACATCCTGGTGCCCGGCAGCGTCGAGGCCGCGACGGATCGCACCGATGCGGCCGTCCATCATTTCCGAGGGGGCGATAATATCGGCGCCGGCATCGGCCTGCATCACGGCGGCGCGCACGATCTGGTCGACGGTCTCGTCATTGACGATGATGCCGTCGCGCATGATGCCGTCATGGCCGTGGCTGGTGAAGGGGTCGAGCGCCACGTCGGTGATGATGCCGATATTCGGCACGGCCTTCTTGAAGGCGGCGGTCGCCTGGTTGATCAGGTTGTTGGCAACGAGGCTGTTGGAGCCGGTCTCGTCGCGTTTTTCCATCTCGATATCCGGAAAGGTGGCGATCGCCGGAATGCCGAGATCGGCGGCTTCCTTCACTGCTTCCACGGCCTTGTCGACGCTCATGCGGTTGACGCCGGGCATCGCTGCGATCGGATCGACGATGCCGGTGCCGGGAACGATGAAGATCGGCCAGATGAGATCGTCCACCGTCAGCCGGTTTTCCTGAACGAGCCTGCGCGTCCAGTCGGCCTTGCGGTTGCGCCGCATGCGGCGGTGACCGGTGATCTCGTCGACCAGATGCGTCTTGTCCATGGCGTTTTTCTCCATAATCCCGTGATTGCGCCGCTCTTAACATGCCGGCCGAGGTTAATGAATGGGCGCCTTCGCCGCATGCTGCCTCTGGGCGAGGGGTATTTCCAAGATGGGGATGGCAAGGGTGAGGCGCTGGCGGTCCCGCGCGCTCGTGGATAAGGTGCCGCCCATGGAACCTGATTCACCCGCGGTGCCGAAGCGCACCCTGACGGAAATTCTCTACGTGATCTTCCTGCGGATGGTCGCGATCGCCTGTTTCTGGTTCGGCCTGCAATATTGGGCGATGCTGGTCGGCTATTCCTTGAAGGGCATGGCGCGCTTCGATCTTCTCACCTTGCCGTGGAAGGTCGCCGCTTCGTCGCTCGCCGTGCTTTTCCCGGTTTCCTCGCTCGGCCTTTGGCTCACCGTTTCCTGGGGGCCGGTGCTCTGGCTGCTGGCTGCCGCAAGCCAGGTTTCCATGTATGTCGTATGGCCGGATATTTTCGGACATAACCGTCTCGTGCCGCTTCTGCACGGCTTCACGGCGGTCCTTTACGTCGTTTTCCGGCTCTCTTTGTGGATCGAAGCACGCCGTAAGGCGGAGCGGGTAAGGATTGATTCACCTTGAAATTAAAGCAATTTCGGCTGCATTTTACGAAAATTCTGCCGCTAAGTGCTTGATTTTAAATGCGTGAAGTTGGGGAGGTCATTAGCCGGTCAAACACGCAGAAAAATCAGAAGGTCGCATTAAGTCTTTGTTAAGCCTATGTTTTAAGTCGAATTTTAAAAGCTTTCGATAGTGTCTGTCTCAAGGCGGAAGAAAACAAAAACCGCCAAACAAAACAGAGTGAGGCAGTCATGATGAACACGAAACTGAAGCCGCAGGCGGCACCGGCAATCGTAGCGGACCCGCATGAAGAAACCATTCGCGCTCTCTACATGGAGTCGCTGCATCTGGTAGAGCGCCTGCATCGCCGTCTTCTCGATGTGATCAAGGACGAGTTCGACCGCCAGGGTCGCGACGATGTCAACGCAGTGCAGGCACTGCTGCTGTTCAACATCGGCAATTCGGAACTGACGGCCGGCGAACTGCGCTCCCGCGGTTACTACCTCGGCTCGAACGTCTCTTACAACGTCAAGAAGCTGGTCGATCTCGGCTTCATCAACCACTCCCGTTCGCGCATCGACCGTCGCTCGGTCCGTATCAGCCTGACGCCGGAAGGCCAGGAAGTCGCTGAAACGGTCGGCAAGCTTTACGAGCGCCATATCGGCTCGATCGAAAAGGTCGGCGGCATCGGCGAAAGCGAATTCAGCCAGATGAACAAACTGCTGCAGCGCCTTGATCGCTTCTGGAACGACCAGATCCTCTATCGCCTGTAATCGGCAAAAAACGGATAGCGCCGCATCGATCCACGGCGGCGCATGTCCGGGCCAGAGCGAGAATGACGGAAGCCTCCGGGCGAGCGGGCACTCCATTTCCTCCAGTCATGCGGTGAACGCAAAAGCAAGAGGGCGCACGGTGACGTGCGCCCTCTTGTTTGTTTTCAGGCCTTGCTGCGCCGCCATTTCACGCGGCGGCGGTCGTTTCGGTCATGCCTTCGTCTTCGGTTGAAAACAGGCTCGACAGCTCGAGCCAGCCGGCCGGGCGTTGCCCGCATACGTTTTCCGGCCAACCGCACCGGCCGTCTCTTTCAACGTAACCGACACAGCGAACGGTGTCGTCCTGACCGAAATAAAGCACAGCGAGCCGTCCGGGCTGCAATGCTTCGATGGGCTGTAGAGTCAAAATGTCTGCTCCGCAAATTCTCAGGGGTAATTTCTGACCGCCTCGACTTGCTTCAGGCTTGCGGCGCGTAGACGCGGGTAACCATATCAAAGCATTTATTAATTTAAGCATTGCCTAATGTAATGATCTGATCTTGAGTACGGGCACACGAAGGCGGTGCAGGCCGCGAAATCGACGGAGATCAGGACGATGAATTCCCAGCATGTCGCGGCCCAGATGTTTCTGCGGGCCTGGCCTTTTCCCCGCGGCACGGGATGGCTGGTGAAGCGTTTCTTCGAACATCTGAGTTTCAAGGAGACATTGACGACGGTCAGGACGGTCGACGGTTTTTCCATGTCGATCATGCCCAACGAACATATCGGCCGTTATCTTTACCTCACCGGCAAGTTCGAGCGCAGCACGTTCGAGGTTCTGGCGAGCCACGCGCGGCCGGGAGATACCCTGCTCGATATCGGCGCAAACGTCGGTTACATCAGCGCATGCTTCCTGGCCAATATTCCTCAATCGCGGGTCATTGCGGTGGAGCCGCAGCCTGATGTGGTGCGCCTGCTGACGGCGAATCTTGGTCAGTTTCAGGGGAGGGCGGATATTGCGCCGGTGGCCCTGACCGATGCCGATGGCGAGGGTTTTCTGGAGGTCGACGACGTCAATCGTGGCGCAAGCAAGCTTGTCGGGGAAGAGACCGCCAGCGCCCTGAAGGTCGAGACATGGTCGCCCGAGCATTTGTTCGCGATCTTTCAGCCGAAACGGATCGATATCGTCAAGATCGACGTGGAAGGCCACGAAGAAACGGTCATCGCCGCTCTGGCCGGATCAATCGAGCGCTATCGCCCCAGGTTGATCATGTTCGAGGACCACGGCCAGCGAGCCGCACCGGACGGCGAGATCGGCAGGCGGCTGCGGGAACTCGGTTATGCGGTCTTCGGCGTGCAGAAAAAACTGACGCGGCTGGAATATCCGGAAATCCGATCGGCGGCGGATTGCCGACATCGGGATTACATCGCAGTGCCGCGCAGCTAGGACATGTGTTCCAGCCAACGGCACTGTCGCGTCGCCACAAATTTGTGAAAAGAAGCCCGCCGGTTGCGTTCCCGTGGAATGCAGGGTCAAAAAAATCACAGGCCAACACGGGTTTGTGACACGATAACACCTGACACGAATTGGCCATATTGCTATGGGACCGGCAAGGTGAAGGGGCCGGTGGAAATTCGCATTTCGCAACCTGCGATGACGACGAAATCTCCAGCCTACGGCGCTTCCATTTTGCGCCTTTGTTAACCATATCCCTGTAGGCGTCTAGATCGATGCTCGGGACCAGATGGGTTGTATGATGTCGAAGAAGATCGGATCTGAAGCTGTTACCCGCCGCGCGCTGCTTCGCACGGCTGCCACCGTCGGAGCTGCGGCGCTTGCTGCGCCCGCCCTGGCCCAATCGGCCTTTGACGATCTGCTCAATGCTCCGCGCCGCGGCACCTGGGATGACCAGTTCGATGCCAAGGCCGCGTCCCGCACGGCTGTCAATATCGCTTCCAACAATCCGGTTCTCGGTCCGTCCGGCCCTGCCAACCTGCAGCAGGCGATCATGGATTACCAGCAGATCGTTTCGAACGGCGGCTGGCCTGAAATCAATCCCGGCCAGGCAAAGCTCCGGCTCGGCGTTGTCGATCCGTCCGTTCAGGCCCTGCGTCAGCGTCTGATGATCTCCGGCGACCTGCCGCGCGGTGCCGGCATCTCGTCCGCTTTCGACTCCTATGTCGATGGCGCCGTCAAGCGCTTCCAGGCCCGTCATGGCCTCCCGACAGATGGCGTGCTCGGTGAATTCACTGTCAAGGCGCTGAATATCTCGGCGCAGGTCCGCCTTCAACAGCTGAACACCAACCTCGTTCGCCTGCAGACCTTCTCGGGTGATCTCGGCCGCCGCCACGTTATGGTCAACATCCCGGCGACCTATGTCGAAGCCGTGCAGGATGGTCAGGTCGTGCTGCGCCACCCGGCGATCGTCGGCCGCCTCAGCCGTCCGACGCACCCGATCAATTCGAAGATCTACGAGGTCATCCTCAATCCATACTGGACCGCGCCGCGCTCGATTATCGAAAAGGATATCGTGCCGCTGATGCGCAAGGACCCGACCTATCTGACGCGCAACAACATCCGCCTGCTCGACGGCAAGGGCGGCGAAGTGGCGCCGGAATCGGTGGACTGGAATGCGCCGAAGGCTCCGAACCTGATGTTCCGCCAGGATCCGGGCAAGAACAACGCCATGGCGTCGACCAAGATCAACTTCCACAACCCGAACAACGAATACATGCACGACACGCCCGAGCAGGGGCTGTTCAACAAGCTGATGCGCTTCGACAGCTCGGGTTGCATGCGCGTCCAGAACGTTCGCGACCTGATCGTCTGGCTGCTTGCCGAAACGCCGGGCTGGCCGCGCCAGCAGATCGAAAGCGTCATCGCCAGCCGCGTCAACACGCCGATCAAGCTGCCGGTCGAAGTTCCGGTCTATATCGTTTACATCACCGCCTGGTCCGCAAAGGATGGCGTGGTGCAGTTCCGCGACGACATCTACCAGATGGACGGCAACCAGGAACTGGCGTTGCAGACCACCGCGGGCATGGAAAAGCCGGTTGGCGGTGCCGCCGACGACGATCTGCTGCCGCGGTAAAGCATCCATTTTCAGCAAGTCCAGAGCCGCATCCCCATCCGGGTGCGGCTTTTTCGTTTCCGGCGAAAATCCACGCGCCTTCCGGCCCGCAAATGTCGTTCCCCGTATTGCCCTTGGCAGGCTGGAACGCTAAGACGCGACATCGCATGCACACCCTTTTGCATACGCCCCTGAGGAGCCACGCACATGTCGAACACCACCACCTTCTTCTCCCGTCCGCTTGCCGAATCCGATCCGGAAATCTTTGGCGCGATCGAGAAGGAGCTGGGTCGCCAGCGCCACGAGATCGAGCTGATCGCATCGGAAAACATCGTTTCCCGCGCAGTTCTCGAAGCGCAGGGTTCGATCATGACCAACAAGTACGCGGAAGGTTATCCGGGCAAGCGCTATTACGGTGGCTGCCAGTTCGTCGATATCGCTGAAGAACTCGCCATCGAACGCGCCAAGAAGCTCTTCGGCGTCAACTTCGCCAACGTTCAGCCGAATTCCGGTTCGCAGATGAACCAGGCCGTTTTCCTCGCGCTCTTGCAGCCGGGTGACACGTTCATGGGTCTCGACCTGAACTCCGGGGGCCACCTGACCCACGGTTCGCCGGTCAACATGTCCGGCAAGTGGTTCAACGTCGTGTCCTACGGCGTTCGTGAAGGCGACAATCTGCTCGACATGGACGAGGTTGCCCGCAAGGCCGAAGAAACCAAGCCGAAGCTGATCATCGCCGGCGGCACCGCCTATTCCCGCATCTGGGACTGGAAGCGTTTCCGCGAAATCGCCGACTCGGTCGGCGCCTACCTGATGGTCGACATGGCCCACATTGCCGGTCTCGTTGCCGGTGGCCAGCATCCGTCGCCATTCCCGCACTGCCATGTCGCAACCACGACGACCCACAAGTCGCTCCGTGGCCCGCGCGGCGGCGTCATCCTGACGAACGACGAAGATCTGGCGAAGAAGTTCAACTCGGCCGTCTTCCCGGGCCTCCAGGGCGGCCCGCTGATGCACATCATCGCCGCCAAGGCCGTGGCTTTCGGTGAAGCGCTGCAGCCGGAGTTCAAGGACTACGCTGCCCAGATCGTCAAGAACGCCAAGGCGCTTTCCGAGACGCTCAAGGCCGGTGGCCTCGACATCGTTTCCGGCGGCACCGACAACCACCTGATGCTGGTGGACCTGCGCAAGAAGAACGCCACCGGCAAACGCGCCGAGGCAGCTCTCGGCCGCGGTTACATCACCACCAACAAGAACGGCATTCCCTTCGATCCGGAAAAGCCCTTCGTCACCTCCGGCATTCGTCTCGGCACGCCCGCCGGCACGACGCGCGGTTTCAAGGAAGCCGACTTCAAGGAAATCGGTAACCTCATCGTCGAGGTTCTCGACGGCCTGAAGGTCGCCAATTCGGACGAAGGCAATGCTGCCGTGGAAGCCAGTGTGCGCGAAAAAGTCGTCGCGCTCACCAACCGCTTCCCGATGTATCCCTATATGTGAGCCGACGAGTTCAGGCTTAAGGAGACCTAATGCGCTGCCCCTATTGCGGATCGGAAGACACGCAGGTGAAGGATTCGCGTCCGGCGGAGGATTACACCTCCATCCGCCGGCGGCGCATCTGCCCTGATTGCGGCGGCCGATTCACCACGTTTGAACGGGTGCAGCTGCGCGAGCTGATGGTCGTCAAGAAGACCGGCCGCAAGGTCCCGTTCGACCGCAACAAGCTGGTGCGCTCGTTCCAGATCGCCTTGCGCAAGCGCCCGGTCGACAATGACCGGATCGAACGCGCCGTCTCCGGCATCGTCCGCAGGCTGGAAAGCTCTGGCGAGACCGAAATCTCGTCGGAAGAAATCGGCCTGCAGGTGCTGGAATCGCTGAAGAGCCTCGATGACGTGGCCTTTGTGCGTTACGCGTCCGTCTATCGCGACTTCTCCCATGCGGAGGATTTCGAGAAGGTGATCGAGGAGATCAACGCCAAGATCGGCCGCGATCCCGGTATGGAGCCCTGACGCCGTGTCCGAGGACATCAGGACGGTGGAATCGACATTCAACGATGATGACCGCCGATTTATGGCGCGTGCTCTCGAGCTGTCGCGCCGGAATATGGGGCGGACCGAAACCAATCCTTCCGTCGGCTGCGTCCTTGTTCGCGACGGCGAGATCGTCGGCGAGGCGGTAACCGCCAAGGGCGGCCGACCGCATGCCGAAGCCCAGGCGCTGGTGATTGCCGGCGAACGAGCCAGAGGCGCCACGGCCTATGTCACGCTCGAGCCGTGCTCGCATATTGGCCGCACGCCGCCCTGCGCCAACGCGCTGGTGAATGCAGGTGTAGCTCGTGTCGTCATCGCATTTGCGGACCCCGATCTGCGCGTATCAGGACGCGGCACAACGATCCTCGGCGAGGCCGGCATCGAGGTCGAAACCGGTCTGATGGAGGATGAGGCAAAGCGGGTTATGGCCGGCTACCTCACGCGCCAGACGAAGGGCCGCCCGCATGTGACGCTGAAGCTCGCGGTTTCCGCCGACGGCATGCTTGGCCGACGCGGCGAGGAGATCGCCGTCACGGGCGCCGAAGTGAAGGCGGAAGTGCATCGCCTGCGTGCCGTCAGCAATGCGATCCTCGTCGGCACCGGAACGGTTCTGTCCGACGATCCTGAACTCACGGTCCGTCTCCCGGGCCTCGAAGCAAATTCACCGACCCGCATCGTGCTCGACAGGAAACTGGCGATCCCGCTCGACTCGAAACTGGTGCAGACGGCGCGGGACGTGCCGGTAATCGTGGTGTCGGCGCCTTCGGCCCTGCAGGACATGCTCGGCAACCCGACGCGGAGACATCGTCTGCTGCGGGAAGCCGGTGTCGAAACCATGGAGAGTACGACACTCGATATCCTCCTGGCCGTTCTAGCCATGCGCGGCATGTCCACCCTTCTGGTCGAAGGCGGCGCGATCGTCGCAAAGGCCTTCCTCGAAGCTGACCTGGTCGATCGCATCCTGCTCTTCCAGGGCACCGGCACGGTCGGCGAGGGGGGGCTTGAATCGCCGCTCACGCCCACCGATATGCCAGCCGGGTTCCGGCTGATCCGCGAAGAAGCGTTCGGGCCGGATCGGATGTTCGAATACGAAAGGTCTTCCTGATGTTCACCGGAATTGTCACCGATGTCGGCACGGTCGCGGCTCTGACGCCGATGGACGAGGGCGTAAAGCTCCGGATTTCGACGAACTACGACCCGAGGACCATCGACATGGGCGCCTCGATTTCGCATGGCGGCGTCTGCCTGACGGTGACGGCTTTGCCGGAAAGCGGCAGCAACGAGCGCTGGTTCGAGGTGGAAGCCTGGGAAGAAGCGCTGCGGCTGACGACGATCTCGAGCTGGCAGCAGGGCACCCGCGTCAATCTCGAGCGCGCCCTGAAGATCGGCGACGAACTCGGCGGTCATATCGTCTCCGGTCACGTTGACGACAAGGCCGAGATTCTCTCAATCGAACATGAGGGCGAAGCGGTCCGTATCCGCCTGCGCGCGCCGGAGCATCTGGCCCGCTTCGTTGCGCCGAAGGGTTCGATTGCCCTCGATGGCACGTCGCTCACGGTCAACGCCGTCGAAGGCACGGATTTCGACGTCCTTCTCATCCGCCACACGCTGACGGTCACCACCTGGGGCGACCGCAAGGTCGGCGATTTCGTCAATTTCGAAGTCGATACGATGGCCCGTTACGCCGCGCGGCTGGCGGAGTTTCCGGGCAAGGCCTGAGGTTCAGGCCGCATCCCCGAACTGCCGGCGGATTTCCGCGAACTTCGGCGCGATCTTGGCGAAGATGCCGACGAGCCTCGGGTCGAAATGCGTGCCGGCCTCCCGCACGATCAGGCCGACGGCGTCGTCATGGGGCATGGCGGGCTTGTAGATCCGCTCGGAAACCAGGGCGTCGTAAACATCGGCAATCGCCATGATGCGTCCGCAGATCGGGATATCCTCGCCCTTAAGGCCCTGCGGATAACCGGTGCCGTTCCACTTCTCATGATGCGTGTGGGCAATTTCCTTGGCGAGGCTGAGGAAAGGCGTCGTGGTTCCCATATAGCGCTCGGCGGTGGCGATTGCCGCCCGGCCGAGCTCCGCATGGGTCTTCATCACCTCGAATTCTTCGGGCTCCAGACGGCCGGGCTTCAGCAGGATACTGTCTGGAATGCCCACCTTGCCGATATCGTGCAGCGGTGCCGATTTGTACAGAAGATCGATCTGCTCGTCGCTGAGATGCTCCTCGTAGCCGCCATTGTCCCTCAGCGCTTCCGCAAGCGCACGCACATAGTGCTGGGTTCGGCGGATGTGGTTTCCGGTCTCGTGGTCGCGGGTTTCCGCCAGCGAGGCCATGGCGAGGATCATCGCGTCACGCGCCCTTGACGCCTCTTCCTTGGCGGCCGCGAGCGAGTTGATGAGCGCCACGTTGGTCATGGCGACCGCGGCGCTATTGGCGATGCGCTGGAGAATACGGACCGATTCCGCGGATGGTCGCTCTCTCTTTGACCAATAGGCGCCGATCGCCCCGATCGGATCCTCCTGGCGCACGGGAACCATCGCAAGGCTCTTGACGAAGGTCGGGCTATAGGCGGCGTGCGGAATTCGCTGATCCTGAAAGATGTCCTCGATGACTACGACCTCGGCATGCTGCATGGCCCAGCCGGAAATGCAGGTCTCGATCGGGAAGCGCTGGCCCTTCCACAGCGGCGAGATCGCATCTTCGTCCGCGTAGTGGCAATGGTCGCCGTCCCTGAGAACGAAAGTAACGCCATCCGCGCCGACAAGCCTGCGAGCGGATTGCCGGACGATCGCCATGATCTCGTCCAGCCCGCGAACCATCGACATTCGAAAGACGAAATCCTCGAGACTGTCGGCGGTCGGTGAGGGCTGTAACAGTATGGCGTCCATGAAGGCTCTCGATGATATAGGTTTCTCTATATCCTAACTCCCTAATAAAGGGAGAACGCGGGAACTGGAATCAGATAAAGCATCAACTTTGGAGTATTGTTACCCAGAGTTTGCGAAAGGCAATCTCGTCTTTTATATTGTGCATCTCATGCTTGCAGAAAAATGAACAGGTCTCATCAATTCTCGCGTGAGAGCACGACAATCGGTCCGTTATAGTCGGTTCTCGCAAATTCGTGAAAGCCGAGCCGGCCCGCGAGCCGCAGTGAAGGTTGGTTGTCCGGGCTGATGATACAGGTCATCCTTCTTCCCGGAAAATGCTGGTTCGCCCATCCGATCATGGCGCTCACGGCCTCCTGGGCAAAGCCCTTTCCCTGAGCGGAAGGGATCACCGCCCAGCCGGTCTCCAGCGTTCCTTCGATCGAAGGGGTCATGTCGCGGCGCATCTCGTGAAATCCGGCTTCGCCGAGAAGCGTGCCGGTTGCCTTCTCCTGGATCGCCAGAAAGCCGAAACCCATCAGCTGCCACATGCCGCGGACGCGCAGCATGCGCCCCCAGCTGTTTTCGCGAGTGATCGGTGTGCCCGTAATGTAGCGCACGACGTCCGGGTTGGCCCAGATCGCGGCGAACGTATCGAAGTCCGAAAGTTCGTGCGGACGCAGGATCAGTCGTTCGGTTTCGATCGTCGGTATGCTATTCATTCACTCCTCCAGCAGGCTCACTCTCATGCAAGGCATCTAGCTATTCCCGATTCGCATCGCAGAGTTCAGCGAAAATTGCTTGCCATTCGGGCAAAGGCGTGTTTTGACCGCGGCCTGCCGGACACGGATGCGAACCGGCGTAAGATCACAATCGTCCCGATTTGACCGCCAGACCCAAAGGTGAACCATGTCGCGTGAAACCGCTCCCCATATCCTGATCGTCGAGGCGCGCTTCTACGACGATATGTCCGATGCGCTTCTGGACGGCGCGACCCACGCGCTGAAGCAAGCCGGTGCGACCTACGACGTCGTCACCGTGCCCGGCGCGCTGGAAGTTCCGCCTGCCATCGCCATGGCGCTCGACGCGGCCGAAGAGGGCGGCACCGAATACGACGGTTTCGTCGCACTCGGCATGGTCATTCGTGGCGAGACCTATCATTTCGATATCGTCTCCAACGAATCCTCGCGGGCGCTGATGGATCTTGCGGTGTCTGAATCGCTTGCGATCGGCAACGGCATCCTGACCTGCGAAAACGACGATCAGGCCTGGGCGCGCGCCCGCCGTTCGGACAAGGACAAGGGCGGCTTTGCCGCACGTGCTGCGCTGACCATGATCGCGCTGCGCGAAAAACTGAATGGTGGTTGATTTTATGGCCAAAGAAGGCGAACAGCCGGTCAAGCCGGCGAACCAGCGGGGCGCAGCACGGCTTGCGGCCGTGCAGGCTCTCTATCAGATGGATATCGGCGGCACCGGCGTGCTGGAAGTCGTGGCTGAATACGAGGCGCACCGCCTCGGCCAGGAACTCGACGGCGATACCTATCTGAAGGCGGATGCCTCCTGGTTCCGTTCGATCGTGTCGGGCGTCGTGCGCGACCAGACGAAGATCGATCCGGTCATCCGCTCCTCCCTGGAGGAAAGCTGGCCGCTGTCTCGCCTCGATTCGACGCTGCGCGCCATCCTGCGTGCCGGTACGTTCGAAGTGATGGAGCGCAAGGACGTGCCCGTCGCCGTGATCGTGACCGAATATGTCGAGATCGCTCGCGCCTTCTTCGAAGAAGACGAGCCGCGCATCGTCAACGCGGTTCTCGACCGTATCGCCAAGCAAGTCCGCGGCGACGCCAAGAAGTAATCCGAGGTAAAAAATGGACGCTGGGCTGGATCTTCAAACACAGATGCGGACCGCCCGGCGCAGTGTCGCGCAGCTTGCGATCGCCCAGGCGATCCTTGGCTCGATCGCGCCGCTGTCGATTTCCCTTGGCTCCCTCGCCGGATATCAGCTGCTCGCCGAAGACAAGTCGCTTGCGACCGCGCCGATCACCGGTTTCAATGTCGGCACGGCCTGCGGGGCGGTGGTGATCGCGATTGCGTCCCGTTGGCTTGGCCGTAAACAGGCCTTCATGCTGGGCAGCGTGATCGGTGCGCTCGGTGGAGCTGTTGCCGCGGTCGCTCTTCTGCGTGGAAGCTTCTGGCTTTTCGTTACGGCCCTGATCCTTATCGGCACTTGCGCAGGCTTCACCCAGAAGATCCGCTTCGCGGCAGCCGATGCCTCGCCGTCTTCCTTCAAGCCGAAGGCAATCTCCTGGATCCTTGGTGCCGGCGTCGTCTCCGCGGTGCTCGGCCCGCAGATCGCCATCTGGGCGAAGGATCTGCTGGCGCCGGTGACTTTTGCAGGGGCATTCCTCGCAATCATTCCGCTCAGCATCATTTCCTTCTGTGTCTTGGCGTTCCTGAAGCTGCCGAAGCCTGTGACATCGTCCGCTCATGCCGAGCCTGCTCGTCCCTTGAGCGAAATCGTCATGACCCCGCGTTTCATGATCGGCATGATCTGCGGCATCTGCACCTATGCGCTGATGACCTTCGTCATGACCGGCGCGCCGCTTGCCATGGTGATCGGTTGCGGGTTCCCGACCGAGCTGGCGACGCTGGGCATCCAATGGCATGTGCTGGCCATGTTCGGCCCAAGCTTCTTCACCGGCATGCTGATCTCGCGCTTCAGTGCGGAAAAGGTCGTCGCGGCCGGTCTCGTGACGCTGATGGCCTGCGCCGTCGTTGCCCATATGGGTGTCGAACTCTGGAATTTCTGGCTGTCTCTTGTTCTTCTCGGCGTCGGCTGGAATTTCGGCTTCATCGGCTCGACCGCGATCGTTGCTTCCAGCTATCGCCCGCATGAGGCGGACAAGGTGCAGGGTTTCCATGACATCGTTCTGTTCGGAACCGTTGCCCTGTCATCCTTTTCGTCCGGCAAGATTTTCATCGCCTATGGCTGGTCGTTCATCAATCTGGTGATCTGGCCGGTGACCATCATCTGCCTGGTTCTCATCGTCGGGCTGATCCTCAAATCCCGCTCCGTCAAATCCGCCTGAACTCTTGCCTTTTCGGGGCTTGACGGCACCGCATCTCCACCGCAATCTCGCCTCGCGTGAATGGCCCCCGAGAGTCCTTGGGAGGGGAGTCGGCCATTCGTGCGGGAATGCGCATCGTGGAGTGTTGCGGCATCCTTCCTCATCCTTTGCGATGGGTCGACGCCGCAAGGTGCATGACCGGATAGCATGGGCCGTCCGGCGCAAGGGAGAGGATGAAGCGAATGACCGTAATTATGGGTGTGATCGTGTGCGGTTTGCTCTCGATCATTTATGCCATCTGGGCGACGCGTTCGGTTCTGGCTGCCGATCAAGGCAATCAGCGCATGCAGGAAATCGCCGGATATATTCGTGAAGGCGCGCAGGCTTATCTGACGCGTCAGTACAAGACCATCGGTATTGTCGGCGTGGTTGTCGCCGTTCTCGCCTGGCTGCTCCTATCGGGCACGGCAGCGCTCGGCTTCGTGATCGGCGCGGTTCTGTCGGGTCTCGCGGGCTTTATCGGCATGCACGTCTCGGTCCGCGCCAACGTGCGCACCGCGCAGGCCTCCTCGCAGAGCCTTGCCGCCGGTCTCGACATCGCCTTCAAGTCCGGCGCCATCACCGGCATGCTGGTGGCGGGTCTCGCTCTCCTCGGTGTCTCGATCTATTACTGGATTCTGACGTCCGCTCTCGGTCACCCAAGCGGCTCCCGCGAAGTCATCGACGCGCTCGTCTCGCTCGGCTTCGGCGCTTCGCTGATCTCGATCTTCGCCCGTCTCGGCGGCGGCATCTTCACCAAGGGTGCGGACGTCGGCGGCGACCTTGTCGGCAAGGTGGAAGCCGGCATTCCGGAAGACGATCCGCGTAACCCGGCGACGATTGCCGATAACGTCGGCGACAACGTCGGCGATTGCGCCGGCATGGCGGCCGATCTGTTCGAAACCTATGCGGTCTCGGTCGTGGCAACCATGGTTCTCGCCGCGATCTTCTTTGCCGGCTCGCCGGTTCTGGCAACCACGATGCTCTATCCGCTCGCCATTTGCGGCGCCTGCATCGTCACCTCGATCATCGGCACGTTCTTCGTCAAGCTCGGCTCAAACGGCTCGATCATGGGTGCCCTCTACAAGGGCCTCATCGTTACCGGCCTCCTGTCGATCATCGGGCTCGGCATCGCAACGTCGATGACCATCGGCTGGGGCACGATCGGCACGGTTGCCGGCAAGCAGATCACGGGCGGCAACCTGTTCATCTGCGGCCTGCTCGGTCTCGTCGTCACGGCGCTGATCGTCGTGATCACCGAATACTACACCGGCACCAACAAGCGGCCGGTGAACTCGATCGCCCAGGCATCGGTGACCGGTCACGGCACCAACGTCATCCAGGGCCTTGCAGTCTCGCTCGAATCGACCGCGCTTCCCGCGATCGTCATCGTTGGCGGCATCATCGCCACCTATCAGTTCGGCGGCCTGTTCGGCACCGGCATCGCGGTCACCACCATGCTCGGTCTTGCCGGCATGATCGTCGCCCTCGATGCTTTCGGTCCGGTCACCGACAACGCGGGTGGCATTGCTGAAATGGCCCATCTGCCGCCTGAAGTGCGCAAGTCTACCGATGCGCTCGATGCCGTCGGCAACACGACCAAGGCAGTTACCAAGGGCTACGCGATCGGCTCCGCCGGTCTCGGCGCTCTGGTTCTCTTTGCGGCCTACGCCAACGATCTGCAGTATTTCGCGGCTCACGGCGATCAATATCCGTACTTCAAGGGCATCGGTGAAATCTCGTTCAGCCTTGCCAACCCTTACGTCGTCGCCGGCCTGATCTTTGGCGGCCTCATTCCCTACCTGTTCGGCGGTATCGCCATGACCGCAGTCGGCCGCGCTGCCGGCTCGATCGTCGAGGAAGTGCGCAGGCAGTTCCGCGAAAAGCCGGGCATCATGGAAGGCACGGAAAAGCCGGACTATGGCCGCGCCGTCGATATCCTGACCAAGGCGGCGATCAGCGAAATGATCATCCCGTCGCTGTTGCCGGTGCTGGCACCGATCGTCGTCTATTTCGGCGTTCTGCTGATCTCTGGCGGTGACAAGGCCTCGGCCTTTGCGGCACTCGGTGCATCGCTGCTCGGCGTCATCGTCAACGGCCTCTTCGTGGCAATCTCCATGACCTCCGGCGGTGGCGCCTGGGACAATGCCAAGAAGAGCTTCGAAGACGGTTTCGTCGACAAGGACGGTACCCGCCACATGAAGGGTTCGGACGCCCACAAGGCATCCGTGACCGGCGACACGGTCGGCGATCCTTACAAGGATACGGCAGGCCCGGCCGTCAATCCGGCGATCAAGATCACCAATATCGTGGCGCTGCTGCTGTTGGCGATCCTCGCGGGCTGATCGCGGACCTCTGAAACGAAAAGCCCGCGGGAATCGCTTCCCGCGGGCTTTTTCATGCGATCCGAAAATCGAATGCTTAGCGCTGGCCCATGCCCTGCAGCATGCTGCGGGCTGCTGCCGCGCCTGCACCTGCAGCACCCGTGCCGCCGCTCAGCAGCTGCTGGAGGAAGGTCAGGTCGCGACCGCCGGTCGGCGTCGTGCGCGAAATCGCGTCGAAAACCTTGCCGTCCTGCAGGGTGTAATTGGCACGGCGCTCGACCGTGCCGTCCTTGCTGAAGTAGATCGCGACGACGTGCTGTTCGACCAGTCGCGGCTTCATGAACGCGACGGCGCGTTCGCGCTTCTGCGAGATGTAGTAGAAAACTTCGTTGTCGAAGGTTGCCGTGGTCGAGGGCGTGCCCATCGTCAACAACACCTGCTCGCGGCTCGATCCGACAGGGATCAGGTTCAGCGACTGTTCGTCGACGACATAACCATTGTAGATCGTGTCCCCAAGCTGCATCGACGAGCAGCCCGACACTGCGACGGAAGCGATGACCATCGCCATCACGGTCTTATTCAAGAATGTCATCTGGTACCCGAAAACCCGCTTGTTCAACCGCTTCCCCCCAACTCAACATGCCCTTGCTGCTCATACCATTATGGCTATTCCGGGGACGGGAGCCGATCCTGACGCCGATATGAGGCCACGAAAATTACCGCACCGAACGCACATCGCTGAACGGCATTGCAATTCGTGCATGCTTCGGTAAACCAGCTTTCGTTTCCATGCAACATGGCGGGGCCTGAAAGCCGACCAGTTGAAGGAGACAAACAACGGGAAAACAGATGATCTTCGGCCTTTTCAAGAAGAAGAACCACAATCAGACGATCGTTGACCGGCAGTATGCCGCGCTGACTTCGATGGCGCGCGTGCCGTTCTTCTACACGGATCTCGATGTTCCGGACACGGTCATGGGCCGTTTCGAGATGCTGACGGCGGTCATGATCCTGTTTTTCAGGCGCACGGCAAAATCTGCCGCGAGCGGCCAGGAACTGGCGCAAGAAATCGTCGATGCCTTCTTCCAGGACATCGACCATTCGATCCGCGAACTCGGTATCGGCGACCAGGGCGTGCCGAAGCGCATGAAGAAACTGGCCGGCATGTTCTATGGCCGGCTGGAGACCTATGCGGCCGCGCTCGAGGAAAAGGATGCGGAAAAACTGGCATCCGCGCTTCAACGCAATATTTATCCCGATACGGCGGATGCGCCTTCGATGCGCGGTCTGGCGGATTGGATGGCGGCGGCCGAAGCGGCGCTTGCCGAAGTGTCCGAAGATGAGATTTCCCGTGGCGTCGCAGCTCTGCTGCAGCCGGGCGTGCTGTCGCAGCCCAGGAAGTGAGGTTCAATGAAGAATAATCATGAAGGCGGCGAGAAGCCCCCGTTTTCCTATCCCGTCAAGGTCGGCAACATCTCCGCCAACGCGGTGACTGTGACGCTGGAGGCGGACGCCCGCGAGCTTGAGGCGCTTGCCCGGTTCTGGCAGGTCGACGCAGTCAAGTCGTTGACCGCGGAGCTGCAGGTCGCGCGATGGAAGAAGGATGGCGTGCGCCTGAAGGGCGAAGTCAAGACAGACATCGTCCAGTCGTGTGTCGTGACGCTGGAACCGGTCGAATCGACCATCCGTGAGAATTTCGAGCAGATTTTCGTACCCGAGGGCTCGAAACTCGCGCGTATCGTAACGAACGACGCGGCCGAAATGGTGCTCGATCCGGATGGCCCCGATCTTCCGGAAGCCTTTTCCGGCGATACCATCGATGTGGGCGTCGTCGTCGTCGAATTTGCAGCACTCGCCATCGATCCCTATCCGCGCAAACCGGGCATCGAATTCGCCGATCATATCGAAGGCGATCCGAACGAAAAGGCTGGCCGTCCTAATCCGTTTGCAGTCCTGAAAGACTGGAAAAAGGACTGAGGCCTGTTGTAAGCGACAACAAAAACTATATTTTGGCCACGAATTCGCCGACAGCGCCGGGCATGAGCGTGCCGCTGGAGACGCTAGAACAACAAGCGCATACCTTCGGGTACGCGTTCGGCGAAGATAAGGATCAGTGACGCGTGATCAGAATTTCTATCGACGCCATGGGTGGCGATTTTGGTCCCGAGGTCGTCATTCCCGGTGCCGCCAAGGCGTTGGAACGCCACCCGGACGTGACGTTCCTCATCTACGGCCTTAAGGCGCAATGCGAGCCTTGGCTGGCGAAATATCCGAAACTCCGGGAAAGATCTGTTTTCCACGAATGTGAACTTGCCGTCGCCATGGACGAGAAGCCGAGCCAGGCGCTGCGCCGCGGCCGTTATGTCTCGACCATGTGGCGCTCGATCGAGGCCGTGAAACTCGGTGAGGCGGACGTTGCCGTATCTGCCGGCAATACCGGCGCGCTGATGGCCATGGCGAAGTTCTGTCTGCGCACCATGGCCAATATCGAACGTCCCGCGATTGCCGGCATCTGGCCGACGCTGAAGGGCGAAAGCATAGTACTCGATATCGGCGCGACGATCGGTGCCGACAGCCAGCAGCTTCTCGACTTTGCCCTGATGGGCGGTGCCATGGCACGCGCGCTCTTCGAACTGGAGCGTCCGACCGTCGGCCTTCTCAATGTCGGCGTTGAGGAAGTGAAGGGGCAGGAAGAGGTCAAGGAGGCCGGCCGGTTGATTCGCGAGGCTAATCTCCCGACCATCTCCTACCAGGGCTTCGTGGAAGGCGACGATATCGGCAAGGGCACCGTCGACGTCGTTGTGACCGAAGGCTTTACCGGAAATATCGCGCTTAAGGCTGCCGAAGGCACAGCCCGTCAGATCGCCACATTGCTACGTGAATCGATGTCGCGCACCTGGATGGCCAAGCTCGGCTACCTGCTTGCGAAAAGCGCCTTCGATCGCCTGCGTGAGAAGATGGACCCGAACAAGGTCAATGGTGGCGTATTCCTCGGCCTGAACGGCATCGTCATCAAGAGCCACGGCGGTACCAATGCCGATGGTTTCGCGGCAGCAATCGACGTCGGCTACGACATGGCGCGCAACGACCTGAACGCCAAGATCGCTCAGGATTTGAATTTTTACCATGCCCGTCGTCAGCCTCCGGCTGGCCCCGAAGCGGCATGATGACAGGATGTGAGAGAGAATGATCCGTTCAGTGGTTCGTGGTTTCGGGGCAGCGCTTCCGAAACGGGTAGTGACCAATCAGGAACTGGAAGGCATCGTCGAAACTTCCGACGAGTGGATCGTCCAGCGCACCGGCATCCGCCAGCGTTATATCGCCGGTGAGGGCGAAACGACCGCGTCGCTCGGCGAGCAGGCGGCCCGTGCCGCGCTCGACAATGCCGGCCTGACGCCCGATGACATCGATCTGGTTCTTGTCGCGACCTCGACGCCGGACAACACGTTTCCGGCGACTGCCGTCAATATTCAGAACCGGCTCGGCATGACCCATGGTTATGCGTTCGACATGCAGGCCGTCTGTACCGGCTTCGTCTACGCCGTCGCCACCGCCGACATGCATATCCGTGGCGGTATGGCCAAGCGCGTGCTGGTGATCGGCGCCGAGACGTTTTCGCGTATTCTGGACTGGAAGGATCGCACCACCTGCGTCCTGTTCGGCGATGGCGCCGGAGCAATCATTCTCGAAGCGCAGGAAGGTGAGGGCACGATTGCCGATCGTGGCGTTCTGACCTCGCATCTGCGTTCCGATGGTTCCCACAAGGACAAGCTCTATGTTGACGGCGGCCCGTCGAGCACCGGCACGGTCGGCCATCTGCGCATGGAAGGCCGCGAAGTCTTCAAACATGCCGTCGGCATGATCACCGACGTGATCGAGGCCGCTTTCAACGCGACCGGCACGACGGCCGACGATCTCGACTGGCTCGTCCCGCATCAGGCAAATCGCCGCATCATCGATGGCTCGGCCAAGAAGCTCGGCATCCCGAGCGAGAAGGTCGTTGTGACCGTCGATCTGCATGGCAACACCTCAGCGGCATCGATTCCGCTGGCGCTTTCCGTGGCCGCATCCGATGGTCGCATCAAAAAGGGCGATCTGGTAATGCTCGAAGCGATGGGTGGCGGCTTCACCTGGGGTGCGTTGCTTATCCGCTGGTAAAATGATACCAGAGCCGAAAGCGTAAATAAGTGTTTTTACACAGGTGCTTGACCCTCGCGCTCAAGCAAAATACTGTCTATTGGCTTTGATAAGATCAATTTCGAAAATTGGGCGGGGATCATGGCCGGCAAGACAGTAACACGCGCGGATCTCGCGGAATCGGTATTCCGCAAGGTTGGTCTCTCGCGAACAGAATCGGCTGAACTTGTCGAAACGGTAATCGACGAAATCTGTAATGCCATCGTTCGTGGCGAAGTGGTGAAGCTGTCGTCTTTCGCCACCTTTCAGGTGCGCGCCAAGAACGAACGCATCGGCCGCAACCCGAAGACGGGTGAAGAAGTGCCGATCTCGCCGCGCCGGGTGATGACCTTCAAGGCCTCCAACGTGCTGAAACAGCGCATTTTGAAAGCCCACACTGCCCGCAAGGCAAAGCTGAAGCCGGTCAGCCCGGTCGCCTGAGCAGGGTAGGGCGCGACACCGGCGCCCCTTCCATTCCTGTGAACATACTTCAATATCTCATCTCAAACCGTTGAGATCTGTGCGATTCGTTGCATAATTCCGCCTGCGTGCCGCGCTATTCAAGCCGTGCGCCCGATATCGGCAGTTCGCTGTTGGAGTATGATTCTTGGACAAGAGCCCCGACGCCTTTCGTACCATCAGCGAGGTCGCGGACGATCTCGATCTGCCGCAGCACGTACTGCGCTTCTGGGAGACGCGTTTTCCGCAGATCCGGCCGATGAAACGCGGCGGCGGGCGTCGCTATTATCGCCCGGAAGACGTGGATCTGCTGAAGGGCATCAGGCACCTGCTCTATGACCATGGTTACACCATAAAAGGCGTCCAGAAGCTTCTGAAGACGAACGGCAACAAGTTCGTCGCGGCGATCGCATCAGGCGATCTCGCCACGATGGAAGCGATCATGGCTGCCAATAGCGAGAAGCATGTGGAGCCGAAGGTCTCCACGGCGGACGAAGATCAGGTCGTCGGTCGCCCGAAGGTAAAGCCGAGCGGCCGTTTCTTCGGTTTCGGTTCTTCGCATGACGACGACATGGAAGTCTCGATCGGCAAGTCGAGCGTCGGCAAGGAAGACCGTGCCCTGCTGCAGGAAGCCCTCTTCGATCTTCTCGAATGCAAGCGCCTTCTGGATCAGGTCCGCTGACGCATCTCGCTTCATGACTTGTAGCGTCCGCAGCGCCGGTCTTCGGACGTGAGGCGCTCAGGAACACGTGTCCGTTAGAATCGCCTGAAAAATTGTAACTCCCGGGAACGTAAAGCTTCTTTCATCATTCACCTCTGGTTCAGCAGAAATCGCGGATCATGTCCGCATAGAGGAAACAGTGGAGGTGAATGATGAAGAAGCAAATCGCAGTCGCCGTGTTATCCCTTATCACGGCCTTCAGCGGCATCGTGCCTGCCCAGGCATTCCCGTCGATCAGCCCGCCCAAGATCGAAGCGCCCGCGGACGTCCAACAGGTGCAGTATTGGCGTCACCGCGACCGCGGCTGGCGCGGTGGACCGAGGTATTACGGTCGCGACCGCTATTACGGTGATCGCTACTATCGTCACCGCCGCGGTCCCAGCGCCGGTGCGATCATCGGTGGTCTTGCGGCTGGCGCTATCATCGGCGGTGCTCTGGCTGCTCCGCGCTATTACGAGCAGCGTCGCTATGTTGCTCCCCGCCGCTATGTCGGAGGTGGGAATGCCCACGTGAACTGGTGCTATTCGCGTTACCGCTCGTATCGAGCTTACGACAACACGTTCCAGCCCAACTACGGCCCGCGTCGTCAGTGCTATTCGCCTTACTGAGGCGCAGGCGCTAAATACCTGAGTGAATGAGCCCGTTCCGACGAAAGTTCAGAGCGGGCTCTTTTCGTTGGGGTATTGCCACCTGAAGCCGGGTGAGGGGATTACCCCGATTTTTCCCTTGCCTAGAAGAGCCCATGTAAGTATGGAAAGCATGCTTCGTATGAAGCTGGTCGGGGCGTAGCGCAGCCCGGTAGCGCACTTGACTGGGGGTCAAGGGGTCGCAGGTTCAAGTCCTGTCGCCCCGACCATTTAAATCAATCACTTAGCCACGTCCCCCAGAGGTGGCTATATTTTTTTAGCCCCCTGTAGTCAGCGGCTGCTATTCAGTTCTCAAGAAAACTCTTCCCGCAATAAATTCGATTCCAGTCGATTCGAGAGCGGACTTAACCGCCAGCACACTGTTGGCCAAGCCCGCTACTGCGCCGTCGCTTGCTTCCATCCGCTTCAGCGTCGGAACCGATATCCGTGCGCTCTCAGCCAGATCTTTCTGACTTGAATGGAAATGATGCCTTCCCAAAACGCAACTGCCAAGCATATACAATTTTATATTTTCAGTATTGGATCGATTTACCAGTAAATCATTAGAGAGATCACGTATTTATGCGAATTAATAAATGGCGCAGGATTTGACGATAAGTATTTCCTCAAGCAACGGGTTCTTTTCAGTATGTAACAGGCTGGATCGAAGGGCATGAGGCCGCGCCGTCTAATCCGGGCCAATTCTTCCGGAATTTTCATCAATCTTCATCAGGCAATCTAGGTATTTTTTATGGTTTCGACTCTCGCCAACAACACCTCAGCAGTCATCGCCTTGAGAACACTCGGCCGACTTAACTCCAATCCTGCCCCGAGCAACACTGCCCCTCTGTCCAGCAATCATCTCCCGGTCCGCGGTTCGGTCCCGACTGACGGTCAGACTTCGACCAGACTCCCATCCAATTCCATCGACACGGCTCACATGGGGATTGCTGGGTCAAGAGCCTTAATCATCCACGGCACGTTTCCTTTCGTGTTTCTTCGATATCCAAGTCCGAGCCTATTCGCGTGAACGGGCCTGTTTCCATTGCCGGTTCCAACTCACATACGGTCGCCGTTTAAGGGCTGCACCATGATCCCGCTTGCGTTGCGGCAAAGGCTCAGGAAGACGAGACCATTCTTACTGCCGGCGTTTGAAGCCATATCGCGGATCGGTTCGGCCACCTGGATCCGCCAGGAATGATCGTTCCTGGTAGATTACAGAATTCTTTGCGCTATCCGTCAGGCCGTCTTGATGATGGCTCCTTCGATGACGACGCCCGAGTTGACATACTTCCACAATGCTATCAGCAACTTTCGCGCGAGCGCCACGATCGCGCACTTCCTCATCCGGCCACCGTTGGATTGCACCTTAGCTGTAAACCAAAGGCTGAGAGCTGATTTTGGCTGATGTCGCAACCAGAGCCAGGATAGCTGGACCATTATAGTTCTTAGTCGCGGATTGCCAGCCTTCGATACGCCCTGCTCGCGATCGATCGTTCCGCTTTGCCAAGGTGTCGGTGCCAACCCTGCATAGGCAGCAACCTGGCGTCGGTTATCAAAGTGTCGGAATAGGCCTTCGGTCCAAAGGACGGCCGCGAATTCTGAGCCAATACCCTTTATGTTGCAAAGCATCGCCGCTTCCGTATCTGCTAATGTGATCGTGCCGTGCGTCTCCATCGCCAGCAGCTTATCCCGTTCCTCCTCCACCGCTGTAATTTGCGCCAGCAACAGTTCGAGGCGATCAAGTTCACGGCCTATTTGAGCTTTTATATGGGCTGGTAGAGGGCGGCCATCACCCGTCTGAAGTTCGGTCAGTCGGGTGCGACGGTTTTTGCGTAGCGGCTCGTAACCGCTGATGCCCTGTGAAAAGAGCAAACCTTTCACGCGATTGACGTGTTTGACGCGCTCCGCAATCAGAACCTTGCGCTCTCGGCAGACCCGACGGCAATCCTCTTCCTCGGGGCTGGGTGCTTTGACCATTGCGCACACGCGTGGCTCTCCACGCTTGAAAGCCAACAACGCTCGGACCAGGGCCTCACCGTCCAGTCTGTCGGTCTTCGCTCGCCGCCGCCTGCGCGAGGTCGCAATTGAAGCTGGATCGACAACATAGCTTTCTATTCCGTTCGCCTTCAGCACTCGATCGATCCAGAAGCCGTCAAGTCCGGCCTCTTGAATTGTGACGATCGGAAACTGATTGCCGCTCCGGGATTTTACCTTTGCCTGGAGCTGGGCAAAACGTGCCAGCAATGCGGGCACATCGCCGCCACTTACCGTGTGCTTCGACATCTTCTCGCCATTGCCCGGCGACAAAGACGTGATTAGCCAGGTCGCACGGCTGAGTTCCAATGAAATGAAAATTGCTCCAAGATCAGTGCGGATAGCGGCTGGCGTATGCGGTTGGGAAGTTACAGCTTCCATGGCAGCGTCTCCTAAGGGTGGGTGCGTTATTGCAGCCTCACTTTGCCAGAGCGACAGCCGCTATTCACTCCCCATGGGATCTTACTGGAGTGTTCCGACGAGCTCTGCGAACAGCGCCGACGCAGCTAACGGTGAAAACGACGGTGCCTATTTCAAAGATGTCGTTGGTGCTTCGGGCGTCGGCTCGCTTGTCGATGCCGATATGGAGGAAGAAGCGATCAGGCTGAAGGCGTTACAGACGCAGCAGCGGCTGGCCATACAGTCTCTGAGCATCTCTAACAATAACACCAGCGCTATCATGACGATGTTCCGCGGCTAAATACATCAAGTCGGAAGATGAGCGGGTGCCCGGTCGTAAGGCCGGGCATTTTTTTAAAACATGTCGCGGAAAAGTGTGCGGCGATATTGCCATCAATAGAGTAACCAGAAACCCCGCCATGTGGCGGGGCTCAAGCTGTCTTGCGTCGGTTTAGCCATTTTTCCGAAGTCATCAGATGGTCGGGCAACCGGCACGGTTGGCGAATGTGATGCGATCAGGGCCGTCATTGGTCCAGCCCTGAACCGTCACGCTGCGGTCGGTTACGCGCACTACCTGTGGTCGGCTGAAGCCTTCGTCGCGCGCTGCGGCGCGGGCTTCGCTGGGGCTGCAATCGCCGCTGCGGCGATAGTCGCGTTCCCGGTCACGGATCACCGGTCGCACGCCGTCCGGGCCGATGCGAAGCTGCAGATCCTGAGCGGATGCGGATGTCGAAAAGGCGCAGAGAGCGCCGAGCGAGAGGGTCGCTGCAAGCCCTGCATGCGAGAGAAGTTTCATCATCGTATTCCTCCTTCTGCCACCGGTGATTTGCCGTTGGCGCGAGTTGGTTACAAAGTCCCAACTAGAAGGTGGCGAAAAAGGTTCCGTTGAAAGTATTTTTAAGCAAGGATTAAAGCAACATATGCTCATGACTGTGAGGTCGCATAAAAGACAACACAGTGATTGCCTGCGATTCTTGAAGTATCAGCGGAAACGCGGCGCCCGGCTGGCGTTCATCAACAGTTCCTGCTGCGAGGCGAACGGGCCGAGCAATTTCAGGAGGCGCTTTTCTTCGTCCTTGTCCAGCCTGTAGCGCCGGGCAAATTCCGAAACGCTCCAGACCTTCTTGAGGCCGATGTTCTCAAGCTCCTCGGGCTTCAGATAGGTTGTCATTTGGTTCCCCTTTGTGATTATTCGAACGTCAACTCACATGGTGAATTTTGTTCCAAGGAATTCTGTGCCCTTATCGTTAAAAATCCATCCTCCAAGTAACCCTCACTTTTCCTGTAGTTTTATACCATTCTGGCCGATCGACAGCTCTACTCCCTTCGGCTTGGTTTCTTCACGATAGACGTAGAAACCCAGGCCGATGACAACGACCATAAGTGCACCGATGACGAGATAGAGATTGTTCGTGCGTGCCATGCATGCCCCCATTCAAAAAGCTTGGAATGGCGGGGAAACGCGTGTGAACTCAAATAGTTCCGGCGATGCGAAAAGATTTAGTCGTCGTTTGCGGCGTTAAGGTCCTGCGGGTGCATGCCTTCGTCATGGCCGTGCTGGCGCATGCGCACACCCGGTCCCGCGGCAACGTCGCCTTCGCCGGCTCCGATGAAGATGACACCCTTGGATTCGAAGATGTTTCGCAGCCTGTCGGTAACCTCTGCGTCCGCAAAAGCCTGACTGGCTTCGGCCCTCTCGATCGTGGATTTCGAAAGCCCGGAAGCGGCGGCAAGTTCGTCCACCGTCATTCCGGTCATGGCGCGCGCGGCGCGGAGTTGAGCGACTGTCAGCATGAGAAATGATGTGGAGCAGGGCGGCGACGGGTCAAGCCTTACACGGCTGTGCGTGTTGCCTTTTTGGCAGCTTCCGAGCGTACGTACCGGTGCTCCAGCGCCACGCAGCCCCAGACGATGCCGAGCAGAAGGTAGAAATGCCGCCAGTGGTCGGTATCGATGACGTTGCCGATGATCGCATGGCCGACGATCATCACCCAGGCGATCATCAGGTAAGGCTGCCAGGGGCGCTCACGCAGCATATAGCGGAAGCCGAACCAGAGCGTCGACCAGATCATGATCTGGTAGGTGATCGCGCCGAGCCAGCCGTAGGTGGTCAGCGTCTTCAGCCAGATATTGTGCTCGTCTTCCCCGAAGATCTTGCCGAAGGCCATCGGCCCGAGGCCGAGTGGCCGTTCCATGGCCATCAGGAAGCCGATCTTGTGGCGCTCGAAGCGCCCGAGGCGCGCACCGTCATATTCCTGAACCAGCTTGGCGCGGTTCATGAACAGGTCGTAGACCTGAGGGAATTGCAGCGCGATACCGAGGATCAGCATCATGAACAGCGCTGCGCCGCCGGCGATCGCCAGGATCTTGAAGCGGAATGCCGTCGAGCGCTCTTTCAGCAACATGACGATGACCAGCAGCACCGGCGTGAAGACCAGCAGGCCCCAGGCCGCGCGCGAGAAGGACAGGAAGATGCCGAACGCGAGGATGGCCATACCGGCGATCAGAAGCGGCGCCCGCGAGATCGGCCCGGTCAGCATCCGGTAGAGCAGATAGAGCAGGGGGGCGACGAGATAGGGGCCGAAGACGTTCGGGTCCTGGAAGGCGCCCATGGCGCGGTTGTAGCGCGTGAAGACATGGCTGCCCGGAAAGGCATTGAAATAACCGGCGATGCCAAGCAGCGAGGTGATGATCGCCGCGACGACCCAGGCCCGAAAGATCAGGTTCAGCCGCCGATGGTCGTTCTCGATGATCGCGGCATAGAAGACCGAGCTCAGCGCCAGAAAGGTCGAGACGGCGAAATACAACGGCGCCTCGCTCATGTCCTTCATGACGAACATGGAGAAGAGGCCGCTCATGTTGAAGGTGATGAGCGCGACCAGCAGCGGTGCGACGGTACGGGAGATCTTCAGTCCGAGCAGGAACCATATGGCAATCTGGATCACCATGATGAGCTCGTAGGGAGCAGGCTCGGAGATGACGAAGCCGGACAGGAAAACGCCGAACGCGATCATGCCGGAGCCAGCCAGCCGCACGGCGGCCAACTGGCGGTCAAAGTGCTCCGGATGATCGTGGGTAACGGCGCTCAATAGGCATTGTCCGTGTTGAGCAGCCGGATCGGCGTCAGGAACAGGATTTTCAGGTCGAAGAGCAGCGACCAGTTCTCGATATAGTCGAGGTCATAGGCCGTGCGGGCGCGGATCTTCTCGTCGCTGTCGAGCTCACCGCGCAGCCCATTGATCTGAGCCCAGCCGGTGACGCCCGGCTTGACGCGATGGCGGGCGAAATAGCTTTCGACGACATCGACATATTTGCGTTCGCCGGTCTGTGCACTGACCGCGTGGGGACGCGGGCCGACAAGAGAGAGCTGGCCGCGCAGCACATTGAAGAGCTGCGGAAGCTCATCGATCGAGGATTTGCGCAGGAAGCGGCCGACGGCGGTCACACGCGGGTCGCCCTTGGTGACGGCCTTGATGGCGCTCTGGTCGCTCATGTTCGTGTACATCGACCGGAACTTCAGGACGTCGATGATCTCGTTGTTGAAGCCATGGCGCTTCTGGCGGAAAAGGATCGGTCCCTTCGAGGTGGTTTTCACGGCGATTGCGGCGGCCAGCATGATCGGCCACAGCGTCGCAAGCGCGAAGATACAAAACACGACGTCGAACACCCGCTTGGCGACCGAATCCCAGTCGCGGATCGGCTTGTCGAAGATATCGAACATCGGCACGGCGCCGACATGGCTGTAGGAGCGCGGGCGGAAGCGCAGGCGGTTTGCATGCGCGGCAAGGCGAATATCGACCGGCAGGACCCAGAGCTTGCGTAGCAGCTGCAGGATACGCTGTTCGGCGCTTGCCGGCAGCGCGATGATCAGCATGTCGATGCGGGCAAGGCGGGCGAATTCGACGAGTTCCGCAAAGGTGCCGAGCTTCGGATAGCCGGCAACCACGGTCGGAGAACGGTCATTGCTGCGGTCGTCGAAAATGCCGCAGATGCGGATGTCGTTGTCCGGCTGGGCTTCCAGCTGGCGCACGAACTGCTTGGCGGGCTCGCCGCCGCCGACGATGACAGCGCGGCGTTCCATCACGCCATTGCGTGCCCAGTTGCGGATCGCGAAAGCGGTGAACTGCCGCTCGATGAACAGGAAGCCGGCGCCGATCACAAACCAGGCGATCACGGCGCCGGTGGGGAAGAAAACGGTCTCTTCGAGATAGAGCGCGGCAAGAGTGGCGATAAAGCCGATCGTCCAGGCGGTGAAGACACGCTTGGCGGTGCGGGTCGCGCCACGCAGCGACGGAATTTGATAGGTGTCGGCGAGCTGCAGGAGAAGGACCGTGAACGTCGATCCTGCCGCGATCAGCGCCAGCCGTGCGATGAAGCCGCCGGCATCTGTCGGAGAAGCAAACCAGCCCACAAGAAGGCCGATCAGGATGAGCGCACCAAGTTCGAGCAGGCGAAACTGGCCGATCAGCATGGTCGGCGAAGTGCTGTCATTGCGGAACTGTTCGGCGATCTGGCGGGCCAGCGGGTTGAGCACCGTATTGGCCGACGGATCGTGCTTCTCGTCGGCGGCACGGATCTCGGAAACCTTCTTGCGAAGGCTTTCGACGTCGAATTGCTCGGACTTGTTTGGCTGGCTCATGGACCGGTCCCTTATCCGCTCCGGCGCCGTGACCGGCGGGAGGTATTGGAACCGATAGCAAGAAGAGGTGAAAGAAGCCTTTAGCCGGACTTCATCTAAACCTTCTGGCCGAGTAGATTTTGATACAGGCCAAGCATTTCGCGGGCCATGACTGATGCCGAGAAAACAGCCTTGAAGGCTTCGGGTTTCGGCATCACGTCGTCTTTCCAGTCCGGCGTGGTGATCGCCTCGGTCATGACGCGCGCCAGATCTTCGGCATTGCCCGGGATCGCAAGCGCCTTGCTGTTTTCGCCCAGCACTTCCGGAATTCCGCCGACACGCGATGCGATGACGGCCTTGTCCGCGGCCAGCCCCTCGAGAACGATATAGGGCATTGCTTCCGCGCGAGACGGCACGACGACGATCTTCGCCTGCCCGAAGGCTTGGCGGGCGGGCATGGCCGCGCGCATTTCGATGCGACGGCCGAGACCGCGTTCCGCCATCATCACCTCGTAACGATCCCGGTCCGGCCCGTCGCCGACCATCAGCGCCGACAGAGGGCGGCCGATAGCTCGCTCGGTGCGGGCAAAGGCGTCGATGAAGACGTCCGGTCCCTTCAGGTCGCGCAGCATGCCGATATAAAGGAACTGAGGCGCCGACTGATCGGTCGTGATCGTCTCGAATTCGGCATCCTTGATGCCGTTGTAGATCACCTTGGATGCCTTGATCGGTTTGCCGACCTTGGCCTCGTAGGTCCGACGTTCATACTCGCAGACGAAGACGACGGCGTCGCCGAAACGCTCCTGCAGGCGCTCGAGGCGCAGCACGACCTGGCCGGAAAGGCTGGCACGGTCGAAATGCAGGCTGCCGCCATGCGGCGAATAGAGGCGGGCTACGCGATACCTGTTCACCCGCAGGACTGAGCCGATCAGCCGGGCCAATGCGCCACCCTTGGCGCCGTGCCCGTGCAATATGTCCGGCTGCAAACTTTTGATATGCTTATAACTTCTGTAGATCGCCATGAGATCTGACGGAGCGATCGAACGGCGCATCGGAATGCGAACGAGGCCAAGCGAAAGCTGCGGGCGAATGCTGTCGAAAAGCTTGTCCTCATGCGCACCCCCGGTGGAGCTGTCGCACAGGATGCCGACCTCGTGGCCGAGGGCCCGGTGTTCTTCCACCAGATCGCGCACATGGCGGAAGATTCCGCCGACGGGCGATCTGAAGCAGTGGATAATCCGCAGGGGAGCGCTTTCCGCCATCAGCCGACCCGGTCAGAAAAGGCGTTCGCGAACGTAGATCGTGTCTCCTGCAAGCACAGGAGCGGAGATATTGGTGCGACCCGTCAGCACCTGGCCGTTGATCTTGCGTGTCACATCGACATCGCGCTGGTTGCCGCGAGAAGAGAAGCCGCCGGCAATGGCGATGGCATTCTGCGCGGTCATGCCTGGCACGTAGGAATACTGTCCCGGCCGTCCGACTTCGCCCATGACAAAGACGGGGCGGTAGCGATCCACTTCGATCGTCACGTCCGGATCGCGCAGGTAGCCCTGCTTCAAGCGCGACGCGATGGCCGCCTCAAGCTGCGGCATGGTCTGGCCGCGGGCGGCGACCTGGCCGATCAGCGGGAAGGCGATATAGCCCGCCTGGTCGACCGTATAGCTGTTGGTGAGGCCGGTCTGTTCGAACACGCTGATGCGCAACCGGTCGCCACTATCGAGCCGATAGGGTTGGATGGCCGCCTGCTGGAAGCCTTTCGGGGCCGGGGCGTAGCTCGTGCAGCTGGCAAGCGCGGTCGCTGCCACGGCAAGCGCGAGCACGTGTTTGGCCATGACGCGTTTGAAAGGGGCGAAGGACATTTTCGCTTTCCGGGCTCCGGCTGTTCATACCTATGCCGCCGTTATCGATCCGTTAGGGTTAATGCCCGGTAAAGACGCTGAGAATTTTATCATTTTCTTATATATGCAATCGATCCGGCCGGGCATTAACCCTCGCGTTACCATGATCCTTTACCATTCCTCGAAATCGATGAGTTGGAGCGTGTCATGTCAAGCGTAAACGGCAGCAATCAGGACGTGGATATCGATCTCGGCCGGATCATCACGGCGGTCTGGGAGCGCAAGACGAAGATCCTCGGCGTGACGATTGTCGCGGCTGCCTTGGCATTGGTCGGCACCAGCCTAATGAAGCCGAGCTACAAGGGTGAATCCCGGCTGCTGATCGAATCCCGCACGCCGGATATCGCAAGCGGCGGCATTGCCCCGCAGGCCAACGACCCGATCCTCGACTCGCTCAACATCACCAGCCAGGCGCAGCTCCTGCAATCCACCGACCTCATCAAGCGCGTTGCGCGTGAGCTGAAGCTTGCCCAGCTGAAGGAATTCGATCCGGCCGCGCAGTCGATGTTTCCCGATCCGCTCGTGATGATCGGCCTCAAGCAGGACCCGATGAAGCTCGATCCGGAAGACCGGGTTATTCAGGAGTTCCGCGAAAAGCTGCAGGTCTACGCGGTCGAGAACTCGCGCGTCATCGCGATCGAGTTCTCCTCCAAGGATCCGAAGCTCGCAGCCGAAATTCCGAACAAGATGGCCGAGGTCTATCTGGAGATCCAGAGCGGCGCCAAGCTCGATACCCATTCGGAAACCGCCAAGTGGCTGGAGCCGGAAATCGCCAGCCTGACCAGGAAGGTTCAGGAGGCCGAAAAGAAGGTCGCCGACTACCGCTCCTCCAACGGCCTCTTCCAGACGACCGAAACCGGCAGCTTCTCGACCCGCCAGCTCACCGACATCTCGACGGAAATAGCGCGGGTGAGGGGAGAGCGCGCCAATGCCGAGGCGCGCGCCGAAAACGTTCGCGCAGCGCTGAAAGCCGGCCGCGCTCCGGACACGCTGACCGACGTCGTCGGTTCTCAGGTCATTCAGCGCCTGAAGGAGGCCGAGGCCAACCTGCAGGCTCAGATTTCCGACAGCTCCACCTCCTTGCTCGAAGGTCATCCGCGGCTGAAGGGCCTGCGCGCCCAGCTGACCGGCATCCGCCAGCAGATCGAATCCGAAACCAAGAAGATCCTCTCCAGCCTCGACAACGAGGCCGAGCTCTCCCGCCTTCGCGAACGCCAGCTGATGGGGCAGCTCAATGGCCTCAAGGCTGACTCGGCGCGATCGGGCGAAGAGGAAGTCGGCCTGCGGGCATTGGAGCGTGAAGCCGCGGCTCAGCGTCAGCTCCTGGAAACCTATCTCGCGCGTTACCGCGAGGCGACGTCTCGCCTCGAAGCCAGCTCCAGCCCGGCGGATGCGCGTGTTGTCTCCCGCGCGGTCGAACCGTCCGAGCCCTATTTCCCGAAGGTCATCCCGATCGTCATCGTCGTGACGCTCGCGACCCTCATCTTCAGCTGCCTGATCGTCATCGTCCTTGAATTGTTCAGCGGCCGTGCCCTGCGCCCATCCGGCGTCCGCGCTATCGAAGACGACGTGACACCTGCACCGGCGATTGTTCCGGCAGCGCAAGCTGCGGCACCTCTTCCCGTGCATCAGATGCAGGCAGAAGCTGCCCGTTTCGATCGCCCGGAAGCCGCCACCGACACCCAGCAGGCCGCGACTGCCGCACGTGCGAAGGTTGCCGAACAGGCGCTTGCCAAGGAAGTCGCAGAAATCGAAGCGAGCTTTACCGTCGGCTCCGTCGCACACTATCTGCAGCGTCACGACGTTCCGATCGCCATCGGTATTTCGCCGGGCGGTGATGAAGGTTCGACGGCATCCGTGGCGCTGGCGCGCGAAGTCGCATCCGGCGGCCGCACCGTGGTCGTGGTCGACATGACCGGCTCCGCTTGCCCGACGGCGCTGATGGCCGGCGATCCGAAGCTTCCGGGCATTACCGATCTCCTTTGCGGCGAAACGGCGTTCGGCGATGCCATCCATCCGGATCGCCAGTCCGAAGCACATATCATCCCGCACGGCATTTCCGATCCGGCCCGCGCCATGCGCGGCATCGACCGCCTGACGATGATCATCGATGCGCTGGCAGATGCCTATGATCTGGTTCTCATCGAGTGCGGCCCGGCCGAAATTGCCGGCATTTCCCGCCTGAGCCGCAATGACAGGGCGGAGATCGTCCTGTCCGTTCCGGGCTTCAAGGATGAGGATGTCGCAAAGCTCGTGCTGGATTTCGAGGATGCCGGCTACGAGAACCTGCTGGTCATCGCCGAAGCCGGCGATCGTCGCTCGCCGCGTCCGGGGCGCCGTCAGGCCGCTTGAGCCTCATCAATCCTGATTGATGTCAGTCGGCGTCGGAGGCGGAAGCCTCCGGCGCCTTCGGGCATTGCCCCGAACGCCAGCGCTGCGCGATGGAATAGAGATACGGATTGCGCTTGATTGTCGCCTTGGCCTTGGTCATGCCGATCAGCAGCGGGCGCACCAGCGAACCCTTCCAGTTGATCGGCAGCAGGATATCGTGCTGGACGGTCTCCTGGCGGCACCAATTCCGTTTGTAGGGCTGGTCGCCGACGCCGAAATCGAAGACTGAAGCGCCTTCGCGGCAGGACTGCTCGATCATCAGCCAGAAGAGAAGCTCGCCGGGGCTTGCCTCCGGGCAGATCGTCTCGTCGATCGAGCTGAACTGGCAAATGGCGTGATCGCCCTTGCGCGACAGGCTGGCGATTGCCGAGATATGCCCCGCATGATCGCCGCGCAGGCGGATGGCATGCAGCACCAGCGGCGCATCATGTCCGACCATCGGCACGTCGAGCAGGCGGTGGAAGAAGTCACGAATTTCCGGCTGAGAGAACACGTCCGGCAGGCCGAACATCCGCAGTCGTTCGCCCTTCTGGCGGAAAAACAGATCGAGCAGCGCGTGTTTTTCGTCGTGCTCTGTGGCAACGACATGATCGTAACCGCCGACCGTATCGAGTTTGCGGACCGAGGAGCGGAATTTCTTGCGCCGGCTCTTGGCATTGAGCTGCGCCAGCGTTGCCTCGAAATTCGGGAAGAGAGGTAGCTGGAAGGAGTGGTTCTGGTTTTCGATCGTCGCGAGACCGGCGAGCGGATGCGTGAGCCCGCGCCAGTGAAGCGGCACGTTGTCCAGCAGCACCAGATCGGCTTTGCCGGAGAGCGCCTGCCTCAGCGCAAACGCGAAATTCTGCTCTTCCTCCGCATCGGGCGTGGCGAGGTCGATGTCGAAAAGGCCGCTGTTGATATTGTTGAAGCGGTCGCCGGGAAAGCGGGCGATGCGGATCCCTTTTTCCGCAACGATATCGAACGGCAGCAGCACGAGCATGCGCCCGTTCGCCGTCGCTGTTACGACCGTCAGCTCGCGCCCGTTTGCCTTGGCCCATGCGGTGCACCAGTCAAAACCCTGATGCAGGGAGTTCTTCGTGAAACCCTCCAGCCTGCGCCATTCGTTTTCGACGGAGGCCGGATTGTCCGTGACAGTCAATGTCAAAGCGGAAAAACGCACGGTTTCGCGGGCGGTCTGCGGTTCGATCGCCTCAATAACCGTCTCGTCCTGCTGGTTCCTGCGTTGCTGCATGGCCTCGCCCGCTTTTGCCGTTTTGCGGGCAAGATAGGTGGGACGGACGAAAAATCGGTTTATGGGCCTGTTTCGAACAGAGAAACCGCAACGGCTGGTTAACCGGCGGTAAAGCTCACTTCTTCGGCTTCGGCCCGGCCATCCACTTGATGATGACCATGGCGGGCAGGATCCAGATCAAGCCGCTGATCAGGAAGTACAGGAAGTGCACCCACCAAGGCGAGGTGGCGAGCGTCAGCGTCGCGACCGTGGTCGCGGCCAGCGCGTAGAAAATCACCAGGATGATAATCAGAATGGTGCCGATAAAGCTTCTTAAACGCGGTACCAAAATGCCTGTCTCCTGTCAGCGATTCCGGCCGTTTATAAGGGCCGCGACGGCATGCCGCAAACCGTCGGGGCTTGTTTTGCACGGGTCGATGGGGCAAAGCAACGCGAAATGCTCATAGACGCGGGCCAAGCGGTTATCCACGCGGCCGGATGCGTCCTTTTGGCGGAGCCCCAATCATGTCCGCGACCGATGCCGTGATCATCGACGTCCTCAATCATTCCAAGCGCCGCGAGCGTGATCGCAAGGCCGTGCGCATCTGGCTCGGCGTGGTCATCTTCACGCTGTTCTGTCTGGTCCTGGTGGGCGGCGCCACGCGGCTCACCGATTCCGGCCTGTCGATCACCGAGTGGAAGCCCATACACGGCGTGATCCCACCGCTGAACGCTGCCGAATGGCAGGAAGAGTTCGAACTCTATCAGCGCATTCCGCAATACCAGCAGATCAACAAGGGCATGACGGTCGACGAGTTCAAGTCGATCTTCTGGTGGGAATGGGCGCATCGCTTCCTGGCCCGCTCGATCGGCATTGTCTTCGCCCTGCCGCTGATCTTCTTCTGGTTCACCGGCCGCATCGAAAAGCGCCTGCGCTGGCCGCTGGTCGGCCTGCTGGCGCTCGGCGGTTTCCAGGGTTTCATCGGCTGGTGGATGGTCTCTTCCGGCCTCACGAAGCTGGTGAGCGTTTCCCAATATCGCCTCGCCACGCATCTGACGATCGCCTGTCTGATCTTCGCCGGCTGCGTCTGGATCATGCGCGGCCTGTCGCAGCATACACATGACGTGCCGCCGACGTCGAAATCGAAATGGGCAGCGGGTGGGATCGCTTTCCTCGTGCTGTTCCAGATCTATCTCGGCGCATTGGTCGCCGGTCTCGATGCCGGTCTTTCCTACAATACCTGGCCATTGATGGACGGCGCGATGATCCCCGCCGATCTCTTCGTGCAGCAGCCGTGGTGGATCAATCTTTTCGAGAACCCCAAGACGGTGCAGTTCGTCCATCGCTGCGGAGCCTATCTGCTCTGGGCCGTGACGCTGCTCCATATGATCACCGCACTGCGGCTTGCACCGGGCACCACCCATGCCCGCCGGGCGATGCTGCTGTTCGGACTGGTAACGCTGCAGGCCCTGATAGGTATCACGACCCTTCTGATGCAG
Organism: Neorhizobium sp.; assembly: GCA_965227625.1. Classification (GTDB taxonomy): domain Bacteria; phylum Pseudomonadota; class Alphaproteobacteria; order Rhizobiales; family Rhizobiaceae; genus Neorhizobium. The sequence continues at coordinate 238,659 of CBDDGK010000060.1, read as the reverse complement.
GTGCCGCTGGATCTGGCTCTGACCCATCAGGGCGTAGCGCTGGTCGTTCTTGCTTTCGCCATCGCTCATTGGCGCGGTTTTGTTGGCGAGTATCAGCCGGAAGTCGCAATCGCCGCCCGCGGTTGACACTTCGGCGTCTGCAAGTGCCTGGATAGGGGAGGCGGATTGCGCTTCCCTGTCGGCGGGCATTTGCAATCAACGCGCCGCCCGTCGTAGAAATTGCCCCTCTTGAGTTTCAGGGAGGCCAGAATGGACCGTTTCTCAGGCGGTTGCCTGTGCGGCAATGTCCGCTTCTTAGCATTGGGGCGCCCATACCGGGTCGGAATTTGCCACTGCCTCGATTGCCGCAAGCACCACGGAGCCCTTTTCCACGCCTCGGCGATATTCCCCGAGGATGCTGTGACGATAGAGGGCGAGACACGTGACTATGCAGGGCGGCATTTTTGCCCACGTTGCGGCTCGACCATTTTCGGGCGCACAGGCGATGAGGTGGAGGTAAATCTCGGCTCGCTGGATGCGCCGGACCAGCTGAAACCCACTTACGAACTCTGGACGGTGCGCCGCGAATCCTGGTTGCCGCCGTTTCCGCTCGCGAAGCGATACGAACGCAATCGGGGGTCCACAAGCCGCTCCGAAGAGTGACGGCTCGACTTAAGCCTGGTTCAGCACATTGCGAATGGCGGCGGCCACAGCAAGCTCGTCATCGCGATCCTTCATATTGCCGTCCTCGTCGTGCCAGGCGGCTGAAAGGCAACCATAAGCAAAACCGTAGCGCAGGATGGTGCGGACGTCGCGGCCGAGCGTTTCGGCAAAGATGCCGGCCATGGACACAATCCGCTCCTCGTTTCGTGTCAGATCGTGCCGGTCGAGCGGATTGGAAAACATGTTGGCGACGTCGAGCGCCGGATCGCCGATCAGCCCGGCGGGATCGATAATCAGCCAGCCCCGCGGACCGAACATGATGTTCTCGTGGTGCAGATCGCCATGCAACGGTTTGACGTCCTTTTGGCGGGCGATCAGTCCATAAGCCATCTCCGCGGCCTCCGTGAACATCCCGCGAATGTCGTTACGACGATCTTCCGCTGCCTTTCGAAACAGGCTGGCGAAATACCGCGTCAGCGGCTGTAGGCTTGAGGGCGTCGTGGTGTCGGAGGGACGATGATATTCCTTGAGAACCTCCGCCGCGATACGGGTTGCTTCCGTATCACCATGCGTTTCCATGTGATCGCGAAGCGTCACCTTGCCCGCATGTTCCATCAGCAACGCGTTTTCGGAGCGGGCAATCAGCCGGATACAGCCGATACCATTTCGCCATGCCATGAAAACCGCGCCGCGGAGGCTATCCTCAAAGGCCCTGGGCTTCAGGACTTTGACGACATTGAGCTCGCCATCGGCGCGCGTCACCTCGAATAGAGTGCCGACGACAGTATCGGCGATCTGGCGGGCGCTTTCGACCCGCCAGTCGTCCGGGAAGGAAAAGGGGAGGGAGATGCTTCCCGCCATCAGGCCGGCAGCCTTAAGCGGAGAGCATCAGGTCCATGTTCTGGACAGCCGCGCCCGAAGCGCCCTTGCCGAGGTTATCGAGCAGGGCGACGAGATTAACATGCGCGGTACCCGGCGTACCGAACACAAACAGCTTCATCGTGTCCTGGTTGACCAGTTCCTCGGCGTCGACGCGTGGTAGCGCCTTGCCTTCCTCAAGCGAGACGACCTTGACGATGTCCTGCCCGGCAAAGTGCTCGACGAGCGCCTTGTGGATGCTGTCCATCGTCTGTTCGCCCTTGAGGTCTTCAAGGAAGAGCGGAACCTGCACGATCATGCCCTGCGCGAAGCGACCGACCGAAGGAGAGAAGATGGGGGCACGGTCGAGCTGACCATGGATTTTCATCTCCGGCACATGCTTGTGCTTGAGCGTCAGGCCGTAAAGGAAGTTGTTGGCGCTGATCGCATCTTCCCGGGACTGGTCTTCCATCTGGCCGATCAGCTGCTTGCCGCCGCCGGTGTAGCCGGAAACCGCGTTGACCGTGACCGGATAGCCGTCCGGCAGGATTCCGGCAGCGCGAAGCGGCCGGATAAGCGCGATGGCGCCGGTCGGATAGCAGCCCGGATTGGCCACATGCCGTGCCGACTTGATCTTGCCAGCCTGTTCCTTGTCCATTTCCGCAAAGCCATAGGCCCAGGAAGGGTCGACGCGGAAAGCGGTCGAGGTGTCGATCACCCGCACATTATTGTTGCCGGCGAGCATCGTTACCGCTTCGCGGGACGCATCGTCCGGCAGGCAAAGAATGGCGACATCGGCGCTGTTCAGCAGGTCTTCCCGCATGGCGGCATTGCGCCGCTCGGCTTCCGGAATCGACAGCAGCTCGACATCTCGGCGGCCGGCCATGCGGGTGCGGATCTGCAGTCCCGTGGTGCCGTGTTCGCCGTCGATGAAGATTTTTGGAGCTGCCATTGTCTTTGTCCTGTAAGATCAGTGCCTTGGGTTGATTGCCGGATTCAGTTTACCAGCCAATTGAATCAGAAAGTTAACGTGCGGCCAAGCCGTTGAGCCAGACGTTCTGCACGAAGGCCGAGCATATACATTGCAACGGTCGCCCCTGCAATGGCGGTGATATCGGCATGGTCATAGGCAGGCGCCACTTCGACCATGTCGCCGCCGCGAATATCGAGGCCTCCGAGCTTGCGCAGAACCGAGAGGATTTTCGCACTCGATGGGCCACCCGCGACCGGTGTGCCCGTGCCGGGCGCAAAGGCCGGATCGAGGCAATCGATATCGAAGGTAAGATAGGCGGGGAGGCCCGCCGTGTGGTCGAGGATCAGCTTGGCGATCTCGCCTGCCGTCATTTCTTCCACCTCGTGGCCATATATGAGTCGAATGCCACAATCTTCCGGCGCGTGTGTGCGGATGCCGATCTGAATCGAATGGGCCGGATCGATGATGCCCGCACGCACCGCACGGGCAACGAAGGAGCCGTGGTCGATGCGTCCTTCCTCATCCAGCCACGTGTCCTGGTGAGCGTCGAACTGCACGAGCGCCATCGGACCGTGCTTGGCAGCATGTGCCTTGAGCAGCGGCCAGGTGACGTAATGATCGCCGCCAAGCGTCAGCAGGAACGCGGCCTTGTCGAGAATGGCGTTTGCCTGGGCTTCGATTGCCGCCGGCGTCTGCTGGTGATTGCCGTAATCGAGCAGGCAGTCGCCATAATCGATCACTGCCATCTCCGCGAAGAGATCGCGGTCGAACGGATATTGCGGATCGTTGTCGAAGATTGCCGACGCGCGCCGGATCGCCTGCGGCCCGAAGCGGGCGCCCGGCCGGTTAGATGTCGCCGCATCGAACGGAATGCCCCAGACGACCGTATCGACGCCGGTCAGATCCTTGGTAAAGCGGCGACGCATGAAGGAGAGCGCGCCGGCAAATGTCGGATCGGACGCGGCGGAGGTCAGGCTCGCCGCCGTGAATGCGTGGTCGATTGTCTTGTTGGCCATGGGGTCCTCCGCAAACGGGCGCCAAGGTGCTGCGGCATTGGTTGAAAAGCAAGAGATGCAAAGGTCCAAAACAAAAAAGGCGGAGCCGAAGCCCCGCCTTTCGAAATCCGAGTAGCCCGAAGCGATTAACGCTTGGAGAACTGGAAGGAGCGGCGGGCCTTGGCCTTACCGTACTTCTTACGCTCGACGACGCGGCTGTCGCGGGTCAGGAAGCCACCCTTCTTGAGCACGCCACGCAGGCCCGGCTCGAAGTAGGTGAGGGCCTTGGAAACACCGTGACGAACTGCGCCGGCCTGGCCGGAAAGACCACCGCCGGTGACGGTTGCGATCACGTCGAACTGACCGGTGCGGGCAGCTGCGATGATCGGCTGCTGCAGGATCATCTGCAGGACCGGACGGGCGAAATACGCCGAGAAGTCCTTGCCGTTGACGATGATCTTGCCCGAGCCAGCCTTGACCCATACGCGGGCGACAGCGTTCTTGCGCTTGCCGGTGGCGTAGGAGCGGCCGAGGGTGTCGACCTTGCGGACGTGAACCGGAGCAGCTTCAGAAGCCGGCGCGAGGTCCTTGAGGGAGGAGAGGTCGGCCATGATTAGGCGCTCCTTACGTTCTTCTTGTTCAGCGAAGCCACGTCGAGAGCGACCGGCTGCTGAGCTTCGTGGGGATGGTTGGAGCCGGCGTATACGCGCAGGTTCTTCATCTGGCGACGGCCGAGCGGGCCGCGCGGGATCATGCGCTCAACGGCCTTCTCAACGACGCGCTCCGGGAAGCGGCCTTCGATGATCTGGCGCGCGGTGCGCTCCTTGATGCCACCCGGGTAACCGGTGTGCCAGTAATAGGTCTTGTCGGAATACTTCTTGCCGGTGAAGGCAACCTTTTCCGCGTTGATGATGATGACGTTGTCGCCATCATCGACGTGGGGGGTGTAGGTAGCCTTATGCTTGCCGCGAAGGCGCATGGCGACGATGGTGGCGAGGCGACCGACGACGAGCCCTTCGGCGTCGATGATCACCCACTTCTTCTCCACCTCTGCAGGCTTCTGAACGAAGGTTGACATGGTTTTCTCTTTCATTTGGCCTCGCACCGTCCGAGACTTGGAGGTGAGGGCGTTTCTTGTTGCTTGAATTGTCGGAAGATCCGACAAAAAGAAAGCGGGCCTTGGAGGTCCGCGTTCTGCGGCGGCTTATAGCGATGAGCCCTTCAGGCGTCAAGCTTGGCCTTTCCGAGGGTTGGAAAATAACATCAATAAAATCAATGCTTTAATTGTGTGGTTTTATAATACCACAATTTACTACGCGAAAACTTCCGTTTGGCCAGATTTTGTCGGCGCTTTCAGCCGCGCGGTTTCGTCCTGGTGCCGTCGGAAACATCCCAGGGGGCATTGCTTGACGGGTTGTGCTTATGTGGCGTTCAGCTGGCTCTTCGTAGAGCCATTTGAAGTTGTAAAGGCGTAATTGGATGCTTCTGGCAAGTCAAAAGTTCGCGAGAAACGGGAAATTTGCAGGTGAAATCTCGATTGCAAGATCTTGTATCGCGCATCGATCTGCCAAGTGATGGCTGCAGAAATATACAATCTTGAGGTGAGTTTTTCCGCGAATTCGTAAACCTCAGAACTTCAAGAAACCCTAGATATTTAGGGACTTTTGTCGATTTGATCAAAGATCCAAACGTTTCAATGTCATATTGTATTGCGCTCGGGTGCGAATGTGCGCTGCGGTCAATGTTCCAGAAAATTAGCCTTAACTAATCAAAATTAGTAGGAAGTTCTAATTCAACTATAAGGTGGATCTAATATGCCCCTGTACGGAAGCGGAAACTTTTGGGAACATTCGCCGAACGATTGTTTCAGTCAACCTGTTTCGATAATTTGATCAATGACTTGCTGATAGTTTGTCGGGTTTTGCGCTGCGGCGAAATACAATCTTTTTCCTTTGTTTTGGCTTGATGCGGAACCGCTATGTCGAGGCCGCGGAAAATGGCCGGATATAGCGTTCGAAGCCGCATATCGAGATGGAATACGCGAGCAGTAGGTTATCTCGTCGTTCTGGACCTCCGGCGGACTTCGGCAGTCTCTTCCGTCAGGGTGAGTCGGCTCTTATATGGGGTGATGAGGGCCGCATTAGTGCCCGCTGGGAGCCCGACCGATGAACCACGATCGTTACGACAATCACTACATCGCCGATATCCTGAAGGATACGAAAACGATCGCCTTGCTCGGTGCTTCCCCGAACGCGGATCGCCCGAGCAATCGGGTCATAGGTTTCCTGCTGTCCAAGGGTTACACGGTCTATCCGGTCAATCCGGGGCAGGCAGGCAAGGAAATCCTCGGGCAGACGGTTTATGCAACGCTCGCGGATGTCCCGCAGCCGGTCGATATGGTCGATGTCTTCCGCGCCGCCGAATATCTGGATGGCGTTGTCGAGGAAGCACTGGCGCTGCCCAAGAAACCCAAGGTGATCTGGGGCCAGCTTTCCGTGCGGGATGACAAGGCTGCGGCCAAGGCGGAAGCCGGCGGCATCAAGGTGGTGATGGATCGCTGCCCGGCGATCGAATATCCGCGACTAGTCGGCTGACGATTGCTCGGCTGAGTTCTATTTGATCCGCATTTCCGGCCGCGCCCACAGGTCGAGCAGTACATCGGTATTGGCGCAGTAATAGCCGAAATCCGTATTGGCCGTGCCGTTGGCGATTGCCTCGCGACAACGAGATTTTTCGCCGCAATGGGCGCAGGTCACATGCATCTCGCGAAACTCGGCGGGGCCTGCGAGCTGTGCTTCCTGCCTGTCGATGCCGAGACTGTCCATCAGCGCCAGCATCTCGTCCGAGGCGTGTGGCCCCTTGCGGACGAGGTCGCGCAACTCCTGTGGCGTGAGCGCGCAGTCCTGGGCGAGCAGCTTTACCGTTTCGTCGTCAAGGCTTGCCAGCAGCTTCGCCTCGCCGATCGCGTCCACCGTCGTCTCATACCAGCGCTTCAGTTTTTCCGCGAGATTTTCGCGAGCCCCACTCATATTGTCCATTGCCAACTCCTCTCTATTTCCCGAGAGGGTAGGTTCAGTGGAACGATATGCCTTGATCGCGATCAACCGCCTTGGTCTGTTGCGTGTGATAGGCACACACCATCACAAGGGGAGGGAATATATGCCGACGATCAATCCAGGGTTTTCGACGCTTGCCGTTCATGCCGGGGCCGCGCCTGATCCGACGACCGGTGCGCGCGCGACGCCCATCTACCAGACGACGTCGTTCGTGTTCAACGATGCCGATCATGCTGCCGCACTCTTCGGCCTGCAGCAGTTCGGCAATATCTACACCCGCATCATGAATCCTACCCAAGCTGTCCTGGAAGAGCGAGTCGCAGCGCTTGAAGGCGGCACGGCGGCACTTGCCGTTGCGTCCGGTCATGCGGCGCAGCTTCTCGTGTTCCACACGCTGATGCGGCCCGGCGACAATTTCGTTTCGGCGCAAAAGCTTTACGGCGGCTCGATCAACCAGTTCGGCCATGCCTTCAAGAATTTCGACTGGCAGGTCCGCTGGGCCGATACCGCCGATCCGGCGAGCTTCGAAAGCCAGATCGATGAGCGCACGCGGGCGATCTTCATCGAGAGCCTTGCTAACCCCGGCGGCACATTCGTCGATATCGAGGCGATTGCCGAGATCGCCCAGCGACGCGGTGTGCCGCTGATCGTCGATAACACGATGGCGAGCCCCTATCTCGTGCGGCCGCTGGAGCATGGCGCCGACATCGTCATCCATTCACTGACGAAATTTTTGGGTGGCCACGGCAATTCGATGGGCGGCATTCTTGTCGATGGCGGCACCTTCGACTGGTCCAAATCCGGCAATTACCCGATGCTGTCGGAGCCACGGCCGGAATATGCCGGCGTCGAGCTGCACAATGCTTTCGGCAATATCAGTTTCGCGATTGCCGCCCGCGTGCTTGGCCTGCGCGACCTCGGTCCGGCGATTTCGCCCTTCAATGCTTTCATGATCCTGACCGGCATCGAGACGCTGCCGCTGCGCATGCAGCGCCATTGCGATAATGCGCTCGCCGCCGCGAAGTGGCTGAAGAAGCATCCGAAGGTCGCCTGGGTGAGCTATGCCGGCCTCGACGACGACTCGAACCATGGTCTGCAGCAGCGCTACTCGCCGAAGGGCTCAGGTGCGGTTTTCACCTTTGGCGTCAAGGGTGGATACGAGGCGGGCAAGACGTTCGTGGAAGGCCTGCAGCTCTTTTCGCATCTCGCCAATATCGGCGACACCCGTTCGCTGGTCATTCATCCGGCCTCGACGACGCACCGGCAGCTCACCGAGGAACAACAGATCGCCGCCGGCGCCGGCCCGGATGTGGTGCGCCTGTCGATTGGAATCGAGGATGCCGCTGACATTATCGCCGATCTCGACCAGGCTCTCTCGAAAATCTGAGGGCCTGATCGGAGAACGTTGTGAGGAAAGGTTTCGGCGTTAGGCGCCGAAACCACCATCGATCGTGTGCATGGCGCCGGTGATGATGCCGGCTTCCGGGCCAGCGAGATAGGCGGCCATGCCGGCAATCTCTTCCGCCTTGGCATGGCGCTTGATGGCCATGAAGCTATGCATGTATTCGCTCATCGGGCCGTCTTCCGGGTTCATGTCGGTCGAGGTCGGGCCGGGCTGGATGACGTTGACGGTGATGTTGCGGTCGCCGAGATCACGGGCGAGGCCGCGGGCCATGCCCTGGACGGCAGACTTGGTCAGTGCATAGGCGGCGCCACCGGCAAACGGCATGCGATCGCCATTGACCGAACCGATGATGATGATACGGCCGCCGTCCGGCATGGTGCGGGCAGCTTCGACCGAAGCGTGATAGGGCGCGCGAACATTGACGTCGATCATCTTGTCGACGGCGTCGGCATCGATCTCCAGTGGGTTGCCGAGCGCCAGCGTGCCGGCGCTGACGACGAGAATATCGAGCGGGCCGGCATTCTTCACGCTGTCGATCACCGCTGCGCGGTCGGACGCGTCAGACTTCACGGCCTTGGAGCCGGTTTCCTGTGCGAGCGCTTCGGCCGCATCCTTCGAGCCGGCATAGGTGAACGTCACGTCGGCGCCGTCATTGGCGAAGCGGCGCACGATGGCGGCGCCGATGCCACGGCTGCCACCCAGGATCAGAACGTTCTTTCCATGAAAATCGGTCATTGTCTTAATCTCCTGCGCAACACGGTGCGCTTGGGGTTGAGAATTAATGTAGTAAGCGTTACATAAATGCCTGGAGGGCCAACGTCAAGGATTTATGTAGTGACTGATACAAAAAAGATTGGAACGCGCGGTCGCCCCCGCGCTTTCGATCGGGATGAGGCGCTTGCCAAGGCGCAAGCGCTTTTCCACCTCAAGGGATATGATGCTCTGAGCGTTGCCGATCTGACAGCGGCAATCGGCATCAACCCACCGAGTTTTTTATGCGGCTTTCGGCAGCAAGGCTGGGCTGTATGCCGAAGCATTGCGTCTCTACGAGCAGAAGGCTGGGCTTGATGTGGCGACGGCACTCGCCGAAGGCGTGCCGCTCGATCAAGGCATTGCCTCCATCCTTCAGCAGGCGGCGGATGCCTATGTCAGCGGCGATGCGAGGGGCTGCATGGTCATCGAAGGCGCGCGCAGCACGGCGGATCCGGAAGCGGGTGCCGAGGTGCGTTCGCGCCTTGAGGCAAGCCGGTGTTTCATCCGTGACAGGATTGCGGCACGTGGTAGCTTGCAGGCCGAACTTCTGGCGGACTATCTGATGATGGCCATGTCGGGCCTGTCGGGCAGCGCCCGCAACGGCATGCAGCTGGACCGCCTTCGCGTCCTGGCCACCATGGCGGCCGATGGCGCTTCGCAACATATCGAAAGGAAATGACCGTGAGCACCTGGACCGTCTTCGATCTCTCCGCCGTCGAGCCGGAGGAGGGGGCTCCCGCCGCGGATCGGCTCATTTCGGGCACTCCGACCTTCCGCACGTGGAATTTCGAAGAGGCCGAGGGCGGCCTTTATGCCGGCATATGGGAAGCCACGCCCGGCAAGTGGCGGATCGTCTATGACGAGTGGGAGTATTTCCACATCCTGTCGGGCCTCTCGATCGTCACGGAGGAGAGCGGCGAGCCGGTGTATCTCAAGGCTGGCGACAGCATGGTGTTGAGACCCGGCTTCAAGGGAACCTGGGAAGTCGTTGAAACGACTCGCAAGGATTACGTGATCAGGGTTTGAACGGCGGCGCTTCAGGCGATCGATTTTTCCGGCACGGGCTGCCTTCATGGCAAATCAAGGCCCTTTTCGCTGTGCGCCGTTGCCTGCTAAGGGTTGTGGTGCATTGCTTTGGGGATGTGTTTTGATTGTATATTTTTTGATTTTTATCGCCTCGCCTTTGCTTTTCTGGCCGCTTGGCTCTGCCATCGGCAGGTGGCTGGATGGCCGATGGACCAAGGTATACTGGGTCTTTGGCCTTCTTCTCGTGGTGGTGAATTTCGGTATCTGGAACAGCCCTCCATCCAAAGGTGACATCTTTGGTCTCGGCGCGTTACTTTCCTTCTGGCTGGCCTTGGCCACGATCATTTTTCTGACCGCAAGCACATGGTCGAGGTTGCCGGCCGATCCGCTGCCTCCGGCAATTGAAGGCCGACGCTCGGTCCAGCCCGGTCGCCGGGGCTGGCGGCTCGATGCCAGCGACGTCGCCTTCGGTCTGCTGCTGGGCGGCGCTTTCCCGCTCGTTTTTCTTGTCTGGTTTGGCATTCTGGCGCGGATGCCCGGCCTGCCGGTCACTAGCGTCCTGGCTTTACTGGCGGCGTTGATGTTGCTGCTTTTTGCAACGGGTAGACGGCAGTCCGCCTACGTAAACGCGTCCTGCCTGATCCTCTCGATAACGCTGTCGGGGTTGCTTGTGCAGGGTTATGCCGATAGTCGCGCTGTTGTAAGCGCTGCCCGCGCGATTGCTGCCGGTGCCGATTTCTGCATCCAGTCGGGAAGGAAACAGGTCGACGGTCTCTACGATCTGTCGAGGATTACATTGCGCGAACCGCGAAGCCCGAACGGCTATCTGCGTAACCACGCATTGCTGGTGATCGCCCGACATGACGGGCAGGCGGTGTTGAACTGGTCGTACAAGGCACGTTCATTTGTGGACGACATCAGCCCACGGCGCCTGGTCGGGAATTCCGCACCGGAAATCATCTGCGTGCCAAAGCCCGGCGGCGGGCTGCCGGTTATCTGATCATTTTACTCGGTATCATCCGTGGCAAAAGCCTTCGCGAATTCCGGCGATGAAATGAACGCCAGCGTTCGCCGCAATTCCTCCGATTTCTCTTGGCCAAAAACCTTGTCGAAACGGTCCTGGGCAATCCGCCAGCGGGCCGCGAGTTCTTCCCGTGTCGTGGCGCCCAGTTCGGTCAGGCGAACGCGTTTCACGCGCTTGTCCTTCTCGTCCGGGAAAAGCTCGACCAGTCCGTCACGGATCAGCGGCTTCAGCGTGTGGCCGAGCGCGGAAAGATCCATCACCATTTTTTCGGCCAGCAGCTTGAGGCTGGGGTTGCCGGATGAGTTGATCTGCGACAGCAGCGTGAACTGGGTGCCTTTCAGGCCTGTATCGCCCATCGCATCGTCGTAGAGCTGGCCCAATTGCCTGGAAGCGCGTCGCACGGCGCTATTGCTGCAGTGAAGCCAGATACTGTCTTTGGGGGTATCGATATGATCGGTCATGTCCATTCCGTCTTGCGATGAAATCATGCCCGGTTTCGTCCGGTAGTGCCACCGCTTCGAAAAATTTCATCGCGCCTCTTGCAGCATCGCTCCGCTGCCTTCATCTATTTAGTGGTATATGCCAGTAAATTCCAGATTAGAAGATGGACCCATGACAAATTCCTCGAAACTCGGAACCGCACTCGTGACCGGTTCTTCCTCAGGCATCGGCGCGACCTATGCCGAAAAGCTTGCCGCCCGTGGCTATGATCTCATCCTCGTCGCCCGCGACGCGGCGCGTTTGAAGACGCTTGCCGATCGGCTGACGCAACAGCATGGCGTGAAGACGGAAGTGCTGCGCGCTGACCTGACCGAACGCGCCGACGTCACCACCATCGACCGGCGCTTGCGTGAGGACGCTTCGATCACGCTTCTCGTCAACAATGCCGGTGTCGGTTCAGACGGCCCGCTTCTGAAGGCCGATACCGAAAGTCTCGACAGGATGATCGATCTGAATGTTGTCGCGGCCAACCGGCTTGCTGTTGCCGCAGCGCAGGCGTTTGTCGCTCGGGGCAGGGGTGGCATCATCAACACCGCATCGGTCGTCGCGCTTTGGCCGCAGGCTTTCAGCGGCACCTATACCGCTGCCAAGGGCTTCGTGCTGACGTTGACGGAATCGCTCGCCTCGGAACTGGAAGGCACCGGCGTGCGCATCCAGGCCGTCTTGCCGGGCCTGACCCGCACGGAAATCTTCGAACGCGCCGGCGGTTCCGTCGACAATCTCAACCCGGAAATGGTCATGGATGCGAGCGATCTCGTCGATGCGGCACTGGCCGGGTTCGACCAGGGTGAGTTGATCACCATTCCATCGCTTGCCGACAAGTCTCTTTATGAGGCGTTCGAGGGCGCGCGCGCTGCCCTGCGGCCTCATCTGTCTTTGCGAAAGCCAGCCGGCCGCTATCTAAATACCGCAAATGCTTGATTGCGACATGAAGGTTGTGCAACTGCTGTGCCACATGGCGGTTACACATTACCTTTTTGTAATGATTTTCAATATTTAGCGTAAGGCTTTGATTCATTTTCGTTAAGCCTTTAACTTGTATTTTTGCGTCATCTATTCGCGCCACCGCGACGCTCTCCCTGTCATGAAACTGTAATGGAACGCGCCTAGCCCGCCTCTCGTGACGGGATTTTCGAGCGCCCCGAGCCCTCCCGGCGCCGGTCACGTCTACCGTTCGTTCCATCCAGGGAAGACCTCAGATGTTCACCAAGAAACTTCTTTCGACCTGCCTCGGCGCGGGCATCGCGGCCGTGTTCGCGTTTTCCGCTTCCGCTGCCGATATTACCGGCGCCGGCTCCACCTTCGTGTACCCCGTTCTCTCCAAGTGGTCGGCTGACTACAACAAGATCAACGGCGACAAGCTGAACTACCAGTCGATCGGTTCGGGTGGGGGTATCGCTCAGATCAAGGCTGCGACCGTCGATTTCGGCGCGTCCGACGCCCCGATGAAACCTGAAGACCTGCAGGCTGCCGGCCTCGGCCAGTTCCCGGTCGTCGTTGGCGGCATCGTGCCGGTCATCAACGTCAAGGGCATCGCTTCCGGCCAGCTGAAGCTTTCCGGCAAGGTTCTCGCCGACATCTTCCTCGGCAACGTCACCAAGTGGAACGACAAGGCGATCGCCGACCTGAACCCGGGCCTCAAGTTGCCCGACAGCCAGATCGCCGTCGTTCACCGCTCGGACGGCTCCGGCACTTCCTTCAACTGGACCAACTTCTTCTCCAAGGTCAATCCGGACTGGAAGTCGAAGGTCGGTGAAGGCACCGCCGTCAACTGGCCGGTCGGCATCGGCGGCAAGGGCAACGAAGGCGTCGCCGCTTACGTCACCCGCGTGAAGGACTCGATCGGCTACGTCGAATATGCCTACGCGCTGCAGAACAAGCTGCCCTTCGCTCTGGTCCAGAACGCAGCCGGCCAGTATCCGAAGCCGAACGCGGAATCCTTTGGTGCGGCTGCCGCCAGCGCCGAGTGGGGCACCGCCAAGGACTTCTTCCTGATCATGACCAACGCTCCGGGTGAAAAGGCATGGCCGATCACCGCCACGACCTGGGCGATCATGTACAAGCAGCCGAAGGATGCCGCTCGCTCGAAGGCCGCTTTCGACTTCTTCAAGTGGGCGCTCGAAAAGGGCCAGAAGGAAGCGTCCTCGCTGGACTACGTTCCGCTTCCGGAAACCCTCGTCAAGCAGATCGAGGGCTACTGGACCTCTGAGTTCAAGGGCTGATCCACTCTGGAGGGGGCGGCTTGGCTTGGCCGCCCCTTTCCATTTCATTTCCTCCGATAGTCGAGCGCTTGAGAGACATGAGCGAAGCACTGGCATCGATGCCCGCGGACGCCTCCAAACCGCAACGTCGCACCGGCATTCTGGGCGATCGCATCTTCTTCTGGATCGTCACGGCCTGCGGCCTCATCGTGCTGACCGCGCTGCTCGCAGCCGCGGCCTCGATGTTGTGGGGTGGCCTTCTTGCGTTCCACACTTTCGGTTTTAGCTTCCTCACGGGAACTGAATGGGACCCGGTCGCCGGCCATTTCGCCGGTCTGGTGCCGATCTATGGCACATTGGTCACCTCCGCGCTTGCCATGGTCATCGGCGTTCCGGTGAGCCTCGGCATTGCCGTCTTCATCACCGAAGTCGCCCCGCGCGCCATTCGCGGCCCGGTCGGCGGTGCCATCGAGCTTCTGGCAGGCATTCCCTCGATCATCTACGGCATGTGGGGTCTCTTCACTTTCGCGCCGTTCATGTCCGACTATGTTCAGCCGATCCTGATCGATTGGCTCGGCCCGATCCCGCTCCTCGGTGCGCTGTTCTCCGGCGCCCCGCTCGGCATCGGCATGCTCACCTCCGGCATCGTGCTGGCGGTCATGATCATCCCCTTCATCTCTTCGGTCATGCGTGATGTCTTCCTCGTCGTTCCGCCGCAGTTGAAGGAATCGGCCTACGCGCTTGGTTCGACAAAGTGGGAAGTGGTGCGTGACATCGTTATCCCGCATACCCGTACCGCGGTCGTTGGCGGCATCTTTCTCGGTCTCGGTCGCGCACTCGGCGAGACGATGGCGGTCACGTTCGTGCTCGGCAACACGCACAACATCGCCATATCGCTGATGGAACCCGGCACCTCGATCGCCGCAACGCTCGCCAACGAATTTGCCGAGGCCTCCGACGATCTCTATCGGTCGTCGCTGACGGCACTCGGCCTCATCCTCTTTGTCGTCACCTTCATCGTTCTCGCCGCCGCCAAGCTCATGCTGGTGCGCATGGCAAAGCAGCGGGGAGAGTAATCATGGCTACATATTCCGGCTCCCTCTACCGCCGCCGCCAGATCGGCAGCATGATCGCGCTGACGCTCTGCGGCATCGCCACCGTGCTCGGCCTGGTCTTCCTGATCTGGATCATCTGGACAACGCTGCTTCACGGCCTCGCGGCGCTCAGCCCAACGCTGATCACCGAAATGACCCCGCCACCCGGCGAAGATGGCGGCGGTCTCGCCAACGCCTTCATGGGCAGCCTGCTGATGGTTTTCCTGGCGGTCGTCATCGGTACGCCGATCGGTGTGCTGGCCGGCACCTATCTGTCCGAGTTCAGCCGCGGCAAGAAGCTTGGCGAGATCATTCGCTTCGTCAACGATATCCTGCTCTCGGCGCCGTCGATCATCATCGGCCTGTTCGTCTACGAGCTCGTCGTGCGCCCGACAGGACGCTTCTCCGGCTTTGCCGGCGGTATCGCGCTCGCCTTCATCTTCCTGCCGGTCGTGGTCCGCACCACGGACGAAATGCTGCGGCTGGTGCCGGACGTGATGCGCGAGGCAGCCCTTTCGCTCGGCATTCCCCGCTGGAAGGTGACGGTCAACGTGCTCTACCGCGCCGCCTCTACGGGCATTCTGACCGGCATCCTGCTGGCCATCGCCCGCATCTCCGGCGAAACCGCGCCGCTTTTGTTCACTGCTCTGAACAACCAGTACTGGAGCCTGGACATGACGCAGCCGATGGCCAACATCCCGGTCGTCATCTTCCAGTTCGCCATGAGCCCTTACGAACAGTGGCAGAACCTCGCCTGGGCCGGCGCCTTTGTGATGACGGCTTTCGTCCTGCTCCTAAGTGTTGTCTCGCGTTTCGCCTTGAACCGTAAAGGTGGCAAATGATGCTTCAGTCCCAAGATATCTTCGACACCACCCGCAAGTCAGAAAAGCCGATGCTCAAAGACAAGATCACGCTTGAGAAAGTCAATTTCCACTACGGCGATTCTCACGCCATCAAAGACGTCAACCTGAGCTTTCCGGAACGTCAGGTCTCGGCGCTGATCGGTCCGTCCGGCTGCGGCAAGTCCACGCTGCTGCGCATCCTGAACCGCATCTACATGCTCTATCCGAAGATGCGCGCCACTGGTGCCGTCAAGCTCGACGGCAAAAACATCCTCGATCCGGGCTTCTCGATGAACGAGTTGCGCGCCCGCGTCGGCATGGTCTTCCAGAAGCCGGTGCCGTTCCCGATGTCGATCTACGACAACATCGCTTACGGCATCAAACACCACGAGCGTCTCGGCAAGGCCGATATGGACGTCCGAGTCGAACAGGCGCTGCGTCAGGCCGCCCTCTGGGATGAAGTGAAGGATAAGCTGAAAGGCTCCGGCCTCGGCCTTTCCGGCGGCCAGCAGCAGCGCCTTTGCATCGCCCGCGGTGTCGCGCTCAAGCCGGAAGTCCTGCTCCTCGACGAGCCGACCTCCGCACTCGATCCGATCTCCACCGCCAAGGTGGAGGAACTTGTCACTCAGCTGAAGGCCGATTTCACGATCGTCATCGTCACCCACAACATGCAGCAGGCGAGCCGCATCTCCGACAACACGACCTTCATGTATCTTGGCGAAATGATCGAGACAGGCCCGACCGCGCAAATCTTCCAGGCGCCGAGAGTGAAGCGCACCGAGGATTACATCACCGGTCGTTATGGCTGATTGCGATCCGCATGGAAATCAAACGCAGGGAGCGGAAACGCTTCCGGACGTTTCGTTTTCTAGAACTACCAGCGCGTCATGATGCCGAGCGATGGCATCTTTTCGTCGACTGAAATCAGGGCCATCCCTTCGAGAATGGATTGTGCAGCCAGAATCCTGTCAAACGGGTCTTTGTGCTCGCTCTCGATGAGAGCGCTTCTGACCATGTGAGCGCTGGTTATGGGAAGGTCGATGAAACCGTTCTCTTCCACCATGGCGGAGAAATCCGGCAGGACATTCACCGCCATCGGCAGCTTTCCCTTTTGCAGCTTGGTCGCGATTTCCCATGCCGAAACGGCACTGATGTGAATGTCAGTTTCCGGATGCTGTATCAGTTCGCTCGCTGTCGCAGACAATCGCTTGTCGTCATTGAGCCACCAGATGAGCGTGTGCGTATCCAGCAGATACTTCATTCGCCCATGAACTCTTTGATTTCATCTTCTGTCATGGGCTCGAAGAATTCAGGTCCGATTTCCAGCTTGCCTTTGAGACGACCGGGCCTTTTCTTCCTGGCACGTTCCTGACGGGCCACGTCTTCGCGCGACTGCGCGCGCGAAATGAGGGCATCCAGTTCCTCCCGCTCGCCGGAGAGTAGACGGAAGTGAAAAATCTGAGGACTTTCCTTGCCTTCATCCATGGTTGAAAATTCCGTTTGGTAGCTTTCCTCTATATATAGCGAAAATCTGCCACATGGCAAAAACTCACCACCTCAAGTCCAGCCGCTCCAGCCCGTGGAAATGATAGACGTCCTTCACCACCGGTGCCTGTGCTATTCGCACTCCCGGGAGCCGCCGGAACAGGATCGGCAGCACAGTGTTCAACTCCAACCGGGCCAGCGGCGCGCCGATACAGAAGTGGATGCCGGCGCCGAAGGATAGGTTGGGGGCTTCCTGCCGGTCCGGTTTGAAGGCCAGCGGATCGGAGAACTTCCTCGGATCGAGATTGGCGGCTGCGAGGATGAGGCTCACCTTGTCGCCGCGCTTGAAGGAAAGTCCGTCGATCTCGACATCCTCGAGCGCCCAGCGCTGGAAGATGTGCACGGGCGCGCAGATGCGCAGCGTCTCTTCGACCGTTCGTTCGGTGGTCGCTTCATCCTTGAAAAGTTTAGCCGGGTCGAGCCCGCTTTCGAGGATCACCCGAACCGAATTGCCGATCTGATGGACGGTCGCCTCGTGGCCGGCGTTGAGCAAGACTATCGTGGTGGAGACCAGTTCGTCGTCGTTCAGATACTGACCCTTATGCTCCGTGTGGATCATATGGGTGAGCAGGTCTTCTTTCGGGTTCCGGCGGCGCTCGGCGATCAGGCTCTTGACGTAATCGGCGAATTCCCTGGCCGATTGGTCGGCGGCGTATTCGTCCTCGACTGTCCGCTTGAACATGTACATGCCGACATAGTCGTGAGACCACTTGAGGAGCTGAGGGCCCATCTCGTCAGGAATGCCGATCATCCGGGCGATCATCGTGACGGGGATGATATCGGCAAAGGAGGAGAGCAGTTCCGTTTCGCCATCCTTCTCGAACCCGTCGATTAGTCGTTCGGAAAGTTCCGCGATCTCCGGCCGCAGGCGTTCGATATGGCGTGAGACGAAGGCGCGGTTGACCAAGGTGCGCAGCCGCGTGTGCTCCGGCGGCTCCAGCTCCAGCAGCGAATAGCGCTCGGCCAGGTCAAAGTTTTCGAGATGCGGGGCAGGGGGCGGAAGGCCGATTTCGTCGCGATCCGCGATGTGCAGGATCTGCCGGCCGAACCGGCGATCGCGCAACAGCGCGTTCACGTGATCATAGCCGGTGAAAAACCATTGTTTCTGCTCCTCCCAATAGAAGGTCGGGCAATGCTCGTGCAGAAGCGCATAGACGCGGTTCGGATCGCTGTAGAAGGCCGGGTTACGGCCATCGAGCGAGACGCGGCGAGTGTTGGTGTCGATACGGAGAAAGTCGGGCAAAGTGTTCATGCCCGATGCGTAGCCCAATCTCCTAACTTGTAAAAGTACCGCTATTCACCCACCGCAACACCTTCACGCCGGGGATCGGCGCTGCCGGCAAGGCCGGTTGCGGTGATCTCGATGGCGTGCAGGCCCGAATTCATTTCGCCGGGCTTCACCTCGTACCCGAGGGCCTTCAGCGGTTCGGCGAATTTCTCAGCTCCGGTGCCGGCTTCGATTTCATAGGGGCCGAAACGATTGATGAAATGGGGCTGGGCGACGATCTGTTCGACCGGCATGCCCCAATCGATATAGGCGATCAGCGCCTGCGCCACATAACCGATG
Source organism: Neorhizobium sp. (assembly GCA_965227625.1). Taxonomy (GTDB): domain Bacteria; phylum Pseudomonadota; class Alphaproteobacteria; order Rhizobiales; family Rhizobiaceae; genus Neorhizobium. The sequence goes on along the minus strand of CBDDGK010000060.1, from coordinate 220,177 downwards.
ATCTGGCTGCCGCCGGGCGAGCCGATGGCGAGCAGAGGCTTGCCGTCCTTCATCACGATGGTCGGCGCCATCGAGGAACGTGGTCGTTTGCCCGGCTCGACGCGGTTGGCGATCGGAAGGTTGCCGTCATGGGTCTTGAAGGAGAAATCGGTCAGCTCGTTGTTGAGCAGGAAGCCGTTGGTCATCAGCCGCGAGCCGAAACCGCCCTCGATCGTCGTGGTCATCGAGACGACATTGCCTTCTTTGTCGACGATCACGAAATGACTGGTGGACGGGAATTCCAGCGCCGCATCGCGACCGAACAACAGGGCATGATCCCATTCCGGCTCGCCGGCCTTCACTTGATCGGCCGCAAGTGCCTTGTCGCCATCCAGAAGTGCGGCGCGCTTGCCGAGGTAATCCTTCCTCAGAAGCCCCTTGATCGGTGTCGGCTGGAAATCCGTATCGGCGACATAACGTTCGCGGTCGGCAAAAGCGAGACGCTGGGCATCGCCGATCAGCCGCCAGCTCTGGACGTTTTGCGGGCCGAGCCCCTTGATGTCGAAATTCTCGATCAGTCCGAGCATCTGCGAAACGGCAACCGCACCGGAGGAGGGCGGTCCCATGCCACAGACATCGAGCGCGCGATAGGCGAAGCAAACCGGCTCGCGTTCCTTCACGCGATAGTTGGCGAGATCGGCAAGCGACAGGACGCCGGGATTTCCGGCCCCCTCACGCACTGTTTTCACGATCGCCTCGGCGATCGGCCCCTTGTAGAAGGCATCTGCACCGCCGGCGGCGATTGTCTTCAGCGTTTCGGCATAGGCCGGGTTTTTCAGGACAGCGCCTGCCTTCAGAGCCGCGCCGGCCGCGTCATAGAAATAGCCGCGTGCGCCGTCGTACTTCTTCAGCCGATCGCCATCGGAAGCGATGAGAGAGGCAAGACGCGGTGAAACCTCAAAACCGTCGGTTGCCAGTCGTTCGGCGCGTGAAAACAGGCCTTTCCATTCCGCCTTGCCGTGTTTCCTGTGAACTTCTTCCAACAGCCGGACTGTACCCGGTGTGCCGACCGAACGACCGCCGATCACCGCATCGAGGAACTTCAGCGGCTGCCCCTGCGCGTCGAGGAAGAGCTTTGGCGTCGCCTCCATCGGGGCGGTCTCGCGACCGTCGAACGTGGTGATCTTCTTCGTGGCCGCATCATAATAGACGAGGAAGGACCCGCCGCCGAGGCCGGAGCTCTGCGGCTCTACGAGACCGAGCACGGTCTGCACCGCCACCAGCGCGTCGATTGCGTTGCCGCCTTTGGCGATCACGTCGCGGCCGGCTTCCGCCGCAAGCGGATTGGCCACGGCCACCATGTAGCTTTTCGTCTCGACCCGTTTGGCGGCGCTGAAACCCGTTGCGCGTTCCGGCGCGACCGTATCGGACGCCTGCTGCGCCATGGCAGCGGTCGACGCAAAGATAGAAAGGATGATGCCGGTAAAAATCTTCGCCCGCATGGCGGTGCCCCTCCGCAATTATCTGCGGTTCAATTTGGGCATCGCAACGGCAAGGGCAAGGGGTGGATCAGCGGCAATCAGTGCTTGCCGAGCGACGCAAGCCGTTTCAGCGCGGCAACCTGGCGGTTTGCCTGCAGCTCGGATTGCAGATCGCTTTCGTCGAAATCGGCATTGCGGTCGATTGCCGGAATGACGGAGGCATCCGCGCCGGTATCGATCGCGGTGCGGTCGCGGCCGCTTTCCTTGGCGTGATAGAGTGCCCGGTCGGCGGCGTTCAGCAGTGTGTCGAGATCGGCATTTTCGGCAGACACCAGAGAAATGCCGGCGCTGACCGTCACGGTGATCCGATGTTCGCCCGCAGCGATGACCTGCCGCTTCAGGGTCATGCGGATCGCTTCGGCGATGCTGGCTGCCTCGATCAGGTCGGAGACTCTCAGGATCGAGGCGAATTCTTCGCCACCCATGCGGCCGAAGAAGCCGCGTCCGCGCAGTGAGGTCTGACCGACCCGAGAGAAGGCAACCAAAACTGCATCGCCGGCCTGGTGGCCGCAGCGGTCGTTGATCTGCTTGAAGCTGTCGAGGTCGAAATGCAGAAGCGCGATCAGCGGCTTCTCGGCGCTTTCTGCTTTAATCAAGCCGTGGAACTCGTCGATCAGTCCGCGCCGGTTGAGAACGCCGGTCAGCGGATCGGTGACGGCGAGTATCTTCAGCTTCTCTTCGGCGCGTTCGGTCAAAAGTTTGAAACCGACCATGATGCTGGCGATGAAGCAGAAGGCGGCCGGGAGATAGAGCCAGGACAGGGCCGGCACGGAGGTGAAAGAAGACGTTCGGTAGACGATCGCCATAACGGCGATCAGTCCGCTGGCGACGAACTGGATGCCGAGTGACGCCGCGAGAACACGACGGGTCATGGAGCCGCCCTCGTGCCTCAGCAGCACGGCGATCATCATACCGTAGCCGATCATCGAGGCGCCGTTTGCCAGCGCCGTGCGGTTGGCAAAGCTTTCCCGAATTGGATAGAGGAACATGCCGGCTACCCAGATCAATGCCGGTATGGCGACATATGGATCCACGCGCTTGCCGTCAAACTGAACGAGGCCGGCAATCCACAGGCCGATGCCCGAAAGCACCATCGTATTGGCGATCTGAATGGAAACGAAGTCGGGAATATCGCCGCGCATCGCAACGAGAGCCACGCCGATGCCGTGCAGCGCAAATCCGCCGCCCCAGCTTGCGTAGAAATCGTCGCGTTCGTAGAGCCATCGCGACCAGAGCAGTACGGCGAGCGTCAAAGCCTCCGCAGCCCAGATCATCAGGCCAGTCACAATATCCACTCGAAACTCCAATACTCGATACCGAGCCGGGCCAATATGGCACGCAGTCTTTAAGACGACGTTGCCGCAATAGGGTGAAAGTCACCATTTGCGTGTGTGCGAGTACCTATGTGGAGCGTGGCCGTTCACGCCTGCTTTACCGTGATGGGCCAAAAAGCTGTGGCGGATCTGAAAACAGACCGGCAAGGGGCTGCCATCGCGCGAAAATCATAATAGCGGTCAGCCTCGCGCAGCCTGGGGCAATTAAGGATATCGGATGCTCCGTCTTGAAGTACCGGGCGTTGACACTCTATGTAGGGGATAACCCATTCCATTTGATTCCGGAGCGCTAATCTACCTTCGGCCCGGGATCAAAGCTCGCTGAACAAAGGACGGACATGAGAAATCCAGTTGATACCGCAATGGCCCTGGTGCCGATGGTCGTCGAACAGACCAACCGCGGTGAGCGCTCCTACGACATCTATTCGCGCCTTCTGAAGGAGCGCATCATCTTCTTGACCGGCCCTGTGGAAGATCACATGGCGTCGCTGGTCTGCGCGCAGCTGCTCTTCCTCGAGTCGGAAAACCCGAAGAAGGAAATCGCGCTTTACATCAATTCGCCCGGCGGCGTCGTGACTGCCGGCATGGCGATCTACGACACGATGCAGTTCATCAAGCCGGCCGTTTCGACGCTTTGCATCGGCCAGGCGGCTTCGATGGGTTCGCTGCTGCTCTGCGCCGGTGAGAAGGGCATGCGCTTCACCACCCCGAATTCGCGCATCATGGTTCACCAGCCGTCGGGCGGCTTCCAGGGCCAGGCTTCGGACATCGAGCGCCATGCCCGTGACATATTGAAGATGAAAAGACGCCTGAACGAGGTCTACGTGAAGCACACGGGCCGCACCTACGAGGAAGTTGAAAAGACCCTCGATCGCGACCACTTCATGACGGCGGACGAAGCCCAGGAATGGGGTGTCGTCGACAAGATCCTGACCACGCGCCAGGAACTTGAAGGCGTCTCTGGAGAATGAGTTCTATAGCGCTCGCGACTTGTCTCACCCCGATGTGAGCAAAAAGGGGTTTCAAGTCGCAAGGAAAGCGCTATTAGTAACTATTAATGCTGTGTTGAACTTTTGTGACGTAGCATTCGTTTTCTTAGGGGTTTCGTTGCCGCCGATCCGCATGATGCGAGAGGATCGGTAGAGTACCCCGAGGCAAGGCAGGCACGTGAGGCCCGTCAGGGGCGCGTGCCGGCAGCGGTAGAGTGGACCGCGCCCGTTTGACGTGAGCGCGGAGTGCTGGAAGGAAAGTGATATGAGCAAGGTCAGCGGCGGCAACGGCGGCGACTCGAAAAATACCCTGTATTGCTCTTTCTGCGGAAAGAGCCAGCACGAGGTCCGGAAGCTGATCGCCGGACCGACGGTATTCATCTGCGATGAATGCGTCGAGCTGTGCATGGACATCATCCGCGAAGAGAACAAGACCTCGATGGTCAAGTCCCGCGACGGCGTTCCGACGCCCCAGGACATCATCAAGGTTCTCGACGAATACGTCATCGGCCAGAAGCAGGCCAAGCGTATCCTGTCGGTAGCGGTGCATAACCACTACAAGCGTCTCGCTCACGCCTCCAAGGGCGGTGATGTGGAGCTTGCGAAGTCGAACATCATGCTCGTCGGCCCGACCGGCTGCGGCAAGACCTACCTTGCCCAGACGCTGGCCCGCATCATCGACGTTCCCTTCACGATGGCCGATGCAACGACGCTGACCGAAGCCGGTTACGTTGGTGAAGACGTCGAAAACATCATCCTGAAGCTGCTGCAGGCCGCCGACTACAATGTCGAGCGTGCGCAGCGCGGCATCGTCTATATCGACGAAGTGGACAAGATCTCCCGCAAGTCCGACAACCCGTCGATAACCCGCGACGTGTCGGGCGAGGGCGTGCAGCAGGCTCTGCTGAAGATCATGGAAGGCACGGTTGCCTCGGTACCGCCGCAGGGCGGCCGCAAGCATCCGCAGCAGGAATTCCTGCAGGTCGACACGACGAACATCCTGTTCATCTGCGGCGGCGCATTCGCTGGCCTCGACAAGATCATCTCCGCCCGTGGCGAGAAGACCTCGATCGGCTTCGGTGCATCGGTCAAGTCTCCGGAGGACCGTCGCGTCGGCGAAGTCCTGCGCGAACTGGAGCCGGAAGATCTGGTCAAGTTCGGCCTCATCCCGGAATTCATCGGTCGTCTGCCGGTTCTGGCGACGCTCGAAGACCTGGACGAAGACGCACTCATCCAGATCCTGTCGGAGCCGAAGAACGCTCTGATCAAGCAGTATCAGCGCCTGTTCGAGATGGAAGACGTGGAATTGACCTTCCACGAGGACGCTCTGCGCGAAATCGCCAAGAAGGCGATCGTTCGCAAGACCGGCGCCCGTGGCCTTCGCTCGATTATGGAAAAGATCCTGCTCGACACGATGTTCGAACTTCCGGCGCTGGAAGGCGTGCGCGAAGTGGTCATCTCGGAAGAAGTCGTTCGCGGCACGGCCCGCCCGCTGTATATCTATGCGGATCGCCAGGACGAGAAGGCCAACGTTTCGGCTTGATAGGGGTCTGAACCACGGCAATCGCGATATGAACATGAAGAGGCCCTATTGGGGCCTCTTTTCCGTTGAACTTTAGCATCCTGCTTTTTTTGATTATTCCACCATTTTTCCATCGCGAAGAATTGCAACTTATCCTGCTTGCATTAGAACCCGGCTCGGATGATCATCATCATTCCGGCTGCTTCGCCTGATCTTCGATTTCAGGCCCTGAACACCGGTGATCGCGTCCCGTGTCCTAGGCGTTCCGCGTAATCGTAAGGCGTGCGTGCCTTGTCAAATCACTGTCGCAATGCTCGTCGCGACGGGTCCGCAAGGCTTGAAATCAAATCTCGGAAACTCCACTTTGGGCGGGAGTGAAGTGCCTGGGTGATTTGCAAAAGTCGCGCCAGGCGACGTATCCCGGAAACGGGACGATGGAAAGGAAATGAAATGACGAATTCAACGTCTGCGGCATCTGGCGTAGAGACCTATCCGGTCCTGCCGCTGCGCGACATTGTGGTCTTCCCGCACATGATCGTGCCTCTGTTCGTCGGACGGGAAAAGTCGATTCGCGCGCTCGAAGAGGTCATGGGTTCCGACAAGCAGATCATGCTGGTCACCCAGATCAACGCCGGCGACGATGACCCTGAGCCGTCTGCCATCTACAAGGTCGGCACCGTTGCCAACGTGCTGCAGCTTCTCAAACTGCCGGACGGTACCGTGAAGGTGCTGGTCGAAGGCCGTTCGCGTGCGCAGATCGAAAGCTATACCGGACGCGAGGAATTCTACGAAGCCAAGGCACAGACCCTTGCCGAGCCGGACGAGGACGCCGTCGAGGTTGAAGCCTTGTCGCGTTCCGTGGTTTCCGAGTTCGAAAACTACGTGAAGCTCAACAAGAAGATTTCGCCGGAAGTCGTTGGCGCGGCGAGCCAGATCGAAGACTATTCGAAGCTGGCCGATACGGTTGCCTCGCATCTGTCGATCAAGATCACCGAAAAGCAGGAAATGCTTGAAACGGTTTCCGTAAAGCTGCGCCTCGAAAAGGCTCTCGGCTTCATGGAAGGCGAAATCTCGGTCCTGCAGGTCGAGAAGCGCATCCGCTCGCGCGTCAAGCGCCAGATGGAGAAGACCCAGCGCGAGTACTACCTGAACGAACAGATGAAGGCGATCCAGAAGGAGCTCGGCGACGGCGAGGAAGGCCGCGACGAGATGGCCGAACTGGAAGAGCGTATCGCCAAGACCAAGCTTTCCAAGGAAGGCAAGGAAAAGGCCGATGCGGAGCTGAAGAAGCTGCGCCAGATGAGCCCGATGTCGGCGGAAGCCACCGTCGTGCGCAACTATCTCGATTGGCTGCTCGGTATCCCGTGGAGCAAGAAGTCGAAGATCAAGACCGACCTCAACAACGCCGAGAAGATCCTCGAGCTGGATCACTTCGGTCTGGACAAGGTCAAGGAACGCATTGTCGAGTATCTCGCCGTGCAGGCCCGCGCGACCAAGATCAAGGGTCCGATTCTGTGCCTCGTCGGTCCTCCGGGCGTCGGCAAGACCTCGCTCGCCCAGTCGATCGCCAAGGCGACTGGCCGCGAATACGTGCGCATGGCGCTCGGCGGCGTCCGTGACGAAGCCGAAATCCGTGGTCACCGCCGTACCTATATCGGCTCGATGCCTGGCAAGATCATCCAGTCGATGAAGAAGGCCAAGAAGTCCAATCCGCTCTTCCTGCTCGACGAAATCGACAAGATGGGTTCGGACTTCCGTGGCGATCCGTCGTCGGCTCTGCTCGAAGTGCTCGATCCGGCTCAGAACTCGACCTTCATGGACCACTACCTGGAAGTCGAATACGACCTGTCCGACGTGATGTTCATCACCACGGCGAACACGCTCAACATTCCGGGTCCGCTGATGGACCGCATGGAGATCATCCGCATCGCCGGTTACACGGAAGATGAAAAGCGGGAGATCGCCAAGCGTCACCTTCTGCCGAAGGCGATCAAGGAACATGCCCTGCAGCCGAACGAATTCTCGGTAAGCGACGATGCCCTGATGGCGATCAGCCAGCAGTACACCCGCGAAGCCGGCGTTCGCTCCTTCGAGCGTGAGCTGATGAAGCTCGCACGCAAGGCGGTCACCGAGATCATCAAGGGCAAGACGAAGTCGGTTGCGGTTACCGCTGCCAACATTTCGGATTACCTCGGTGTTCCGCGGTTCCGCCACGGCGAAGCCGAGGGCGAGGATCAGGTGGGTGTCGTTACCGGTCTGGCCTGGACGGAAGTCGGTGGCGAGCTGCTGACGATCGAAGGCGTGATGATGCCGGGCAAGGGCCGCATGACGGTCACCGGCAACCTCAAGGAAGTGATGAAGGAGTCCATCTCCGCGGCGGCATCCTATGTCCGTTCGCGTGCGGTTGACTTCGGCATCGAGCCGCCGCGCTTCGACAAGTCGGACATCCACGTTCACGTTCCGGAAGGGGCAACCCCGAAGGACGGCCCGTCGGCCGGTGTCGCCATGGCGACTGCGATTGTCTCGATCATGACCGGCATCCCGGTTTCCAAGGATGTCGCCATGACCGGCGAAATCACGCTGCGTGGTCGTGTCCTGCCGATCGGCGGTCTGAAGGAAAAGCTGCTTGCAGCGCTCCGCGGCGGCATCAAGAAGGTGCTGATTCCGGAAGAGAACGCCAAGGACCTGGCGGATATTCCGGACAACGTGAAGAACGGCATGGAGATCATTCCGGTGTCGCGCATGGGTGAGGTCATCAAGCATGCGCTCATCCGCCAGCCGGAGCCGATCGAATGGGATGGCACCGTCGAAACGCCTGTGATTGCAACGGTTGAAGGCGTCGATGATGTCGGTGCCCCGATCGCACATTGATCGATAGCCTTCAGGTTATGCCTGCGGGTCACGAACGAGGAAAAAAGCCGGCAAAAGCCGGCTTTTTTTGTGAAAATTGGTTCTAGACCCCTTGTTTTTCAGGCATTTCCAGAGCTTTTGGGTTGCCAAGGCCGGACGGAAAACTATTGTCGGCCCCGAAATAAGAATGAGTCGTTCCAAAACCTAGAAAGGGTGGAAACATGAACAAGAACGAGCTGGTATCCGCAGTGGCCGAAAAGGCCGGCCTCTCCAAGGCTGATGCCGCATCCGCCGTTGATGCCGTGTTTGAGACCGTACAGGCTGAACTGAAGAAGGGCGGCGATATCCGTCTCGCCGGTTTCGGCAGCTTCTCTGTCTCGCGCCGCGAAGCTTCCAAGGGTCGTAACCCGTCGACCGGCGCTGAAGTTGATATCCCGGCACGCAACGTACCGAAGTTCTCGGCCGGCAAGGGCCTGAAGGACGCGGTCAACAGCTAACATTTTGCTCTTCGGAGCAACCTGTTTGGTCTCTGAAGGCTCGGGTTCGCCCGGGCCTTTTTTCATGCACGTCGAACAGCATTACCGAATGCACATGGCTCTAATCGATTAGCGCGGCCGGCCTGTGCTCAAGACATCTCTGAGGTGTGAAAACCGTCATCTGCCTGTCATCTGCTTAGCCCAATACCCACCCGTGGTTTCAATGGACAGGAGGGCTTCCTATGACATTCCGTATCTGCGCGGCACTGACCGCTGCACTTCTCGCCTCGGCTGCGGCTCCCGCAAGCGCCGAACAGGTTTTCAACCGTATCGCTTCCTTCCCGGTTGCCGGCAACATGCCTGCCGACAAGGATAAGCTGAGCCCAAGCTCGGCCGAGATCGTCACTGCCAGCGAAGACGGCATGACGCTGATCTATTCCGACAGCCCGCTCGGCGCGATCGGCTTCATCGACATCACCGACCCGAAGGCTCCGAAGGCGCTCGGCGCACTCACCTTCAAGGGCGAGCCGACCTCGGTTGCCGCTGTCGGCAAGAAGGTTCTCGCCGCCGTCAACACGAGCGAGAGCTACGTCAAGCCGTCCGGCATGCTCGCCGTCGTCGACATCGCGTCTAAGAAGGTCGACCTGACCTGCGAACTCGGCGGCCAGCCGGACTCGATCGCCATCTCCAAGGACAAGACCTTCGCCGCGATCGCCATCGAAAACGAGCGCGACGAAAAGGTCAATGACGGCGCCATCCCGCAGATGCCGGCCGGTGATCTCGTCATCGTCTCGCTGAAGGACGGCATTGCCGACTGCGCCTCGATCAAGCACGTCACGCTGACCGGTCTCGCCGGCATTGCACCGGAAGATCCGGAGCCGGAATTCGTCGCCATCAACGACAATGGCGAAATCGCCCTGACCATGCAGGAAAACAACGAGATCGTCATCATCGACGGCAAGACCGGCCAGGTTACCGGCCACTTCTCGGCCGGCAAGGCCGATCTCGAAGGCATCGATAACAAGACTGACGGCCAGCTGTCGTTCACCGGCAAGGCTTCGGGCGTGCTGCGCGAGCCGGACGCCATCAAGTGGCTCGACAATAACCGCCTCGTCGTCGCCAACGAAGGCGACTGGAAGGGCGGTTCGCGCGGCTTCACCATCTTCGACCGCACCGGCAAGGTTCTGTTCGAATCCGGCGCTTCGCTGGAGCGCGCGGTTGCCCGCCTCGGCCATTTCCCGGAAAAGCGTGCCCGCTCCAAGGGTATCGAAGTCGAGGGCATGGAAGCCGCGACCTTCAACGGCCAGAAGTATTTCTTTCTGCTCGCTGAACGCGCTTCGGTCGTCGCCGTCTACAAGGATACCGGTGCTGAGCCGCAGTTGATGCAGATCCTTCCGTCCGGCATTTCGCCGGAAGGCGCTGTCGCCATTCCGGGCCGCAACCTCTTCGCAACCGCCAACGAACTCGATCTCGGCAAGGACGGCGGCGCCCGTTCGCACGTCATGCTCTACGCTCTGGAAGAGGGCGTTGCGAACTATCCGAAGCTCGTTTCCAAGGATGTGGACGGCAACGTGCTCGGTTGGGGCGCACTCTCCGGTCTTGTCGGCGACGCTGAGAAGGACGGTATCCTCTACGCCGTCAGCGACAGCTTTTACAGCAATCAGCCTTCGATCTTCACCATCGACACCACCAAGAAGCCGGCCGAAATCACCGGCGTCGTCCGCATCACCCGCGACGGCCTGCCGGCTCAGAAGCTCGACATCGAAGGCATCGCCCTCGATGGCAAGGGCGGCTTCTGGCTCGCATCGGAAGGCGACTCGGCCAAGCTTACCGGCCATGGCCTGTACAACGTCAACGCCAAGGGTGAAATCAAGGCTGAGATCGGCCTGCCCGCAGACCTGCTTGCCGGCGAAAACCGCTACGGTTTCGAAGGCGTGACCACGGTCGGCACCGGTGACGACATGGTCCTGTGGATGGCAATGCAGCGCGAGTGGAAGGACGACCCGAAGGGCACCGTCAAGCTCGTCTCCTACAAGCCGAAGTCCAAGGAATGGGGCGCCGTGCGCTACCAACTCGACAAGACCGACGCTGGCTGGGTCGGCCTGTCGGAAATCACCGCTCGTGGCGACTCCGTCTACATCATCGAGCGCGACAACCTGCTGGGCGATGCTGCCAAGCTCAAGAAGCTCTACAAGGTCGCGATCGCCGACCTGAAGCCCGCCAAGATCGGCACAGAACTGCCGGTCGTGAAGAAGCAGGAAGCCCATGACTTCATGGTCGACCTGAAGACCGCATCGAACGGCTATATCGCCGACAAGCTCGAAGGCTTCGCCTTCGACAAGTCCGGCAAGGCCTTTGCCGTCACGGACAATGACGGCGTCGATGACAGCTCGGGCGAGACCCTGTTCTTCCAGGTCGACCTCAAGGGCACCAACTAAGCCTCTTCGAGGCTGAAACGAAAAGGCCGGGTTTTGCCCGGCCTTTTTGCGTGTAAGGGGATGAGGGGCAAATCGGCGCCTCGAATACTACCAGCGCTGATGCACATGTGGCGCCACAAGCCGTGCATAGATTTCCTGCGTCGCCGTCATCACATCCGAGGAGATTGCCGCAAGCTCGGCGGCCGCCGCATTGCCCTTGGCCTGCTCCGCATTGCGCGCACCCGGAATGACGACCGTCACGGCCTCGTTCATCAAGATCCACTTCAGCGCGAATGCCGCCATCGAGGCACCGGCCGGTACCAGCTTGCGGACTTCTTCCACCGCCTGGAGGCCGACTTCGAACGGCACGCCGGCAAAGGTCTCGCCGACATCGAACGCATCACCATGCCGGTTGAAGTTGCGGTGGTCGTCCTTGGCGAAGGCTGTATCGCGCGTGATCTTGCCGGAGAGCAGGCCGCTCGCCAGCGGCACGCGCACGATGACGGCAACGTTCTTCCGCTTGGCTTCCTTGAAGAACAGGTCGGCCGGACGCTGGCGGAAGATGTTGTAGATGATCTGGATGCTGGTGACGTCTGGATATTCGATCGCCTTCAGCGCTTCCTCGACCTTCTCGACGCTGACGCCGTAGTTCCTGATCTTGCCGGCCCGGCGCAGGTCATCGAGCGCCCCGAAGACGTCCTGGCGGTACAGCACTTCGGTCGGCGGGCAGTGCAGCTGGACGAGGTCGAGACTGTCGATTTCGAGGTTCTTCAGGCTGCGGTCGACGAAGGCTTCAAGGTTGGCTTTGGTGTAACCGTCCGCGACATGCGGGCTGAGGCGACGACCGGCCTTGGTGGCGACCATCGGGCGGTCGCCGCCGCGCGATTTCAGGACGCCGGCAATGATCTTTTCCGAGCGACCGTCGCCATAAACGTCGGCGGTATCGATGAATGTGACGCCGGCATCGAGCGCGGCTTCCAGAGCGGCGCGGCCATCGGCTTCGCTGACATCGCCCCAGGAGCCGCCGATCTGCCAGGCGCCGAAGCCGATTTCGCTGACGGTAAAGGAGGTGCGTCCGAACGCGTGACTTCTCATGGGTGTTCTCCGAATGGGTAGGAATGGGACTATCCACAGGCTGCGGATACCCGAGCTTTCTTCGTGCCCGGCATTTGCCTAAAACACCTGTTCCTGTCCGGCAATCAAAACAAGCGATTCGATGACATCCTTCCGTTTCATCCATGCCGCCGATCTGCATCTCGGCAGTCCCTTTCAGGGGCTGGCGATGAAGGATGCCGCGATTGCCGAAATGTTCATCGAGGCAAGCCGCAAGGCCTTTTCTGCGCTGGTGGATCAGGCGGTGGAGCGCAAGGTCGATTTCTTCATCGTCGCCGGCGACGTCTATGACGGTGACTGGAAGGACAACAAGATCGGCCTGTTCTTCAACCGCGAAGTGGCGCGGCTGGAACGCGCCGGCATTCCGGTCTTCCTGCTCAAGGGAAACCACGACGCCGAAAGCGTCATCACCAAGACGATCACGCTGCCGAAGAATGTCAGCGAGTTTCCGGTCGCCAAGCCCGGCACCTTCAAGCTCGATCATCTGAAGGTGGCTCTGCACGGCCAGGGTTTTGCAGAGCGTTCCGCAACGGAAAACCTGTCTCTGGCCTATCCGAGACCCGAGTCCGGCTGGTTCAACATCGGCGTGCTGCACACCTCGCTCACGGGCAGGGAACCGCATGCGGCCTACGCCCCTTGTTCGGTCGAGGATCTTCGCTCGCGCGGGTACGATTATTGGGCGCTCGGTCATGTCCATGATTTCGAGATTGTCGCCAAGGACCCGCTGGTGGTCTTCCCCGGCAACCTTCAGGGCCGCTCCATCCGCGAGCAGGGGGCAAAGGGCGCCGTGCTGGTGACCGTCGAGGATGGACGTGTCTCGCACGAGCGTATCATCACCGATAGCGCCCGTTTCGGAGAGCTCGTACTCGACGTCGCGGTGGAGGATGACGTAGCGGCGATCCTGCGCAAGATAGAGGCCGCGCTGGAAGCGATCGCGGACGGCATGGAGGAGAGGCCGCTGGCCCTTCGTATCCGGCTGACCGGCCAGAGCCGCGTCCGCAGCGAGATCATGGCACGCCCCGGCGATTTCCGCGACGAGGTGCAGGCCGCGTGCCATCGCAGCCACGCCGATATCTGGCTGGAGAAGCTGGAAATCCGCCTGGAACCGGAAAGCACTGGCACGGCAGTGCAGAGCGATATGCTCGGCCTGGAGGGATTGATCCCCACAGACGCATTTCCGCCGGAGCTAGTGGCCGATGCCGAAGCGCGCATAGCCGAAATCGCGTCGCGCCTGCCGGGCGGCACCGGCGCCGGCGATCTGCCGCTGGGCGATGATGCTGCGGCGCTGCTCGCCGAGGCCCGCGACCTTCTCCTTTCTCGTGCAGGGAGGGCCGGCTGATAATGCGTTTCGACCGTCTCGACATCCTCCGCTACGGCGCGCTGACAGACCGGGCTCTCCGGTTCCGCCCCGACGCCAAACTGCACGTCATTTACGGCCCGAACGAAGCCGGCAAGTCATCGGCGCTGTCCGCGATCTCCGATCTCCTGTTCGGCTTTCCGAACGCTGCCGAGATGAGCTTCCTGCACGACGCAACGTCCCTGCGCGTCGGCGCCGACATCGCGGCGCGGGATGGCGCGAAGCTCGCCTTTCGCCGTCGGCGCGGCCGCAAGAACACATTGCTCGCAGCCAGCGATGCCGAAGAGGCCTTGCCGGAAGATACGCTGGCGCCGTTCCTCGGGACCTTGTCGCGCGACGTCTTCCAGCGTGCGTTCGGCCTCGATTCCGGCTCGCTTCGGGCCGGCGGCGAGACGATGCTGAAAAGCGGCGGCGAGATCGGCAGCCTGCTGTTTTCCACCGCCTCCGGGCTGACGGGGCTTTCCGGCCTGCGCAAAACCTTCGAAGCGGAGGCGGACGGGATTTACGGGCCGCGCAAGTCGAAGGACCGGTCTTTCTATCAGGCGCTGGACGCCCATGACGAGGCGCGCAAAGCAGAGCGCGACAACGAGCTGAAGGCGGGCGATTGGAAAAGCCTGCTGAAGGAACAGGCCGAGATTGAAGCGGATCTTCAAGCCGTACTGGCCGAGCGCAACGAGACGAAGCATGCGCTCGAGCGGCTGCGCAAGCTCATGCGCCTCGAACCCGTCGTACGCGAGATCGACCGCGAACGGGAGCAGCTAGGACAATACGAGGCGCTTGCGGCGCTGCCCGCCGGTTTCGAGGAGCGGCTTGCGAAGGCCCTCGAAACCGTTCACGAGAATGCGGACATGCTTCGGGCCACTGAAGGCGAGATCGAGCGCTTGAGGCAGGACATCGCCGCGCTGCATGTGGATGAAGCTCTGATCGCCGCAACACCCAAAATCCTTGCCGCACATGCGGAGAAGGGGGCCTATCTCAAGGCTCGGGAAGATATCGCGCGCGTCCGTGGCGAAGTGGACGAATTCGACCTTCGTCTCTCGCAGTCCGCGCGCCGTCTCGGCTTCGCGCGGCTCGAAGAACTGCAGCGTGCCCAGCCGGCGGACGCCGATCTGGTACGTCTGCGCACGCTGGTCGAGCAAGGCAGCGAGCTTGACCGAAACCTCAAGCAGCTCCGAAAGCGCATCGACGAGGAACGCGACGCGCTTCGGCGTCTGGAGGCGGATGGTGCTGGCGCGCGATTGATCGATCCGAAGCCCTGGGCGGACCAGTTGGCCGCGCTCCGTCCGGACCTCACGGATCTCGCGAATATCGAAGCCGCCAAGGTGCGGGTCGCAAGGGCGGAAGGTGACCTCGCGGCCGCGGTCGGCAGGCTCGATCCGCCGGTCAGAGACATTGCCCGCCTTCTGTCCGCGCCCTTGCCGGACATCGCGACGCTGACGCACCATCGGCGCCAGATCGAGGCGGCCAAGGCGGATGCCGCGCAGGCGTTTCAAAAGGTCGGCCTGCTCAAGGACGATACCAAAGCACTCACCACGCAACTCGCGACCTTGGAAGGCGAAGGGCGCATCGTCTCCCGCGATGATATTGCCGCCGCCCGCAGGCATCGCGATACGATCCTTGAAGGGCTCGTATCTGCCCCGACGTCCAGCGGATCGGATGCGCTGAAAGCTGCGATCGGGGAAGCGGATCAGCTCTCCGACGCTGCCCTTGCCGATGCGGAACGCGTCTCGCAGCATGCGCAGTTGACGCTGCGCATCAGAGACAGCGAGCAGGCGATCATGGCCGCCGAGACCGCTGCCAGAGAGGCCGAGATTGCCGCCTCTGACGCGGTTACGGAATTCGAAGACCTGTTCCATGCCGCACCCGTTGCCCCGTCCACTCCAGAGCGGATGATCGAGTGGCGGCGCGGCGTGGAGGCCTTGTCGCTGCTCTCCGGCGCGTTGAATGAGGCGTCCGACCAGCTCGAAGCCTTGCGTCTGAAGGAGGAAGCGGTTCGGCCAGCATTGGGCAATCTTGCCGAAGCGATCGACCTTGCGCATGCGGCCTTGCCTCCGGCAGCACTCGCCCGCGCGCTCGACCGTCGCATCGTCGAGATTACCGAACGCTGGAATGAGGGGCGCTCCCTCGACCGGCTTCGGCGTTCGGCGCAGGAGGCGTTGGAGCGGCTGGAGGAAAGCGAAACTGCGTTGAAGCGTGACGTGGAGCTATGGCGCTCTGGTTTCACGCAGGCAGCCGTGCTGGCCGGTCTTCCCGAAGATGCCATGGTCGAGATGGCGGTGGCCGCGCTTGAAGTGTGGCGCACGGTGCCCGACCAGCTGTCGGAACGGGAGAACCGCGATCGGCGCGTTCGCGGCATGGCGCGCGATATCGAGCATTTCGAAATGTCGGTGCGCGAGCTTTGCGTCGAGGCGGCTCCGGATCTTGCGGCGCTGCCGGCAGATGCCGCCGCAGGGATGTTGAATGACCGCGCCGTGAGCGCAAGGACGGACGAAAATCAGCGTTTGACGCTGCTTGCCGCGCTGGAGCGCGCCGAGCTGACATTTCGCCATGGCGTCGACGCCAAGCAGGAGGCAGAAGCCGGACTTGCCGAACTCGCCGGATTGGCTGCAACGCCGATCGACGCTCTTGCCTCCGTATTGGAAGCGATCCGGGAGCGTGGTCGCGTTGAAGCAAGCCTTCGCCAGAGCCGGCTGCGCTTTTCCGAACAGGCGGATGGGGCGGACGAGGAAGATATCCGCTCGCAGCTTGTCGGTTTCGACCGCATTGCAGCAGGGCTGGATGTCGAGCGGCTGGAGGCCGATGACAATCGTCAGGTTGACCGCCTCTCTGTCCTTCGAACCGCCGAGGCGGATAATCAACGTCGCAGGCGCGATCTCGAGACCGGTGTCGGTGCCGAGCGCGCCGTGTTTCAGAAACTCGCCGCCGAGCAGGAGGCCAAGGAACTGGGCCGCCGCTGGGTGGTGCTGAAACTTGCGGCAAGCCTGCTCGCCAATTCCATGGAAAGCTATCGCGAACGGCAGGCCGATCCGGTCATGAAGCGGGCCGGGCAAGTCTTTGCCGACCTGACGGGCGGCCGTTTTTCACGTCTCGTCCAGCTCTACGACGAACAGGACGAGCTGCAGCTTGCCGTGGAGCGGAAGACGGGAGAGCAGGTGCCGCTCGCAGGCCTTTCGGAGGGAACCGGCGACCAGCTTTATCTCGCATTGCGGCTGGCGTTTCTGGAGGACTATTGCAGCCGCAACGAACCGGCACCGCTCGTGCTCGATGACATTTTCCAGACATTCGACGACGAACGCACGGCGGCAGGTTTGCGAACGCTGGCTTCTGCCGGCGGCAAATTCCAGACGATCCTTTTCACGCACCAGATGAGCCTGGTCGAGGCTGCGCGCGGAGAACTCGGCGACAAGGTTGACGTCGTCCAGTTGGATCGGGCCTAAAGCATGTCGCCCAATTGCGGTGTCGACATGCGATAAAACAAATACCTAAAGCGTGGATAGCGTATCCAAAGGATCGCGACACGCTTTAGGACGCGGGGCCTTCCGGCGCCGCGCGGAGCGCGAGGCAGCCGACGGGCATACGATAGGTTTGCGTCGCTGCGTTATCCGGCGGGGTTTGCGGGGCCTCGCCACATTTAACTGTTTGTGGCCGGGGCAGGATCAGCAGATTGTATCGACGGTCGTCGGTGATTTCCTTGCTGAACGTCATCCGGTAGTTCTCGACGATCGACGAGAATTCCCGGCGCGTCGAAATCATCTCCTTGATATAACCGCGAGTCTCGATGGTCATCGGCAAGCCGAAGCGCTCCGTTGCGGCGATCGCCACGTCGATCACCGACTGATCGACTGCCGGGTCGACAAGGCTGAGCTTGATGCGGAAATTGCGGATGATGTCCGGCAAGGTGCCACGGGCCTGCACGAACAGGGACGCCGGTTCGCTGGCCGATCCGAACTCCTGGAAGAAAAGGCATTCCCAGTCGTTGTTTGTCGGCTTGAACGTTGCGTCCTTGGCCTTTTCGGTTTTCAGCGAGTTGCAACGCTCCTCAGCACTGCGCGCCTCCGGAGCCTCGAAGGTGGCACCGCGCTCCAGTCCCGCCTTCAAAAGCCACGGTGGGTAACGTTCGGCGGGGGCCGAGATTTTCAGCCTGCCGACCCGGACATTTTGCGGTGCCGAAACGGGCATGTATTGCGCCAGATATTGCTGCAGGCCGAATTTCTGGACCAGGCGGTGGAAATTGCGTCCGTCATTGACCGCCAGAACCGTTGCCGCCAAGCCTGCGAGTACTGTCAGTAGGAACAGGCAGAATATCAATATGCCGGACCTGCGCCTCCTGCGCAGCTCGGCTGGGGTCAACCCCTCTGCCTTGTCCTTTTCCGACATCGTATAACGGATCCTGATCTGGCGACCGATCGGGGATGTATCCGGCGATCGGCGAGCGCGAATAACATATTATGTCAGGCCCTAAAACAGGTCATAGTCACGCTTTGTAAAATCTGAGCCGAAGACTATGGATTTGCATATAGCGTGCGAAGATAATGCTTTGGATGGGCGCGGTGAGTGCCGGTTATGCGATAATCGGTGGGTTGCGAAATCTGTCGGTTGCGCCTTCGGGCATTCATGCGTTAACCACGTTGTTTAGAAGGCATTTAATTTAACTTGTTTAAGTTCCTTTCAAGATATTAACATGTTGGGGGCCTATGGCCCTAAAAGCGCATCGGTTTTTTATTTCGGTGGGTAAGCGCAATCCGACTTGTCGTTCCAGGCCCGGTATGCTTTTCAGGGGCAACCGGGTTCCAGAAGGTCGGGCGTGAGTCACGAGCTGTCGAAGCCTGGCGCTGATTTGGAGTATCGAATTTGGTTCGACTGACTGCGATCATCATGTGTGCGGCACTGGCTGGCTGTTCAGCCGTGCCGGGCGAGGGGCCGCTGACCGCGGATATCAAGGCGGACGCGGGCCAGTCGGCTCAGCAGATCGGTCGTGCGGACGCGGCAGTATTCGATATTGTCAATGTCGACAGCCGCAGCGCGAAACTTGTATCGGACTATGTCGCGACCGCGCTCAATCGCCGTTTCGGAATCGGCGGCGGGGTTGGACGCGTCGTGATCGGCGTCGGTGACCAGCTGAAGATCAGCATTTTCGAAGCAGGCGCAGATGGCCTGTTCTCCACCAAGGAATCCAAGCAGACGAACCTCGACGTCGTCGTCCAGCCGGATGGTACGGCCGCCATTCCTTATGTCGGTACGGTCCGTTTCGCAGGACGAACGCTTGAAGAGGCGCGTCAGGCCATTCTGACCTCGCTGGCCAAAAAGGCTGTGGAGCCCGATGTCGTCGTCAACAGCCTCAACACCGCCTCCCGCCGTGTGACGGTATCGGGCGCGGTGGCCACTTCGGCGCAGGTTCCGCTTGGTCTGGTCGGCGAAAAAATTACCGACGTCATCGCCAAGGCGGGCGGTCCCACCGGCCAGCCTTACGAAACTTATGTAACGCTGGTCCGTGGCAAGAAAACCGGAACGGCGCTTCTGTCGTCGGTGATCAACAGCCCAAACGAAAACATCTTCGTGCAGCCGGGAGACCAGGTCTTCGTCTCGCGCGATCCGCGCACATTTACCCTTCTCGGTTCGGTCAAGGCGAATTCCCGCGTCAATTTCGGCGCGAGCGATCTCAACCTGCTCGAGGCGGTCGCTCTTGGCGGCGGCGGGCAACGATGCGGCGGTCGATGCAAAGGGCTTTTTCCTGTTCCGTTACGAAGAGCCGGATGTCGTCATGAGCCTGCTCGGCACACAGCGGTTCAACGAACTGCTTGGCAAGGGCATGAAGACGGATCGGGAAGGGCGCTACCCGATCGTGTACAACTTTGACATGAGCCATGCGGACAGCCTGCTTGTCGGCCAGACCTTCCCGGTCAAGAGCCGTGACGTGATCTACGCTTCGCGCCACGACGCCGTCGATCTGCGGAAGTTCCTGTCGATCGTCGCAGGACCGATCGGCATTGCGTCCCAAGGTGCTGGCGCCGCCTACAATATCAACCGGATCAACTAAATCATTTGATTTAGTCAGGTTTAACTTGCCTGATTTTTCAGGTGATTATTTTAGTATATTGTTTTTATCGCGTAGTTGCTGTGGCAAGCTTTAGCGCGTGAGTGAACTATGACAGTTCTGCCTGTTTGCTGAACCTGTGGGTAATCTATTTTTTGATGACAACCAACGATAAGTGTGTTGTTAAGGGCGTTCCGGGGGGATGACGTTCACGCTATGCCACGGTAGATTTATAAACACCGAGTGACCATGACGATAGAAATCATCGGCAGGGCGACTGTTGCCCCAGGTGCCAACTCCGTAGATGAACTCCAGACTGTTCTCACTGACGGCCGTTGTACAATTACGCAAATTCCGGCTGACCGATGGGACTTAGCGCGGTTCTGGCATCCCGCTCAAGGCATTCCCGGCAAGACCTACACGTTTGCAGCCGGTGTTCTCGACAGTCTTTATAATTTCGATCCTGCCGTTTTCGGGTTGTCGCAGCGTGAGGCGCTGCAGATGGACCCGCAGCAGCGCATCGTACTCAATCTGGTCTGGCAGGCTCTAGAAGATGCGAACTTGCCGCTGAGCAAGCTCGCTGGCGAGCGGGTCGGCGTCTATATCGGCGCTTCCAACCTGGAGGCGGGCAACCTTCTCAACGAAGACCCGGCAGCCGGCAGCCCGTACTTCATGACGGGCAATACGCTTTCGATCGTCTCCAACCGCATCTCGCACGTCTTCGGTCTCAAGGGGCCGAGCATGACGATCGATACGGCCTGTTCCTCCTCGCTCGTGGCGCTGGATCAGGCGGCTGTCGCGCTGGAAAAGGGCGATATCGACACAGCGATTGTTGGCGGCGTCAACATTCTTGTGCACCCGCTGTCTTTCGTTGGATTCGCGCAGGCACGCATGCTTTCGCCGGAAGGTCTTTGCCGCGCCTACGATACCAACGGGCATGGCTATGTCCGTTCGGAAGGCGGCGTGATGATCGTATTGCGGCGCTCCGACCGGGTGCGCCAGGAAGGTGATCGCAGCTATGCGCGCCTCCACGCCGTGGCGGTCAACTCCTCCGGCCGCACCAATTTCATCAGCCTCCCGTCGCGTGAGGCGCAGGCCGATCTCTTGCGTTCGATCTATGACAATGGCGCCATCGACGTAAACCGCCTGGCCTTCATGGAGGGCCATGGTACAGGCACTCGCGTCGGCGATCCGGCAGAAGTCTGGGCGATTGGCGAAGTGGTTGGCAAAAAGCGCCGCGCGCCGCTGCCGATCGGTTCGATCAAGACCAATATCGGCCACACCGAGCCTGCCTCCGGCCTGTTCGGCCTGTTGAAGGCCATGATCGCGCTGGAAAACAATTTCCTGCCCGCATCGCTTCATATCGAAAAGGTCAACGAAGATATCGATTTCGAAGACCTGAACGTTCGGGTCAACACGTCGCCGGTCAAGCTTCTGCCGGCCAAGGAACCGCGTTTCGCGGGCGTCAATTCCTTCGGCTTCGGTGGCACCAATGCGCATGTCGTGATCAGCGATCCGGAGCGGCAGGCGCCGATCGAGCCGCCGCGCAGCGAAAGCGCGCTGTTCGTTGCGAGCGCTCACAGCGCTTCCGCACTGTCCAAGTTGTTGGAAGACTATCGCGATCGTCTGGCCGCCGCCTCTCAAGGTGACGCCCGTCGCGTGGTTGCAGCCGCTGCTGCCAATCGTGAGGCGCTGCGCCACCGTTTTGCAGTCGAGGCAAAGGATGCCGATGGCGTCCTGAATGCAATCGAGGCGCATATTGCCGGCGAGGCGTCGCAGGGCGAGCGCGGTGAGGCTCCGGCGCAAGCCGCCAAGATCGCCTTCGTTTTCTCAGGGAACGGCGCCCAGTGGGCGGGCATGGGCGTTGAAGCCTATAACGAAAACCGCCATTTCCGGCAGTGTTTCCAGTCGTTCAGCGCGCTCTTCGAATATTACCTCGGCGAGAAGCTGACGGACGTGCTGACGGCTCCCGATCTGCCGCTGCGTCTCGGCGATACCAAGATCGGCCAGCCGCTTCTGTTCGCGGTCCAGGCGTCGCTTTCCGACTGTCTGGCCGGTCTTGGCGTGCGTCCGGAAGTCGTGTTCGGCCACTCGGTGGGCGAAATCGCGGCTGCCTATGCAGCGAAGGCCCTGACCGCCGCGGAAGCGGTGGCGATCGTCGCCAAGCGTTCGAAGTACCAGGATATTTTTGCCGGCAAGGGCAAGATGGCCGCTGTCGTCATGAACGAGGAGGCGGCACTCGCCTTCGCGCAGGCGAATGGTCTGGACAATATCTGCGTCGCTGCGATAAACGCCCCGAATTCCGTGACGATTTCCGGCCCGGTCGATGAGGTGCAGGCTTTCCGCGATGTGGCTCGCAAGGCGCAGATCGTCGCGCATGTGCTCGATATCAACTACCCGTTCCACCACCCGATCATCGACAGCGCCAAGGAAGCCTTCCTTTCGGACCTGCCGGAGATCGAGCCTGAGAGTGGTGTCTGCACCTATATCTCGACCGTGACCGGCAAGGTTCAGGACGGTCGAGGTCTGGATGCGGAATACTGGTGGCAAAATGTGCGCGAGCCGGTCTTGTTCAAGTCTGCTGCGCAGGTCGCACTGGAGCACGGCTGCAACCTCTTCATCGAGATTTCGCCGCGCCCGATTCTCGGCAATTACGTCAGCGAAGTCGCCAAGCAGCAATCTGCGCAGGCGATCGTTACCTCTACGCTGCAGCGCGAGGTCGCTGTGCCTGGCCGCGATCCGGTCGCACAGTCCTTTGCCCGCGCCGTAGCCTTCGGCGCTTCGCCGCTGATGTCGCGGCACAGCGGCAAGCGCAATGCCTTCGTCGATCTGCCGCGCCTGCCGTTCGAGCCGATCGAGCTCAAGAACCCATCGACGACAGACGAACTGGACGTTTTCGGGCGGGAAGCCAAGAAGCCGTTCACGCTTCTCGGTTGGCGGCCGGACCCCAACGCAGCGCATTGGAAGAACCATATCGATGGGCGCCTGTTCCCCGATCTGGCGGAACACGTCGTCGATTCCCGCGCCATCCTGCCGGGCAGCGGCTTCATCGAGATCGCCGTTACTGCCGCACAGCGCTATTACGGCACAGCCGAGGCGGAGATTTCCAATCTGGAAATCGTGCGCCCGCTCGAACTGCGGCAGGACCGCATTGTCGAGCTTTCGACCTTGCTCTCGCCGGAAACCGGATACATTGAAATCCGCTCTCGCGAGCGCCTCAGCAACGATGACTGGACTGTGCATGCGGTCGCGCGCAGCCGTCGCCCCATCGAAGGCGAGGTCGATTTCCTTCTGAAGAAGCCGGGTGGCGAGCAGCCCTTCGTGGTCGGTTCGCAGCAGGCCTATGAGACGGCCGAACGTTTCGGGCTGCAATATGGGCCGCACTTCCAGCTTCTGTCGGAAGCGCGCTCTTATGGTCGAACATTCATCGAAGTGGACTTGAAGCCGGCCGCCGCTGCGGCGCATCCCTTCGTTACGTATAATCTGAATCCATTCTCCGTCGACGCGGCCTTTCACGGGCTGGTTGCTCTGTTCGACCAGTTGTCGGGCAGCGAGGCGGGGTCGCCTTACATTCCGGTACGCTTCGGTTCCATCAGCGTTTCAGGCTCGGGTGGTCCGATCAGCCGCGCCGCGATCGAAATCGAGCGCTTCAGCGGTTTCTCGATCAAGGTCCGCTTCCAGATGTTCGATGCGGCGGGCAATTGTGTCGCGACATTCGATGATTGCCGTTTCCGCCGCACGGCGCTTCGGCGCCATCACACGCTGGCATCCGTGGCGTTCCATTACGAAAGCATCCCCTCGGTCCATGCTCTCTCCAAGAATGCGGTTTCCGAAGGCGCTCTGGCAGGGTTTGCTCCATCAAAGGCCGGCAATCCGGACAATGCGAGCCTGTTGATTGACGCCGCGATCTATCGCGCGTGCCACGAGATCGCATTGCTATTGGCGGATCACCGGGGTGTCGTCTCCGCGCGCCGCCTTCCGGGCGATACGGCATTCCGTGCGTTCTTGACCAGCTGTTTCTTCATCCTGGAAGACGCCGGCATCGCGACTGCGGATGAGGGCGAGTGGCATGTCCCGCGCGAATTCACCCTGCCGCCGGTCAGCGAGATCGTGCAGGAGATTTACCGCGAGGATTCTGGCCGCGTCGCCGAAGCGGTGATGATCAACAATACCCACCGCGACGCGATGGAGCGCCTGTCGCTCGCCGGCCGGCGCGACGAAGCTGAAGTGGTTGAGACGACGACCAGCGAAGCGACGATCGATCACGTCCTCGTCCATTCGCCGTTGGCAAGCCGGCATTTTTCGGCCGTCATCGGCGCTGTAGAGCAGGCTTTGGCATCGAGCACGGGTGATATCCGCTACCTCCTCGAAGCCGGTTCGACTTCGGTTGCCATGAGCCGGCGGCTTGCCGCCGCGGCTGCGGCCAAGGGGGCAATGCTCATCATCGTCGAACCGCGCGAAAGCGTGCGCCGGACGCTCGAAATTGCCTTCGAAAACGACGTCAACGTCTTGCTGCCGGACGCTGCAAAGCTCGGCGCCCAGCCGGTCGCCGGTATCGTGATCGCGGCCGGTATCGAGACCCGGAAGCTGCTTGCGGGCCATGACGGTGTTCGCTCGTCGATCCGTGCGGCGGCTTCCGCCGGTGCCGGTTTGATCTTCGCCGATCGTGCGCCTTCCGCGTTCAACGACTTTGTTTTCGGCCTTTCGGAAGGCTGGTTCGAAAACACCAAGTCTGCCGAGTTCCCGGTTGGTCAGCTCGCGACCATCGGACAGGTCGAGGAGACCATCGCCGCCCTTGGTTTCGCAAAGCCTAAGGTGGAGGAAATCTCCTATCCTGAAGGTTCGCTGGTTGTCGCCACCGCCACGTCCGCGGGCGATCTGATAGCGCAGCCTGCGGCGACGTTGGGCGGTAAAGTCCTGCTTCTTGCGGAGCGGATTGACCGAAATCTGGCGCTTGGCAATGCCGAGGTGCAGAAGCTGGCAGCCAATGGCGCTGCGGAAGCTTTCCTTGGCGCCGTATCCAATCTCTCGCAGCCGGTGCGGATCGTTTATCTCGCCGAACGCCTTGGTGATCGCAATGCGTCCGAAGTGTCGCAGGACCGTTTGAGTACTCTCGGTCGTCTCGCGGAAAACCTGTCGGCGCATCTGCGCCAGCAAGGCTCCGCGGCACAGCAGCCCGAAATTGTCATCGTCGCGCCCGGCGGCTCTCCGCTGTCGCAAAAGCGAACCGATGCCGCCAATGCCGGGCTCTGGACGTTCGCACGCGTGCTGCAGAACGAATATGACGCATTCGATGTTCATTTCCTCGATGCGGAAGCCGATGACGCCACCACGGCTCTGGCTATCGAGACGGTATTCACCGGCGCGACGAACAATCGCGAATGGATGATCGTGGACGGCGCCTTGCGTGAAGTCCGCGCCGCCAGCGGCCCGTTCCCGTCGTCAGATGTGATGACGAGTGAATTCAAGGCTGCCACGATCCGCCAGTTGGTCGCGAGCCGCGTCGACAGCATCGCCTGGGAAGCTTCCGACGTTCCGCCGCCAGCGCACGATGAGGTGATTATCGCTGTCGAAGCTACCGGCCTCAACTTCCGTGACGTCATGTGGGCCATGGGTCTGCTGCCGGAAGAGGCGCTGGAGGACGGTTTCGCAGGCGCTACGATCGGCATGGAGCTTGCCGGCTGCGTTGTTCAGGTTGGTTCCTCAGTGACGGATCTCACCGCTGGCGACCGGGTCATGGGCATCGCTCCGGCGGCCTTCTCGACCCATGTGAAGGTTCGCCGCGACGGTGTGACGAAGTTCCCGGACCGGATGGATTTTGCGGCAGCGGCCACCGTGCCGGTCGCCTTCCTCACGGCTTATTATGCCATGGTGCAGCTCGGCCATATCGAGCGCGGCGAAACGATCCTGATTCACGGCGCCGCCGGCGGCGTGGGTCTTGCCGCGCTGCAGATCGCCAAGCTCAAGGGCGCAACGGTTATCGCGACCGCCGGCACCGTCGAGAAGCGCCGCTTCCTGGAGGCGCTCGGCGCCGATCACATCTTCGATTCCCGCTCGCTTGATTTCGTGTCCCGCGTGCGCGGCGTCACGAATGGCGAGGGTGTCGATCTCGTCCTCAACTCGCTCTTTTCCGAGGCGATGGAACGCAGTATCGAGCTGGTAAAGCCTTTCGGCCGCTTCCTGGAACTTGGCAAGCGCGACTACTATTCCGACCGCAAGATCGGCCTGCGTCCGTTCCGCCGCAATATCAGCTATTTCGGCATCGACGCGGACCAGCTACTGGTCAACCTGCCGGCCGTGACGAAGAAAATCTTCGCGGAAATCGGTCGTCTGTTTGCCGATGGCAGGCTCTCGCCACTTCCTTACCGCGCATTCGCGCATGACGAGATCGGCGGCGCTTTCCGCCTGATGCAGAATGCCGGTCATATCGGCAAGATCGTCGTGCGCCCGCCGGTCCGTGGCCGGGATCAGGTTCTGGCCGCGCCGGGCAAGCCGCTGCGCTTCTCTCCGGAAGGTGCGTTCCTGGTTGCCGGCGGTATCGGAGGCTTCGGCCTCGCCGCGGCCGATTGGCTCGTGTCCAAGGGTGTCTCGCGCATCGCGCTTTGCTCGCGCCGCGGCGTTGCGGATGCTGAAACGCTGGCAGCCATCGCCGAATGGCAGAAGAAGGGCACGTTCGCGACCGTCCATGCCTGCGATATCACCGACGAGGCGGCAGCGGACGCGCTTCTCAAGGAGCTTCGCGCCGAAGGTCCGCTGAAGGGCGTTATCCACGCTGCCATGGTGCTGGACGACGCGTTGATCTCGAACCTGACGCCCGAGCGCAACAAGCCGGTCGTCGATGTAAAGGTGAGGGGTGCTGAAATCCTCAATCGCTTGACGTCGGGTGATGAGCTTGAACTCTTCCTGCTCTTCTCATCCGCGACGACGATGCTCGGCAATCCGGGCCAGTCGAACTATGTCATCGCCAACGGTTACCTCGAAGGCCTGGTGCGCGAGCGCCGTGCCGCCGGACGGCCGGGTCTAGCCGTCGGTTTCGGCGCGATTGCCGATACCGGCTTTCTTGCCCGCAATGCCGAGGTCAACGAGCTGCTTTCGAAGCGCATCGGCAAGACGGCGATGAAGGCGCGCGAAGCGCTGGAGCAGGTCGAGCGCTATATCGTCGAGGATACCGGTACGATCGATGCCGCTTCGGTCATGATCGCCGAGGTGGATTGGAGCGCGGTCCGCATGCTGCCGATCTCCAGGACGTCGATCTTCGAGACGCTGTTGCGTCATGCCGGCAGCAACACGGCTGCCAACGACGGCGACACGGTCGACCTGGAAGAGCTGATCGCCGGCAAGCCTGCGGAAGAGGCCCAGTTGCTGCTGCACAAGCTGGTCGCCGCCGAGATCGCTGCGATCCTGCGCGTCACCGAGGAATCAATTACGCCGGACAAGATCCTCAAGGAAATCGGTCTCGACAGTCTCATGGCCATGGAACTCGGCATGGGCTTCCAGCAGAAGACAGGCTTTGATATTCCGTTGAGTGGCGTTGGCGACGATACCACTGTCGGTGACGTGGTCACGCGCCTGCGCGAGCGTGTGTCGAAGCATAGCGACGAGCCGGAAGACGAAGTCTCGGCTCAGAACGAAGCCGTCGGCAGCCTCGTCAAGAGACACTCGGTTACCCAGAAAGCAGCGATGCAGTGATGAGCAACGGTTCGGACGACGATACCCCCTCAGGGCTGGGCGCTGAGGGAAAGCGTGGTTTGCTGGACAAAATGCGCCAGGCGAGCGAATCGTCCGGGCGCAATCGCGCCGCACGGTTGAGCCGGCAGCAGCAGGCGCCGGTCAGGCAGGCGCAGCGCTTCGAGGACTTACCGGAATATCAGCGGGTCCAATTTCAGCGCACAGTGGGGGAGGTGACAGGGGTCGCAAACCCGTTTTATCGTTCCCATGACCGGGCCGCCGGCGCGACGACTGCCATGGGTGGCCGCGAGTTCATCAACTTCGCCTCCTATGATTATCTGGGCACCAATACGGATCCGCAGACGATCGAGGCGGCCAAGGCGGCGATCGACCAGTTCGGCATTTCGGCCTCCGCCAGCCGGTTGGTTGCGGGTGAACGTCCGGTCCATACGGCGCTGGAGGAAGAGCTTGCCACCGTTTATGGCGTCGATGCCTCCGTCTGTTTCGTCAGCGGTTACCTGACCAATGTCGCGGCGATCAGCTGCCTCATGGGGCCGCAGGATCTCGTCATCCATGACGAATTCATCCACAACAGCGCGCTCGCCGGCATCAAGCAATCCGGCGCCACGCGTCGCTTGTTCCGCCACAACGACATCGAAAACCTGGAATCGGTGCTGCGTACGCTATCTGCCGATTTCCGCCGGATCATGGTGATCGTCGAGGGCGTCTATTCGATGGACGGCGATATCGCCGACCTGCCGGCGCTGCTGGAACTGCGCTCCCGCTATGGCTTCTGGCTGATGGTGGATGAAGCGCATGCCCTCGGCGTGCTGGGCAAGACCGGACGCGGCACGTTCGAACATTACGGCGTCGATCCGCGCGAGGTCGATATCTGGATGGGCACGCTGTCGAAGACGACATCGAGCTGCGGCGGCTATATCGCCGGTTCGCAGGCTCTGATCGATGTGCTGAAGGCCGAAGCCGGCGGTTTTGTCTATAGCGTCGGGCTTGCGCCGGTTCTGGCCGCAGCGGCGCGTTCGGGCCTCCATATTCTGACCACCGAGCCGGAGCGCACCGAAAAGCTGCATCGCAACGGTGCTCTGTTTCTCGAATGCGCCAGGGCCGCCGGCCTGGACACCGGCTTGAGCCTCGGCTTTTCCGTCGTGCCTGTCATCGTCGAAGATTCGCTTCGCGCCGTGCACCTTTCCAACATCCTGCTGGAGGACGGCATCAACGTATTGCCGATCATCCATCCGGCCGTGCCGGAAGGCATGGCCCGGCTTCGCTTCTTCATTACCTGCGACCATACGGAAGAGCAGATCCGCCGTTCGGTCGAAGTAACCGCAAGGAAGCTCAAGGAGCTGCAGGCCAGCAATTTCGGCCTTGCGTCGCTTGATGTGGAAAAGGTCATGCAGCTCGCGCCACTGATGCAGGCGGGCGGCCTCAAACCTTGATGGATCACAGCCGGGGGCGGTCGGATATGCACGTCATCGTCACCGGCGGATCGAGCGGCATCGGACTGGAAGTCGCGCGAATTTATGGTCTGCGCGGCGCCCGCCTGACCCTCATCGGCCGAGACGCCGACCGGCTGGACGCGGCACGACGGGAACTCGTCGACAAGGGTGGCATTGCGGAAGGCAATATTCACACGGGCGCGGCGGATACCGGCTCCGGCCCGGATGTCACCGAAGTCATCAAGTCGGCGGAAGATGCATTCGGTCCCTGCGATATCCTCGTGACCTCTGCCGGCATCGTCGATCCGGGCATGTTCGATCAGCTTTCGAGCAAGGCCTTCGATTATCAGGTGACGACCAATGTGCTCGGCATCGCCAATTCCGTCCGCGCCGTTTATTCCGGCATGAAGGCGCGGGGGCAGGGGCGGATCATGATCATCTCCTCCGGTGCGGCATTGATCGGCATCTACGGTTATACCGCCTATTGTGCCTCGAAATCCGCTTTGACCGGTTTTGCAGAGGCGCTGTCCTTCGAGTCGATCGGGACCGGCGTCGATATCTGCCTCTGCTTCCCACCCGATACGTTCACGCCCCAATTCGAGCGCGAGATCGCCCGCCGCCCGCGCGAGGCGCAGATGCTGATGGGGAAGGTGGCGCCCTGGAGTGCGGATACTGTCGCCAGGAAGATTGTCCACGCTATCGATCGCAGGAAGGCGAAACTCTATTTCGGTTTCTCGCTGACGGCGCTTGGCCTCTACGGGCCTTTTATCAAGCCCTTCCTGCATTGGTGGTATCGCCGTAGGCTGGGTTGAGCCCTCAGCCGATCAGAGAACGGCCGCGCGACCGCCTTCAATCTTCAGCACGGCGAGCTTGCCGGTGTAATAGGCGCCGGTATCGATGCCGATCCGGCTGGCGCCAAGGTCGGGTTCCGGCTTCGGCGTGTGCCCGTGGACGACGAGCAGGGGAAGTTTCGGGCCATCGGTCAGAAACGGATCCCGGATCCACATCATGTCCTCATCGGTCTGCTCTTCGAGCGGAAGGCCCGGCCGGATGCCGGCATGCACGAAAAGCAGCTCCCCGATCCGAAGGCTTATCGGCAGATCCGTCAGAAAGCGCCGATGCGAATCCGGCACCGCTTCCGCCAGCAGATCTTCAAGTTGCGGCCCCTTGCCCTTGCGGCGTGTGCCGACATGATGGAGATCGATGCCGTAGGACATCAGCGTCTGTTCGCCCCCGAGCCCGAGCCATTCGCCATATGTCTTGGGTTCGTCCAGAAAGCGCAGGAATACATCGTCGTGGTTGCCGCAAAGTGGCAGGCGCTTGAGGCCCAGCTCGCTCGGCCTGATGAGATGATCGAGGACGTGGCGCGACCGCGGGCCGCGATCGACGTAATCGCCAAGCAGAACGACAAGGCCTGGCTTCGCGGTCGCGTCGATATCCGCCTTGATGCGCGCTTCGGCCGCCTTCAATTCGTCAAGACAGCCATGGACGTCGCCGATCGCGTAGATCGGATAATTCGGCGGCGAAGCCCCCAGATCGATTCGACGGCGCTTGGTTTGAGGCAGCGGCTGCTCCTGCCGGCGGCCCGAAAACCAATCAATCAACTTCCGCATGCGCGTGGCCGTCTCCGATTTCTAGAATCAATCTGACAATGGGAAATGGCCCCCTAAAGGAACATTAACAATGGCGTGAGCCGAGTGATCTCAACGGAAAATGTGGAAAGTCGGTCACTATCGACGGTCCAGCCATTCCGGGGCAGCGAAACCAGGCTGCCGGCAAGCAAAAAGCCCGGCACCTTACGATACCGGGCTCTTGTCGACATAGTCGGTGAATGGATTAGATCTCATTCCAGAAAAGCGGATTTTTCGGCGATTGGTTCAAGGAGGCCTATCCGCTCAAACATTTCGCCAAGCAGGCGTTCTGGACGCTATGGCAAGGGAAGGTTCTTCGCGACGCGGCGACGGTGCTTTTTACGTCGGAAGAAGAGCGGCAACTGGCGCGTGGTGTATTCGCAGGGCATGGATACAAGGAAACCGTTGTCGCCTACGGTACTGCCGAGCCTCCGCCGCCGTCACAGGCGCAGCGCGATGCATTTCAAGCGCTGCTTCCGGGCCTTGGCAACCGTTCCTATCTTTTGTTCCTATCCCGCATCCACGAGAAGAAGGGCTGTGACCTGCTCGTCTCGGCATTTGCAAACATTGCCCAACACTATCCGGATGTTGATCTCGTGATCGCGGGCCCGGATCAGGTCGGGCTGAAGGCACGTCTTCAGGAACAGGCTAAGGCAGCCGGTATTGCGGATCGAATCCACTGGCCGGGCATGCTGAGGGGCGATGCGAAGTGGGGAGCATTCCACGACGCGGAAGCTTTCATTCTCCCGTCTCACAGCGAGAACTTCGGCATCGTCGTGGCCGAGGCCATGGCGTGCCAGACACCGGTCCTGATCAGCAACAAGATCAACATCTGGCGCGAAGTCGAGGCTTCCGGTGGCGGCTTCGTGGAGGACGATACGCTGGACGGCACCTCGAAGCTCCTGGAGCGGTGGCTGGGGCTGGGGCCGTCGGAAAAGGCCGCTATTGCGCTGAAGGCGAGATGGGGTTTCGAGAAAAGCTTTCGTATCAAATCCGCCGCCCAGGATCTCGAAGACGCCTTGATGATAGCGGCGAAGGGTGCGTCGATATGAGCTTGCTTGATGCCAAACAGTCCAATCCTCGTGAAGGCGGACCTAGCTTTTCTATGAAACACCGGCTGCTTCGTCTGTTTTGGGGGATCGCATGGGCATTGCTCGCGCGATGGACGCCCGTGCCATTATACGGCTGGCGGCGTTTGCTGCTTCGATGCTTTGGCGCGAAACTGGCGGACACGACGCGGATATATCCCTCCGCCGTCGTCTGGTACCCGCCGAACTTGACGATGGGCGCACACTCCGTCCTTGGTCCTGGCGTTATTTGCTATTGTATGGATCTTATCAAGATCGATGATTTTGCAATCATCTCTCAGCGTGCCCATCTGTGCGGAGGCACTCACGACCCTGACGATCCCAATTTTCAGTTGCGGCCGAAGCCGATCGTTATTGGCAGAAATGCTTGGGTTGCAGCGGAGGCGTTCATCGGTCCTGGTGTAGTGCTTGGAGAGGGCGCGCTCGTGGGCGCGAGGGGCGTGGCGACGAAGGACGTCCCCGCCTGGGAAATATGGGCCGGAAATCCGGCCCGAAAAATTCGCGATCGATCGCGTTTTTGATCTTCATCACTCGAATAGCTCTGTCGCAACATGCATTTTCTGCGCTGCGATCAGGTAGCCGGCCGCGTTGAGATGGATGTTGTCGGAACGCAATGAGGCTGGTACCGTATCGCGTTCAATCCATAGAGCATCTGCAACCGGGTCCGCAGCGGAAATGAGCGCCTCGCGAATGCCGACGAATCGGGAGCCGTAGAGCGAGGCGAGATCGGCGTTGAGCTGCATCAGCGCGTCGTATCCAACTGTACCTGCAAACTCGCCCGCATAATTTCCGTTGGGAATGCTACCGACAAGATAGCGATCATGGCCCAGGTGGTCGATCATCGCAGCGATGTCGGATTTCACCGCTGCCGTGTCGCTCCAGTTGTTCCGGCCAGCCCAGATCCAGGCGGTCCGGTCTCGGAGTGATGTCGCCTCGTCGGGCAGAAACGTTGAGTCGGACGGGCAGGCGATGGCCGGCCCGAAGTCGTCGCGCGTAAAGGTCCAGTTGCCTGAACTATCGGTGCTGATGACCCCATGCACGCCAGCAAGCGTGCCGGAGATCGTCCCCGAATAGTTGCCGGAATTATACAAGATATTGATATTTTTGCCTGTGACCGCAACCGGCGTGACAATGGTGATTTCGGGATCGGACAGCAGCAGCGATCGTGCCGGGTTACCGGAAATCCAGACAGCAAGCGCAAGATAGGCGCCGGGCGTTCCGCTCGCGACGTTGACGACGGTTGATCTGCCGCTTGAGGCAAAGGATCGGTTTTGACTGAACCAGGTGCCACCACTTCCGCTGGCGTCTCCAGTCTGAATGACACCAATTTCATAGGTCGCTCCAGCCGTATTTTCTGAAATCGTCATTCTCGCTGTAATGATCGTACCTGCGACAATACCAAAAGCGCTTTGGTTTCCCAGCACGACACGGGCATTGCCACCAACCGCGCCACCGGCTGTTGAAATTCTGATGGAGTTGGAGCCGGCACCCGAAAGCGTAATCTTGGACGCTTCGCTTGCATCGAGGCCCGACGCAAACCAGTTCGCAAGGCCGCCGGAAAAATTCCAGATTTTCCGTGTCGCCGCCGGGATAATGTCGTTGGCCACGGTCACGACAATAGGACGTCCGCCCTGGCGCGCGGCGATCTGCGTGGAGGTTTGACCACCGATGCCGCGGTTGAGAATAGCGCGTTCCGGTGAAAACAAAGCGCCCGCGAGCGCGGGATAGCCGCCTGCGGTGAGGCTGTCGCCCCACGCGACAATTGGCTGTTCCTCTCTTCGCTGCGCCGATGTGCGGCCGGCGTCTAGACCCATTGCAAAGCCGAGCATGAAAAGCGTCCTTCTCTTTAAATGAAGATGAGAAGAAAATCCTATCATGCGGGTGTGTCTCCATAACTTGGCGCTTGGTCCGCCGAGTGCCGAGAATAAAACGAGTAAGGCCCTGGGGCGCTCTTTTGCTTTTTAAAACAGCTATTTATAAAACCTACCTCCCGGCTCTAATTATCAATACGAAGGCCGGTGGATTTTTTTTGGTACTGCGACGTTCCCGTTTTCCGGTGGCTTGGGATCGGAAAGACGCTCACAGGCAGGCCGGTTAACGGATAAGTGGCACGCTATTGACGCTGACTGGAGACACCGGGTTGATATCCGGCATGCCTTCGATCGACAGCCTCTTGCCGGACGCCACATTCACCTGCACCCGTAGCGGCGCTGGCCCGAACCCGTGAGCGCGAAGATCGATGATATCGCCAGTCATCTTCGCCGTCGTTTCGACTGCTTTCGCCCGCGCTTCGAAGGCCAGCCGAGCGGCATCTGTCGAGAGGTTTTCCTCGCCGCCGATCCATAGGGCTGAGGTGCCTCGCCCTTCCGTTGTCGTTTCCGAATGAAGGGCCGTCAGTCGCAATGCGCCATATTCGAGCCCGTCATTGACCAGGTGAAAGTCGACGGGCTTGCCGTCAGGCGCCCAGGCGCCGAGTGGCCTAAGCGCGATCGCCGCGTTACCGCGGCGGACGGTCAGGGTCAAACCGGTCGGGATTGTGATATCCTCATGTTTGACCGGCGCAAAATCGAAGCTGGCGAGTCGCTCGGTCTCACCACGCTCGTCCTTGGGTAAGCGCTCCACAGCGAGATTGCGTACGCTTAGATCTGTCTTGTTTCCGGTTGTAGAGTAGAGCCAGGCACGGACCTTGGCCGATCCTACCGGCGCTCTGGCCTGAATTTCAACCTGGTTGAAGGCGGTATTTGCGCCGGCGGGCTTGATGTTTTCCTTCCCCACGAGGCGGCCGAGAGCGTCCTCGAAGTTCAGGTAAAGCGCGATGGGACCGCCGGAAATCTCCGCCGTGAATTTGATTCGATCGCCTTCTTTGACCGGAAAACGCTGCGATAGGCCAACGCCAGCCGTATCGGATTGGTCATTTACCAAAACTTCAGTTCGCGCCTCGGCGTTCGCCTTGACAGTGACTGCCGTCGCGCCTGCAACTGGTCGAGGGTCTATTTTCCATTGGCTATAGCTGCGGAAAATATTCAACGGTATGCTGTCGAGTTGATATTCGGCGTCGGCGGGCAGGATGACGGTAGTCTCCATCGACGTCCCTTCAGGTCCGCTGCCAAGCGCGGACGCGAGAAACAGCGCTTCCGGGCCGTTTTGCGCCGACGCGACGAAAGGCATGAGATGTTGTAACTTTGAGTGGCCGGATGCTTTCTCAACGTAAGGCTTGCGGCCGAAATGGTCGCCGCGCCCATCCATGAATGCGCTGATGGTGGGAATGTCTGCGCCGGCTCCAAGGTTGGCAACAAGAAGATTGTCGTGCGTATTATAACCGGAACTGGCGGAGCCAATATAAAGCTGCTTGCCGACATATGCCGCTATGCGCTCCTCCGGTGCTTCTCCGACGCGTTGCATCACGAACCGCGGCAGTGGCGCGGTCAGGGAGGCGGTAACGGACGAAGATGGAGGTACGAAAGCGGAAGCTTTATATGGATTGAGAGGCGAGCGGGGTGCGTCGTCGATCCAGCCCGATCTGGCAGCCATCTCAGTGAGAAAGCCGCGATTTGTTAGACGTTCGTAGTCGCGGCTGTGCGGTCCTCCCAGCCGCTCTCCGGGGCCGTACCAATGAAGCGCGACGTCGCTCCACAGAATATCGAGTCCTGCTCGGGCGAGCTGCTGCGCTTCCGCATCGGTCGACAGATTGACGATGATCGAAAGGTTTTCGATGTCTACGCCAGTGTAGATAGGGCTGAGATATTCTGTAACGCCGCTTTTACGCACGCGGGCGAGCCAATCACGGAGCATCTTGCGCCCGGCTTCCGCCAGCTTGGGTTCGTTGAGAACCTCACCAAGACCGATCAGATTGGCGGCCTTCATCAGATAGATATTGGTGTATTCCAATGCGACCGTGTGCCGTTCGACACCCGTGCGCGCTAACTGCAGGAAGCGGAAGAGAAGGTCGCGATGAGCGTCGTCCAGCTGGTCCCGGTATAGTCGGTATGCGACCAGCAGATATTGCGAGGCAAACTCGACGCCATTGAAATCCACTATGCTGGTATCGTTCTGACGCCAACGAATGTTGCCGTATGTCGGGCTTCGAGGGTCCGTGTCCTGCAGCGCGACAATGGCCTCTATGGCTCGGTTTGCCTCTTCTGATCGGCCAAGTGCCAGATTTTCCAGAACGAGAGTGGCAAGCTTATTCCAGTCCAGACCGGCTTTGTCCGCAAATCGCCTCTGCCAGATGCGATCCGCATCGGCGATCATCCCCGCTCTGTCTTCGGGTGAAGGCTGCCAGGGGTCGGCTGCTATGGCAAAATGAGCGGATGTGACCAAGACGGAAGCAGTTAGCGCCACTTTTCGAATGGTGGATAGCATGCTTCATCCTCGTCTCGTTCAACCGCCGAAATAGCGCGTGGCCGATTCACTAACATTGGTGCTGAAGCTTGAGAAGAAGAGGGGTTCATCTCGGCTGGCGATGATTCTGATTCTGAGCGCCGATGTATCTATTCGGAATCAAGGAGAATGATTCTCGGCCATGAGCGTGACCCGCACATGAAAAAGGATCATGGATCCGAGGCGGCCATTCTAAATGTCGTCACGGGCAGGACCAGTGAACTGAACAGGCATCCGTTTGAAGTTTGGAGATCGGAAAGCTCTGCCGCGCACGTGAAAATGCAGGAGAGCGCAGGGGTGATGCTGTGGAGCGCATCGCAGAATCAGCATCAATAGCGCAAATTAGCAACGCGGGACGACACTCAGGCCGTCGTTCAATATTCTTTAGGATAGGTTAGGAAAATGGTGGGCGATGAGAGACTCGAACTCCCGACATCCTCGGTGTAAACGAGGCGCTCTACCAACTGAGCTAATCGCCCGCTCGCTGTGCGGATCAAGTTGTCCGCCGCGTCGGTGGCCGTGATCTATGCGGATCGCGGAAAAACCGCAAGAGCCTTCGTGATGTTTTTTTGAAATTTTTGACAAAGACCCCGTCAAATAAGGGGAGGGGTGTGGAAAGCGTCATGCCGTCATTCTTTTGTCTTGAAACCTGCTTGACACCCGAACGCGAACCACTTAGGAAGCCGCCAACCGAGCGGTCGAGGCCGCACGGGGCGGAGGGTTCGCTCTTCGGAAGGGACTTGTCCCTGGAGATAAAAGTGCGGGTGTAGCTCAGTCGGTTAGAGTGCCGGCCTGTCACGCCGGAGGTCGCGGGTTCGAGCCCCGTCACTCGCGCCATCTCTCTCTCTCCTCGAATTCTGCCCTTGGGCTTCGGCTCCTGGGCTGCCGCATGCGGCAATATGCGCGGGTGTAGCTCAGTCGGTTAGAGTGCCGGCCTGTCACGCCGGAGGTCGCGGGTTCGAGCCCCGTCACTCGCGCCATTTCTTAAAATGCCTCCCCCAATCTTCAGGCCCCATTATTGATTGTTGCGGTTGTATTCCGCTCGTCGTAAATCACACCTATCGTGCTTGTGATGATACGGTGCGGCGTAATCGTTTGAATTGCTCCATTTTGGCACAGGATGCGGCGTTCAAAAGGCTTGCGCCACAGCGCGGGCTGCGCTAGTCACGGCGTTATTGCAATGCACGTTCGCTTGGCCCGTGCGTTGGGTTCAGAGGCGCTGCCCGGCGCTTCTAGGCTAGCTGGGATCGAATACCATGAGTGAACTCCTCACTTCCTACATCCCGATCGCGATTTTCATCGGAATCTCCTTGGTGATCGGTATCGCGCTGTTGATTGCGCCCTTTGCCGTCGCCTACAAGGCGCCCGATTCGGAAAAGCTTTCGGCTTACGAATGCGGCTTCAACGCTTTCGATGATGCGCGCATGAAGTTCGACATCCGATTCTACCTGGTTTCGATCCTCTTCATCATCTTCGACCTCGAAGTCGCCTTCCTCTTCCCGTGGGCTGTGTCCTTCGGTGAAGTGGGTTGGTTCGGTTTCTGGTCCATGATGGTGTTCCTTGGTGTCCTGACCATCGGCTTTATCTATGAATGGAAGAAAGGAGCGCTGGAATGGGAGTAGTCGATAACGGCCGCACCCTCGTCGCGCAGCAGCCCAAGGGGATCATCGATCCCAATACCGGGCGGCCGATTGGCGCCGACGACGCGTTCTTCGGCGAGATCAACAATGAACTCGCCGACAAGGGTTTCCTCGTCACCTCTACCGACGAGCTGATCAACTGGGCCCGCACGGGCTCGCTGATGTGGATGACTTTCGGTCTCGCTTGCTGCGCGGTCGAGATGATGCAGCTCTCCATGCCGCGCTACGACGTCGAGCGTTTCGGTTTCGCGCCGCGCGCATCGCCGCGCCAGTCGGACGTGATGATCGTCGCCGGCACGCTGACCAACAAGATGGCGCCCGCGCTCCGCAAGGTTTATGACCAGATGCCGGAGCCGCGCTACGTGATCTCGATGGGCTCCTGCGCAAACGGCGGCGGCTACTACCATTATTCGTATTCGGTCGTTCGTGGCTGTGACCGCGTCGTGCCGATCGATATCTACGTTCCGGGCTGTCCCCCCACGGCAGAAGCGTTGCTATACGGCGTGCTTTTGCTGCAGAAGAAAATTCGGCGGACCGGCACGATCGAGCGCTGAGGACCAAGGAATGGTCCAGAGGACAAGACAATGAGTGAAGCCCTTACCGAGCTTTCGACTTACATCCGCGAGGCGCGTTCTGCGCTCGTGGAAGACGCGGTACTTGCCTATGGCGAGCTGACGCTGACCACGAGCGGTGACAATCTGATTCCGCTGCTCACCTTCCTGCGCGACGACGTGCAGTGCGGTTTCATCAGCTTCATCGACATCTGTGGTGTGGATTACCCGGCGCGCGAAAAGCGCTTCGATGTCGTCTATCACCTCCTATCGCCGCGCCAGAACCTGCGCATCCGCGTCAAGGTGGCGACCGGCGAAGACGAGCCTGTACCTTCGGCTTTCGGCGTTTATCCGGGCGCGGACTGGTTCGAGCGCGAAGCCTGGGACATGTACGGCATCCTGTTTACCGGCCATCCGGATCTGCGCCGCATCCTGACCGATTACGGCTTCGAAGGTCATCCGCTGCGCAAGGATTTTCCGACGACCGGTTTCGTCGAGGTTCGCTATGACGACAACGCCAAGCGCGTCGTCTACGAACCTGTCGAGCTGCGCCAGGAATTCCGCAATTTCGATTTCATGTCGCCCTGGGAAGGTACGGACTACGTCCTTCCGGGTGACGAAAAAGCTAAGGCCTGAGACCGGCGCGATCGCGCCGGCCAACCGCACTTCTTTCCCGCTTGGCGCGGCGATCCGCCCGGCATGGAGCGAGCAGCATGACCGAACATAATGTCCGCAATTTCAACATCAACTTCGGACCGCAGCATCCGGCGGCACACGGCGTGCTGCGCCTTGTCCTGGAACTGGACGGCGAAATTGTGGAACGCGTCGATCCGCATATCGGCCTGCTGCATCGCGGCACCGAAAAGCTGATCGAAACGAAGACCTACCTTCAGGCAGTTCCTTACTTCGACCGCCTCGATTACGTGGCGCCGATGAACCAGGAGCATGCCTATGCGCTGGCTGTCGAGAAGCTGCTCGACATCCAGATCCCGATTCGCGGTCAGCTGATCCGCGTTCTTTATTCGGAAATCGGCCGTATCCTGTCGCATCTTCTGAACGTCACGACTCAGGCCATGGACGTCGGCGCGCTGACGCCGCCGCTCTGGGGCTTCGAAGAGCGCGAAAAGCTGATGGTGTTCTACGAGCGCGCCTGTGGCGCCCGCATGCACGCAGCCTATGTTCGTCCGGGCGGTGTCCACCAGGACTTGCCGCATGAGCTGGTCGAGGATATCGGCAAGTGGTGCGACGAATTTCCGTCCAAGCTCGATGACATCGACGACCTGCTGACCGGCAACCGCATTTTCAAGCAGCGTAACGTCGATATCGGCGTCGTGAAGCTGGAAGATGCCTGGGCCTGGGGCTTCTCGGGCGTCATGGTGCGCGGTTCGGGTGCCGCCTGGGACCTGCGCCGTTCGCAGCCCTACGAGTGCTATTCGGAACTCGAGTTCGATATCCCGATCGGCAAGAACGGCGACTGCTACGACCGTTACCTGATCCGCATGATCGAGATGCGTGAAGCCTGCAAGATCATGAAGCAGTGCGTCAACCGCCTGCTCGGTGACGCCAAGACC
Source organism: Neorhizobium sp. (assembly GCA_965227625.1). Lineage (GTDB taxonomy): Bacteria > Pseudomonadota > Alphaproteobacteria > Rhizobiales > Rhizobiaceae > Neorhizobium. The sequence continues at coordinate 180,582 of CBDDGK010000060.1, read as the reverse complement.
GGCCCGTTCTCGTCCACCGACGGCAAGGTCGTGCCGCCGAAGCGTGGCGAAATGAAGCGCTCGATGGAAGCGCTCATCCACCACTTCAAGCTCTATACGGAAGGCTATCACGTGCCGGCCGGCGAAGTTTACGCCGCGGTCGAGGCTCCGAAGGGCGAATTCGGCGTCTTCCTCGTCGCCGATGGCACCAACAAGCCATATCGCTGCAAGATCCGCGCTCCGGGTTATGCCCACCTCCAGGCCATGGATTTCCTCTGTCGGGGACATCAGTTGGCGGACGTTTCGGCTGTCCTCGGTTCGCTCGATATCGTGTTCGGTGAGGTGGACCGCTGATGATCCGCGCCGTCGTTTTCGCAGGCCTGTTTGCCGCCGCTCCTGCTGCCTTCGCGCAGCAGCCGCAGGGCGACATCCGCGAGACGTCCGGCGGATCGAAGACGATGCGTCAGCTCCTGTCCGACGGATATGAGATCAAGGCATCGGTTCCCAACGGAACAAAGTTCATAGTGTTCATGCAGAAAGACAAGTCTGCCTATGCCTGCGATTTCGTGTCGGTCACGAATTCGCGGTGTGGATCCATAAACTGATAAGGCGTGGAAAAGAATGTCCGTTCGTCGATTAGCCGAAGACAAGGTGCAGCCGGCAGCATTCGGCTTCAATGAAGAGAATGCTGTCTGGGCCGATGCAACGATCAGGAAATATCCGGAAGGCCGGCAGCAGTCTGCCGTCATTCCGCTTCTGATGCGTGCACAGGAACAGGATGGCTGGGTCACCAAGGCGGCGATCGAATATGTGGCGAACCGGCTGGAAATGCCGCTGATCCGCGTTCTCGAAGTTGCAACCTTCTATACCCAGTTCCAGCTGAAGCCCGTCGGCACCCGCGCCCATATCCAGGTGTGCGGCACCACTCCGTGCATGCTGCGCGGCGCCGAAGATCTGATGAAGGTCTGTCAGCACAAGATCCACCACGATCCGTTCGAGCTCAATGCCGACGGCACGCTGTCGTGGGAAGAGGTCGAGTGTCAGGGTGCATGCGTCAACGCACCGATGGTCATCATCTTCAAGGATGCCTACGAGGACCTGACGCCGGAACGTCTCGAAGAGATTATCGACGCGTTCGAAGCCGGCAAGGGCAGCGAAGTGAAGCCGGGCCCGCAGATCGCCCGCGACTTCTCCGCTCCGGAAGGCGGCGCAACGACGCTGCTCGACGAGATCAAGCCGGTCCGCACCAATCTCGAGCCGCAGCCGGCTCCGGTTGCAGATGCTGCTCCGGTTCCGCCGGCTGAAGCCGCGCGCCCGAAGGATACCGCGCCGGAAACCGATGCCAAGCTGAAGACGCCGGTAACGGCGCCTGCTGCCGCCGCCGCGAACGTCAAGGCTGCGGAAGCGCAGCCGCTTTCCGCGACCGCCAAGAGCGAAGCCGCACCGAAGGCCGCCGCTGCTGCGAAGACCGAAAAGCCTTCGCTGGACGACAAGAACCGCCCACAGGGCATCGAGAAGCCGGCCACGCCGGACGATCTCGAACTGATCTCGGGCGTTGGCCCGAAGATTGCCGGCACGCTGCACGAGCTCGGCATCTTCACCTTCGCGCAGATCGCCGGCTGGAAGAAGGCCGAGCGCGAGTGGGTCGATGGTTATCTGAATTTCAAGGGCCGCATCGAACGCGACGACTGGGTCAAACAGGCCAAGGCGCTCGCCAAGGGTGGCGAAGCCGAATACATTAAAGTCTTCGGCAAGAAGCCGCGGTAAGAGGTGAGACATGCTTAAAGATCAGGATCGCATCTTCACCAATATCTACGGCCTCAAGGACAAGTCTCTGAAGGGCGCGATGAGCCGCGGCCATTGGGACGGCACCAAGATCATCCTTGAAAAGGGTAGGGACTGGATCATCAACGAGATGAAGGCTTCCGGCCTTCGCGGTCGCGGCGGCGCAGGCTTCCCGACCGGTCTCAAGTGGTCGTTCATGCCGAAGGAATCCGACGGCCGCCCGCATTACCTCGTCGTCAATGCCGACGAATCGGAGCCGGGCACCTGCAAGGACCGCGACATTATGCGCCACGATCCGCATACGCTGATCGAAGGCTGCGTGATCGCCGGTTTCGCCATGGGCGCCCACACGGCCTACATCTACCTGCGCGGCGAATATATGCGCGAACGCGAAGCGCTGCAGGCCGCGATCGACGAGTGCTATGACGCTGGTCTGCTTGGCAAGAACAACAAGAACGGCTGGGATTACGACATCTACCTGCATCACGGTGCGGGCGCCTATATCTGTGGCGAAGAGACGGCACTGCTCGAAAGCCTTGAAGGCAAGAAGGGCCAGCCGCGCCTGAAGCCGCCGTTCCCGGCAAACATGGGTCTCTACGGTTGCCCGACCACGGTCAACAACGTCGAATCGATCGCCGTTGCCCCGACCATCCTGCGCCGCGGCGCCGGTTGGTTCTCCTCGATCGGCCGCCCGAACAATGTCGGCACCAAGCTCTTCATGATTTCCGGTCACGTCAACAAGCCGTGCACCGTTGAAGAAGCCATGGGCATTCCGTTCCGCGAACTGATCGAAAAGCATGCCGGCGGCATCCGCGGTGGCTGGGATAACCTGCTCGCCGTCATCCCCGGCGGCGCATCCTGCCCGGTCATCAAGGGCGAGGACATGGGCGACGCGATCATGGACTTCGACGGCATGCGCGACAAGAAGTCGTCCTTCGGTACGGCTGCGATCATCGTCATGGACAAGTCGACCGACATCATCAAGGCGATTGCCCGTCTCTCGGCCTTCTTCAAGCACGAGAGCTGCGGCCAGTGCACGCCGTGCCGTGAAGGCACCGGCTGGATGTGGCGTGTCATGGAGCGCATGGTGAAGGGCAATGCCCAGAAGCGCGAAATCGACATGCTGCTGCAGGTAACGAAGCAGATCGAAGGCCACACCATCTGTGCGCTCGGTGACGCTGCTGCATGGCCGATCCAGGGTCTCATCCGGAATTTCCGTCCTGAGATCGAAGCGCGTATCGACCAGTACAGCCACAACGCCTCGGCGCATGGCGCCGTCATGGAAGCTGCGGAGTAAGACATTGACCAAGCCGGGCAAAGATCGGGATACGGAGGCGACGGATCGTCCGGCGCACGATCCCGCGCGTCCGGCCTCCATGTCGGACATGCCGTATTTTTCCGAGGCACTGTCGCTCAACCCGCTTCTGGGAAACCCTGCCGCAGCCATGGCCGCCGCAACGGCGATCGGTTTCGGTTTCGCGAACCAGATGGCAGGCGCCTTCTTCGGCGTGATGCAGGGCGCGCTCGAAACGGCCAATCGGCAGAGGGCGGCGCAGGAAGCCGAGGCGGCAGCCGCCAAGACTGAAGCGCCGGTTGTCGCGGCGCCCGAGGTGGTTCAAGCGCCAAAAGCGAAGGCTGTGCGCAAGCCGGCCGCGGTAAAGAAAGCCGCAGCCCCGGCAGAGCCGGTGCCTGCGCCGGTAAAGGCTGTTCCGGCAAAGCCGGCCGCCGCAAAAGCGAAAGCCGCACCGAAGGCAGTTGCCAAGGCTCCGGTCAAGCTGAAGGCACCGGCCAAGTCGCCTGCCAAATTGGCCGATAGCGACTTGAAGACGATTTCGGGCATTGGCCCGAAGCTCGAAAGCCTGCTGAAGGATATGGGCGTCACGACGATCGCTCAGATCGCGGGCTGGACGGACAAGGATATCGCCCGGTTCGACAAGGAATTGGGGTTTGAGGGGCGTATCGTTCGGGACGACTGGGTCGGCCAGGCGAAAGCTCTGCTGAAATAAAAAGAATTATGTCCCGCGAGCCGCGACTCGAAGGATGAACTAAGGACGTAAGTGAGACGATGGTTAAGCTGAAGGTTGACGGCAAAGAGGTCGAAGTTCCGGATCATTTCACGCTGCTCCAGGCATGCGAGGAAGCCGGCGCCGAGGTTCCGCGCTTTTGTTTCCACGAGCGTCTTTCCGTGGCGGGTAACTGCCGCATGTGCCTCATCGAGGTGAAGGGTGGCCCGCCGAAGCCGGCGGCATCCTGTGCCATGGGCGTGCGCGATATCCGTGGCGGCCCGAACGGCGAATTGCCGGAAGTCTTCACCAACACGCCGATGGTCAAGAAGGCCCGCGAAGGCGTGATGGAATTCCTGCTGATCAACCATCCGCTCGATTGCCCGATCTGCGACCAGGGTGGCGAATGCGACCTTCAGGACCAGGCGATGGCCTTCGGTATCGACAGCTCGCGCTATACCGAAAACAAGCGCGCCGTCGAAGACAAGTACATTGGCCCGCTGGTCAAGACCGTGATGAACCGCTGCATTCACTGCACGCGTTGCGTCCGCTTCACCACCGAAGTCGGCGGCATTTCCGAGCTCGGCCTGATCGGTCGCGGCGAAGATGCCGAAATCACCACCTATCTCGAACAGGCGATGACCTCCGAGCTGCAGGGCAACGTCATCGACCTTTGCCCGGTCGGTGCGCTCACCTCGCGTCCGTTCGCCTTCACGGCGCGTCCGTGGGAACTGAACAAGACCGAATCGATCGACGTCATGGACGCGCTCGGCTCGGCGATCCGCGTCGATACCCGCGGCCGCGAAGTGATGCGCATCATGCCGCGCGTCAACGAGCAGGTGAATGAGGAGTGGATCTCCGACAAGACCCGGTTCATCTGGGACGGTCTGAAGACCCAGCGCCTCGACCGCCCGTATGTTCGCAAGAACGGCCGTCTCGCCGCCGCCACCTGGGGTGAAGCCTTCGGCGCCATCAAGGCCGCCGTTTCGGGCGTTGCCGCCAACAAGATCGGTGCGATCGCCGGCGATCTCGCTTCGGTCGAAGAAATGTACGCTCTGAAGGCTCTGATCGGTTCGCTCGGATCGGAGAACCTCGACTGTCGCCAGGACGGGACGGCGCTTGATCCGTCGCTCGGCCGTGGCAGCTACATCTTCAACCCGACCATCGAAGGTATCGAGCAGGCTGGCGCTCTACTGCTGATCGGCGCCAACCCGCGCATGGAAGCCGCCGTCCTCAACGCGCGCATCCGCAAGCGCTGGCGTCGCGGCAACTTCCCGGTCGGCGTGATCGGCGAAGTCAACGAACTGCGTTACGCCTACGACTATCTCGGTGCCGGTCCGGAAACGCTTGCTGATCTCGCCTCTGGCGGCAACAGCTTTGCCGACAAGCTTCGCGGCGCGAAGAACCCGATGATCATCGTAGGGCAGGGGGCTCTGTCCCGCCCGGATGGCGCGGCGATCCTCGCGGCGGCTGCACAGCTTGCCGGTTCGGTCGGTGCATTGACGGAAGAATGGAACGGCTTTGCCGTCTTGCACACCGCGGCGTCCCGCGTCGGTGGCCTCGATCTCGGCTTCGTGCCGGGCGCGAACGGCGCCAATGCGGCAGCTCAGCTTTCCGGCATGGACGTTCTCTTCCTGCTCGGAGCCGACGAACTCGACTTCTCCAAGAAGGGCGCCAAGTTCACCGTCTATATCGGCAGCCACGGCGATGCCGGTGCGCACAATGCCGACGTCATCCTGCCGGGCGCGGCCTATACCGAAAAATCGGGCACTTGGGTCAACACCGAAGGTCGGGTCCAGATGGGTAACCGCGCCGGTTTCGCGCCGGGCGATGCCCGCGAGGACTGGGCTATCCTGCGTGCGCTTTCCGACGTGCTCGGCAAGAAGCTGCCGTTTGATTCGCTGCCCGCTCTTCGTGCAAAACTTTATGCGGACTACCCGCATTTCGCCGCCATCGACGAGATTGCAGCAGGCTCGGTGAACGAAATTGCCGCACTCGGACAAAAAGCCGGTGACATGACCAAAACCGGGTTTGCGTCGCCGATCAAAGACTTCTATTTGACGAACCCGATCGCTCGCGCATCTGCCGTCATGGCGGAATGCTCGGCATTGGCCCGCAACAATTTCCAGGCTGCGGCGGAGTAATTTAGACCATGGACTCGTTCTTTTCCCTCTACGTCTGGCCAGGCCTGATCATGGTCGCGCAGTCGCTGCTGCTCCTGGTCTGCCTGCTCGTCTTTATCGCCTATATCCTGCTCGCCGACCGTAAGATCTGGGCAGCCGTCCAGCTGCGTCGCGGTCCGAACGTCGTTGGTCCCTTCGGCCTCTTCCAGTCCTTCGCGGACTTGCTGAAGTTCGTCTTCAAGGAGCCGATCATTCCGGCTGGCGCCAACAAGGGCGTCTTCCTTCTGGCACCACTCGTCGCAGTGACCCTCGCGCTCGCCACCTGGGCAGTCGTTCCGCTTGCGGATGGCTGGGTCGTCGCCAACATCAATGTCGGCATCCTTTATATCTTCGCGATCTCGTCGCTCGAAGTGTATGGCATCATCATGGGCGGCTGGGCTTCGAACTCGAAGTACCCGTTCCTCGGCGCGCTCCGTTCGGCGGCGCAGATGATTTCCTACGAAGTCTCGATCGGCTTCGTCATAGTCACCGTTCTGCTCTGCGTCGGTTCGCTAAACCTGACCGATATCGTCAATGCACAGCATGACGGCCTCGGCACGATGATGGGCCTGCCTGCCTCCTTCCTCGACTGGCACTGGCTGGCACTCTTCCCGATGTTCGTGATCTTCTTCATCTCGGCACTCGCGGAAACCAACCGTCCTCCCTTCGATCTTCCGGAAGCGGAATCGGAACTGGTCGCCGGCTTCATGGTCGAATACGGCTCCACTCCGTACATGATGTTCATGCTCGGCGAATACGCGGCAATCGTGCTGATGTGCTCGCTGACCACCATCCTCTTCCTCGGAGGCTGGCTGCCGCCGGTCGACATCTGGATCCTCAATTGGGTACCGGGCATCATCTGGTTCGTGCTGAAGGCCGGCTTCGTCTTCTTCATGTTTGCCATGGTGAAGGCATTCGTACCGCGCTACCGCTATGACCAGCTCATGCGCCTTGGCTGGAAAGTCTTCCTGCCGATCTCGCTCGCCATGGTCGTCATTACCGCATTCGTGCTGAAGATTATGGGATGGGCATGATCGTGACCCGCTCGGCTTCCGGCATCATTGGAGAATAAGATGGCTATTGCACAGGCTATCAACTCGCTGTTCCTGAAAGAGTTCGTCGGGGCATTCTTCCTGTCGATGCGCTACTTCTTCAAGCAGAAGGCGACGATCAACTATCCGTTCGAGAAGGGGCCGGTTTCGCCGCGCTTCCGCGGTGAGCACGCGCTGCGCCGTTATCCGAACGGCGAAGAGCGCTGCATCGCCTGCAAGCTGTGCGAGGCTATCTGTCCTGCCCAGGCGATCACCATCGAGGCAGGTCCGCGCCGCAATGACGGCACCCGCCGCACGGTGCGTTACGATATCGATATGGTGAAGTGCATCTATTGCGGCTTCTGCCAGGAAGCATGCCCGGTCGACGCGATCGTCGAGGGCCCGAACTTCGAATTCTCCACCGAGACGCGCGAAGAACTTTACTTCGACAAGGCGCGCCTCCTGGAGAACGGCGACCGTTGGGAACGGGAAATCGCCCGCAATATCGCAATCGATGCGCCCTACCGCTGAGGCGGGACGCATTCTTCCCGGCGGTGCTCCGCTTTCGCGAGCGATGCGCCGGTGACATCTGGATGAAATACCCGGTGCGTAACAATCCGCCGGGTTTCGACGGGTAGGGCTTGATCAAGCCCGAGCCCGGTTGAGGGACGAAAAGGCACCACGATGGGTCTGCAGGCTATCTTCTTCTATCTCTTCGCGTTCGTCGCGGTGGCGTCGGCGTTCATGGTCATCTCGGCCAAGAACCCGGTTCACTCGGTGCTCTTCCTTATTCTCGTCTTCTTCAACTCGGCGGGTCTCTTCCTGCTGACGGGTGCCGAGTTCCTGGCGATGATCCTGCTGGTCGTCTATATCGGCGCCGTCGCGGTTCTCTTCCTCTTCGTCGTCATGATGCTCGACATCGACTTCGCCGAGCTCCGCTCTGGCGTGCTGCAATATGCGCCGGTCGGCATCCTGATCGGTCTGATCGTTGCGGCTGAACTGGTCGTGGTCATCGGCGGCAGCGTCCTGACGCCGGGCGCCGCCAAGTCGATCACCATGCCGATCCCGAACCCGGCCGAACGTACCAACACGGCCGCGCTCGGCGACGTGCTCTATACTCATTATGTCTACTTCTTCCAGCTCGCCGGCCTCGTGCTTCTGGTGGCGATGATCGGCGCGATCGTCCTGACGCTCCGTCACCGCCAGAACATCAAGCGCCAGGATATTTCCAAGCAGGTGGCCCGCACGCCCGAAACCGCTGTCGAAGTGGTCAAGGTCAAGCCGGGCCAGGGCGTCTGAAGCGGTTAAAAGGAAAAGAAAATGGAAATCGGTCTTTCCCATTATCTCACGGTCAGCGCCATCCTGTTCACGCTCGGCGTCTTCGGCATCTTCCTGAACCGCAAGAACGTCATCATCATCCTGATGTCGGTCGAACTGATCCTGCTGTCGGTCAACCTCAACATGGTGGCCTTCTCGTCTTTCCTGAACGACATCGTCGGTCAGGTCTTCGCACTGTTCATTCTGACCGTTGCGGCTGCGGAAGCCGCCATCGGTCTTGCAATTCTCGTCGTCTTCTACCGTAACCGCGGCTCGATCGCGGTCGAAGACGTCAATATGATGAAGGGCTGATCGGGTCATGATCTACAAGGCAATTGTCTTCCTTCCCTTGATCGGCTTCCTGATCGCCGGCCTTTTCGGCCGCCAGATCGGCGCCAAGGCATCCGAATACGTCACCAGCGGCCTGATGATCGTCGCGGCCGTGCTTTCCTGGATCGTCTTCTTCAACGTCGCGCTCGCCCATGGCGAAGCCGGCGAGGTGATCAAGGTTCCGGTCATGCGCTGGATCCAGTCCGGCGGCATCGATGTCGAATGGGCGTTTCGTGTCGACACGCTGACGGCGGTCATGTTCGTCGTCGTCAATTCCGTCTCGACGCTCGTGCATATCTATTCGATCGGCTACATGCACCACGACCCGCATCGGCCGCGCTTCTTCGCTTACCTGTCGCTCTTCACCTTCGCGATGCTGATGCTCATCACGTCGGACAACTTGGCCCAGATGTTCTTCGGGTGGGAAGGCGTGGGTCTGGCGTCCTACCTGCTGATCGGCTTCTGGTTCAAGAAGCCGTCCGCTTCGGGCGCCGCGATGAAGGCCTTCATCGTCAACCGCGTCGGTGACTTCGGCTTCGTCCTCGGCATTGCCGGTGTCTTCGTCCTGTTCGGTTCGATCAGCTTCGAGACGATCTTTGCTGCTGCCGCCACCTACCTGCCGCATGAAGGTTCGCCGGAAGCCACCCAGGCGATCGTCAACATCTTCGGCATGACGCTAGACAAGGGCCACGCGCTCACCGTCGTGTGCCTGCTGCTCTTCATGGGCGCCATGGGTAAGTCGGCTCAGTTCCTGTTGCACACCTGGCTGCCGGACGCGATGGAAGGCCCGACCCCGGTCTCCGCGCTCATCCACGCCGCAACCATGGTTACCGCTGGCGTCTTCCTCGTCGCCCGCATGTCGCCGCTGTTCGAACTGTCGCCGACGGCTCTGCTCGTCGTGACGATCATCGGCGCGATCACCGCGTTCTTTGCGGCGACCGTCGGCCTCGTGCAGAACGACATCAAGCGCGTCATCGCCTATTCGACCTGCTCGCAGCTCGGCTACATGTTCGTGGCGCTCGGCGTCGGTGCCTATGGCGGCGCGATCTTCCACCTGTTCACGCATGCCTTCTTCAAGGCGCTCCTGTTTCTTTGCGCCGGCTCGGTCATCCATGCCGTCGATGGCGAGCAGGACATGCGTTACATGGGCGGCCTGCGTCCGCACATCAAGGTGACGTTCTGGATGATGATGATCGGTACGCTCGCCATTACCGGCGTCGGCATTCCGTTCACCGGCATCGGTTTCGCCGGCTTCTTCTCCAAGGACGTGATCATCGAAGCGGCCTACGCTTCGCACTCGGCGGCGTCCGGCTTCGCCTTCACGCTGCTGGTCATCGCCGCGATGTTCACCAGCTTCTATTCCTGGCGACTGATTTTCATGACGTTCTTCGGCAAGCCGCGTGCGAGCCACGAGGTCATGCATCACGTGCATGAATCGCCGCAGGTCATGCTGGTGCCGCTCTATCTCCTGGCGGTCGGAGCAGTTCTCGCCGGCGTGATCTTCGAAGGCTACTTCTACGGCGATGAGTATGTCGAGTTCTGGAAGGGTGCGCTGTTCACCTCCGAACACAACGAACTGCTGCACGAGTTCCATCACGTGCCGGCGCTGGTGGCTCTGAGCCCGTTCATCGCGATGATCATCGGCTTCGTGACCGCCTGGTACTTCTACATAAAGTCGCCTTCGACACCGCGTCGTCTGGCCGCTTCGCAGAAGGTTCTCTACGAGTTCCTGCTCAACAAGTGGTACTTCGACGAACTCTACGACTTCCTGTTCGTCCGTTCCGCCAAGGCGCTCGGCCGGTTCCTCTGGAAGAAGGGTGATGTCGGCGTCATCGATACCTACGGCCCGAACGGCGTTGCCGCCCGCGTCGTCGACGTAACCAACCGGGTCGTCAAGCTGCAGTCCGGTTACCTTTATCACTACGCGTTCGCGATGCTCATCGGTATCGCCGCCCTCGTCACCTGGATGATGCTCGGGAGCTCAATCTAATGACCGACTGGCCAATTCTCTCGACGGTCACCTTCCTGCCGCTGGTCGGCGTCCTTCTGCTGCTTTTGACGCGGGAGGACGGCCCGTTCGGCCGCCGCAACATCCTGAACGTCTCGCTGTTCACGACGGTTTTCACCTTCATCGTGTCGCTCTTTATCTGGATCGGTTTCGACAATTCGAACCCGGGCTTCCAGATGGTCGAGAAGCATGGCTGGCTCGGCACCGGCATTTCCTATCATCTTGGTGTCGACGGCATTTCCATGCTGTTCGTCATCCTGACGACTTTCCTGATGCCCTTCTGCGTGCTCGCAAGCTGGAATTCGGTGGAAAAGCGCCTCAAGGAATACATGATCGCCTTCCTGCTTCTGGAAGTCGTCATGACCGGCGTGTTCGTCGCGCTCGATACGGTTCTCTTCTACGTCTTCTTCGAAGCGACCCTGATCCCGATGTTCGTCATCATCGGCGTGTGGGGTGGTAAGGATCGCGTCTACGCGTCCTACAAGTTTTTCCTCTACACGCTGCTCGGCTCGGTCCTCACCATGCTTGCCATCATGGCCATGTACTGGCAGGCCGGCACGACGGACATCACCGAACTGCTGAAATACGGCTTCCCGGCCGGCATGCAGACCTGGCTCTGGCTCGCCTTCTTCGCGGCCTTCGCCGTCAAGATGCCGATGTGGCCGGTGCATACCTGGCTTCCGGATGCGCACGTTCAGGCCCCGACGGCAGGTTCCGTCATCCTGGCTGGCGTCATGCTGAAGCTTGGCGGCTACGGGATGATCCGTTTCTCGATCGCCATGCTGCCGATCGCGTCGGATTATTTCGCACCCTTCGTCTTCGCACTGTCCGTCATCGCCATCATCTACACCTCGCTGGTGGCGATGATGCAGGAAGACATCAAGAAGCTGATCGCCTATTCCTCCGTCGCCCACATGGGTTACGTGACCATGGGTATCTTCGCGGCGAACGTTCAGGGTGTTCAGGGCGCCATCTTCCAGATGCTGTCGCACGGCATCGTCTCCGGCGCGCTCTTCCTCTGCGTCGGCGTGGTTTACGATCGCCTCCACACCCGCGAAATCGCGGCCTATGGCGGCCTCGTCAACAACATGCCGAAATATGCGGTCGCCTTCATGATCTTCACCATGGCGAACGTCGGCCTGCCGGGCACGTCCGGCTTCATCGGCGAATTCCTGACGATCATCGGCGTCTTCCGGGTCAACACCTGGGTGGCACTCTTCGCGGCAACCGGCGTCATCCTGTCGGCTTCCTACGCTCTGTGGCTCTATCGCCGGGTCATTTTCGGTGCACTCGACAAGGAAAGCCTGAAGAGCCTGCTCGATCTTTCGACACGCGAAAAGGTCATCCTCTATCCGCTGATCGCGCTCACCATCTTCTACGGCTTCTACCCGGCACCGATCTTCGATGCCACGGCAGCCTCCGTGGACCTGCTGGTAAACAACTATTCCGCAGCCCTTGCGGCGGCGAAAACCCTTGCACTTAACGTGCACTGAGACGGGACACGACTGGACATGACCGCTGAACTCCTTTCCCAAAGCCTGCAGCTCTCCATGCCGGAGCTTATCCTGGCTGTGGGTGCGCTGGCTCTCCTGATGATCGGTGTCTTTTCCGGTGAGAAGTCTTCGGTGACCGTCACCGGGCTGGCTGTGGCACTTCTCGCCGTGGCCGGTCTCTGGCTGATCTTTTCGCCCGCCGAAGGCCAGGCCTACGGCGGCGCCTTCATTCTCGATCCTTTTGCCCGTTTCATGAAGGTGCTGGCGCTGATCGGCTCGATCACCGCCATGGTCATGTCCGTCGGCCATGCCAAGTCCGATAAGCTCAACCAGTTCGAATTCCCGGTTCTGATGGTTCTGTCGACGCTCGGCATGCTGGTGCTGATCTCGGCCAACGACCTGATCGCGCTCTATCTCGGCCTCGAGCTGATGTCGCTGGCGCTTTACGTCATTGCAGCCTTCAATCGTGACAGCCTGCGCTCCACCGAAGCCGGCCTCAAGTATTTCGTGCTCGGTGCGCTCTCTTCCGGCATGATGCTTTACGGCATGTCGCTGGTGTACGGCTTCACCGGCAATACCGGCTTCGACGGCATCGCAACGGTCCTTTCGAGCGAGCATCGTCACCTCGGCCTCGTTTTCGGCATGGTCTTCATGCTGGCCGGCGCGTGCTTCAAGATCTCGGCCGTGCCGTTCCACATGTGGACCCCGGACGTTTACGAAGGCGCACCGACCCCGGTCACCGCCTTCTTCGCCTCCGGCCCGAAGGTTGCGGCCATGGCGATCTTCGTTCGCCTCGTTTCCGACGCCTTCCTGCCGATCGTCGCTGACTGGCGCCAGGTCGTCGTCTTCGTGGCGATCGCTTCGATGCTGCTTGGTTCGTTCGCCGCAATCGGCCAGCGCAACATAAAGCGACTGATGGCCTATTCGTCGATCGGTCACATGGGTTACGCGCTGGTCGGCCTCTCGGCCGGCTCGGAGACCGGCGTCTCCGGCGTGGCGCTCTACATGGCGATCTACATGGTCATGACATTGGGCACCTTCGCCTGCATCATGGCGATGCGTCGCAAGGAAGGTGGCAATGTCGAGAATATCGACGATCTCGCCGGCCTTTCCTCGACCAAGCCGTTCATGGCGATCGTCCTGACCGCGCTGATGTTCTCGATGGCCGGCATCCCGCCGCTCGCAGGCTTCTTCGCCAAGTATTTCGTGTTCGTCGCGGCGATTCAGGCAAAGCTCTACGTGCTGGCTGTCATCGGCGTGCTCTCGTCGGTCGTCGGTGCCTATTATTACCTGCGCATCGTCAAGGTCATGTGGTTCGATGAGGCCAAGGGCGATTTCGCTCGCATCTCCGGCGAACTTCGTCTGGTCTTCGGTCTCTCTGGTATCTTCGTCGTCGCCTACGTGTTGTTCGGCGGCCAGATCGGCACCGCTGCCAGCGCAGCCGCGAAGTCATTCTTCTGAGAATGGCAGTCAGCGGAGGACGCTTCTCGCTCGACGCCTTTCGTCATGAAGCTCTGAGCGAAGTCGGTTCCACCAATAGTGAATGTCTCGCCCGCGCTCGCGCGGGCGATTCCGGTTTATTGTGGCTCACGGCCACACGCCAGAACGCCGGCCGCGGTCGCCGTGGTCGCGCCTGGACGTCGGAGCCGGGCAATCTCTACGCCTCGCTGCTGCTGGTCGATCCGGCCGAGCCCGAACGCATCGGCTCCTTGCCACTGGCCGTCGCCGTGGCCGTGCACGCCGCCATACGCGCGGTCCTGCCGCCGGGTAGCGAGCCGGTGGAGGTCAAGTGGCCGAATGATATCCTGATCGGCCGAAAGAAAACCTGTGGTATCCTGCTGGAAGGCGAGGGGCTGCCGAATGGCCGCCGCGCGCTGGTGATCGGCATCGGCATCAATATACGCCATATGCCCGACAGCGCGCCTTATGGCGTGACGAGGCTGGCCGATCATGGTGCCGGAGTTTCGCCCGAGGAACTGTTCGCCCATCTGTTCAGGGAAATGGCGGATGTGCTGGGCGCGTGGAACGAGGGACGGGGCACGGCTGAGGTCAGCCGACGCTGGCGCGAGGTCGCCTGTGGCGTCGGTGAAAAAATCACCGTGAACCTTCCGGACCGCTCGCTTGTTGGAACGTTCAGGGGTATCGATGAGCGAGGGTTTCTTCTGCTCGACACCGGAGAAGGCTTGGTTATGCCGATTGCCGCCGGTGATGTGTTTTTCGCAAGAACGGAATAATAAAAAATATGTCTAAACAGGAAGAACTGGTGTTCCTGCCGCTCGGCGGCGTGGGCGAGATCGGTATGAACCTCGCTCTTTACGGCTATGGTACGCCGGAGAAGCGCCAGTGGATCATGGTCGATTGCGGCGTGACCTTTCCGGGGCCGGACCTGCCGGGCGTCGATCTCGTCCTGCCCGACATTCGCTACCTGGCCAACCAGCGCAACAACGTGAAGGGCATGATCATCACGCATGCCCATGAAGACCATTATGGCGCGATGAATGATCTGTGGCCGGGCCTCAATGTGCCGGTCTATGCCTCGCCCTTCACCGCCGGCATGCTGGAAGCCAAGCGTAACTATGAAGGCACGCGCGCCGAAATCCCCGTGACGATCTTCAAGGCCGGCGACAAGATCAATGTCGGGCCGTTCGAGATCGAAGCGGTCGGCGTCAACCACTCAATTCCCGAGCCCATGTCGCTGGTCATCCGCACGCCGCTCGGCAATGTCGTGCATACCGGCGACTGGAAGATCGACCATGCGCCGTCGCTCGGACCAATGACCGACGAGGCCCGTTTCCGCAAGCTCGGCGACGAGGGCGTGCTGGCGCTGATGTGCGATAGCACCAACGCGATGCGCGAAGGCGTGTCGCCCTCGGAAGAAGAAGTTTCCGAGGGTCTGCGTCAGGTCATTGAGAGCGCGGAAGGCCGTGTGGCGATCACCACCTTCTCGTCGAATGTCGGCCGCATCCGCTCGATCGCCCAGGCGGCAGAAGCCGCCGGCCGTGAAGTGTTGCTGCTTGGCTCGTCGCTGAAGCGTGTCGTTGCGGTCGCTCAGGACATCGGCATCATGGAGGGGCTTAAACCCTTCCTCGCCGAAGACGAGTTCGGTTATATCCCGCGCGACAAGGTCGTGATCATCCTCACCGGCAGCCAGGGCGAGCCGCGGGCCGCACTCGCCAAGATTTCCCGCGACGAGATGCGCAATGTCGCGCTCACCGCCGGCGATACGGTCGTCTTCTCCTCGCGCGCCATCCCCGGCAACGAAAAGGCGATCATCGAGATCAAGAATGGCCTGATCGAGCAGGGCATCAAGGTGGTGACGGACGGGGAGGCGCTGGTGCATGTTTCCGGCCACCCGCGCCGCAATGAACTCCTCAAGATGTACGAATGGACGCGGCCCGAAATCCTCGTGCCCGTGCACGGCGAGGCGGCCCACCTTGTGGCCCAGGCCGAGCTCGGCGCCTCTGCCGGCATCAAGACCATTCCGCGCGTCCGCAACGGTGACATCCTGCGTCTGGCACCAGGCTCGGTCGAAGTCATCGATGAAGCGCCGCATGGGCGTATCTTCAAGGATGGCAAGCTGATCGGCGATTTCGAGGAAATGGGCATCGGCGACCGTCGTAAGCTCTCTTTCGTCGGCCATGTCTCGGTCAATGTGCTCCTCGACAACCGCTACGATTTCCTGTCCGATCCGGACGTCGTCGCCTTCGGCCTGCCGGAATTCGACGACGAGGGCGAGGCGATCGAGGATGCGCTTTACGACGCGGTTCTCGGCGCCGTGGAAAGCGTTCCGCGCGCCCGTCGCAAGGATCTCGATATGCTGCGTGAAGCCGTGCGACGTGCGGTTCGTGCGGCCGCAAACGAAGCCTGGGGCAAGAAGCCGGTCGTCACCGTGTTCGTGACAAGGGTCTAATTCGGCCGAGGGGAAGCGAGCATGCTCGGACGCGTCAACCACATCGCAATCGCCGTGCCGGACCTGGCCGCGGCGACGGCGACCTATCGTGACATGCTTGGCGCCCACGTCTCGCAGTCGCAAGCCTTGCCTGAGCACGGAGTGACGGTCGTTTTCGTCGAACTGCCGAATACGAAGGTCGAGCTTCTCGAGCCTCTCGGCGAAGGGTCGCCTATTGCAGCCTTTCTCGACAAGAACCCCTCCGGCGGCATGCACCACATCTGCTACGAGGTCGACGACATCATCGCCGCGCGCGATCGGCTGAAGGCCGGTGGTGCGCGCGTGCTCGGTGACGGCAATCCGAAGATCGGCGCCCACGGCAAGCCTGTCCTCTTCCTGCATCCAAAGGATTTTAACGGCACCTTGGTTGAGCTGGAGCAGATCTGAGCCGCGCCGTTTTCACGATTTCAATGCCTTGGGATGGTTTCCGGATTCAATCTCGCAAGGTGCGGCATTGCGTCATCGCCAGCCCGTTTGAGCTTCCACCGCATTCAGCTTATAAGGCCGGACATTTCCTCTAAAGCGTGCCGCGATCCTTCGGATTGCCAGTGCGCTTTGGTTCCCGCTTCTCGCACGCCGTCATCGCAAAACCTCAGAGCACTTTGCGCGGCGCGCTCTACCTGGACGAATGATCATGTCGATGCTGACGGTCGCCGCCGTTTTCTTCATCATCTGGTGGACGGTCCTGTTCATCGTCCTGCCGCTTGGCTATCGCAGCCAGGAGGAGGAGGGCGAGGTGACGATCGGTACCAGCGAAAGCGCACCGACGAAGTTTCGAGCCGCACGGGTTCTGCTGCTGACGACGGCGATCTCAATCGCCATTCATCTCGGTTATTACCTGCTGTCGTCGCATTTCGGATTCGGAATTGCCGATATCCCGAACATCGTTCCGGACTTCGAGTGAGCGCGCAAAGTCGCGCATGCTAGGCCGTAGACCTGTCATCCAGCTGTCACGATTTTGAGGCAATAGAGCGGCGAGAAAACCGGCCTGATCAGAGCGTGTCCGGTGGCAAGAAAGCAAAAAAAAACAAGGCGGTTAAGCCTTGTTTTTCAGTTTCGCGTGATCCTTAACCGTTGCCGGGGCAGCGTGCGAGCGCGCCTAAGATCTGATCCTCCCAAGACTTGACCGCGAATTGGCAAGAATTTGAACTCCTTGCCTGTTTTGTGAGCTGACCGTAGCCCAAAGGATGGGCTTTGTCATCCGCTTTTTTTGTATTTTTGACACAGTTTGATAAAATTTTCCCGTTGACAAAAATGTCGCACGCTTGCCACGAAATCCCCGCTTTTTATGGTTCTGCAGGTTGCGGAACGGAATCGCCAGCGGCGTGCTATTCCTGCCGGAGCGGGTTCCCTTGCGGGCCTGGAACGGCTATGTACGCTGCCGATATCACCCAATAAATGGCCGATTCCCGAGGTTTCAGGATAGGCCCGGCAACCTCGGAAATCTCGATGCGCCTGTCCCGCTATTTTATGCCCATCCTGAAGGAAAACCCCAAGGAAGCGGAAATCGTTTCGCACCGGCTGATGCTGCGTGCCGGCATGATCCGCCAGCAGAGCCAGGGCATCTATTCCTGGCTGCCGCTCGGCAAGCGCGTGCTCGACAAGGTCAACAACATCATCCGCGAAGAGCAGAATCGCTCCGGCGCGGTCGAGCTGATCATGCCTACGCTGCAGTCTGCCGAACTCTGGCAGGAAAGCGGCCGTTACGACGCTTATGGCAAGGAAATGCTGCGCATCAAGGACCGGCAGGACCGGCCCATGCTCTATGGCCCCACCAACGAGGAAATGATCACGGACATTTTCCGGTCCTACGTCAAATCCTACAAGAACCTGCCGCTCAACCTCTATCATATCCAGCTGAAGTTCCGTGACGAGATCCGTCCGCGTTTCGGCACCATGCGCTCGCGCGAATTCCTGATGAAGGACGCGTATTCCTTCGACCTGACGAAGGAGGGCGCCGAGCACGCCTATCGCAAGATGTTTACGGCCTATCTGCGCACCTTCGCGCGGCTTGGCCTGCGTGCCATCCCGATGCGCGCCGATACCGGCCCGATCGGTGGCAACTTGAGCCACGAATTCATCATCCTGGCGGAAACCGGCGAGTCCGAAGTGTTCTCCCACAAGGATTTCGTGGACTTCGACATTCCGGCCGAAGACATCAACTTCGACGATGTCGCCAGCATGCAGGCGGTTTTCGACAAGTGGACCTCGGTCTACGCTGCGACCTCCGAAATGCACGACGAAGAGGCCTTCAACGCCATTCCCGAATCTGACCGCCTTTCCGCGCGCGGCATCGAGGTTGGTCACATCTTCTATTTCGGTACGAAATATTCCGAACCGATGGGCGCCAAGGTGCAGGGTCCGGACGGCAAGGAACACCTTGTCCACATGGGTTCTTACGGCATCGGTCCGACGCGCCTTGTTCCCGCCATCATCGAAGCATCGCATGATGAGAACGGAATCATCTGGCCGGCGTCGATCGCGCCGTTCGACGTCGTGGTCATCAACATGAAGCCCGGCGACGACGCGTGTGATCGGATCTCGCAGACCGTCTATGGCGGCCTGCAGACAGTCGGCAAGGACGTGCTCTACGACGACACGGAGGAGCGCGCCGGCACCAAGTTCGCGACCGCCGATCTGATCGGCGTGCCGTTCCAGGTGATCGTCGGACCCCGCTCCGCCGCAGGTGGCGAAGTGGAACTGAAAAACCGCAAGACCGGCGAGCGCGAAACGCTCACCGTTGAAGCGGCCATGAACAAGCTTGCCGGGCGCTGATCCGGCAAAAGGCCGGAGTGGATCCGGGCGGTTTCCGCCCGGGTTTACCTGAAAGAAAAATGCGCAGGTTGAGGAGACGGCATGGCGAGCGTCGCGGCGAACGGTGAGGCGAACACGAAGGAGCGGGCGCCCGCCGCTGGGCCATTTTCGGCCTTCGAGCGTATGGTCGCCTGGCGTTACCTGCGCTCGCGTCGCAAGGAGGCCTTCATCTCGGTCATCGCCGGGTTTTCCTTCATCGGCATCATGCTTGGCGTTGCCACGCTGATCATCGTCATGGCCGTGATGAACGGTTTCCGCACCGAACTCATCTCGCGCATCCTCGGCATCAACGGCCATATGATCGTGCAGCCGATCGATGGACCGCTCACGGACTATGCGGAACTGACGCGCAAGTTTGCCGCGGTTCCAGGCGTCAGAATGGCTTTGCCGCTGGTCGAGGGGCAGACGCTCGCATCCGGCCGCGGCGGTGCTGGTTCCGGTGCTCTGGTTCGCGGCGTGCGCCCGGAAGACCTCGAAAAGCTCACGGAAGTCTCGGGCAACATCAAGTCCGGCGACATGGTCGGTTTTGCCGCCGGGCAGGGCGTTCTCGTCGGCTCACGGCTGGCGGCACAGCTCGGCCTGAGTGCTGGTGACCAAATCACGCTGATTTCGCCGGAAGGCGACGTGACGCCGATGGGCGTCAATCCACGC
The DNA here is from genome assembly GCA_965227625.1 of Neorhizobium sp. Taxonomy (GTDB): domain Bacteria; phylum Pseudomonadota; class Alphaproteobacteria; order Rhizobiales; family Rhizobiaceae; genus Neorhizobium. The sequence goes on along the minus strand of CBDDGK010000060.1, from coordinate 161,060 downwards.
GTCAAATCCTACGCGATCTCCGGCATCTTCGAGATCGGCATGTCGGAATACGACGCGACGATCATCTACATGCCGCTCGAGGAAAGCCAAGCTTATTTCAATGCCGATGGCCTCGTGCAGTCGATCGAGCTGTTCATCGATAACCCCGACAATGTTGATGGCCTGCGCCCACTGGTGGAAGCTGCAGCCGGCCGCCAGATCTTCATCACGGACTGGCGGCAGCGCAACCAGACCTTCTTCTCCGCCCTTCAGGTGGAGCGCAACGTGATGTTCATGATCCTGACGCTGATCGTGCTCGTTGCGGCGCTCAACATCATCTCCGGCCTGATCATGCTGGTGAAGGACAAGGGCAGCGACATCGCTATCCTGCGCACCATGGGAGCGGGATCGGGCGCCATCATGCGCATCTTCTTCATGACCGGGGCCGCGATCGGCATTGTCGGCACTATTGCCGGCGTGGCGCTCGGCGTCGTCGTGTGCCTGAACATCGAATCGATCCGCCAGTTCTTCTCCTGGATTTCCGGCACGATCCTGTTCGATCCGCAGCTTTATTTCCTCAGCCAGCTTCCCGCGGAAATGAGCCTCAGCGAGACGGTCACTGTCGTCGTCATGGCGCTGACGCTCTCCTTCATCGCGACCATCTTCCCGGCATGGCGGGCCTCCAGGCTCGATCCGGTCCAAGCCCTTCGCTACGAATAGGACTGCACGCTTTATGCCACCTCGCAAATCCGTCCTGCAGCTTTCGGGCGTCGAACGTCACTATGGCCAGGGAGAGACAACGCTTTCGATCCTGAAGGGTGCTGATTTCGAGCTCAAGAGCGGCGAAATCGTTGCGCTCGTCGCTCCGTCGGGCACCGGCAAATCGACGCTGCTGCATCTCGCCGGCCTGCTTGAGCATCCGGATGCCGGCGAGGTTATGATCGGCGGAAATCCCTGCAACGGCTTGCCGGACAGCGAGCGAACGGCGATCCGCCGCTCCGAGATCGGCTTCGTCTATCAGTTCCACCATCTGCTGCCGGAGTTTTCCGCGGTGGAAAACATCATGATGCCGCAGCTCATCGCCGGTCTCACCAAGGCAGAGGCGAAGGAGCGGGCAGGGCAGCTGCTGGAATATATGCGCATCGGCCATCGCGGCGAACATCGACCTGCCGAGCTTTCCGGCGGCGAGCAGCAGCGCGTCGCAATCGCCCGTGCGGTGGCCAACGCGCCGCGCCTTCTGCTGGCCGACGAGCCGACAGGCAACCTTGATCCGAAGACTGCATCCTACGTCTTCGATGCTCTGGAAGCGCTGGTCCGCCAATCCGGCCTGGCAGCCCTGATTGCCACCCACAATCATGAACTCGCGGGCCGCATGGACCGGCGGGTGACGATCGAAGGCGGCAAGGTCGTCGAGGTGTGATCAGTATCGGCGCCTGATGATCAGGCGCTGAGATGTTCGATCAAGATCGAGGTGCCGAGGCAGAAAAGCCCGACGCCGCCGATCACTTCAGCCCATTTGCCGAAGCGTGGCCCGATAAGCCGCGACAGCAGCATGCCGCCGGTGGACATGGCGAAGGTGGCAAGGCCGATTGCGACCGCCACGACGACGATATTGACCTGCAGGAAGGCGAGTGAAACGCCAACCGCCATGGCATCTATGCTGGTGCCGATCGCCGTTGCCATCAGGATGAAGATGGAGCGGTTGTCCGAGGCGGCTTCATCTTGCTTGCGTGAAAAACCTTCCATCACCATCCGTCCGCCCACGATTGCGAGCAGGATGAAAGCGATCCAGTGATCGACGCTCTGCACATACTGGCTGGCGACGATGCCGGCGAGCCAGCCGATCAGCGGCGTGATCGTCTCGACGATGCCGAAAACCATGCCGGTGCGCAGCGCTTCCTTCAAGGGTGGGCGCTTGAAGCCGGCGCCGCGGCTGACTGATGCCACGAACGCATCGATGGACATACCGACGGCGAGTGCCGCGATTGTAAAAGGAGACATGAATGTTTCTCGTCGGGACTGCGGGTTGGATGGCGTCGCCACACCCTTGCCCCAAGGGATGCTGCCACCAACGGTCTCGCATGGTCCTAGAAGACTGACGGCGCCACGCAAACGGATGTTCGCGAACGTGTTGACGCGGTCCCGCCGGGCGGCGGTTGCTACTCCCCGATGCGGTCGGAATAATGATTCGAGTCTAAAAAGTCAATAAAAACAGTTTGTTATGGTATTGACAAGCATTTGCAACTGGCGCCGAGAATCGTATTAGATACATGCGCTTCACGGCGAACAGGCTTTTCGGCCGACCTCATCGGACCACGATGTTAAAACGATAACGCCGGCCGCGTTGGCGGTCGCCTTACCATTGACGACGCCTTTGCCTGTCAGCATGTTCATGTCGCAGTCGAGCGGGTAGGGAACGTTTTCCTTCAGGCTATAACCGGCGACCACGAAATCCGAGTTGCGATAGGCGATGGTCAGCCTGATTTCGTAATGGCGCTGTCCCGGCGTGTCGTTCTTCGCGGTCACCAGGATTGAACCATTCTGCAAGGAAGCGATCGCAACCGATTCTCCCGCATAGATAAATGAGTTGGGTACCGTGTTCGGTGCGGCGGCCTTGAGCAGCATTCGCCCTTCGCTCGGATCTCCGAGATAGATATAGATGCCGTTTTCATCGGCGCCGTGCGCCTTTGGCGGGCGCATGATCATTGCAAGGTCGGTATCGCCGTCCCTGTCGAAATCTCCGGTCGTGACCGCTGCGATGCGGCCGGGATCGATCGCTTCCTGCGCCAGCGAGGAGGACGCTAAGAGAAGTGTCGCCAGAAATATGGATGTTCGCATTCGATTGATCCCGGAACCTGCACTCAGTTTTAGCGGAAGTCTCAACATCGGCAATGATGCGCCTGCCACCGATTTTAACCATAATGAAGAAACCGTGTTTCTCGTTTTGTTCTCTTATTGACTCTCAAACAAAATAAGAACAAATTAAAAACATAAGAGAACACGGGAGACGACGATGACTGACCTTCTTCGTGATATTGCCGCATTCGCTTCCATCGCCACCTTCGTGGCAAGCCTTTCGATGATCATGATGGCCATGTAGCTGACGTTCAGCGCTCGGCAATGGGCTGACCTTTTGTCTGCCTGCCGACGCTGGTCCGCCGATGTTTCGCTCGAAAGACGTTGAGCGGGGAAATCGGAACTGGACTCTCGGCATGTCGCGCCGGAAAATGGGCCGATTCATTTGAAGGGCATGGCGCGGCATGGCAGATATGGCAGACGTGAAAACGGAAACGGAAGAGCTGGGAAATACCCCGCAATTCGTGCACCTTCGGGTTCATTCCGCCTATTCGCTTCTTGAAGGCGCGTTGCCGCTCAAGAAGATTCTGGGAAAAGTGGTTTCGGACAATCAACCCGCGATCGCGGTAACGGATACCAACAATCTCTTCATTGCCCTGGAATTCGCGCAGAAGGCAATCGGCGACGGTATCCAGCCGATCATCGGCTGCCAGCTATCGATCGATATGCAGGATCAGACGGAAGAGCGGCGACCGGGCAACCAGCTTGTCAAACTGCCGTCCATTGTCGTGCTCGCGGCAAGTTCCGCGGGTTACGAGAGACTGGTCGACATCGTCAGCCGTGCCTATCTCGGCGGCGAGGGGCATAGTGCCACCCACATCCTCCTGTCCTGGCTCGAAGAGGGCGGTACGGACGGGCTGATCGCCCTGACTGGCGCCAAGACCGGCCCGGTAGACATGGCGCTGAAGGAAGGTAACGCGGCTCTGGCCGAGGCGCGTTTGCTGAAGCTGAAGCAGGTTTTCGGCGATCGGCTCTATGTCGAATTGCAGCGCCACGGCTCCTATGACCGCAGGCATGAACAAAAGATCGTGGGGTTGGCCTATGGTCACGATCTCCCCCTGGTCGCCACCAACGAAGCATTTTTTCCGTCCAAGGCGGACTACGATGCCCATGATGCGCTTATGGCGGTCGCGCATAACGCAATCGTGTCGGATGACAGCCGCTTTCGCCTGACGCCGGACCATTACCTCAAGAGCCGCAAGGAAATGGCGAAACTGTTCGCCGATCTGCCGGAGGCTCTGGACAATACGGTCGAGATCGCAAAGCGATGCTCCTTCATCCTGAACACCCGTAACCCCATCCTGCCGCGCTTCACCGGCGCGACGGACGATCCGGCCGAAGCCGAGCGAGCGGAGGCGGAAGAACTGCGCCGGCAATCCGTGGAGGGCCTGGAAAATCGTATCGCCACGCTCGGCATGACGGCCGGCTATACGGAGAAGGATTACCGGGAACGGCTGGACTTCGAGCTCAGCGTCATCGAGAAGATGAAGTTCCCCGGTTACTTCCTGATCGTTGCCGACTTCATCAAATGGGCAAAGGTTCATGACATTCCGGTCGGGCCGGGCCGTGGTTCGGGCGCGGGTTCGCTCGTCGCCTATGCGCTGACGATTACCGACGTCGATCCGTTACGCTTTTCTCTGCTCTTCGAACGCTTCCTCAATCCGGACCGCGTTTCGATGCCTGACTTCGATATCGACTTCTGCCAGGACCGCCGCGAAGAGGTGATCCGGTATGTCCAGCAGAAATACGGCCGCGAACAGGTCGCTCAGATCATCACCTTCGGTTCGCTGCAGGCGCGCGCCGCCCTGCGTGACGTCGGGCGCGTGCTCGAAATGCCCTACGGCCAGGTGGACCGGATCTGCAAACTGGTGCCGAACAACCCAGCCAACCCGACGCCGCTGTCGAAGGCGATCGAGGAGGAGCCCAAGTTCCAGGAGGAGATCGACAAGGAGCCGGTTGTTGGCCGCCTTCTCGATATCGCCCAGAAGATCGAAGGCCTCTATCGCCACGCATCGACCCACGCCGCCGGTATCGTCATCGGCGATCGGCCGCTGTCGAAGCTGGTGCCGATGTATCGAGACCCGCGATCCGACATGCCGGTCACCCAATTCAACATGAAATGGGTCGAGCAGGCTGGCCTCGTGAAGTTCGACTTCCTCGGCCTGAAGACGCTGACGGTGCTGAAGACCGCGGTCGACTTCTGCAAAAAGCGGAATATCGATATCGATCTCGCGATGATCCCGCTCGACGACAAGCTCAGCTACGAGATGCTGTCGCGCGGCGAGACGGTCGGCGTGTTCCAGGTTGAAAGTGCCGGCATGCGCAAGGCGCTGATCGGCATGAAGCCGGACTGCATCGAGGACATCATCGCGCTCGTGGCGCTGTATCGTCCGGGCCCGATGGAAAACATCCCGACCTACAATGCCCGCAAGCATGGCGAGGAAGAGATCGAGTCGATCCATCCGATGATCGACTACCTGCTGAAGGAAACTCAGGGCGTTATCGTCTACCAGGAACAGGTCATGCAGATCGCGCAGGTCCTGTCGGGCTATTCGCTCGGCGAGGCCGATCTTCTGCGCCGCGCCATGGGTAAGAAGATCAAAGCGGAGATGGATCAGCAGCGCGAGCGTTTCGTCGACGGCGCAATAAAGAACAAGGTGTCGAAGCCGCAAGCCGATAACATTTTCGAACTGCTCGCCAAGTTCGCGAACTATGGCTTCAACAAGTCGCACGCTGCCGCCTACGCGATCGTTTCCTACCAGACGGCCTATATGAAGGCGCATTACCCGGTCGAGTTCCTCGCCGCGTCGATGACCTACGATATGGCGAACAGCGAAAAGCTGAACGATTTCCGGCAGGATGCCGGCCGCCTTGGCATCTCCGTCATTCCGCCGTCGATCCAGACCTCGTTCCGGCATTTCGAAACCGGCGAGAACCGCATCTATTACGCGCTTGCGGCTATCAAGGGCGTCGGCGAATCCGCGGTCGAGCACATCACCGAAGTGCGTGGCGACACGCCTTTCAAAAGCCTCGAGGATTTCTGCCTTCGGATCGATCCGAAGCAGGTCAATCGACGTGTCATGGAAAGCCTGATCTCGGCCGGCGCTTTCGATTGTTTCGGCATCGACCGGGCGGAACTGATCGGCGGTCTCGACCGCATCATCGGTTATGCCCAGAGCGCGCATCAGGAAAAGGCCAGCGGCCAGATGGGTTTTTTCGGGGCCTCGTCGAATACCGGCCCGGAGAAGCTGATCCTGCCGCCGTTCAATCCCTGGACGCCGTCTGAAAAGCTGATGCGGGAATTCCAGGTGCTCGGCTTTTACCTGTCGGCCCACCCGCTGGATTCCTACAACAACATCTTGTCCAAGATGCGGGTCCAGACGTTTGCCGAGTTTTCCGTCTCGGTGAAGGGGGGAGCGACGTTCGGCAAGCTTGCCGGAACGGTGACGAGCCGTCAGGAACGCAAGACGCGGACCGGCAACAAGATGGGCATCGTGGCGTTCTCCGATTCGTCCGGCCAGTATGAGGCGGTGCTGTTCTCCGAAGGCCTGGCGCAATATCGCGATCTCCTGGAGCCCGGCAAATCGCTACTGATCACGGTCCAGGCCGAAGAGCGGCCGGAAGGTATCGGCCTGCGCATCCAGACGGCGCAGTCGCTCGAGGAGAAGTCGGTGCAGATGCAGAAAGCCCTTCGCGTCTATGTGCGCGACTCAGGGCCGCTGCGCACCGTAGCGCGATATCTGAACGCCAGGGGTGACGGACTGGTGTCTTTCGTCGTCATCAAGGATGACGGCCGGCGCGAGATAGAGGTTGAACTCACCGAGAAATATCGCATCTCGCCGGAAATCGCCGCCGCGCTTAGGGCAGCCCCCGGCGTGCTGGATGTCGAACTCGTCTGATCGTCGATTGTTGAAAAGCAGAACCCGCGGATCGTGTCTGATCCGCGGGTTCTGCTTTAGGGGCTTCCAGTCTTAGTAGAGACCGATGCCGTTGCGCTTTTCGGCCTTGACCCTGATCGGGCGCGGCTTGGTGATGGAGCTTTCGGGTTCCGCCTTGGCTTCCGCCACCTGCGCCGATGGCTTGGTGATGGTGATGAAGTCCGTGCCATCGCCGGTATCCGGGCCAAGGCCCTGGTCGTTGATGGTGATCGAGGTCCCGTCCGTCATGGCCGTTTCGATCCGGTCGCGCACGTCTTCCGGAAGTTCGATCCGATCCAGTGCCTTGGCGGCGGCATTCTGCTCAAACGGATTGTTGTCGACGGTGATGCCGAGCCGCTGCTTCATCGCATCCGGCAGACCATTCGGCAGCGTCACGCCATGCCATTCGGCGGTCTCGGCGTTGCGTTCGATCTTGTCCACGGTGAAGAAATGCGTGCCGAGCGCCACGTCCGGGTTCTTGATGCCGACAGGGGCTTCGAACAACGGCTGGAAGTCCTGGCGCACCATGATCTGCCCGGCCGGCGGACGCGGCTTGCCTGAGGCGTCGTAAAGCGCGGCCAGAAATTCCGGCGTGATCATCCCGCCTTTTTCGGAAAGGTTTTTCCAGCGCTTGAAGCCTGCAACGGCGCTGCGCGTCAGCGGCCCGGCAAAGCCGTCGGAACCGCCGGTTTCGAAGCCGAGATCTTCAAGAATGACCTGAGCATCCATCAGCGTCTCGCGGTCGCCGCGGCGGGTGATGAGGATGCGCAACGGTGCGCCTTCGACGGTGACGGCCTCCGCATCGGTGGCCTTCGCCGGAGGCGTCACGACGGGATGGTTGGCTGCCGGATTGTTCGGCGTGATATTCATCGCAACCTCGACCGGCTTGGTATCATTCCTGATCGATGACGTTCTCAGCTCGACATCCGGGAAGAGCGGGCCGTTCGGCAACGGCTTGCGGGGCTTGAAGAGGTTGACATCCGCGATCAGCGACGGGGTCACGGGCGCATCGGTGACGATCACATGCGCCCCGCGCTCGGTCATGCCGAACAGCGATTGCGCAAAGGCGCCCGGCATGCGGATACAGCCATGCGATGCGGGGTAGTTGGGCACGACGCCTTCGTGCAGGGCGATGCCGGACCAGGTCAGCCGCTGCATCCAGGGCATGGGCGCGTTCGAATAGAGATTCGATTCGTGATATTTGCGCTTTTCCAGGATCGAAAAGATGCCGCTCGGCGTCGTGTGACCAGCCTTGCCGGTCGAAACCTTGGTCGTCGCGACAACGGCCTCACCGTCGTAGACGACCATCGATTGCTTGTCTTTGGAAACGATGATCTGCAGCGTGCGGGCGCCTTCCGCGAAGGCTACAGACGACAACATCGTCGCTGACAGGAGACCAACCCCGAAAACCAGGTGACGCAACATACCGGACCTCTTACGCAATACTTAGGACCGCCGCATATTAGTGGATGAGGTTTAAGGAAGGTTTTCGAGCCGGCGATTAGTTTAAAAGGATGGCCCGGAACGGATCACTTTTCATTGAACGTGGGCGTCATTGGTCCCGTCGCCGATCGCCGAATGTGTAGCCGGTTTCGATGGTTGCCTTGCCGAACTTGTCGCGCAGCTTGTCCATTGCCGCTTCGGCCGCAGCCCTGCGACCGGCCTGCTGATCGACCAGATCGGGCGGGTCGGCGCGGCCGGGATCGGTGAGGTCCGTCACCCCGATCCCGAGCAGCCGGAATTTCGTCCCGTCGGTCTCCCGCTCCATCAGGGAAAGGCCCGTGCGGAATATGCGGTCGGCCAGCTGAGTCGGGTCTTCCAGCCGCTTGTTGCGGGTGCGGCTCTTGAAATCCGCCGTCTTCATTTTCAGGACGACGGTATTGCCGGCAATGCCGTGCTTCTTCAGCCGGGTCGAGACTTTTTCCGAAAGCCGCCGAAGGATCGGCACGAGGTCCTCGTAGCGGGAGATGTCGTCGAAAAAGGTTGTTTCGGCAGAAACGCTCTTGGCCGCCTCGTTCGCATGCACCTCACGGTCGTCCATGCCGCGCGAAAGCCGAAAGAGCCGCTGGCCCATCGAGCCATAGCGACGCATCAGATCGTTTTCTTCCATCGTCTGCAACTGGCCGATCATGCGGATGCCGTCCGCCTCCAGCGTCGCGTTGAAGGCCTTGCCGACGCCCCAGATCGTGGTGACCGGACGCGTGGCGAGAAATTCGAGCGCCTCTTTCTGGCCGATCACCGAAAAGCCGCGGGGCTTGTTGAGATCGGAGGCCACCTTGGCGAGGAACTTGCAATAGGAAAGGCCAACCGAGATGGAAATGCCGAGCTCGTCCTGAACCCGCCTGGCGAGCTTGGCCAGGATTTTTGCCGGCGGGTCTTGGTGCAGCCGCTGGGTGCCGGACAATTCGAGAAATGCTTCGTCGATCGAGAGCGGCTGCACCAGCGGCGTCAGGTCCATCATCATGGCCCGTACCTGCCGCCCCACGGTGACGTATTTCTCCATGTTCGGCGGGATGACGACAGCATCGGGGCAGAGCTCCAGCGCTTTGAACATCGGCATGGCCGAGCGCACGCCGCTGATCCGCGCGATATAGCAGGCCGTCGATACGACGCCGCGTTTTCCGCCGCCGATGATCACCGGCTTGTCCGCAAGCTCCGGGTTGTCGCGCTTCTCGATCGTCGCATAAAAGGCGTCGCAATCGATATGCGCGAGCGTCAGATCGTAGAGCTCGTTGTGGTAGACGAGCCGGGGGCTGCCGCAGGCGCGGCATCGGCGCACGTCTGCCTTCTGCTCGGCAAGGCAGTCGCGACAAAAGCCGGGTGTCTTGTCAGTCGCACTCATGATCTCGGAACAAAGGTTGAACATCTCCACATTAGGTCCTAAGGTCCCAAGTCACAAGGGAGCTCATGGAGGTTTTACTTGGATATCGATCTTCGTTTCGAACCGGTCACGGCGGAGCGTTGGGCCGATTTCGAGACGCTCTTCGGTCCAAAAGGCGCGTTCTGCGATTGCTGGTGTGTGGCTCTGCGCTTGCCGCATGCGGTTCGCACGAAAATGAAGCCGACGGAGCGCAGGCAGCATATCCATGACCGCATCGCCAGCGGGCCTCCACCGGGCATTCTTGCCTATATGGAGAGCGATCCCGTCGCATGGGTGCAGATCGGCCCGCGCCATGATGTGCCGCAATTCAATTCGCCACGCACGGTTTCGCGACCTCTGGAGGAATACGAAGCGAGGGAGCCGAATATCTGGGCGGTGAGCTGTTTTTTCCTGGCGCCGAAGCTGCGCGGGCAGGGAGTGAGCCACCGGCTGCTGGCGGCCGCGATCACCTACGCGCAGGCTGGCGGCGCCCGATATCTCGATGGCTGTCCCATCGATCAGGTGAAGCAGTCGAAGTCCGTTTCACTCTGTATCGGCTCGACGTCGATCTTCGACGCGGCGGGCTTCGAAGTCATCGCAAGACGAAAGGACGGCCGCCCGCTGATGCGGCTGGAATTATGAGGCGCTCAGGCTCTCGGCGCGAAATGCCCGCGGATGAGCTCTTCCGCATGCGTCCAGTCCGTAGCGCGTGTCACGCCCTCCGGTTTCGGAGCAAGCAGATGCAGCGGCGAATCGGGCATCATGTGGACGAGAAGGGATTGGGGCAGATGCTCCCGCACCGAATGAAGGTTATGCGCCATATCGTCGATGAACACGGAGGGCAGGGCGCGCTCCGCGTGCAGGCGCCGCATGATCGGCCCCTTCGGCTCCTCGCTGGCGATCAGCGGGAAGGGCAGGTCCAGCCTGTCGAGCAGCCGTCGGCGCTGGTCGCGATAACGCGGCGGCATGGCGGTGAGAAACACCACGTCGGCATCGTTGGACAGGGCGGCAAGCGTTTGCACCACGAGGTCGAACGGCAGTTGCCATGTCTCCTGGGCCTCGAAGAAGGATTCCACGAACCGGCGGACTTCCGGCTGTTCGACGGCTACCTGCGTCTCGATCGAGACGATATTGCCGTTCAGCCGGAAGGAGCGAGGCAGCAATTCATGGCCTTCGCCACGCAGGAAGTCCTGGAAGGGCGCAGCAAAATGCAGCACGACGTCATCGACATCGCAGACGACGAGCGGCCGGTCGCCAAGGCGTACATGGGAAATGTCGAGAATTTCGGTCATCTGGGAATACTGCCTAATAGTCGATCGGGCCGGAATAATGGCGCCACGCGGCGGCGACCGTCTCCGGCTTCGTTTCGGTCGCTTCGCAGAAGGCGAGCAGGGTGGGTTCATGGCCCATCAGGAAATCGATCATGCCGGCGAGAAACCCCGGATCGTTCACCGCGTTGCGCAACTGGTCGGGCTGTACGCCGGACAGCGCCAGAAAACGGCCGAGCATATCCGGCTCATTGGCGAGCCAGCCAAGAATGGCGCCCGCCGTTTCTTCCGCATTGGCGGTATTGCTTCTGGGATTTGCCGGTTCGCGCTGCATTATCCGCCAAGTTACCTTTTCTTCAACCAAATGGCCTTACCATGCCTGAGAGGGGCTCCATGGAATCGACCGTTCCGGGAGCTTATATACTGAAGGCACGCTTGCAAGGCAGGATTTAAGGAACGCATCACCATGCCCAAACGGGTCATGATCGTCGAGGATAACGAGCTGAACATGAAGCTCTTCCGCGACCTGATCGAAGCATCGGGATACGACACCATCCAGACCCGCAACGGCATGGAAGCGCTCGATCTCGCGCGCAAGCACCGCCCCGATCTTATCCTCATGGATATCCAGCTTCCCGAAGTCTCCGGCCTCGAAGTGACCAAGTGGCTGAAGGAAGACGACGAACTGCACATCATTCCGGTGATTGCCGTGACGGCGTTTGCCATGAAGGGCGATGAGGAACGTATCCGCCAGGGTGGCTGTGAAGCCTATGTTTCCAAGCCGATCTCGGTGCCGAAGTTCATTGAGACCATCAAGACCTATCTCGGCGATGCGTGAGGTTTAAGGGACGGCATGACGGCGCGTATCCTGGTAGTCGATGATATCCCGGCCAACGTAAAACTGCTCGAAGCGCGGCTTCTGGCGGAGTATTTCGACGTTCTGACGGCCGATGACGGCTACAAGGCGCTGGCGATCTGCGACAACACCCATGTCGACCTGATCCTGCTCGACATCATGATGCCGGGCATTGACGGTTTCGAGGTCTGCGAGCGTCTGAAGGCCAATCCGCGCACCGCCCACATCCCGGTCGTCATGGTAACGGCGCTCGACCAGCCTTCCGATCGCGTGCGCGGGCTGAAAGCCGGTGCCGACGACTTCCTGACCAAGCCGGTCAACGACCTGCAGCTCATCTCGCGCGTCAAGAGCCTCGTGCGCCTGAAGACGCTGAGCGACGAGCTGCGTATTCGTGCCGACACCGCAAACAACATCGCGCTGGAAGACATGCTGAAGGGCCTGGACGGCCGCGACGAGATTGCGCAGGTCCTATTGGTCGATGGTCGCGCAAGCTCGCAGGAGCGCATTATCAAGGCGATGAAGCCGGTGGCTGAAGTCATCGCCATGTCTGATCCGCAGGCAGCCCTTTTCGAGGCGGCCGAAAACCCTGTCGATCTGGTGATCGTCAACGCCAATTTCGAAGACTACGATCCGCTGCGGCTTTGCTCGCAGCTGCGTTCGCTCGAGCGCACCCGCTTCCTGCCGCTGCTTTTGGTAACGGAAATGGGCGCGGACGACACGATCATCCGGGCGCTCGATCTCGGCGTGAACGATTATATCGTCCGCCCGATCGATCCGAATGAGCTGGTGGCCCGCGTGCTGACCCAGATCAAGCGCAAGCGCTACAATGATCGCCTGCGCACCAGCGTTCGCCAGACGATCGAGCTCGCGGTAACCGACGGCCTGACCGGCCTCAACAACCGCCGTTATCTCGACAACCACCTCAAGGTCCTGTTCAACCGCGCTGCTGCCCGCGGCCGGCCGCTCTCGCTCTGCATCACGGATATCGACCGCTTCAAGTCGGTCAACGATACCTTTGGCCACGACGCCGGTGATGAAGTCTTGAGAGAGTTCGCCGCCCGGATCCGCTCGACGGTGAGGGGGGCTGATCTTGCCTGCCGCTATGGCGGCGAAGAATTCGTGGTGGTCATGCCGGATACGGATGCCGTAGCGGCAGCCGCAATTGCCGAGCGCTTGCGCGGTATCGTCGAAAGCTTCCCCTTCCACCTGAAGGAAGCCGGCAAGATGTTGAACATCACCGCTTCCCTCGGCATCGCTTGCAACACGTCCGGCGCGGAAACGCCGGAGCAGCTTTTGAAGCAGGCCGACCGTGCTCTCTATGAAGCCAAGAACAGTGGCCGTAACCGCGTTGTCGCTGCGGCAGCCTGAGAGAATCAGTCAATTCTAAAATAATGATCGATAATCAGGTCTACGGCAGCTTCGCTGTGGATAAGGCCTGCTTATGCGCGACCTTTTTAGGTCGTTAACAAAATTTTGCGGGTGCGAAGTTGGGGAAGCATTTTCGTGAATAGTGCTCATGAAATTCTGATGCTGCAGCGCATTCAAGAAATTTCGAATGTATCGTCAGACGATTGTTGAGCGGTATCGGCAGAATAGCTGATGATTCTTGCCTTCATATTTTCGCATGGCTGGAGTTAAAATCGCCTGCTACCTGAGATATGCTTTGAGGTTGAGGGTGGTTTCTAAGTGTTTAAGCGAAATAAAAAATACGATAACCTGACGATATCTTTTGATCTAGATCAAAAGTAAAACTTCTAGCATCAGCACCCGACGCGAATTTTAACCAACAACGGAAGGTGATGCGGTACGGAATTAAGAATCTGTTGATTTTCTTTCCGTTTTGCGCAATTTTGACTTCAACAAACCAAATGTTCCCGAAAGGGACACCGATACCCCATGATGCTCAGGTCCGCCGCATCTCCTGGGTCGTGGGGTCGGTCGACTGGCAGGCATACCAAAGCGGTTCCTCGTGCCGTGATTGCAGGCTGGTCGACCCCCATTTAAAAGCGCCGCTTCAGTAAAACCTGAAGCGGCGCTTTTTCGTTTCTACGCGACCTGTCCCATTTTGGATCACAGGTTACCTGAAAAAAGGCAAAATAAAAGGCGCCGGACCCTGTCGGGCGGCGCCTTCCGACAAACCTTCAGATCAAGTCTTACTTGATCTTGGTTTCCTTGAATTCGACGTGCTTCTTGGCGACCGGATCGTACTTGGTCTTGGTCATTTTGTCGGTCATCGTGCGGCTGTTCTTCGTCGTGACGTAGAAGAAACCGGTGTCAGCCGTCGACAACAGCTTAATCTTGATGGTCGTAGCTTTCGCCATGGTCGTTCTGCCTCTAAGAAAAATGAAGCCGCGGACACGTGTAAGGCCCACGGCAAAATCTGGCGCGAAATTACAAATCGCGCCCGAAAAGTCAACCTCGTTTTGACCGGAAAATGACCCGGCATAGGGAAACTACCACGTAAAAGCCGAAGAATCCGGCCAGAGCCCAGGCAAAACCATCATTGCCGCCGACATCCATGGCCGCGCCGATGCTCTGCGGACCGGCCACCGTGCCGACTGCGTAGCAGAAAATGAAGGCCGCATTGGCCGCCGCCAGATCAGGGCCGCTCAGCCGCGCACCGAGATGCGCCAGGCCCACGGTATAGAGGCCGGAGACGCAGCCGCCCCAGAAAAACAGGACCACCGCCATCAGCAGCCAGTGGTCGATCAGGTAGGGCAGTGCGAGCGAACCGATCACGCCGAGTGCTGCCATCGCAGCCAGAAGCGGCCTGCGGTCCTTCAGGCGGTCGGAATAGAGGCCAAGTGGGATCTGGAAGGCCATGTTGCCGATCCCCATCACCGTCAGCAGCACGGCAGCCTGCGATTCGCTGAGCTGCTCGCGCAATGCGTAGATCGGGAACAGCGACAGACCGCCGGCGGAAACGGCGCCGAAGGCGAAGACGGCGGCGGTCGCTGTCGGGACCAGGAAGATGTAATGGAAGAAGTGGCGATCCGGCTTGGTATCGAGGACCGGGCTCTCGTTGCGTGCGATGAAGATCGGAATGACCGCGAGCAGGATGATCGCCGCACCGACCAGGAACGGCAGGATGCCGTCGCTGCCAAGCGCTGAGAAGAGCAGGGGGCCAAGCGCAAACCCGACGGCAAGCACGGTCGCATAGATGCCGAGCACGAGCCCGCGGCGGCGCGGAGGGGCTGCCTCGTTGATCCAGAATTCCGAGAGGATGAAGAGCGTCGTCGTCGCGCCGTGGAAGGCGAAGCGCAGCGGGAACCACATCCAGAAGGCATCGGCGTAATAGAAGCCGATGGCGCTGATCGCGGCGACGACGACGGCGATCATCATGGTTCTTGCGACGCCGAAGTCATGGGCGAGCTTGGTGGTGATGGGCGCGGCCAGCATCGATGCGACGCCGGCCATGGCGGCGTTGAGGCCGATCAATGTCGATGGAATGCCGCGCTTCTCAAGAATGATGGACAGGAGCGGCAAGCCCAGGCCGATGGCAATGCCGACGGCACTGATGGCGGCGATGGCGGCGATCAGCGACGGCCAATGGATGCGCTCCACATGGCCGTTGGCGTCTGTCGTCGGCTGGGGCATTCACTTTTCCTTACAGTCGGCTGCGGACGAACTGTCCGCGACGCATCAGGTAGAAGTTGACCGGGCTTCCAAACGGCAGCGAAGGATCCGCGTCCATCAGGCCCCGGACGTCCTGCAATACCGTCTTTGTAATAGCCGGGAGTTTCAGACCTGAAAGCTCGCCGATGTCAAGCCAGCGAAGGTCCTGTAGCTCGTTAGAATCGGACAAATGGTTTACGTCGAAACCCGTCTCATCCAGAAAAGCCAGAAAAAAGCGGGTATCGAAGCGGCGGACATTGCCCGGCGGGGTAATCGCCCGCGCAACGTAGCGAAGACGAGAAAGATCGGCGCCGCCGTCTCCGGGTGCCAGCCCCGTTTCCTCCTTCAGCTCACGCAGAGCCGTGAGCGCCAGCGCGCGCGCTCGGCTTGGCCCGATGCGCGCCGGCCCGCCGACAAGAAGCTTTTCCGTGACCTGCGGATCGAGATCGGCGGCGAAGGGCAGGGCGAAGTCCCGCGCATCGCGCCGACCGCCCGGGAAGACATAAACATCAGGCATGAAAACATGCGCGCTGCCGCGCCGGCCCATGAGCGCATGCGGCCTCTTGCCGGAACGGTCGATCAGAATGAGAGAGGCAGCGTCCTTGGGCTTCACGCCGGCAATGCGGGCGTGTTTCAGCGCGTCCATGGCGGACGGAACTTTTTCCTCACCGGAAGACGTCATGCAGCCGGCCCGTTCTGGCGTGGCTTGGAGATCGGTTCGATGACGTCGTCCTCATGCCCGCCGAAGCCATGCATACGATAGGCCCATTGCAGGCCGATCACGCCGCCCTTTATCGGCTGGATGGTCAGAAGCGCAGCCAGCACCGCAAGCGGCACCCAGATCGCCAGGTGTATCCAGGGCGATACGTTGAGCAGGGTATCCGTCAGCATGTAGCCGGTCATCAGCACATGGCCGACAACGACGATGACGAGATAGGCCGGCAGGTCGTCGGCGCGCTGGTGAAACATTTCCTCGCCGCAGACGGCGCAGGCATCGACCGGCTTCAGGAAGGCGCGGAACAGGCGGCCTTCGCCGCAATTCGGGCAGCGGCATAGCATGCCTCGCTTGATCGAACGGCCGACGGGACGTTCGGCCTTTGCGTCGCCGCCGAACCGAACCGTATTGTCGCCGTTGCGCTGATCCTTACCCTGACCTTGGCCCTGGCCCTGCATTCCTATCTCCTTCGGCCGCGAGGCGGCCGTGTTCCCGGTGTCGGCCGGCCGCGCCGCCCCGATTTGTGGAACGAGCGGATCGCGGTCGGCAGCTTCTTGCCTTCGCTCAGCATCTCGAACGTCAGGGAGCCGGCCAGCGGGATAGCCGCCTTGAGCCGGACATCGACCCCATCGCCGATCTGATAACCGAGGCCCGTCTTCTCGCCGGAAAGCGCCTGATGCGCCTCGTCGTAGATGAAGTAGTCGTTGCCGAGGGTGGATATAGGGATGAATCCGTCCGCGCCATAGGTCGGCAGCGAGACAAATAGTCCCGCCTTGGTCACGCCTGAAACGCGGCCTGCGAACTCTTCGCCGATCCGTTCCGAAAGATGGTGCGCGATCAAGCGGTTGATCGTATCGCGCTCGGCGGCCATGGCGCGACGCTCGAAGGTCGAGATTTCCGCCGCGATATCGTCGAGCTGCGCTTCCTCGTCGGGCGTGATGCCGCCTTCGCCGAGACCCAGCGATCCCACCAGCGCGCGATGCACGATCAGGTCGGCATAACGGCGGATCGGCGAGGTGAAATGGGCGTATTTCATCAGGTTGAGGCCGAAATGCCCGATATTGTCCGGGCTGTAAATCGCCTGGCTCTGCGAGCGCAGCACCATCTCGTTGACCATCACCTGATGTGGCGTGCCTTCCGCCTTCGACAGGATGCCGTTGAAGGAGTTGGAGCGCATCTGGCCGCCCTTGGCCATGGGGATGCCCAGCGTCGCCAGGAACTCGCGCAGCGTCTCCTGCTTGGCAAGCGACGGGCCGTCATGGATGCGGTAGATCAACGTCTGCCGCTTCTTCTCCAGCGTCTCGGCCGCGGCGACGTTCGCCTGGATCATCATTTCTTCGATGAGCTTGTGAGCATCGAGCCGATCCGGCACGAAGACGCGGTCGACCGTGCCGTCCTTCTTCAGAAGGATCTTGCGTTCCGGCATATCCAGTTCGAGCGGCTGCCGGCGGTCGCGGCCGCGCTTCAGCACCGAATAGGCATGCCAAAGCGGCTTCAGGATCGTATCGAGCAGCGGTCCGCTCTTGTCGTCCGGCTTGCCGTCGATCGCAGCCTGTGCCTGCTGGTAGGACAACTTGGCCGCGCTCTTCATCATGACGCGATGGAAGGTGTGGCCGGCTTTGCGGCCTTCCTTCGAGAAGGTCATGCGAACGGCGAGCGCCGGCCGATCTTCGCCTTCGCGCAGCGAGCAGAGATCGTTGGAAATCCGCTCCGGCAACATGGGCACGACGCGATCCGGAAAATAGACCGAATTGCCACGCTTCAAGGCTTCGCGATCCAGCGGCGACCCCGTTCGGACGTACCACGAGACATCGGCGATCGCGACGGTGACGATCACGCCGTCCGGATTGTCGGGCGAGGGATCCAGTTCCGCATAGACTGCGTCGTCGTGGTCCTTCGCATCGGCCGGATCGATGGTGATCAGCGGGACGTGGCGCCAGTCCTCGCGCTTCACCATGCTGGCGGGCTTGGCGTCTTCCGCCTCATCCATCACCTGCTTCGGGAAGATGTGCGGAATGCCATGGGCATAGATGGCGATCATCGAGATCGCCTTTTCGGAACCGACCGAACCGACGACCGAAAGAACCCGCGCGCGCGGCAGGCCGAAGCGGCCGGAACGCACGACTTCCGACTCGACCAGATCGCCATCCCTGGCGTCGCCGATGCCGTCGTTTTCGATCACCATTTCCTCGCCGCGCCGGTCGATCGGCAACAGGCGAAGCTCGCCGTCGGCAAGTTTCTGCACGACGCCCAGCGAAGCGCCGCGGCGCTTGTCGATGATCTTGATGACGCGGGCCGTATAGGCTGGGCCGCTGCGATCTTTGTTCGGGAAGATCTTCGCCAGAATGCGGTCGTTAAGCCCCGCGGCCGGCGCTTTGCCCTTGCCGCGGTTGTCGGAGGATTGGCGGATCAGCACGGCCGGTGCTGCGCCCTGTTCTTCCGGCCATTCCGACGGGCGACCGATCAGTTCGCCGTCCTTGTCGCGCGTCGTGATGTCGAGCACGGTCACCGGGGGCAGGGCGCCCGGACGGCTAAGCGACCTGCGATCCTTCTTGAGGAGGCCGTCTTCTTCGAGCGCCCGCAAAAGATCCTTAAGCTCGACCCGGGTCTCACCCTTCAGGCCGAAGGCCTTGGCGATTTCACGTTTCGAAGCCTTGTCCGGATTATCGGAAATGAATTCCAAGAGCACTTCACGCGGCGGAACAGCGCCCTGGATAATCACCGGCCGGTCGCTGGAAGCGGGCCTGTCGCGTCCGGTCTTGTCCGGACGTCGACCCGATGGTCTCGATCTGTCGTGCGGTTCTCTCACGTTCCCGTCTTCTTCGCCCCAGTGGTCGACTTGGCGGCCGCAGCTTTCTTTGCCGGCGCCTTCTTCGCGGTAGCCTTGGCCTTGGCGGGTGACTTTTTCGTGTCGCCCTCGGTCTTGGCCGCAGCCTTCTTGGTCGTCTTGGCCTTCCCCTTCGCGGGAGCTGCCTTGCCACCCTTTTCGATGATGAAGGCCATCGCCTGCTCCATCGTCACGGACTGCGGGTCGAGGCCTTTCGGCAGCGTCGCATTGACCTTGCCCCAATTGACATAGGGGCCGTATTTGCCGTCGCGCACGGTGATCGTGCCGCCATCCGGATGGTCGCCGAGTTCTTTCAGTGCCGCCGGTGTGCCGCGGGTGCGCCCGCCGCCTGCCGCTACCGCCGCTTTCTTTTCGGCGATCACGGTCACGGCGCGGTTGAGACCGATCGAAAACACGTCCTCGATGCTTTCGAGATTGGCATAAGCGCCGTCATGCAGCAGGAACGGCCCATAACGTCCGAGCCCGGCCGAGACCATCTTGCCCGATTCCGGGTGCTGGCCCACATCGCGCGGCAGGTTGATCAGGGCCAAAGCCTTTTCGTGGTCTATATCCTCCGGCTTCCAGCCCTTGGGCAACGACGAGCGCTTGGCCTCCTTGCCTTCGCCACGCTGGATATAAGGCCCAAAACGGCCCGAACGCAGCGTCAGCTCCTCACCGGTATGCGGATCGGCGCCGAGCGCCTTCGGCTCATTGAGGCCGGCCGCATCAGCCTCCGCACCGCCTTCCGATGAAAGCTGGCGGGTGAAGTTGCATTCCGGATAGTTCGAGCAGCCGACGAAGGCGCCGTACTTGCCGAGCTTCAGCGAAAGGTTGCCGGTGCCGCAGACTTGGCAGATGCGCGGGTCCGAGCCGTCCTCTCGCTTCGGGAAAACAAGCGGCGCCAGGGCCTCGTTCAGCGCATCCAGCACGTTGGTGACGCGCAGTTCCTTGGTGTCTTCGATCTGGCCGAAGAAATCCTGCCAGAATTCGCGAAGCACCTGCTTCCAGTCGAGTTCGCCGGCGGAGATCTTGTCGAGCTTTTCCTCGAGATCGGCGGTGAAGTCGTATTCCACGTATTTCGTGAAGAAGCTTTCGAGGAAGGCCGTGACCAACCGGCCCTTGGAATGCGGGATCAGCTTGCGCTTGTCCATCGTGATATATTCGCGGTCGCTCAGCGTCTTCAGCGTCGCGGCATAGGTAGAAGGACGGCCGATGCCGAGTTCTTCCATCTTCTTGATCAGCGATGCTTCCGAATAACGCGGCGGCGGCTCGGTGAAGTGCTGGCTGGCATTCACCTTGTTCTTGTCGAGCTTTTCGCGCTCATTGATCGGCGGCAGGCGGCCATCCTCGTCGTCATCCTCCGACTTGTCGGCATCCTCGCGGCTATCGACATAAGCGCCGAGGAAGCCGTCGAAACGGACGACGGAGCCGACGGCACGCAAGCCGGCCTTCTGGCCGTTGTTGTCGGCCAGGATTTCGACCGTGGTGCGCTCGATTTCGGCCGATGCCATCTGGCTGGCGATACCGCGCTTCCAGATCAGTTCGTAAAGACGTGCCTGGTCGGAATCGAGGAACTTCCTCACCTGGTCTGGCGTGCGGTTGAAATCGGTCGGGCGGATCGCTTCGTGGGCTTCCTGGGCGTTCTTTGCCTTGGTGGAATAGAAGCGTGCCTTCTCCGGCAGATAGCGGTTGCCAAACTGATCGACGATGGCAGCACGAGCAGCATCGATTGCTTCCGGCGCCATCTGCACGCCGTCCGTACGCATATAAGTAATGAGACCGACGGTTTCGCCGCCGATGTCGACGCCTTCATAAAGCTTCTGCGCCACCTGCATGGTGCGCGAAGCGTTGAAGCCGATATTGGAAGAAGCGGCCTGTTGCAAAGTGGACGTCGTGAAGGGAGGGCCCGGATTACGCCTGACCGGCTTTGCTTCCACCGTATCCACGGTATAGGCAGCGCCGTCGAGCAGCGCCTTCAGCCGGTTTGCATCCTCGCCATTCTTGATCGAGCGACCCTGCAGGCGCTTGCCGTCGGCAGAAACAAGCTTGGCTTCAAACTCGTCGCCGCGCGGCGTGCGCAGCAGCGCCGAGAGGTTCCAGTATTCTTCCGAAACGAAACGTTCGATTTCCGACTCGCGATCGCAGACGAGTCGCAGCGCAACCGACTGCACGCGGCCGGCAGACCGCGCACCCGGCAGCTTGCGCCACAGAACCGGCGAGAGGTTGAAGCCGACGAGATAGTCCAGCGCGCGGCGGGCGAGATAGGCATCGACCAGCGGTATGTCGATATCGCGCGGATTGGCCATCGCATCGAGCACGGCCTTTTTGGTGATCGCGTTGAAGACGACGCGCTTGACCGGCTTGTCGCCGATCACCTTCTTCTTCTTCAATAGATCGAGCACGTGCCAGGAAATGGCTTCCCCTTCGCGATCCGGGTCGGTCGCGAGGAACAGGCCATCAGAGCCCTTCACGGCGTCGGCGATGTCCTTCATGCGCTTCTGCGACGCGGCATCTACCTCCCAGGACATTTCGAAATCCTGGTCGGGCAGCACGGAACCGTCCTTCGCGGGGAGATCACGCACGTGGCCGAAAGACGCGAGAACCTTGTAGCCGGAGCCAAGATACTTGTTGATCGTCTTGGCTTTGGCTGGAGATTCTACAACAACAACATTCATTTTGCTTCTCTGGAATAGAGGCCTTGCCCGGAACCGCGGCGGCCCAGGCGAAAATCTGACTTTCCGACATGGAGGCGTCTTGCCCCGCGGTCAAGAGGCGACCGTGAAAATCTCAAGAACAAACGCGCGCAACTCTGGAGCGTTCTGCAATTGGTTGCAATTATAAATAAATGCACTATGGTCCAATTAAATCTAAAAAGTGAATTTATTTGGACCAATAACTCTTTTCCAGCGGGAACGACAAATGGTTTCGTACAACGAGGTCAATGGCCGACGTGAGGAAGCAGGCAGAGAAAATATCGCTTATATAAGACAGATGCTGGGAGAGCTCCGGCAGGTCGCCTTGGGGGAGGGCGCAGACATGCTCTGCTACCTGATCGAGATGGCCTATGTGGAGGCGGGTGACGTCCAGGCGGGCCGGCGTCCCCGCTCAGTCCTGCATCGAGAGCGAGACAAGCCCTCCAGCGTGTCGGTATAGCCGCCCGGCAAGATCGAGTTCCAGCAGGATGAGATAGACGGCGGATGGCGACAATCCCGTATGGCGGATGATGTCGTCGACCTCCACCGGCGTCGGGCCGAGCGCGGAAACGAGCCGCGCCCGGTCGTCGTCATCCGGCGGCAGCAAGTCGGAGATCTTTTCCGGCTCTTCGACGACCGATTTTGAAAACAGATCGAGCTGCGAAAGCGGCGCCAGCGCTTCGATCACGTCCGCTGAGCCAGTCGTGACGATTGCGCCCTGTTTCAATAGACCATTCGTCCCGTGGCAGCGTGGATCGAGCGGTGAGCCGGGCACGGCAAAGACCAGCCGTCCGGCTTCCGTCGCAAGTCTGGCCGTGATCAGCGAACCGGAACGCTCAGCCGCCTCGACCACGACCACGCCCAGAGAAATGCCGGAAATCAGCCGGTTGCGACGCGGGAAATCGCGGGCACGCGGCTCCCAGCCGAATGGCATCTCGCTGACGGCAAGTCCCGCACCATCGGTGATTTCTTGGAGCAACGGAATGTTTTCCGGCGGATAGGGCTGGTCGAGACCGCCTGCGAGCACGGCGATCGTGCCTGTCTGCAGGCTGGCGCGATGGGCGGCCGTATCGATGCCGCGCGCCAGTCCCGAGGTAATCGTATATCCGGCGCGGCCGCAGTCCCGCGCAATCATCGCGGCGAACTTGGCCCCGGCAATCGAGGCATTGCGGGAGCCGACAATGCCGACGGAAGGATGGGCGGTTGCGGTGAGATTTCCCTTCGCCGCAATCAGTGGCGGAGCGCCGTCGATCTGCCGCAACGCCTGCGGATAGTCCGGCTCGCCGATGCCGACGAAGCGGGCGCCGTGGCGATAGGCTGCTTCAAGCTCGCGCTCGGCCTCCGCTTCAGAGGCGATCCGTATCGCCCGCATCGCGCCGCCACGAGCCGAAAGCTCGGGCAGGGCCGCAATGGCGTTTTCCGCGGTGCCGCAGTGATTGATGAGATCTCTGAACGTGGCAGGCCCGACATTGTCGGAGCGGATCAACCTCAGCCAGGCGATCCTTTGCCGTTCCGTCAGCGCAATTCCTGTCCGAGCAATCCCCGCACGTTTGGCGCTGCCGTCCGGCATGTCCTCATCCCTTTTGGCCGATCTTGCTTTCCGTGCCGGCGATCAGCCGCTCGATATTGGTCTTGTGTTTGATCCACGAGATCACGGTCATGATGGCCATGACGATCGAGATCTTCGGCTCGCCTATGAACCACAGCACAACCGGGATGACAAGCGTTGCAACCAATGCGGCGAGCGACGAGTATTTGCTGAGCTTTGCAATGCTCAGCCAGACGAAGGCGAAGACCAGAACCATGGCTGGCGCGATGCCGAGCAGGGTGCCGATATAGGTCGCAACGCCCTTGCCGCCCTTGAAGCCAAGCCAGACCGGGAAGAGATGTCCCATGAAGGCCGCAAAGCCGGCCAGCAGCCCGGCCTCCTTGCCGAAGAAATACCAGCCGATCGCAGCGGCAGCGGTCGCCTTCAGTGCGTCGAGAAGCAGCGTCGCCGCTGCAAGTTTCTTGTTACCGGTGCGCAGCACGTTGGTCGCGCCGATATTGCCAGAGCCAATCGAGCGGATATCGCCGAGACCGGCGGCACGGGTAAGCAACAGGCCAAACGGGATCGACCCCAGCAGGTAGCCGAGGATGAGCGCGGCACCCGCGATGGGCAGGGTGATCTGCCAGTTGAAAAGATCACTCACGCTCGTGTCCCCTTACAGCGAGTAGACGCATTTGCCGGCGACATAGGTCGCGGTGGCGCGTCCCGAGAACCGCGCGTCCTCGAACGGCGTGTTCTTCGAGCGCGAGAGAAGCATATCCTTCGAAACGATCCAAGGCTCGTCGAGGTCGATCAGCGTGATATCCGCCTTCGCGCCGGGCTTCAGCGTGCCGGCATCGAGGCCGAAGATTTGCGCAGGCCTTGTGGACATCGCATCGATCAATCGCATCAGCGGCACGCGGCCGTCATGATGCAGGCGAAGCGCCGCGGCGAGCATGGTTTCAAGACCGATCGCGCCGTCGGCAGCATCGGCGAAGGGCAGGCGCTTGGTATCGACGTCCTGCGGATCGTGCGAAGAGACGATGATATCGATCGTGCCATCCGCCAGCGCTTCGGCCATGGAGATGCGGTCGTCTTCGGAACGCAGCGGCGGCGAGAGCTTGAAGAAGCTGCGGTATTCGCCGATGTCGTTCTCGTTGAGCGACAGATGATTGATCGACACGCCGCAGGTGACGTTGGCGCCGCGCGAACGGGCAACCCGCATCGCCTCTGCCGATTCCGCCACCGAAATCTTGGCGGCATGATACTTGGCCCGCGTCAGGCCGGCGATCCGCAGGTCGCGTTCCAGCGGAATGATCTCCGCTTCCTTCGGCACGCCGGAAAGCCCGAGCCAGCTGGCGAACAGGCCTTCGTTCATCACGCCGTTGCCGAGGTATTTTTCCTTGAGTTCCAGCGAAATGACGGCATCGAATTCGCGCGCATAGGTCATGGCGCGGCGAAGCAGCAGGCTGTCGGAAAGGCCGTGGCGACCGTTGGTGAAGGCGACCGCACCGGCTTCCTGCAGAAGGCCGAATTCGGTCATTTCCTTGCCTTCGAGGCGCCGCGTCAGCGCTGCGGCCACATGAACGTTGACGGCGGCCTTGTCGCGGGCGTTCTTCTGCACGAATTCGACCAGCGCGATATCGTCGAGAACCGGATCGGTATCCGGCATCATGATGAAGGACGTGATGCCGCCGGCCGCTGCCGCACGGCTTGCCGATTCGATCGTTTCGGTATGTTCCGCACCGGGCTCGCCCACATAGACGCGGGCATCGACAAGGCCGGGCGTCGCAACGAGGCCCTTGCAATCCTTGACGACAGCACCTTCCGGAACACCCTGGTTCTGGGCATCCTTGCCGGCGGCAAGAATACGGCCATCATCGCCGATGATGATTGTGCCGGCTTCATCCAGATTGCGCGAGGGATCGATGATGCGGAGGTTCTTGAGGACAGTAGCGGAGGTCATGCGCGCTCTCCCTGATTCTGTGAGACGAGCAGCGCCTCCATCACAGCCATGCGCACTGCGACCCCCATTTCCACCTGTTCCTCGATCACGCTCTGCGGACCGTCGGCCACTTCGGAAGCGATTTCGACGCCGCGGTTCATCGGGCCGGGATGCATGACGAGAGCATCATCCTTCGCGGCCTTCAGCTTTTCGGCATCGAGACCGTAGAACCGGAAATATTCACGCACTGACGGCACGAAGGCGCCGGCCATGCGCTCGCGCTGCAGGCGCAGCATCATCACGACGTCCGCATCTTTCAGGCCTTCTTCCATTGAGTGATAAACCTCGACGCTCATGTCGCGAATGCCGGAAGGGAGAAGCGTCGACGGTGCGACGACCCGCACCCGCGCGCCCATGGCGTTCAGCAGCAGAATGTTCGAGCGCGCAACGCGCGAATGCAGCACGTCGCCGCAGATCGCCACGATGATGCGCGACAGCTTGCCCTTGGCACGACGAATGGTCAGCGCATCGAGCAGCGCCTGGGTCGGGTGTTCATGCTGGCCATCGCCGGCATTGACCACCGAGCAGGCGACCTTCTGCGCGAGCAGCGCGGCCGCGCCGGCGGAAGAGTGACGCAGCACCAGAACGTCCGGGCGCATGGCATTGAGCGTCATCGCCGTATCGATCAGCGTTTCGCCCTTCTTCACCGAGGAATTGCCGACCGACATGTTCATCACGTCGGCGCCGAGGCGTTTTCCCGCGAGTTCGAACGAGGACTGCGTCCGCGTCGAGGCTTCGAAGAAGAGGTTGATCTGGGTAAGGCCCCGGAGCGTGGACGTCTTCTTTTCCCGCTGCCGGGAAATCTTCACGGCCTCGTCGGCCTTGTCGAGAAGAAAGGTGATGTCCTGTTCGGTGAGACCCTTGATGCCGAGGAGGTGGCGATGGGGGAAGAAGACCATAATCGGTGTCTCCGCTTGCGTTCGGCGGTCTATAAGGTCTGTGGCAGTGGGCTGCAAGCGGGCGACGACGTTAACTCACCGCTTGTTGCCAAATATCGCCTCGTAGTCGCGTCCTCCGTAGAAAACGTTGACCACCTCGACGACTTCGCCATTCAGGCGATAGAGGATCACAGCCGTCTTCTTGAATGGAACTATACGAATGCCGTCGCCGAGGTCAGGGCGCGCGACGCCACCTAGTGGTGTGTTTCCGACGCTCTCGCAGCGTTTGAAAATCCTGTCGGTGAAATTGGAGGCGGTCGTAAAGTTACTGCTTGCCTCAAGCACGTAGAGGAAGATCGCTTCTATATCCTCAAGTGCGTCCGGCCGGTATTCAACCGGAAAGCGCTTCATGCGGCTTAGCCTTTATGTTGGCTATAAAGCGTATCGAGGTGCTTGCGGACTTCCGATCCTGTCAGATTGGATCGGGGATCGTCTGTGGATTTTCGAATTCTATTGCGAATGCTGTCGAGGCGTTCGTCATCCGAGGCTTCTTCACGCAACAGGGCGCCGATGGCGGCACGCATCGCCTCGTCAGTTGACTCGTAGCGACCGGACGCCACTCGGTCCTTGATGGCAGCGGCCATGTCGTCCGGCAGGGTAATATTGAGTTTCTGTTCGCCCATGATCGACCTTTCGTCGGCTTTCTTCATTGTATTATGGAGAGGGCTCTTTCGCAAATATCCCGCAGGTTTGTGACAGATCGCGGCCTTTTGTGAAGAACCCCTGAATTCGTGGCGCCGCGCCGTTCCCACGGTTGTTAACTTCCGCTAGAACGCAGCCATGAACCAGATGTCGCGCGCCGAAGAAAAATTTGCCGAGTTGAACCAGCCAAAGCTCTGGTCCGGCATCAATGCCTACCGTTCCGATCCTCTCGTCGTCGATCTGACGAGCACGCTGCATCGGACGATCCGCGAAGAATATGATCAGCTCGGCCGTTACGTTACTTCGCCGGAGGCGCAGGAATTGGCGCGGATGGCGAATGAGAATCCGCCGAAACTGAAGACCCATGGCCCGCGCGGCGAGCGTCTGGACGTTGTCGAATACCATCCGGCCTGGCATGCGCTGATGCGGCGTTCGATGCAGACCGGCCTGCATTCTTCCGTCTGGGAAAATATCCCTGAAGCCAAAAGCCACGAACACAAGGCTCGTGCGACGCGCTTCTATCTGACCTCGCAGCTCGAATGCGGCCATCTGTGCCCGCTGACGATGACGAGCGCATCGGTCGCGGCCTTGATGGCCTCGCCGCGTGTCCAGAAGGAATGGGCGCCGAAGATCCTGTCGCGCAAATACGATTCGACCAACAAGCCGGCGCTGCAGAAGACTGCCGTAACGCTTGGCATGGGCATGACCGAGAAGCAGGGCGGCACGGATGTGCGCGCCAACCGCTCGACCGCCGAGCGGGTCGGTGAGGGCATCTATCGCCTTTCCGGCCACAAGTGGTTCATGTCGGCGCCGATGAGCGACGGTTTCGTCATGCTCGCCAAGACGAACGAAGGCATCGGCTGTTTCCTCGTGCCGCGCATGCTGGAGGACGGCACCGCGAACGGCCTGCAGTTCCAGCGCCTGAAGGACAAAATCGGCAACCGTTCGAACGCCTCCTCCGAAGTCGAGTTCACGGATGCTTTCGGATATCTGCTCGGCGAGCCGGGCGGCGGCATCCGGACCATTCTCGACATGGTGACGCTGACGCGGCTCGACTGCGCACTTGCCTCCGCCGGCATCATGCGTGCCTCGCTTGCGGAAGCCGTGCACCACACCCGCGGCCGCAGCGTGTTCGGCAAGAAGCTGATCGATCAACCGCTGATGACGCGCGTTCTGGCCGATATGGCGTTGGATGTGGCTGCCGCAACGGCACTTTCCTTCCGCTTGGCGGATGCATTCGACCGCGCAGCGTCCAATCCCGGCGATGCGGCCTTTGCCCGCGTCATGACGCCGGTCATTAAATATTGGAACTGCAAGATTGCGCCTTCGCTGATTTACGAAGCGATGGAATGCCTTGGCGGCAACGGTTACATCGAGGAACGCCCGATCGCCCGGCACTATCGTGAGGCGCCGGTCAACGCGATCTGGGAAGGCTCCGGTAACGTGATGGCGCTGGACGTTCTGCGCGTCCTCTCACGCGGGCGGGACCTATTCGATACCGTTCTGGCCGGCTTTGAGCGGGATCTCGGTGCTTCCGGCCGCAAGACTGTGGAAGTGCTGCGGGCCGCGATGGCGCTATGCGAAACCGACGAGGGAGCTGCAAGGCTTCTGGTCGAGCAGCTGGCACTCGCTGCCGGTGCCGCCGAGCTCGTGCGCCTTGGTGCCGGCAAGATCGCCGATGCCTTCCTCGAAACCCGTCTGGCCGGCGGCTGGCGCTCCACTTACGGCATGCTCGATTCGCGCTTCGACGCCCGATATATCGTCGACCTGCTTTATCCTGCCGCTACGTAAGCCACGCTCGCCATCACTGCCGGAATGGTCAGGAAGGACGCGATCACCTGAAGGGTCGCGGCCGCCGCATAAAGATCGGCGTCGCCATTGAGCTGTTTGGCGAGCAGATAGCCATTCATCGCGGTCGGCACGGCGGCGGAGAGCGCAAGCAGAACAAGCCCGTCTCCCTGAATGCCGAACACGGTGCCGACACCGACTGCGACGAGCGGAAACACCAACAACTTCAGCGTCACCGCAAGAAGCGTCGCCGGCTTCGGCTTCAGCGCATCCATGATTCTCAGGCCCGCACCGACCGTGATCAGGCCAAGGCTGAGCGATGCCTGCGACAGCAGATCGATCGTCGTCATGACCGGCTCATAGATGTGGATGCCGCTGAGATTGACGAGAATGCCGAGCCCGGTCGAAAGGATCAGAGGATTGGTGATGATCCGGTAGAGGATCGCCTTGTAGTTCCGGTCCCTCCCGGAAAACCACAACAGTACCGTCACGTTGATCAGGTTGAGCGGAATGATGATCGCCGCCATCACCAGGCCCACCATGACAAGGCCTTTTGGACCATGTGTTTTGGCTGCGATCGCAAGCGCCATAAAGGCATTCCAGCGCGTCGCGGTCTGAAAGATCGACGTATAGGCGGCCGGACTGATCTTCAGATTGGAGAGAAGCGGCCATGCGATGAGAAGTCCGCCCGACATGACGCAGACGGACACGATCGCCGCGAAGCTGACGGAGAGGTTGTCGGCATTGGAAAAATCCGCCTTCGCCATCGTCATGAACAGGAGAGCAGGGAACAGCACCCAGTAGCTGAACTGTTCAAGCCCGTCCCAGAGTTCGACATTGATCACCGGCGCGCGTTTCAGCGCGATGCCGAGCAGGACGAGCAGAAAGATCGGGAGAATGCTTTGGAAGACGATGAGCATGAGGGGGACGCCGGCGGGAAAGTTGGTGCTTGGTTAGTCCTCCTATGCCGATAGTGCAATGCAGAGGCCGCTAATTCAAGCGGAACGGGCGCATTCCTGTGCATGGCCGTTGCAGGCGCTTGCGATGCAGGTTGTCGCGGATTATCGCGGAATGGAGCGACGCAACCCAAACAGGCGAATCATGCTGCAGATCCCAGAAATTACCGCCAAGGAAGGCTCCGCCCCGAAGCTGCGCAACCGCGCAAGCACCGAGCGGGCGATCTTCGTGGCCGCCCGCGATCTTCTGGCGGAACAGGGTTTTCAGGGTTTCGGTATCAATGCGGTAGCCCGCCGGGCCGGCTGCGACAAACAGCTGATCTATCGTTACTACGGCGGCCTCGACGGCCTGATCGAGGCGATCGGCGCCGATCTCGGAACCTGGGTCAACGATCGCATCCCGCAGGATACAGGCGGAGCCTTCCTGCTGACCTATGGCGACCTGATGGAAAAGCTCGCCATCTATTTCATGGAAGCGCTGCGCAACGACCCGCTCGTCTGCAAGATCGTCGCCTGGGAGGTCTCGCAGGACACACCGCAGGTGCGTCGCCTGTCTGAGGCGCGCACCAAGGCGCTCGGCAAGTGGCTGGAAAAGATGCGCGGCTCGCTGACGCCGCCGAAGGGCGTCGACACTGCGACCACCAACGCGCTGCTCTTCGCAGCCATTCAACACCTTGTGATCTCGGCGGCCGTCAGCGGCCAATTTGCCGGCGTGCCGCTCAAGACGGCCAAGGACTGGGACAAGGTCGAAAGCGCTATCAGCCGCCTCGTAAGGGCCATTTACGGCTGATCCACCGGTTTTCCACAGCCACAGCTGCGATGTTAACCATGTTACCCGGTTTGCGTTGCGGGAAATCTGCCACGCTCTAATTTGGCGTTAACGCATTGTTAACCACGAGTTTGGCCGGTTATGTTCGCAGTTGGAACCGCAGTCAGGGAGAGGGCATTGCTGATCGCCATGACGGGGATTTTTGCAGTGCTGGCGCTTGATATCGCCGTTCCTGCGCTGGTTCTGAGCCTGATGGCATTATCGCGATGGCTCGTGCTGCCGGAGATGTTTCCGGCTGAGCCAAGGGGAAAGACCGCATGAAGTGGTTTCTGATCTTGTGGGCAGGTCCCGTCCTGTTGCTGACGAGCTGGTATGGGCTCTCCTATTACGACATGAGCTTCGGCTTCTTCATGCTGACGCGGCAGACCCATGATCTGGTCTTCCAGATCTATGGCAACATTCTCGGTATCGACCCCGAAACCATTCCGCCGCTCGTTGCTCGCGCCATCGCCTTCGACAGCCTGGTCGTTTTCGCGATCATCGCGTTCCGCAAGCGCAAGCAGATTGCCGCCTGGTGGCAGAAGCGTCAGGCGTCCCGCTCTTCCGTCGCCGCTCTACCGAGCGACAATAGCCTGTCCAGGGCTCCCTGAAGAATGAAGCTGGCCGCAGCGGAATCGATCCGCTCGGCCCGCTTGGCGCGCGACACGTCCATCTCAAGAAGCGCCCGTTCGGCCGCGACCGTTGACAGCCGCTCGTCCCAGAATACGAAGGGCAGGGAGGTCTTGTCGCTCATCGAGCGCACGAAGGCGCGTGTCGCCTGAACGCGCGGACCGGCCGAGCCGTCCATGTTCATCGGCAGGCCGATCACGAAGCCCGCAACCTTTTCCTTCGCGGCGAAGGCAAGCAGTACTTCTGCATCCTGGGTGAACTTTACCCGCTTGAGGACCGGCCGAGGCGAGGCGAAGCGCCGGCCGAGATCCGACATGGCAAGCCCGATCGTCTTGGTGCCGAGGTCGAGCCCGGCAATGGCCTGGCTCGGCTGAAGGTATTCGGCCAGCTCCTCGATCGTCATTACCGTCATGCGCGCGTCTTTCCTGCGGGATAGGAACTCCTGTCCTATCCCTGTCCCACTTTTCTTTGGCGGCATATAGGTTATCTGGAAGCGTGTCGAACTTTGAAATCGTCCGGCGGCGTGTTATAGGTTTTGGTCAGGAGGTGAGACGACTTTCCTTCCGGTGGGAGCCGGGCTTTCGCCCGACCCCCATTTTCTTAGCTGATTGTCAGGGTGAACCGCCAAGTCCTGAACCTGATCGTCAGCGTAAGCCGGATCTTCAATCGTCTCACCTCCTTTCGTTTGCCAAGGCGTTCGCCTCGACGATTTCCTTCTACCAAAATTCGCGCGTGAGTTGTTGTTTTACGTCGCCCTACTGGAGGAAATTATTCCATGAAGATCATCTGGCTCGGCCATGCCGCTTTCCGTATTGAAACCGCCAAGGCGAAAATCCTGATCGACCCGTTCCTGACCTATAACCCTGCCTTCGCCGGCCAGGACATGAAGGATGCAACGGAAGGTCTGACCCATATCCTGCTGACCCACGGCCACGGCGACCATGTCGGCGATACCGTCCAGATCGCCAAGGATACCGGCGCCGTCGTTCTCGCCAACTATGACCTCGGTGTCTGGTTGCAGAAGAAAGGCGTCGAAAAGCTCGAAATGGGCAATACCGGCGGTACGATCGATCTCGGCGGCTTTACCGCAACCTTCACCAACGCGCTGCATTCCTCCGCCTCGCTGACCGAAGACGGTGTTTCCCACTGCCTCGGCAATGCCAACGGCCTGATGCTGCATTTCGACGACGAGCCGTCGGTCCTGCATATGGGCGATACGGATATCTTCTCCGACATGGCTCTGATCAACGAATTGCACCAGCCGGATATCGGCATCGTGCCGATCGGCGACCGTTTCACCATGGGCGGCGCCGTGGCCGCACTCGCCTGCCAGCGCTTCTTCGATTTCAAGCATGCGCTGCCCTGCCATTACGGCCTGCCGATGGTCGACATGACCGCCGATAAGTTCGTCAAGGGCATGGAAGGTTCGCGCACCCGCGTCGAAGTCCCGGCTCCCGGCGGCAGCGTTTCTTACTGATCTTCTGCAATCAACACGGCGCGCTTCATATTTGAGGCGCGCTGCCTGTTGCGGGAAGCGGACGCGGCGATTATAGCGGGTATGATTTTTCTTGCCCGGAGTATGCCATGTCCGTCGATCTCGCCACTGTGAAGCGCGTCGCGCGCCTTGCCCGCATTGCGGTTACCGAGGAAGATGCCAATCGCATGGTCGGCGAGCTCAATGGCATCATCAATTTCGTCGAGCAGTTGAACGAAGTCGATGTTTCCGGCGTCGAGCCGATGACGTCCGTCACGCCGATGCAGATGCGCAAGCGCAAAGACACGGTCAATGACGGCAACAAGCCGGACGATATCGTCGCCAATGCGCCGATTACCGATCGCGATTTCTTCCTGGTGCCGAAGGTCGTCGAATAGGCGGCAGCTTGCTGTCCGCATGCGGCGCAAGCCGCCATCCGACCTTTACCTGCATTCGAACGTTTTGAAGAAGACCATGACCGAACTCACCAGCCTGACCATTGCCGAAGCCCGCGAGAAGCTGAAGGCCAAGGAATTCACCTCAGTCGAACTGACCGAGAGCTATCTGAAGGCGATCGATGCCGCCAACGAAGTGTTCAACGCCTACATCGCCGTGACGCCGGAAAAGGCGCTCGATATGGCGAAGGCTTCCGACGCCCGCCGCGCTTCCGGCACCGTCGGCGCGCTGGAAGGCATCCCGCTCGGCATCAAGGACCTGTTCGGCACGCGTGACGTCCACACGCAGGCCTGCTCCCACATTCTCGACGGCTTCAAGCCGAAATACGAATCGACTGTTACCCAGAACCTCTGGGACGACGGCGCTGTCATGCTCGGCAAGCTCAACATGGACGAGTTCGCCATGGGCTCTTCCAACGAGACCTCGCATTACGGTGCGGTGATCAACCCGTGGAAGGCGAACGGCTCCAACCAGCAGCTCGTTCCGGGTGGTTCCTCCGGTGGTTCGGCAGCGGCCGTTGCCGCGCATCTGTGCGCCGGCGCCACCGCCACCGATACTGGCGGCTCGATCCGTCAGCCGGCCGCCTTCACCGGCACAGTCGGCATCAAGCCGACCTATGGCCGCTGCTCGCGCTGGGGCGTCGTCGCTTTCGCTTCGTCGCTCGACCAGGCCGGCCCGATCGCCCGCGACGTCCGCGACTCTGCGATCATGCTGAAGTCGATGGCATCCGTCGACGCCAAGGACACGACCTCCGTAGACCTGCCGGTGCCGGATTACGAAGCCTCGCTCGGCCAGTCGATCAAGGGCATGAAGATCGGCATTCCGAAGGAATACCGCGTCGAAGGCATGCCGGAAGAGATCGAAAAGCTCTGGCAGCAGGGCATTGCCTGGCTCAAGGATGCCGGTGCGGAGATCGTCGACATTACCCTGCCGCATACGAAATACGCTCTGCCGGCTTATTACATCGTTGCGCCCGCTGAAGCCTCGTCGAACCTCGCCCGTTACGACGGCGTTCGTTACGGCCTGCGCGTTGACGGCAAGGACATCGTCGACATGTACGAAAAGACCCGCGCTGCCGGCTTCGGCACCGAGGTCAAGCGCCGTATCATGATCGGCACCTATGTTCTGTCTGCTGGCTATTATGACGCCTACTACCTGCAGGCCCAGAAGGTTCGCACCCTGATCAAGCGCGACTTCGAACTGGTGTTCGACGCCGGCGTCGATGCGATCCTGACGCCTGCCACTCCGTCTTCGGCCTTCGGTGTCGCCGACGAGAATCTGGCTGCCGATCCGGTCGCCATGTACCTGAACGACATCTTCACGGTCACGGTGAACATGGCCGGCCTGCCGGGCATCGCCGTTCCCGCCGGTCTCGACCATAAGGGCCTGCCGCTCGGTCTGCAGCTCATCGGCAAGCCGTTTGAGGAAGAGACGCTGTTCCGCACGGCTCACGTCATCGAACAGGCCGCCGGCAAGTTCTCGCCGGCCAAGTGGTGGTAAGCGGCCTCACAATTCGGAAAATGACTGTCGCCGATCACCAAGTGGTCGGCGAAGTCGGTTTTGCAGCCTGGAAAACCAGCGTGGAAGGTGAGGCCGGCTTCAGCGATCCGGCCGTCATCGAAGCCGCCCGAAAGGCGTTCTTCGAGTATCCGGCCGAAGCCAGGGGCGACGTAGCCGTGGCCGAACTTGAGGGCAGGGTGGTCGGCTGGGGTGCTCGGGCGGACAATCCCGACTACATTTCCGACATCTGGGTCGATCCCGCATGCCAGGGCCGCGGTATCTGTTCGGCGCTGGTTCGCTATTTCCTGGAGCGCATACAGGCCGAGAGCATAATGGTCGCAAAGATTCACACCCGCTCTAGCAATGCCGGTGCGATAATACTTTATGAACGCTGCGGTTTTTCTCTCGCCTGGCGTGGTAAGGAATTCGACGCGGGCCTCGGGATTCCACTCGAAAAAGTGCATCTGGAGATGCAGTTCGGAAAATAGTTTCCAACTCGGGAGGACGCGTATGGAAAACTCTGACCTTTCACGCCTAATCGACGCCTTCGATCAGCTTGCGGCTGCCGGTTTTGCCGTGGGCGCCGAGTGGGAAGCGGTTCACAATATCTGCCAGGAGCACGAAGGCGAAAAACCCTTTGATTGGGGCCATGCGCTTTGCCATCGCATCGAGGGTGACGATTGGAATGCCGACTATTGGTACCGGCGTGCCGCTCAGCAGCGTGTCGGGTCATTGGCGGAGGAGTGGGTCGCGATGAAGGCCAAACTTTCGGCGTTCTAGAGAAACTATGACATCTAGCGACGCGACAAAATTTCAGCTTTTATAGCATGGTTCTCGCAGTCACGGAGAGCCGTATGGATCGTGCCTTTACAAAAACATTTGCTGAAGCTGCTACTAGCTACATCGAGCATGGCGGCGAAGCGAAGTATCTACCTAAAATAATTTCAGAGATTGGTTCAAGGCCTCTTTCTGAGATAATACCTCTTGATATCAAGAGCTTGGCGCTTAAGTTGCTTCCAGACAGAAGTAACTCCACTCGAAATCGATCCATTATGACACCAGTTGGCGCGGTGCTCAGTCATGCGCACCAACGAGGGTGGGGGCCGGTTATAAAGTTGCGGAGATTTAAAGAAGACCGCCCTGCTAGAAAGAAGGCGGCATCTCAAATTTGGATCCACGCCTTTATCAGGCAATGCGAAAAAGACGGCTTGCCCCATTTGGCGGCATTGGTGCTGTTTATGAGCCAGACGGGAGCACGGGTATCCGAAGCGCTGAGGGTAAATTGGCCTGATCTCGATTTTGCAAGCCGCACTGCGCTGTTAGTCAAAGCAAAGAACGAGAAGAATGCAATTCGGTATCTGACGGACGCTCTCGTTGTAAGGCTTCTTGAGCTTCGCCACGACGCTAATTTGGAGGCTGCGGTATTTAGATACAGGTGCCGACACTCTGTAAATGAGAGAATTAAAGCGGTATGCCTCCGTGCGCAAATTCCATATAAACCAAGTCATACATGTGGCCGTCATGCTATGGCGAACAATGCTTTGTCACTAGGGGCGGATATTAAATCTACAATGGTTGCAGGCGGTTGGAAAAGTACCGCTGTTTTTCTCGATACTTATGTAAATCCGCGAAATTCTGGACGTATTGTGGCCGACAAATTCAATGCATATCAGTATGACTCTGATATTTAATTCTTAGGCCGCGCGCCATTCCGACGCGCGGCGTTTCGTTATTTAGCGATTATCCTGCTCAGCCCTCACCAATACCAATCCCCGTTCGGTAATCCGATAGGGCTTGCTGCCCTGGGATTTGATCGCCTTCTTCTGCTTCAGCTTTCGGAAGGTGAGGAGGTCGATGCCGGAGAAGGCCCAGCCTTCGCGGGTAATCAGCTGAAGTTTCTCTATCTTGCGATTTTCGTCACGAGTGATCTCGATCCTGCCGCCCTGTGCGAGCAGGTGAAGGATGCGCTGTTCGGCGCGGGAAATGTCCATTGTGTTGATGTCCGGAGAAGCGCTCGGTCCGGTATCGGCCTGAAAATCGCAATCGGTTTTCGGAAAGCTCGATGCCGGAAGTCAGATGTCCGAGCGCACAAAAACGTTGCCGGCGCCATTTGGCGTCGGAGCGGGCGTTTTTGTCTGGGCCGGGCGCTTTGAGGGCGGCCGGCCCCTCAGCAGGTCTCTCTGGACGAGAACATCAAAACTCCATGCGCAAACCGCTCGGGTGTCGAGCGGCTCTGTCACGGAATCGTCGCTACCGACGTTTTCCCCAGTCGTCAAGCGCACTGGCGCATCAGCCGATATGTTCCGCTGGTAAAACGCCAGACTCAGTGTTCTACTGAACCGACATCAGGGGAAGACATGGCCACTGTTCGCAATGCGCGTGAAGACGAAGCGTATGCCCTCGCGGAGATCGGCTTCCGCTCGTGGGAAAAGGCCATGGTGTCCATCGGCGAAATGACCGATATGCGGGCAAGCGCCCGTGCCGCCTTTCTGAATTTCACCCGCTCGTCGTGGCTCACCATAACGGTGGTCGAGCAGCTCGGTTCGCTGGCCGGCTGGGCGGCTCGTGAAAAGCTCGACGAACTGATCTCCGATTTCTGGATCGATCCGCCCTATCAGGGGCATGGCTTTGGCCGGGCGCTTCTGGCGGAAGTCGAGGCAGAGATCGTCCGTCAAGGCTTCTTGGTGGCACGCGTCGAAACGCACGCCCGCAACACCGAGGCCGTCGGCTTTTTCGAAAAGCAGGGCTACGCTATCAACTGGCTTTCGGTCGCCTATGCTCCGAAGATCGATCGCGATGTTCAATCGGTGGGCTTATCGAAACAGCTGGTCGCAGACGAGCCGGGCACATACGGCCCCGGTTTCTGACCGTCCCGCATTCGCTCAGCTGGCGGGGGCTGGTTTCGTGATCTCATAGGTGCAGGCAAAGGACGGTTCCGCGATACGGTAGGTATCGGAAGGATCGTTTGCGACCTGCACGATCGCATCGCCAGGTTTCGCCATCATGCGCTCGCCCCAGGGAGCGGTGAACGTGAACTCGCCAAGCGCCTGAGAGACGATGAAGTAATTCATGTCGCCGCCCTTCGGCCGGAAAGCCTGGTAACCCTTACTGTCGGCGGCCCCCAGCGCCTGGCCGTATCGCTCCGGAAACTTCGCTGCCTTGACGAGGATCTCTTCGTTGCCGGTTTCGGGGCACCGGTTGCGAACCACCCAGTCGCCCACTTCCGCCGGTTTAGATTTCGTCTCGACGCCCTGACCCTTGATGATGGTGATGACGATTTCGCCCGCATGGGCAGGGCGGGCATCGACATCCTTCGTCTTGCGGGCAAGGCCGGTCTTGCCTTGCGCTTTCATGCTTTCCATCAGCTTGATCTGATCCTTGACACCAACCTGTTGCGCGGATGCCCATATGGCGGATACGGCAAGGATTACAGCGGCGAGGCCCAGAGCTGCGCGGCCGGTTGTCGTGGGCTGGCGTTGTGAGATCGGCGTGCGCATCTGGGTGGTGTCTCCGGCTTGGCAAGAGCGGAACGGTAACACCCGTCACGTGATCGAACAAGGCGGGCGCCGTATGCCGTCCAAGCCTTGCGCCGCAACGCCATTTGCTCTACCTCCAGAATATCCATCTAGACCATTTCAAGAGCATAAGATGACCCTAGTCGACGTCCGCACGCCCGATCCGAAACGCTTGATTCCCGGCGCCACTGGCGATTGGGAAGTGATCATCGGTATGGAGGTGCATGCTCAGGTCCTGTCCAATTCGAAGCTCTTCTCCGGGGCCTCGACCGAATTCGGCAAGCCGGCCAATGCCAACGTGTCGCTTGTCGATGCCGCCATGCCGGGCATGCTGCCGGTCATCAACGAGGAGTGCGTCGCCCAGGCCGTTCGCACCGGCCTTGGCCTGAAGGCGCAGATCAACAAGCGCTCGCTGTTCGACCGCAAGAACTATTTCTACCCGGACCTGCCGCAGGGCTATCAGATCTCCCAGTTCAAGGATCCGATCGTCGGCGAAGGCCAGATCGTCATCTCGCTCGGTCCGGATCGTCAGGGCCAGTTCGAGGATATCGAGATCGGCATCGAGCGCCTGCACCTGGAACAGGATGCCGGCAAGTCGATGCACGACCAGCACCCGACCATGTCCTATGTGGACCTGAACCGCTCGGGCGTGGCGCTGATGGAAATCGTCTCCAAGCCGGACATGCGTTCGTCCGATGAGGCGAAGGCCTATATGACCAAGCTGCGCTCGATCGTCCGTTACCTCGGCACCTGCGACGGCAACATGGACGAAGGCTCGATGCGCGCGGACGTCAACGTCTCCGTGCGCCGCCCGGGCGAGCCCTTCGGCACGCGTTGCGAGATCAAGAACGTCAACTCAATCCGCTTCATCGGCCAGGCGATCGAATACGAGGCACGCCGCCAGATCGGCATTCTGGAAGACGGCGGCTCGATCGATCAGGAAACCCGCCTCTTCGATCCGGGCAAGGGCGAGACGCGTTCGATGCGCTCCAAGGAAGATGCGCATGACTACCGCTATTTCCCCGATCCGGACCTGCTGCCGCTCGAATTCGATGATGCCTTCATCGAAAAGATGCGCGCCGGCCTGGTGGAGCTGCCGGACGACAAGAAGGCACGGTTTGTTTCGGAACTCGGCCTGTCGATCTATGACGCTTCGGTCCTCGTGTCCGAGAAGGCGATTGCCGATTATTTCGAAGCCGTTGCAGAAGGCCGCGATGGCAAGATCGCCGCAAACTGGGTTATCAACGACTTGCTGGGTGCCTTGAACAGAACCGGCAAAGACATTGAAGAGACTCCGGTTTCGCCCGCTCAGCTGGGCGGCATCATCGACCTCATCAAGGCCGAAACCATTTCCGGCAAGATCGCCAAGGATCTGTTCGAGATCGTGCTCACCGAAGGCGGTGATCCGGCCGAGATCGTCGAAACCCGCGGCATGAAGCAGGTGACGGATACCGGCGCGATCGAGAAAGCCGTTGACGAAATCATCGCCGCCAACCCGGACCAGGTCGAAAAGGTCAAGGCAAAGCCGACGCTTGCCGGCTGGTTCGTCGGTCAGGTCATGAAGTCGACCGGTGGCAAGGCCAACCCGCAGGCGGTGCAGGCGCTCGTCAAGGCGAAGCTCGGCATCGAAGAATAGGCTCATGGTCTATTTCGTTCGCACGGCAGGTGAGGAGGACGTGGAGAAGATCCGCGCCCTCCTGAACGAGACGTTTCACGCGACCTACGATCCGTTTTATGGCGCCGCCAAGGTTGCCGGCATGGTGAGCGGCTGGCATTCGCCGAACGCGATCCGTGCCCGCATCCAGAAGAAGGACGGCGAATTCCTGGTTGCCGATAACGGCCGGGATATCGGCGGCATCGGTTATGCCGCCATGTATCCGAAGATGGAAAAGACGGCGATGCTGCATCAGCTCTACGTCAAGCCATCCTGCCAGAACGAGGGCATCGGCCGCGATATCTTCGCCGAGATCGAGACCTGTTTTCCGGATGCGGAAATCATGCGGGTCGAGGTCGCGCTGCAGAATGTGAGGGCGCTTGCCTTCTACGAACGGCTCGGTTTTGCAGAAGTCGATCGCATGGAAGAATGGGGCGCCCCCAATTCGGGCCTGCCGGCTTTCATTCTGGAAAAGCGGCTGGCGACCGTCTGATCTGCCTACAGCATCGGCCCGAAAATCGGAATCGATTTTCGGAAAGCACGATGCGTCGATTCAAAGAGTTAGAGCGTCCTTTGTGCGTCCGATAGGACGCACGGCGCTCTAGGGCTTATTGCTCGAAAGCTTCGCCTTCCTCGTTGTAGATCGTCACCAGGCTGCAATCCGAAAGGTCCTTGCGGCGTTTCAGGTTGCAGATGTTTTTCGATGCGGCGATCGCGGCTTCCTTGCTGTCGAAGCCGCAGAAGGTTTCGTGCCAGTGTGGCCCTTCCCTGGACTGCGCGAAGATATCGATGCTCCACCAGGCGGGGAAGCATGCCGTCGTCTCCAGGCAATCTTCCGCCGTGCCGCCATCCTTGATGCATTTCTTCTTGGCGCAGTCGAGCGCCTTGCGCACGCTGGATGCAAAGCAGACGCCGCTGCTCATTTCCGGTGCCTGCGCAAAGCCGACTGCGCCCCGGCCTTCCGCAACCGCCATAAACGGCCAGGTCGCGGCGATGATCACGAATAAGATACCCGTTAGTCTTTGTAGCATTGTCAAATAACCCCTACAGTCCGCCGGTAATATTCATTGCATGGACGTGATTGAAAGGAAAAGATGTGTCTGAAAACATTCTCATCCGCCGCGCGAGAGAGGCAGATCTTCCCGAGCTGATTGCCCTGTTTGCTGCTGATGATTTGGGCGGCCATGGCGATACGACTGATCCGGATGCTTTCGAGGGCT
This sequence comes from Neorhizobium sp., assembly GCA_965227625.1. GTDB lineage: Bacteria > Pseudomonadota > Alphaproteobacteria > Rhizobiales > Rhizobiaceae > Neorhizobium. Next base: position 120,360 of record CBDDGK010000060.1, on the reverse strand, counting down.
ATCTGAAGGCTTTCCATGTTATCGACGCGTCGCAGAACGAGCAGCTTTTCGTGGCCGAGGCGGATGGCACGGTGGTCGGCACGTTCCAGATCCTTTTTACCCGCACGCTGAGCGGCCGCGGTTCGCTTTCGATGGTCGTGGAGGCGGTGCAGACGCGCGCCGATCGGCGCGGCGAGGGCATCGGCGCGCAGATGATCGAGTATGCGATCGAGGAGGCGAGACGCCGTGATTGCCACTCGGTGCTGCTGACATCCAACATGACCCGCATCGACGCGCACCGCTTCTACGAGCGCCAGGGGTTCGCCAAGAGCCATTTCGGCTTCAAGATGAAGTTCAAATAGCCGTGCGGCAACGGGAATCACTAGACATCGGCCCGTCGAGACGGCATAAGCGGAAGAAGCCGCTCAGCCGGCAATGCCTGTTGCTCACCTGCTTGTAAAGCCCACGGAAAGCTCATGAAAAACCTCCTTCTGCAGATCTTCACCTGGTGGAATGGCCAGACCATGGGCACGCGGTTCTTCACCTGGCGCTTCGGCAAGAAGGTCGGCGAAGACGAGTTGGGCAATGTCTATTACGAAGGTCCGATGACCTCGTGGGGCAAGCCGAAGCGCTGGGTGATCTACAAGGATTACGCGGAAGCTTCCGCAATTCCTGCCGGCTGGCACGGCTGGATGCATTATCGCACCGACACGCCTCCTTCGCGAGAGGACTACAAGGCGCGCGAATGGCAGCAGCCGCACAAGGTCAATCTCACCGGCACGCCTTATGCCTATCGCCCGCAGGGCTCGATTTCCGCAAGCGGCGAACGCCCCCGCGTTACCGGCGATTACGACGCCTGGACGCCCGGCAACTGATAGGCCGCGCGAAGTCACACCGGCACCGGTTTTAGCCACAATCGCACTCTAGGTCTCGGCGCGGACGGGAATTGTCGAGACGGGAAACATGATGGGATTGATGACGGGTTCTCCAACGAGGTCGTGGAGCAAGCGGACTGTCGGCGCGCTTGTCGCGCTTGTTTCTGTGCTTGCGGCGGATGGAGTTTCTGCGGCCCGCATTTCGAACCCGGTCGCCGTCTTCAAGGGCATCGATAAGATCACCGGCCGCATCACCACGTTTGACGTCTATGTCAACGAGACCGTCCAATATGGCGCGCTGCAGGTGACGCCGAAGGTCTGCTACTCCCGCGACGAAACCGAAGCCCAGAAGGTCGACGGCTTTATCGAAGTCGATGAAATCACCCTGGACCGCAAGATCCGCCGCATCTTCACCGGCTGGATGTTTGCCGATAGCCCGGGCCTGAACGCTGTCGAGCACCCGATCTATGATATCTGGCTGACTGGCTGCAAGCAGAACTCGGACGTCCCGCCGCCGGCTAAGGCGACGAACTGAGCCAATCGAAGCACTTTAGAATTTCAGGTGAGGCGTATCGACAGCGTCGCGCAGCAGCTTGACGTATTCGTCCTTCGGAATGTCGATCGCGCCGAAGGTCTTCAGGTGCTCGGTCGTGAACTGCGTGTCGAGCAGGATGAAGCGCTTTTCCTTCAGCCGTGCCACGAGATGGACGAGGCAGATCTTCGAGGCGTTGGTGCGCCTTGAGAACATGCTCTCGCCAAAAAAGGCCGCGCCAAGCGACACGCCATACAATCCGCCGACCAGTTCCTCGCCATCCCAGGCTTCCACGCTGTGCGCATGGCCCATGCGGTGAAGCTCCGTATAGAGTTTGAGAATGGTGGAGTTGATCCAGGTGCTTGGCCGATCCGCCGCAGGCTGGGCACACATGCCCATTACCGCCTCGAAAGCGGTATCGAAGCGGATATCGAACGGTGCCTTGCGGACCGCCTTTTCCAGGCTTTTGGAGACGTGGAAATCATCGAGCGGCAGGACGCCGCGCATTTCCGGTTCGACCCAGAAGATCTCCGGATCGTCGGCCGATTCGGCCATGGGGAACAGGCCTATGGAATAGGCTCGCAACAGAATGTCCGGGGTAATTGCCGGGTAGTATCTGCCGCGCCGCCCTGCCATGCTTCTCCCTGAAAACGTGACGCCCGAGCCGGTTGCCGGTCTCGGGCGTCATGTTCGGTTAGTGTGCCTTGTCGCCGGCCAGATAGTTCTCCAGCCAGTGAATGTCGTAATCGCCGTTGGCGATATCCGGATTGTCCACGAGGTCCTGGAAGAGCGGCAGCGTCGTCTTGATGCCGTCCACGACGAACTCGTCGAGCACGCGGCGCAGACGCATCATGCATTCGACACGGGTGCGGCCGTGCACGATGAGCTTGCCGATCAGGCTGTCGTAATAGGGCGGGATCTTGTAGCCCGCATAGGCGCCGGAATCGACACGTACGCCAAGCCCGCCTGGTGCATGGAAATGCGTGATCGTGCCCGGCGAGGGCACGAACGTACGCGGATCCTCAGCGTTGATGCGGCATTCGATGGCGTGGCCGTGGAACACGATTTCTTCTTGGCTCACGGACAGACCGGCACCGGAAGCGACGCGAATCTGTTCGTGCACGAGGTCGATGCCGGTGATCGCTTCGGTGATCGGATGCTCGACCTGAAGACGGGTGTTCATTTCGATGAAATAGAACTCGCCGTTTTCGTAGAGAAACTCGATCGTGCCGGCGCCGCGGTACTTCATCTTCTTCATGGCGTCGGCGCAGACCTGGCCGATCTTCATGCGCTGGTCGACATTGAGGGCAGGGGAGTTGGCTTCTTCCCAAACCTTCTGGTGGCGACGCTGCAAGGAGCAGTCACGCTCGCCGAGATGGATCGCATTGCCTTCGCCGTCACCGACGACCTGGATCTCGATATGGCGCGGCTTGCCGAGGTACTTCTCCATATACACGGCGCCATTGCCGAAGGCGTTGAGCGCTTCGGTACGGGCCGTGTTAAAGGCTTCCTCGAGATCGGCCTCGGTCTTTGCGACCTTCATGCCGCGTCCGCCACCGCCGGCCGTCGCCTTGATCAGGACCGGGAAGCCGATCCCTCTGGCGATTTCCAAGGCGTTTTCAGGCGTCACTTCGCCTTCGGAGCCCGGAACGACCGGAATGCCGAGTTCGACAGCCGTCTGCTTGGCGGTGATCTTGTCACCCATCAGGCGGATGTGTTCAGCGGTTGGCCCGATGAAGGTGATGCCATGCGCTTCGAGAATATCGGCGAACTTGGCGTTTTCGGACAGGAAGCCGTAGCCCGGATGCACGGCGTCGGCGCCGGTAATCTCACAGGCGGCGACGATCTGGTGAATGTTGAGATAGCTATCGCGCGACGGCGGCGGGCCGATGCAGACGCTTTCGTCGGCAAGGCGCACATGCATCGCATCAGCGTCGGCGGTCGAATGCACGGCGACGGTTGCGATGCCGAGCTCCTTGCAGGCGCGCAGGACGCGAAGGGCGATCTCACCGCGGTTGGCTATGAGGATCTTCGAAATCATCGGCTCAAGCCTTATTCGATGATGACGAGCGGCTGGCCGTATTCGACAGGCTGCGCGTCGTTGACCAGGATTTCCGTAACCTTGCCAGAGCGCGGCGACGGGATCTGGTTCATCGTCTTCATGGCTTCGACGATCAGGAGGGTCTGGCCTTCCTTGACCGTTGCGCCGACTTCGATGAAGTTGCGCGAACCGGGGGCCGGAGCGAGATAGATGGTGCCGACCATCGGAGAGGTGACGGCGTTCTTGTTGTCTGCTGCGGCAACAGGCGCTGCGACAGCAACCGGCGCGGCTGCGACTGCGGCCGGAGCGTAAGCCGGGGCGGCGATCGGGGCCTGAACGTATTGCGTCGCGCCGGCGCGCGACACGCGGATGCGCAGGTCGTCCTGTTCGACTTCGATCTCGGTCAGGTCGGTATCGTTCAGAATGTTCGCGAGGTCGCGGATCAGTGCCTTATCGATCCCGTTCTTTTTCTCAGACATGGCAAACCCTATTGTTCTGTTTATCTTGTCAGGCGGTAATGGTTTTCAAGGCGTGCAGCGCCAGAATGTAGCTCTGGGTGCCAAAGCCGCAGATCACGCCTTTTACCGCCGGTGCGATTGCCGAATGGTGGCGGAATTCTTCCCGCGCATGGACATTCGAAATGTGAAGCTCGATCACCGGCACGGAAATAGCCTTGATGGCATCGTGCAGGGCAATCGAGGTATGCGTATAGGCTCCGGCGTTGATGGCAACGCCGACAGCCTTCTCTCCGGCTTCATGAATCCAGTCGATGAGCGTGCCTTCATGATTGCTCTGCCGGAAATCGACCGTCAGGCCAAGTTCCTTGCCGGCAGCGATGCAATCGTTTTCGACGTCCTTGAGGGTCTGACCACCGTAGATGCCCGGCTCGCGTTTTCCCAACATGTTGAGGTTGGGTCCATTGAGGACGAAGACCGTCTTGCTCATCACTGATATTGTTCCATCCAGAAATTCAGGGGCAACCTATAGACCGCTAGGACGACAAGGAAAAGCCCCCGCCGCGCCGAAAGGGCACGGCGTCCACTGTCATGGAACCTGTCATGGTTATCTGGGGTCAGCAGGTGGCCTTGCCGCACGCACGCACGTTGGCGACCTTCTGCTGGATCGTCTCAAGCCCGACCGCGCCGAACACCGCTTCGTCACCCACGACATAGGTCGGGGTGCCGGTGATGCCGATGTCGTTTGCCAGCTGATAGGCTTCGCGCACGATGTCGTCGTTCGGGTGATCGGCCATCGATTTGCGGATCTGCGCCTCCTCGACACCCAGCGATGCTGCGATCGCAATGGCGGTCTTTTCGGACGCATGGCCCTGACCGCCGAGAAGCTTGCGGTGGAATTCGGCATATTTCTGCGGCGCGACGAGGCGCACGGCATTGGCGACGCGATGCGCAGCGATCGAATCCGGTCCGAGGATCGGGAATTCCTTCAGGATGAACTTCACGTTCTTGTCCTTCGACAGGATGTCGTCCATGTCGGTGAGCGCGCGTTTGCAGTAGCCGCAATTGTAATCGAAGAACTCGACGACGGTGACGTCGCCCTTCGGATTGCCGAGCGTAATGTCCGTCGGCGAGGAGAAGATGGCGGCCTTGTTGTCCGCGATCCCCTTGGTTGACTGCTCGACCCGCTGGTTCTGCTGTTTTGCCTGCAGCGCGTCCTGCACTTCGAGCAGCACCTCCGGGTTCTGCAGCAGATACTCGCGGATGAATGCGCCCATTTCCTTCTTCTGCTGGTCATCCAGAGCAAACGCCGGGGCAGCGGCGGAAGATGCGAGCGCCAGCATCGTGCAGGCGGCAATCGTCTTGAAAAGGCGGGTCATCCATATCCTCTTGGAGATCGTGGGCACGAATCCGGCGCACCATCATGTCGGTTTGCGCCGAAAGTAAGCCAGTCGTGTGAAAGACGAAACCGCAAATTGATTGCCACTTGGTTGATGGCTCTTCACAACTGCGTATTCACCTCGCCCAGAGCCGGAAAAGAGTCGCTTTTCAACAGGCTGAAGGCGTTTGCGGAATCTGTTCGGCAGGTCGTTCAACCGAAATCCGAAGCTTCGTGATGATGTGGGCGCTCGCATCTGGAATGTGAAGCGTTGCGGCACGCTCCCGTCTTCCCCCTTGCGGGGAAGATGTCGCCAGAGGCGACAGATGGGGGTGGTTCAGCAGTCTCTAGCGTCGGGTTTGTGGCACCACCCCCATCTGTCAGCTCCGCTGACATCTTCCCCGCAAGGGGGAAGACGGGAGCGTGCGGCAGCCCTTCACATTCATCGCCCGATCCACAGTACCACGCACAAACAAAAACGGCCGCGTCAGACGCGGCCGTTTCGGTATTCTCATTCACAAGGCTCAGAAGAAGCCGCGGCGCTGCCACCAGCCGGCTTTTTTCGGCTTCGTCGCGTCACCTTCGCCTTCCGGCGATCCGGCGGCGGGGTCGGAGCTCTTCACCACCGCCTCGGCAGAGGAGGCGATATTCGACGCGCGGTTGGCGCGAACCGGCTTGGATTCGTCGAAAGCTTCCTGTGCCGCCGGTTCGGCAGCCGGAGCTGCCTCAGGTGTCACATCTTCCTTTGCTTCCACCTTCGGAGCCTCGCCAAGCGCGGCTTCCACCTGCTCGACAACAGCTTCGACCTCGACGACCGCTTCGACCGGGGCAGCTTCAACGACCGCCGGAGCTTCGGCAGAGGTTGCAGCCTTGCCACGGCGCGAACGGCGCGGCTTGGCGGCGGGTGCTTCTACCGGTGCGACTTCAACCGCGACCGTTTCGACCTCGGCTTCGACGACGTCAGATGCTTCCGCTGCAGCGGCCTCACCGTCGCCTTCTTCTGCGTCATCGCCGTCCTGAGCGTCGTCGGACGCGTTCAGTTCGCCCTCTTCGCCGTTGCGGTTGCGACGGCCGCCACGCTTCCCGCGCCGACGGCGCTTGCGGCGAGAACCTTCATCGCCTTCGCCATCTTCCCCGGCCGGAGCAGCAGCTGCAGCTTCGGCTTCGGTCTCGTTGGCGTCGTCGTCACCTTCGTCGCCATCCTCGTCATCGCCATCCTCGTCGCCATTGCCCTGCGCAGAGTGATTCTCTCCACCGCGCTCGCCGTTGCGGTTACGACGGCGGCGGCGACGCTTGCGCTTGCGGCCGTTTTCGTCGCTCTGGGCGCGATCCTGGGAAGCCTGCTGCGGCTGGGCGGCAGCAACTTCTTCTTCCTCTTCCTCGTCGATCTCGATGACGACGTCGTCATCCTCCTCGACCGGGATTGCAGCAAACTGCATGAGGCTTTCGATCTTGACCGGGTTTTCGACCGGCTCACCGCGATCGATCGCGAAATGGCTGGAGCCGATCCCGATATCCGACTCGATGAAAATGGAGACGCCGAAGCGGTTCTCGTAATCCATCACGGTCTGGCGCTTGTGGTTGAGCAGGTAGAGCGCGATGTCCGGCGTCGTGCGAACGGTAATGTCGTGCGTCGTGTTCTTGAGGAGATATTCCTCGATGCCGCGCAGCACATGCAGAGCGACCGACGATTGCGAACGGACGTGACCCGTGCCGCCGCAATGGGTGCAGATCTGCGTCGTCGATTCCAGCACCGAAGCGCGGATGCGCTGGCGCGACATTTCAAGCAGGCCGAAATGCGAGATGCGGCCGACCTGGATGCGGGCACGGTCGTTCTTCAGGCAATCCTTCAGCTTCTTCTCGACAGCGCGGTTGTTGCGCTTTTCTTCCATGTCGATGAAGTCGATGACGATCAGGCCGGCGAGGTCGCGCAGGCGGAGCTGGCGAGCAACTTCTTCCGCCGCTTCCAGGTTCGTCTGGAGCGCGGTTTCCTCGATGGAGTGTTCGCGGGTCGAACGGCCGGAGTTGACGTCGATTGCGACCAGCGCTTCCGTCTGGTTCATGATCAGGTAGCCGCCGGACTTCAGCGTCACCTGTGGCTGCAGCATGCGGTCGAGCTGCGCCTCGATGCCCGAACGGGCAAAGATCGGATGCAGGTCGCGATAGGGCTGGACCACCTTGGCATGGCTCGGCATCAGCATCTTCATGAAGTCTTTCGCTTCACGATAGCCTTCTTCGCCGGACACGATGATCTCGGAAATGTCTTTGTTATACAGGTCGCGGATCGAACGCTTGATCAGCGAGCCTTCCTCGTAGACGAGGGTAGGGGCGGTCGAGCTCAGCGTCAGCGTGCGGACGTTTTCCCAAAGGCGCATCAGGTATTCGAAGTCGCGCTTGACTTCGACGCGGGTACGGTTGGCGCCTGCGGTACGCAGGATAACGCCCATGCCCTGCGGCACGTCGAGCTCGCGAGCGATTTCCTTCAGGCGCTTGCGGTCCTGCGGCTGGGTGATCTTGCGGGAAATGCCGCCGCCACGTGCCGTGTTCGGCATCAGGACCGAGTAACGGCCGGCGAGCGACAGATAGGTGGTGAGAGCCGCGCCCTTGTTGCCGCGTTCTTCCTTGGCGACCTGAACGAGCAGGATCTGGCGGCGCTTGATGACTTCCTGGATGCGGTACTGCTTGCGCGGCTTGCGCACGACGCGATCCGGAACTTCTTCCATGGCGTCTTCGGCGCCGACCGATTCGATGACTTCCTTCTCGTGGTGCTCGTCATCGTCGTCATCGTCATCGTCATTGCGGCGACGTGCATCCACATCCTCGGAAATCGAATCGGTATCGACCATCGCGGCCATTTCGCCGGGGGTAGAACCTTCGTCATTGTCGGAAGTGGCGGGGCTTTCTTCGGCCACGGCTTCCGCAGCAGGAGCTTCCTCGCTGACCGCTTCGACGACCTTTTTCTTAGCACGGGGACGCTTCGGCTTGGCCTTCGGCTTTTCAGCTGCGGCTTCTTCGGCAGCAGGCGCGGCTTCCGCAACCGGTTCCGCTACGACTTCAGCCGGTTCGGCCTTGTCTTCTGCCGGGGCGGCAACGATGCCCACATCCGGCTGGTCTTCATGGGCGAGATCAACCACCGGATCGGCAGCTTCCGCTTCCGCGATCTTGCGCTGGTCTTCAGCTTCCTGCTGCATCAACGCCTGACGGTCGGCAAGCGGGATCTGGTAATAATCCGGATGGATTTCGGCGAACGCCAGGAAGCCATGACGGTTGCCGCCGTAATCGACGAACGCCGCCTGCAGGGAGGGTTCGACCCTCGTTACCTTCGCCAGATAGATATTGCCGCGTATCTGTTTCTTATGCTGCGATTCGAAATCGAATTCTTCGATCCGGTTGCCGCGCACGACGACTACGCGCGTCTCCTCTTCGTGAGACGCGTCGATAAGCATTTTGTCTGCCATTGAAATTCTGCTCCTCGGCGCCGCCGGGGGAGTGCATAAAGGCCTGCCTCGGAGAGGACAGGCCGTTCAAGCAAATCGGTCGATGCGCCGGACAAAGATATTCTCGCCAAGTGCGATTGTGACGGCAACCTGAAGGATGACGGGGCTCCTCGCTCCCTCAGTCTCTCCAGATTTTCAAAAAGGTGCCGCGACATCAAAGACCAAACGAGAATGACGATACGAAAGGCCCCAAAACCTAAACATCAGGGCCCGATGAATTTGCTCCGTGTGAGCGTGGGTGGCGAACCACCCGTAGGATTGTTCCGGCCACCGCCGGATGGGATCGAGTATCAGGAAAAAGCGTAGCGACGGCGGATGACTGTCGGTCTTCGGCGCCAGATCCGTGAGTGGCTGGCAGCCTATCGGCAGACTATCCCGTCAACACTTTAACCCTCATGCGCGTTGTATGGTTTATCTGTCACAATAGCAAGGGAAAAGCCGGGTTCGCCATATTCTGGATGGAATTGGCCGGCTTATGGGTATCTACGAACGGGCGGATGATTCGTATCTTTTAGCGTGCAAATGCCTTTCGAAATGGGCAATTTGACGGAATTTCCAGAAGCGGCGGCGGGGCTTCGAATGCGAGTTCGGATTTGAGGGTGGACGTGAAGACGAAGTCCGAAATGGCCTGCGTGTCGATGCCGCGGGTTTTTTCTGCGCGAATCGCTCTCGTGCTTCTCTTTTTGATTGGTTGGACGCCGGTTGCATTCGCGGCGCCGGATACGCCCGCGTCGCCGCCACTGCTTGCGTTTGCCGCGCGTGTCGCAGGCGACGAGGCGCGCACCCGTATCGTCATCGATTTCGAGAAGAAGCCCGAGTTCTCCGTTCATTATGTTTCCGCGCCTGAGCGGGTGATCGTTGACCTGCCGGCGACGGCCTTTGGCTTTCCCGCCGACGATCTCGCCGCGCGCGGCCTTTTCAAGGACATTCGCTACGGCACCATGGATGAGCGCAGCGCCCGCATCGTCCTGACGGCTCGCCGCCCGGTAAAGCTGGTTGTCGCGAATGTGCAGCCGAACGACAACGGCAGCTACCGCCTGGTGCTCGATGCTGAGATGACGACCAAGGAAACATTCGCCAACCTGATCAAGACGCAGGACTGGGCAAGCCCATCGCTGCCGGCGCCCGATCCGCTTGCGATGGTCGAACGGCAGGATAATGTCTTCACGGTCGCCGTCGATGCGGGACATGGCGGCATCGATGCCGGCGCCGCCGGGGCAGGGACCAAGACGGCCGAGAAAACGATCACGCTCGCTTTCGCCAAGATGCTGGCGGAAAAGCTGAACAAGATCGATGGCTTCAAAGCCTTCCTCACCCGCGATGACGATACCTTCCTGTCGCTGTCCGAGCGTGTCACGCTTGCGCGCCAGGGCAAAGCCGATCTGTTCATTTCCCTGCATGCGGACACGTTGGGCCAAAAAGATATCCGCGGCGCGACTGTTTATACGCTCTCCGACAAGGCGTCGGACCGCATGGCGGAAAATCTGGCGCAGCGCGAAAACCTTTCCGACGAGCTTGCGGGTTTCAGCATTCAGGCCGGCCCGCCGGAAGTGGCCGATATCCTTCTCGATCTCGCACGGCGCGAAACGCAGGCTTTTTCCATCGCGCTCGCGTCCAATGTCGTGAATTCTTTCGAGGGCCAGATCGGCCTGATCAACAATCCACATCGTTATGCCGGCTTCCAGGTCCTTCGCGCGCCGGACATTCCGTCCGTGCTCCTGGAGCTGGGCTTCCTGTCCAATCCGGAAGACGAGAAGCTGCTGCTCGATGAAGCCTGGCGCGCGAGGGTGACCGACCGTGTCGCCGATGCCGTTCGCCGCTATCGCGAACGGGCGCTGGCAAACGGCGGCTGAACACGCCCGCGGCGTGACCCTCTGGCCACAGGTAAAGGCGAATATCCGCCACTGGCCGAGGTGTCGTTCAATTCCAAACGCCAAGCCCTATTTTACTCACATTCAAGCCGTTACTCGATGCTAAGCAGGCGCGGTGAATGACGTAGGGTTGATCCCGCTAAAGCCTTGCGCTCCTGCGATCACCGTGCAAAACGCCTTAATCCATGCGATGGTGCGTATTATGCGCCGACGAAAGAAAGCTGAACGGTAGCTTCGATATGATCAGATTGATTGGTTATCTCTTTGGCCTGGCCTGCGTCCTGTTTTTGGTCGTGGCCGCAGGCGTGGGTATTTACCTCAGCGGGATGACCAAGGACCTTCCGAACTACGAAGTTCTGGCGTCCTACGAGCCGCCGGTTGCGACCCGTGTCCATGCCGGCAATGGCGCACTGATGGCGGAATATGCCCGCGAACGGCGCCTTTTCCTGCCGATCCAGGCCGTTCCGGATCGCGTCAAGGCAGCCTTCCTTTCGGCGGAAGACAAGAATTTCTATTCGCATCCGGGCATCGATATCACCGGCCTCGGCCGCGCCGTTCTGTCTAACCTCCAGAATTTCGGTTCCGGCCGCCGGCCCGAGGGTGCGTCGACGATCACCCAGCAGGTCGCGAAAAACTTCCTTCTCAGCGCCGACCAGACGATCGACCGCAAGGTCAAGGAAGCGATTCTCTCGTTCCGAATCGAGCAGACCTATTCGAAGGACAAGATCCTCGAACTCTATCTGAACGAGATCTTTTTCGGCCTGAACTCCTACGGTATCGCCGGCGCGGCACTCACCTACTTCGACAAGTCGGTCACGGAGCTGACGACGGCGGAAGCCGCTTATCTCGCCGCTCTGCCCAAGGGACCGGCCAACTACCATCCCTTCCGCCGCGAAAAGGCAGCGCTCGAGCGCCGCAACTGGGTCATCGACCGCATGTCCGAGAACGGCTACATCACGCCGGACGATGCCGCCGAAGCCAAGCAGCAGCCGCTCGGTGTCAAGCAGCGCCGTACCGGCACCCATCTTTTCGCCTCCGACTTCTTCTCCGAAGAGGTTCGCCGGCAGCTGATCGATCGTTACGGCGAAAAGTCGCTTTACGAGGGCGGCCTGTCGGTCCGCACATCGCTTGATCCCGATATGCAGATTATTGCCCGCCGTGCGCTTCAGAACGGTCTCATCGAATACGACGAGCGCCGCGGCTTCCATGGCCCGATCGCGCAGATCGCCGCATCCGGCGACTGGGGTCCGGAACTGGCCAAGCAGAAATTCCTGAGCGACGTGCCGGAATGGAAGCTCGCGGTCGTGACCGACGTCACCGCGAAATCCGTCGGCATCGGCCTCCAGCCGTCGACGGATGCCGCCGGCAAGGTCGATCCAGCCCGCGAGATCGGCACGATCAACGCCGATGACATGAAATGGGCTTATCGCGACTCCGCCGACGCTCGCAAACCAGCAAAGTCGCCGGATGGCGTCCTGAAGCCGGGCGACGTCATCTATGTCGAGCCGATCAACGAACAGGCCAAGACCTACAAGCTGCGCCAGCCGCCGAAGGTGCAGGGCGGCTTCGTGGCCATGGACCCGAATACCGGCCGTGTTCTCGCGATGGTCGGCGGCTTCTCCTACGGCCAGTCGGAGTTCAACCGCGCCACGCAGGCGATGCGCCAGCCGGGCTCCTCGTTCAAGCCGTTCGTCTATTCGGCCGCACTCGACAACGGCTACACGCCGGCATCGGTCATTCTCGACGCCCCGATCGAGATCGTCTCGGGCGGCCAGGTCTGGCGGCCGGACAATTACGGCGGCGAGGCAGGCGGTCCCTCGACGCTGCGTACCGGTATCGAAAAGTCGCGCAACCAGATGACCGTGCGCCTCGCCCAGGACATGGGCATGGAACTGGTCGCCGAATATGCGGAACGCTTCGGCATCTACGACAAGATGCTGCCGGTACTCGCGATGTCGCTCGGCTCGGGCGAAACCACCGTCATGCGCATGGTCTCGGCCTACGCGGTTCTGGCGAACGGCGGCAAGCAGATCAAGCCTACCGTCATCGACCGCATTCAGGACCGTTACGGCAAGACGATCTTCCGTCACGAAGAGCGCAATTGCGATGGCTGCAACGCCAACAACTGGTCTCAGCAGGAAGAGCCGACCATCGTCGACAACCGCGAACAGGTTCTCGACCCGATGACGGCCTATCAGATCACGTCGATGATGCAGGGCGTCGTGTTGCGCGGTACTGCCGCCGGCAAGATCCCGGTCAAGGACCGCGACGTCGCCGGCAAGACCGGCACGACCAACGATGAAAAGGATGCCTGGTTCGTCGGTTATACGCCGAACCTCGTGGCCGGCCTTTACATCGGTTTTGATACGCCGACCCCGCTCGGCCGCGCCGGCACGGGTGGCGGTCTTGCCGCACCGATCTTTGGCAAATTCCTGGCAGAAGCCGCCAAGCTGACCCCGCCGGCCAAATTCCACGTGCCGGAAGGCATGCAGCTGATCGCCGTTAATCGCAAGACCGGCATGGCGTCGTCGGAAGGCGGAGCCGACACGATCGTTGAAGCGTTCAAGCCTGGCACCGGCCCGGCCGACACGTTCCAGGTCATCGGCGATGGCGAATACATGACCCAGGACCAGATCTTCTCGAACTCCCCGCAGGCGCAGCAGGCCGTCACTTCCGGCATGCCGGGGCTGTTCTGACCCTCATCTGACACGTCGCGAAAAAGGCCCGGGCTTTACATCCGGGTCTTTGGCAACTATGTCCAGCGCACTTGGGGCTCGGCCCTGAAACTCCAAACACAGAGAGTGAAAACCAACGCCATGCGTGCGGAAATCATCAATGTAGTCGACGAAATCAAGCAGGCCATAAGCCTGCTGAGGAGGCATCTTTGACTGGGATCAGGCGGTAAGACGACTGGACTGGTTGAATAACAAGTCGGAGGATCCGAACCTCTGGAACGATGCCCAGGAAGCTCAGAAGCTGATGCGCGAGCGCCAGCAGCTTGACGACGGCATCGGTGGCGTCAAGGCCATGGAGCAGCAGCTCAACGACAATATCGAGCTGATCGAGCTTGGCGAGGAAGAGGGCGACGAGGCGATCGTCAAGGACGCCGAGGATACGCTGAAGGCTTTGAAAGTCGAGGCCGGCCGTCGCCAGGTGGAAGCCATGCTGTCCGGCGAGGCCGACGGCAACGATACCTATGTCGAAGTGCATTCCGGCGCCGGCGGTACCGAAAGCCAGGACTGGGCGAACATGCTCCTGCGCATGTACACCCGCTGGGCGGAGCGCCAGCGGTTCAAGGTCGAACTTCTGGAAGTCCATGACGGCGAAGAAGCGGGCATCAAGTCTGCGACCATTCTCGTCAAGGGCCACAATGCCTATGGCTGGATGAAAACCGAATCGGGCGTGCATCGCCTGGTTCGCATCTCGCCCTATGACTCGAACGCACGCCGGCACACGTCCTTCTCGTCGATCTGGGTCTACCCGGTCATCGACGACTCGATCAACATCGAGGTCAACGAAAGCGATTGCCGTATCGATACCTACCGTTCGTCGGGTGCCGGTGGCCAGCACGTCAACACGACCGACTCGGCAGTGCGCATCACCCACATGCCATCCGGCATCGTGGTGCAGTGCCAGCAGGAACGTTCGCAGCACAAGAACCGCGCCAAGGCGTGGGACATGCTACGTGCCCGTCTTTACGAAGCCGAGCTGAAGAAGCGCGAAGAAGCGGCAAACGCCGAAGCGGCTTCCAAGTCGGATATCGGCTGGGGTCACCAGATTCGCTCGTACGTTCTCCAGCCCTATCAGTTGGTAAAGGACCTGCGCACCGGTGTTTCGAGCACCGCTCCGGACGATGTTCTGGATGGCGATCTCAACGAGTTCATGGAAGCGGCATTGGCCCACCGCATCAGTGGCAAGGCGGATGTCGATGTCGGCGACGTCGACTAAGCTTTTTTCAGAGACAAACGGAAACGGCCGGATCGCAAGACCCGGCCGTTTTTCTTTGCAAGGTTTTCGGTTGCCTTATTCGGCTGCAGCCATCGCGCCCTGCCGGATGCGCAGCACGGCGAGCGATAGCAGGAAGACCACGACCGAGCAGAGCGCAATCACAGTCACCATCGGCCGCGAGGTTCCATCGACGAACAGGCCACCAAGCCCGACGACGATCGCCGAGGTGACGAACTGGATCGTGCCCATCATCGCCGAAGCCGTGCCGGCAATACGGCCATGATGTTCGAGCGCCAGCACCGCCGCCGTCGGAATGATCATGCCGAGGAAGCCGTAGCCGCCGAACAGGAAGGCCGCCATGACATCCAGCCGGTCGATGCCGAACGATGTAACGACGGCAAGCGCAACCATCATCGTCGCATAACCGAAGACGGCGCCACGGATGACCTTGCGAAGGCCGATCTTGCGGGACAGCCAGCCGTTCAGCTGCGACATGCCGATGAAGGCGACCGCATTCACTGAAAAGACCACGCTGTAGAAGGTTGGCGACAGCCCATAATGCTCGATCAGCACGAAGGACGAGTTGGCGACATAGATCATGTAGCTCGACATGCCGAAGGACGCCATCAATACGAGGCCGAGATAATAGGGATCGCTGAGCAGCGTCCCATAGGCCTTGAGCGCGCTGCCGAGGCTGCTTTCGCTGCGGGCGGCAGGCAGGCGGGTTTCTTCGAGGAAGAAGATTGCCACGACGAGGCCGACGACGCCGGCAGCCACCATGACGAGGAAGATCAGCCGCCAGTCGCCGAAGGCGGTGACGATGCTGCCGGCAAGCGGTGCAAGGATCGGCGAGACGCTGAACACCAGCATCAGCCTCGACATCAGCTGCGCTGCGGCGGGGCCGGTATGCAAATCGCGAACGACCGCCCGCGAAATGACGACACCGGCGCATGCGCCCATGCCCTGCAGGAAGCGGAACGCGATCAGCCATTCGATCGACGGCGACAGGGCGCAGCCGACGGCGCCGATCCCGTAAAGCACGAGACCGACATAAAGCGGCCGCTTGCGGCCGAACATATCGGAGAGCGGACCATAAACAATCTGCGAAACCGCCATGGCGGCGAAGAAGGAAATCAGGCTGGCCTGCACCGCATGGCTGTCAGCCTTCAGGTTTGCGGCAATGGTGGGGAGAGCCGGGAGATACATATCGAGCGCAAAAAGCCCGATCGCGGAAAGCAGCCCAAGGACGAGGGCATGCGAAGACGCTTTGCTTTGCATTTGGAAAAAACCTTTCCCGTCACCACATCTACCGTGTTAACGGCAGGGCGAGGACGACTATGGGAGATGAGTATGAAAGCCGGCCCCCGATGCGAGGTTAAGCTGTGGGAGAATAGGCTCTGGCAATCATGTAAAATATTTTGGACACAATTGTCCAATCCGTCAAGTGCCGCTATGGTCATGTCATGAAAAATTCGTCAGCCGAACTTACGCACCCTTCCGACACGTGGCCGCCGGCACAGAGCAAGCGCCAGGCGATCCTGAATGCTGCGGCCGACGTTTTCGCCGAAGAAGGTTTTGCCGGCGCCAGTATCGACGCGATTGCGGTCAGGGCAGGGGTATCCCGCCAGACGATCTACAATCAGCTCGGCGACAAGGATAATCTCTTCAAGGTACTGGTTGCCGAAATCACCGACCGGTCCAGCGCAGGCTTCTTCCGGGTGCTGGACACGTTCCCGGTAGCACCCGCGGATATCGAGGCAGAGCTGACGGCATTTTCCGGCCAACTTCTGCGCAAGGCGATCTGCGATCCGAACGGCCGCTGGCTGCGCAAGCTGGTGGAGACAGAGGGCGCTCGCTTTCCCGAACTCTTCGAGACATGGAAGGAATACGGACCGGGCAAGAAATATCCGGCGATTGCCGCGCGTCTCGCGCAGCTCGCGCATGGCGGATATCTGGAATTGGACGACCCGGCCCTCGCCGCTCGCCAGTATATGGCGCTGCTCGCGACCGACTTGCGTTACGACCAGCAGATCGGCCGCCAGACGCCCGAATCGGAAATCGATCAGATGGCCGCGAACGCGACCCGCACTTTCCTGCGTGCCTTCTCTCGGCGAAATTGACCGTGATCGAAAAAGCATGCTTGCCGCAGGGCAGGCTGCCGCAGAGTCAGTTGTTGAACTGTTCTGCGAGAATGCGATCCGACCAGGAGTGATCGGGATCGGACAGGATACGCGCGGTGATATCCGTCGACTGCGCGATCCGCACATGCAGCACCGACTTCACTTCGCTATTGTCGGCAACAGCGTTGACCGGCCGCTTGTCCGATTCGAGGATATACAGCTCGACGCAGACGTGGTTCGGCAGCAATGCGCCGCGCCAGCGGCGCGGCCGGAAAGCGGAAACCGGTGTCATGGCAAGTAGCGGTGCCTCCAGCGGCAGGATCGGGCCGTGGGCTGAAAGATTATAGGCCGTCGAACCGGCAGGCGTCGCAATCATCAATCCGTCGCAGATCAGCTCTTCAAGCCGCACGTGGCCGTCGATGACGACGCGCAGCTTGGCGGCCTGATAGGACTGCCGGAACAGATAGACCTCGTTGATGGCAAGCGCTTCCGAAACGGAACCGTCCTCGGCGGTCGTGGTCATCTTCAACGGATGAAACTCGTTTGCCACAGCCGCGGCGATACGATTGTGCAGATCGTCCGTGCGATAGTCATTCATCAGGAAGCCGATGGAGCCGCGGTTCATGCCGTAGACGCTTTTGCGGCTGGTAAACAGCTCATGCAGGGTCTGCAGCATGAAGCCATCGCCGCCAAGCGCGACGATCACATCCGCTTCCTCCACCGTGAAGTTGCCATAAAGCGCGGCGAGTTCCTCAAGACCCGCCTGAGCCTCGGGCGCAGAGGAGGCGATGAAGGACAGCTTTTGCGGCTTGGGAGACATGAAAAGCCTTTGATGATGCGGCAGCGCTGCCGATGAATGCTTCAACCCGTTGAACTAACACGGCCATGTGACAATCCCATGCCGCCGGAAACCGCCTGTCGTACAGGAAAAACAGCGGTGCGGACAAGCGCATTGCGATACCAAACAGACCTGCCTTCCTGTTCGTCGTCGAGCGTGATTTCCCACCTCACGGAGATTTTCTCTTTACAGGGAGACAAAATCTGCTAACTCCGCACCTGCAGATTGCCCTTGTAGCTCAGTTGGTAGAGCACCTGATTTGTAATCAGGGGGTCGCGGGTTCGAACCCTGCCGGGGGCACCATTGTTTTTCCAAGGAAAAAACGGATGCCGGAAAGTGATGAATTTTCCGGGGGCACGCTGGGGGCAAGTTCTCGCGTGGCAGAGTCGGCTTTAACTAGTTTCAGCTACTCTCCAAGCGAGCTCCAAGATATCCATTCGGTATGGGCGCCATGCAAACAATGGCTCGATCAATTCGAATCAATGTTCCCGGAAGAAGCCTTCGAACAGCTTTCTCAGGACGAGCGTCTTGAACTTGAATCGATGCGCGACGGGCTGATGGGAGGGCGGGGCCATTTCGAGAACCTTGCCGAAAAGTTCCTTCGCTCAATCTCCAGCGCAAAGGGCAAATCCACCCCCGCAATGCAGCGGGTATATCTCCAGCGTCTGACCTCGCTCGCCGAAGAGATGAATTCACTATTGTGGGATGTGTCCATCCAGGACACGCCAGCCGACATTTTTGCGATGTGGCGGCGGCATGGCGATCGGGACTTCGTTTTCAAAACGGAGATCGAGATCAGGTTCCATCTCTCGACGATTCAAGCTCTTGCTTCTGCTAGGTTGCGCCGTGGGCTTACTGCTGATGAAGAAGCGATCTACAGCATCAAAAACAAGGGAACCTTCGAGCGTTTCAAGTTCGCCACAAACGCCGTGCAACTCTATGAAGCTTCCACGGGTAAGCAGGCTACTGCTTGGGTGAACGAAACGCCCGATGGCCGCAAGTGTAGTGAAGCCGTGACTTTTCTGCGGGCAGTCATGAACCCTGTTTTGAAGTCGGTAGGGTACCCGCCTATATCGGCCGATAGCGCTAGGAAAGAAATAAAGGAAGTTAAACGGGCCTTGGAGGCGGGACTAGATCCAGGCCTCTATAATTTTGGGTCTGGCTCCCACTCCGGGGTTTAGGGGAAACTTCTCCCTCAGATTTGACCTTAAACGTTTCCCTTATGTTCTAGCCATCGATGCATCATTGTGCACTCCGTAGCAATCTATGGAGTAGCATATGGCCTCGAAAATCCTTCATATTGAAGACGTAATCGAACGTACCGGCCTTAGCCGGCGCACACTCTATCTCGAAATATCAGAGAACCGCTTTCCACGGCCCATTCAGCTTACGGCGCGTAGGGTAGGGTGGCCGGAAGCTGACGTTGATGGTTGGATAGATCAGAAGATCGCCAACCGGGACGGAGTAGCGGCATGAGCGCGCTCACCCCTCCCGAGCATCAGCATTCCGCCGGAGTCGAGCAAGCCGCCATGTGGCTCGCAGACGAGCAGAACCCACCGTCGCCAGTCATTCCCGAACTCAGACGCCGGTTCTCACTTAGCGCCCTGGAAGCCACAGAAGCTTGTGCTATGGCGCAGCGCTTCCGCACATGCAGAAAGGCTTTCTCATGAGCCATCTCCCTTGGATGCAGATCTTTATAGGGGATGAGTTGGCGGAGACGTCAGCCCTAAGCCCGTCGGAGTACGGCTGCCACATGCGGCTCCGACTTCATCAATGGCAGCACGGGGAGCTACCGTCAGAAGATGACCGTCTCCGCCGGATTTGCTTGGCCGACCGCGAGGAATGGCCGTCGATCCGCGACGTACTCGCCCCACTATTCGCTTGGCAATGGCACCATGAAAGGACCGCGGATCTTCGCAAATCGTCGGAAGAGAAGCGCGACAAGATGGCAGAGAATGGCCGCAAAGGTGGGCGTCCTCGAAAGTCCGACGAAAAGCCGACGGAAAGCCAACAGAAAGCAATTGCTAAACCAATTGGCAAAGCAAATGGCAAAGCCGATGGAAAGCCGAATGAAACACCATCACCATCACCATCACCATCACCTTTAGAACCAGAACCACATGCACCACCAGCAGCAACGGCAGAAAGATGGGCTCTGGAAAGAAGGGAAAATAAGGATAGGGAGAGCATGTTTACTGCCCTTCCTGCGCCCAAATCTGCTGCTGCAGCGATGGAATTACTTGTCGAAAAAGGTGTTCCAAAATCCCGGCTGGACGAGTGCGTCCGGTTGATGATGGGCGGCAACCTGAGCCCCTACGATCTCGAAGGCATCATTTCCGACAGCAGGAGCGCGGCATGAAACAGATGGATCTCTTCGTATGGGCAGATAGCCGTCCGAAGGCGGAGGTGATCGATCTCATGCCGGCTATCATCAAGCGGATCTGCGCTCAGCCGTACCCATTCCCGAAGAAGGACGGTGAACTCGTCACGCTGAAACGGAGTGTGGCATGATCGTGTTCGAGTTGAGAGAGAGGTTCTACGTCAAAAACGGCGATGGATTTGTCTTGGCTGGACCATTCAAGACCAACGCCGACGCTTGGCGCTGGATCGATCGGCAAGAAAGTCAGCCGCTGTCCAAGGCCGAGGACCGCGCCGATTGGGTCTTTAGCCAGATAGCTGGAGGCAAAGGCCTATGAGCGCCGAACCAGTAGCGGGAATAACACTTATCGTTGCCGCTCCCGATGAGCAACGCCTTGCCACGATCGGATGGGCCATGGCTCACCAGCCGACCCGCGATGCCTACCGCCGCTGCACGGGAGAGGACATGGGGCCGGCGCTTGATCGATATCGGGCATGGCTGGAGGAGAACATCATCGGCGCTGGCGAGGATACCCCTTGCTGATGCCGACTGATCCCCTGCGCGCAATTGATGTGCAGCCATCCCTTCTCAGGGAGGATGACCTGTCCCGTGGTCGCGATGGCGCTCGCAAAGTGCCTGTGCCTATGCTTCCGTCTGAAATCGTCCGAATTGAGACGGCAATGTTCTTCGCCCAAGTAAGCGATAAGACCATTCGCCTATGGGCACACAAGGATGGAGTTGGTCGCCAATCCGGAAAGCACTCCCCGCTACAGATATCTCTTCCAGGGTTGTTGATGAAAGCCGACGGGGAGATGGCAACGCTTGAGCGCCTTCGAGCGGGTGATAGGCGGCATCCCTCAGTCGTTCTCTATCTCGCGCGAGCCGTGAACCTATTGGAAGAGTTGCGCCTTCGGCCCGTCCGTTAAGCAAACCGAGAAAATGTCGGTGACAAATGGCCCGAATCTCATATTCTCAACTTATGGGGGAGCAGGCAGCTTTACTTACTTTGAAACTTGACACTGACGAGCCCGTTGAATTGCGGGACTTCGTTGGCGCATTCACGTCGCTTGCAAATGAGTTTGAACGTTTCGTTGACCAAGCGTATCCGGATGCTCATAGCGATCCGAAGATGTTCGTTCGGGAGGTGCGGCGCGGAAGTATTGAAGCCGATATCCTAACCGGCCTGACCATCACCGCTATAACGCACATGGACCAGATCATGGTCCTTGAAGATTTCATCAAGAGATGGGGAGAGCGTTTCCGAGCAATATTGTCCGGCAAATTCAAAGCCGGCGAGCTCGAAACGACGTCTGAGCTCAGGGACTGGGCCGATACAGTCCGCTCAATTGCGGCTGACCCGATTGCATCTCACCGATTGCAGGCCGCGAAATTTGAAGACGGAAAGCGCGAGATCAAAGCAGCGTTCTCCTTCACGACAGCCGAAGCCAGAACAGCGCTCCAGAACATCGAAGACCGACGCAAAGCCCTCGCTAAGCCCGAGCACAATGGCCATGAACGGGTATTGATGGTCTTCACTCGGTCCGACATCAATGATGCTGATGTCGGAAAATCCTCAGGGGAGCGAGTAAAGATCGAGGAGGTATCTAATAAGTCGTTGTCGCTCATGTATGGTTCGGAAGTTGCGGAGGCGCGCATTAAACATGAGATCCGGGAAGCGGATGACAACGTCTACAAAAAAGGCTTCGTCGTGGACGTAATGGTTAAGTCGCGCAATGCGAAGCCGGTCGCCTACTCGGTGACCAATGTCCACGACGTGCTTGACCTACCTGATTAAACGACATCAAAAACTAGCACATACTTCTAAATTCTTCGAATACCGCCGCCCAGCCAGAAATGGTCTGATCCTCCTCAACGAAGGAGATCAGCATGTCAGCCGGAAAAGTCGTTTCCATCCGCGAGGAAGCCCCAGGCAAGCGCAGTCTTGATGACCGCATTGCCGACGCTTTCGTGACCAGTCTCGCATCCGACACCCTCGCCTCGCTGCTTCACGAAGTGCAAGAAACGAATACCGCCGCCCAATCTGAGAGCAAGGCGGCAGAGGCCCGCGCGCTCGATCCGAAGCTCCGCCCTGCCGATGTCGCCGACGCCCGCGCCACGATGCAGGACGCCGATTTCCGTAGCAAGCGCATGGATGCGGCAGCCGTCCAGCTTCAGGCTCTCCTCGACGAGACCAAGCGCAAGGAAGAGGCAGAGGTTCGCCGGCAGGCCCATGCTGCTGCCATTGCCGAGCGTGATCAGCTCGTCAAAGACCTGGCCGCCTACGAGGGCCATGCAGCGGCTATCGTGGCCCTTCTGGAGCGGATCGCGGCCAACAACGCAAAGCTCCATATGGACGCGCACTCCGAACGTATCGCCCGCGGTGCGCCGCTGGAATGGAACGTCCGCGATGACAGCCGTCTGCCGAAGCTCCTCACCATGACCAGGCTGCCGAAGTATCGCGCCGACGGCTCTATCAATGGCCTCATGTGGCCACCGCACGCCTGAAACCTCCTGGAGACCGATCATGTTTTTCAATCGCAATAAGCAACAGGAACCGGCGCCGCGTGTCGGTCTCAGCGACGGCATTGAGGCCAAAGTCGCGGCCTTCGTGAAGGACTGGGGCGCCTTGCAGCGCGGAGAACGGGATATCCGATCCGTGATCGACGAAGCGCCACTTCAGCTTCGTACCGATGCCGACGTAGCGCTATTCGTGAAAGCGATGGAGGATGAGGCCGCCCGGATCGAAATCGAGATCGATAACCTCCGCCAGAGCCGTAATTCTGAAATCGCTCAAAAGGATGCGCAGATCGCCGCCATCAACCGCGAGATCGAAGCTCAAAAGGCCAGAGGCCAGGCACAACTGGATGAGATTGATCAACGCGCCCAGGCACGAGCCACGCTCCTTGCTCAGGTTTCCCGGATCGATCCGAAGCTAGACGTAGCCAAGATTACGAAGGATTCCGACATCCGCCGGGAAGTCGTGCAGCGCAAATTCGGCGCCGTTGCGGTCGATGGCAAGTCTGAAGCCTACATTGACGAACGTTTTGAATCGCTCGTTGCCCGCGCCAATGTCGACCCATTCGCTCGTGTAGTGGCCGACGGCCTCATTTCGAACGCCCTGGACACCGGTAGGGCAGCGGCTGACCGAGCCTATGCGGATTACGTCTCGAGCCTCACCGAAGCCCACCGAACGAAACACTGAAACCAGATGAGCGTCTGGTCGGCGGTGGCGGGAGTTTGGGTTTCCTTGCCCGGGTTGTCTCCCGCCACCATCAACGAAAGGGACTGAAATGTTGCTGAATGACCGCCTGACGATCGATACCAAACGCAGGACCCATGACGGATATCTCACCGTCAACGCTCGAGTGGCTAAGGCCGATAACGTCCAGACCTATCTAGGATCTGAGGTCGGCAAGCCTGAGATGGCAACCGTCCGAGTCTTCCGGCCGGCGAATGAGGTTTTCAGCGCCGACACGATGCAGTCTTTCGCGCATCGGCCGGTGACGCTCGGTCATCCCGACACCTCTGTCACGGCCGCGAACTGGAAGGACGTAGCCAAGGGCTGGAGCGATGGCGAGGTTGCCCGCGATGGTGATTTCATCCGCGTGAGCATGCTGCTTGCCGATGCCGGCACCATCAAGGCGGTCGAGGACGGCACCAGAGAGCTTTCCATGGGTTACGACTGCAGCCTCGATTGGACGGCCGGCGTGTCGCCCTCTGGCGAGGTCTACGACGCCATCCAGCGCGGCATCCGCAGTAATCACATCGCCGTAGTCCAGCAAGCCCGTGGTGGCCCTGAGCTGCGCCTTGGCGACAGCGCCACCCGAAAGGATCTCCACATGATGACCGATGCCGAAAAGCAGACCATGCGCGACAGCGTGAAGACCATGAGCCTCACACAGGCGGCTGCCCTGCCGCTTTACGACAGCATCCGCGGTTGCGTTGCCGGCGGCATGGCGGCTGAGCGCTATTACGCGATGGTGGACGGCGCTCAATCCGACCCGATCAGCGACGACCAGGCTAAGGCTTCCGCTGCCTATGACCAGATGGTTGCCGACCTCAACGGCCGCTGGCGGCAGGCCTGATAGCTATCGATAAGCGGGTTTCTCAATAACGCCATTCGTCCCTAGCGGCGAACCTTTGACGGAGACTAATTGGAAATGGCAAACGCAGCGCAAATCTGGGCGGATGGCCCATCAGTTTCGCCCTATCAGCCAGATAAGGCTCTGCTGCGGGCTTGGGGAAAGCGCGTCGAACAGCAGACCTCTCTCGTCAATTCACCGTTGACCTACGACGCTACTGGCGATGGCACGACGAACGACGCAGCAAAATACGCTATGGCGGAAGCCGGAAACGATAATGTTTTCCTGCCCTCCGATACCGTGTTCAATCTCGGCAGTGCGTTGCCAGTCAAACCGGTGTATGGTCCAGGATCCGTCCTGTCGAATGGCATCATTCGAGACGGAGCACTTCCACTTCATCTAACCGATCGATCCTCAATCAGGATGGCACCTCGGGGCCTTTCGGCAGATGATTGGCTGCTTGGTCCGGGGCAAACGCCAGCCGCCGGCAACCATGGTAACGTTCTTATCGGTGTCGGCATTCAGGACAGTGGCTCAACCACGACCCGCACAACCGCCGTTGGCTCGCTGGTCCTGACCAAAAACGTGGAGTCGAACCGGAATAGCGTTTTCGGTCAGGGCGCGCTCCGCTTCACCAAATATTCCGAACGTATCGACGCCTTCGGCTCGCTCGTTATGCAGTGGGGTGGCGCGAACCTCGCTGATGACCCCGCAGGCGATTTCTACAGCCATTCGGTCATCTTCAACGCTGATGCACCAGTCATGGCGCTTGGTACGCCGGGAGCTTACACCCTCAATCCAGCCTACAATGCTGTCAACAGCGCCTTCAACCTCGATCCTGCAGATGCGCAGACCGTCGTGGACTGGATGAATACCACGCCGTGGGTGACCTCAACTCCGCAATTCGCCTACAATCAGGGCTTCGGTCGGGACTGCCTCAATAACATCATCAAGGGCTACGGCAACGTCGGGTACGGATATCGTGCTGGCGCGATCCTTCTTGAGGGCAACGACAACACGATGATCGGCAACAATGCCCTAGGCAATACGCTGTTCAGCAATGGCAACGTTGCGGCAGGGCATACGGCAGGTTTTCTCCACAAGACGGGAGATAACAACGTATATGTCGGCAATGGTGCTGGCTACCGTCACAAGAACGGCGGTAGCTCGATCTTCATCGGCAGCAACGCCGGGAATCCGTCGAATACCTTCACAGCGGACTGGTCGATTTTGATCGGCCTCGATGCCGGTATCCGCGGCGATGGCACCTCGCCCGCTTCACTTAGCAACAAGCTGATCATTCAGGATCGCTTCACGCGCAACCCGCTCCTGAACGGCAGTTTTGGAACTCCGAACGGCAAGCTAGGGATCAATCTGCCGATCGACAACGCTGTCCGTGGCACATTGCATGTGTTTTCTGAGGCGAGCGGCTTTGCTGGGACGGTAGGGCTTGGCGCGGACGATCTCGTCATCGAGAACAACGATAACGTTGGTATTACACTCCTGTCTCCTGCAGACAAGATCGGCACGCTCGGCTTCGGCGACCCCGGCGGATCACTTAGGGGCTTTCTTCAGTACGACCATAACGACGACTCGCTTCGCCTCGGTGCAGGCGGCGCGACAAGGCTCCAGGTTACAGGGACGGGAATGGGCTTCAACGGCACGGCGCCAGTCGCGAAGCCCACCGGTGTTGCAGTGACCGCCGCCGCAATCCACGCGGCCCTTGTGTCTTACGGCCTCATCGCCGCTTAAAAAGGAGAACCCATGAAACTCGATACCGAACAGGACCGCCAGGCGCTGCTAGGCCTCATCCAGAACGCAACTATCAAGGGCGAAGCAGTCTTAATGGTGGCGGATCTGACCCGGCGCATTCAGGCAGCGGAAATCGTCGAGCGGGACAAGCCTGATGCCCATCAACCAAGCGCTGACGAGGTCAAATGAGCCCGTCGGCCAACCTTGCAAAGCGTAATTGTGCGGATGATGATGCCGAGTATCCGGGCCGCGATCGACCGTTCGCGGTGGGCGGGCATTGGAGCTTGTGGGACATCATGTACCTTTTCGACACTGGCAAGGTCACGCGCGCAGTAGAACATATTCAAGAAGGTCACGCCACGGTTCGGCGACACCTCAAGGTGGGCGACACCGAGCATTCGCAGATACGTCCGGAAATCCGGAAGCTTGTGCGCTATCTTAGCGAATTAAACGAACAGTTGAAACCAGCGGGGTTCGATGTCGCAGCGAGCTCGATCTATCATGCCTGGACCAATCTAAGGGAATTCATCAAGAAACCGAATGCAGGCGGAGGTGAGTTGCGAAACCTCCAGAAGGCCGCCAACCACCTGTCGAACGTTCCTGATCGGTTAAGGGACGAGGCGCAGCGCTTCCAGTTCGCATCACTCAGCGCGCAAAGCAGTTCGCTCATGACGGGCGGCGCTTTGTTCGGCGAAAGCGTTGAACTTAGGTTTCCAGAGGCAATCGGGGATATAGAAGAAGCCGCGAAATGTTTGGCATTCGGCAGGCCAACGGCAACGGTTTTTCACCTGATGCGCGCAATGGAATCCGCCGTGGCTGTCCTAAACACCGATCTGCAAGCGACCATCGAGGATACCAACGGGCAGCGGCTAGCTTGGGGTAAACTTGTCGCAAATATGGGGCGAGCGATCGAGAAATTCGCACCTGGCGAGCTTAAAGACCGCTGGAGTGCCGCACATGCATTGCTCTACGCAGTGAACCGCGGCTTTCGTACGCCAACCGCTCACCCGGTCAAGAGCTACACCCTTGAGGAAGCGCAGACCGCGTACGGGGCAACCAAGGCATTCATGCAGGCGATTGCGGAACTCGCTGTCATCCAGCCTATGCCGGCCGCCGAAATTAATAATCCGTCAGCGCCAAAACAGGGAAAGGCGCCAACCAAACAGCGGGTAAAAGACGATGACCGATGAAGATGCCAAAGGCCTTGGTATGCCTGATACAACTCTCGCTGTAGCGATAACTGCGCTGTCGCTGAGCAATGCAATAGTCGTCGCGATGACAAAGAAGCTTATGGCCAAAGGCGTGTTATCCAAACACGAGGCCCAAAGCATGGTCCTTGAGATCACCGACTTGGTCAGGCACGCCACCGACAAATCCAAGTCCATCGGTATCGCGGACACTCTCTGCGGTGATTTGGAGGACTTCGCCGCAGGCTTGAAGGATTAAGTGCCCGATGAATAGCGATAACCGGTCTTCTCGTTACCAGCAAAGGCCCGAAAATACGGGCTTTTTACGGAACCGGCGTACAGCAAAAGTACAGCATTTCAAAGCAGGCCTGGGTGATCTTTGCCGTCCATCGGTGGGAGTATATCCAGCGGTTTTACGGACAGCAGAACGGACGAGGCTGCGTTGACAACGGAAAAGGATAACGGTCCCCGCGACGGTAAAGGCAGGTTCTCGAAGGGCAATCCCGGCAAGCCAAAGGGTGCCCGATCGCAGACCACGCTAGCCATTGAGCAGTTGCTTGGGAAGGATGCCACCCGGCTCACCCGCGTTGCCATCAAGGCAGCCCTCAAGGGTGACAGTGCCGCCCTCCGCCTATGCATGGAGCGTATAGCCCCAGTCCGCAAAGGCCGCATCGTGACGGTGGAGAACTTCCCGAAGGTCGCCAGCGCTGCCGATGTACCCGGCGCTCTCTCAGCACTCCTCCAGGCCGTCGCCAAGGGCGATCTCACTACCGACGAGGCGGATGCAATCGCTAGCCTCTGCAGCCGCTATGTGACGGCGCTGGAGGCGGTAGAGCACGAGGCGAGATTGAAGGCGCTTGAGGAGAGGTTAGGCAAATGAGGAACGCAGGGCATCGGCTTGCCAAGCTTGAGCAGAGGGTAGCCGAAGGAAACAGCATCATCCATTGGGATTGGGCGAATGACCCCTTCTATCTCGGCCTCGATCAGGAAGGGCAGACGACGGTCGAGACAATCATGGAAAAGCTTCGTCCCCACCTTCCGCACAACCCGACAGCGGCCATGGATACGCTCACCCCCAGTGAACTCGAATTGCTTGAGCGGTTTTATATCGCCCGCTTCGGCGCCAACGGAGGTCTGGAAATCGATGTCGAGTAATCTTCGCGGTCGGCTCTCTCGCCTTGAGAGCTCGATAAAGCAGGCAGTGCCCTCCGTGGACTGGAGAGAAACCGATGCATATCGCAGCCTTTCCGACGCGGACAAGGAGACGCTTTCGATCTACACCGATCGGTTCAACGCCGGCGGTCTCGAACCCTTCACCGATGAGGAGCTGAACGATTTCGAGCTTATCCTTATGGTCCTCGACAAGCAGGCAGGATGACAATGCCGGGCGCTTGATGGGCGGCGGGGTCTTTGGCCATTCCCGAAGGTTCGCGCTTAGTTTAGCTGAAAGCGCCATTGTCACGGCCAGCACCGTGACGCTTGCCGCAACGAGCCATTTTGATTTCCTTTGATTAAATTCAAAGTTGATGAGAACTTCTCATGCCGGGCGTTTTTCAGGACTGGCATGGGTTAACCTTGGGAGGGATGGGATGGACTTATACGATCGGGCCGGGAAAGCGGTTGCGTATGTAGACGACCAAAGTTTGCGATTATGGAACGGCCGCAGGATCGGTGTCGTACAGAACAATGCCGTCTACAACTTGCGGGGGCGGCACGTCGGCTACATTGATTCTGGCTGGCTCCGCGATCGCGCCGGCCATGCAGTGCTCTTTACGCCTGGGGCGACAGGTGGCCCTCTACCGCCATTACCGCGCCTCGCGCCGCTGAAACCATTGCCACCGCTCGCGCCGTTGGCTCCTCTGATGCCTTTAGCCCCGCTAATGCCTCTCGCGTCACTTAGCTGGTCCGGATCTACGATCGACCAAATGCTTGCCTAGTTCTTTGGTTTTGCTATCTCTGCCCTGAGCAGGGTACAGATCGGGAAACCGAACGGAGGCGACCAGTTGTGGGCCTCGCCTCCTCTGACGGCGCAGAAGACAGTCAATTTATGTGATGGAATTGCCCAAATCATCAACCTGGCTTATATGTTCACCATGCGACCACGGATGAACTGGCGCGAAAGATCGGCCGGCCTTTCGAGGTCCGGCCTTTCTTTGTGCCCAGAGGACCTATGGCGGATATCCAAGCTATTGCGGAGAAGCTTTCGACCAGCCGTTACCGCTTCATCACCGACCTTCAGGTTGGCGCATTCCGCCGGCACTACGGCGCCAGCAGAGATGAAATCAGGACTGCTGCTATCCTTGCCGATCGCATCCGCCGAGAACGGCAATTAGCCGATCAACCGCCAACGTTTCGAGTAGACCCTCATATTGCCCCAGAGGCGCCGATCGCACTCAGAGCGGAGCCAAGTCTATCTCACGGCAAAAACGCGTCAGCGAGGCTCTGTGAGTCAAGGAAGCCACCTCTTATTCTGCCGGGGAGCGGCGTTTTCTTTTTCGACCCGTACCGGTTGACGCGTCGGAACCTATCCTGTCGCCAAACCGACGTCTCGGTGCAGCCGCCTCCATCAGCTCGACCATACTCTTACGGGGAGCTGTAGGGGGATTAGGGTCGAGCAAAATCAACCATTCATCGATGCGCTTCCGCAGAAACCTCTCTCCCCTCGCCGATCCCGTAAATGGTATCGGCTTGACGGGGCAGACCTTGTCGAAGGTATCGGGCGACAAACCACAGTAGGCTGCTGCCATCTTCTTATTCATAGCAGCTGGCCAATATGGCAATCGATCGTCGATCATTTCGGTGCTGCTGGGAAAGCCCCTGGTCCCTTCATGGGTTTACCGGTGGCAGGTGAGTATTTGAGCTGACGAGGCGCGGCGGCTGGCGTGGATGTAGCACCCTCGGGCTTCGGCACCCGCTTCCAACCCTGCAATGTCATGCACTGCTGCATGAATTGGTCAACACGGATGGCGTTGCCTATGGCGTTTCCGATCTGCGCTCCCGCAACATAGTTGGGAGTCCCCCAGGCGATCATTCCTCGCTCGGCCGAACTGGACATCATCTGGCACTGCGCTTCTGCCATTTCGATTTGTCGTGGATTAGGAATGATCGGCACATAGGTGTAGTTCGTCGCGCACGACGATAGGCCCGCCGACGTGGCGAGTAGCATCATAATCTTTTTCACAGAAGTCCCCAGAAGATCCCCTTACGACCCAAGGGATAGCACTTCTCAGGATACTTGCAAGTTGCAGAATTCGATATTTCCACACTCGGTAAGCTAGCAAGGTAAACGTCACGGCGTAGGTAGCGATAATGCCCGTTACCGGTACATATCATCTGCTTGACGATAAAAGTCGATTCAGTCACCTTGCACCTATAACGGGCAGGGGAAATCATGAGCACCATCGAAGAAAGTCTTCGCGCTATCGCGGAGCGCGTCAAGTCGCATTCTAGCACTATGGCCACTGAGGAGGCTGTGAAGACTGCCGTCGTACTCCCGTTCCTCCGATCATTAGGATATGATGTTTTCGACCCGACCGAGGTGGTGCCCGAATTCACGGCGGATGCCGTTGGGAAAAAAGGCGAAAAGGTCGATTACGCTATCAAAATCGACGGCGAAATTCGGATTCTGATCGAGTGCAAACCGATCTCGATCCAACTGGAAAAGAAGCATCTGGATCAGCTATTCCGATACTTCACAGTAACAAATGCCAAATTCGCTATCCTCACCAACGGAAGAACTTTCAATTTCTACACCGATCTCGATGCGCCGAATAAACTTGATACGCGGCCCTTTTTTGTTTTCGACGTAGCAGACTTCAATTCAGGTATCATTTCCGAGCTGCGTAAATTTGAGAAGGGCGCCTTCGATGTCTCTGCGATTCTCGCCACCGCAGAACGCCTGAAATATACCTCGGGAGTAAAGCAGGTTCTTTCCAAGCTCATTGAGGACCCTCCGGAGGAATTCGTCCGCATGGTTTCCTCTGGCGTCTACGATGGGAGAATGACCGCGCAAGTGCGGGAAATGTTCACCGGTATCGTGAGGGCAGCGTTTCGGGAGGTCATAATGGATACGGTGAAGAGCCGTCTTTCCAACGCTCTCGCCGATACTGAACAAGTCATTGAAAAAATAGACACGCCAGTAGATGAGGAGCCCGACGTCATCACGACAGATGAGGAACGTGAAGGCTTCATGATCATCAAAGCCATCGTCCGCGACACGATCACGGCGTCACGCGTCGTGATGAGAGATCAGAAATCTTACTGCGGTATCTTGGTCGACAACAATAATCGCAAGCCCCTGGCGAGGCTCTGGTTCAATCGATCAGTCAAATACATTGGCCTTTTTGACGGCGAGGCAGAAGAGCGGTTGATTGTCGAGAGCCTCGACAAGATCTACGACTACAGCGACCGCCCTTCGCGCGACCGCACGCAAGTACATTGAGTCAACGTGAGGACGGAATGGACAACGAACGTTTTAAGGTTTTGGAGGCAGCTGC
Source organism: Neorhizobium sp. (assembly GCA_965227625.1). Taxonomy (GTDB): domain Bacteria; phylum Pseudomonadota; class Alphaproteobacteria; order Rhizobiales; family Rhizobiaceae; genus Neorhizobium. The sequence goes on along the minus strand of CBDDGK010000060.1, from coordinate 88,950 downwards.
CATCGAGGGCGCGGCTCAAGGCCTAAAGGCACTACTCTTGTTGAACGGCGGGTGCTTGTGTTGCCTTGTTAGCGTTCATCGGAGGCATCGCCACTAGTGACAGTTTAAGGCCTGAATTCGCTCCGCTCGTCGAAGTAACGACGCATTCTCTGATATGGTTTGCCGCTGGAGCTGGCGTGGCCGCACTTGCCGGCATTTTTGCCTACTGGACTAATCAGGCTTATGCCAATCACTTGATAAACCCTACAAAGTCAAGGTGGGAGACGGGAACCCGACTCAATGCAGCAGGTTCCACCGCGGCAGTGTTCTCAATCGGCTGCTTCGCGAAAGGTGTTATGGATATCGGCTTCGCTCTGCCCTAGCGGCGCATCCACGAACTTAGATGCTCGCCTACAGAAATCCGTCCCCCGCATGATCCTTGAACCGATCGGCGCGACGCACGTAAGTTTCCACCGTCCGCGGATCACGATGCCGGGTAACCTCCATGATACGGCTGATCGAGGCGCGGTTCTCGGCAGCCGAGGTGACGAACCCGGCTCGAAGCGAATGCCCCGATAACTTCTCGACGTCGAGCCCGGCCGCATCGGCATACTTCTTCACGATCAGCGCCACAGATTGAGCGGATAGCGGCTCATCGGTCAGGTGGTCGCCACGGTTTATGCGGCGGAAGATCGGGCCTGATGCAATGCCAGCGGCAGAAAGCCACTCAGTGAGCCTGTCAGCGGGTTTCAGCGCCTTTCCGTTCAGGACCGCCACCGACTGGCCTTTGGCCTCCTGGTCGGTCTTGGACTTCGGCAGAAACACGTCCACGCCCTTGTCGGAGAAGGTCAGATCCTCGACGGTGATGGCGACAAGCTCCGAGCGACGGAACGCGCCGGCAAAGCCCAGCAGCAACAGCGCCCTGTCACGCTTTCCCTGCAGGGTGGTGGCATCAATGCGGGCCAGGAAGGCATGGATCACGTCCACGGTTGCAGGAGCCTTCTGGCGGGCTGCTGTGCCCACTGTGCGGCGTATCCCCTTCAGGATGGCTGCCACGCCCGCGTTGTCGGTCGGATTGTCTTCACCGGCGCCGCGGTGGAAGAAGCGGATAGCCGCCAGCTTGCGGGCGATGGTGGGCACCTTCTTCCCGGCAGTTGCCAGTCCCGAAGCATAGTTGGCCACGGTCGCAGGAGAGGCCGGCAGATGCGAGCGCAGTCGATCGACACACCACATCTCAAACTCCTGCCAATCGCCCCTGTAGGCCCGCATGGTGTTCTCTGATAGCGCAGCCCGGCCATAGTCGAGAGCATCGGCGCTGAGATCGGAACCAGCCTCTATGCCCGGCTGTGGGCTCACCAACGTCAATGCGGACATACTCGGATCCTCGGTTGAATGTTTTGATTGTTAATCAAGCTGGAAATCAGACGCAGGCTCTCAGGGTATGGCCATCACGGCCACACCTTTGTTAGCGATAAAGGTCATTCTTGCTGCTCATCCAGCATCGCCTTCGACAGCTCCGACCCGTGCTTTTCGAAATACTCGCTCATCTGTTTAGCCTGTGTTGCGAGGCTTTCAGCTTGGCTGCGGACGTGCTTTTGAAAGTTGCTGTCTCCAAAAGTGCCACCAGCTCTCTGCATATCGAAGTTATGGCGGAGGAGAGTGTGACGAATATCTAGAGCCATTCGGGAAAGATGAGGAGGAAGAAGTGACATTGCTTCGACATCATCGACGAGGCCGGGAGGGCTGATAATGGTCTTGGAGCGGGTGGTCTCTGTAACTTCTTTGCCAGCAGCTATCACGGCCCTGATCGTACTCGCCGCCTGAGTTGCCAGATCGCTGATTCTCGTTAGCTCAACAGCCAGGACGCGGGAGACGTGGGCCGCTTTCCTGCGCTCATGTTGGGCGATCAGTACTCGCTGAGCTTCGACCGGCAACCGCGATGATCGAAGGACGTACGCTCCGCCTATGAGAGCTGCAGCTACAGCGAGCACTCCAGATCCCAAGGTCTGGAAATCGTAGAGGCAGTCGAGAGCCGACATGCATACGTCGGTCATTTCCCGACCCTCACACCCGGGCCGCCTGGCTTATCCTCACCATCGCCAATGAAGACAACCCCGCCAGCCTCTAAGGCGGCCTGGATATCATCAAGGGTGCGTTCGTAGGGCGAACGCTTGCCCGCCTCAAAGTTTGCGATAGTGGCCTTTGCTACCTTGGATGTCTCCGCGAGCTTGTCTTGAGACCAGCCGATTAGGGATCGAGCAGCGCGGCATTGAGCAGGGGATAGAGACAATTTGAGACAACCTTGCATTAAAAGTGTTGACTTATATTCGATGTAGCCTTATATCAAAAATGCAACATGACTACAAGGGAAATCAAGCTATGACACAGAACATCGTTAACGCAGCTCCTTTCCGCCTCTCCAGCCTCTTCACCAATCCGGCCGTAAAGGCAGCCTTCGAGCGCGCTGAGCGCGACAACGGGGCTGCCCTCACGGTGCCGGCTCCGATCGGTCCTCGCTTCATCGGTGGCGCTGGTGCCTCACTGGTTTGGCGCCGCAACCTGGAAGCTCTCGAACTCGCATAATCGTTCGGCAATCCAAACAATCACCCTCTCTGACAATCTGGAGAACTTAAATGCCGAACAATCAGGTTCAGGCCGCCGGCGGAGCTATGCCCGCACCTAAGCCGGCCGATACTTACGACAAGCTGTCCGACGCCATGATCGACCTAGAAACGCCCGTCTCCGACGTCATGCACATGGCCCGCATCGCGGCGGATATCTCGGAGCGGCTCTTCGAACATCCCACATCAAAGAACGACGATTATTTCGTCTACAAGGTATCCAGGCAGGAACGCGATGCCGTCCTATTTGCGATCAATGACGTTGAGCGCCGTTCTCGCCTGCTGAAAGAAAGCTTTCTCTCAGCACTCTATGCGGGGTCGCGCCAATGACAACGTCCCTTTCGAAAGCCATCTATCAGTATCGCGCCGAGTGGTATGGCTATCTTGCCGCCTCTTTCGAAGACGACAAAGCACCGCAGAATTATTGGCCTTCCCTGCGGACCTTGGAAGGGTGGGCTACACCCGCGGCGAACTGGGCCGAAGCCTCCGACGCTCTCCAGCTCGCTATCGAGTTTTATGACATTGGCGAAAGCGATGTCATCCCGGCGATGATGAAGGCTGCGCTTTCGTGGATCACTGCCGACGCCGAGCGGAGGGCTGCGGAATGAAGACCGTGACTTTCAATCCCGATCTCCCACCCATCCTTGGCCTGTACGCCCGCTGGCTTCCTCTCTACATCGGCCAATCGAAAATGGACGATGACGAGGCCGAACCATTTCAAGCGCCGCTCTGCGAGCTGGAAAAGGCTATTGCCGATCAGCCCATCACTACGATGCAGGAATTCTACCTTCAGCAGACGGCACAGACCTGCGTCGGCACCATGTGCTCGAATTTCGACAACCAGCAGCGGGACGCACTGTTCGCGGTGGCGATGGCCGAGCATGCTGAGCGCGAAAGCCTCCTGGCACTGATCGACCAGCACCAGAAGGTTTTCAACGCCACGCAGACGTTCCCTGAAGACACGGGCCGGGCCACCGACGACGATCCCGGCTTCGCGGCGCTGTCAAACCAGGAGTACGATTTGCTCTGGGAAGTGATCAAACACCCCACAGCATCGATCAGCAACATCATCGTGAAGGGCCGATACCTTGCGGCGCTTCGAGCGGTTGGCGGCCTTGGATACGAAAACGCAGAGGCCTTCGTCGACACGTTCGCCTCGATCGGGAGGCCGGCATGAACCAGCGCGTCATCATCACCAGCCGCCGGCGCATCGAGGCAAAGATAGAGGAGCTGATCGGGCTCCTCGACCTCTTGGACGGAGATCCTGACATTGAAGCCAACGGCGATGAGCTAGACGTCGGCATGCCGGAAGGCTGGCACTACAGCGCGTTGAGCTCGTGGGACGGCCGGCAAAGCCTCCCGCTCGAAGACGATGAGGACGGGCATGACGCCGAGCCGGAAGAGACCGACGAGAACGGGGACGAGCAAGACAGCAGCCGGAGCGAAGACGACCATGTCGGCGGCGGTTGGTTCGCTATGGGCAAGATGGAAGGTGGGAGCGGCTTATGAAGGCCGTCTTCCATTGATCACGAGAAGACCATTTATCGATAGCAAAACGACCTATCCCACAAACTGCTTCCACCACGTCTCTCGCCTCATGGCCAAAGAGGCAAAGTAATCGCTCGTCAACGCAGGGAGTTCTGCCATCAGAGTTTCGAACTCGTCTCTGAGGATGGTAGGGCTGATGATGAGCCTTTCAGCCAACAGTTCAGTGTGACGCCAAGTGTTTGTGTCTTCGAAGAGGAGCAGCGTCTCATGACGGTAGAACTCCTCGACCTTTGTTGGAAATTTCATGCCGAATAGGATTGCCCGGCCGTTCGTCTGGTCCCTTCCGTAGCCACTCAGGTCCAACTCTGATCCATCGGGATTAATTGATCTGAGATTCTTCAGATCTGCTGCGTAGCCCGCCCAAGCAATGAGCATCGATTGCTGCTGCCAGAGATACGGCGGAAGGTTGCGCAGATGCTCCTCATTTGACCAAGTAACCGGCGATCCACCGCTGGTAGTATCAATCGAGACGAAATCGATTTTGATGCTACCGAGCCAGCTTGCAACCGCGTGTCCTGCTTCATGGTAAGCGTGAATGTCTGTCAGCCTTCTCATACTTACCCCACCAGCGATACAACGTTGCTGGCCCGCTTCTTTCCCTCAACAATCTCCTCGACCAGCGCCGCCCAGGCGTCAAGCGCGCGGCGCTTTTCGGGCAGATAGTCGTTACGATCATAGTGTCTGCCGGTGACAGCGGCAGCTCCTCCGGTATCGCCAGCATGTGCTATCACCTGAGACACGATAAACCGCGGAATCCCCACGCGCTCACTGGTGAGGTTCGTTGCCCCAGTGCGACGGAAGTCATGGGGTGTTGCTGCCGGAAGCTTGAGTTCCTTCATGAGCCTGTTCATTGCCCGGCTGAAGGACCGGCGATCGACCGGCTGTTCTGTGCGGGCGGAATAGAACACGAAGTCCTCGCCTTTGATTGTCTCCTTCGCCTCCTTCAGTATCTTGAGGGCGAGATCACTGAGCGGCACGAGGTGAGGGCGCTTCCCTTTCATGCGATCGGCCGGGATGAGCCATGTCTTCGCGTCCTCGTCAATCTCGCTCCATGCCATACCCGTGACCTCGATACCGCGTTGCATCGTCACAATGGCGAGCCTGAGCGCGATACCCATGTCGAGAGACATGTGAAGCCCCTTGATATCGCCAGGGCGCTCACAGGCCTTCCAGACGGCCTGCAGCTCGGCATCGGTCAACACTCGCTCACGTGGCTCCGCTGCAGTTACGGCAATATCATGAGCGGCATTGGTTTCGACTACGCCTTGCCGAATGCCGTAGGACATCAACTGTCTGATGACATTCAAGCAGCTACGTCCCCTCGATGCGGCCTTCTTAGATTGCTTCGTGACAAACGCCTGGATCTCAGCGCGTGTGATCTTTGCGACCGGCTCGGAGCCGAACTCTGGTTTCACCATAACCTCGAAGACACGCTTTTCCTCAGTGATGGTACTCGCCCGTTTCGGCTTGGCATTGCTCCGGTGGGTGCCGAGCTCGGCATCATTGAAATACGCCTCCGCCAGCCCTGTGAGAGTGTTGAGGCGTTTCCGCTTCTCCTCTGCCTTGGTGAGCCGCTCAGTGGCCACTACGTCGGCGCCGCCCGCTACTGTGCCCTTGATCTTGCGTGCCTCCTCACGAGCCTTAGCGAGCGAAATAGAGGGGTAGGGGCCGATGAGCTTACGTCGATGTTCGCCACCAGCATTTCGGTACCTGATAGACCACGAGCGGACACCCTTGTCTGTGACGCGAAAGGTCAGGCCGGGCTCTTGATCATCGCGCAGTTCGAGGCGCTTTCCAGCTTCTGGGGCAGCGTTCTTCAAGATGTCGTTGGTCAGCTTAGCCATTGGGGGGCACATCCTTCGGGGCACGTTGGGGGCACAAGAGACTTGCCCCTCATCGCTTTTAGCTGCACAGTGCTGCACAATCAACATGGCCACAATGCGTGAAAAGGCCGATCAACAAGGTATTTCGAGATGGCATCGCGTCTAGCTGCACGGAAGGGTTATCAATTTTGTAATCAGGGGGTCGCGGGTTCGAACCCTGCCGGGGGCACCATTCTTTCCAAATCATCATCGCCGTTGCCTCTCGCTGAGCGAGGGCGTTTTCGAGTGTGCATTTTTGAAATCCCTGCCTCCAGCGTCGGAACAGGCAGATAATGTGATATGACGCCCGTTACAGACCCGGGGGCGGGTCTTTGGGGGTTAAAATGACATTTAGGAAATCGGCTCCGGCCGTCATCGTGATTGCGATCGCGGTGATCATCGGCGCGACTACGTTCTTTTCAATGCGTCTCTTCAGCGGCATGGTCGGCAATGTCGAGACGCAGCAATTCACTCTGATGCAGTCGATCGTTCAGACCGCGCTCTCGGATGCGGAAAACAAGGCTCTGGCGCGTGCGGAGCTGATCTCGGATCTGCCGCATGTGCAGCAGCTCTTTGCGGCGCAGGATCGGGCCGGGCTGATGGCTGAACTCGGCAAGATGTTCACCAACCAGAAGAATCGGCACGGCGTCGATCAGGCGCAGTTTCACCTCGCGCCGGCACAATCTTTCCTGCGTTTGCACGATCCGAGCAAATTCGGCGACGACCTGACGACGACGCGGCCGATGGTGGTGGCGCTCAATCGCGACAAGGTCCCGCTGAAGAGCGCGGCGATCGCGGCAAACGGCCCGGGCATCTTCGGCGGCACGCCGGTCTTTGATGCGACCGGCAAGCATCTCGGCAGTTTCGAAGTCGGTATCGCCTTCGGGCCGCTGCTGGCCTCGCTGAAGTCGGCCTATAATTTCGACCTCGGCGTCTTTATCGAAGAGAAGCCGTTGCGCGAGTTTGCCAAGGGCATCGATCCGGAACGTCTCGGCGACCAGAATCGCTTCGGCAAGTATATCCGCTTCGATTCGACCAACGGCGCGTTGATGACGGCGGTTGCTACCCCGGAAGACCTTGCCGTGGTGAATGAGCCGGTCACCTATGTGCGCGAGGTCAACGGGATCGCCCGCGGCGTCGTGCTTCTTCCGCTTACCAACGTTTCCGGCACGCCGCTCGGCGTGATCGTCGCGACGGCGGATTTCAGCAGCTCTCGCGCCGCTGCCGACCGTACGCTGATCTGGCAGGCGGCCTTCGCCGGTATCGCGGTTCTGCTGCTGGCCGGTCTGGTGATCACCGTCCTGCGCGGTTTCATCACCCGTCCGCTGCAAATTCTGTCGGAAGGCTTCGAAAAGGTCTCCAACGGCGAAACTCTGACCGAAATCGGCGATGCCGAACGGTTCCCTGCGGAAATGCAGCCGATCGTTCAGTTCTACGACAAGGTTCGAGCTCACCGGCTCGCCAACGCTCCGAAGTGAGGACGGTATGAACATTCGTTTCCGTTCTCTTTTAACGGGGCTTGGCTTGGCCTTGCTCTCATTCGTCGCGCAGGCTGCCGCGCAGTCCGAGACTGGCGTGCCGCTGGACAAGGGGTTGCCGGTCGAGATCCAGCTCGGCATCGCATTCATCGACATATCGGGCTTCGATGAAAACAAAGGGCAGTTTACCGCCACGATCGATGTTCGTGCCCGGTGGGACGATCTGCGCCTTGCCAATCCGTCGGCACCAGTCGGCGCGCCACCGCAGACCGTCATCGGCGATGCTGCCCGCGAGAAGATGAAATCCATCTGGGTGCCGCCTCTGGTGATTTCCAATGCAGATGGCGAACCGAGCCAATCCGATTACGGGCTACGAATCTACCCGACCGGCCGGGTGGAGCTGATGCACCGGGTGACGGGCAATTTCGCGGTCGAGATGGATTTGAATCGCTTTCCGTTCGATCGGCAGGCTCTTCCGGTCCAGGTGCGGGTGAAGGATTATCCGGTCACGCAGGTTGCCCTGCGCATTACGCAGCCGGATATCGAGTTCAGCCGGCCGTCGCAGGGCGTCGAAATCCAGGACTGGACGATCGGGCTTGTCGACATGCGGACGGAGGCGGCCAAGGGCTGGTACAACACGTCGGAAGCCCAGGTCGTCGCCGCACTCGATATCCAGCGCAAGCCGGGCCTGATCGTCGCGTCGATCTTCATACCGCTGACCGCCTCGCTGCTCATTCCGCTTCTGGCTCTGTGGCTGAACAAGACCGAGGACGGGATTTTCCAGGTCGATACGTTCGAACTGGTGAACATCATCATCGGCGGCCTGTTCGCAGTCATCGCGCTGAATTTCACCGTCTACAGCAGCTTCACCGCGCTGTCGGTGGGCGACAATACGGTGAATCGACTGTTTGCGCTGAATTACCTCACGCTTGCCGTGGCGCTGGTGGTCAACATCACGTTCTCCCGGTTCAACATCGTCGAGCGGATGTGCGGTCGATACGTGCAGGAACAGGCCTATGCCGTGATCATGTGGATGCTGCCGCTGATCGTGGCGGTAATGGTCGCCGCCTTCATGCTCACGGCCTACGCATAACGTATTGCTTCCGGAGCCCGCGGGACACGCCGCGGGTTCTTTTCATGTCGAGACTGTCGGCTCGGCCATTAACCTAGATGAACGGCAGACAACGGCCTGTTATGGCTAGGTTTATTCCACCCTGATAATATTGTGCCACTCTCCCCGATTGCGGGAGTTCGAACTGCTCTCAGGGAGGCCAGGGTGGCAACGGTAGTCAACGGTACGAACAGCGCCAATACCATCTACCAGGATGATTACGGCTACGACCTCACCATTTACGGCTATGCCGGCAACGATCGCATCTATCTGAACCTCACCGGGAAATACGGTGGCTACAACACCGTTTATGCCGGCGCAGACAACGATCTAGTCCGAAACTATTTCGAAGGCGGCAATCTGATCGATCTTGGCACCGGAAACGATTCCTATATCGCCACCGGCTTCTCGACCGCTTCCAGCTATTACGACGTCGTTTATGCCGGTGCGGGCAACGACAAGTTCGAAGTCTCGACCTATCATAGCGACTATTATGGCGAAGAGGGCAATGACGCGTTCTTCTCGGTCGGCTTCCGCAACTATTTCAACGGCGGGTCGGGCAACGATACGATCAGCTATGAAACGCAGGACGAGGATGTCGATCTCGCCGGCCGCGGGATTTCGATAGACCTTCAGAAGGGCACCGCTGCCACCAGGGGCACGAGCTACAAGGAAACCCTTGTCAGCATCGAGAACGCCATCGGCACCGGCGTGGCCGACAATATTTACGGCTCATCGGTCGCTAACAAGCTGTGGGGCGACGCGGGCAACGACATTCTCGACGGCCGGGGCGGCAACGACACGCTCTACGGCGGTTCGGGCAACGACAACCTCTATGGCGGTGCCGGCAATGACAAACTCTATGGCGGCGCGGGTTGGGATTACCTTTATGGCGGCAGTGGTGCGGACACGTTCGTCTTCACGTCGGCATCCGAATCTACCGTCGGCTCGAAGCGAGACGTCATCAAGGATTTCAGCCGCAGCGACGATGATTATATCGACCTGCATGCCATTGATGCGGATACGACCTTCGGCGGTAACCAGAATTTCGAATTCATCGGCTCGAAGGCCTTCTCGGGTGAGGCGGGCGAGTTGCGCTTCAGCGGCGGCATCCTGTCCGGCGACGTGAACGGCGATGGCGTTGCCGATTTCCAGATCGCAGTGAACGGCATCACCAAGATGTATTCGAACGATTTCTATCTCTGAAATCGACCTTCAATCCAAAAAGAAAGCGCCGGGCGGGACCCGGCGCTTTTTTCGTTCTGGTCGATCTGCCTGGTGACCTTAGTCCGCCTTGCCGACGCCGGTATACGTGAAGCCATGCGCTTCGACTTCCGGAGCGCGATAGACGTTGCGCAGGTCGACGAGGATCGGGCTCTTCATCACCGACTTCAGCCGCTCGAGGTCGAGCGCGCGGAATTCGTTCCATTCCGTCACGAGAACCGCAACATCGGCGCCTTCCGCGGCCTGGTAGGGACCGCTGGCAAAGTCGATTTGCATCATCTGCTTGGCGTTATCCATGCCTTCTGGATCGTAGCCGGACACGATCGCGCCGGCATCCTGCAGCGTCTGGACGACGGCAATCGCCGGGCTGTCGCGCATGTCGTCGGTGTTCGGCTTGAAGGTGAGGCCGAGCACGGCAACCTTCTTGCCGCGCACGTCGCCGCCCACCGCCGCGATGACCTTGCGGCCCATGGCGCGCTTGCGGTTGTCGTTGACGGCGATCGTCGTTTCGATCAGGCGCACCGGCGCGTCATAGTCCTGCGCGGTCTTGGCGAGCGCCAGCGTGTCCTTCGGGAAGCACGAACCGCCGTAGCCCGGGCCGGCATGCAGGAACTTCGCGCCGATACGGCCGTCGAGACCGATGCCGCGGGAAACGTCCTGCACGTCGGCGCCGACGCGCTCGCAAAGATCCGCCATTTCGTTGATGAAGGTGATCTTCATCGCCAGGAAGCCGTTGGCGGCATATTTGATCAGTTCGGACGTGCGGCGCGAGGTGAAGAGCAGCGGCGACTGGTTGAGGTAGAGCGGACGATAGACTTCGGTCATCACGGAGCGGGCGCGCTCGTCGGAAAGGCCGACGACGATTCGGTCGGGACGCTTGAAGTCCTCGATCGCAGCGCCTTCGCGCAGGAATTCCGGGTTGGAGACGACTGCGAAATCTGCCTCCGGATTGGTTTCCTTGATTATGCGCTCGACTTCGTCGCCGGTGCCGACCGGAACGGTCGACTTGGTGACGATGACGGTGAAGCCCTTGATGGCTGCCGCAATCTCGCGGGAGGCGGCGTAGACGTAACCGAGGTCGGCATGGCCGTCACCGCGGCGCGACGGCGTGCCGACGGCGATGAAGACGACATCGGCTTCTTCGACCGCTTCGGTCAGGTCGGTGGTGAAGGACAGGCGACCTGCCTTGACATTGGTCTCGACCAGCGCGTCGAGGCCGGGTTCGAAGATCGGGATGATGCCCTTCTTCAAGGCCTCGATCTTTTCCACAGCCTTGTCGACGCAAATGACGTCGTGCCCGAAATCCGCAAAGCATGCACCAGAGACCAGGCCCACATAACCCGATCCAACCATTACAATACGCATAAGCAGTCCTCTTCACGGTTGGGCAGAATATCTGCCCTCAAATCAAGTTTTTCCTAGCGCATCCTGTTTTTATTGCAATGCATCATGCGCGGTAGGATTAATTCCACTCTGAAACTGCTCCCATTTGCCCCGGTAGACATCAGCGTTTGCAAGGCACGCGAAGCGGCGTGGGCGGAATATTGGCGCAACAGGTGACGTCGATATGACGATTGCCACCCGCAGGAGCAATCAGCACCCCCGGGAAATGAAGTCCGGATTGACGAAATCGACCGTGCCGGACGCGCCGACCTTGCCATAGCGTAGGGGAAGTCCCGTCGAGCCCGCTGGTCGAACCGCCGGCCGCGCGCAAAACCGCATCGCCCGCAGCCGTATCCCATTCCATCGTGCGCCCGAAGCGGGGGTATAGATCGGCTGTACCTTCGGCAAGCAGGCAAAATTTCAGGGATGAGCCGATGCACTGGATATCGGTCGCACCGGATGCGCGCAGATAGGATTCGGTTTCGGCGGAATTGTGCGAGCGGCTGGCAACCGCGACCGGCGGCGTTCTGGCGGCGCGAGCGAAGACGGCCTGTCGGCTTGTCACCCTGAAGTGACTGTCGATCGTCAGTTTTATCGCTTCGGCTCTTCCGCCGAGATAGGCGACCGACAGGGCAGGGGCATAAACCACGCCCATAACCGGTACACCGCCTTCGATCAGGGCAATGTTGACCGTGAAATCTTCGCGCCTGTTGACGAATTCTTTGGTGCCGTCCAGCGGGTCGACGAGAATGAAGGAGCGATCGCGGATATCCGGTATCCGTCCGGCCGCAACCGATTCTTCCGCCACGACCGGAATTTCCGGATGACAGCGCTCAAGCTCGGCAAGAATGATGGCTTCGGCGCGCTCGTCCGCCTCTGTCACCGGGGAGTGATCTGCCTTGTAGCTGGTGTTCGGCCCGGCACGGTAGACGTCCAGGATCGCCTGTCCCGCCAGCAGCGCAGCTTTTTCGAAAGTATCGAGCATCGAGTTCATGGAAGGCGGTCACAACGGTATCGGGGCCCTCCCATGACATGTTTGGGCGATTCAGGGGAGTCGGAAACCGCTCATCGTATCTGTCGGCTCGGCTTGCGCCTCACCTCTATATTGAGAAGGCCGACGGCGCCTCTGAGGATTTCGATGGCAATCAGCATCAGCGTTTCGCCGAGGCGACCGACAAGATCGGAAATGCGGACATGCTCGCCGCCATAAGAAGAGACCGCCGGAGGCTTTCGAGCCTGGGTCGGAGGGGAACCGCCGCGGCGACTGGCGGAAGCCGGCGCTTCCTGTTGCGGCAACGTGGGCGCGCGATCCTCGTCGATAAACGGGTCATGCCCCCACCGATCATCGAGAAACGTTTCCGGCAAGATATGATAGCCGGCATCGAGAATAGCGTCGATGAAGACGGCCCGCGCCAACCCGGGTTGGGCCTTGCCCTTCAATACGTCCCGGCAGGTCAGCATCGCCGTGGTATGGGCGTCCGTGCGCCTTGAATGCCAGCCGCCGAGCAGAAGAAGAGCCGCGTCCAATGTGTCGGCGATCCGGATTATTCCGGGCCTCCCGTACATTTCGAGGACTACAGGCTTTTTCCATGCACCGCGTTCCATGCGTATCTCCTTCTATTAACATTAGGAAATATGCATATAGAGCTTGCGCAAGGATGGATTCTCAGGCGTAAGTTGTCGGCGGATTGAAAATGCAATCCGCCGACGGGTGGTGCTCAGCCGGCTTTCGCCAGATGTTGCCGCGTGGCGTAAAGAGCCACGGCCGCCGCGTTCGATACGTTGAGCGATTTGATTTCGCCCGGCATATCCAGTCGCGCAAGCGCCGTCACCGTTTCGCGGGTTTTCTGGCGCAGGCCCTTGCCCTCGGATCCCAGTACCAGCGCGACCCGGCCGCCGGAGAACGTCCCTTCGATCGGAGCGGGTCCTTCCGAATCGAGACCGATCGTTTGGAAGCCGAGCTTGTGCAGTTCACTGAGCGCATCGGCGAGGTTGGTGACCTGTATATAAGGTATCAGTTCGAGGGCTCCGGACGCCGACTTGGCAAGCACGCCGGATTCGGTCGGGCTGTGTCTCTGGGTGGTGATGACGGCGCCGGCGCCGAACGCGACCGCCGAACGCATGATCGCGCCGACATTGTGCGGATCCGTTACCTGATCGAGGACGAGAAGCAGCGGGCTCTCTTTAAGGGCTTCCAGCCGGCGAACCGGCAGCGGCCGGGTCTCCAGCATGACGCCCTGGTGGATAGCCTCCGGGCCGAGCACGTTGTCGATATCCTGCGGCGAAACGAATTCCACCGGAAACGACAGCGCATCCGCTTCGCCGATATCGAGTCGCGCGAATGCATTCTGCGTCACGGAAAGCTTGATCAGCTTGCGCTCTCGATTGTCGATCGCGGCACGCACGGTATGCAGGCCATAAAGAAAGACCTGCTCCGGCTGAAGCTGCGGCGGCTTCCAGTCCTTATTGGACTTTTGCCGCTTCTGCGGTGGTGTCGGGATTTCGCCGCGCTCCCGCTTGGCATCGCGCACATTGCGGCGAAGCGTTGCATAGTGGGTGTCGCGCCCGGTTTTGTCTTGGTTTTTATCCTTGCTCATGAGGCTTTATAGCTATCCAGGTTTCACGGGCAAAGCCCTTGGCCATCCACAGGCGAAAAAGAACGACTGAATTATTTTCGTCATTTTTGCACATTCCTCGTGTTGACAGACGGAAATCATCCGGCCATATACGCGGCGCAGACGACGGGGCGGCAAGCTACCGGGTCTTCAAAACTTGGTCGACCGATCCGGACGAAAAACTGGAGAGATGCCCGAGTGGTTAAAGGGGACGGACTGTAAATCCGTTGGCTCAGCCTACGTTGGTTCAAATCCAACTCTCTCCACCATTCGTCTGATCGGACCAAGAACCCCGCGGGTATAGCTCAATGGTAGAGCAGCAGCCTTCCAAGCTGAATACGCGGGTTCGATTCCCGCTACCCGCTCCACTTTCACAATCTCGATAATCTATCTGGCGGTCGCTCCCGATCGATTTGCCGTGACCGGCTGCGTTGCAGGCCGCGTTTTGTCATCCCAATAAAATATCCTGAAGCCGCCGCCGGAAGCAGCTTTTCGCGCCGTTGCCGTCGTGGAGAGCAATAGCCAAGATTTTGGCTTGATGATATATTTCAGCCCGCCTGCATCGGTGGCTTGATGTTGGGCATGGGGGAGGGGTGAGTAAGTGAGCTGCCAGATCTGTGCTGGCTGCTTGCTGGGGGCGTGCAGAGTATTCCTTAAATACGTTCTGACTTTTTTTGACAATCCACCACCCTTTTCTGGCGGCGCCGTAACTTTTTAAGTCACGCCCGGTAGAACGTCGGTCGCCGGTATTTGAGACCGCCTCAATCGCTTTAAAGATGGAACCTGTCCATGAAGAAACTGCTTCTCGCTGCGGCGTTTGCAATCACGTTGCTGCCGTCTGCTTCGTTTGCCGCTACCCTGTTGTTCCCCGACGGCGATCCCGTCGCGCAGATCACGATCCCGGACTCCTGGGAGCCGGAAGATACCGATTACGGCATTCAGGCGAATTCCGATGACGACGCGATCTACATCGCCATCGACGTTGCCGACGACAAGACGACCGAAAAGGTCATCACCGATGCTTTCAAGTTCCTCGAGAACAATGGCGTGACCGTCGAAGAGGCCACTCAGAAGCAGTCGGAAGAGACACTGAACGGCATGAAGATGATCAACTTCGACTGGAGCGGCAAGGATAAGGACGGCGACGTCTCGATCGGCATCTCGCTCGTCGCGCCGAAGGCCGGCAAGCTCCTCGTCATCACCTATTGGGGCACCAAGGGCGAGCAGGAAAAGCACGCCAAGGACCTGATGGGCATCATCACGTCGCTGAAGCCGGCCAAGTAATCCGGCTTCTGGTCGATCTTCGACCGTCAAGGCCGTCGCCTCCCTTTTCCGAGGGGAGCGGCGGCTTTTGCATTTCTGGATTTGGAGAATGTCGAAGAGGTGATTTCCGCGTAATTCTAAGCCTTTCGGCAGCGGGAACCCTTGTCCTGACGCGCGTCGTAATTATGTCTTGCGCATTCTGGTGGAAAGCCTTAAACGGCGACACCAAACCCGGTTCCGGGTCCACCTCTTATGTTCACAGGATGCATTCAATGGCAAAGAGCAAGTTTGAGCGCAATAAGCCGCACGTCAACATCGGCACGATTGGTCACGTTGACCATGGCAAGACGTCGCTGACTGCGGCGATCACGAAGTACTTCGGCGAATTCAAGGCGTACGACCAGATCGACGCAGCGCCGGAAGAAAAGGCACGTGGCATCACGATTTCGACGGCGCACGTCGAATATGAGACCCCGGCTCGTCACTATGCTCACGTTGACTGCCCCGGCCACGCCGACTACGTCAAGAACATGATCACCGGTGCGGCCCAGATGGACGGCGCGATCCTGGTTTGCTCTGCAGCTGACGGCCCGATGCCGCAGACGCGCGAGCACATCCTGCTCGCTCGCCAGGTTGGCGTTCCGGCAATCGTCGTGTTCCTCAACAAGGTCGACCAGGTTGACGACGCCGAGCTTCTCGAGCTCGTCGAGCTTGAAGTTCGCGAACTTCTGTCGTCCTACGACTTCCCGGGCGACGACATTCCGATCGTCAAGGGTTCGGCGCTTGCTGCTCTCGAAGATTCCAACAAGGAAATCGGCGAAGACGCAATCCGCAAGCTGATGGCCGAAGTCGACGCCTACATCCCGACGCCTGAGCGTCCGATCGACCAGCCGTTCCTGATGCCGATCGAAGACGTGTTCTCGATCTCGGGTCGTGGTACGGTTGTGACGGGCCGCGTCGAGCGTGGTATCGTGAAGGTTGGCGAAGAAGTCGAAATCGTCGGCATCCGCGCTACCTCGAAGACGACGGTTACCGGCGTTGAAATGTTCCGCAAGCTGCTCGATCAGGGCCAGGCTGGCGACAACATCGGCGCACTGGTTCGCGGTGTTAACCGTGACGGCGTCGAGCGTGGTCAGATCCTGTGCAAGCCGGGTTCGGTCAAGCCGCACAAGAAGTTCATGGCAGAAGCCTACATCCTGACGAAGGAAGAAGGCGGCCGTCATACGCCGTTCTTCACGAACTACCGTCCGCAGTTCTACTTCCGTACGACGGACGTTACGGGTATCGTTTCGCTTCCGGAAGGCACGGAAATGGTTATGCCTGGCGACAACGTCACGGTTGCCGTTGAGCTGATCGTTCCGATCGCGATGGAAGAAAAGCTGCGCTTCGCTATCCGCGAAGGCGGCCGTACCGTCGGCGCCGGCATCGTTGCCTCCATCGTCGAGTAATCGACTGACGGATTGAAATAAAAAGGGCCTCGCCGGTAACGGCGGGGCCTTTTTGCTTTTTAAGATTGGAGTTGCAGGTGAACCTCTTGCGAGGAGAGCTCACCTTACGTCAACGCTTGCCCAGAAGTTCCGCTTCGTAACGGAAGTCAGCCGTATTCCGCGGTTTGCGCAAGGAGATCGGCAACCTGTCTTCTGTCTCCATGAGACGATCGGCGACATTAGTAGCCCCGGTCCGGATCGCATCCTGCCCAATAAAACCGCCACGCACCTGAGTGGTCGCCGCGAGCGCCCGCATGAACCTGTCGAACAGTGCTGAATCCGGTGCAGGTGGATTCTGCCAGAAGTTTGCAAGGCTTGCCTGGGAGGTCAGCCCTGGAATGTCGTAGATCGCCGAGCCCAGCGCGATGACCGGCCTTCCGGCGGCAAGCGCCGTCAAGCCGACCGTCGAATTGACGGTCACCACGCCAGCCGCCTGTTCGATCAAGGCATCGGTGCTGCCGCCGTCCGCGATGAATACGCGATCGCCGACACCGTTGCTCTGCGCGGCGTGGGTAATCCGCTCGGGCCATCGCGACAGGCCGTTGTCGATTGGATGGACCTTGAAGAGAAGCCGGCTGCCGCCCGGTGCGTGTTGGGAGAAGGATGCGATCGTCGCCTCGACGAGCCGATAAAGATCGCCGCCCGGCGCATGCCGGCGAATCTGGTAGTCGCCCGGCAGCTGGAGCGGAAACAGAAAGAAATGCGGCTTGCCATCGGCGCCCGCCGCCGTGCCCGCGGCAATCGCCGCTTCCGCTTTTCGGCGGCGTCTGCCCGCCGTCAATCCCTTCCAGATCCATCCGCTATATTCGACGACCGGATGCACAGGCCCATGCGTACGATAATGGGGATGGACGAGCCAGCCAAGAATCACGTTCGGAATGTGAAAGCTCAGGTCATAAAGCGCATAGGTGAGGAAGCTAGATCGGAACAGTCCGCCTGACGTTACCGGAGGCTCTCCTTCGGCCAGCGCCTCGATCGTCTCGGGGTCGCGAGGAAAGCGCGAATGGGCGGTCATGCCATCCGGCTCGATCGTCAGCCAGTCCGGCCGCAGGTAACCGTGCTCAAGGATATGGACGTGAATTCCACGCCGCTGTCCGACATCCGCTGCAATCGCGTGCAGCGGCCGGCCATCACCCAACATGACAAGGTCGGTGACATTATGATCGCGAATGTAGCAATCGAGATACACCGGCCAGTCATTCGCAAACCCACGGTAGAAATCTCCCCGTCTTGGCCACCAAAATACCATATCTCCGACGCAGACGGAGATCTTCCGTACTGAAGCGCCTTTGCTTTCAAGGGCTTCCGCCAGCACCCGGAGAAACGGAGAGGCCGGCCCCTGGAGAAACAAAAAGGTGCGATCCGTGATTGATGGCATCCTGTGGGCTAAAACTGCCGGTTCATGGTTGGGCATTGACGGGGAGGGGACCTTGATGAAAATAGACCTCGATTTTTATCGACATATCTTACAATTGAAATCGCATTTGTAATTTAGTTTGACGCACCTCAGAGTCACCAGCAGCACTGGCTTACGAATGACCAAAGTTCTGTTTCTGCAAGGCCCTCCTTCGACGTTCTGGCGCCAGTTGGCGGACGCCTTTGAGGCGCAGGGAGTAGAGACCAAGCGGGTCAATTTTTCTTTCGGCGATCAGCTCTATTGGCGCAAGCGCGGAGCCATCAATTATCGGGGGACTTTGCGGGCCTGGCCGCGGTTCCTGGCGAACCTGATTCGCAGCGAAGGCATAACCGACATTCTCTATTATGCGGACCGTCTTCCCTATCACCGCTTCGCGATGCGCGTCGGCAGGAAGCTCGGTGTGAAGTGTCACGCGATCGAGTTCGGTTACCTGCGTCCTGACTGGATCACCCTGGAGCGGGAGGGGATGGGGCGGTTTTCGCATTTCCCCAACGACCCGCAGCATATTCGCGAGATTGCGGCAAAGGTCGCAGCACCGGATCTCCACGCCCATTACGGCCACACGTTCGGGCAGGAGGCGACCAACGAAGTCATCTACAATCTGTCCTCCTATTTCGGCCGGTGGATGTTCCCGTTCTATCGGGCCGACAAATATTACGATCCGCTCGTCGATTACCTTTCCTGGCTGCCGCGCATGTTCAGAAAGCGCCACGACCTGCCGGAAGGGGTGCTCGAAGACACGACGAAGAAGAATTATCTCATCGCGCTTCAGCTTCAGAGCGATTACCAGATCCGCGCCAATTCGCCCTACAGACATCTCTCGCAGATGCTTGAGCAGGTCATGAATTCCTTCGCGCGCTACGCCCCGGAAAACAGCCGGCTGATCATCAAGCAGCATCCGCTCGACAATGACATGGAAGGCTGGCGCAAAGTCGTTGCGCGCCTGACCGAACGCTTCCGGCTGCAGGGCAGGGTGTTTTTCATCGAGATCGGCAATCTCCAGGCGATTCTTCATGCCTGTCATGGCGCCGTGATCGTCAACTCGACGACCGGGCTTCACAGTCTGCGTGCAGGCGTGCCGACGATCGCGCTCGGCGCGGCCGTCTTCGACGTGGCAGGCCTGACGCATCAAGGCGGTATAGACAGTTTCTGGCGCCACCCCGAAAAGGTGGACAAGGATCTTCTGAACGATTTCATCAAGGCGCTGGCCGGTAGTGTCCAGATCAAGGGCAGCTTCTATCACGCCGAAGGCCGGCGGCTTGGCGCTGAGGGAATCATCAAGCGAATCTGTGAGGGTCTCGTCAACGAACCCGGTGCCTATGTGGAAACGCCGCCGCGCCTGGCGTGGCGTCGCCTGCCGCTGTCCCATGAGTCGCGCCCGCAATCCACAGGCCTGCTCGACCTTGCCGGCAAGGAAATCCTAGGCACTGCGCCGGAAGGCGGGCTTGCCGTGGCCGGTTTTTCCGATGTCACGGACGGTCGCGGCAGAAAGCTGAGATAGAACGAGCAGATAATCCAAAAACGCTCTTGCAAAGAGTCGCGCATCCCCTTAAAGGGAGCGCCTAGCCAGTTGGCGGCGAACCGAAGTTCGGTTTTTCGTTCCGCCAAGGTTGAAGGGGTGTAGCTCAGTTGGTAGAGCGGCGGTCTCCAAAACCGCAGGTCGTCGGTTCAAGCCCGGCCGCCCCTGCCATTTTCAGATGATTGGCGCGAGACGATCCGCTGCGGAATTGTTCTGGCATGGTAGTCGTTCAAAGCGACGAAAATGAATCGAATGCTGTTTTCCCTCTTGTGAAAGCGGGAAGCGGTGTTTAAGTAGGACAAAACAGACACGCGGTGCGTGGGGCTGAGAGAGTTCAGCTTTACGCGCCGTAATTGCGTGGGCAACGATGGCATCCAAAACCAATCCAGTTACGTTTCTGCGTCAGGTGCGTTCCGAGGCGTCCAAGATCCACTGGCCTTCTCGTCGCGAGACGATGATCTCGACGGTCATGGTTCTGGTTATGGTTGTTTTCGCGGCGCTGTTTTTCTTCGCTGCAGATCAGTTGATGGGTTGGCTTCTGCGCCTCATCCTGAACGTCAGCGTTTGATCCCTGGAGAATAAAAGATGGCGGCGCGCTGGTACATCGTTCACGCATATTCTAATTTTGAGAAGAAGGTTGCCGAGGACATCGAGAACAAGGCTCGCCAGAAAGGGCTTGAGCACCTGTTCGAGAAGATTCTCGTGCCGACCGAAAAGGTTGTGGAAGTGCGTCGCGGCCGCAAGGTTGATTCCGAGCGCAAGTTCTTCCCGGGTTACGTGATGGTTCGCGCCAACCTGACCGATGAGGCTTATCACCTCATCAAGAATACGCCGAAGGTCACGGGCTTCCTTGGTTCCGACAATAAGCCGGTTCCGATTCCGGACTTTGAGGCCGAGCGCATCCTGGGTCAGGTTCAGGAAGGCGTCGAGCGGCCGAAGTCCTCGATCTCGTTCGAGATCGGCGAGCAGGTCCGCGTTTCCGATGGTCCGTTCGCGTCGTTCAACGGCGTTGTTCAGGATGTCGACGAAGAGCGCTCCCGCCTCAAGGTGGAAGTTTCGATCTTCGGTCGTGCGACCCCGGTCGAGCTGGAATACGCTCAGGTCGAAAAGGTCTGATGAGTTTTTGAAATGGGGCTGACCGCAATCGTGGTCGGCCTCGTGCGGCGTTTGTCGCAACCGCGTGGAAGGTGAGGGGTTCTAGCCGGACCTCAATGATCCGCACCACGCAACCGCAGCCGCCGGGCACGCCCGGCATAACGGGCCGGGTGACCGGCTCATCATGAAAGGCAGAGAGATATGGCTAAGAAAGTTATGGGCCAGCTCAAGCTGCAGGTAAAGGCAGGGTCGGCCAATCCGTCCCCGCCGATCGGTCCTGCACTTGGTCAGCGCGGCATCAACATCATGGAATTCTGCAAGGCGTTCAATGCCGCCACGCAGGAAATGGAAAAGGGCATGCCGATCCCGGTCGTCATCACCTATTTCCAGGACAAGTCCTTCACGTTCGCGATGAAGCAGCCTCCGGTCAGCTACTGGCTGAAGAAGGAAGCAAAGATCACGTCCGGTTCGAAGACCCCGGGCAAGGGCGCCAAGGCTGGCACCCTGACCAAGGCTCAGATCCAGACGATCGCTCAGGCCAAGATGAAGGACCTGAACGCTGCTGATCTCGAAGGCGCAATGGCCATGATCGAGGGCTCTGCCCGCGCCATGGGTCTGGAAGTGGTGGCGTAACATGGCAAAGCTTGCAAAGCGTATTCAGAAGATCCGCGAAGGCGTTGATCCGACGAAGCTGGTAGCCCTCACCGACGCCATCTCGATGGTCAAGGTTCGCGCCACCGCGAAGTTCGACGAAACTGTCGAAATCTCGATGAACCTCGGCGTTGACCCGCGTCATGCTGACCAGATGGTCCGCGGCGTCGTCAACCTGCCGAACGGCACCGGCCGTGACGTTCGCGTTGCTGTTTTCGCACGTGGCGCCAAGGCTGATGAAGCCAAGGCTGCTGGTGCTGACATCGTCGGCGCAGAAGACCTCGTCGAAATCGTTCAGGGCGGCAAGATCGACTTCGATCGTTGCATCGCAACCCCGGACATGATGCCGCTCGTCGGTCGTCTCGGTAAGGTTCTCGGCCCGCGTGGCATGATGCCGAACCCGAAGGTCGGTACCGTCACCATGGACGTGACCGGCGCCGTCAAGGCTTCCAAGGGTGGCGCTGTCGAGTTCCGCGTCGAGAAGGCTGGTATCATCCACGCCGGCATCGGCAAGGCTTCCTTCGAAGCCAAGGCTCTCGAAGAAAACATCAAGGCATTCGCTGACGCCGTCATCAAGGCAAAGCCGGCTGGTGCGAAGGGCAACTACGTCAAGCGCGTAGCGATCTCCTCGACCATGGGCCCGGGCGTCAAGATCGACCCGTCGACGGTCACCGCCTGATTATGAATTGCCGAAGCCTTCGGGTTTCGGTCGACTGAATTCCCGGTCCTTCGGGGCCGGGAATTTCCGGAGAAATCCGGAACTCCTGTCCGAGATTGTGGGTGGCTAAGATCTCTCGAGATTGCAGCCTTAATCGTATGACCTGCATGAGACGGGTAAGACCCGAGATTTGAGGGCGCTGAGGCGTCCTGGAATTCGGTTCGAGCCTAGTGTGCCTTGTGCCTGGAGCCCGATGTGGCAACAGAGCGAGGGGACAGGATCCTCAAGCGTCGCTTGGGGTCTTATAGGGACCGTAAGGTTCCCGTTAGGGATCCCTTGAGGCAAAGGCAAACCCGGTGAGGCCCGCAGGATTGCGGTCTCATCAACTGGAGACAGACAGTGGAAAGAGCGGAAAAACGCGAATTCGTCACGGAGCTGAACGAAGTCTTCAAGGCTTCCGGTTCGGTTGTCGTGGCCCACTATGCTGGTGTCACAGTTGCGCAGATGAACGACTTCCGTTCGAAGATGCGCGCTGCTGGCGGCACCGTCAAAGTCGCGAAGAACCGCCTGGCCAAGATCGCTCTTCAGGGCACCGAGTCGGAAGGGATGTCGAATCTCTTCAAGGGTCAGACGCTGATCGCATTCAGCGAAGACCCGGTAACGGCTCCGAAAGTCGTCATGGATTTCGCCAAGACCAACGACAAGATCGTTGTGCTGGGCGGCGCCATGGGCGCAACCACGCTCTCTGCGGATGCAGTCAAGTCGCTTGCGACCCTGCCTTCGCTGGACGAGCTCCGTGGCAAGCTGCTGGGCCTCTTGAACGCCCCGGCTACCCGCGTTGCTACGGTTGTCGCTGCACCGGCAAGTCAGCTTGCCCGCGTGTTCGCGGCTTACGCCAAGAAGGACGAAGAAGCCGCTTAAGGCGGTTTTTCGCTGTTCATATAAAAAACCAGATCGAACCGAATATAAGGAACTATCAAAATGGCTGATCTCGCAAAGATCGTTGAAGACCTCTCTGCTCTGACCGTCCTGGAAGCTGCTGAGCTTTCCAAGCTGCTCGAAGAAAAGTGGGGCGTTTCTGCCGCTGCTCCGGTAGCTGTTGCCGCTGCTGGCGGTGGCGCTGCTGCTGCTCCGGTCGAAGAAGAAAAGACCGAGTTCGACGTCATCCTCGTTGATGCCGGCGCGAACAAGATCAACGTCATCAAGGAAGTCCGCGCCATCACCGGCCTCGGCCTCAAGGAAGCCAAGGACCTCGTCGAAGGCGCTCCGAAGGCTGTCAAGGAAGCTGTTTCCAAGGCTGAAGCCGCTGACCTCAAGAAGAAGCTTGAGGACGCCGGCGCTAAGGTCGACGTTAAGTAATATCGGAATGCGGTGGGAGAAGTTCGCTTCTCCCACCCGTTTCTTACGAACTTATTACCCAGGAACCGTGAAAAACGGTTCCTGGGTAATGGGTTCTCAAGAGGATAGTCCCGAATCGAACCGAAAAGGCAATCCGGCCTGGCGCGTTCGAGAGGTGGGACGAGATTGAGAATACCCATTGTAGACGTGGGATCGACTGGCCAGCGAACCCCGTCCGTTGCAGGCCCGGATGCAATTTTGAAGGAGCGACGATGGCTCAGACCCTTTCCTTTAATGGTCGTAGGCGCGTACGCAAGTTTTTTGGAAAAATCCCCGAAGTCACTGAGATGCCGAACCTCATCGAGGTTCAGAAGGCGTCCTATGACCAGTTTTTGATGGTTGACGAACCGAAGGGCGGCCGCCCGGACGAAGGTCTGAACGCCGTCTTCAAGTCCGTCTTCCCGATCACCGATTTTTCCGGCGCCTCCATGCTCGAATTCGTATCCTACGAATTCGAACCGCCGAAGTTCGACGTTGACGAATGCCGCCAGCGCGACCTCACCTATGCAGCGCCGCTGAAGGTGACATTGCGCCTTATCGTGTTTGATATCGACGAGGATACAGGCGCGAAGTCCATCAAGGACATCAAGGAACAGTCTGTCTACATGGGCGACATGCCGCTCATGACCGACAACGGTACGTTCATCGTGAACGGTACCGAGCGCGTTATCGTGTCCCAGATGCACCGTTCGCCGGGTGTGTTCTTCGACCACGACAAGGGCAAGAGCCACTCTTCCGGCAAGCTGCTCTTCGCTGCTCGCGTTATCCCGTATCGCGGTTCCTGGCTCGATATCGAATTCGACGCCAAGGACATCGTGTTCGCCCGTATCGACCGTCGCCGCAAGATCCCGGTGACCTCGCTGCTGATGGCGCTCGGCATGGATGGCGAAGACATCCTGTCGACCTTCTACACGAAGTCCAACTACGAGCGTGACGGCGATGGCTGGCGCGTGCCGTTCAAGCCTGAAACGCTGAAGGGCGCCAAGGCTCTCTCCGACATGATCGACGCCGACACCGGCGAAGTCGTGGTCGAGAGCGGCAAGAAGCTCACGCCGCGTCTGCTTCGTCAGCTCGCCGACAAGGGCCTGAAGGCTCTCAAGGCGACCAATGACGACCTCTACGGCAACTACCTTGCCGAAGACATCGTCAACATGCAGACCGGTGAGATCTATCTCGAAGCCGGCGACGAAATCGACGAGAAGACCCTTCCGGTCATCTTGAATGCCGGTTTCGACGAAATCCCGGTTCTCGGCATCGACCACATCAATGTCGGCGCCTACATCCGCAACACGCTGTCGGCAGACAAGAACGAGCACCGTCAGGACGCTCTGTTCGACATCTACCGCGTCATGCGTCCGGGTGAGCCGCCGACCATGGAATCGGCCGAAGCCATGTTCAACTCGCTGTTCTTCGATGCGGAGCGTTACGACCTCTCCGCCGTTGGCCGCGTCAAGATGAACATGCGTCTCGACCTCGACGTTGCTGATACCGTCCGCACGCTGCGCAAGGACGACATCCTGGCCGTGGTCAAGATGCTGGTCGAACTGCGCGACGGCAAGGGCGAAATCGACGACATCGACAACCTCGGCAACCGCCGCGTTCGTTCCGTCGGCGAACTGATGGAAAATCAGTATCGCCTCGGCCTGCTCCGCATGGAGCGCGCCATCAAGGAGCGCATGTCGTCGATCGAGATCGATACCGTCATGCCGCAGGACCTGATCAACGCGAAGCCGGCAGCTGCCGCGGTTCGCGAATTCTTCGGCTCCTCGCAGCTGTCGCAGTTCATGGACCAGGTGAACCCGCTTTCGGAAATCACCCACAAGCGCCGTCTTTCGGCTCTTGGCCCGGGTGGTCTGACCCGCGAGCGCGCAGGCTTCGAAGTCCGCGACGTTCATCCGACCCACTACGGCCGTATTTGCCCGATCGAGACGCCGGAAGGCCCGAACATCGGTCTGATCAACTCGCTCGCAACGTTTGCCCGCGTCAACAAGTACGGCTTCATCGAAAGCCCGTACCGCAAGATCGTGGACGGCAAGGTGACGACCGACGTTATTTACCTCTCCGCCATGGAAGAGGCTAAGTACTACGTCGCGCAGGCCAACTCCGAACTGACGTCGAGCGGCGAATTCGTCGAAGAATTCGTTGTTTGCCGTCATGCCGGCGAAGTCATGCTCGCTCCGCGCGACAACATCAACCTGATGGACGTCTCGCCGAAGCAGCTGGTTTCCGTTGCTGCGGCTCTGATCCCGTTCCTGGAAAACGACGACGCCAACCGCGCTCTCATGGGCTCGAACATGCAGCGTCAGGCCGTTCCGCTGGTTCGCGCCGAAGCTCCGTTCGTCGGCACGGGCATGGAACCGGTCGTTGCCCGGGACTCCGGTGCAGCTATTGCTGCCCGTCGTGGCGGTGTGGTCGACCAGGTCGATGCGACGCGTATCGTTATCCGCGCTACCGAAGACCTCGATCCGTCGAAGTCTGGCGTCGATATCTATCGTCTGCAGAAGTTCCAGCGTTCCAACCAGAACACCTGCGTCAACCAGCGTCCGCTGGTCGCCGTCGGCGACATTCTGAACCGGGGCGACATCATTGCCGACGGTCCGTCCACGGACCTGGGCGATCTGGCACTCGGCCGCAACGCGCTCGTCGCGTTCATGCCTTGGAACGGCTACAACTACGAAGACTCGATCCTGATGTCGGAACGCATCGTCGCTGACGACGTGTTCACGTCCATCCACATCGAAGAATTCGAAGTGATGGCACGCGACACCAAGCTTGGTCCGGAAGAAATCACGCGCGACATTCCGAACGTTTCGGAAGAAGCGCTGAAGAACCTCGACGAAGCCGGCATCGTGTACATCGGCGCCGAAGTCCAGCCGGGCGACATCCTCGTCGGCAAGATCACGCCGAAGGGTGAAAGCCCGATGACGCCGGAAGAAAAGCTTCTGCGCGCCATCTTCGGTGAAAAGGCTTCCGACGTCCGCGATACGTCCATGCGCATGCCTCCGGGCACGTTCGGCACCATCGTCGAAGTTCGCGTCTTCAACCGCCACGGCGTGGAGAAGGACGAACGTGCGATGGCGATCGAGCGCGAGGAAATCGAACGCCTCGCCAAGGACCGCGACGACGAACAGTCGATCCTCGACCGTAACGTCTACAGCCGTCTGGTCGACATGCTGCGCGGTCAGGTTTCGGTTGCCGGTCCGAAGGGCTTCAAGAAGGGCGTCGAGCTCTCCAACGCCATCGTTGCCGAATATCCCCGCTCGCAGTGGTGGATGTTTGCCGTCGAAGACGAGAAGGTCCAGGGCGAGATCGAAGCTCTGCGTGGTCAGTACGACGAATCCAAGTCGCGCCTTGAACAGCGCTTCATGGACAAGGTCGAAAAGGTCCAGCGCGGCGACGAAATGCCTCCGGGCGTCATGAAGATGGTCAAGGTCTTCGTCGCTGTGAAGCGCAAGATCCAGCCAGGCGACAAGATGGCCGGCCGTCACGGCAACAAGGGCGTCGTGTCGCGCATCGTTCCGGTCGAGGACATGCCGTTCCTCGAAGACGGTACGCATGTCGACATCTGCTTGAACCCGCTCGGCGTTCCGTCGCGTATGAACGTCGGTCAGATTCTTGAAACCCATCTCGCATGGGCATGCGCAGGCATGGGCAAGAAGATCGGCGATCTGCTCGACGAATACCGCAAGACCATGGACATCGGCGACCTGAAGACCGTCCTCACGGACGTGTATTCGAGCCAGGCCAAGAACGAAGTCGCCAACTTCGACGACGACTCGCTCATCAAGCTTGCCGAACAGTCCCGCAAGGGGGTCTCCATCGCAACGCCGGTCTTCGACGGTGCGCATGAGCCGGACGTCGCTTCGATGCTGAAGAAGGCAGGTCTGCACGAGTCGGGTCAGTCGGTTCTGTACGACGGCCGCACGGGCGAGCCCTTCGACCGCAAGGTCACCGTGGGCTACATGTACATGATCAAGCTGAACCACCTCGTGGACGACAAGATCCACGCGCGTTCGATTGGTCCGTACTCGCTCGTCACCCAGCAGCCGCTCGGTGGTAAGGCGCAGTTCGGCGGCCAGCGCTTCGGCGAAATGGAAGTCTGGGCACTGGAAGCTTACGGCGCCGCCTACACGCTGCAGGAAATGCTGACCGTGAAGTCGGACGACGTGGCAGGCCGTACCAAGGTCTACGAAGCGATCGTCCGCGGCGACGACACCTTTGAAGCGGGCATTCCGGAGAGCTTCAACGTTCTCGTCAAGGAAATGCGCTCGCTTGGTCTGTCGGTCGAGCTGGAGAATTCCAAGCTCGAGACGGCGGAAGGTGGTCAGCTGCCGGACGCAGCCGAGTAAAGAACGAGTAGGGCGCGCGCTCAACACAGCGCGCGCCGCTCCCGCCGCCGGTTCCCGCCGGCTGGCCGGGAAACTTTCGCCGCATTTTGCGGCTAAGACCGTATCTGAGCATCGGACTGTCCGTCCCGGGAATTCGGATGGTACCGATCGCAAGCTGAGGGCTTCCGCCCCTAAAGGAGCTAGGCATGAACCAAGAGGTCATGAACCTTTTCAATCCGCAGGTGCCTGCACAGCACTTCGACTCGATTCGTATTTCGATCGCGTCGCCGGAGAAGATTCTCTCCTGGTCCTACGGCGAAATCAAAAAGCCGGAGACCATCAACTACCGTACGTTCAAGCCGGAACGTGACGGCCTCTTCTGCGCGCGCATCTTTGGTCCGATCAAGGACTACGAATGCCTGTGCGGCAAGTACAAGCGCATGAAGTACAAGGGCATCATCTGCGAAAAGTGCGGCGTCGAAGTCACGCTGTCGCGCGTTCGCCGCGAGCGCATGGGCCATATCGAGCTCGCCGCTCCGGTTGCCCATATCTGGTTCCTGAAGTCGCTTCCGTCGCGTATCTCGACCCTTCTCGACATGACGCTGAAGGATGTCGAGCGCGTTCTCTATTTCGAGAACTACATCGTCACTGAGCCGGGCCTCACCTCGCTCAAGGAGAACCAGCTTCTTTCCGAAGAAGAGTACATGATCGCCGTCGACGAGTTCGGCGAAGATCAGTTCACGGCGATGATCGGCGCCGAGGCCATCTATGAGATGCTCGCCTCGATGAACCTCGAAAAGATCGCCGGCGATCTGCGCTCCGACCTGGCTGAGACCACGTCGGATCTGAAGCAGAAGAAGCTGATGAAGCGTCTGAAGATCGTCGAAAACTTCATCGAATCCGGCAACCGCCCGGAATGGATGATCATGAAGGTCGTCCCGGTCATCCCGCCGGACCTGCGTCCGCTGGTTCCGCTCGATGGCGGCCGTTTCGCGACCTCCGACCTGAACGATCTCTATCGTCGCGTCATCAACCGTAACAACCGCCTGAAGCGCCTGATCGAACTGCGCGCTCCGGGCATCATCATCCGCAACGAAAAGCGCATGCTGCAGGAATCTGTAGACGCGCTGTTCGACAACGGCCGCCGTGGCCGCGTCATCACTGGCGCCAACAAGCGTCCGCTGAAGTCGCTGTCCGACATGCTCAAGGGCAAGCAGGGCCGCTTCCGCCAGAACCTGCTCGGCAAGCGCGTCGACTATTCCGGCCGTTCGGTCATCGTGACCGGTCCGGAACTGAAGTTGCACCAGTGCGGTCTTCCGAAGAAGATGGCGCTCGAACTCTTCAAGCCGTTCATCTATGCCCGCCTCGACGCCAAGGGTTACTCCTCGACCGTCAAGCAGGCCAAGAAGCTGGTCGAAAAGGAAAAGCCGGAAGTCTGGGATATCCTCGACGAGGTCATCCGCGAGCATCCGGTTCTCTTGAACCGCGCACCGACGCTGCACCGCCTGGGCATCCAGGCCTTCGAACCTACCCTGGTCGAAGGCAAGGCTATCCAGCTGCACCCGCTCGTCTGCACGGCCTTCAACGCCGACTTCGACGGTGACCAGATGGCCGTTCACGTGCCGCTGTCGCTCGAAGCACAGCTCGAAGCCCGCGTTCTGATGATGTCGACGAACAACATCCTGCACCCGGCCAACGGTGCACCGATCATCGTTCCGTCGCAGGACATGGTTCTCGGCCTCTACTATCTGGCGATCATGAACCAGAACGAGCCGGGCGAAGGCATGGCCTTCTCCGACATGGGCGAACTGCACCATGCACTGGAGAACAAGGTCGTCACCTTGCACGCCAAGATCCGTGGCCGCTTCAAGACCATGAATGCCGAAGGCAAGCTGGAATCGAAGATCTATGAGACCACGCCAGGCCGCATGATCATCGGCGAGCTTCTGCCGAAGAACGTCAACGTGCCGTTCGAGACCTGCAACCAGGAAATGACCAAGAAGAACATCTCCAAGATGATCGACACGGTCTACCGTCATTGCGGTCAGAAGGACACGGTGATCTTCTGCGACCGCATCATGCAGCTCGGCTTCACCCACGCTTGCCGCGCCGGTATTTCCTTCGGCAAGGATGACATGATCATCCCGGACACGAAGGAAAAGATCGTCGGCGACACCGAAGCGCTGGTGAAGGAATACGAGCAGCAGTACAACGACGGCCTGATCACTCAGGGCGAGAAGTACAACAAGGTCGTTGACGCTTGGGGTAAGGCTACCGAAAAGGTCGCTGAAGACATGATGGCCCGCATTAAGGCCGTCGAGTTCGACGACAACGGTCGCCAGAAGCCGATGAACGCGATCTACATGATGTCCCACTCGGGTGCTCGTGGTTCTCCGAACCAGATGCGTCAGCTGGGCGGCATGCGCGGCCTGATGGCGAAGCCGTCGGGTGAAATCATCGAAACGCCGATCATCTCGAACTTCAAGGAAGGCCTGACCGTTAACGAGTACTTCAACTCGACCCACGGTGCCCGTAAGGGTCTGGCAGACACCGCCTTGAAGACCGCGAACTCCGGTTACCTGACCCGTCGTCTCGTCGACGTGGCGCAGGACTGCATCGTCAACCTCGTGGATTGCGGCACCGAAAGCGGCCTCACCATGACGGCGATCGTTGACGCCGGTCAGGTCGTGGCTTCCATCGGCGCCCGCGTTCTCGGACGTACGGCTCTCGACGACATCGATCATCCGGTCACGGGTGCC
Source organism: Neorhizobium sp. (assembly GCA_965227625.1). GTDB lineage: Bacteria > Pseudomonadota > Alphaproteobacteria > Rhizobiales > Rhizobiaceae > Neorhizobium. The sequence goes on along the minus strand of CBDDGK010000060.1, from coordinate 58,554 downwards.
CGTATCGTCGATGCCGGCAAGATGATCCTCGAGCCGGATGTCATCGAGATCGAAAAGGCTGGTATCCAGTCGATCCGCATTCGCTCCGCACTGACCTGCGAAGTCCAGACGGGCGTCTGCTCGGTCTGCTACGGCCGAGATCTGGCCCGTGGTACGCCGGTCAACATGGGCGAAGCCGTCGGCGTCATCGCCGCTCAGTCGATCGGTGAGCCGGGTACCCAGCTGACCATGCGTACGTTCCACCTTGGTGGCACGGCAAACGTGGTCGACTCGTCGTTCCTTGAAGCGTCGTACGAAGGTACGATCCAGATCAAGAACCGCAACATGCTGCGCAACTCTGAGGGCGTTCTCGTCGCGATGGGCCGCAATATGGCGATCACCATTCTCGACGAGCGTGGTGTCGAGCGGTCGTCGCAGCGCGTGGCTTATGGTTCGAAGATCCATGTCGACGACGGCGACAAGGTTCGTCGCGGTCAGCGTCTGGCTGAGTGGGACCCCTACACACGCCCGATGATGACGGAAGTTGCCGGTACGGTTCAGTTCGAAGACGTCGTCGACTCGATCTCCGTTCTGGAATCGACCGACGAATCCACCGGCATCACCAAGCGTCAGGTTATCGACTGGCGCTCGACGCCGCGCGGTACGGATCTCAAGCCGGCAATCGTCATCAAGGACGCTTCCGGTCAGATCATGAAGCTGTCGCGTGGCGGTGAAGCCCGCTTCAACCTTTCGGTCGATGCCATCCTGTCGGTCGAACCGGGCAGCAAGGTCAGCCAGGGCGACGTGCTTGCGCGTATCCCGATGGAAAGCGCCAAGACCAAGGACATCACCGGTGGTCTGCCGCGCGTCGCCGAACTGTTCGAAGCTCGTCGTCCGAAGGATCACGCCATCATCGCTGAGATCGATGGTACGATCCGCCTCGGCCGCGACTACAAGAACAAGCGTCGCGTCATGATCGAGCCGGCGGAAGACGGTGTCGAACCGGTCGAATACCTGATCCCGAAGGGCAAGCCCTTCCATCTTCAGGAAGGCGACTATATCGAAAAGGGCGATTACATCCTCGACGGCAACCCGGCGCCGCACGACATTCTGGCGATCAAGGGCGTGGAAGCACTCGCTTCCTACCTCGTGAACGAAATCCAGGAAGTCTATCGTCTGCAGGGCGTTGTGATCAACGACAAGCACATCGAAGTCATCGTTCGCCAGATGCTGCAGAAGGTCGAGATCACCGATGCCGGCGACAGCCAGTACATCGTCGGTGACAATGTCGACCGGATCGAACTCGACGAAGCCAACGAGCGTCTTGCCGAAGAAGGCAAGAAGCCCGCTTACGGCGACCCGGTTCTGCTCGGCATCACCAAGGCATCGCTGCAGACGCCGTCCTTCATCTCGGCCGCATCCTTCCAGGAAACCACCAAGGTTCTCACGGAAGCTGCGATTGCCGGCAAGATGGACACGCTGCAGGGTCTCAAGGAAAACGTCATCGTCGGCCGTCTCATCCCGGCCGGTACGGGCGGCACCATGACCCAGATCCGCCGTATCGCCACTTCGCGCGACGACCTCATCCTCGAGGAGCGCAAGAAGGGTTCGGGCGCCGCTTCGGCAACCCCGATGCTGCAGGACATGGCCAGCGAAAACGTTCCGGCTGCCGAATAATCGGCCGGAATTTTCGATAGAATAAAAAAGCCACCCGGAGCGATCCGGGTGGCTTTTTCCATTTTGAAGGTACAGTGGGGATACGTGATTGGCAGGGGAAAATCTCTCCGACGTCATCCTCGGGCTTGTTGTACGGCCTTGGTACATAGCTGACAGAAGTTCTGGGACATGCCTGACACTTTCCGGATTTGTATCCGGGAGGATTGGATGGCTTGGCGGGCGAGGTCGGTTATGGATGCGCGGTTGGAATTCTGCCGTCTGGCGTGTCTTGAAGGTTCGAATGTCTCGGCCCTTTGCGAACGCTTCGGCATCAGCCGCCAGACGGGTTATGTATGGTTGCGGCGCTGGCAGTTGGGCGAGCCTCTGGAGGATCGTTCGCGTCGGCCGCATGTGAGCCCTTTGCGGACCGCGGCAGATTTGGAGCGCTCAGTGCTTGATATCCGGGATGAGCACCCGGCCTGGGGTGCGCGCAAGATTGCCCGGAGGCTGCACGACATCGGCCTCGACGCGCCCTCTGCCTCCACGGTGCATGCGATCCTGAACCGGCATGGCAGGATCGATCCCAAGGCAGGAGACCGGCTCGCGGCGGGCCGCTTCGAGCGCGAGGCGCCCAACCTGCTCTGGCAGATGGACTTCAAAGGCCGTATGCAGCTTTCTTGCGGAAAATGGTGCCATCCGCTGACCATCATCGACGATCATTCCCGCTTCGCCATCGGCATCGAGGCCTGTCTCGATGAACAGCTTGAGACGGTCCGCGGCCGACTGGAGCCGATCCTGCGCCGCTACGGCCTGCCGATGGCCATCTACACCGACAATGGCAATCCATGGGGCACCGGCGTACCCAACCAGTGGACGCGACTGCGCGTCTGGCTGCTTAAGCTCGGCATCCAGCTCATCCATGCCAGGCCGTACCACCCGCAGGGCCGTGGCAAAAACGAGCGCTTCCATCGCAGCCTCAAGGCCGAGGTCATCGACTTCGCCACCCTGACCGGTCAAGCCCAGGCGCAAAAGGCATTCGACCGTTGGCGCGACATCTACAACCATCACCGACCCCATCAGGGGATCGGCATGGCCGTACCCGCCAGCCGCTACAACCCTTCGCCCAGATCGTTTCCGCAACGCCTGCCGGAGCCGGCCTATGACAGCGGCGAGATCACCAGATCGGTCAGTTCCACCAAGGGCTATATCTCGTTCAAGGGCCAGAACTGGCGCGTTCCCGGCGCCTTCAAGAGCGAACGTCTCGCCATCAGGCCTCTCAATCGCGACGGTCTCTACCGCGTCTTCTTCGGCGCAACTCAGATCGCCAAAATCGACCTCAAAACCACCACATGACTGTAAGGCATGTCCCCGAACTTCTGTCAGGGATCTATCCAGGCTTTACAACAAGCCCGAGGATGACGATTGAGCAGGCGCCGTCGTCCCCACGAAACAAAAAAAGCCGCCGGATCGCTCCAGCGGCTCGTTTGTCTCCGGTTGGAGATGCTTACATCCCAAGCGCAGTACGCAGCTCAGCCTTGGCGGCTTCGAACTCGGCCTTGTAGTCGTCATGCTGCATGATCGTCTGCGAGATCGCGATGCCGGAAATGCGGCCGGCCTCGATATCGGTCGGATAGTGGATACCGCCGATCACGCGGTTCCAGCCGAACTCCCAGGCGCGTCCCATGATCGCGTCTTTCTTTTCCGGCAGCATGTTGGCGAGCACGACGCCCATCATCGTACCGACGGTCGTGTGACCCGACGGATAGGAGCCGGACTTGGACAGCGGAACGACCGGCTTGACCAGGTCAGGATAGAGCAGGTGAGGGCGGGTGCGCTTCCAGACATCCTTGGCCGGGTCGACGACAGCCGCTTCGGTCTCGACGACGCGGTCGAAGAAGGCGGAGAACTTCGGCAGGTTTTCCTTGGTGAACTTCGGATTGTTCACGACATCGGCGAAGCGCCAGATGTTTTCCTCGGCGTCGGCGATCGCGCGCTCTTCCATGGCCTTGGTGCGGGTGACCTGAATGGCCAGGATTTCGCCGACTTCCTGCTTGGTCTTGGCGGAATCGTTGGCCGGTGGCGGCGGAAGAAGGTTGACGAGATTGACTTCCTTGGCGTCGGTAAAGGGCTTTGCCTTCTCGTCGGCAAGTACGGGTGAGACAACGGCAAAGGCAAATGCCAAGCCGAGTGCCATGAATTTCGAAGCGGTGCGCATGTCGGATTCCTTTCGGGCGATGACTGCGCAGCGAGCACTAGTGAGAGATTATTTTACTTCCATGACAGTCAATCGCTCTGGCGGATTAACTTTTGTCCATGTTTTCAAGGGATTACCGTGAGTGGTCGAGAACCGCCGGGACAACTTTTCGGGAAATTCCGGTTCTTCCGCAGTGTTTCTAAATTGCCTTACTCTAACAATATTGCGAGATTCGGCCTCAAATTGTTGATGTTCCAAAGGAAATGCCTTTAAACCTCCGCTTGAGAAATGCGGAGGGTCTCATCGGTGGCGACTGAACTGGACGACATCATAGCCACTATTTACGAAGCATCGATTTTCCCCGATCGATGGCCCGCCGTTATTTCCGCCATATGCACGCACGGGGACTTCTATATTGGAGCGACGACTGTCGTTACCGGTGCTGTGGGCACCTGGCAGCTGACGCCGAATGCTGCTGTATTGTTCGATGACTTCGTCGCCGGCGGTTGGGCGGAGAAAAACGTGCGGCTGGAACGGGCCGTCAAGCTCGGCCAATATTCCTTCGTGCAGGACTTCGACCTCTTTTCCGAGCACGAATGGCGCGACTTGCCGATCTATCGCGACTTCCTCGTGCCTCGCGGCTTCGGTTACGGAACGGCAACGGTGATCCCGACACCCGGGCTTCATCAGATGGTGGTGATCTTCGAGCGCAGGCTCGAACAGGGCCGCATCGATGCCAGATCGATCGCCATGCTCAACCGGCTGCGGCCGCATCTCGCCCGCGGCATGGTTCTGTCGGCGGAACTCGAACGACAAAGCGCCCAGCAAATGCTGATCGGCCTGTCCGCTATCGGCGCGCCGGCCGCCGTCGTTGCAGCCAATCGCCGCGTCATCGCGGCAAACGATGCTTTTGAAAGGCTGGGCCAGGTGGCGTTTCTCGCCCGCGATACGCTGGCGCTGAAGGACGGCAAGGCGAATTCATTGCTGATCGACGGGCTGAAATCGGTCGGCGGCGACACGGTGCAGTCGATTCCCTTGCCGGGTAGCGATGATGCGGAGGCCTGTGTCCTGCACATCGTGCCGTTGCAGAAGGATGCCCGCGACCTCGCGCCTTCGGCTGCTGCCATCGTCGTCGTTTCGAAACCTGTCGAAACGCCGGATGGTGTCTTCCCGATCCTGCGCGGGCTCTATGATCTGACGAAGGGAGAGGCGAGGGTGGCGTCCGAAATGTTGTCGGGACATGCTTTGCCGGTCGTCGCCGAAAACCTCAATCTCTCCCACGAAACCGTCCGCAGCGTTGCGAAGTCCATCTATGCCAAGACCGCAAGCGCCGGGCATGCGGACCTGATCCGCAGGCTTTCCGTCGTGACGCGTTATTCGCCGCAGGGTGGCTGAGAGCTATTCGAAACGGATGATCGCGACTTCGCCCTCAAGCGCGCCTTGATAGGCGGAGGCATGGGGCTCTTCGTTCGGCTGGTCGGTCAGCACGCCGATCTGGTCGAGATCGGCCTCCAGGAAGCCTTCTTCCGTGAGAGCATTCAATGCCTCGCGCACGGCAGAATCGTCGTCAGGCGCGCGCAGCATGATGTGGAGGTCGATTCCTTCTCCGCCCTTCACTTCATATCCCTTGCCGATGATGATAAAGACCATCGGCCCGTCGAGGTTGTTGTCGTTGTCGGGGTTGGTGATCATGGTCAGCTCCGCAGGCGATTCCCGGATATCGGTCCGAAGTCCGGACAGAATGGATTGTTCCAGCACTCTTTAGTGCGGTCTTCAGCGATTCCCAAACATTATCGAAGCGGGAATTGAAAATGTCACGAAGCCTTGTCCTGAAGAGGCCCCAAAGGGCTGTAAACAAGGGGTTTCGGGGATTAATTTCCGGTCAGCCCTTGACGGGCAGGGGGGAAAACAGTAAACGCCCCGCATCGGAAGCGATGTGAGGCTTGTCCGTCCGGGATGACTCGTTCCGGAGTACGCCTCAAACAAGCTTCCATACGCACGTTGAAGACACGAATGCTGCACGCATGACGCATGAGGAATGCGTCCTCTGCCTTCTGTGGTCCATCCGGATACGGATCGGGCCACGTTTCGCGCATGAGGAAATGTGTGTGCCGCCGCCGGAAACGGCACCATATCGGCCCGAAAGGGTACTGAAAACACGTAAGGGATGGGTATATGCCTACCGTAAACCAGCTGATCCGCAAGCCGCGCCAGCCCAACGTAAAGCGTAACAAGGTTCCTGCTTTGCAGGAGAACCCGCAGAAGCGTGGTGTTTGCACCCGCGTTTACACCACGACCCCGAAGAAGCCGAACTCGGCTCTCCGTAAGGTTGCCAAGATCCGTCTGACCAATGGCTTCGAAGTCATCGGCTACATTCCGGGTGAAGGCCATAACCTGCAGGAACACTCTGTCGTCATGATCCGTGGCGGCCGCGTAAAGGACTTGCCGGGCGTTCGTTACCACATCATCCGCGGCGTTCTCGATACCCAGGGTGTCAAGAACCGTAAGCAGCGCCGTTCGAAGTACGGTGCGAAGCGTCCGAAGTAATCCTTCGGGCTTTCCAGATTTTCTTTGGCGCTGCGCGAGGTTCTCCGCGTGATAAAGCGCCTGCAGCAATTGAGAGACAAGAAATATGTCCAGACGCCATAGTGCAGAGAAGCGTGAGATCAATCCGGACCCGAAGTTCGGCGATTTGATCGTCACCAAGTTCATGAACGCGATCATGCTTCACGGCAAGAAGTCCGTAGCTGAAAGCATCGTTTACGGCGCGTTTGACGTCGTGCAGGGTAAGTCCAAGGGTGATCCGCTGGCAGTCTTCCATTCGGCGCTCGACAATGTCGCGCCGCATGTTGAAGTCCGTTCGCGCCGCGTTGGTGGTGCGACCTATCAGGTTCCGGTAGACGTGCGTCCGGAACGCCGCCAGGCTCTCGCGATCCGTTGGGTTATTGCCGCTGCCCGCAAGCGCAACGAAACCACGATGATCGACCGCCTTTCGGGCGAGCTCATGGACGCCGCGAACAACCGCGGCAGCGCCGTCAAGAAGCGTGAAGACACGCACAAGATGGCCGACGCCAACCGAGCATTCTCGCACTACCGTTGGTAATTTCCATCCGATCGAAATTCGAAAGGCAGTCCTATGGCTCGCGAGTATAAAATCGAAGACTACCGAAATTTCGGTATCATGGCGCATATCGACGCCGGCAAGACCACGACCACCGAGCGTATCCTTTATTACACCGGTAAGTCGCACAAGATCGGCGAAGTTCACGACGGCGCAGCCACGATGGACTGGATGGAGCAGGAGCAGGAGCGTGGCATCACGATCACCTCCGCTGCCACCACGACCTTCTGGAAGGGCCGTGACGGCAAGATGCGCCGCTTCAACATCATCGACACCCCCGGCCACGTCGACTTCACCATCGAAGTCGAACGCTCGCTGCGCGTTCTCGACGGTGCGATCGCTCTTCTCGATGCCAACGCCGGCGTAGAGCCGCAGACGGAAACCGTCTGGCGTCAGGCTGAGAAGTACAACGTTCCGCGCATGATCTTCTGCAACAAGATGGACAAGACCGGCGCGGACTTCTACCGCTCGGTTGAGATGATCAAGACCCGTCTCGGTGCAACGGCTGTCGTCATGCAGCTGCCGATTGGCGCAGAAACCGAGTTCAAGGGCGTTGTCGACCTGATCGAGATGAACGCTCTCGTCTGGCGCGATGAATCGCTCGGCGCCCCAGTGGGACGTCGTCGAAATCCCGGAAGACCTGAAGGAAAAGGCTGCGGAATATCGCGAAAAGCTGATCGAGACGGTTGTCGAGATCGACGAAGAAGCGATGGAAGCCTACCTGAACGGCGAAATGCCGGACAACGAAAAGATCCGCGCTCTGGTTCGCCGCGGCACGATCGACGTCAAGTTCCACCCGATGTTCTGCGGTACCGCATTCAAGAACAAGGGCGTTCAGCCGCTTCTCGACGCCGTTGTCGGAATACCTCCCGTCGCCGCTCGACATTCCGGCGATCAAGGGCATCGACTTCAAGACCGAAGCCGAGATCGAGCGTCACGCTGACGACTCCGAGCCGCTTGCAATGCTTGCGTTCAAGATCATGAACGACCCCTTCGTCGGTTCGCTCACGTTCGCACGCATCTACTCGGGCAAGCTCGAAAAGGGCGTATCCGTCATCAACACGGTCAAGGACAAGCGCGAGCGCGTCGGCCGTATGCTGCAGATGCACTCCAACAGCCGCGAAGACATCGAAGAAGCCTTTGCTGGCGACATCGTGGCTCTTGCCGGTCTCAAGGAAACCACCACTGGCGATACGCTCTGCGATCCGCTGAAGCCGGTTATCCTCGAGCGCATGGAATTCCCCGAGCCGGTCTTCCAGATCGCGATCGAGCCGAAGTCCAAGGGCGACCAGGAAAAAGATGGGCCTCGCGCTCAGCCGCCTGGCTGCTGAAGATCCGTCGTTCCGCGTCAAGACTGACCAGGAATCCGGTCAGACGATCATCGCTGGCATGGGCGAACTTCACCTCGACATTCTCGTTGACCGTATGCGTCGCGAGTTCAAGGTTGAAGCAAACGTCGGTGCTCCGCAGGTCGCTTACCGCGAAACCATCACCCGGACCCACGAAGAAGATTACACGCACAAGAAGCAGTCTGGTGGTACCGGTCAGTTCGCGCGCGTCAAGATCGTCTTCGAACCGAACCCGGATGGCGAAGACTTCAAGTTCGAATCCAAGATCGTCGGCGGTGCTGTTCCGAAGGAATACATCCCGGGTGTTCAGAAGGGTATCGAAAGCGTTCTGTCGTCTGGTCCGCTGGCTGGCTTCCCGATGCTGGGCGTCAAGGCGACGCTCATCGACGGTGCCTTCCACGACGTCGACTCGTCGGTACTGGCGTTCGAAATTGCCTCCCCGCGCCTGCTTCCGTGAAGCAGCGAAGAAGGCCGGCGCTCAGCTCCTCGAGCCGATGATGAAGGTCGAAGTCGTAACGCCGGAAGACTATGTCGGCGACGTTATCGGTGACCTGAACTCCCGTCGTGGCCAGATCCAGGGCCAGGAACAGCGCGGCATCGCAATCGTCATCGCCGCCAACGTTCCGCTGGCGAACATGTTCAAGTACGTCGACAACCTGCGCTCCATGTCGCAGGGACGTGCGCAGTACACGATGACGTTCGACCACTACGCACCGGTCCCGAACAACGTTGCGACTGAAATCCAGGCTAAGTACTCCGGTCAGAAGTGACCGGGGTAACCCGCCCAACAATTTGAGAGATAACCCCTGACGGGGATAAGAACGGAGAGCCGGAAATGGCAAAGAGCAAGTTTGAGCGCAATAAGCCGCACGTCAACATCGGCACGATTGGTCACGTTGACCATGGCAAGACGTCGCTTACTGCGGCGATCACGAAGTACTTCGGCGAATTCAAGGCGTACGACCAGATCGACGCAGCGCCGGAAGAAAAGGCACGTGGCATCACGATTTCGACGGCGCACGTCGAATACGAGACCCCGGCTCGCCACTATGCTCACGTTGACTGCCCCGGTCACGCCGACTACGTCAAGAACATGATCACCGGTGCGGCCCAGATGGACGGCGCGATCCTGGTTTGCTCTGCAGCTGACGGCCCGATGCCGCAGACGCGCGAGCACATCCTGCTCGCTCGCCAGGTTGGCGTTCCGGCAATCGTCGTGTTCCTCAACAAGGTCGACCAGGTTGACGACGCCGAACTTCTCGAGCTCGTCGAGCTTGAAGTTCGCGAACTTCTGTCGTCCTACGACTTCCCGGGCGACGACATTCCGATCGTCAAGGGTTCGGCGCTTGCTGCTCTCGAAGATTCCAACAAGGAAATCGGCGAAGACGCAATCCGCAAGCTGATGGCTGAAGTCGACGCCTACATCCCGACGCCTGAGCGTCCGATCGACCAGCCGTTCCTGATGCCGATCGAAGACGTGTTCTCGATCTCGGGTCGTGGTACGGTTGTGACGGGCCGCGTCGAGCGTGGTATCGTCAAGGTTGGCGAAGAAGTCGAAATCGTCGGCATCCGCGCCACCTCGAAGACGACGGTTACCGGCGTTGAAATGTTCCGCAAGCTGCTCGATCAGGGCCAGGCCGGCGACAACATCGGTGCACTGGTTCGCGGTGTTAACCGTGACGGCGTCGAGCGTGGTCAGATCCTGTGCAAGCCGGGTTCGGTCAAGCCGCACAAGAAGTTCATGGCAGAAGCCTACATCCTGACGAAGGAAGAAGGCGGCCGTCATACGCCGTTCTTCACGAACTACCGTCCGCAGTTCTACTTCCGTACGACGGACGTGACGGGTATCGTTTCGCTTCCGGAAGGCACGGAAATGGTTATGCCTGGCGACAACGTCACGGTTGCCGTTGAGCTGATCGTTCCGATCGCGATGGAAGAAAAGCTGCGCTTCGCTATCCGTGAAGGCGGCCGTACCGTCGGTGCAGGCATCGTTGCTTCGATTGTTGAATAACAATCGGTAGGCGACGGGGGCGAAAGCTGCCGACGCGATAAAGTTTCCCGGGTCGCGCAAGCGCGATCTGGGGGCGACGCGGGCATTATTGCCTTCATCGTCGAATAATCGATGCAGATGAAGTCGATGCAGGTCAGGCCTGCGTAGATCGCATGGATTTCTTTTAAGCAAGTGGCCCAAAGCCGCTTGCTTATGACATAAAAATGTAGCAAATGGCGCGCGAGCGCTATTTGCGCCTGCTTCGGCAACGAAGTGGCAATCAACGACATAAGGTGGGCCGCAAGGCCTGGAGAGTGGAATGGGATGCCGGTCACGGTGTCCTCTTCGATCTTTGAAACCGGTGGTCCCGCCTTAGGAAAAAGAACATCCCGTGTCCGCTGTTTCGGCACGGAGGAAACAGATAACAAGGATAACGTCGAATGAACGGCCAAAATATCCGCATTCGCCTGAAGGCGTTCGATCACCGAATTCTCGATGCTTCCACGCGCGAGATTGTGTCGACGGCGAAGCGCACCGGTGCTAGCGTCCGGGGCCCCGTTCCGCTTCCGACCCGCATCGAGAAGTTTACGGTTAACCGGTCCCCCCACATCGACAAGAAGAGCCGCGAGCAGTTCGAGATGCGCACCCATAAGCGCCTTCTCGACATCGTAGATCCGACACCGCAGACGGTAGACGCGCTGATGAAGCTCGATCTCGCCGCTGGTGTCGATGTTGAGATCAAGCTCTGAGACTTCGGTTTCGAGCTGAGTGAGAAGGATTGAACCGATGCGTTCAGGTGTAATTGCACAGAAGGTGGGAATGACCCGCGTCTACAATGACGCTGGCGAGCATATCCCCGTAACCGTATTGCGGCTGGAGAATTGCCAGGTCGTCGCACAGCGCACCGTCGAGAAGAACGGCTATACCGCTCTTCAGTTGGGTGCAGGCGTCGCCAAGGTAAAGAACACCTCCAAGGCCGAGCGCGGCAGCTTTGCTGTCGCCAACGTCGAGCCGAAGGCGAAGCTCATCGAGTTTCGCGTTTCCGAAGACAACTTGATTGAAGTCGGCACCGAACTGAAGGCAGGCCATTTCTCGGCTGGCCAGCTGGTCGACGTGACCGGTACCTCGATCGGTAAGGGTTTCGCCGGCGCCATGAAGCGCCATAACTTCGGTGGTCTGCGTGCCACGCACGGTGTGTCCGTTTCGCACCGTTCGCATGGTTCGACTGGTAACAACCAGGATCCGGGCAAGGTCTGGAAGGGCAAGCGCATGGCTGGTCACATGGGCCAGACGCGCATCACCACGCAGAACCTCGAAGTCGTCTCCACCGATGAAGGCCGCGGCCTGATCCTCGTCAAGGGTGCCGTCCCCGGCTCCAAGGGCGCCTGGATCGAAGTTCGCGACGCCGTCAAGTCGGCCGCGAAGTAAGGGAGCCAGCTACAATGGAATTCAACGTCAAGACCCTCGAAGGCAAAGACGCTGGCAAGGTTTCCCTGTCGGACGCGATCTTCGGCCTCGATCCCCGCGAGGACATCCTCGCACGTATGGTGCGTTACCAGCTCGCTAAGAAGCAGCAGGGCACGCACAAGTCTCTGACCCGTAGCGAAGTTTCGCGCACCGGTTCGAAGATGTATAAGCAGAAGGGTACGGGCCGCGCTCGTCACCATTCGGCTCGCGCTCCGCAGTTCCGCGGCGGTGGTAAGGCTCATGGCCCGGTCGTCCGCAGCCACGAGCATGACCTTCCGAAGAAGGTTCGCGCTCTCGCTCTGCGTCACGCTCTCTCCGCCAAGCTGAAGGCTGAAGACCTTATCATCGTCGACAACCTGGTTGCTGCTGAAGCAAAGACCAATGCTCTCGCTGGTTCGTTCGAAACCCTCGGCCTGACCAACGTGCTTTTCATCGGCGGCGCCGAGCTGGACAAAAACTTCAAGCTCGCTGCACAGAACATCCCGAACGTGGACGTTCTGCCGGTTCAGGGCATCAATGTTTATGACATTCTGCGTCGCGGCAAGCTCGTGCTGTCGAAGGCCGCAGTTGAAGCTCTAGAGGAGCGTTTCAAGTGACCGATCTTCGCCACTATGATGTGATCGTATCTCCCTCGATCACCGAAAAGTCGACCCTGCTCTCCGAGCAGAATCAGGTTGTCTTCAACGTTGCCAAGACTGCTTCGAAGCCGGAAATCAAGGCTGCCGTAGAAGCTCTCTTCGGTGTGAAGGTCACTGCCGTCAATACGCTGGTCCGTTTGGGCAAGACGAAGCGCTTCCGCGGCTTTGTCGGTAAGCAGAAGGACGTCAAGAAGGCTGTTGTCACCCTGGCCGAAGGTCAGACGATCGACATCTCCACCGGTCTCTGAGGTAAAGAAAAATGGCATTGAAAAGCTATAATCCGACGACCCCGAGCCAGCGTCAGCTGGTCATCGTCGACCGCTCGGGCCTCTGGAAGGGCAAGCCGGTCAAGATGTTGACGGAAGGTCTCTCCAAGAAGGGCGGCCGTAACAACCTCGGTCGCATCACCGTTCGCTACCAGGGCGGCGGTCACAAGCGTACCTACCGTCTCGTTGACTTCAAGCGTCGCAAGTTCGACATTGAAGGCACTGTTGAGCGTCTGGAATACGACCCGAACCGTACCGCGTTTATCGCGCTCATCACCTACACGGACGGCGACCAGGCCTACATCCTCGCTCCGCAGCGCCTCGCTGCCGGCGACAAGGTCATCGCTTCCGACAAGGCCGTCGACGTGAAGCCGGGCAACACCATGCCCCTGCAGTACATCCCGGTTGGCTCGATCGTTCATAACGTCGAGATGAAGCCGGGCAAGGGTGGCCAGATCGCCCGTTCTGCCGGTACCTACGTTCAGCTCGTCGGCCGCGATGCCGGCATGGCGATCCTTCGCCTGAACTCGGGTGAACAGCGCCTCGTTTCGGGTGCTTGCCTTGCAACCGTCGGCGCCGTGTCCAACCCGGACCATGGCAACATCAACGACGGCAAGGCCGGTCGCTCCGTATGGCGCGGCAAGCGTCCGCACGTTCGCGGCGTTGTCATGAACCCGGTCGACCATCCGCACGGCGGTGGTGAAGGCCGCACCTCCGGTGGTCGCCATCCGGTGACCCCGTGGGGTAAGCCCACCAAGGGCAAGCGCACGCGTTCGAACAAGTCCACGGACAAGTTCATCATGCGCTCGCGCCACGTGAAGAAGTAAGAGAGGAAGTCGTTCAATGGCTCGTTCAGTATGGAAAGGTCCGTTTGTTGACGGCTATCTTCTCGCGAAGGCGGAGAAGGTGCGCGAAGGCGGACGTGCAGAAGTCATCAAGATCTGGAGCCGTCGCTCCACGATCCTGCCGCAGTTCGTTGGTTTGACGTTTGGCGTCTACAACGGTTCGAAGCATATTCCGGTCGGCGTCAACGAAGACATGGTCGGACACAAGTTCGGTGAATTCGCTCCCACCCGTACCTATTACGGTCACGGCGCGGACAAGAAGGCGAAGAGGAAGTAATCATGGCGAAGGCTAAGACCGAACGCCGGCTGAAGGACAACGAGGCGCAGGCAATTGCTCGCACGTTGCGCGTCAGCCCCCAGAAGCTGAACCTCGTTGCCGCTCTCATCCGCGGCAAGAAGGTGGATCGCGCTCTCGCTGAACTCGAGTTCTCGCGTAAGCGCATCGCAGGCACGGTGAAGAAGACTCTCGAGTCTGCAATCGCCAACGCCGAAAACAACCATGACCTCGATGTCGACAGCCTGGTCGTTGCGGAAGCATACGTCGGCAAGTCGATCGTGATGAAGCGTTTCCACGCTCGTGGCCGCGGCCGTGCATCGCGCATCGAAAAGCCGTTCGCGCATCTGACGATCGTCGTTCGCGAAGTCGAGGAAAAAGGGGAGGCCGCATAATGGGCCAGAAAATTAATCCGATCGGCTTCCGCCTCGGCATTAACCGCACCTGGGACAGCCGTTGGTTCGCCGACAACGCCGAATACGGCCAGCTGCTCCACGAAGACCTGAAGATCCGCGCTTACCTGATGAAGGAACTGAAGCAGGCCGGTATCGCCAAGGTCGTCATAGAGCGTCCGCACAAGAAGTGCCGCGTCACGATCCACTCGGCTCGCCCGGGTCTGATCATCGGCAAGAAGGGTGCAGACATCGAAAAGCTTCGCAAGACGCTTTCCACGATGACCAACTCGGAAACGCACCTCAACATCGTTGAAGTGCGCAAGCCGGAAGTCGACTCGACGCTCGTCGCCCAGTCGATCGCCCAGCAGCTCGAGCGCCGCGTGGCTTTCCGCCGTGCGATGAAGCGTGCCGTTCAGTCGGCCATGCGTCTCGGCGCCGAGGGCATCAAGATCACCTGCGCCGGCCGTCTCGGCGGTGCAGAAATCGCCCGTACGGAATGGTACCGCGAAGGTCGCGTTCCGCTTCACACGCTGCGTGCAGACATCGACTACGGTACGGCTGAAGCCGAAACCGCATTCGGCATCTGCGGCATCAAGGTCTGGATCTTCAAGGGCGAAATCCTTGAGCACGATCCGATGGCTTCTGAGCGTCGTGCGATGGAAGGTGATGCACAGGGTCCCGCAAGCCGTGAACGCGGCGATCGTGGTGACCGTGGTGATCGTCGCCGCGAACGCGAAAACGCTTGATCAACGCTGGCGAAAGATAAGCTCGGAGAAGTAATAAAATGTTGCAGCCAAAGCGTACCAAGTACCGCAAGCAGTTCAAGGGTCGCATCAAGGGTGTGGCCAAGGGCGGCTTCGACCTGGCTTTCGGCGAATTCGGCCTGAAGTCGCTGGAACCCAACCGCGTCAACGCCCGCGAGATCGAGGCGGCCCGCCGCGCGATCACGCGTGCCATGAAGCGTGCCGGTCGCGTCTGGATCCGCGTGTTCCCTGACGTTCCGGTCACCGCAAAGCCGACCGAAGTCCGCATGGGTAAAGGTAAGGGCGGCGTCGAATACTGGGCTTGCAAGGTCAAGCCTGGTCGTATGATGTTCGAGATCGATGGTGTTTCCGAGGAGCTCGCTCGCGAGGCCCTCACTCTTGGTGCTGCCAAGCTCTCGGTCAAGACGCGCTTCGTACAGCGCATCGCAGAGTAAGGAGAAGGCACGATGAAAGCCGAAGACGTACGCGGCCTCACGGCCGACCAGCTCAAGGACAAGCTTGCGGACCTCAAGAAGGAGCAGTTCAACCTGCGCTTCCAGAAGGCTACCGGCCAGCTCGAAAAGTCCTCGCGCATCAACGAAGTTCGCAAGGACATCGCCCGCGTGAAAACCATTGCCCGCCAGAAGGCGGCAGAAGCCAAGGCCTAAGGAAGAATAATATGCCGAAACGCATTCTGCAGGGCGTAGTCGTTTCCGACAAGAACGAGAAGACCGTTGTTGTCCGCGTCGAGCGCCGCTTCGCGCACCCGCTGCTTCAGAAGACCGTCCGCCGGTCTAAGAAGTACAAGGCGCATGACGAAAACAACCAGTACAAGGTAGGTGACGTAGTTTCCATCGAGGAATGCGCACCGATCTCCAAGGACAAGCGCTGGACGGTTATTGCCGCCCAGGCTTAATTGCTACAGTTTTGCGTCGGACTCCGGGCTTAGCCCCTTGCGTCCGGCGCAGAATCGTATATGAAGCACGCCACTGGCGTAGGGCGCTCTGAAGCGAGCGTCCTTTTGCTTTGAGCGCAGGGAAGGTCCTTTTGAGGAAACCACCTTGGCAAGACCCAACCCGCGCACATCGAAATTCTGTCCATAGCCGGCTCCGAGCGTTTCTGACGCCCGGTCGCTCCGGTTCATTAGAAAAAGGCGACCTGACATGATTCAGATGCAAACAAACCTCGACGTGGCGGATAATTCCGGCGCACGTCGTGTCATGTGCATCAAGGTGCTGGGCGGCTCCAAGCGCAAGTACGCTTCGATCGGCGACGTTATCGTCGTTTCGATCAAGGAAGCGATCCCGCGCGGCCGCGTCAAGAAGGGTGATGTGATGAAGGCGGTTGTTGTGCGTACCGCCAAGGACATCCGTCGTCCGGACGGCAGCGTCATCCGCTTCGATAACAACGCAGCGGTTCTCATCGACAACAAGAAAGAGCCGATCGGCACCCGTATCTTCGGACCGGTTCCGCGCGAACTTCGCGCCAAGAACCATATGAAGATCATCTCGCTGGCTCCGGAAGTTCTGTAAGAGGGAGCGGGACACATGAACAAGATCAAGAAGGGCGACAACGTCGTCGTATTGGCAGGCAAGGACAAGGGCCGTACCGGCGAAGTCCTCCAGGTCATGCCTAAGGAAGATCGCGCATTCGTGCGTGGCATCAACATGGTGAAGCGCCACCAGCGTCAGTCTCAGACGCAGGAAGCTGGCATCATCAACAAGGAAGCGTCCATTCACCTGTCGAACATCGCGATCGTCGCGAAAGACGGCAAGCCGACCCGCGTTGGCTTCTCTGTCGTCGACGGCAAGAAGGTTCGTGTCGCCAAGCGTACGGGAGATGTGATCGATGGCTGAGGCAAAGTATGAGCCGCGGCTCAAGGCGGAGTACAATGCCCGCATCCGCGCCGCGCTGAAGGAGCAGTTCTCCTACGCAAACGACATGATGATCCCCAAGCTGGACAAGATCGTCATCAACATGGGCGTTGGCGAAGCCACTGCCGACTCGAAGAAGCCCACAGTTGCGGCTGCCGACCTTGCAGCGATCGCCGGCCAGAAGCCGGTCATCACCAAGGCGCGCAATTCGATCGCAGGCTTCAAGGTGCGTGAACATATGCCGATCGGCGCGAAGGTTACCCTGCGCGGCGCCCGCATGTACGAATTCATGGATCGCCTGATCAATATCGCGCTTCCGCGCGTTCGCGACTTCCGCGGCCTGAACCCGAAGAGCTTTGATGGCCGTGGCAACTTCGCCATGGGCCTCAAGGAACACATTGTGTTCCCGGAGATCAACTACGACAAGGTTGATCAGATGTGGGGCATGGACATCATCGTTTGCACGACGGCTACCAAGGACGACGAAGCACGGGCTCTTCTTAAAGAGTTCAACTTCCCGTTCCGCCAGTAACCGTAACGACGAGCGTTAAAAAGGAACTCCCATATGGCGAAGACCAGCGCAGTTGAAAAGAACAAGCGCCGCCGCAAGACCGTTGCCAACCAGGCCGCCAAGCGCGCTGTCCTGAAGGCAACCATCATGAACCAGGAACTTCCGATCGAAGAACGGTTCAAGGCAACTATCAAGCTCGCTTCCCTGTCCCGCGATGGCTCGAAGACGCGTATCCGCAACCGTTGCGAAGTCACCGGTCGTCCGCGCGCATTCTATCGCAAGCTCAAGATGTCGCGTATCGCGCTTCGCGAGCTGGGCAACCTCGGCAAAGTGCCGGGCATCGTCAAGTCGAGCTGGTAAGGAGATCGTTAGATGACCATGACTGATCCCTTGGGCGATATGCTCACCCGTATCCGCAACGGCGCAGCCCGCCGCAAGTCGACCGTTTCCACGCCCGCTTCCAAGCTGCGTGCGCGCGTTCTCGACGTTCTGCAGGCTGAAGGCTACATCCGCGGTTATTCGGAAATCGATTACGGTAACGGCAAGGCCGAGATCGAAATCGAACTCAAGTACTACGAAGGCGCGTCGGTGATCCGTGAGATCGGCCGCGTGTCCAAGCCGGGCCGCCGAGTTTATGTCTCGGTCAAGTCCATTCCGCAGGTGTTCAATGGCCTCGGTATCACCATCCTTTCGACCCCGAAGGGCGTGATGGCCGACCACCAGGCTCGCGAACAGAACGTAGGCGGCGAGGTTCTCTGCTCGGTCTTCTAAGATCAGAGCAGGGGAACTCCATAACGGACAGACAGGATTAAAAAATGTCTCGTATCGGTAAAAAAGCCGTCCCGGTTCCAGCAGGTGTAACGGCAACCGTCGATGGCCAGAAGGTCACCGCGAAGGGCCCGAAGGGTGAGCTGTTTTTCGTCGCCAACGACGAAATCACGCTGACCTTCGAAGACAACGCTGTTGCGGTCGCTCCGGCCAACCAGAGCAAGGACGCTCGTTCGAAGTGGGGCATGTCCCGCACGATGATCGAGAACATCTTCAAGGGTGTTAAGGACGGTTTCGAGCGCAAGCTTGAAATCAACGGCGTCGGTTATCGCGCGTCGCTGCAGGGCAAGAACCTGCAGCTGGCTCTCGGTTTCTCGCACGACGTGGTCTACCAGACCCCGGAAGGCATCACCATTGCTGTGCCGAAGCCGACGGAAATCGTCGTCACCGGCATTAACAAGCAGCAGGTCGGTCAGGTAGCCGCGGAAATCCGCGAATACCGCGGTCCGGAGCCCTACAAGGGCAAAGGCGTCAAGTACGCTGAGGAACGGATCGTCCGCAAGGAAGGCAAGAAGAAGTAAGGACGCGGAACAATGGCTACTAGAAAAGAAGCACTCACAAAGCGTGCGAGCCGTGTTCGCCGTCAGCTCAAGAAGGTCGCAAATGGCCGTCCGCGTCTGTCGGTTCACCGCTCCTCCAAGAACATCTATGTCCAGGTTATCGACGACGTTGCCGGCCGCACGCTTGCTGCCGCTTCCACGCTCGATGCCGGTCTGCGCTCGTCGCTGAAGACCGGTGCTGACGTTGCGGCTGCTGCCGCAGTCGGCAAGCTGGTTGCAGAACGCGCCTCCAAGGCCGGTGTGACGGAAGTCGTGTTCGATCGCGGCGCCTTCATCTACCACGGCCGTATCAAGGCACTTGCCGAAGCTGCCCGCGAAGGCGGCCTCAGCTTCTAATAAGATTTCGCCCGGTCTGCCCTTTGAGAAGGGGAGGCCGGGCGATTTGCGGTTCGCCGCACCCTCCGGTACTCCCGGATTCCGTCGCAATTCGGGGAAAATGTCCTCGCAATTGCTTGGAAATTAGAGAGGGGGCAGTTCAGAACGAAAAGTTCGAAATGCTCCTATGGGTAATCTGCCGATTGCACCCGGAAAAGAAAAAGGAAAAGGACAATGGCACAGGAAAGAAGGGGCCAGCGGGAAGACCGCCAGGCTCGTGAAGAGCGCGACAGCGAATTCGTTGACAAGCTCGTAGCAATTAACCGCGTCGCTAAGGTCGTCAAGGGCGGCCGTCGCTTCGGTTTCGCAGCTCTCGTCGTCGTCGGCGACCAGAAGGGCCGCGTCGGCTTCGGCCATGGCAAGGCACGTGAAGTGCCGGAAGCCATCCGCAAGGCGACCGAAAGTGCAAAGCGCGATCTGATTTTCGTACCGCTGCGCGACGGCCGTACGCTTCATCACGACGTCAACGGCCGTCACGGCGCCGGCAAGGTTCTGCTGCGCTCCGCCAAGGCTGGTACGGGTATCATCGCAGGCGGCCCGATGCGCGCTGTCTTCGAAACCCTCGGCGTTCATGACGTTGTCGCCAAGTCGACCGGTTCCTCGAACCCATACAACATGGTTCGCGCTACCTTCGACGCTCTGAAGCACCAGGTGCATCCGAAGGACGTAGCAGCTCAGCGTGGCATCAAGTATGCAACGCTCCAGGCTCGCCGCGTTGCTTCCGGCAATGCCGCGGAAGAATAAGAGGAGTCTGATCCATGGCTAAGGCTACGAAGAAGACTGAAGCAAAGACGGTTACCGTTCAGCAGACCGGCAGCCCCATCCGCCGCCCGGCCGTACAGCGCGCAACGCTGATCGGTCTCGGCCTCAACAAGATGCACCGGACCAGCACTCTGGAAGATACTCCTTCCGTACGTGGCATGATCCGGGCTGTCCAGCATCTCGTTCGCGTCGTCGACGAGAAGTGAGACGGAGGATTTGACCATGAAACTGAATGAGATCAAGGACAACGAAGGCTCTTCGAAGGAACGTATCCGCGTAGGTCGCGGTATCGGTTCCGGCAAGGGCAAGACCGGTGGCCGCGGCGTGAAGGGTCAGAAGGCTCGTTCCGGCGTTGCGATCAACGGCTTCGAAGGCGGTCAGATGCCAATCTACCGTCGCCTGCCGAAGCGCGGCTTCAACAACATCTTCGCTGCTGAATACGTCACCGTTTCGCTCGGCCGTATCCAGACCGCGATCGATGCTGGCAAGCTCGACCCGAAGGCAACGATCGACGCTGCTGCCCTCAAGGCTGCCGGTGTCATCCGTCGCCTGAAGGACGGCGTTCGCGTCCTGTCGGACGGCGAACTCAAGGCAAAGGTTTCGATCGAAGTTGCCGGCGCCTCCAAGGCTGCCGTCGAAAAGATCGAGAAGGCTGGCGGTTCCGCCAAGCTTCTCGTGGTAGCGGAAGCTGCCGCGGAATAAATCGTTTAGAATCGCCCGGTTTGAGCTTCACACCGGGCGATTTTATCTCCATATGTGAGCCTCACGATCCATTCGGTCCGTCGGACTTTCCCAGGGTACCAGCTGGCCGGGATCATACGGAAAACAGGGTGAGGCATCCGATTGCGCCCGCAATCTCCGCGCCCGGTTTTTTTGAACCAGAATTGTTAGACGGCTCTCCGGGCTTGGCACTTTCCCCGCCGACGGAGAATTAGTCGGGCGGAGAATTGCATGGCTTCTGCAGCGGAACAACTTGCCTCCAATCTGAATTTTTCGACCTTCGCGAAGGCAGAGGATCTTAAGAAGCGGCTGTGGTTCACCCTCGCTGCTCTCCTCGTTTATCGCCTTGGTACGCATATCCCGCTTCCAGGCCTCAATCCGGAAGCCTATGCGCAGGCCTTCCGCGGCCAGGCTGGCGGCATCCTCGGCCTCTTCAACATGTTTTCGGGCGGCGCCGTCGAGCGCATGGCGATCTTCGCGCTCGGCATCATGCCTTACATCTCTGCATCGATCATCGTGCAGCTGATGACCTCGGTCGTTCCCTCGCTTGAAAACCTCAAGAAGGAAGGCGAACAGGGCCGCAAGATCATCAACCAATATACCCGTTACGGTACCGTCATTCTCGGCACGCTGCAGGCCTACGGCATTGCGGCAGGCCTCGAGAGCGGAAACGGTCTCGTTCTCGATCCGGGCTGGTTCTTCAAGCTTTCGACCGTCGTGACGCTGCTTGGCGGCACCATGTTCCTGATGTGGCTCGGTGAGCAGATTACCTCGCGCGGCATCGGCAACGGTATTTCGCTGATCATCTTCTCCGGTATCGCCGCAGGTCTCCCGACCGCTCTTGCAGGGACGTTGGAACTCGGCCGCACCGGCGCTCTGCCGACGGCTCTGATTCTCACGGTTCTGATCGTCGCGATCATCGTCATCGCCCTGATCGTCTTCGTGGAGCGCGCCCAGCGCCGCCTGCTGATCCAGTATCCGAAGCGCCAGGTCGGCAACCGCATGTTCCAGGGCGATACGTCGCACCTGCCGCTGAAGCTCAACACTTCGGGCGTTATCCCGGCGATCTTCGCATCCTCGCTTCTGCTCCTGCCGGCGACGGCTGCTGGCTTTGCCGGCAACACCGAGCTTCCGGGCTGGGCAACCGCGATCATCTCGTCGCTCGGCCACGGCCAGCCGCTGTTCATGCTGCTCTACGGCCTGCTGATCGCATTCTTCGCCTTTTTCTACACGGCTATCGTCTTCAATCCGAAGGACACGGCCGACAACCTGAAAAAGCATGGCGGCTTCATTCCGGGCATCCGTCCGGGCGAACGTACCGCTGAATATATCGATTACGTGCTGACCCGCATCACGGTCATCGGCGCCGTCTACCTTGTCGTCGTCTGCATTCTGCCGGAATTCCTGGTGGCCCGCACCGGCGTGCCATTAGCCCTTGGTGGTACTTCGCTTTTGATCATTGTGAGTGTAACCCTCGATACGGTTGCACAGATTCAGGGACACCTCATTGCGCAGCAATATGAGGGCCTGATCAAGAAGTCGAAATTGCGTGGAGGAAAGAGGGGACGATGAGACTGATTCTTTTAGGACCGCCGGGCGCGGGTAAGGGGACCCAAGCCCAGCGGATCGTGGAGAAGCACGGCATTCCGCAGCTCTCCACGGGTGACATGCTGCGCGCAGCAGTGGCCGCCGAAACCGAAGTCGGCAAGCGTGCCAAGGCTGTCATGGATGCCGGTAACCTGGTTTCCGACGAGATCGTCAACGCGATCGTTTCGGAGCGTATCGACCAGCCGGATTGTGCCAACGGCTTTATTCTCGACGGCTATCCGCGCACCCTGGTGCAGGCTGATGCCGTAGAAGCCATGCTCAAGCAAAAGGGCCTGGCGCTGGACGTCGCGATCGAACTGGTTGTCGACGACTCGGCAATGGTTGGACGCATTCTGCACCGCGCCGAAGAGGCGCGCGCCGCCGGCCAGCCGGTCCGCAAGGACGACAATGCGGAAGTCTACGCCGATCGTCTGCGTGCTTACTACAAGAGCACGGCGCCGCTGATCGGCTATTACCATGCCAAGGGCAAGCTGAAGAGCATCGACGGCATGGCGGCAATGGGGCAGGTGACCGACGAAATCGAAAAGATTTTGTCTGCGCTTTGATCCATGTCTCCCAAAAGCGGAAACCGGTTTTGGGGTAGGGACATGGGCCGGGCAGGCCCGTCATTGAACTGTTAAAGAATCTTGGGGTCAGCGGTTGCATTTCAGCGCTGATTCCGTTAAACACCGCGCCAACTCGCGACAGATTTATGCGATTGGCGCGGATTTCCGCAAGGGCATCCGGGGCTGATCGTTTTGAGCTGTCTCGTATGGTATTGAACTGGTGGCTTGTTTTGCCGCTTTCATGGAAGAAGTACCGCTTGCCGGATGGCAACCGGAACCAAGGAGAATAGGCGTGGCACGTATCGCTGGCGTCAACATCCCGACTGCGAAGCGCGTTGTCATCGCGCTGACCTACATTCACGGGATCGGCCCGAAATTCGCACAGGAAATCATGGAGAAGACCGGTCTGGCGGCTGACAAGCGCGTCCACCAGCTGACCGACTCCGAAATCCTGCAGATCCGCGAAACCATCGACCGCGATTATCAGGTCGAGGGTGATCTTCGTCGCGAAACCGCGATGAACATCAAGCGTCTGATGGACCTCGGCTGCTATCGCGGCCTGCGTCACCGTCGTGGCCTTCCGGTCCGCGGTCAGCGCACGCACACCAATGCTCGTACCCGCAAGGGTCCGGCTAAGGCGATCGCCGGTAAGAAGAAGTAATTTTGGATGGATGGTCGCGAGCGGGCGGGGTTCTGTCCGCTTGTGTGTGACTGTCTTTTCCAAGGTGGAGCCGCTGGAATTACGGCGGTGCAGAGATCAACGAAAGGGATAAAATGGCCAAGGAAGCCACCCGCGTCCGTAGACGCGAACGTAAGAACATCACGTCGGGCGTCGCTCACGTCAATTCTACCTTCAACAACACGATGATCACCATCACGGACGCACAGGGCAATGCTATTGCCTGGTCGTCTGCCGGTGCCAAGGGCTTCAAGGGTTCGCGTAAGTCGACCCCGTTTGCTGCTCAGATCGCTGCCGAAGACTGCGCCAAGAAGGCTCAGGAGCATGGCATGAAGTCGCTGGAAGTCGAAGTTTGCGGTCCGGGTTCCGGCCGTGAATCCGCTCTGCGCGCTCTGCAGGCTGCCGGCTTCATGATCACCTCGATCCGCGACGTGACCCCGATCCCGCACAACGGCTGCCGCCCGCGCAAGAAGCGCCGCGTCTGATCGTCGGAATTCGAGAAGCCGCCAACGCCCTTCATGTGGTGTGGCGGTTTCTTCGTTGAGTTCGGGCATGGCCGCCTGATCCTCCGTGGAGGGTTCGGCGGCTTTACCTGTATAGCCGATAAGCAGGCATGCTTCTTTCGGTGTTCCTCATGCTCGGTTGCCACGATTGGATGGTGGCAACGAACGGAAGGTAGTTGGTGATGATCCAGAAGAACTGGCAGGAACTGATCAAGCCGAACAAGGTGGATTTCACCTCGTCTGGCCGTACGAAGGTAACGCTTGTTGCCGAACCTCTGGAGCGCGGCTTCGGCCTGACGCTCGGCAACGCGCTGCGTCGCGTGCTTCTGTCGTCGCTTCGTGGTGCTGCCGTAACGGCAGTCCAGATCGACGGCGTATTGCATGAATTCTCCTCCATCCCCGGCGTTCGCGAGGATGTGACGGACATCGTGCTCAACATCAAGGAAATCGCCATCAAGATGGATGGCGACGACGCTAAGCGCATGGTCGTGCGCAAGCAGGGTCCGGGTTCGGTTACCGCCGGGGACATTCAGACGGTTGGCGACATCGAAATCCTCAACCCCGATCATGTCATCTGCACCCTCGACGACGGTGCGGAAATCCGCATGGAATTCACGGTCAACAACGGCAAGGGCTATGTCCCGGCCGATCGTAACCGTGCAGAGGACGCGCCGATCGGTCTCATCCCGGTCGACAGCCTCTACTCGCCGGTCAAGAAAGTGTCCTACAAGGTGGAAAACACCCGCGAAGGCCAGGTTCTCGACTACGACAAGCTGACCATGACCATCGAAACCGATGGCTCGGTCACGGGTGAAGACGCCGTAGCCTTCGCCGCCCGCATCCTTCAGGACCAACTCTCGGTCTTCGTCAACTTCGACGAACCGCAGAAGGACGTCGAGGAAGAAGCCGTTACCGAACTCGCGTTCAACCCGGCGCTCCTTAAGAAGGTCGACGAACTGGAACTGTCCGTCCGTTCGGCGAACTGCCTGAAGAATGACAACATCGTCTACATCGGCGACCTCATCCAGAAGACCGAGGCGGAAATGCTCCGTACTCCGAACTTTGGTCGTAAGTCGCTGAACGAGATCAAGGAAGTTCTGGCATCCATGGGCCTCCATCTGGGTATGGAAGTTCCCGCCTGGCCGCCGGAAAACATCGAAGATCTCGCCAAGCGTTACGAAGACCAATACTGAAACCAACAAAGGCAGGTTTTAACTGCCTTTCCCCGTCAAACAGCAGGCTCTTGAGATAGAGATGCCTGTATGTGCCAGGAAACGGCAGGCCCGAAATAACGGGTATCTGCATTAAAGGAGAATAGCCATGCGCCACGGAGTAGCCGGCCGCAAGCTCAACCGTACCGCAAGCCATCGTAAGGCGATGTTCGCCAACATGGCTGCTTCGCTCATCACCCATGAGCAGATCGTAACCACCCTGCCGAAGGCGAAGGAAATTCGCCCGATCGTCGAAAAGCTCGTCACCCTCGGCAAGCGCGGCGACCTGCACGCTCGTCGTCAGGCGATCTCGCAGATCCAGGACCAGGACGCTGTTCGCAAGCTGTTCGACGCTATCGCTTCGCGTTACGCAAACCGCAACGGCGGCTACCTGCGTATCATGAAGGCCGGCTTCCGCCAGGGCGACAATGCTGCCATGGCCGTCATCGAGTTCGTTGAACGCGACGTCGATGCCAAGGGTGCAGCCGATAAGGCTCGCGTTGCTGCCGAAGCAGAAGCTGCTGAAGCCGCTTGATTTATCCGCGTTGCGGATTTGAGAAGCCGGGTGGAAACACCCGGCTTTTTGCTTTTTGGGCCGGGGAGGGCGATATGACGATCAGCCGGAATTGGTCTGAACGGCGAGGTTGGCTGGTTGCTCTGATCGTCATCATCGCCGCAGGCCTTGCTCTGCGGCGCTTTGGCTACGATCTGGGCTTGACGTTCGTCGTGGTGAAATACGGCGGCTCTGTGCTCTGGGGCGCCATGGTCTATTGCTTGCTTGCAGCGCTGCTGAGCGTTCGCAACGGGACCTTGGTCTTCGTCGCTGCAATAGCCATCGCTGTCGCTGTCGAGTTTTCGCGGCTATATCACACGCCTTTGCTGGACGATTTTCGATTGACCACGGCCGGCGCTTTACTTCTCGGCCGCGTCTTTTCTCTCTGGAATATCCTGGCTTATGTCTTCGGGATCGGAGCATCGGCGCTTATGGGCCGTGGCATCAGCCGGCGGGAACAGGCCTGATCAGGCCTTCGATTGCGCCGGCCTTGCGTCCGTCCGCTTTTTCCCGCGCTTCCAATCAAGGATCGGCCGCCGCACCGCGCGATAGGCAACGAGCAGCGCGATCAGCCCGATATAGGTCGATGGCACAAGTGTCACCGACTTCACCGACAGGATGTAATGGATCACCCCGCCGATCGCGATCGGGTAGATCAGTTTGTGCAGCGTGTTCCAGGCGCTGGAAAGCTTGCGGATCGACCAGTTGTTTGAGGTCACCGCCAGCGGGATCAGCAGCAGGAGGCACGCCATGCCGATGGTGATGTACCAGCGCCGCACGATATCGCTCCAGACGGCACCAAAGTCGAAGCGCAGATCGAGCGACACATAAACCGCCACATGCATCAGCACGTAGTAGAAGGCGATCAGGCCGAGCGCGCGTCGATAGCGCATCCAGTTGATGCCGAGAAGATCGCGGATCGGCGTGATCGCCAGCGTGGCGATGATGAACCGCAGCGCCCATGTGCCAAGCAGGTGCTCGAATTCCTTGACCGGATTGAAGCCCAGAGCGCCGGAGGCGGCGAGATAGAAATCCCAGACCGCCGGACAAAGCCCGATCACATAAAGCGCCCAGACGCTGGCCTTGTGGTAGCGCTTGGGAAGGGCCGGGATGGAAACCATCAGTAATTCGCCTTCAGGTCCATGCCGGTATAAAGGCTCGCCACCTGGTCCGCATAGCCATTGAAGGGCAGGGTCGGGCGACGGTTGGAGCCGAAGAAACCGCCTTCGCCGATGCGCTGTTCCGTCGCCTGGCTCCAGCGAGGGTGATCGACTGCCGGGTTGACGTTGGAATAGAAGCCGTACTCGCGGGCGTTGGAATTTTTCCAGGTCGTTTCCGGCTGCTTCTCGACGAGCGAGATCTTGACGATCGACTTGATGCTCTTGAACCCATATTTCCACGGCACGACGAGCCGGATCGGCGCGCCGTTCTGGTTCGGCAGCGTTTCGCCGTAAAGGCCGACGGCGAGAATGGTCAGCGGGTGGCGCGCTTCATCAAGGCGAAGCCCCTCGATATAGGGCCAGGGCAGCGGCTGGAAAAAGCCCTTCTGGCCCGGCATTTCTTCCGGCCGCACGACCGTCTCGAATGCCACATATTTCGCGCTGCCGAGCGGCTCGACCTTGTCGAGCAGCGCGGAAAGCGAAAAGCCGATCCACGGGATCGCCATCGACCATCCCTCGACGCAGCGCATCCGGTAGGTGCGATCTTCGAGCTGCATCTTCATCAGCTCTTCCAGCCCGAATTCCTTCGGTTTGCCGACCATGCCGTCGACCTTTACCGACCACGGAGTCGGCTTGAAGTCGCCGGAATTGGCGGCCGGATCTTCCTTGTTGACGCCGAATTCGTAGAAATTGTTGTAGGTCGTGACCGCTTCCTTGGGCGTCAGCTTTTCATCGAGCTTGTAGGCGCCGGGTGCGGCAGTCAGCGGTGCGGCGAAGGCCTCGCCTACGCCCGTCATCGCAAGACCTGCCGCGGCCGCCGCACCCATGAAGTGGCGGCGCGACATGTAGATATCCCGAGGGGTGATTTCTGAGGCTGCGATATGCGGCGGACGATAGGCGGGCATGACGGAATCTCCTGTGGCAGAAGCTGCCTTTTTCCTCTCCATACGTATCGCCAAACGAAAAGGTTTCACAGCGGTGGAAATTATTGTGAAAGCCACGTTTGCGTGAAAACTCTTGCGATCCTTTGATGGAGTAAATCCGCAGCGGAACCTGTCGCCGGCCAGCTTCATTTCCCACATGTAGCAGGTCCGAGTTGAGGAGAGCATGAATGGCAGATGATACCTGGAATGCCCGCTCCACTGGGGCTTTCGCGGATCGCGCCGAGAGATTGCGCCGTCTGCGCCGCCTTTCCGGCATCGCGCGGCTGATGGATACGGCTATCAGAATCCCCGGCACCGGCATCCGCTTCGGCGCGGATTCGGTTTTCGGCCTCATTCCCGTCGTCGGCGATGCCGGCGGCGCGCTGGTGGGCCTCTATATCGTCAACGAGGCACGCCGCCTCGGCGTGCCACCAGCCAAGCTCGCTCAGATGCTCGGCAACATCGCCGCCGACTCCATTCTCGGCAGCGTCCCGCTCGCCGGCGATATCTTCGACCTGTTCTTCAAATCGCACCGCCGCAACGTCCAGATGATCCTCGATCATTTTGGCGTGCATCCGGATGAGCTCAGAAGACAGTAGGTCCGCAATCTGAACCGTACCGCTTTGGCCTGTCGTGATAGTGACACGTTTTGGGGTTTGCGCTAGGAAAGCCGCAAAACACACGGGCTTTTGCGCGCACGCACCGAACGCGGTAAAATGCGGTCTGCCCGAAGAAGCGATCGAGGACAACACCATGCCAGCTTATCGTTCGAGAACCACCACCCACGGCCGCAACATGGCGGGTGCCCGCGGCCTTTGGCGCGCCACGGGCATGAAGGATTCCGATTTCGGCAAGCCGATCATCGCGGTGGTCAATTCCTTCACCCAGTTCGTGCCCGGTCACGTGCACCTGAAGGACCTCGGCCAGCTCGTCGCCCGCGAGATCGAAGCCGCCGGCGGCGTCGCCAAGGAATTCAACACGATCGCCGTCGATGACGGTATCGCCATGGGCCATGACGGCATGCTCTATTCGCTGCCGTCGCGCGAGATCATCGCCGACTCCGTCGAATACATGGTCAATGCGCATTGCGCCGACGCGATGGTCTGCATTTCCAACTGCGACAAGATCACCCCCGGCATGCTCAACGCCGCGATGCGCCTCAATATTCCGGCCGTCTTCGTCTCCGGCGGTCCGATGGAAGCCGGCAAGGTCGTTCTGAAGGGCAAGACCCATTCGCTCGACCTGATCGACGCCATGGTAGCCGCCGCCGACGACAAGATGAGCGACGAGGATGTTGCGGTCATCGAACGTTCGGCCTGTCCGACCTGTGGTTCGTGCTCCGGCATGTTCACCGCCAATTCTATGAACTGCCTGACCGAAGCGCTCGGCCTGTCGCTGCCCGGCAACGGCTCCACGCTCGCCACCCATGCGGACCGCAAGCGCCTTTTCGTCGAGGCCGGCCATCTGATCGTCGATCTTGCCCGTCGTCACTACGAGCAGGAAGACTATAACGTCCTGCCGCGCAACATCGCCACCAAGCAGGCTTTCGAGAACGCCATGTCGCTCGATATCGCCATGGGCGGTTCGACCAACACGGTCCTGCACATCCTGGCTGCCGCCTATGAAGGCGGCATCGATTTCACCATGGACGATATCGACCGCCTGTCGCGCAAGGTGCCGTGCCTCTCGAAGGTCGCGCCTGCCAAGTCCGACGTTCACATGGAAGACGTGCACCGCGCCGGCGGCATCATGTCGATCCTCGGCGAGCTGGATAAGGGTGGCCTCCTGAACCGCGATTGCTACACCGTCCACGCGGAAACACTGGGCGATGCCATCGATCGCTGGGACATTACCCGCACCAACAGCGAAACTGTCCGCAACTTCTTCAAGGCGGCTCCGGGCGGCGTCCCGACCCAGGTGGCGTTCAGCCAGAACGCCCGTTGGGACGATCTCGACACGGACCGCGTCAACGGCGTCATCCGCTCCGTCGAGCATCCATTCTCCAAGGACGGCGGTCTGGCCGTGCTCAGCGGCAATATCGCGCTCGACGGCTGCATCGTGAAGACGGCCGGCGTCGATGAATCGATCCTGAAATTCACCGGCCCGGCACGTGTCTTCGAGAGCCAGGATGCCGCGGTCAAGGCGATCCTCTCCAACGAGATCGTTGCCGGCGACGTCGTGGTCATTGTTTACGAAGGCCCGAAGGGCGGCCCGGGCATGCAGGAGATGCTCTATCCGACGAGCTACCTGAAGTCGAAGGGCCTCGGCAAAGCCTGCGCGCTCATCACCGACGGCCGTTTCTCGGGCGGCACGTCGGGCCTCTCGATCGGCCACTGCTCGCCGGAAGCGGCAAACGGCGGCACGATCGGCCTCGTCCGTGAAGGCGATACGATCGAGATCGATATCCCGAACCGCACGATCAACCTCAAGGTTTCGGACGCGCTCCTTGCCGAGCGTCGCGCTGAACAGGATGCTGCCGGCTGGAAGCCATCGCACCCGCGCAAGCGCAACGTCACGACCGCGCTGAAGGCTTACGCTGCATTTGCTGCGAGCGCCGACAAGGGCGCGGTGCGTATCCTGCCGGAGTAATCGCCATTCTCTTCACTATAGGGCCGCCGAGACAGTCGTTTCGGCGGCCTTTGCATTTCCTAGATGGATGCAAAACGGAGCTATAGCGGCCGCTCCAAATCCTTGTAAGCCTCGTCGAGCTGCTTCAGCCGTTCGGTATAGGCGGTGCGGATGCATTCCACGTCTTCCGCGCAGGCCTGGCGTTTTTTCAGCCAGGCGCTCTGCTCCTCGCGCATCTTGTCGCGATTGCCCATCGCCAGCAGGCTGGTGAGAATGTCGAAGGTCGTCACCATTTTCACGTCGGCATCGTTCAGCGTGCGTGTGTCGCAGATGACCTTTTCGTCCGCGGCCAGGTTGGCCTTGTCGCAGTCGAAGCTCGCCGCCGAGGCTTCGTGAGGCATGACGGGTAGTGCCAATCCAAGCACCAGTAAGGTGGGGGCGGTTGCGGTGATCGTCTGTTTCATGGGCCTGTACTCCTGCTGCCTGCGGAGCCGACCTACATATATCGGGCGAGGCTCCACCCAAGGAAGATGAGGCAGGCGAGCCAGATGGCAAGGATGAAGGCCAAGCCCGCTCGGCTGACCGGGCGTTCTGCCCGCCGCGTCGCCTCGGCTCGAAATTCCGCCATCAGCGGCGCCGGCATCAGGCGGATCGCCAGCATGATGCCCAGCGGCACGATCAAAAGATCGTCGAGATAGCCGAGCACGGGCATAAAATCCGGAATGAGGTCGATGGGTGAAAGGGCATAGGCCGCCACGGCGCTGGCGACGAGCTTGGCATAGATGGGCACGCGCGGGTCGCGGGCGGCAATCCATAGGGCCACGATGTCCCGCTTCAGCACTTTCGCCCATTGCTTTGCATTTGTCAGCAGGTTCAATGGCGTCTCCTCAGGTCAACACCTATATAGCGCATCCAGTCTGCCGATTTTCGCCATCTTCTCCGTGATTCGGCCACCTTTCTTTTCCAGCCTGCCGCGCTACAAACTGTTCCGGAATTCTGAAATGAGGAATCATATGCTGACCATGCTGAAACGCGTGTCGATCGGTCTTCTTGCTGTCGGTCTGCTGATGCCGGCCTTCGCTCAGGCGCAGGACAAGACGGTCCCCCAGAGCAGGCAGGAAATGCAGCTCTCCTTTTCGCCGCTGGTCAAGCAGACGGCCGGCGCGGTCGTGAACGTCTATGCCGAACGCGTCGTGCAGCGGCTCAATCCGTTAGCGGGCGATCCCTTCTTCGAACAGTTCTTCGGCCAGCGCATGCCGAACCGTTCGGAAAAGCAGTCCTCGCTCGGCTCCGGCGTCATCCTCGCGGCACAGGGTCTTGTCGTCACCAACAATCACGTCATTGAAGGCGCAGACGACATCAAGATTGCACTGGCGGACGGTCGAGAATTCCCGTGCGAAGTCCTTCTGAAGGACGAAAGCATGGACCTCGCCGTGCTGCGCATCAAGTCGAAGGAACAGTTCCCGGTTCTGCCGCTCGGCGATTCCGATCGCACCGAAGTCGGCGATCTCGTGCTGGCCATCGGCAACCCCTTCGGTGTCGGCCAGACGGTGACGAGCGGCATCGTTTCGGCGCTTGCCCGCAACCAGGTCCGCTCCGGTGATTTCGGTTTCTTCATCCAGACCGACGCCTCGATCAATCCGGGCAATTCCGGCGGCGCGCTGATGAACATGAACGGCGAACTGATCGGCATCAATACCGCGATCTTCTCGCGCGGCGGCGGTTCGAACGGTATCGGCTTTGCCATCCCGTCCAACCTCGTAAAGGTGTTCCTGGCGGCGGCTGCGGAAGGCAAGAAGGAGTTCGAACGGCCTTATGTCGGCGCGACCTTCGATGCTGTGACCTCCGATGTCGCCGAGGCGCTTGGCCTCAAGACTGCCCGCGGCGCGCTGGTCGTCCGCGTGGTCGAAGGCGGCCCGGCCGATCGCGCAGGCCTGAAGGCGGGCGAGATCATCACCGCCGTCAACGGCATCCCGGTCGAGCATCCGGACGCTTTCGGGTATCGCATCACCACGGCCGGCCTCGGCAAGAAGGCGACGCTGACCGTTCAGACCAGTGACGGCCAGCGGCAGGTATCGATCGCGCTCGACACGGCGCCGGAAACCACGCCGAAGGACGAGCGTTTGCTCGACGGCCGCAACCCGTTCGCCGGCCTGCACGTCGCCAATCTTTCGCCGCGTCTCGCCACCGAAATGCGCATGCCGGCGGAAAAGGCCGGTGTCGTGGTCACCGACGTCACCCGCGGCTCGCCTTCCGCCCGTTACGGCTTCCAGCCGAAGGACATCGTGATTTCGCTGAACGGCACGACCGTCACGACCACCAAGGCGCTTGAGGCGATGCTCGACGAGGATCCCGGCTTCTGGCGCGTGGAGATCGAACGTGATGGCCAGCGCATCCGGCAGTTCTTTCGATGAGCGGTAAAAAACGATGAACGGTAACGGCCGATGAGTGGAGATCTTTTCGCGCCGAAGGTTCCCGACGAGGTCGCCAACCGGCGGCCTCTTGCCGACCGGCTGCGGCCGAAAACCCTTGCGGAAGTCACCGGCCAATCGCATCTCACCGGCGAAGACGGCGCCCTGCGGCGCATGATCGAGTCCGGCTCGCTCGGTTCGATGATCTTCTGGGGGCCGCCAGGCACTGGCAAGACCACTGTGGCCCGGCTTCTTTCCGGCGAGGCCGGCCTCGCTTTCGAGCAGATCTCGGCGATCTTTTCCGGCGTCGCGGACCTGAAAAAGGTCTTCGAAACCGCCCGGTTGCGCCGCATGGACGGACGCCAGACGCTGCTTTTCGTCGACGAGATCCACCGCTTCAACCGCGCCCAGCAGGATAGCTTCCTGCCGGTGATGGAGGATGGCACGGTCATTCTCGTTGGAGCGACGACGGAAAACCCGAGCTTCGAACTCAACGCCGCTCTTCTGTCGCGGGCGCGGGTTCTGACCTTCCGCAGCCATGACGAGGAAAGCCTCAGCGAATTGCTGCAGCGCGCCGAGGAAACGGAACACAAGCCGCTTCCGCTGGATGTCGATGCCCGCGCCAGCCTGATCCGCATGGCGGATGGCGATGGGCGTGCGGTCCTGACGCTTGCCGAAGAAGTCTGGCGCGCCGCACGCCCCAATGAAGTGTTCGATACCGCAGGCCTGACGGCAATCGTCCAGCGCCGCGCCCCGGTCTACGACAAGGCCCAGGACGGTCACTACAATCTGATCTCGGCACTGCATAAATCCGTGCGTGGCTCGGACCCTGATGCGGCGCTCTATTATCTCGCCCGCATGTTCGACGCCGGTGAGGACCCGCTTTATCTCGGCCGCCGGCTGGTGCGCATGGCGGTTGAAGATATCGGCCTTGCGGACCCGCAGGCGCTGGTCATCTGCAATGCCGCCAAGGATGCCTATGATTACCTCGGCTCGCCGGAGGGGGAGCTGGCTCTGGCGCAGGCCTGCGTCTATCTCGCCACCGCTCCGAAATCCAACGCGGTCTACAACGCCTTCAAGGCCGCCACCGTCGCCGCCAAGCAGAACGGTTCGCTCCTGCCTCCCAAGCACATCCTCAACGCTCCGACCAAGCTCATGAAAGGCGAGGGGTATGGCGACGGATATCGCTACGACCATGATGAGCCGGACGCTTTTTCAGGCCAGGACTATTTTCCGGAACGGATGGGCCGCCAGAGCTTCTACGAGCCTGTAGAGCGTGGCTTCGAGCGCGAGATCAGAAAGCGGCTCGACTGGTGGGCGAAGCTGCGCAAGGAGCGTAGTAGAGGCTGACGCGGCGTAGGAGTGTCAGGATGCCTGCTTCTGCGCGATCATGTTTGTCGGCGCGGCCAGCACCTTGACGGAGGATTCCGCCAGCCCGTGATGGCCTTCCATGTCGACGATCAAATACCAGTGGCCGTTCTCGGGAATGACCAGACGGATCGGCGAACGCTTCGCGACGCCACCGACATATTTGAAATCCAGCATTTCGGTGAAGCGCTGGAAGTTCACCGCAGTCATCAGCCGCACGTTATTTACCGCATTCAACGTCACCTCGATCGTCGTGCCGGCGCGCTGCGCCTTCAGATCGTAGTGTGTGAAACGGAAATTCGGAGCGGCCATTCCTGCCTCGTCGGTGCCTGATGATAAAGTTCATCAATCCTAACGGTACGTCGTTAACGAAGAATGGAACCTTGAAGTTACTCAAGTGTTATTAGAGCGAAGGATCATTCGGTGCCGTCTGGAAACGGTGCGGCGCCTGACCCGATAAACATGGCGGCTTTCGTCCCCTGCAGCCGCTGAAAACAATAAACATTTTTGACCTCCAAAAAACTAAATCCTGCTACGATCCGTAGCAGGATTTTTTTGTCTCGGCGAATTGGTTCGAGCCGGAAGGTTAGACTTTTCAACGGACTATGTCCGTCCGGTGAATCTTTATGCCAAACCTTTGAATCACTTTCTGAGGTTCTCGCGGTCGAGCTGGACGGTGAGCGCCAGCACGGTCTCGCAGGTCGGAGTCGGCACGCCGGCAAGCTTGCCGAGCGTTACGACCATGCCGGTCAGCGGTACGATTTCCAGCGGTTTTCCGCCCAACAGATCCTGCAGCATGGAGGTCCGCACCGGGCCGAAGCCACCGGCGCGGTTTACCTGCGCGTTGACGTCTTCCTTGAAAACGGCGCCGAGCGCTTCGCCGACCGCTTTGGTCTCCGCCATCACCTTGGCGACCTGGTCCGCCACCGCGGGGTTTGCCATCATGTTGTCCATCCGCGCGCGGGTGAGGGCGCTGATCGGATTATAGGCGGCATTGCCCATCAGCTTGGTCCACAGTGCATCGCGGATGCGATCGGTCGGCAGGATGGTGATACCGGCGCGGGTCAGCAGTTCGGTAATGGCGGCGAGGTCCGCCGACATCTCTCCCGAAGGCTCGCCGAGGTGGAAACGTCCGTCGCCATTCAGCTGCACAGTGCCCGGCTCGATCACTTCGGCACCCTGATAGGCGACGCAACCGATGGCCCGCTCCGGTCCGATCAGCGACCAGAGTTTGCCTTCCGGATCGACGTCGGGAAGCTGGCGCCCCGCATGACCGCTCTTTTCGTCCCTGTGGAAATACCACCACGGAATGCCGTTGAGGATGTTGATGACGCGCGTCCCGTCCTTCAGCAGGCCGGCAACACCTTCCGCTGCATCGGCAAGCTGGTGGCCCTTGAGCCCGGTGATGACGAGGTCCTGCTTGGACAGTTCGGCCGGATCGTTAGTCGCGGTCACCCGCGCATGAACGGCGTCATGACCCGCCTTGACAATCGTCAGCCCCTGATCGCGTATTGCCGCCAGATGGGCGCCGCGTGCCACGACAGACACCTTCACCTCGTCGCCCAGCCCACGCGCAATCCTAGCTGCGAACGCGCCGCCAAGCGCGCCCGCGCCATAGATGCAGATATTCTTGATCGTCATGTCCTCGTCTCCGCCTATATGCAGTGCGGTAGACTTAGTGCGTTACAGGCTTGCTGACGAACGAGTTTTTGTGATGAATCAATGGGGCCGGAAAGTCGGCAGGAGCTCGTTGTGGCGCAATTCGTCGATCGCGGCCACAGCATCCTCCACTGACCATCCGGCTTTAACGGCTGCTGCGATCATCTTGACCTCAGCTTCCTCTTCGAGCGCCAGAAACAAGGGCTCAAGAGCCTCCTGCACGGTGAGAATATGTTCATCCGGCGAAGGTACGGACGCGCGTGCGGCAGACGTTGGCATGATACGCAGTGCTCCTCTCTCTTTTGTGATCGAATCTCCAAAATACCTATCTCGCCAAAAAGTTCCCCAGAACTTGTGGAAAATTTCATCCTGGCGATTTTGGCTCACCAAAGCTTGTCCTTTTGCCAAGCCTCTGCCTACTTGCGCAGCTAAAATGGTATTGATTCGGGTGGCCCTTACGCTGCCCGCGGCGAATGCCGATGCCCAAGGAGATTGCGATGACGGATGGCAAGAAGTTCCAGATCACCGAAATGCGGCCGAAGATCACCGTCATCGGCGTCGGCGGCGGCGGCGGAAACGCGATCAACAACATGATCGCCGAGGAGCTGGAAGGCGTCGAGTTCATCGCTGCCAACACGGATGCGCAGGTTCTCGCGACATCGCGCGCCTCGCGCCGCATTCAGCTCGGTGCCAACGTCACCGAAGGCCTCGGTGCAGGCTCCTTGCCGGAAGTCGGCCGCGCAGCCGCCGAAGAGTCGATTGACGAGATCATGGATCATCTCGCCGGCTCGCACATGTGTTTCGTCACCGCCGGCATGGGTGGTGGCACGGGTACGGGCGCCGCACCGGTCATCGCACAGGCTGCCCGCAATGCCGGCATCCTGACGGTCGGCGTCGTCACCAAGCCTTTCACCTTCGAAGGCAATCGCCGCATGAAGACTGCCGATGTCGGCATCGAGGAACTGCGCCGCGCCGCCGATACGGTCATCGTCATCCCGAACCAGAATCTCTTCCGCATCGCCGATGCCAAGACTACTTTTGCGGATGCCTTCATGACGGCCGACAAGGTTCTCTTCGCAGGCGTCGGTTGCATCACCGACCTGATCGTCAAGGAAGGCCTGATCAACCTCGACTTCGCCGACGTCAAGTCGGTCATGAAGGGCATGGGCCGCGCGATGATGGGCACCGGCGAAGCATCCGGCGATGGCCGCGCGCTGGTTGCTGCGGAAGCCGCGATCGCCAATCCGCTGCTTGACGATATCTCCATGAAGGGCGCCAAGGGCGTGCTGATCTCGATTTCCGGCGGTTCCGACATGACATTGTTCGAAGTGGACGAGGCTGCAAGCCGTATCCGCGACGAGGTCATGGACGATGCGGATATCGTCGTCGGTGCGATCTTCGACCGCAATCTCGACGGCAAGTTCCGCGTTGCGGTCGTGGCGACAGGTCTTGACGGTGGCGATGCGGCCGCCGCTGTTGCTGCCGCACAGTCGGCTCGCATCCTGCAGTAAGTAACGCCGGCGGGTTTCCAGCCGGCTTTTGATCGCGCCGCCCGAAGGCTCCTTCGGGCGGCGTTTTCGTCTTTTTATTGTCATTCACCGCCGCTATAGGTCGCAACCCGTTTGACCCGTATTTTGATCTGTTTTTAACCCGAAGCCGATTTTCGCCTTCGGGTGTCGTGCTTTTGGAGGAATGAACATGGATTGGAAGAATGTCGGCGCCCACTGGGAGAGCAATGCCGAAACCTGGACGATCTATTCCCGTGCCGGCTACGATATCTATCGCGATGCTTTGAACACCCCGGCCTTCCTGGAATTGCTGCCGCCCGTGGCCGGCTTGAAAGGCCTCGATCTCGGCTGCGGCGAGGGCACGAATACGCGTGCGGTCGCAAGGCTCGGTGCGGACATGACCGGCCTCGATATCGCTCCGACCTTTTTGCGTTATGCCCGCGAGACCGAGGCGCAGGATCCGCTCGGCATCACCTATGTCGAGGGCAACGGCGAGACGATCGACTTTCCGGAAGCGAGCTTTGATTTCGTCACGGCCTTCATGTCGATGATGGACATGGCCAACCAGCGGCAGGTTTTGAAAAGCGTCCATCGCGTGCTGAAGCCCGGTGGTTTCCTGCAGTTTTCGATCCTGCATCCCTGTTTCGTGCCGCCCTCCCGCAAGAACATCCGCGACGAGACGGGCGAAGCCGTTGCCGTGCAGATTTCCGACTACTTCGACGAGGCGGACGGCAAGATCGAGCGCTGGGTTTTCTCGTCCATTCCGGATGAGGAGAAGGCGAAGCTGACGCCGTTCTCCATTCCCCGCTTTCACCGCACGCTCACCACCTGGGTCTCGATGGTCGTCGAGGCCGGCCTGATCATTCAGGCCTTTGGCGAACCGATGGCATCCGAAGAAGTCGCACTGGCGGAACCCGTCGTCGCCGACACCCGCGTTGCGCCGATCTTCCTGCATATCCGCGCCGGCAAATCCGTCGCCTGAACGACGAAACGGCCATGCGATGCGCATGGCCGTTTGTCTGGAGATCGATTGGTCAGAAACGGGTGCTGACGATCAGGTCTTCCTCTTCATCGCGCTGACACCCACCGAGTGCTGCGGCAGCGCAGGAAATGAAGGCGCCGACCAGAAGCGACAGGGAGCCGACGAGCGCCGTCGTTGCGGCAGCCTTGCGAGCCTTGTCCGCGGCCACCTGGGCCGCGGCCTTTGCATCATCGACGCGTTTCAGGACTGCATCGACCCGGTTGCGGGATTCCTGCGGGGAAAGGCCGGTACGGGCGGAAACGATTGCCGCCAGATAGGCCTTGTCGTTCTCCGGTACGCCGCCTTGCACTGCGCCATTCAGAAGAATTCGCGAAACTTCTGCGGTTGCCGCTGCGTCATCGTTCTGGGCGCGAGCCTGAACCTGCTGTGGCCGCAGAAGCGCATCCGTGAAGTAGGATGTCGCCGCATCGGCGCTGCCGCCATTCGAGGATGATGCCGCGGCCGCAGATCCCGCTATGCCGGCAGTTGCCGCCGCTGTTCCAACGGCCTGAGCGCCAGCGCCCGCCAGCGATCCGAGCGACGATGCCAGGAAGCCGGCGACGAAGACGGTTGCCACCGCCCAGGACACGAAGCCATGCGCCGTATCACGAAAGAAGACCTCGTCCGTATGAACTGCCGCCCATTTGGTGCGAAGGCGACCGGTCAGGTAACCGCCGAGCGCTGCCGACAGCCATTGCACCACGACCAGCCAGATCGCCGCGGTTATGCCGACAGTGGCGGCGGAGGCGCTTTCGCCCGACCAGGGAGAGACCATGGTCAAGCCAAGACCGGATCCGAAGAGAATGAGAATGAGGCTGATACCGGTGGCGGCGACCGCGCCGCCGAAGATCGGCCCCCATGCAATTGCTGATCGCGACGACTCCACCGGAGTTGCGACCATAGAGCCCGTCGTTGAGATTGGCATGATCAGGTCCTCAACGCATGAAGAGAACGAGAAGGATGACGATCGGCAACGGAATGCCAAGAAGCCAGAGCAGAATGCCGCGTCCCATGATGAACCTCCTGAAAGATCACAGTTTGTTTATTGTCTTGCGCCTCCTCAACACCGCTGTGGATCGTTGGTTCCTAGGTATCGGATATTTCGTTGTTTTTCGTCCTGCGGTTGGCCTCTATGCGGTTTCGCGCGGCAGAATGGAAGCAGGCCGGATCGTCGTTGACCGCTCCGTTGTGCCGAACCTCAGATTGCCGCGCGATCCACCGGCGCGACGACTTTCGCCCCGCGCAGCCGCCGCTTGAAGTATCTTTGCAGCGGCATGTCGAGGCGCTCGGTCAGCAGCCAGGACACGAGCACGATGGCCACGATCAGTGCCACACCCGCAATCGGTCCGGTGCCGGGCGCGGAGAAGCCGGGCCATAGCGCGATCGCCCAGTCCGCCAGCGGCGTGTGCAGCACATAGACGCCGTAGGATGCCGTGCCGACGAACGTCGCCAGGATGCCGGTGCGTCTGCCCGGCACGATGCCGCTCGCGACATAGAGCAGTGCTGGCCACACCAGAAACACGACGAGGAGGTCGAAAGGCGCCCGCAGGTCCCGCGGCGTCGGGAACGCGAGAATGGCGGCAACCGCCAGCAGGCAGGCGATGGCGAGCAGGGGACGCACCTGCGGTTTGGTGGGCCGAAACCGGTAGATCAGCATGCCGACGGAAAACGAGAAGAAAACCCGCGCGAAACCGGCATACATCTCGTGCCAGCGAAACCCGGCATTCAGCCGCTCGAACTGGAGCGCCGCAAGGACGAGCAGCACCGCGCTGACCGCAATCACCACGCCGACCTGCCTGACGCTGGCTCGCACGCCCTTTGCCGCATAAACCACGTTGGCCACCAGTTCGTTGAACAGCGACCAGGCCGGGTGCACCAGGAAGAGCGCTGCATTGAACGAGATGGTGAAAGGCGCGGGCAGAAAGAACAGCCCGGTGACGATCGCTCCGGCAAACTCGCTCGGCACCACATATTCGTCGGCCATGACGGGACGCCCGGCGGAATACATGAAGATGTAATAGGCGATGACCAGCGCCAGCGAGATGCCGTAGAGCGGGTAGAGGCGCAGAAAGCGGGCGGTCATGAACTGCATTGTCGACATGCGGCCATCCCGCAGCGCCGTGCCGTAGGCATGTGCCAGCACGAAGCCGCTGAGCGCGAAGAAAAGATCCACACCGAGATAGCTGGAGGGCAGGGCGTCGCCGAGCACCGGTTCGATATGCCGCTGCACGATGAACATGGCGGCGATGCCGCGCAGCCCGTCCAGAAGCAGGAAACGTTCGTGCCCGGAAGGCTCTGTCTTCGTCGATAGGTCGGCCATGCGTGTCTTTCGATAGGGCAGATCGGCATGTGGGGTGACGGCGGCGTGAATCCAGAGCAACGCGCTCGGCTTTCGGGAAAGTGATCTCAGTCATCAGTAAAAAGTTGCGCTTTGTCAGCTTGAAAGCCGCGCTCGCGATCCTGTTACACTTGTTGATCGGCGAAAGAGCCAGGCAAACCGACGAGGTTAAGACAACATTTATGATTTCATGAAAGTTAATCGAGAATTGCAAGTGATCCTGCCCCGAGGGCGCAGTGGGGAGGCCTGGATCATTGCGCAATGTGTCACTTGAGTTCGCCTGCCTCTGTTGTTTCGCAGGCTGTGTATGGAGTTTAGAACATGACCAAGTCCATGAAGCCTTTCGCCCTGGCGATGATCGCAGCTGTCGCCGCCGCCCCGTTCATTTCTTCGGCCGCCACGGCCGCCGACCTGACCAACAACAGCTATAACGAACCGCCGACCTTCAACGATTCCGGCGCTCCGAAGGCTGGCTGGGGTGGTGCTTATGTCGGTGGCGACCTCGGCATGTCGTCGCGCAAGCTCAACCCGTTCAGCGGTGACAAGGGCCTCGTTCTCGGCGTTCACGGTGGCTACAACGTAGACCTCGATTCCGGCGTCGTCGGCGGCGAAATCGAAGCCTCGCACCTCGGCAATGTCGAAATCGGCGTTCCGAACGGCAAGATCAAGGAGCAGGGCCGCGTTGCCGCAAAGGCCAAGGCCGGTGTCGGCTTCAACCAGACCCTCGTTTACGGCACGGCCGGCGTGGCACTGACCAGCTTCGGCGGCAAGAACGGCACCGATGGTCCGGACGGCTGGAAGCCGGGCTGGATGCTGGGCGCCGGCGTTGAGCAGAAGCTGACCGACAACGTTTCGGCCCGTTTCGAATACAACTACACCCAGACCAACGACGTCCGCACCACGACCGGTGGCGTTTCCCGCCGCAGCGACGTGAAGGACCAGGTCCTGAAGGCCGGCGTCAACTACCGGTTCTAAGACGTGTATCGCGCCTGAAAAGGCGCCATTACGAAACAGCAGGCCGCCTTTGCTCCGGAAGCGCAGCAAAGGCGGCCTTTCTCGTTGTTCTAGACCGGATTGCAAGTCATGCCGTTGCGACGGGCATTTGCGATGCAAGTCGCTTTTATTGACGTATGATTCTGTCGACGCGCCAACGACGACTCCATTGGGAGCTTTGCGCCTCCAGCGCCATTGCGTGCCGCTCTGGTAGATTTCCCACGTATCGCCGTTATTATCCCTGCAGCTAGCCATGCCGTCCTCCCTTTTAGTTAAGAGGAGGCTAGGTCATTTTCGCCTGAGGCTCTACGAATTGAATGCAGCTGCTAGGTGTGTGGTCTTCCGTCCCGGGTTGTGCCGATTGGTGCGGGGCTTAATTTACCTGGAGATCCGGAGCGGCCCGAATTTGCAGGTTTGTATAACGTCCTACCGCCTGTTCGTGCGGGCAGGGCGCGAAGTTCGTCATTGCAGATAGTTTTCTTATCCGTCCGACGAGAACCGGCCATGGTCGAACGTCACTGCCGGCGCGACCGGCGCAGGCGCTTCCGGCGTGGCGTCCGTGAAGGCGCGCGGCACGATCACCGGCGCCAGCATGCCGACAGAGCTTCCGGGCGGGGAGAGCGCCCAGGAGACCAATGCCTCCTGCCCATCGAACTCTTCCTCCTCGTCGATCTCCAGTTCCGGAAGCGGCAGGGAGGCGATCGATGCGGCGGGCTCGCGCAGCTCCGGTCTTGCGACAGGGCGGCCGAAGCCGAACATGCTGGCGAAAGCCGGTGCCGGGGCAAGCGACGCCGTCCTGATCGGATCGACAGGCGTGGCGGCAACTGGTGCTGAAACAACCGGCCGGATGGCGGGTGTCGGGATCGGAAGGGAAGCGAGATCGGCAAATTCCGGCTTTGCTTCGACACGGGCCGCAAGCGGCGCGGTCTGTTCGGCAAGGGCTGCCTGCGCCCGGCTTGTCGGGGTGGGCAGCATGGCGGTCAGGAGCGGGCTCCTGGATTTTGCCGGTGCTGCATCGTCATCGTCGTCATCCGGTGCCGAGCTGGCGATCTGGATCGATTGCGAACCGATGCGCCGGCGGTAATCGGCGACAGCCTGCTCGTAACCGGGCAGGGGGCGGCCATCGGCCGGCAGATGCATGGTCTTGCCGTTCGGGAAGATGCGCGCCAGCTCCTGCCGCGACATGCGCGGCCAGGCACGGACATTGCCGACATCCAGATGCACGAAGGGCGAGCCGGAGGTCGGATAATAGCCGACGCCGCCGACCTGAACCTGCATGGCGAGCGCGCGCAGCGTCGCAAGCTTCACGCCCGGAATATAGAAATCCATCGCCTTGCCGAGCATGTGCTGGCTCTTCTTCGCCACACCGGTGGTGCGCGAGCGGCCGCGCAGCATGGCGTTGGTGGCCGGCGAGCGATAAGCGGAGACGACGTGGATATAATCGCTGGCGCCGCTGCGGTCGTAAATCTCCCAGACGAGATCGAGCAGGCGCGGGTCCATGCGGGCATTTTCATTGCGCCGCCAGTCGCGCAGGAAGCGGTTGATCTGCGCCATCCCCTTCGAATCGAACCGGCCGTCCCGCTTGTAGGTGATCGTCGCCCGCTCGCCCGTGTGGGTGAAATAGAGTTTCAGCGCCCGGTCTTCGGCAACCGCCAGCGATGCCGATCCGAACAGGGCGGTAAACGTCAGGATCGCGGTCCGCGATGCCTGGAACGCATGACTCGCAGCGTCGTGAGCGGCGCTCAAAAAGGCGCGCCCGGCGCGCGGCGAAGATGCTTTCGGCAGATACTCAGACACAACGAACCCGTTCGTTACAAGACACAAAGACGAAGCACGCCAAACCCGCGGCCTCCGGTTCAAGGAAACGGGATTATGGTTGATGAATTGCTAATAAGGAGCGGATTGCGGAAATGTGATCGGGTTTGGGTGGGGCACCCTCCCTTCTCCCCAGCGGGGAGAAGGTGGCCCGAAGGGTCGGATGAGGGGGCCTCACCCGATGACCTCTCGATTGCTTGCGCCCGGAGCCCCCTCATCGCCTCGCATTCGCTCGGCACTTCTCCCCGCTGGGGAGAAGGGAAAACCGCACCGTCCC
Source organism: Neorhizobium sp. (assembly GCA_965227625.1). GTDB lineage: Bacteria > Pseudomonadota > Alphaproteobacteria > Rhizobiales > Rhizobiaceae > Neorhizobium. The sequence goes on along the minus strand of CBDDGK010000060.1, from coordinate 14,867 downwards.
GGCCACAAAGCATCCGCATCCCCACAGACTCCCCCCCTTGGCGATCCTCGATTCTCAAAATCGGACGGGGCGCTGAAAGCTGCCTCGTAAGTAAAATAATAGGTGACACCTCTCAGCGCCCCGTTCGGCGGTTTATGCCCGTGACTCCGGCCCCTCTGCCTCGGCGGTCCCGAATGGTTCCTGACCGCCGGGGCCATCTCAGGATCTGATCCTGGGATCGAAACCCGCAACCCGGCGAAAACCATTCAGGCCACCGCTCTGTGTGCCGCACAGGCACGCCCGGCGCGCTCGTTTCGGGCATCAGAAGCGAAAAGGCTGGTCCGAGCCTCATCGCTTCCCCCGTGTCGCCGGAGGGAGACCATTTTCCACGAGCCCGAAACATGAGGTTCTGCGTCTTCCCCTCATGCCTCGCGCCGATCCCGCCTCGCCAGCACGCCTGCCGGTGTATCCGTGACGGGATGGGAAGATTGTAGGCATGAGGTTTGGGGGCGGGGAGAATGGGGGACGGAAAACGTGCCCACGCGTCACCCTCGGGCTCGACCCGAAGAGCTGACCACGCTCAAGCGATTGAAATGGTTGATGGCGAGCAGCTCGCTCTATCGCCAGGCCGAATTTTTCGAACCGGCTTAGATCCTCGGGTCAAGCCCGAGGACGACGGCGGAGAGAGCGGCGCGATCTCGTTTTTCCGCCTCAGGCGGTCTTGCGCAATGCTGCGGCGGTTCCATCCGGATCGACGGCGATGACCTTGAGATAGGCTCTTGTAGGCTGGTCGGGTTCGGAACGTCCTTGCTCCCAATCACGTAGCGTACCGAGCGGAATCCGGTAGCGGGCCGAAAACTCCTCCTGGGTCAAACGAAGTGCGCGGCGGATAATCTTGACCTGAGGCGTTCGGCGAGCCGCGCTCAACTGTTCCGCCGTCATCGGTGGATTGTCGGGGTCAGCCAACGCGTTTGCTTCCGCTTCCTCGTCGGTCATGGCATCGAAGCGAGCCCAATCGGACTGTGGTGTCTTACCATCTTGCATCGTCATACTCCCGGCGTTCCGGCCGTGTTGCCTTTCGGGCAGAGATGAGGCGGATCGTATCCTCACGCTCGGTATAGATCACCGTCAGAAACCGACCGTGACCGACGCCGATGATGCGCCGCCTGATTTCCCCGTAATGCATCGACCGCTCTTCCGTATCGATCGCGAAAGGGTCGTCAAACACAGCAGATGCATCAGAAAAGCTGACACCGTGCTTGACGAGGTTGGATATCGCCTTTTGTTCATCCCACTCGAAATTTAGCATGGGTGACTACGGGTTTCCAGTAGGAAGGTCTTCGGCCATTCGCGGAGAATGGCCGAAGGAGGGGCTTACCGCGTCCCGCTGGAGGAGGCTCGGCTAGGAGACTTCTCTTTAAGGCGTTCAACAATTGGCTCCCAGCGGTCCGCAATCTCTTGCGCTAACGCTTCAATTTGTTTCCGGCGCTGTTTGTATCGTTTAGCGGCAAAGTGAACTTTCTCATTGAAAACATCTGCCACGAAGCACAAAGACGCGTCTGCATTACCTAAAAAAGGCAACACCTGTTCCGCGTACAGATGGAGAAGGGTTGCGAATAGGACGCCGCGCTCTTCCTGCTCTCCGTACTGGAGCGGGAACGTCTTTCCAAAATATGGCTTCACAACCCCAATTGAAAGATCCTGAGAGCCGGATTGCCTTCTTTGGAGAATAACTGAGGGCTTAATCCTTACAGTAAGTCCACATATTTCCATGCTGTTTGGCAGGCTTTGCGCAAGATCTATTTCGCATTCTGGCGGGATTGGCCAACGCATATCTCTTACATGAGAAATTGCATCCATTGCATTGAGCAAGCGCTGCTCATGGTGGTCGGTTAGTGCTTCTCTTGTTTGGTAAGTCTGATCGAGATTTATCAACCGAGTAGCGTCCTCGCCAGAGGACAATAGAAAATGTCCCACTGCTCGTTCGATATCTGGATACATCGTATCGACGATAAAAGTTGGGGGCTGAAGTGCATTCTCAATGATGGAGTTACGCTTTTGTGGGGTCGAAAAAGCATATTCAATTAGTTTGTGAGCGCTTATAATTCTGTCGTTCATATCGCACTGCCTTCTTGCGTCAAACGCATGGGGGAAATGCCAGCGCCCAACTCGACTCCAAGAAAGACTCTCCATAAAATGACCTTGCTACAGGGTGGAGAGCTTCTCTTTGCCCCACGAGGGCGCTAGCTTGTTCGTGGTATCCAAAGCCGAGACCGCCAAGTCTCGGCTTTGGTGTTTCTGGGACTTGCATAGATATGCATTCCTTTATGTGTTTCAGTCTCTTAGACGGCGAAAGCCCAGGGATATGATCCCTGGGCTTTCCAAAACTTATCACCGGAATTCCTCGGTTTCCCTTTCTCAAGAGCAACCGCTCGTCGCACCGCAAGTGTCGCACTTCTCGCAAGTTCCGTTGCGAACCATCGTGAAGTTCTGGCACTCGGAGCACATATTGCCCGTGTAGCCTTGAGCGATCGAGCGCATGCGGCGTTCGTTTTCCACCTTCTTGGCGTCAGCCTTGGCGCTTGCGGCAGCATCTGCCGAGGCATCGGAGAAGAGGGCGGAGGTTGCGAGTTCCTCGTTCACTTCCTCGGCGATTTCCTCTGCCAGTTCCTTGGCGCGCTCTTCATAATCGCGCTTGAAGGCGGTGGCCGTTGCGGTTGCCGGTTCCAGCTTGCGAACTACATTGCCGGAGATGGCGGTGACGCTGGCCATGGCGCGGGCAGGGGTGGCGGTGGCCGAACCCTTGATGTCGCCTCGGGCTTCCGAGCCGCCGTTGTTGGAAACGAGCGTCGGCTTGTAACCGCGGGTCAGGCCCTTGGAAACGACGTCCGCCTTGCCTTCCGAAACACCGCGGCCAAGCGCCGTGTTGTTGAAGTCCGACGTATCGACATGTGCGAGGTCATGGCGCGACAGGTAGGAGATTGCCAGTTCGCGGAACACGTAGTCGAGGATCGACGTCGCATTCTTGATCGCGTCATTGCCCGTGACGATGCCGGCCGGTTCGAACTTCGTGAAGGTGAAGGCGTCGACATATTCCTCGAGCGGCACGCCATACTGCAGGCCGAGCGAGACGGAGATCGCGAAGTTGTTGATGAAGGCGCGAAGGGCCGAGCCTTCCTTGTTCATGTCGAGGAAGATTTCGCCGAGGCGGCCGTCATCATATTCGCCGGTGCGCAGGAAGATCGTGTGACCGCCGATCTTGGCCTTCTGGGTGTAACCCTTGCGGCGACCGGGCAGCTTTTCCTGGGTGCGGACGACCTTTTCGATGATCCGCTCGACGATCTTTTCCGTCACGACGACCGCCTGCGCGGCTGCCGGCAGGGTCAGCAGTTCCTCGACCGTATCGTCTTCTTCGTTTTCGTCGATCAGCGATGCGTTGAGCGGCTGCGACAGCTTGGAACCGTCGCGATAAAGGGCGTTTGCCTTCAGCGCGAGCTTCCAGGAGAGCATGTAGGCAGCGCCGCAATCTTCGACGGTCGCGTCGTTCGGCATGTTGATCGTCTTGGAGATCGCGCCCGAGATGAACGGCTGGGCAGCCGCCATCATGCGGATATGGCTTTCGACCGAGAGATAACGCTTGCCGATCTTGCCGCAGGGGTTGGCGCAATCGAAGACCGGCAGGTGTTCTGCCTTCAGGAACGGTGCGCCTTCCAGCGTCATCGCACCGCAGACATGAATGTTGGCGGCTTCGATGTCCTTCTTCGAGAAGCCCATGTGCTCAAGCAGGTTGAAGCTCATGTCGGCGAGCTGCTCGTCGGTCACCTTCAGGGTTTCCTTGAGGAAGTCCTGGCCGAGCGTCCACTGGTTGAAGACGAACTTGATGTCGAAGGCAGCCTTGGTGGCGCCGTTGATCGCAGCGATCTTCTCGTCGGTAAAGCCCTTGGCGCGCAGCGAGCCGGGGTTCACGCCCGGAGCCTGGTTGATATTGCCGTGACCGACGGCATAGGCCTCGATCTCTGCAATCTGGCTTTCCGTGTAGCCGAGCGTGCGCAGGGCTTCCGGAACCGCACCGTTGATGATCTTGAAGTAACCGCCGCCGGCGAGCTTCTTGAACTTGACGAGAGCGAAGTCGGGCTCGATGCCGGTCGTGTCGCAATCCATCACCAGGCCGATCGTGCCGGTCGGCGCGATGACCGAGACCTGCGCGTTGCGGTAACCGTGCTTCACGCCGAGTTCCAGCGCCTTGTCCCAGGCAGCCTTGGCATGGGCGGCCAGATCCTGGTCCGGGTTTTCCGAATGGATCAGCGCGACCGGGTTGACCGACAGGTTTTCATAACCGGCGGTCTCGCCATGGGCGGCGCGGCGATGGTTGCGGATGACCCGCAGCATGCTGTCGCGGTTCGGTGCGAAGTTCGGGAACGGGCCGAGCTCGGACGCCATTTCAGCGGACGTGGCATAGGAAATGCCGGTCATGATGGCGGTCAGCGCGCCGGCGATCGCACGGCCTTCAGCCGAGTCATACGGAATGCCGGAGGACATCAGCAGGCCGCCGATATTGGCGTAACCCAGGCCGAGCGTGCGGTACTGGTAGGAGAGTTCGGCAATCTGGCGCGACGGGAACTGCGCCATCATCACCGAGACTTCGAGCACGACGGTCCACAGGCGGGTCGCATGTTCGTAATCGGCGATGTTGATGCGCTTCGTCGCCTTGTCCTTGAACTGCAGGAGGTTCATGGAAGCAAGGTTGCAGGCCGTGTCGTCGAGGAACATGTATTCCGAGCACGGGTTCGAGCCGCGGATCGGGCCGCCGGCCGGCGACGTGTGCCAGTCGTTCATCGTCGTGTTGAAGTGGATGCCCGGATCGGCAGATGCCCAGGCTGCATAGGAAATCTGTTCCCAGAGGTCCTTGGCCTTCAGCGTCTTCATCACCTTGCCGTCCTTGCGGGCGGTCAGGTTCCAGTCGCCGCCATTTTCGACAGCGCGCAGAAAGTCGTCCTTCAGCGAGACGGAGTTGTTGGAGTTCTGACCGGAAACCGTGAGGTAGGCTTCCGAATCCCAGTCCGTGTCATAGGTCTTGAACTCGAGGTCCTTGTAGCCCTGCTTGGCGAACTGGATGACGCGGCCGACATAGTTTTCCGGAACCATGTCCTTCTTGGCAGCGCGGATTTCGCGCTTCAGGGCCGGGTTCTTGTTCGGGTCGAAGCAATCGTCATCGGAGCCTTCGCAATTGACGCAGGCCTTCATGATCGCCTTCAGGTGCTTGGCGACGATCTTGGAGCCGGTCACGAGAGCGGCAACCTTCTGCTCTTCCTTGACCTTCCAGTTGATGTATTCCTCGATATCCGGATGGTCGATATCGACCACGACCATCTTGGCCGCACGACGGGTCGTGCCGCCCGACTTGATGGCGCCGGCAGCGCGGTCGCCGATCTTCAGGAAGCTCATCAGGCCGGAGGAACGGCCGCCGCCGGACAGCTTTTCGCCTTCGCCGCGCAGCATGGAGAAGTTGGAGCCGGTGCCGGAGCCGTATTTGAAGAGGCGCGCTTCGCGAACCCACAGGTCCATGATGCCGCCTTCGTTGACGAGGTCGTCGCCGACGGACTGGATGAAGCAGGCATGCGGCTGCGGATGCTCGTAAGCGGACTTGGACTGGGTCAGCCGGCCAGTGAACGGATCGATGTAGAAATGGCCCTGGCCGGGGCCGTCAATGCCATAGGCCCAATGCAGGCCGGTGTTGAACCACTGCGGGCTGTTCGGGGCGACGCGCTGGGTGGCGAGCATATAGGCAAGCTCGTCCATGAAGGCGCTCGCGTCTTCTTCGGACGTGAAATAGCCGCCCTTCCAGCCCCAGTAGGTCCAGGTGCCGGCAAGACGGGAAAAGACCTGGCGCGCATCGGTTTCAGAACCGTACTGCTCTTCCTTCGGCAGGTCCTTCATCGCTTCCTTGTCAGCTACAGAGCGCCAGAGGAAGGACGGAACGTTGTTTTCTTCGACCTTTTTCAGGATCTTCGGAACGCCGGCCTTGCGGAAATACTTCTGCGCAAGAACGTCGGTCGCGACCTGGGAGAACTGCGTCGGAACGTCGATATCGGCCAGGCGGAACACGATGGAGCCGTCCGGATTGCGAATCTCGCTGACCGCCTTTCGGAATTCGATCTCCCCATAGGCCCCCGTGGCCGGATTGGTGAAACGACGTTCGATACGCATTGCCTTAAATCCCTCGTCAGTTGGCGCCCCATCAAAAGGCGCAGGTTTTGCCGCTCCAGCTCCCGCGGGTCGACGCGTTGAGCCGGTCCAAATTCTGATTCCAGGTGAAACATCCGGAGATGGTGACCTGTATGTTGTGGTGATGACGGCTGCAACACTACTACATATAGTATTAACAGAATCTTTCCGCCAGTCCAAGCCGTCGTTTCGGAGCGGAAATCGAGCGCACACGGGTTCCCGTTCGCAAACCATCCTTTATGGACAGAATCCGGGCATTTTGATCCGTTAAGCTCGAAAAAGAACCGGCCTCGTTATTTCCGGTCCAGTCGCCGCCGCAACATAAAAACCACATTCGGACGACGTGAGAGATTCGTCAAGGCGTAGATTGCAACGCTTTTGTAACCACAAGATATTGTGCTTTTTGGCTGTGGATAACGGGGATGAAAAATCTCTCAGGAATCTCAGGCATTTGCGAGCATGACCTGAAGCTTGCCTCAGGGAACCTGCGAAACATTTCGTGACCGGATGCGCCCCGGACGCACCATGTGCGGCATTATTGGGGCGCATCTCGTGCCGAATAGACACACCCTGTGGATATCGTCCCGTCCACCGGGCCGGGTCTGTTCGTCGCGTGCATATTAAGCCGGTGCGTTAAGATTGTGTTTGGCACGACATCGTTTTGTCGCCGCCGCTCCGTTCCTCGCGGCCCTGTTTTGCCGAAATAGTAATCGTTCCGGTAGTAAGGTCGCGCCCGAAATCAGGTCGTGACAACCCGCGCTTGGGTTTTCACGGGTGAAGCCGGTTTTCGGCGCCGATGCGGGGCAGGTCGTGGGCAAGGGGAAGACGCAGAGATTCGGCATGAGGCCGATGCGCCGCAAGGCGTTCCTGTCGCTGAGCGGCGTGATTCTGATTCTCGCCGGCGTGCCCGCGGTCGCGATATCGCTTCCCAATCCGGAGCGGCCGTTTCACGAAAAGACCTGCGACAGCGCGCTGCGCCGACTGAAGGAAGCCAGGACGGGAAGCCCACTCATGCCGCCGAAACGCAATCGGGAACTGGCGCTTGAAGCGCAACGACATGCACGCAGGGTCTGCGCCGCTGAAGGCCGAACGGTGCCGGGCGATTAGCGCCTCATGCGAATGAAGTGCGGACCGGAATTTTTGAGACAAGCAAGTCCATCGGAATAGGGAACGTCAGAATGCCGAATGTGATCGAGACGACGGATGCGGCGGCCGGAAGTGGTACGGCCTACACGCTGAAAGTCGGCCAGACCGGACAAGGCACCATTTCCTCGACCTCCGACGGTGACTGGTTCCGTGTCGATCTCGTCGCCGGCCAGACCTACACATTTGCCGCCACCGGATCGGGCAACGGCAGCGTCGGTCTCGGCGATCCCTTGCTGACGCTCCGCAACAGCGCCGGTACGACCCTGCGCACCGATGACGACAGCGGCCCGGACTACTGGTCGTCGATGACGTTCACGGCGACCACGACCGGTACCTATTATCTCGGCGTCGCCGGCGCTTCGGGCGCAACCGGCCGTTATGGCGTCTCTGCGACGACCGGCACCAAGGCGCTGTATGACGAGCTGATGGCCGCCGCGACGCTGCAGCGCAATGCCTATCCGCATGACGGGCATCTCGGCTTCAACTGGGGCACGGCGGGCCAGGGTGTCAACCTGACCTGGGCAGCGCGGGCGACCAATCCGGGCCAGACGGATGCTCAGGGGACCGCGCAGGCCTTCATTCCGCTTTCCGCGCAGCAGATTGCCGCGTCGGCCATGGCGCTCAGCGATTTCGCCGATGTCTCGAAATTGACGTTCACCCAGGTCAATCCCGGCGGTCGCAGCGACAATGCGACCATGCTTTTTTCAGCCTACAAGACGGACGCTGACGGTGCCGGCGCCTATGCGTCCTATCCCTATTCGACCGCCACCGGTTCCCAATATTCGCATGGCGACGTCAACCTGAACAACGAGTATGTCTCCACCACCTCGCTGGGACGAGGCACCTGGGAATATGCGACGCTGCTCCATGAGATCGGCCACGCGCTCGGTCTGGCGCATCCCGGCGAATACGCAGCCGCTCCCGGCCTTGCGATCACCTACGACAACAACGCGCAGTTCATTCAGGATTCCGAGCAGTACACGGTGATGAGCTATTTCGGCTCTCACGAAACCAATGGTTCCGACGTCCAGAACTATCCCGATACGCTCATGCTGTACGACATTCTGGCCGTCCAGCAGCTCTACGGCGTCAACACGACGGTGCGCACGGGCAATTCCGTCTATGGTTTCGGCGCCAACACGGGTGACGTCTACGATTTCACCAAGAACACCGATCCGGCAATCTGCATATGGGATGCGGGCGGCACCGACACGCTGAATGTCTCCGGCTTCTCGATGGCCCAGAGGATCGACCTCAATGCCGGCAAGTTTTCCAATGTCGGCGGCTTCCTCAACAACGTTTCCATCGCCTTCGGTGCCGTGATTGAAAACGCGGTCGGCGGCTCCGGCAAGGACACGATCTACGGCAACTCCGCCAATAACGTGCTGGATGGCCGCGGCGGGATCGACACGCTGAGCGGTGGCGCCGGCAACGACACCTATGTGCTCGGCGCGGATGCCGACATCGTCAGCGATACGTCGGGCATCGACACGATCACCTCGACGATCACGCGCTCGCTGGTCGGTTATGCGACGATCGAGAACCTGACGCTGCTCGGCTCCGGGAATATCAACGGCACCGGCAACGATCTCAACAACGTCATCAAGGGTACGTCCGGCAAGAACGCGCTGGTCGGCGGAAACGGCAACGACACGCTGGACGGCGGCACGGGCGTCGACAGCCTGAATGGTGGCGCGGGCAACGACACCTATGTGCTCGGCGCCGAAAGCGACAGCATCACCGACAGCGCCGGCACGGACACGATAACCTCGACGATCACGCGATCGCTGGTCGGTTACGCGACGATCGAGAACCTCACTCTGCTCGGCACCGGCAATATTAACGGCACCGGCAACGACCTCAACAACATCATTATCGGCACATCGGGCAAGAACGCTCTGGTCGGTGGCACCGGCAACGATACGCTGGATGGCGGCACAGGCGTCGACAGCCTGAACGGCGGCGCGGGCAACGATACCTATGTGCTTGGCGCCGAAAGCGACAGCATCACCGACAGTGCCGGCACCGACACGATCACCTCGACAATCACGCGGTCACTGGCCGGTTACACGATGATCGAGAACCTGACCCTGCTTGGCACCGGCAATATCAACGGCACCGGCAACGACCTCAACAACGTCATCAAGGGCACGTCGGGCAAGAACGCGCTGGTTGGCGGAAACGGCAACGACACGCTGGACGGCGGCACGGGCGTCGACAGCCTGAACGGCGGCGCGGGCAACGATACCTATGTGCTCGGCGCCGAAAGCGACACCATCACCGACAGTTCCGGTACGGACACGATCACCTCGACGATTACCCGCTCGCTCACCGGCTACACGATGATCGAGAACCTGACCCTGCTCGGCACCGGCAATATCAACGGCACGGGCAACGACCTCAACAATGTCCTCAAGGGCACGTCAGGCATCAACACCCTGATCGGTGGCAATGGCAACGATACCCTGGACGGTGGTGCGGGCGCAGACATTCTGGATGGCGGTGCCGGCAACGACACCTATGTGCTCGGCGCGGAAAGCGACAAAGTCACCGATGCTTCCGGCACGGACACGATTACCTCGACCATCACTCGCTCGCTTGCGAGCTACGCGACCATCGAAAACCTGACGCTGCTCGGCTCGACGAATATCGACGGCACGGGCAATGGCCTGAACAATACGATCGCCGGCAATACCGGCAACAACACGCTCAACGGCGGCACCGGCAATGACAAGCTTGCCGGTGGGTTGGGCAACGATATCCTGATCGGCGGCGCGGGGACCGACAGCTTCCTGTTCAATACGGCGCTCAATGCCGGCACCAATGTCGATACCATCAATGATTTCGTCGTGGCGGACGATACGATCCTGCTCGAAAACGCGATCTTCACGGCCTTTACGGCTGTGGGCGCGATCTCTTCGGCATGGTTCGTCAAGAACACCGATGGGCTTGCCAAGGATGCCAACGACTATCTGGTCTACGAGACCGATACCGGCAACCTGTTCTACGACAGCAATGGCAAGGCGAGCGGCGGCTCGACCCTGGTCGCGCATCTCTCCGCCAACCTGTCGCTGACCTATCAGGATTTCCTGATCGTCTGATACGAAAAAGCCCCGGCGCCATAGGGGCCGGGGCTTTTCAACTAAGCTATTTTCACGGGGGCTGCGATCAGCCTTTGGTGCCCTTGGCGATCGGCTCCTGGTAGGTGAAGCCCATATCCCAGGGGAAATAGATCCAGGTATCCTGGCTGACTTCCGTCACGAACGTATCGATCATAGGCACGCCGGAAGGCTTGGCATAGACGCAGGCGAAATGTGCCTTCGGCAGCATGGCGCGCACTTCAGAGGCGGTCTTGCCGGTGTCCGTCAGGTCGTCGACCACGAGCACGCCCGCGCCCTCATCCTTGGAAAGCTCAGGCGTGATGCCCTTCAACAGAGCCATTTCGCCCTGGTTGACGTAGTCGTGGTAGGAGGCGATGCAGACCGTCTCGATCAGGCGGATGTTGAGTTCACGCGAGATGATCGCCGCCGGCACGAGGCCGCCGCGGGTAATGCAGACGATGGCGCGGAACTCCTGGCCAAGGCCGGCGAGCCGCCATGCAAGCGCACGCGCATCGCGGTGGAACTGATCCCAGGAAACGGGAAATGCTTTTTCAGGAAGAGACATATGTTTTGCCAGGTGCGAGAGCTTCGTTGGCTCTCGCTAATAGCGGCAATAAGGGCAGAAGCGCAAGGTTTGCGGCCCCGTCGCCCACCATTTTGATGGACGACGGGCAGCGCATATGGGTCAGCGCGACAGAAGGGTCAGTGCCGTCATCGAATCGAGCAGGCTGCGGGTCACGCCGCCGAACAGCATTTCCCACCAGCGCGAGTGGCCGTAGCCGCCCATGACCAGAAGGTCGATACTGTTTTCCGTCAGCCGGTTTTCGATTGCGGTAGAGGCCGAAAGCCCGCCGCTCTGCTGCGTCGTCAGCGTTACGTTGATGCCGTGGCGGGCAAGGGTCGCGGCAATCTCGGTGCCGGCAAGCTCGGGTGACTGGTTGCCACGCTCCGGTGGGTCGATGATCAGCACCTCGACGCTTTCCGCCGCCTTGAGGAACGGCATCGCGTCAAAGGTGGCGCGCGCCGCCTCCCGCGAACCGTTCCAGGCGACCATGACCCGCTTGATCGATTTCGGAACCTTCATTGTATAGGGCACGAGCAGCATCGGCCGGCCGCTTTCGAACAGGAAGGTTTCGAGATCGGCACGGTGGTCGGCATGGGCGGGATCGCTCTGGCTGGCGACGATCAGATCGACGCTGCGCGCCGTTTCCATGACCGACGAAGAGCCGTAGCCGGCGGACGACATGAAGCTGCGGCACTCGGTGGAAACACCCTGGCTGGCGGTGAGTTCACCGAAGATACGCTGCACTTCGGCGGTCTCTTTCTGCGCCACTTCCTGCAGCACCTGCACGGCGGCGGGATCGGGAATTTCCATCGGCGCGATCAGCGGCACGGCGGCCAGCGTCTCGGCATGGACACCGACCAGATGGGCGGAGAACTGTTCGGCCAGGACGATCCCGAAATCGGTGATCTGCTTGGCGTTCTGCGGAGTATCGAGAACGGCGAGAATGGTCTTATAGGCCATGGCGGTGTCTCCTTATCGACCGGAATCCATGAATTGGAACCAGTGTCAGATAAGTACGTGTGTCGCACCTTGATCCGGGTCAAGGAGCAAGGCCTCCGCGATTGGCAGAGGCCGAATGCCGCAGGCATCTGGCGGAACTTTTGAAAGCATGTCGCGCAACGGTGTGCCGCGGTTTTGCGGCAACGACATGCGAAAACAAGGCAAGCTGAAGCGCGCCGCGCCTCAGGCATCCGCAGTCGGATTGGTCGGCGTTTTGGCGCGCTCGATGCCGGCGATCATCTCGCTCACCGCAGCGGCTGCAGCGTCGAGCACGGCCGCGTCGCGGGCACGCACAACGATCTCGGTCGAGAACCGCTGACCGTCATATTTCGGATAGGAGCCGATGCTGGTTTCCGGATGCGCCTTCTGCACGGCGGAAAGCAGCGTGCCGATATCACCTTCGCCGTAAGGGCAGGGGATTGCCCGCGACAGCATCTTGGAGCCGGAGCGCAACAGCGGCAGCACGTTGTCGACCATTGCCTGGAAGACTTGCGGCACGCCGGCCATCACATAAACGTTGCCGATGATGAAACCCGGTGCCGTCGAAACCGGGTTCGGAATATGCGTCGACCCCTCCGGCATGCGCGCCATGCGCTTGCGGGCGTCGGTGAACTCCATCTCGCGGCGCTTGTACATGTCACCCAGCAGTGTCATCGCTTGCGGGTCGTAGATGCACGGCACGCCGAACGCCTTGGAAATCGCATCCGCGGTGATGTCGTCATGCGTCGGGCCGATGCCGCCGGAGGTGAAGACGTAATCGTAGCGCCCGCGCAGCGCGTTCAGCGCCTCGACGATCGCATCCTCCTCGTCGGCCACGATGCGCACTTCCTTGAGGTCGATGCCGGAAAGCGTCAACAGATCGGCGAGATGGCCGATATTCTTGTCCTTGGTGCGACCCGAGAGAAGCTCGTCGCCGATGGCGAGCATGGCGGCGGTGACGATCGCGGGCGAAGCTGCTGACATGGGATATCCTCCGAATTATGCGGCCAGTCCTAATCCCAAATTTTTCAAGGCAGAAGCGATTTTTGAGCCGGCGGCGCAGAACTGTCTTTCGTTACGAATTTATTATCCGCAAGCGATTTATCGTTTCCATATTGCGAACAGTGCGTAGAGCAGGGCGGGACTGTCCAATCCCTCCGAAGAGGTTACTTGTAGCTCCGGTTCTGGCCGAAAGCGGCCTCGTTGAATTCGAAGATACGATTGGAGATATCATGGCGAAGGTTCTCGTCCTTTATTATTCCGCTTACGGCCACATCGAAAAGATGGCCTATGCCGTTGCCGAAGGTGCAAAGTCGGCCGGTGCCGAAGTCACCGTCAAGCGCGTACCGGAACTGGTTCCGGAAGACGTCGCAAAGGCCTCCTATTTCAAGGTTGACCAGGAAGCCGAAATCGCAAGCCCGAGCGAACTCGACCAGTACGACGCCATCATCGTCGGCGCCGGCACCCGTTTCGGCACGGTCGCTTCGCAGATGCGCAATTTCTGGGATCAGACCGGCGGTCTCTGGGCGCAGGGCAAGCTGGTCGGCAAGCTCGGCTCGATGTTCACCTCTTCGGCGACCCAGCACGGCGGCCAGGAATCGACCATCCTCGGCTTTATCCCGACCTTCCTGCATCACGGCATGGCCGTTGCCGGTCTTCCCTACGCCTTCCAGGGCCAGATGGGCACCGAGGAAGTCAAGGGCGGCTCGCCTTACGGCGCTTCCACCATCACCAATGGCGACGGTTCGCGTCAGCCTTCCGAGATCGAGCTGGAAGGCGCCAAGTTCCAGGGTGCGCACGTCGCCAAGCTGGCCGCCAAGCTTTCGGCCTGATTTCTATAGCCATCCACTAGAAAGCGCGGTCTTCGGGCCGCGCTTTTTGTTTGTGTCGATGCTCATTTCCTGAAGCATCTGGCGCCCTGCATTCTAGTAGTTCTAGGCGAGATAACCGCCGTCGATGGTCAGCGCCGAGCCGGTGATGAAGCTTGATTCGGGGCTTGCGAGATAGGCGACGAGGCTTGCCACCTCGCTATCCTCACCCATGCGCCCGAGTGCCATCAACGGGCCGAGTCGGTCCTGCATCGCCTCGCCGCCGCTCATGTCGGTTACAGTCGGGCCGGGCTGGATCGCGTTGACGGTAATGCCGCGCGGACCGAGATCGCGCGCCAGACCGCGGGTCATCGCGGCAACCGCCCCCTTGGTCATGGCATAGACCGACGCGCCCGGAAAACCGGCGCGCTCGGCCACCACGCTGCCGGTGGTGATGATGCGGCCGCCGGCCTGCATGTGCGGCAGCGCCGCCTGCACCGCCACGAACGGCGCGCGCACGTTGACCGCGAACATCCGGTCGAAAGCGGCCGGATCGTATTCGTCCACCGTGTTGCGGATCAGGATGCCGGCATTGTTGACGAGGATATCGATCCGTCCGAAGGCGCGGGCGGTTTGCGCAACCGCGTCGCGAACGGCATCCGCATCGGCGCTGTCGGCCTGGATCGCCAAGGCCTTGCCGCTGGCCGATTCGATTTCGCCGGCAAGCGCCAAGGCTCTTTCACCGGAAGCGGAATAGGTGAAGGCAACGGTTGCACCGTCTGCCGCCAGCCGGCGGACGATGGCCGCCCCGATGCCGCGCGAGCCGCCGGTGACGAGTGCGACCTTGCCGGCGAGATTGGAGGATGTGGATGTCATGGATTATTTCCTTTATCTGGATCGTTCAGTCTAGAATTGGCCGCGCCATGACGGCGTGAGGCCGATGGTTGATTTAACGGAGGCTTCTCATCGCCACGCGGGCAATGCCGCGCAGCATGTCTGCGGAGGCACCGCCACGGGCAGCGACCTTGATGCCGGTGAGGGTGGAGAGAAAGAAGTGTGCCGCCT
>CBDDGK010000059.1:0-61902 GCA_965227625.1 Neorhizobium sp. | reverse complement strand
AAGTCCGCCTGCCATCTGGCGATAGCGGGCGCCACCGCTTCTGGAGCGGACAATCCTTGCGGCACTCGCCGACCCGCGTTACCAGCGTGCCGTCGAAGTCCCAATCGAAGCCGTTGCGGCTGAACCTCAGCGAGACCTCATCCAACCGGACGAGCATATCAACGTGGGGAGCGGTCGTCGCGTGCCACTCGTTCTACGTCGGATAACCGACATTGCCGGATTCCACGCGGCTATCGCTGTCGGAAACGTCCACCTGCGGTCTCACTTTCTTCAAGGCTTCGAGATTTGGGTGTGGTCAGAGGCACCCGCACGCGCGAGATGATAATCCCAGACGCGTTCGAGAACGCGAGGTTCGAGATTCTTGGCTCCGGAAAGCGCGACTTCGCCGGCCGTGAGCGTCCGGATTTTGCCGATCGCCATGGACTGCAGCTGCACATCGGCATTGCGGCAAAGCTGGATACTACGCATCACCAGTTCCCGCACGCTACCACCGACCACGACGGCGCCATGGTTCCGTAGCAGGACGGCGGAATGTTCGCCCAGTGCCGCGGCGAGCGCGGCTCCCTGCTCCGGCGTAGAGACCAGCATGTCGGTATCGCCGAACTCCGCCTGCTCATCCCAGAAGGGCACCGTCATGCCAACGGTGGCACCGACATGGGTAACGGGCAGCCACGGCTCACCGGTGACGCAGAAGGGCATGATCGTCGGCGAATGGAAATGGCAGACGGCGCGCACATCCGGACGGACCTTGTAGATCGCGCCATGGATGATCCGCTCCAGATAACCGCCGCGCGTATCAGCGCCGATGATCTTCGAATCCGCGTCATAATGCTGGATATCGTCCAGCGCCACCAGTTCAGGGCTGCGGGAACGGGAGATGTGGTAACCGGTCTCCGCGCCCCGGATGCTGACATGGCCGAACGCGTCCAGCACCGCCTCATGCGCCAGGATCCGATTCGCCTGTACCAGCTCCAGCAATGCCGTCTGATCACTCATGGTTACACCACGACCTTGGTCATGATGCCTGGCGTGAAGATTTCCTCCGGCGTCATGTGCCGTTCGGCAATGCCTTGCTGATAGGTATACATCAGCATCTGTTCGAAGGTCTTGCGGTTCTTGTCGATGCCGTAGGGGAATGGATCGGCGCCGAAGAGATCGCGCATCTTGCGAGCATAGATCGGCATCCAGGCGAGCGGATAACGGGAGACGGCGGGATCGAACAGGCGCTCAAGGCTGCGGCGCTTCGATTCCTCGAAGGCGTTGTAGAGATTGCGGGCAACCCATGGGTTTTCCTCGACGATCCGCTTTTTCATGGCGATGATATGCATGATCGGCCAGACGCCGGTCGTCTTGTAATAGTTTTCCTCACGCTCGAGAAAGTCGGGGATCAAGCGCTCGACGCGCGGATCTTCCTCTAGGAAACAGGTCGGCGGGCGGGCGATGATGGCGCAGTCGATCTCGCCGGAAGCGAGCATTTCGGACAGCGACTTGTCGGCGATGCGCTCGATCGCAACGCCTTCAGGCAGTTTCAGATCGACCTTTTCGATGCGGCCCGGCGCATTGGCACCGGCCTGTACCCAATGCACATCCTGCAGCTTGACACCCGCTTCATTGTGCATCCAGCCGCGCATGTAGACAGCTGCCGAATGCGCCCATTCCGGCACGCCGATCCGCTTGCCCTTGAGGTCTGCGACGGTTTTGATGCCGGCGGCCTTGTTGACGTAAAAAGACGAGAACCGGAAGAGACGCGAGCAGATGACCGGCAGGCCGATAATGTCGCTATCCGGCCGACTGACCTGCGCCATGAACTTGGCGAAGGAAAGCTCGGCGACATCCCATTCACGATTGAAGGTAAAGCGGGCAAAGACCTCGTGGTGTGAGAGCATCGACCAGGTCTGTTCAATGCCTTCGGCATTCACGGTGCCGAGGCGGAAGTCGCGAAAGTGATCGTAGTCGGTGGTGGCAATCGAAAGCTTCAAACGGTTCATGACAATATCCGGAAATCAGCGAGTGATGACGTTGACCTTGGCGGGGTCGATGTTGACGAGAATGGGATTGCCGATCGGCGTGCGCAGGCTTGGGTGAACGCGGGCGAGCAGCCGCGTCTGGCCGACCGACACCATGTAATCCACGCATTCGCCGAGGAAGACCTTGGTATCGACGCGACCTTCCAGCAGATTGCCGGAGGCACCATTCTGCTTGCCGGGCTCGATCAGGTGGACATTCTCCGGGCGGATCGCGACAGTGAGCTTGTCCTTCACGTCGAGCGCTTCTTCCGACGCCACTTCGATCATCCCCATCGGGCTTTCGACCGCCCAGCGGCCGCTTTCGCTGCCGCGTGCCGTCACCTTGCATTCCATGAAGTTCGAAGAGCCGATGAAGTCTGCGACAAACCGCGTCTGAGGTGCTTCGTAGATCTCGCGCGGCGAGCCCAGCTGGACGATCTGGCCGTCGTTCATCACGGCGATCTGGTGCGACAGCGCCAGCGCTTCCTGCTGGTCGTGGGTGACGTAAAGCGTCGTCAGGTTCAACTCGCGCTGCAGGCGCTTCAGCTCGAAACGCATCTGCTCGCGCAGCTTGGCGTCGAGGTTCGAAAGCGGCTCGTCGAGGAGAAGCAGGCGCGGCTCCATGACCAGTGCACGGGCGAGCGCGAGGCGCTGCTGCTGGCCGCCGGACAGGCGTGTTGCTTCCCGGCCGGCGTAGTTTTCGAGCGCAACCGCTTTCAGAACCCGCTCGACCTTTTCCTCGATCTGCTTCTTGGAGAAGCCGGACTTGCTCACCCTCAGCGGAAAGGCGGCGTTCTCGAAAACGCTCATATGCGGCCAGATGGCGTAGCTTTGAAAGACCATGCCGAAATTGCGGCGGTTGGGCGCGACGAAGACCCCCTTGCCGGCGGAATAGACGGTAACGTCCTCGACGGAGATATTGCCCTTGACCGGTCGTTCCAGGCCGGCGATCGAGCGCAGCGTCGTCGTCTTGCCGCAGCCGCTCGGGCCAAGAAGCGTGAAAAGCTTACCCTGCGGCACATCGAAGGAGATATCCTTGGCGGCGCGGACGGCCTTGCCCTTGCCGTCGGCATATTCGGTCGTCAGTCCCTGAACATTCAGCATGTCTATCTCCTCACCTCCGCCGTGCTCCCCGCCCGGCCGGCTTCATTCGTGGGACACCGCAGTGGCTGCGATGCCCTGTTTCGTCGATCGTTTACTTGACGGTCTTTTCGAAAGTCTCGCGCCACTGTGCGAGCTTGTCGAGCATGGCAGCGCCGTCGACCACCTTGACGTTGAGATCCTTCGGCAGCGGCGCGATCTTCACATTGGTCGGCGTGAAGCCGCGCTCGACGAGGATCTTTTGGCCTTCCGTCAGCGTGAAGTCCTGAAACAAGAGCGCCGCATTCGGATGTTTCGCGGTCTTGGCAACGCCGAGACCGTTGATGCGAGCAACCGAGGGACCGAGCTGCAGGACCTTGATCGGCGCACCGTCCTTGTTCATCTGGTCGACCTTGTAGAGATAGGTCGTCAGCGCCAGCGGCACTTCGCCGGATGCCGTCAGGTTGGTCAGGAGCGTGTGGCCCTTGCGCAGCGAAATGCCATTGGTCTTCGCGAGCTTGGCGAAGAAGTCGGCACCTTCCTTCTCGCTTGGGAAGCTGGCGTTGACTGTCGCCAGCCAATCATAGGCTTCCGCCTCAAGGCCGACCTTGCCCTTCCATTTCGGGTCGAGCAGATCGTTCCAGCCCTTCGGCACGTCTTTTTCCGCGACGAGGTTGGTATTGTAGGCCGCAGTGATGATGTTCAGACGGCTGCCGACCCATTCCTTGTGCGCGGGAACCGCACCCGGGAAGATATCCGGTGTGACCGGCGAGGTGATCGGCTGCAGGATCTTTTCGCGATGCAGGGCTTCAAGTTCCGGACCATTGGTCTCGATCACGTCGGCATCATAACGGCCGGCCTTGATCTCGGTGACGGCGCGGCGCAGCACGTCTTCAGAACTGCCGCGCCAGACTGTGACCTTGATGCCGTATTTCTTGGTGAAGGCGTCGGTCATCGCGGTCACGTCTTCCACTGGCGTTGCGGTGTAGAGCGTCAGTCCGCCTTCGGTTTTGGCAGCAGCCGCGAGCTTTTCCAGCCGGTCGGCGCCCGCGTATTTGGAAATCTCGTCGATCGACTGGGCCATAGCCGAACCGGCCAACAGCGCGCTGACGGCGCTGGCAAGAGCGAACGTCTTCAGGCTCTTCAGGGTATTGCGCATAGTATCCTCCTCCAAAGAATTATGAGCTTTGTTACTGGAACGTTTTCTCGAATGTCTGCCGCCAGGCCGTCAGGTCATCCAGCATGCCGGTCGGCTCGATGACCTTGACCTCCATGCCCGCCGGAAACGGCACTTCCTTGGTGTTGGTCGGCGTGAAATAACGCGATGCCAAGATTTTCTGCGCCTCGGTCAGCGTGAACTGCTGGTAGAGGACCGCCGCATTCGGATGCAACGTGGTCTTTGCGACGCCGAGACCGTTGATGCGGGCGATCGACGGGCCGATGGTCAGCGCCTTCACCGGCGCGCCTTCCTTCTCCAGCTGCAGCACCCGGTAAAGATAGACCTGCATCGTCAGCGGCTTTTCGCCCGATGCGGTCATGTTGGCGAGCTGCGGATGGCCCTTGTGCAGCGAAGGATGATTGGTCGTGGCCAGCTTCTTGAAGAAGGCCAGACCTTCTTCCTTTGAAGGGAAGCTCTGGATCACCGTCGCCAGCCAGTCATAGGCTTCGGACTCGATGCCGATCTTGCCGTTCCATTTGGCGTCGAGCAGGTCGTTCCAGGTTTTCGGCACGTCGGCCGGCTTGACCGCATCGGTGTTGTAAGACGCGGTAATGATGTTCAGGCGGCTGCCAATCCATTCCTTGTGGCCAGGCACCGCACCCGGAAAAATTTCTGGAATGACCGGCGAGTTCACGGCCTGCAGGATGTTTTCCCGGTGCAGCGCCTCGAGCTCCGGCCCATTGGTTTCGATCACGTCTACGTCGTGACGACCGGCCTTGATCTCGGTAACCGAGCGACGCAGCACGTCTTCCGAACTGCCGCGCCAGAGCGTGACCGGAATGCCGTATTTGGCGGTGAAGGCCGAGATCACTTGATTGACGTCATCGACCGGCGTCGCCGTGTAGAGCGTCAGCTTGCCTTCCTTCTTGGCGGCGGCGACCAGCTTTTCCATCCGGTCCGGACCGCTATAGGCGGCGACATCCGCAACGGATTGGGCAAGCGCCGGGCCGGCGGCGAGCGTTGCAACGAAGCCGAGCGCCAATGTCCTGCGGGTAATACCGTTCAAAATATGCGATTTAATCATGCGTTCCTCCCCTTTTTTTGAAAACCGGACCTCCCAATCCGGCTTACGCTTCCTTGACCCCGAACCTCTTGCCGACCAGCTGGGCGAGCATCACCACGATAAAAAGCGCGATGATCATCATCACCCCGAAGGCGGAGAGTTCGACATACTGGCCATTCTGCCAGAGTTCCCAGATGACGATCGACACCACTTCCGAACCCGGGCTGTAGAGCAGAACGGAGCTGGAGAGTTCGCGGATCGAGACGACGACGATGTAGATCCAGCCGGCGAGCAGACCGGGCTTCAGGAGCGGCAGTACGATGCGCACAAAGCTCTGGCTCCAGGACGCGCCGCTCATCGCGGCCGATTCCTCGAGGTCCTTGTGAATCTGCAGCATCGAGGTCGTGTTGTAGCGAATGCCATAGGGCATGAAACGCGTCACGTAAGCGATGAAGATGATCCAGGTCGTGCCGTAGATGCCGATGTCGAGATAGAGGTAGCAGATCATCACCGACAGACCGAGAACGAGGCCCGGAAACACCATCGGCAGCGAAGCGACGTTGTCGAGCAGCCAGCGGGCCGGCAGCTTGGTGCGGATGACGATCCAGCAGATCACGGCGGTGAGCAGCATGATGGTGGTGGCGGCACCGAGCGAGAGCAGCGCGCTGTTCCAGACCGCCTGGCCAACCATCGGGTAGTTGATCACCTTGGCATAGGCATCGAACGACAGCCGGCTCAGCCCCGCCCAGGACGGGACGCTGTAATACTTGTTCAGCGACGACCAGAAGAGCACGAGGAAAGGCAGCACGATGACCAAGATCATGTAGCAGACGATCAGGATCGCTGCCGGGATGCGCCAGGGACCGAGATCAAACGGCCGAGGACGAAAACCTTTGCCGGTGACAGTCGAATATTTGCTACCCTGGCTGGAAAGCTTCGACTGGAAATAGATGCCGAAGGACGCGATCAGCAGGAGAGCTGCGGCATAGGCGGATGCCAGACCGACATTGCTCGGATATTCGCGGATCGCCTCGTAGATCGCCGAGGTGAAGACCTCGATGCCGACAGGCATGCCGAGCAGCGCCGGCACCTCGAAGGATTCGATCGAGCGGATAAAGAGAATGAAGAAGGAGGCGATAAGCGCCGGCCAGACGAGTTTCAGCGTGATGCGGAACATGATCTGGCCGATCGACGCGCCGGACATCAGGGCGGATTCTTCCAGCGACGGGTCCATGGAGCGGAATGCCGCCGACATCAGCAGGAAGGCGATCGGCGAATAGTGCAGGCCTTCGACCCAGATCATGCCGCCCATCGAATAGATATCGAAGACCGGGCCGGACAGGCCGAATGTGTTCTTGAGGATGAGATTGAAGAGCCCGATCTGCGGGCTCGCCATCATGATCCAGGATACGGTGAACAGAATCGACGGGATGACCAGCGGCACGATGGAGGCCGCGTAGAACATCATCTTGAACGGCGTGTTCGTCCGCTCATTGAGCCAGGCGAACAGCGTGCCGATGACGAGTGCCAGGCAGGACGTTCCCGTGGCGAAGACCACTGAGTTTTTAAACAGCGGCAGAATGCTGCTGTCCGTCAGCGCCCGGACATAGTTTCCGAGCGTGAAGGCGGCCGGAACGTCGCCTGCGGCAGGCGTCATGAAACTCTGCCACAGAAGGAAGACCAACGGCACGAGCGCAAGCCAGCCGACAATCAGCACCGCGGCGCCAATGATCAGCCATTCGGCCCGAATCCGGCCGAAGAAACTCGGCTTTTCGACCGATTTTGCGTAACTGCTTTCCTGTAACGACATCCCGACCTCCCGAACGAAATGCTGCCGACGAACCGGGGGTTAAACCCCGGCCGGCGACATCGCGAGGTTTTCCTTATGGTAGCCTGCGATCTTCTGGTAGCTGGTGGATAGCTTCTCGAGGTCCTCGTGGCTAATCACCTTGTTGATGTCGTCGAACGGCTTGTCACCGGTCCGCTCGAAGACTTCGCGCAGGATGGCATCCGGCGGGTTTTTGCGGTTGGTGAGTACCACCTGTGCGGTTGCCGGACGGCGCACCGCCTCATAGGCATGCATCGCCTTTATCGGATCGCCTTCCTTGACGATGGCGTCAGTCAGCGCACGGCAATCGAGGATTGCCTGGGCCGAGCCGTTGGCGCCACGCGGATACATCGGATGCGCGGCATCGCCGAGCAGTGTCACGCGGCCGAATGTCCACTGGTCGAGCGGGTCCTGGTCCACCATCGGATATTCGAGGATGGCATCAGCCGCCTTGAACAGCGCCGGGCAGTCGAGCCAGTCGAACTTCCAGTCTCTCACGACATCGAAGAAATCTTCGATGCGGCCCGGCTTGTTCCAGTCGCGCTGCGACTTGTAGTTCTCGGTGGCGATATCGACGACCCAGTTGATGAGCTGGTTGCCTTCGCCGTCCACATTGTCGCGGATCGGGTAGATCAGCACCTTGGCGGTGTTCAGCCAGCCGATGCGCACCATGCTGGCGCCGGTCAGGAACGGCTTCCATTTGGTGACGCCACGCCACATGTTGATGCCGGAATAACGCGGCGGGCCTTCGTTCGGATAAAGCTGCTTGCGGATCTTGGAGTGGATGCCTTCGGCGCTGACGACCATTTCGGCCTTGACCGAAGGACGTGCCGAACCATCGCGCGGGTCGACAAAATGAAGCGTTACGAAGTCGTCGTCCTGTTCGAAGCCGGTGCAGGACCAGCCAGTCATCAGGCGATCGGCGCCGCAACGGGCCTTGAAGGCTTCGACCAGAACCATATGCAGGTCGCCGCGATGAATGGAGAACTGCGGCCAGTCGTAATCGGCATAACGGCCGGTCGGCTCGGTGAAGATGTGCTGGCCGTAGCGGTTGTAGAAGCCGGACTCCTTGGTGGTGATCGCCACCTTGGCCAGTGCCTCTTCCAGACCGAGCTTGCACATTTCGCGGGAGGCATGCGGCAGGAGGTTGATGCCGACACCAAGCGCTTTCAATTCCGGGGCCGCCTCATAAACGCGCGAGGCAATTCCCTTCTCGTGGAGCATCAGCGCCAGCGTCAGACCGCCAATGCCTCCACCTACAATCGTCACTTCCATGCTATGCTCCCTCTCCCATGCGAGAATGGTGCGCGCTGCCGCCGCGAGTGCGGAAACGCGAGAAAATCGGTTTTCGGGATTTCGGCAAAGCTCCGCACCCGGCCGGAATGACGTCCGCCGCGATGGAAACCTGATGTTTTGCAGTCCTCCCTGTCACCGGCACCTGAAGCAACCGACTGTCGTCCCGTCGCTTCATCCTCTGTCCGATGTATGACAATGACTAAGGTGCTTTTCGACATCTGACAAATACATAGATTGTTTGTCAGTCATCTGAAAATCAGATGACTGACCGGTGCAATCCATTTGCGATGAGCACGCCTTCGGAGGGGATCGAGGCGTGAACCTCCCCCTCCGTGGCGTCGTCAATATTGTCGGAAGTCAGTATCCGGCCATCACGTGGCGGATCGCGTCCACCGCCAGGCGGTGGTCATCATATTGGGTGAGGCCGCTGACGGTCACCGAGCCGACGCAGCCGGTACCCTTGACGATGATCGGTACGCTGCCGCCGCTCGATACAAAGTCATCCGGCGACAGCACATATCGTTCCAGAAAGGAGCGTCCCTCCTGATCCGCCAATAACTTCATGATCAGCGAGCTACGGTAGAAACGTTCCACGACATTGCGTTTGCGCCGGATCCAGTGGCCGTTATCGGGCGAGGCGCCCGGCATGGCGAAGAAGAAGAGCGGATTTCCGGTGCGCGCAACTTCGAAAGCGATCGGCATGTTCTCGGCCGCCGCCCGTTTCTGGATGTAGCAACCGATCTCCCAGGCGACTAACGGATCGAACGCCGTGAGCTGCAGTTCGGCGGCTTCTATCTGAAGCTCTTCGATGGTCTGCGGTTCAGCCAAGACTGGTTTCCTTCCCATCTCGACCTAGAGACCAAGCTTTTTGACGTAATCGACGGACCGCTTGGCGAAGACGCGCCAGTCGCTCGGATTGTCGTGCTCGGTCACGATATGCTCGGCCTTCGTCTTGTGGAAGAGCGGTACGAGCTTATGCCAGTCGATGATGCCGTCGCCCGTCGGCGCCCAGCCGTCATCCTGTGTCGTACCGGCCGGCGCCATGTCCTTGACCTGGATGGCGATGATGCGATCGGCAAATGTCTCAAGCTCGGCGGCCGGGTCGCCGCCGGCACGGGTGATCCAGCCGCAATCGATCTCGAACCAGACATTTTCGCCGCTGCCGGCGAGGATGTGGTCGATGGGGCGCGAACCATCCGCCAGAGGACGAAACTCGAAATCGTGGTTGTGCCAGGCGACTTTCAGCCCATGCTTTGCGGCAAGCGCGGCCCCCTCTCCAAGCTGCCCGCCGAGCCCGCGCCAGTATTCAGCGGTCGTGCCACGTTCCTCCGGCACCACATACGGGGGGATCATGATCGTCGCGCCAAGCGTCAGCGCAATATCGATGAAACGGCTCGGCTCGTTGACCAGCCCTTTCAGCGGCATGTGGAAGCAGTGGCACTTCAGGCCGTTATCGTCGAGCGCTTGTCGGAAGGCTTTCGGGTCGGCCTCGTAGGCGGGAAGCCAGGGCTCGATCGCGTCGTAGCCGAAAGACTTCAGCTCCGAGAACTGGGCGAAAAGCGGCGGGAAATTGCGGGAGGAATAGAGCTGGTAGGAAATCGGATAAGCCATGATCTGGTCTTTCAATGCATCAATTCGGAGCTTCAATTCTGAGGCTGCTTGTCGCGGTCGAATTCGAGCAGTTCGATGAGGCCGCCAAGCGGGCCGCTCTCCGTGTCGAAATAGGCATAACGACCGGTGCCGCTCTGGAATTCGCCCCGCTGCAACATGGCGTGTCCTGCGCCTTCGAGAGCGGCCGTATCGCGCGTCAAGTTGCGGGTCTTGAAGGCAAGGTGGTGGAAACCCGGTCCCTTGCGCTCCAGGAGATCGCGCCAGGCACTGGGCTCCGGCCCCGGCTCGATGAATTCCAGGTCGATGTGAGCGAAATGGAACATCATGATGCGGCACCCGATCCGCGCGGGTCGGCCATGATAGACGGCCTGCGCCTTGTCCGGATCGGCGGCATAGCTCACCGGCGGCAGTGGAAGCCCGGTCATCTGTGAAAACCAGCCGGCGGATTCTTCCAGCTTGTGGGTCACGAAGCAGATTTGCAGAAGCTCTTCGCCATCGCCGAGAATGGCGGCAGGGGTCGCACTCATATCAGGCCTCCAGCCGTTTGCCCGTCGCGGGATCGAAAAGATGGACCCGCTCGGCGTCGATGCTGACGGAGAGCATCTCGCCCGGTGCGTTGGTGATGCGTTCGCGGAAAACCCCGACGACGTCATGGCCGCCAAGCCGCATGAAGACCTGCGTCTCGGAGCCGGTCGGCTCAACCGTAATGATCTCGGCACGCAGCCCATTCGGATCGAGGCGAAGGTGCTCCGGGCGAATACCGAGGCGCACGTCCCGGCTTCCGAAGGCCGCCATGCCGGGCACGGCAAACGTGGTGCCATCTGCCGTCTGGAAACTGCCGTTTTCCAGCCTGCCGGAGAGAATGTTCATGCTGGGCGAACCGATGAAGCCGGCGACGAAGAGGTTGGCCGGACGGTCATAAAGTTCCAGCGGCGAGCCCACCTGCTCGACCGCGCCACCATTCATGACGACGATCCGATCCGCCATGGTCATCGCTTCGATCTGGTCGTGGGTGACGTAAACGGTGGTCGTTTTCAGCCGCTGGTGGTTCTGCTTGATCTCGGAACGCATCTGCACGCGCAGTTTCGCATCGAGGTTGGACAGCGGCTCGTCGAACAGGAAGACCTTCGGCTTGCGAACCATGGCGCGCCCCATAGCGACGCGCTGGCGCTGGCCGCCGGAGAGATGCTTGGGATAGCGCTTCAGATAGTCTTCAAGGCCAAGCATCTTGGCGGCTTCCGCAACACGCGCCTTGATGTCTGCCTTCGGCGCGCCGCCGAGGCGCAGCGAAAAGCCCATATTGGCCTCGACCGTCATATGCGGATAAAGCGCGTAGGACTGGAAAACCATGGCGATATCCCGCTCCTTCGGAGCGAGCGTATTCACCACCTTGCCGTCAATGGCAATCTCGCCGCCGCTGATGGCTTCTAGTCCGGCGATCATCCGCAGAAGCGTGGACTTGCCGCAGCCCGATGGGCCGACCAGGACGACAAACTCGCCGTTGGCGATATCCACCGAAACGCCGTGAAGGACTTCCAGCGCACCGTAGTTCTTGCGCGCTTGCGCGATGTTCACTGAGCCCACAGGTAAACTCCATTCATGGTTACAAACATCCCGAACTCAATCGTCCCAGGCGGGCGACTTGTCGGGATTGATACGGCGGTAGCCGCGGTCGAGCTTGCGGATCTCGGAGATTTCCGCCACGTTCAGCGAGACGGCACCGGCCGCAAAATTGGCCCTGAGATTGCCTTCGCTGCTGGAGGCAGGAATGACGATATGCCCTTCCGCCATCAGGAAGGCGAGCGCGACGGCTGCAACGGTGACGCCGTGGCTTTCTGCGATGCCTTTCAGCATCGGATCGTTGGAAATCTCGCCCTTGGCAAGCGGCTGATAGGCGGTCAGCGGCAGGCCGATCTTGCGGGCATGGGCCGTAAGCTTCTGCGCCTGCAGATAGGGATGGATTTCGACTTGGTTGCTCGCCAGCGCATCCTTGCCGATCAGGGTTTGCGCCTTGTCCAGCAGTGCGATCGGATAATTCGAAACGCCGATCAGACGGGCGTAACCCTTCTGCTGCGCCTCTGCGAGCGCCAACATATAGTCCTCGAACGGGACTGCATCACGATGTGACGGCCAGTGGATCAAAAGCAGGTCGACCTGATCGACGCCGATCGTATCGAGGCTGGCGCGGACGGAAGGTAGGAACTGAGCCTTGTCGAGCCGCGTATCGGCAACCTTGGTGGTGACGAAGAAGTCGTCGCGTTTGATGCCGGAACGGCGCATCGCCTCCCCGACAGTCTGTTCTGTCCCATAACTCTGGGCGGTATCGATATGGCGATAGCCAATCTCGATTGCCTTCAGCAGCGCGGTTATGCCTTCATCTCCCGTCCGGCCATAGGTTCCGAGACCGAGCTTCGGAATGGTATTGGTCGTCATGATCATCCTTTCGTGGCGCCCGCGGTCAAGCCGCCGACGAAGAGACGCTGCATGGAGAAGAACAGAAGTGCGATCGGCAGCGTCATGACGACGGAGGCAGCCATGACGGCACCCCAGTCGGTGTTGAATTCGGTCGAGAACTCTGCAAGACCGATCGGCAGGGTCTTCACGGAACTGTCCGTCGCAAAGCAGAGCGCGAAGACGAACTCGTTCCAGGTGGTGACGAACGCGTAAACGATGACCGCCACGATGCCTGGCGTCGAAAGCGGCAGGGTGATGCGGAAAAGGATGCCTATGCGTGATGCACCGTCGATGATCGCGGCTTCCTCCAATTCAACCGGGATCGCCTTGAAATACGACGTCAGCATCCAGACCGAGAGCGGCAGGGTGATGATCATGTAGACGAGGATCAGGCCCCAATAGGTGTTGACGAGGCCAAGCACGCGCAGCGTGATGAACAGCGGCACGATGATCGCCGCCGTTGGCAGAAGTTGCCCGATCAGCACGAAGCTTTGCAAGAGCGGCTTGCCGCGGAAATTGAAGCGGGCAAAACCGTAGGAGGCAAAGATCGCCAGGATCAGCGCCAGGAAGGTCGAGCCGACCGAAATGATCACGCTGTTCAGGAAGTAGCGCGGAATATTGCTCTCGAAGAGCACCTTGTAATAGTTGCCGAAGGTCGGCGTCTCCGGCCACCAGATCGGCGGCACGGTATAGAGTTCCGGCAGCGTCTTGATCGACGAAACGAACATCCACATGAACGGGAAAAGGCAGATCAGCACGATGACGATCGCGCCGACAATGGTGATCGGCAGCGGCAGGCCGGTGCGCTTCAGGGTGTTCGCGTCGCTCATTTCGCCTCTCCCGGTGTCGAGGCAAGCGCCTTGATGTAGATGATGACGATAACCAGCGCGACCGCGAAGAACATCACGGACAGCGCCGCCGCCTGGTTGAACTGGGTGCTTTCGAAGGCCAGCCGGAAGATCTGGATCGGCGTGATCAGCGTGCGGTTGGCTGGGCCGCCGCGTGTGATCGCATAGATGATGGTGATCGAGTTCAGGCCCCAGATGACCAGGAGCAGGGTCACCGCCACGATGACCGAACGCACCTGCGGGATCATGATGTGATAGACTTCCTGCCAGAAATTGGCGCCGTCGACACGCGCTGCCTCATAAAGGTCGTTTGGGATCGACTGCAGGCCGGCGAGCACCATGATCGCCACGAAGGGAAACAGCTTCCAGACGTTGATGGCGATCAGCACCGGCATGACCGTGTTGCCGTTGGTCAGCCAGCCGATCGGCTCCGGAATGACCCCGGCACCGGTCATCATGTAGTTGATGATGCCGAATTCGGTATGGAACATCCAAGCCCAGGTGGTTGCAGCAACAATGCCCGGCACCACCCACGGAATGAGCGTGATGGAGCGCACGATGCCGCGGCCGATGAAATTCTGATTGAGCAGAATGGCCGCCGCAGTTCCGAGGATGACCTGGAAGATGATCGAGCCGCCGACGAACCAGATCGTGTTCCAGAAGGCCTGTGGCGTGGCGCGGGCCGAAAGAACGGCACGGAAATTGTCGAGGCCGACGAACGCGCCCTGGCGGTCGGTCACGCTCAGGAGCCCCGTATAGGCAACGGGATAGGCGATGAGCATTGCCAGCACGATCAGCGCAGGCAATACGAAGACAAGGCCCGTCGAATTGCGGTCCATCTAAGGCTCCTTCAAGAATTCGGATGCTGTCTTGCTCCGGGGAAAATGCCTCCCCGGAGCAGCCGGCTATGCGGCATTACTTCTGGTCGAGCAGGGCCTGGATGTCCTTGGCCGCACCGTCCATTGCCTTCTGGACGTCTTCGTCACCGAGAAGGATGCGCTGGATGCCGTCGAAATAGGCCTGGGTGATCTGGACCCAGTTCTTGTTGTTCGGCACGGCGCGACCGTAAGGCAGCATGTCCTTGAAGACGGTCAAGATCGGATCGCTGAAGCGCGGCAAGGACATGGCCGACTTGCGGGCCGGGAACGTGTCGGTCAGTGCGCCCTGGTTGGCGGCTTCCGCCAGGAAGGCCACCAGCTTCTTGGCTTCCGCCGGGTTTTTTGCCGACTTCGGCACGACGAAGCTCCAGCCGCCGAGCAGTGCTGCAGTCGGTTTGCCGGTCGGATGCGGGATCTGCATCACGCCGATATCGATCTTCGGGTTTTCCTTCTTGATCGAAGCGACGTCGAACTGGCCGGACTGGTAGGCCGCAACGGTTTCAGCGATGAACAGGCGACGGTTCGCCGTGCCGTCGTTTTCGAGCGTCGAGGCGGGCGACTGCTTGTTCTTGAAGAAATCCGTATAGAACTTGACCGCTGCGACGGCCGCCGGCTGGTTGACCACGGCCTTCTTGCCGTCAGCGGAGATGATGTCGCCGCCATTCATCCAGATGAAGGGAAGCGAACGGAAGATGGTATTGCCCACTTCGCCGCCGCCGGTGATCGCGAAGCCGGAAACCTTGCCCTTGGACAGGGTCTTCGCAGCCGCAACCAGCTCATCCCAGGTCTGCGGCGGCTTGTTCGGATCAAGGCCGGCATCCTTGAACTGACCCTTGTTGTAGATGATCGCATGGGTCTCGATACGGTAAGGGATGCCCCAGAGCTTGTTGTTCCAGGTGGCGTAGTCCAGCGCGGCCGGGATATAGTCGTCACGGTCCTTCAGAACGTCATCCACCGGCAGAACGAGGTCGTTCTGCGCATAACCATTGATCCAGGCGTGCTGGACGTCGATGACTTCAGGGGCGGCACCCGACTGCAAAGCGGTCAGAACGCGCTGCGGCAGGCCGTCCGATGTGGTGATCTCGAGCTTGACCTTGATGCCCTGGTTGGCCTGTTCGAACTTGGTCACGAGCTCGCGGGCACGCGCCTCGTTGAAGTTCGGCGTCCACCAGGTGACTTCGCCGGCCAGTGCCACGCCGCTTGCCAGCAGCGTCATTGCGGTGGCCATAACGGCCAGTTTCCTGAATTTCATTTTCATCTCCTCCTCCATGCGGCGTGAGCGCCGCCCTCCTGCAGACCGGCTTTTCGCCGGAATTCATCCCGAGATCGCGGCCTTCGGCATGGCCGCGAAGTTCGCAGCCCGCTCAGAACGCGCCGGGCCGAGCGAGGCCGCGTTCATCGTCAGCGCTTTCATGAAGCCGATCGTGTAGGCATTGCCCGCATGCCAGGGCGCCGGGCAATCGAGATCCGGCACGTGGTCGGGAACCATCACGCCATCAAAGCCTTCGTCGCGCAGCACGCGCACGATCTCGGCCATTTCCACATCGCCATCATCGACGAAGCTCTCGACGTAATGCGGGACCTTGCCCCGCACGTTGCGGAAATGGACATAGGCGATCGCATCGCGGTGGGCGAAATGGCGGGTCGTCTCGTAGACATCGCCCTCGACCATTTCCTGCAGCGAACCGACGCAGAATTCGAGCGCATTGGCGGGGCTTTTGACGATATCCAGAAGCCGCTCGTATTTGGCATGGCTGTTGACCAGCCGGGCATTGCCGCGCAGACGCTCGACCGGCGGATCGTCCGGATGGGCGGCAAGCCGTACATTCGCCTTTTCCGCCACCGGCACGAGCTCCTTCAGAAACCATTCGAGCCGTGACCAGAGTTCGGCCTCGGAAACGTTAATCGGCGTGCCGTCAGAAGCAGCCGGGCGGTAACGCATGTTCCACAACATGCCGTCCGGCATCGGCATTTGCTGGTCGAATTCCTCGCCGAAAAACACGGCCGTCATGGCGCCACCGCGGGCGACGCGCTTGCGCTGCCAGCCCCAGACGCCGGCGATCGAAAAATTGTATCCGAGAACCGGAATGCCAGCCCTGCCCGCATCGCGAACGAGCTGTTTCAGGCCATCCATCTGCTCGTGCTTCTTAGGGCCATCGAGAAGAATGTCCGACCAGAAATTCGGCGACAGGTTTTCCAGCGCCGCGACCTTCAAACCGTGTTTGCCCAGCATCGAGACGACACCGGCCATATGGTCGTAGGTCCAGAGCGGCACGTCGATGCATTCGCCGTTGATCGGCCCGACGACTCCACCGGCACGGTAGGCGCTGTTATCGGCATTGCGGGCATATTGAGTGAGGTGGATCACGATGTCGGAGACGCCGAGCTGGCTCGCGTAACGCGCACCATCCTCCGTCAGATGATCACCGAAAAGCGTCAGTCCTACCCTCACGCCTGCCTCCCCGATTGATGCCCGGCTTTGCTGCCGACTAGTTCATATTTGAATGTCATCAATTCGAACTATAACTTGAGCCAAGAAGGCCCGGTTGTCAATCACGCGCCCTTCACGAGCGTGCGC
Source organism: Neorhizobium sp. (assembly GCA_965227625.1). GTDB lineage: Bacteria > Pseudomonadota > Alphaproteobacteria > Rhizobiales > Rhizobiaceae > Neorhizobium. The sequence continues at coordinate 45,101 of CBDDGK010000059.1, read as the reverse complement.
GGTCCTTCAGTGTTGCGGCGCCCGTGGCGACGCCGCTGGTGTTCATGCTGCCGTCGAAGAGCGGTACGTTGTAGGGCGCGTATGGGTAACGCTCGCAGGCTTCTTCGATGAGTTCGACACCGAGACCCGGTGCCGTTGGCGCGAGGATTGCGCCACCCTCGAACTGCAGCGTTTCCTTGACCAGTTCCTTGCGCCAAGGCACATCCACAGAAACCGTCTCGAAGATCGAGAAGTTCGGGATTGCGACCGACATATGCAGCGTCATGGCGTTCATGACCGGGCCGACAGGGTTATGCGGCGCGACCGGGATGAGGTGATGGTGCGCCATATGCGAGATGCGCTTCGTCTCGCCCAGACCGCCGGCATGCGAGACATCCGGCTGCAGGATATCGACAGCCTTCTTGTTCAATGCTTCCAGGAATTTCCCGGGCTCATACCAGCGCTCGCCTGCCGCGATCGGCACCGGGCTTTTCTCCCGCACATCGACCAGCGCATCGATGCTTTCCGGCGGCGTCGGCTCCTCGATCCAGCGGAGATTATAGGGTGCGAGCTCGCGACACATGGCAATCGCGGTCGGCACGTTCAGCCGGCCGTGAACATCGAGCATCAGATCGATATCCGGACCGACGGCATCGCGCACCGCGGCGACGATGTCGATCGTCTCCCGACGCTGCTTGCGATCCATTTCGAGGTCCGCGATGTCGAACGGGTCCCATTTCAGCGCCCGATAACCCATCGCCACCGCCTTGCGGGCATTTTCGGCATATTGATCCGGCGTGACGGCGCCGAAGAACCAGTGATTGGCGTAGCACTCGACACGGTCCCGGTATTTGCCGCCGAGCAATTCGAAGACCGGGACACCGAGCGCCTTGCCCTTGATGTCGAGAAGGGCCGCCTCGATCGCGCCAAGCGCCGTGCGAAATACCGCGCCGGTACGCCAATAGGAATCCCGGTGCAGCTGCTCGATGATCGCATCGACCTGGAAGGGATCGCGGCCGATCAGCACGCGTTCCAGCTCTTCAAGCGCGGAGACGATCGTCTTCGTCTTCCATTCCAGCGTCGCCTCGCCCACGCCTTCGTATCCGTCATCCGTATAGAGTTTGACGAACACGAAATTGGTGCGCGACACGTTCGCGACGAAGATCTTCTGCTTGACGATTTTCATGAGGCTCCTCCCAGATCGCGCGATGTCGAAGCAGCTATTTGCGCTGTTTCTTGAGGCGCTCGATCGCCTGGAATTGCAGGCTGTCGTCTGCCATCTGCATCAGCTCGATCCGATGGCCGTCCGGATCCTCGATCCAGGTCTGCCAGTTGTTGTCGGCAGCCTTGATGGTGGGGCGGATGCGTTCAATTCCGAGTGCATCAAGCTCGGCTACGGCCTTGTGAATATCCGGCACTGCGAGGCAGAGGTGGTTGTAGCCGACGGCCTCGCGCTCAGCCGCGCGATCACCCTCGCCTTCCGGGAAGACCTCCAGATATTGATCATCGGTAATACGCAGATAGACGAGCCAGAGGCGGCCATCCTTGTCGAGGCGCATCATCTCGGAAAAACCGAGCTTGTTGATGTAGAAATCAAGGGTCCGATCGACGTCTTTGACGCGGATGGCCACATGGGCGATCGAGGAAACGGTCAGCATAACAATAACTCCGGTTAAAGACGGCCATACTTGGCGTAGACGTCGGCGACATCGCCCCCGGCGCGGATTTCGTTACGGGAGCGGTTCTCGATCCCCATGATCTCTTCGGCGCGGTCCAGCACCGCACTCACCTTGTCGGCCGGAATGGCGATGACGCCGTCCATGTCGCCGAAGATCCAGTCACCTGAATCAACGCGGATCTGCGAGGTCAGCGTGCCGGTAATCGAGATCGGCACCTCGATGCCGCTGATGCGGGTGCGCTTGCGGGATTCGATCGGCGAGAGATAGCGGGTGAAAACGGGCCAGTTTTCCATGCCCATCAGGATATTGCCGTCGCGAATGCCGCCATCGACCACGACGCCGACGGCGCCCTTGGCCTTGGAACCGGTGCTCATCAGCTCGCCCCAATGGCCAGCCTTTCGCTCGCCGGCCGCCGAAATGAGCACGACGCAGCCGGGATACATGCGGCGGAAGAAGGTGAAGGTCTTCACCTCCTCATTGTCGTATTCGTGGTCTTCGCGCACATCGAGCGTGCAGGCTACCGTAAAGGCCGGACCGGCAATCCGCATGTTGCGGTCAAGCCCGCGGATCTCAAGGTCCATGCACTGGTTGGGCAGGCCCATCTCGTCGAGAATGTCGTAGACGGCAGCGGTGTAAAGCTTCTGAAAGCGCGCGGCTGTGGCCGCGATCGCTGCGGTATCTCTCTCCATGATGCCTGCCTCCTCCAGCAGAACAGCTTGCCAGGCGTATCCTCCTCTTGGGTACGCCGCAAACCTTATCCATATTTGAACTTTGACAGTTCAATAATGCATGATAGGAAGATGTGAATTCGAATGTCAACGGCGAAGATTGCAATGGACCAAATGAGCGATTCCGGTGCGGCCAAGCACACGATCCCCGTCATCGATCGAATGATGGATGTTCTGGCAGCGCTGGAGCGTCGACCGAACGGCGTCAACATCCGCGAATTGACGGCACTTCTCGGCCTGCCGCGCACGACGATCTACCGGATCGTCAATACTCTGCAGGGCCATGACATGCTGCGGCGGGACGATACCGGCGCCTATCATCTCGGCCGCCGCCTGCTGAAACTCGCCTCGCATGTCGCAGCCGGCGTCAGCGACATCGACCTTGCGGCCTTCTCGCAGCCGTATCTCGACAAGCTGTCCGCCGAACTCGGTGAGGGCAGCAAGCTTTCGGTGCTCGACCCCGAAGGCATCCTCGTTCTCTCCGCCTCGCAGGGCCGCCGTGAGTACGCGCTCACCGTAGCACCCGGCCAGCGCATGCCGATCCACGCGGGTGCGGCGAGCAAGATGCTGCTTGCTCACCTGCCCCCCGAGGAGATGGCGGTCTGGCTCGCCAAGCCGTTGATCGCCTATACGTCGAAATCGATCACCGACCCAAAACGACTGGGCACCGAACTTGCCCGCATCAAGCGACTGGGCTGGGCGCAGGACCGCGGCGAAAACGCCCCGAGCATCCATGCTTTCGCGGCTCCCGTCTTCGACCGTTCGGGCAAGCTCGTGGCCGCCATCAGCGTGCCGTTTCTCGCCGGCGCCGAACCGAGCCGCATGGAGGAGATCCGCGTCGCCGCGATCGATGCGGCACGGGCCATGAGCGAGGCGATGCCGGTTTAATCGAGGTGAAACCCGTTTCACCGGTTGAAATCAAAAAACATTCAGACTGGGAGGCAGAATGAAGATCGTCGACCTTAAATGCGCGGTCATCGGCAAAAGCCCGATCGTGCGGATCGTCACCGACGAGGGAATTTCGGGCTACGGACAGGCGGAGACCTGGAAGCCCTACCTCAAGACGCATATCCTCGCTTTCCGCGACGCGCTGATCGGCGAGGACCCGACCAATGTCGAGCGCGTCATGCTGAAAATCCGCCAGCGCGGCGGCTTCAAGCCCTGGGGTTCGGCGGTCAGCGTCATCGAGATGGCGCTTTGGGACATCGCCGGCAAGGCGGCAAACGTCCCTGTCTACAAGCTGCTCGGCGGCAAGGTGCGTGACAAGGTGCGCGTCTACAACGGCTCGATCCGCTTCCCGCTCACCGACCACCGGCCGGAAGACCTCGCCGACGACCTGAAAAAAATGATGGCGCTGCCGGAAGGTTTTACGATCATCAAGCAGCCGATCGGCTTCCATTCGCCGATGAAGCGGGCGGTCAAGGATTTCTATTACCACGAACCGAATGCCAGCCCCTTCCACGGCGCGCTGGACCGCGGGCCGATTACCGAAAAGGGCCTTCGGCATTTCGTCGATTGCGTCGCAGCGATGAAGGAAGTCGCGGGCGACAGTATTGGCCTCGCGCTCGATTGCGGTCCGGGCTGGATGCTGCCGGACGCGATCCGGCTGGTTCGGATGCTCGAACCCTATAATCTCCTCTGGGTCGAGGACCTGCTCTCCGGCGACTATACGCCCTGGGTCAATGCCGGCGTTTATCGCGAACTGACCCGCATGAGCACGACGCCGATCCATACCGGCGAGCAGATCTATCTGCGCCAGAACTTCAAGGAGCTGATCGAGGGCCAGGCGGTGAATGTCGTCGGCCCGGATCCGGCCGATGTCGGCGGCATCGCGGAACTGAAATGGATCGCCGAATATGCCGACCTGCATTCGATCCTGATGGCGCCGCATGGCACGGCGAACGGATTGCTCGGCTTGGCCGCCCTCATCCAGGTTTCGGCGACGCTCCCCAATAATTTCATCGCCTTCGAATACACGACCGGCGATCCGGACTGGTGGTACGATATCGTCGAAGGCCTGCCGCAACAGATCGTCAAGGATGGCTTAATCGATGTGCTGGACCGCCCCGGCATGGGTGTCGATCTCGTGCCGGAAAAGGCGAAACGTTACCTCGCCGAGGACGACACGGCGTTCTTCGATTGATCCGAGACACGGCCGGGAGGCAAGACACCATGCATAAGATCGGCATCCTCGGCGCGGCCGGCATTGCGCCGCGCTCCATCATTCAGCCAGCCAATCGCCGCAAGGATACGGTGATCCATGCGGTTGCCTCGCGACGTCCCGGCGCGGCAGCGGCCTATGCGGAAAAACACGGCATCGCCAAGGCCTATGACAGCTACGAGGCGATGCTCGCCGATCCGGATATCGACATAATCTACAACGCCCTGCCGCCGGCCGGTCATAAACAGTGGTCGATCGCGGCGCTCAAGGCCGGGAAGCATGTCCTTTGCGAAAAGCCGATCGCCATGGATGCGAACGAGGCCGCGGAGATGGTGGCCGCGGCGGAGCAGACCGGCCGCATCCTGATGGAAGCCTTCCACGACCGCTACCATCCGGCCTTCCTGCATCTGCTCGCCCTCAAGACCGCCGGCCGGCTGGGCAGGCTGAAGTCAGTCCGCGCGGAATTCCATGTCGATATCCCCTTCGATCCGAAATCGATCCGCCACGATCCCTCGCAAGGCGGCGGGGCGATGATGGATCTCGGCTGCTACCCGGTTCACTGGGTGCGCTCTATCATGGGGGCAGAGCCGGAAATTCTTTCCGCCAGCGGTACGCTCAACCCACTTGGCGTCGACCAGAGCATGCATGTGGAAATGCGCTTCCCGGACGGCACCGCGGCAACCGTGAATGCCGATATTGCCAGCCCACCTTTCCGCGGCCTGCTTCGGCTGGAAGGGGAAAACGGTATCGTCGAACTCGATAATCCCTGCCTGCCGCACAAGGGGCATTCGATCCGCGAATGGCTGGACGGCGAGCCTTACCGCGAACATACGCTTGGCGCCGGAACGACCTACGACTATCAGCTTGCTGCGATGATCGAGGCCGTAGAGACGGGCAAGGCACCTCTGACGGGCGGCGCTGACGCGGTGGGCAATATGGCGGCGGTCGATCGCATCTATCAGGCGTCCGGCATGCACAAGAGCCGGTAAGCCATCTCCGAGCAGAGCGCTTGGCCGAAACCTCTTCGGCTACTCTTCGGCTTCCTCGTCGAGGAGGCCATCATAGACCTCCATCAAGGCATTGGTGATGGCCTGGCCGAGGGCATTGCCGGCGGCACGGACGTCGCCATCGGAACCATCCCGCGCGGCTCTGGCAAGATCGAAGCCTTCTTCGCTGACGATCTGCTTTGCCACTTCGATAGCCCAGAGGCCAAAGTCGCCGCGGTTTTCAATTCGGATCGGATTTTCCATGGCTGTTTCCCCGTTTCTGCCGGCGACGGTCTACTCGTTTGAAGGCGCGATGACCAGTAGGATCGAGATCAAGCCGGTGGTCACCAAAGTGCTGGGCAGACGAAACAAATGTCGCCGCCAATCGAAAGACGGGCGGCGACGGATATGCGGAGAACCGAAGGTTCAATCCTTCCAGGTGATGCGGTTGATGAAGATGCTTTCGTTCGGCGTCGGGGTAAAACTGACCTGCTTGGCGGCGCCGTAAACCACGGCCGCCTGATAGAGCGGCACGACGTACATCTCTTCATTGTTCCTGATATGCACGGTCTTGTAATATTCGAGCCGCTTCTTCGGATCGAGCTCGACGCGCGCCTTGTCCAGCGCCTCCTCGATGACCGGATCCTTGACGCTTGCCCAGCCACTGGATGAGTGCATCAAGGGATAGAGAATGCCGTCGGCATCCTGGCAACCGCAGCTCCAGCGGCTGAAGGCGACCTGCGGAATGGCATCCGGCCCGCTCTGCATCTGCTTCAACCAGTTGCCCATGTCGGTCATTTCGATCGAGATGTTGAAACCGACTTCCGTCAGCATCTGCTGGATGGCCTGTACAACGCGCTGATCATAGACCGGAGAGGTGAACAGCTTGACCGGCTCCTTGGCCTTGGCGCCGACCTCGGCGAGCAGGGCCTTCGCCTTGGCCGGATCGTAGGCAGGAGCGACGATGCCCTCGACCCAGCCCTCATGCGCCGGAGAGGCGATTTCCGGCACGGCCTTTTCGCCGGTCGCCAGCACGCCTTCGGCGATGCCCTGCTTGTCGACGGCGTGGGCGATTGCCAGTCGTACCCGCTTGTCGTCGGTCGGCGACTTCTTCACGTTGAGGCCGATATAGGCCACGCGTTCCGTATTGCCGGTCAGGACCTTGCCCTTGCCGGAAGAAGTGATCTGGGCTGCGAGGTCACCGTTCAGGTAGGTCGCGAGATCGCTCGCGCCCGCCTGGAGGTTGGCCAGACGGGTGGCGGCATCCGGCACGGCGCGGAAAGCGACCTTCGGGAAGACGCCCTTGTCGCCCCAATAGGCGTCGTTGCGGGTCAGCGTCACCTCGACGCCGCGCGTCCACTTCTCGAACTTGTAAGGCCCGCTGCCAACCGGGGCGAGGTTGAAGGTATCCTTGCCGACCTTCTCAACCACATGTTTCGGCACGATCGACAGCTTCACCAGCTGGGCAAACAGCGGAGGATAGGCGCCGTTCGTCTTGATCTTGACCGAGGTCGGGCTTTCGACCGTCGCATCGGTGATCTGGTTGAACTGGCCGAGCTGCGGGCTGGCGAATTTCGGATCGATGATGCGCTTGATGCTGTAGACCACGTCTTCAGCGGTCAGCGGCTGGCCGTCATGGAATTTGACGTCGCTGCGGATCGTCACGAGAATTTCCGTCGGCGACTGATATTTCCACTCGGTGGCAATCTGCGGCACGATCTTGCCGGCATCATCGCGGGTCACGAGGTTGTCAAAGACGTTGCGGTAGACGTTATAGCTGTCCGGGTTCCACTGGACATGCGGATCGAGCGAGGTCGGCTCGCTGGCGATATCGATGACGAAAAGGTCCTTGGATGCCTCAGCCGAAAGCGGCAGGGCAAGCATGCTCGTTGTGGTCAGAAAAGCCGCGAGGGCAAGGCGGTGCAAGCGCATGGTGATCAATCCTATCTCAAGACGCGAAATCGTTCCCCAGCATGTTGTTGTTTTCGTCTTGCGACTGATGGCAGCGTGCCGGAACACTTCCATCTTGGCCTCATCTGACATCTCAGATTAAATATATGAGAGGCAATATCGCATTGTTGACATGTCAAAAAGAAAGATGCAATCGTCTTTTTCGACCGGAGATGCGATGCGGGAATTGAGGTCGGGTGGCAAATCCACCCGAATCCTGCCAAACAACGCCGGTCACCGGCATCCTTAAGGGATGTCAAAAGCTGAATTTGAAATCGCAGAAGCCTTATGCTCGATAACGACATCTATTCCTCGCCCATACCTTCCGCCGGCAAGGGCTTTTCCGCCGAACGTGCGCTGCGGAGCGCGATCGTGCACGGCGTCCTGAAGCCCGGCCAGAGGCTGTCGGAAGCAGCGCTCTGCACGGAGTTTGCGATCGGACGCGGCGCCGTGCGCGCGGCGCTGGCGCAGCTTCAGGCGAGAGGCTTCGTGTCGTCGAGCGCTCGCAGCGGCTGGCAGGTCACGCCGGTTTCGGCGGCCGAGATTCGCGAAACGGTGACTGCCCGCAAGCGATTGGAGCCGCTCCTGGCGACGATAGCACTCTCCGATGCGGATCGCGCGTACATGATGCAGCTCGGCGATATGTACGCGGCGCTCGGTTCGCGCAGCCAATATTCGCCGGAGCTCGCCGCGACGCGTCGCCGCTATGAGCGCGATATGCAGGACCTGCTGGCAACGCGGCTCGGAATGCCGACGATCGCCGACTGGCTGGCGGATCTTTGGGATCGCTCCATGCGGCTCGTCCTGTTCTTCGAAGCCCGCAGTCCTTCGAAACTGAAGCCAGCCGACCGGTCTGCGCTTGCCGAGGCGCTGGCCCATGGCGATGTGGCGATTGCCGAAGACCTGATCGTTTCGGCTGTCGAGGATCTGGAAGGTTATCTGGCCGCCCGTTTCCTGGAATCGGGCGCCGTGCTTGCCGAACCGGCGGAACGCCGCAGCCGAAAGACGGAAACAAAGTCCAAGCCCGCACCGCAAAAGGACGCGCGGCAAAGACCGAAATCTCCCCAATAAACAAAACGGATCACGGCGTGTCATCATTCTTCGTCCAGCGGGTATTCCAGGCCGTGATCGCCATTTTCGGGGTGATGACGCTGGTCTTCTTCCTGCAGCGGCTGTCCGGCGACCCGACATTGCTTCTGGTGCCGCAGACCGCGACGAAGGCGGATATCGAGGCGATGCGCGTCGCGCTCGGTTTCGACCGGCCGCTGGCGGTCCAGTATCTCGAGTTCCTCGGCAATCTCGTGCAGTTCGATCTTGGACGCTCCTATGTCCAGAACGTGCCGGTGATCGATCTCATCCTGAGCCGCCTGCCCTATACGCTGATGCTGGCCGGCGGAGCGCTGGCCGTCGCCTTCGGCATCGGCATTCCATTCGGCGTGCTGATGGCGGTGCGCCGCGGCAAGCTGGAAGCCAAGGCGATGATGGGGATCGTGCTGGCAGGCCAGTCGATGCCAACCTTCTGGAGCGCCATCCTGATGATCATGGTTTTCGGCGTCTGGTATGGCATCCTGCCGCCGTCCGGCGCGCGCGAAGCTTCCAGCATCATCATGCCGTCGGTGGCACTCGGGCTTCTCTCCATGGCGACCTTTGCCCGTGTTGCCCGCACCGCAGTGCTCGATGAATTGGAGAAAGATTACGTGCGTACCGGCCACGCCAAGGGCCTGCCGATGCGCCGCATCGTCATCCGCCACCTGCTGCGTAATGCCTCCATTCCCGTCGTCACAGTCGCGGCGCTTGAGATTGCCAACCTGCTCGCCGGTGCCGTGATCGTCGAGACGGTCTTCGCATGGCCGGGCCTAGGGCAACTCACCATGCAGGCGATTACTGCTCGTGACTTCCTTGTGGTGCAGGCCGTGGTTCTGCTCGGCGCGACGACAGCGATCTGTCTCAACCTGATTGCCGACCTGCTTTACAGCCTGATCGATCCGCGTATCCGGCTTGGAGGAGAACGCGCATGAGCCAGGCTTCCTCCGCTCCGGCAAAACCAGCAACCGGTTCGAACATCCCCTGGTCGGTCCTGCCATTCGCGGCAATCGTCGTGCTGATGGTGCTTCTGGCACTTGCGGCACCGCTGGTTTCGCCAGCAAATCCCGATGCGCAGAACCTGCTGGCCCGTCTCAAGCCACCGGGTACGGTTTCGCGCGGCATCACCTATTACCTCGGCTCCGACGAGCTTGGCCGCGATATCCTGAGCCGGCTGATTTACGGCGCGCGCATCTCGCTGCTTGTCGCCTTTGCATCGGTGACGCTGTCCGGCATATTCGGCAGCTTGCTCGGCATGGTCGCCGCTTTCTATCGCGGCTGGCTGGAAACGGTCATCATGCGGTTTGCGGATATCGTTCTGTCCATTCCCGCGATCCTGCTGGCCATCATCACGGTCGCCATTCTTGGGCCGGGGCTCGTCAACGTCGTCATCGTACTGGCGCTTACCCGCTGGCCCCGATACGCCCGCGTCGCCTATGGGCAGACACTGTCGGTGTCCAACATGCCCTATGTAAAGCTGTCCCGCTTCATGGGAGCCGGCTGGATGCGGCTGCTCGGACGGCACATCCTGCCGAACATCGCCGGCAGCCTGGTCGTGGTCGCGACGCTGGAATTCGGCCTGATGGTTCTGTTCGAGGCGAGCCTGTCCTTCCTCGGTCTCGGCGTTCAGCCGCCAACGTCGAGCTGGGGCGCGATGCTCTCGACCGGCCGCAACTACGTGGCGTCGGCCTGGTGGATCGCCACCTTCCCCGGCCTCGCCCTTTTCCTTCTGGTCCTTTCCATCAACCTGATCGGCGATCACGTGCGTGACCGGCTCGATCCGCGCGCAAGGTGAATGCAGTGAATTTCGAGAACGAATTCAAAGGCAAACGTGTTGTCGTCACCGGAGCATCCGGCATTATCGGCGGATGGATCGCCAAGGGCTTCGCCGAGGCGGGCGCGGAACTTTGCCTGACCGATCGTACACAGGAAGGTCTTGCCGAAGCCGCAAAGCGGATCGGCGGAAACCCGCTGACAATCACCGCTGATCTGACCGATGCAAAGGACATCGAGCGTTTCGCCGCCGACGTCGCCTCCGTCTGGGGCGCGCCGGATATCGTGGTCAACAATGCCGGCATCTACCCGTCCGGTTTCCTGCTTGATATCGGCATCGAGGACTGGGACCGGATCATGGGTGTCAACCTGCGCGCGCCGTTCCTGATCTCACAGCTATTCGCCAAGCAGATGATCGCAAAGGGCGTAAAGGGCGCGGTGGTCAACATCTCCTCCGGCGCAGCCGGCAAGATGCGCCGCACCGTCGTGCCCTACTGCATCTCCAAGACTGGTCTGGATCGGCTGACCAAAGGCCTCGCACTGGAGCTCGCCGAATATGGCATTCGGGTCAATGCCGTAGAGCCTGGCTTCATCGAGGGCAGCAATGTTAGCGTGCTGCCGAGCGAACATGTTGCCAGCATGCACGGGGCAATCCCGCTCGGCCGGCCTTCCGAAGCCGAGGATATCGCCTCCGCCGTCCTCTATCTCGCATCAAGTGCTGCGGCTTACGTCACCGGCGCCACGCTTGCGGTCGATGGCGGCAATTCGATCGGTTCGCTCGCCGTATTCCAGGCCAAAAAATCCGCGCTTTGAGGACTGTCTGATGACGAAAGCCCGACCCAAGATTTCCGCTCCGCGCTCTCCCTTTCCCGCCTATGAATGGCCGGAGGGTAAGACGTCGGCCGTGCTGCTTTCCGTCGATGTGGACGCAGACTCGCCCTTCCTCTGGTCCATGCGAGATACGGGCGTGCCCGACCGTATTGCCGGCCTCGAAATCCGAAATTTCGGGCCACGCACGGGGCTTTACCGACTGCTTGAGCTCTTCAACCGCTTCGACGTTCGGGCAAGTTTCTACGTGCCCGGTTACGTGGCGGAGATGAACCCGGAAATCCTGCCGGCGATCGTCGAAAGCGGCCACGAAATCGGCCTGCATGGCTATTTCCATGAGATCGTCTCCGAAGTCTCCGACGCCGAATTCACCGGCGCCTTCGAGGCGAGCCTTGAACTGTTCGACAAACAGGTCGGCATCCGCCCGACCGGCTTTCGTTCGCCGGCCTGGGAGCTGACACCCCACATGCTGCGCGAAATCAAGCGACACGGCCTCGCTTACGATTCCTCCCTTTCCGGCTTCGACCACCCCTACGAAATCGATGGCGTGACGGAGATCCCCGTGCAATGGGCAACGGACGACGCCGTCTTCTTCAAGTTCGAAGGCGGCGGCCGCGACAAATTTCCGTTGCAGACCGGAGATGCGGTTCTGGCCGACTGGCTGTCGGAATGGCGTACCATCCACCGGTTCGGCGGGCTGTTCACGCTGACGGTGCATGACTGGATTTCCGGCCGCGCCCAGCGCATCGCCCTCCTCGAGCAGTTGCTGGCTGACATCGTCGTACAGCCGACCGCCTGGATCACCACGGCCGACGAGATCGCCCGTCACCATGTCGCCTCCGCCAACAAAGGCCGCTTCGCAGTCGAGGCGAAGATTCCCGCTTCGATCGGCCCACGGCGGTTCGGCCAAACGGATGCCGGAAAGACCAAATGAACGAGAGCTGGACCATCCGCAAACGCGAGATCCGCAGCAGTAAAGGCCTTGTCGCCTGCCAGAACCGGCTTGCAGCAGAGGCCGCCGCAGGCGTTCTGTCGCGCGGCGGCAATGCAGTCGATGCGGCCGTTGTCGCGACACTGACGTTGAGCGTGGTGGAGCCCTGGCTCTCCGGCATAGGCGGCGGCGGGTTCATGCTGCGGGCGGATGGCGCGACCGGGGAGGTCAAGGCGCTCGATTTCAACGTCATTTCGCCGGGCGCGCTCGACGCGGCTGATTATCCGCTCGTTTCAGGCCGCGACGGCGACTGGTTCGACTGGCCATCAGTCGCCGGCGACCGCAATATCAGCGGATACGGTTCGATCTGCGTGCCAGGCACGATCGCCGGGCTTGCCGAAGCGCTGGAGCTTTACGGCACCATCAGCTTTGCCGAGGCCTTGCAGCCAGCCATCGAACATGCCCGCCAGGGCCTGATCGTCGACTGGTTCACGACGCTGACGCTTGCCGTCGATGCCGCCAATATCGGCCGTTTCCCGGCCTCCGCCGAAATCTTCCTGCGCGATGGCCGCGCGCCGCGCGCCGGGGAACGGGGTGCCGCCTCATATCTGCCGATGCCGGCCAAGGCGGCAGCCCTGGAGCGCATGGCAAAGGTCGGCGCTCGCGATTTCTACGAAGGCGAAATCGCTGCAAGCCTGGTGCGGGAGCTCCAGGAAGGCGGATCGAAGATCAACGCGCAGGATCTGCGGGACTACCGGCCGCGCTGGCGCGATCCGATCGCGCTCGATTATCGCGGCCTGACCGTGCATGCCATGTCCGGCCTGTCAGGCGGCCCGACCATGGCCGACGCCTTGCGCGAACTTGCAACGACGCTCCCCGCCGAAGATCCGCTTTCCGGCCGCACCTCGCTGGCCTTTGCACGCGCCATTCGCCGCGCTTCCGAACACAGGCTGCAGAGCCTCGGTCATGCCAATGGCGAAAGCTGCACCACCCATATCAGCGTGGTGGACAGCTCCGGCACCATGGTGTCTCTCACCAACACGCTGCTCTCGCGCTTCGGCTCCAAGGTCGTGCTGCCGGGAACCGGCTTTCTCATGAACAATGGCATGATGTGGTTCGACCCGCGCGCTGGCCAGCCGAACTCGATTGCAGCTGGCGTGCGTCCTCTCGCCAATATGTGCCCGCTGATCGCCACGAAGGGTAGCCGGCCGCATCTGGCGCTCGGCGCGGCCGGTGGACGGCAGATCATGCCGGCGCTGGTGCAGCTTCTTTCCTATGTGACCGGCTTCGGCATGTCGCTGGAACAGGCCTTCACCAGCCCCCGTCTCGATGCCAGCAATGTCACCATCAATGTCGATCGCCGCGCCCGGCCGGATGTGGCAACGACGCTCGCGACGGAGTTTCCGGTCGAGATCGTTGACGACACGCTTTATCCGGTCAACTTCGCCATACCCTCCGCAGTCCTGCGCGATGGGGACACGTTCGTCGGCATGGCCCATCCGAACCATCCCTGGGCGGCCGTGGCTCAGCAAGCCGCCATGGAGGTCGCATGACATCGCGTATCCTCGACGTGAAGGAATTGCAGGTCTCCATCCGCGGCAACGCCGTGGTCGATGGCGTTTCCTTCCATGTCGAGCAGGGCGAAATCCTGTCGGTCGTGGGCGAATCCGGTTGCGGCAAGTCGATGACCGGTTTTGCGATCATGGGCCTGTTGCCCAAGGTCGCTCGCATTGCCGGCGGTGAGGTCCTGTTCGGCGGCAACAACCTGCTGCGCATCTCGGACAATGCCCGCCGCAATCTTCGCGGCAACGATCTGGCGATGATCTTTCAGGAACCGGTCGCATCGCTCAATCCGCTGATGCCGATCGGCAGGCAGATCGAGGAAAGCCTGATCGTTCACCGAGGCATGAAGGGAAAAGCGGCCCGCCTGGCAGCAATCGCCATGCTGGAAGAAGTCGGCATTCCCGAGCCGGAACTGCGCTACCGCCAGCATCCGTTCGAATTGTCCGGCGGCATGTGCCAACGCGCAATGATCGCCATGGCTTTGATCTGCCGACCGAAACTGCTGATCGCCGACGAACCGACCACAGCGCTCGACGTGACCATCCAAGCGCAGATCCTGGACCTGATGAAGCGATTGCGCGATGAGACCGGCACGGCGATCCTGCTTATCACCCATGACATGGGCGTTGTTGCCGATATGGCCGATCGGGTGGCCGTGATGTATTCCGGCCGGATCGTCGAGGAGGCGCCGGTCGAAGCGATCTTCGGCGTTCAGGAACACCCCTATACCCGGCTCCTGCTTTCCACCATTCCGCGGCTCGACGGCCCGCCGAAAACCATTCTTCCCGTTATCGAGGGCATGGTGCCGGATATCGGAAGCTGGCCAATCGGGTGTCGGTTCAACCCGCGCTGTCCGATTGCCGCCGACCTTTGCCGCACGGAACAGCCGGTGCTTTCGCCACGCAAGCTTTCCGGCACCGCGGCCTGCTGGTTTCAGGATCAGGCGGGAGCATTGTAATGGCCGAGCAGCTTCTTTCCGTCCGCGATCTCAAGGTGCATTTCCCTATCCGCGGCGACCTGTTCGGGCGCAATATCCGTTATGTCAAAGCCGTCGATGGTATCGATCTCGATATCGCGCTCGGCGAAAGCCTCGCCCTGGTCGGGGAATCCGGCTGCGGCAAGTCCACGCTCGGCTCCGCGATCCTCGGCATGCAAAAGCCGAGCGGCGGCAAGATCACATTCGACGGAAAGCCGATCGCCCATGGTGATCCCGCAACGCGTTTTCGCCTGTCTCGCGAGATCCAGACCGTTTTCCAGGACCCCGTCTCGGCACTCAATCCGAAGATGACGATCGGCGACAGCATTGCCGAGCCGCTGGCAATTCATGGCGTCGGAGATGCAGCTTCGCGTCGAGCCCGCGTCGAGGAACTGCTGGCGCTTGTCGGTCTGCACCCGCAGCACGCCGAACGGCGGCCGAACGCATTTTCCGGCGGTCAGCGGCAGCGCATCGTCATCGCTCGTGCACTGGCGCTGAAGCCGAGACTGCTGATCCTCGACGAGCCGGTTTCGGCGCTTGACGTGTCGATCCGCTCGCAGATCCTCAACCTGCTTCTGGAACTGCAGCAGCAGTTCGGCTTATCCTACCTGTTCATCAGCCACGACCTCTCGGTTGTCAGGCATTTCGCGGATCGCGTCGCGGTCATGTATCTCGGCCGGCTGGTAGAGACCGGCGTGACCCATGAGGTCTTCGCCAACCCGGTCCACCCCTATACGGAGGCGCTGCTTTCCGCCGTGCCGCTGCCGGACCCGCTGGCACAGCGCGCGCGCAAACGGATCGTACTGAAAGGCGACCTGCCCAGCCCGGCAAATCCGCCGAAAGGCTGCGCGTTTGTCACCCGCTGTCCGCTGGCGCAAGATATCTGCCGCGAACTGCCGCCACCGTTGACGTCAGTCGACGCCGGCCGGCTTGCCGCCTGCCATGTGAGGGCTCCCGCTCCACAAACGGTTTCTGCGTAAAGGAAGAACTGCATGTCCATGAAGCTCCGCCCCATCAACGCGCCCCGCGCGCCGCAAACCGCTGCACGGCGGTATTCTCAGGCAATGGAAGTTTCGGGAGCAAGCCGTCTTCTTTTCATCAGCGGCCAGATTCCCGCCGATGAGCACGGCCATGTGCCGGAGGACTTCGAAAGTCAGGCACGCCTTTGCTGGGGCAATGTCGAGGCACAGCTTCGCGCCGCGGATATGACCTTCACCAATCTCGTGAAGGTCACCGTGTTTCTGAAATATTACGAGGACCGCGACGCCAACGCAAAGGTTCGTTTCGAGGTCTTTGGCGACCACGCGCCAGCGCTTTCGACCATCATTACCGATGTCTACGATCCGGCCTGGCTGCTGGAGATCGAGGCCATCGCAGCGGCCTGAAGCGCTCGCTGCCAACAATTGTCAGTGTGGGCCAGAGGGGACGTGCCCTCTGGCCGGACAGGCGCGTTTATTTGCCGGCCTTCAACACCTGCAGCAACGCCGTGATATACCCATAAGTGAATGCAAAGGCTGTGTTTTCCGGATCGGCGCCGGAAATGGTCGGCACATGATCCGGCATGACCATGTATTGGTAGCCAACCTCGGCATAGGTCTGCAGCGAGCGCCACATGTCCATATCGCCCTCTTCCGGGAAGGTTTCCATGAAGGAGAGCTTGCCGCCGCGGATGTTGCGGAAGTGGACGTTGAACAGCTTGCCGCGCTCGCCGAACCAGCGGATCACGTCGAAGATTTCCTCTGCCGGGTTGTCGAGCATCTCGCCGACCGTTCCCTGGCAGAAGTTGAGACCGTGATAGGGGCTTTCACGCATCTGCACGAAACGCTTGAGACCATCGACCGTGCCGAGCACGCGCGTCACGCCACGATAGCCGGGTGGCGTATAGGGGTCGTGCGGATGGCAGGCGAGGCGCACCTTGTTGGCCTCAGCGACCGGCACGACCCGCTCGAGGAAATAGTCGATGCGGGCCCAGTTCTCTTCCTCGTCGATCACGCCGGCAATGGTCGGCGGGGCATTGTGATCGGCTTTTTCCCAGCGGAAGGCTTCGTTGCGCGAGCCGCCGCGGCCGATCTCCATCTCGGTGCGGGGAATGCCGATGATGTTGAGATTGTATTTGACCGCCGGGATGCCGACCTTGGCCGCGTTCTCCAGCAACCGGCAGATGGAATCGATCTGCCGGTCGCGGTCGGGACCTTTGCCGAGGATATCGGGGCTGTATTGATGTTCGATGACCCGCGAGCTCAAGGGAAGCTGGATCATGTCGAGGATGAGACCGAAGCTTTCGATATGTTCGCGGTGCGCCGAAAGCACGTCGAGCGTCCAATCGTGCGGATTGCCTTCCGGATCGGCATTGACATGCTCGACTCCGAGCTGCGCCATGATCCGATAGTCGTCGTCGTTACGTGCCCGATATTGCGTACCGATATACATCTGGGTCTCCTCCCCATTCATCACACTTCAACCTAGCGGCTTTCCCGGCCGCTCGACGAGAGATGCGCGATCGAATTCCAGCCGTCCTCCATCGGCCTTCTTCGATCATTCATTGAACGCCCGCCGCGTTTTTTTCGCAGCGCGCCCATGGCACATGGCAATCGTCAAAAGTGATAGGTAAAGGCTCGGCGCATTCTTGTCGAACCCCGTAATTGCGATCTCGCGCGTTACCCGACGGGCATTGCCCGCCTGCAACACCTAACTGGCGGATCGGGCTTGACGTCGTCGTTCATCGCTGATTTAAAGACGTTACTTTATAACATATCACAACGGAACAAACGATGCGACGATACGCACCACACGTTTGAAACAGCTGCTGAAACGGTCGATTGACAGCAGATGGCAGCAGTGTAGGTTCTCCCGCGTTATGGTTCTTCCGTTTCTAACGGAAGCTAAGAGGGAATCCGGTGAGATACCGGAGCTGTCCCGCAACTGTGAGCGGCGAGCCGTTCGTCCATTATGTCACTGGCAGACATGCCGGGAAGACGGGCGATCAGGCTTTGACCCGCGAGCCAGGAGACCTGCCTGACAATTGAGAATTCCGTGGTCGGGGTGTGCCACAGGAGTGAAGGTGCATTGTGTCCGGAGAATTCCGGATCCGGGTGCGCCGTCATTTTTGCTGCCTCCTCGCGTTTTAGAGATTGAGGCAGTGAGCGAAGACGAGAACCTCCCAGCGACCCAATCCAAGCGGGCAATCCTGCTGATTGCCAAGTCCGCGTTCGCCGCGTCGCCGCATCTCGAAATGCAGCGGCTGGCCGAGCAAGTTGCGACCACGCAACCCGGCGCCGTCGTTCGTTTCGCTTTCACGGAACAGGGCACGCCTTCACTCCGTGAAGCGCTGTCGGCGCTGCTCGACGAGGATATCGGCAGCCTGGTCATTGTGCCGTTGGTCCTGCCGATGGAGCCGAGTTTCCATATCTGGCTGACAAAGTCCTTGAAGCGCTGGAAGGCTTCGGACCCGCGCCCATGGCCGGCACTGTCCATCGCCCGCGACATCGCCTCCAGCGCCCTGATGGTGCCGCTTGTCAGTGAACTTCTCGATACGGGCGAAGAGCTCGACATGTCACCAACAACCCCGATCAAGCGCGAAGGATCGCTTGTCCCCGCCCAGAAACGGCGTGCCCTTGTCTGCGCAGGCGGCGCCTGCAACTCGGCGGGCGCGGACACAATCTGGAACCACCTTCGCAACCAGCAGGAACGCCGGAAACTGCGCGTCACCGGCGATGGCACCATGACGGCAAAATCCACCTGTCTCGGCCCCTGCAATCTGGCGCCGGTCCTGCAGGTCTTCCCGGAGGGAACCTATTACGGCGGCGTGACCGAAGAAGCGGTCGATCGCATCATCGCCGAACATCTGATCGGCGGACAGATCGTCGAAGACTTTGCCTACCACCCGACCGGCCGCAAGCAGCGGCTTCGCACCCCATCAAACCAACTCTAAGGAGAGAGAATGTCATCCAACCTCTTGCCGCGCCTTGCCGCCGGCTGGCTTGCCGCAGCAGCCCTGACGACTGCCGGCACGGCTTTCGCCGCCGAACCGCTTCAGATCGGTGCGACCTACATCACCAGCGGCCTGGATCCGGCCAAGGGATCGAACGGTTGGGCGCTGGTCAGCCACGGCGTTGGAGAGAACCTCTTCACCGTCGACAAGGACGGCAAGCTCGTGCCAGAACTTGCCGCCAAGGCCGAGCGAACGGGCGATCTGACCTGGACGATCTCGCTGAAGCCCGGCCGCGTGTTTTCCGACGGCACGCCCGTCACTGCAAAGGCACTGGCGGCAGGTTTCGACAACACTTTTGCCAACAACAAGGCGGCGCTTGCGACCGGTGGCAAATTGGCGTTTGAGGCCAGTGACGACCTGACGATGAAGGTGACCACGGAAAAACCGGTTGCCTATATCCAGGCGCTGTTCGCCGAATGGCCGCTGGTCGCCTACAATCCGGTCGGTGACGGCAACGCAGTTTTCTCCGGCCCCTACAAGATCGCCGGCTTCAAGACTGACGCCTCGATCACGCTCGAGCCGAACGCAGGTTTTCCCGGCGCGGACAAGCGGTCGCCGGTGAACTTCCGCAAATTCGGCGATGCACAGTCGATGACATTGGCACTCGAATCGGGCGAACTCGACCTCGCCTTCGGATTGCCGTCTGAGGTCGTAAGCCGCCTCAAGTCCAATCCGGACCTGACGATCAAGTCCTTCCCGGTTGGCTATCAATACCTCGCCTTCTTCAACACCGCCCGGCCATTGCTTGGCGATATCAGGGTGCGCCGGGCACTGGATCTCGCTTTCGACCGCAAGGAGCTGGCCGCCGCCATCAATGGAGGCGAACCGGCAACCGGCGCTTATGCCGCCTATTTCCCGTTTGCCGGAAAGGAAGCAAGACCCACGGACCTTGCAAAAGCGGCAGCCCTGCTCGACGACGCAGGCTGGAAGAAGGGCGCAGGCGGCATGCGCGAAAAGGACGGCAAGCCGCTTCGTCTCCTCGCCATCACCTATCCGCAGCGCCCCGACCTCGTGACCATGCTCCCGGTGGCAAAGGCAGAGCTTGCAAAGATCGGTGTCGCGATCGACACCCAGGTTGTCGAAAACATCCAGCAGGTCGCATCTGCCGGCGATTTCGACATCGCGCTCTGGGCGCAGCATACCGCCCCAAGCGGCGATCCGGCCTTCTTCCTCAACTCGATGCTGAGAAGTGGCGCCTCGCTGA
This sequence comes from Neorhizobium sp., assembly GCA_965227625.1. Classification (GTDB taxonomy): domain Bacteria; phylum Pseudomonadota; class Alphaproteobacteria; order Rhizobiales; family Rhizobiaceae; genus Neorhizobium. Next base: position 25,269 of record CBDDGK010000059.1, on the reverse strand, counting down.
ACTATGCGAAATACGCCTCGCCGGAATTCGACGCGATCCTCGATCGCTTCGCCACGGAAGGCGATCCGGCAAAGCGCATCGCGATCGCGCTCGATGCCCAGGCAAAGCTGTTTGCCGATGCACCGGCGGCCTTCCTCGTCTCGCCGGTCTGGTATGTCGGCATGTCGAAGCGGCTGAAAAACTATGAACCCTGGGGATCGGACTATCACGTCCTGCGGGCTGAAATCGGTGAGGCAAGGTAAGCGCAATGCATCCGGTTCGGTTCGGTATTCAGTCGCTGACGGGTCTGCTGGCGATTTCGTTCGCCTCCTTCGCCGTCATCACCATGATGCCGGCCGATCCTGTCGCGATCGCGATCCGCGTCTGGAACCTTCCCGCGACGGACGAAACCGTCGCGGCGCTGCGGGCGGAATGGGGCCTCGATCAGCCCCTTCCGCTTCGTTACCTGCACTGGCTGGCCGATTTCGTGGCGGGCGACTGGGGCCGTTCGTTTCGTACGGGCGAACCCGTCGTGACCGAATTCGTCGCGCGCCTGCCGGTGTCCCTGGCGCTCGGCCTTGCCGGCCTGGCGCTTGCCATCACGCTGGCAATTCCACTCGGCTTTTTTGCGGCGGCCTATCCCAAAGGCATCGCCGACCGTTTCAGCCGCGTGCTTTCTGTTTTTGTCCAGGCAGTGCCGGGTTTCTGGCTCGGACTTGTGCTGCTCTGGGTGCTTGGCGTGCAACTGCGCTGGATCAGGCCTTTCGCCAACGACTGGACCTCCATCATCCTGCCCACCCTGCTGATTGCGCTGCACTCCATCGCGGTATTCGCACGGGTCTACCGGCGTGACCTGAAGGAAACAGCCGCCCAGCCGCATTTCAGGACCGCGCTTGCGAAAGGCCTGTCGGAAAGACAGGCGCTTTGGCGGCATGGCCATCGAAGCGCAGTTTATGCACTCCTTGCGGCCGTCCGCTCCGAGGCCGGTTGGGTGATCGGCAGTACCGCGACCATGGAAATCCTCTTCGGCCTGCCAGGCATCAGCCAATTTCTGGTGCAGAGCATCGCGGCGCGCGACCAGATGGTGCTGCAGGCCTATGTCATGGTCGTCGCAATCTGGATGCTGGTGATGAACTGCGGCGCCTATCTCGCCATGCGCTTCCTCGATCCGCGGCTTGCCTGATGGTTCGGTATAGCCTGCTTGCGGCGCTCGCCGCCTTCCTGATTCTCGGCGGCGTCTGGCAGCCTCACGATCCCGATGCTGTCGATATCCTCGCCCGCCATTCCGGTATCAGCGCCACGCATCTTCTTGGAACCGATCATCTTGGTCGCGACCTCCTCTCCCGTATCATGGCAGGCGGCTGGCGAACCGCCTGCGTCATCGCCGCGGTGGGCTTTATCGGTTTTTCGGTCGGCACGTTTCTCGGCACCGCAGCCGCGATCCTCGGAAGCTGGCGCGAAACGCTGATCCTGCGTTGCTGTGAGTTCTTCATCATGGTGCCGACATTGGTTGTTGCACTGACCGCGGCGGCGATCTTCGGGCTTTCTCCGCTCAGTGCCGGCCTGGCGCTCGGTCTCGCGGGCATCGGGCCACATGCGCTTCTGGCGCATTCGCTCAGCAAGCGCGTGCTGGGCCAACCCTTCATTCTCGCCGCACAGAGCCTCGGCGTCTCTCCGTTTCGGATGCTCACGCGGCATCTGCTGCCGAACACTTTGCCGCTGATGTTTGCCTATGTGGGCAATCAGGCGGGCCTGGCAGTCGTGGCTTATGCCTCGCTCGCCTTCATCGGCCTCGGCGCCGATCCGTCAAAGCCCGATTGGGGTTCGATGCTGTTCGAATATCGCGTCTTCATCTTCGACCATCCCATGCTGATGGTATGGCCGGGGGTGGCGATTGCCGTGACGGTCATCTGCATCAATCTGACATTCGAGCGAGAAGACTGAGACCCGCCATCGCCTCATCACGGATCCCGCTGTGCGTCGGTAATCCGTTCACGGGCGCGCAGAAGGTGATAACGCATGTAAAGAGCCGCGTGCTCACCATTGCGCGCCTGGATCGCCTCGACGATCTGCTGGTGTTCACGCAGTACCGCGGTACGGCGCTCGTCCGAGCCAAGTTTCGTCAAGCCGAGGGCCACTCCCATGGAACCGCTGATCTCGCCGCGAAGGTGCTCGAACAGCGAGACGAAGAGATCGTTGCCGCTGGCAACCGCGACCTCACGGTGGAAATTGAAATCCGCCTCACTGGGTGACTGGCCGCTCATGATTTTTTCACGCAGCAGTTCGTTCGCCTCGTGGAGATTGTGAAGGTTCTGGCTGGAGCGGCGCTCCGCCGCCAGCGAAGCCGCCGCGGCCTCCAGCGAGAACCGCACCTCGAAGGATTTGAGATAACCAGCGACATTCGACGGCTGGACAAAACGGGTGATCGCAGATGGCGGCACGGCGCGCACGAACGTGCCGGAACCGCGGCGCGAATAAACGAGACCATCCGCCTGCAGCCGGATCAATGCCTGGCGCACAACCGGCCGAGAGACGGAAAAGGCGGAGCAGATATCGTTTTCCGCCGGCAGCCGATCGCCCTCCTTGAACGCGCCGTTCAAGATCTGCTCCAGGATCTGGCCATACAGCTTGTCGGCCAGCCTCTCCTTGCGCGGCGGCGTCAATTGCAATTCCGCCATTCAACACCTCCCTTAAGCCCGGCGGCCCTCCCTGGCGCGACGGCAGGCCCGGCGACGGCTCAACCCTGCATATCTATCGATAGGCGCAATTTCAAAGATGTCATCAAAAATTACTTCTTCAGAAGCCTTTTTTGCAAAATTTGAAATGCGAGTTGACAACTTAAGTGACCGTGTTAGCGTATTCGAAATTGTCGAAGTGCATTCGGCCATCTCAGGGAGGAGATATTCAAATGCAGCACACGGCGCAAATCGATCCTGATCGCTGGCGGGAAAAACGCAGCTAAGGTCGCGAAGCCAAGCCTTCCGCATCATTTCCGTCACAGGTCAGACCCGCAAGCCGAAGAGGCTTCGGCAAGCGATGGCGCTTTGCCTTTCGGTCACCCTTGACGACGCATTTCTCAAAACCCGGCGCGTTCGCGTGCCGGATCGCTGACTTATGCCTATTTCCGAAAGAGGAAGATTGCGACCATGCGTATTACCGGCCTTCGAAGCTTTATGAGCCATGACGACAAACGTCCACGCGTGATCGTGGCGATCGATACGGATGAAGGCATTACCGGCTGGGGCGAATGCTACAATCACGGGCCGGACCGCGCGCTGCCGGCCATTCTCGATTATTTCTATGAACAGATCAAAGGCGAGGACCCGCGCCGCATCGAATTCCTGATGCTGAAACTGCAACAGCAGGCCAGATTTCCCGGTGGCGCGATGCACTTGGCAGCATTCTCGGCAATCGATCACTGCCTGTGGGACATCTCGGCGAAAGCCGTCAATCTTCCGGTCTATCGGTTGCTCGGCGGCGAAGTGCGCGACAAGGTGCGCGTCTATCTGGGCGTCTATACGGCACCCGATCCGCAGGTGGCGCTCGATACGGTTCTTGGACATCATGAGAAATACGGTTTTACCGCCTTCAAGCTCAGCCCATACCGTGTGGACTTCCACAAGGAACGCTGGGGCGAGGTGATCGCAACCAGCGCCGATTATTTCCGCCGGTTGCGCGAAATTTCACCGAAGAACTTCGAATACGCCTTCGATGCCCATGCCAAAATCTACGATCCGTGGCAGGCGATCCAGCTCGGCAACGCGCTCGCTCCTTACGATCCGCTGTTCTTCGAAGAGCCGATCCGGCCGGAGCACATCCCGGCTTGGGCGGAGATGAAGGCGAAGCTCAATTGCCCGCTGGCGACCGGCGAAAGCCTTTATAGCCGCTACGAGTTCCTCAATCTGCTTTCCGCACGTGGCTGCGACATCGCCCAGCCGGATATATGCGTCGTCGGCGGCCTGCTTGAGATGCGCAAGATCGCGGTGCTTGCGGAAGCGCATTATGTGCCGATCGCGCCGCATAACCCGATGGGACCGCTGGCGACCGCCGTCAACGTGCATTTCTCCGCCGCGACGCCGAACTTCAAGATCCTCGAATACCGCCTGCCGCTCGACGCGCCTTACGTGAAGGACCCCTACCTGCCGGAAGGCGGCTACCTGCAGCTGCGTCCCGACCGGCCCGGCTGGGGCGTCGAGATCGACGAGCAGGTTCTGGCGAAGGACGGCTACATCCACTGGGAACGCAAGCTACCGGTCAAGCCGGACGGCTCGTTCGGTTATCCGTGAGACGAACAACGAACTGAATTCTTTGGTTTCAATTGGGAGGTTGAACATGATGAAGCATCTTTTGGCGGCGACATTCCTCGCTGCCGCAGCGCTGACAGTCCCGCAGGGCGCGGCGCTCGCCGCCTCGCCACCGAACATGCTGGTGATCGGCACAAACCTGACCGGCATCCGCACCCTCGATCCGGCGGATAACAATGCGCGTACCGTCTCCGAGCTGATTTCCAACATCTACGACAATCTCGTTCAGCTGCCGCAGAACGACCTGCAAAAGCTGCAGCCGATGCTGGCGACCAAATGGAGCGCTTCGGCCGACGGCAAGCTGATCACCATCACGCTGCGCAGCGACGCCACCTTCCAGAGCGGCAACCCCGTCACTGCCGAAGACGCAGCCTGGTCGATCCAGCGCGTCATCAAGCGCGGCCAGGTCGGCTCCACCGATATCGCGCTCTGGGGCTTCACTCCGGACAATGTCGAAAAGCTGGTTCGCGCCAAGGATGCGCAGACGCTGGAAATCGAGCTGCCGATCCAGGTCAGCACCGATCTCGTGCTGTATTCGCTGGCCAGCTCCTCGCTTGGCATCGTCGACAAGAAGACTGCCATGTCGCATGAGGCAAACGGCGACTTCGGCGCCGCCTGGCTTGCAGCCAACTCCGCCGGCAGCGGCCCCTACACGCTTTCGCAATGGCGCCCGAATGACATCGCCGTGTTCGAAGCCAACAAGAAATATTGGGGCGGCGCACCGGCGATGATCCGCGTCATCGCCCGCCATATCCCGGAATCCGGCAACCTGCGTCTTCAGCTACAGGCCGGCGACGTCGATGTCGGCCAGTATCTGGCCAGCGGCGACCTCGATGCGCTGGCAAACGACAAGAAGATGGTGATCGACAACGTTCCGGGCCTCGGCTTCTATTATATCGCACTGAACCAGAAGGACCCGGACCTGCAGAAGCCGCTGGTGCGCGAAGCATTCCAGCACGCTTTCGACTGGAAGGCGATTTCCGGCAATATCATGCGTTATACCGGCTTCCCGTGGCAGTCCGTCGTGCCGAAAGGCATGATCGGCGCACCGTCCGACAATACCTCGCGCTACGACTACGACCCGGCAAAGGCAAAGGCTCTTCTCGCTCAGGCCGGTTATCCCAACGGCCTCAAGAAGGTGCTGAACCCGTCGGGTGCGGCAACCTTGCCCTTCACCGAAGCGCTTCAGGCCAGCGCTCGCGCAGCCGGTTTCGACCTCAATCTGGTTCCCGGCGAATACACGCCCGCCTTCCGCGAGCGTAAATATGAAGTCCTGCTTGGCAATTCCGGCGCCCGCCTGCCCGACCCGTTCGCGGTCGCGACCCAGTATGCCTACAACCCCGACAATCGTGATGAAGCCCGCCTCGGCAGCTATTATCTGTGGCGCACCGGCATGCAGGTTCCAGAACTCAACACCCTCGTCGACCAGTCGATGAAGGAACGCGATACCGCCAAGCGCACGGAGATCTTCAAGAAGATCGACGACATCTACAAGGGCATGAACCCGCCGCTGGTCGTCTTCTTCCAGCGTACCGACCCTTATGTCATGCGCGCCAACGTCAAGGGTTATCAGGGACATACGACCTGGTCGACCCGTTGGCACGACGTGACCAAGACCAAGGAGTAGGATCGCCGTGGCCAGCGTGGATATGACGACACGAGACAACTCGCCCGTACCGACCACGACTGGTCCCATTTCGACCGGGCCTGCCGCAAACGGCCCGGTCGACGACATGCCGGATGACGGGATCAAACTCGCCATTCGCCGCTTTATCGGCCGCGTCGTCGCCGTGGTGACGACGCTGCTGGGCCTGCTTTTCCTCACCTTCTCGATGGGGCGCCTGCTGCCGGCCGATCCGGTACTGGCGATCACCGGGCCGGAGGTCAGCAAGGAAGTCTACGACCGGGTGTTCAAGCAGCTCGGACTCGACCAGCCCGTCTACATTCAGTTCCTGAGCTATGTGAAGCGTGTCCTGACCGGCGATCTCGGCGTGTCCGCGATCACTGGCCAGCCGATCGTTACCGACCTGATGTCGATCTTCCCCGCGACGATAGAACTGACGCTGGTTGCGATGATTGTCGGCACGATCGTCGGCGTGCCGCTCGGCATCACTGCCGCGGTCCATCGCGGCAAGCTGATCGACCATATCGCCCGCATTGTTGGCCTTGCCGGCCATTCCATCCCCACCTTCTGGATGGGTCTGATGGCGCTCTTCATTTTCTATGCAAAGCTGCAATGGGTCGGCGCATCGGGCCGTGTCGATGTCTATTACGAAGGCATTGTCAGCCCGGTCACCGGCTTCCTGCTGCTCGATTCCGCCATGGAAGGGAACTGGGAGGTCTTTCAGAACGCGCTCGGCCATATCATCCTGCCCGGCTCCATCCTCGGTTACTACTCGGTTGCCTATATCAGCCGCATGTCGCGCAGCTTCATGCTGGAGCAGCTCAGCCAGGAATATATCATCACGGCCCGCGCCAAGGGCCTCGCCTCCAGGCAGGTTATCTGGCGTCACGCCTTCCGCAACATTCGCGTCCAGCTGCTGACCATCATCGCGCTAACTTTGGGCGGACTGCTTGAAGGCGCAGTGCTGATCGAGACTGTCTTTGCCTGGCCGGGGCTCGGTCAATACCTCACCCGCGGCCTGCAGATGAACGACATGAATGTCGTGATGGGCGCGGTTCTCACCATCGGGATCGTCTTCCTGATCATCAACATCACGTCGGATGTGCTCTACCGCATCCTCGACCCGAGAACACGGTGATCTCATGGCTATGCCCATTTCCCAATCCCGCCCCACGCCGCAAGGCCTTCGCGGCTGGCTTCTCGCGCCCGAGCCGAAAGGCACGCTGCAGACGGTATCCCAGCAATTCTACCAGGGCTGGCTGAAGTTCCGCGAACATCCGCTCGGCGTTGTCGGCCTCATAGTCATCGTGATCCTGATCGTCACGGCGGCGGCAGCACCTTTGCTCACGCAATACGATCCAATCGCGCAGAACATGGCGATCCGGTTGGCGCCCCCCTCCTGGGACCACATCCTTGGAACCGACAATTTCGGCCGTGACGTCTTCGCCCGCATCATCTACGGCGCCCGCACGACGCTCGACATCATCATTCTCGTGACGATCATCGTCGCCCCGATCGGCCTTTTGATCGGCACATGCTCCGGTTATTTCGGCGGCATCGTCGACGAAGTGCTGATGCGCATCACGGATATCTTCCTCTCCTTCCCCGGCCTCGTGCTCGCGCTTGGTTTCGCGGCCGCGCTTGGCCCCGGCATCACCAATGCGATCATCGCGATTTCGCTGACCGCCTGGCCGCCGATCGCCCGCCTTGCCCGAGCCGAAACCCTGAGCCTTCGACAGATGGATTATATCGCCGCCGTCCGCCTTCAGGGCGCGTCTTCGGCTGCCATCATCATGCGCCATATCCTGCCGATGTGCATTCCCTCGGTCATCGTCCGCGTGACGCTCAACATGGCCGGCATCATCCTGACCGCCGCCGGCCTCGGCTTCCTCGGCCTTGGCGCCCAGCCGCCATGGCCGGAATGGGGCGCGATGGCCGCGACAGGCCGCGAATTCATGCTCGACAGCCCGTGGGTCATCGCAGCGCCCGGCTTGGCGATCGCATTCGTCAGCCTTGCCTTCAACCTCGTCGGCGATGCCCTGCGCGACGTGCTCGACCCCAGAGGTGGCGAATGACCGAACCACTCATCGATATCAAGAACATGGAAATCGGTTTCGCCCATGGCCTCGTGAAGGCCGTGCGCGGCGTGAGCTTCCAGCTCGGCCGTGAAAAGCTCGGCATCGTCGGCGAATCCGGCTCCGGCAAATCGACGGTCGGTCGGGCCATCATGCGGCTGCTGCCGCCGACCGCCAAAGTCACCGCTGACCGGATGATTTTCAAAGGCACCGACCTGATTGCCGCCAGCGAGAAGCAGATGATGGACATCCGCGGCAAGCAGATCGGCCTCATCCTGCAGGACCCCAAATATTCGCTGAACCCGGTGATGCGCGTCGGCGAGCAGATCGCCGAGACCTACCGGCTGCATTACCCGCAGGCCGGCAAGAAGGCCGCCGAGAAGAAAGTGCTGGAGATGCTGGAAGCGGTCAAAATCCGTGATCCGCAGCGTGTCTTCCGCCTTTACCCGCATGAGGTTTCGGGCGGCATGGGCCAGCGCATCATGATCGCCATGATGCTGATCGCAGAACCGGAAGTGCTGATCGCCGACGAACCAACATCGGCACTGGATGTGACGGTGCGCATGGATGTCCTGGCGCTGCTCGATGAATTGATTGCCCGCCGCAATCTCGGCCTGATCTTCATCAGCCACGACCTGAACCTGATCCGCAAATTCTGCGACCGGGTGCTGATCATGTATGCGGGCCGTATCGTCGAAATCCTGAAAGCCTCCGAGCTGGACCAGGCCCAACATCCCTATACCCAAGGCCTGCTCGCCTCGCTGCCATCGATCGACAACCCGCCGGCTCGTCTGCCGACGCTGACGCGCGATCCCGCCTGGCTCACGCAACCGACGATCGGAGCATGATCATGATCGACGTCGAAAACCTCACCATCCGCTTCGGTCCACGCTCACCTCTCGTCGTGAAGGGCGTCAGTTTTAGTGTCGAGCGCGGCAAGTCGTTCGGCCTTGTCGGCGAGTCCGGCTGTGGCAAATCCACCGTGCTGCGCGCCATTTCCGGTCTCAACCGCGATTACGGTGGCAAGATTTCGCTGGATGGCAAGCCGCTCGAACCGGAACGCAACAAGGCCTTTTTCCGTGATGTGCAGATGGTGTTTCAGGATCCCTATGGTTCCCTGCACCCGCGCAAGACGGTTCGCTCCCAGCTGATCGAACCTCTGCGCAATCAGAACCTGCCGATCAAGGAAAATGCGGTTTCCGACGTACTCAAGGCAGTCGGCCTCGATCCGAGCCTCGGTTACCGCTTCCCGCACCAGCTTTCGGGTGGCCAGCGGCAGCGCGTTGCGATCGCTCGCGCACTGATCCTCGATCCGCCGGTTCTGCTGCTCGACGAACCGACTTCGGCGCTCGATGTATCGGTACAGGCCGAAATCCTCAACCTGCTCGCCGACCTGCAGAAGGAACGCGGGCTGACCTATCTGCTCGTCAGTCACGATATGGCCGTCATCGCGCATCTCTGCAGCCGCGTTGCGATCATGAACGGCGGCGAGATCGTCGAGGAAACCGGCATCGACCAGATCCGTTCCGGCCAAGTAAAGCACCCCTATTCCCAACGGCTCCTTTCCGCCAGCCGCGCCTACGGCAAGCAGGAAATGCGCCCGGCCGAGATGATGAGCTAAAGCATGTCGCGCAAAAGTGTGCAGCGGTTTTGCGATAACCACATGCGGCCAACCAAGGACCTAAAGCGTAAGGAGCGGATCTTAAAGATCGCGACACGCTTTAGGCCTGAACCCAACGACACGCCCGACGCTTAAAGCAGCGGGCAAAGCCGTTCCGAAACATCGTTTTGTTCACCCCTGAACCGGGAGCCTGAAGCCATGCCCAATTTTTCCGTGACACCCGAAATGCTTGCGAAATCTGTCCTCTCCGTGCCGCCTCTGGCACGCAAGGCTGACTATTCGCTGGACCGCGAAGGCAATCGTAAAATCCTCGCGCATCTGGCGCAGGGCGGCGTGACGACGGCGCTCTACGGCGGCAATGCCAATCTCTACAACATCTCGGTCAAGGAATTCGCCGAGATGATCGACATGCTGAAGGAGATCGCTCTGGCGGGCACCTGGCTCATCCCCTCTGTCGGCCCGGACTATGGCAAATCTTTAGACCAGATCGCGATCCTGAAGAGCGACAACGACCTGCCGACTGCCATGGTCCTGCCGCTGAACTTCCCGGTCACTTCCGCCGGTGTCGCAACCGGTCTGCGACGCATCGCCGATGCCTATGGCCGGCCGATCATCGCCTATGTGAAATCGCTGGACTACATCTCCGCCGCCGATCTTGCCGCAGTCGTCGATGATGGCGCGATCAGCGCGATCAAATACGCGGTGGTGCGGCAGAACCCGAAGGACGACAGCTACCTCTCCGAATTGATCCAGAAGGTCGATCGCAAGATGATCATCTCCGGCATCGGCGAACGCCCTGCGATCAGCCACCTGATGGATTTCGGCCTGCAAGGCTTCACCTCCGGCTCAGTCTGCGTCGCTCCTGCGATGTCCACCGGCATTCTGACGGCGTTGAAGACCGGCAATGTCGCGGAAGCCGAGCGGCTGCGGGCTTTCTTCATGGGGCTGGAAGACCTGCGTGATGGGGTTTCGCCGCTTCGGGTTTTGCATGAGGCGGTGGCGACTGCAGGAATTGCCGACACCGGACCGATGCTGCCGTTCTTGGAGAACATCACCGATGCCAAGGTGCTCGCTGCGATCACCGAAGCGTCGAAGAAACTGCTGGCGGCGGATCGGGCTTATCAGGCTGAAACAGCGGAGAAGCAGGTTGAGAAGGCTTAAAGACAATCCTTAAAAGCGAACAGGGGGGCCGCTTTCCCTTCTCCCCAGCGGGGAGAAGTGCCGAGCGCCTGCGAGGCGATGAGGGGGCTCCGGGCATAACCGATCAAGACGGTTTCGGGTGTGGCCCCCTCATCCGACCCTTCGGGCCACCTTCTCCCCGCGGGGGGAGAAGGGAAAAGGAAACAGCCTCACGGCCTCACTATCTAAGCTGACCCTATCGACAACCGCACCCGCGCCGTCCGCTCTTCCCCCGGCTGAAGCACAAACAGACCTGCGGCCTGCTGTTCATCCGGCGGAAAACCAAACACACCGGCGACATGCGAAACTGGCTCCAGGCAGACATATCCCGCCGTCCGATGCGCCACCATATGCGGTAATTCCGGACCAGCGGTGACGACAACCCTGGCACCGCCATTGGTCACCGTCGATGCCCGCCGCCATTCCGACAGAAAGATCGTAAAGCCTTCGCCGGCCAGCCGTTCGTCGATACGATCGCCCGGAGGTTTGCCGCTCGGGATACCTGCCTCCCCGATCGGCCAGATTTTCCGCCCGTCACTGACCGCAGCATTCTCAAAACCGGCCGCAAAATACGGATGCCAGCCGAAACCGCCAGGCATGGAGGTCTTGCCGGTATTCGTCATCGACAGCTCGACATCCAACCCATCGTCGGAAAGCGCAAACCGCTGCACTGCGCGGAAATCGAAGGGCCAATCGGCATCAGCGTTGTAATCGACAGCAAGCTCTATCCGATCGGGTCCCTGCGCCACCACATGCCACGGCCGGCGATGCGCCGGGCCGTGTTGGGCATCGGTGACCATCGCCGGGTGTGGCAACACCTCGTAGCGCCGCCCCTCATGCGTGAACCGCGCGCCGACCAGCTTGTTGTGAAACGGAAACAGCGGATAACCACCCGCCTTGGGCCAGTTCAGCGGATCGAATTCCGGCCCGGCGGTCGGCACCAGGATATCACCGAACCGGTCGTGGACGAGATGAGCCATCCGCCCACCGTTCTCGGGCAAAAAACGGGCCTCCATCGGCCCGCTCCTTACGCTTGTCCAGCTTTCTGGCCAAACATTTCGCGACATGTCAGGCGAAGGCATAGGACCCGTCCGGCCGTTTCGGCACGCGCCGTTGCCAGTGGACGTAACCGTCCTCCTGCATCGCCTTTTCATCCATCTCAACACCCCAGCCGGGACGATCCGGGCGCAGTTCGAGATAACCGTCCTTCGGCAAATAGGGGTCGGCAACGTATCGCGCGGTTTCTTCCCGCGTCTCCACCTCGGTGCCGCCATAGATATAGGTCTGCCCCTTCGGCAGGCGGTATTCGAGGATTTTGAAATTCTGCTGAGCGGCCGAGAAATGCACGTTCACGGCCGTCGCCAGCGGTCCCATCGGATTGTGCGGCGCGACGCCGACATAAAATGCTTCGGCGAGCGTCGCGATGCGGCGCATTTCCGAGAGGCCACCAACGACGCAGATATCCGGCTGGATCAGATCTGCGCCCTTCACCTGCAGAAGCCGCAGGAATTCGTAGCGGCTGTAGAGGCTTTCGCCCGTCGCCAGCGTGCATTCGAGCCCCTGTTTCAGCTCCCCCCAGGCCTCAATGTTTTCCGGCCGCAGCGGCTCTTCGTAAAATAGCGGATCATAGGGCGCGAGAGCATTGCCGAGCTGTCGGGCGGCATTGGCTTCGTAGATCTTGGCATGCGCGTCGAAGGCGATCTCGTAATCGTCACGCACCGTCTCGCGAAGCTGGCGGAAATAGTCGGCCGAAGCCTTCACCACATTGCCCCAACGGTTGGTATGCATGTCGATCCGCCACGGGCTGAGCTTGAAGGCGGTAAAGCCCCATCCCTCGTTCAACCGGTCGAATTCGTCGCGCGCCGCCGGTGCGTCCGGCGCCGTATAGACGCCTGCATAAACCTTGATTCGGTCGCGCACCTCACCGCCAAGCAGCTTGTAGACCGGCACGCCCGCGGCCTTCGCCGCGAGGTCCCAGAGGCAATGGTCGAGGCCGGCAATCGCGGCCAGGCCCATGGCGCCGGGAGGAAACCGGCTCTGCTGGATCATCAGGTTGACGAGATAGTCCACCCGCGTCGGGTCCTGCCCGGCAATGAAGCCGTATAGATAGTCTAGCAGCGGCGGCAGAGCCTTGTCGGGACCGTGATTGTAGCACTCGCCCCAGCCGGTCAGGCCATCGTCGGTATCGAGCGCAACGACGACGCGCGGGCGATCCTTGTCGCGGGTCATATAAACCCGCATCCGGTCGATCTTCATTTTTGATGTCCTTATTTGCCGAAATACTGGCGGCGCGAGACGCGGGTCTGCACATAGAGGTGCTCGCCCCAGGTGCCTGGCGCATAGGCGGTGCTGTCCTTCGGAACCTGATTGGAGACATTGCCCAAGCTCGGGAAGCGAGCGACGAAATCCTCGTCGATGTCGCAGCCGAGGCCCGGTGCGTCCGGCACCAGAATAGAGCCGTTTTCCTGCTCTGGATGCGGCACGATCACGCTCTTGCGCCCCTCCCAGTCATCATCGAGGCGCTCGAGGACCAGCGCATTGGGGATGGCCGCCATGAGATGCAGCGCGGCATATTCGGCCACTGGACCAAGCGAGCCGGAATGCGGCGCGAACTGGATGTGATGCGCCTCCGCCATCGCCGCGATCTTCTTCATCTGGGTAATACCGCCTCCGCGGCCCGTATCCGGCTGGATGATGTCGACCAGTTCCTTTTCGATCAGCTCGCGCTCACCAAAGATCGTGGCCGAGCGTTCGCCGGCGGCGAGCGGGATATGCGCCGCATCGCGGATACGCCGATAACCATCGACATTTTCCGGCGCGATCGGGTCCTCCACCCATGCCAGTTCGTAAGGCTCGAGCTTGCGCACCAGCCGGCAGGCATCGGCCGGCGTCAGCCACGGCGCGCCATGCAGGTCGATGGCGATGTCCATATCGTCACCAACCGCCTCGCGCAGCTTGTCCACCTTACGGACCGGATCGGCGACGCCACCGCATTTGATCATCTTGATACCGCGGCTCTTGACCTTCAGCGCCTGTTCCACCGTGTTGGCATGCGAATAGATTGGGATGCGGTCACGCACCTTGCCGCCGAGCAGGTTCCAGACCGGCGTGTTGAGCGCTTTGCCTTTGATGTCCCACAAAGCCATGTCGATGCCGGTCATGGCGCCGCCGCCGACCGTGCCGAGCATGCCATGGCCCATCATGGCGATCATCATCTTCTGCCACAGCTTTTCGATATGCGTCGGGTCCTCGCCGATCAGAAGCGGGGCAATGTCCTTGATCGCCGTTTCGACGACCCGCGGCCAGCCGGAGCATTCGCCAATGCCGGTAATCCCCTCATCCGTCTCGATCTTCAGGAACAGCCAGTTGCGCGTGCCGCCGAAATATCCGCCCTTCTCGGACCCTGCCGGCTTGAAGGCCTGGTCGACCGGTTGGCCGACATGCATGAGAAACGTACGAATCCCCGTGATTTTCATCGCGCAGAACTTCCATTCTTGATGTTGCTGGTATCGGTATTGGCCGGCTCCACATAACGGAACCGCCGCGAGCGATCGCGGTCGCGCGGGTCCGGGCGCGGAATGGCGGAGATCAGTGCCTGGGTATAGGCGTGATCCGGATTGTTGCAGACCTTCTCCGCCTCGCCGACCTCGACAAGCCGGCCGCGATACATGACGCCGACGCGGTCGCACATGTAACGAATGACGCCGATATCGTGGCTGATGAAGATATAGGCGAGCTTCAACTCGTCCTGTAACCGCATCAGGAGATCGAGCACCTGGAAGCGTACCGAGACGTCGAGTGCCGAGGTCGCCTCATCCGCCACGATGATGCGCGGGTTAAGCGTGATTGCACGCGCAATGCCGATACGCTGGCGCTGGCCGCCGGAGAATGCATGCGGGTAACGTTCGCGGCCTGCGGGGTCGAGGCCTACCTGCTCCATCAAGTGGCAGACCTTGTCGTCCAGCTCCTTGCCCTTCATGACGCCGTTGACCAGAAGCGGTTCGCCGATCACCTGCGCCACCGTCATGCGCGGGTTGAGCGAGCCGAACGGGTCCTGGAAGACCATGCGCAACTCACGCCGCGCCGCCTTCAGTTCGGCACCTTCCAGCTTGGCGAGATCGACCATCTGGCCATTGGCGCGGCGATAATGCATCTCGCCGCCGGTCGGGTCGTAAAGCCGCATGATCGAGCGGCCCATTGTCGTCTTGCCGGAACCGGATTCGCCCACGATGCCGAGCGTTTCGCCAGGCAGAAGCGAGATCGACACATCGTTCAGCGCCTTCATCTCTCCGAAATGCATGGAGAGATTGCGGATATCGAGGATCGGATCGGCGCTGGTATCGAGCGGTGGCCGGGCAAGTCGGATTTCCGCCTTCTGCTCCAGCTTCAGCACAGAGCCGATCAGCATCTTGGTATATGGGTCCCGCGGAGTGTGGAAAATCTGGTCGACGGTACCGTATTCCTTGACGACGCCGTGATGCATGACAAGCACGTCATCGGCGATCTGCGCCACCACGCCCATGTCATGGGTGATGAACAGCACCGCCATGCCGGTGCTCTGCTGCAGCCGCTTGATCAGGTCGAGGATTTCCGCCTGGGTCGTGACGTCGAGCGCCGTGGTCGGCTCGTCGGCGATCAAGAGCTGCGGTTTGCAGGCAAGCGCCATGGCGATCATGGCGCGCTGGCGCATGCCGCCGGAATATTGGAAAGCGTAGCGATCCAGCGCCTGTTCCGGATTGGGGATTTCCACCTGGCGCAGAAGCTCCGCCGCCTCCTTGCGGGCTTCGGCCTTGCTCATGTCCAGGTGCAGACGCAGCACTTCCATGATCTGGTCGCCGACCGTGTGCACCGGAGATAGCGACGACATGGGCTCCTGAAAGATCATCGCGATGTCGCGGCCACGCACCGCCCGGATCGCCTTGCCGCGCGGATCGAGCTTCGCAAGATCGATCGATACGCCATCCTTGGTGTTGAGGATCACCGAGCCGGAAGCGATACTGCCGGGCTGGTCGACGATCTGCAGGATAGAGCGCGCCGTCACCGACTTGCCCGAACCGGATTCGCCGACGACGCAAAGCGTTTTGCCCGGTTCGATCGAGAAGGAGATGTCGTTGACCGCCCTGAAGATACCGGTGCGGAGCGGAAACTCCGTTATCAGGTTCTTCACTTCCAGCAGCGGCTTCACATTCTGGCGGGGTGGGATGGAATGGATTTCGGTCATCCGCGCCTCACTTGTTATAGGGGTCGGCTGCATCGCGCAGGCCATCGCCGAAGAGGTTGAGCGCCATGACGGCAACGACGACCGCAAGTCCTGGCATGAAGAGCCACGGCGCCGTCGCAATCGAGCGGATATTCTGCGCCTCGCGCAGCAGCACGCCCCACGAGATCGTCGGCGGCTGCAGGCCAAGTCCGAGGAACGAGAGCGAGGTTTCCGCGAGGATCATCGCCGGCACGGCCAAGGTCATCGAGGCGATGATGTGGCTCGAGAAGCTCGGCAGCATATGACGAAAGATAATGCGTCCTTCCGAGACCCCATCAAGACGGGCTGCGGCCACGAACTCTTCCGTCCGGAGCGACAGGAAGCGGCCGCGCACGACACGGGCGAGCTGCGCCCAGCCGGTAAACGACAAGATGATGGTGATCATCATATATTGCAGCGTCGCCGGCCAACCTTGAGGCAGGGCCGCCGCCAGAGCCAGCCAAATCGGGATGGTCGGCAGCGACAGCACAAAATCGATGACCCGCTGCAGCACGAAGTCGATCCGCCCGCCGTAGTAACCCGAGATACCGCCGAGAACGATGCCGAGCAGCAGCGACAGGAAGACGCCGACAAGGCCGATCGACAGCGAGACCTGCGCTCCCTGCACCGTGCGGCTATAGACGTCACGGCCAAGACGGTCCGCGCCAAACAGGAAAAGCGGTTTGGATGGGTCGGTGGTCGCGAGCAGATGGATATTGCTTTCGAACAGGCCGAGCACCGAATAGGTATAACCGCGCCCGAAGAACTGGATCGGCACCTTCTTCTGGGTCGTGTCTTCCTTGTAGATCGCGGCAAGCGTCTCGGGATCTCGCGTCAGCTTGGTCGGGAAATAGTGTAGGCCGATTTCGAAGCCATTGGTGGTATCGATGAGGTGCACCCGCTGCGGCGGATAGAAGGTGGTGCGGGCATTCTGCAGGATCGGGTCGTTGATCGCGAAAAAGCCCGGAAAGAGCGCGACGATATACATGCAGACCGTGACGACCAGCGCCGCCATAGCAAGCTTGTGCCGCTTGAAAGCCCACCAGATGAGCTGCCATTGCGAGGCGACGGCGACGCGATCCGGACGATCGTTGGTAATGGTAGCATCGACCATTTGAGCCTCCTATTCGAGCCGGATGCGCGGATCGACCAGCGCCAGCAGGATGTCGCTGATCAGCGAGCCGATCAGGGTGAGTGCGCATATCAGGAGCACGAAGGCACCCGCGAGATACATGTCCTGCGCCATCAACGATTGAAGCAGCAGCGGTGCGGCCGTCGGCAGGTTCAAGACGATTGCCACGACGACCGAGCCGGAAATCAGGTTCGGCAGCAGCCATGCAATCGTGGAGATGAACGGATTGAGCGCAATGCGCAGCGGATACTTGACCAGCAGGCGGAACTCGGAGAGGCCCTTGGCGCGCGCCGTCGTGACATAGGGTTTCGGCAGCTCATCCAGCATGTTGGCGCGCATGACGCGGATCAGGCTTGCCGTCGAGGAGACCGCGAGGATCGCCACCGGCAGCCAGATATGCGTCAGCAGATCGTACATCTTGGCGATGCTCCACGACGCCGTCTCATATTCCTGCGAGAAGAGGCCGCCGACATCCGCACCAAACTCGACCGCGGCGATGTACATCAGCACCAGCGCCAGCAGGAAGGAGGGGATGGACAGGCCGAAAAACGTGAAGGCCGTGAAGGCATAATCGCCGATCGAGTATTTCTTGACGGCGGAATAGACGCCGATCGGCAGTGCGATCGCCCAGGTGGCAATCAGGCTCGCGAGTGCCAGGACCAAGGTCAGCGCCATGCGCTCCCAAATCAGGCCCGAGACCGGCTGCTGCCACTCGAATGACATGCCGAAATCGCCGCGGGAGATGATACCCCAGACCCATTTCAGGTATTGCACCAGCATGGGCTGATCGAGGCCGAACCGTTCGCGCAGCTGGGCTGCGGTGTTCTGGTCGATCACTTCGTTGGAGGAGGCAAGCGTCGCGATATAGGTGGTGACGAAGTCGCCGGGTGGAAGCTGGATCAGCACGAAAGCCAGGAAACTCACCGCAAAGAGCGACGGGATCATCCAGAACAGGCGTTTGACGATAAATTTCAGCATGGAGCGCTCGCAATTCGGATCGCACGGCATATCGATGCGGGACAGCACGGCTCCCGCTTCAGCATGTCAGGCAATGGGACTGGAGAAGTGCCGCCGCCGTTGGACGGCGGCACCAACGAGACTGATCAGCTCGTAAACGTGAACTGCTGCGGCAGGGCAGGACCGGGGTTCGGCCAGGACCAGCTGTCCGGCTGCTTTTCCGGAACGTTGCGCAGGTTATTGCGGATGATGCCGAAGCTGCCGACGGCAAGGCAGATGCCCATGACTTCGAATTCTTCCGCAGCGATGTCGAAAAGCTGCTTCATGATCGCGCCGCGCTTATCGACATCGGCCGTGGAACGGGCTTCGTCGAACAGCTTGAAACGCTTCTTCTGGCTTTCCGGCGGCTCTTCGCCCTTGGCACCGTTGGACGTGTACCAGAGAGTCCACGGGATGGCGTAACGCGAGCCCTGCGGATGGAAAGCAAAGAAGTCACGCGGGTCGAGCATCGGGTCGAGACCACCCGGACCCGGCCAGACCTGCGCATCATGCGCATTGTCGTCGCCGCGGGTGTAGTAGAGCGCACGTTCGATGGTGTTGACCTTCATGTCCACGCCGATCTTCGACCAATGCGCCTTCACCAGTTCCAGCACGTCGACGAGGTCGGGGTAAAGCGTCGGGATGACGTCGACCGCGAAGAAGAACGGCTGACCATCCGGACGCAGGCGGATGCCGTTGGCGTTCTTCTTGTCGAGACCGGCCTTGTCGAGCAGCGCATTGGCCTTGTCCGCGGCAAATTCCGTGAACTGGCGGGCCAGCTTCTCGTGATACCAGGGATGCCCCGGACGCGGTCCGGTCTGATAGGCTTCGCTCTGACCGAAGTAGGAAATGTCGATGATTTCCTGCCGGTTGATGCCCATCGACAATGCCTGACGGACCGACTTGTCTGCGAAGATCTTGCGCAGAACCGGGTCCTTGTGGGTCATGTTGAGATAAAGCGAGCACTGCTGCGCCGCTGACGGGATCAACGACAGAAGACGGTAATCGCCCTTCTTCATGTTCTGCGACAGGGTTGGCTTGTTCTGGAGCGAGTTGATATGGCGCTCCTGAATGTCCAGCTTGCCGGAGATGACGTTCAGCATCAGCGACTCGACGTCCTGCGAGATGCCGAAGTTCAGCTCGTCGATATAGGGAAGCTGGTTGCCTTCCGTATCGACCTGCCAGAAGTAGGGATTGCGGGTCATCAGCACGCGGGTCGCACCGCCGGAATAGGCTTCCTTGATCATCCATGGATCGAGAACCGGCTTTTCGGCATTGCCCCAGCGCTGCGGGATTTCGATATCGCCGCACTTGGCGCGGAACAGGTCCGGCCAGTTGGCAGCACCGGCCGCCTTCACGTCGTCGGCAAGCTTGTCGTTGTATTTCGGCAGGAACTTGCTGCAATAGTGCTTGGCAAACAGCGTCGGATGCTGGCCTAGCGGCGTCGCAAGGTTTTCGAGATAAAGGGCGTTTGCGGCCGCGAAGGTGAACTTGACGGTATAGTCGTCGATCTTCTCGACCACGACCGGCTTGCCGGCCACCTGGATCTGCGCCGGAGTGGCGCTGTAAAGCTCCTTGTTCTTGACGACGTCTTCGATCGCGAAGACCACGTCGTCAGCGGTGAACGGATGTCCGTCCGACCACTTCACACCCTTCAAAAGGTGGAATGTGAACTGCGAGGCATCGGCGTTGGCTTCCCACTTTTCAGCAAGGTTCGGCAGAACCGCGGTGAATTCCATGTTCCAGCGCACCAAGCCCTGGTTGCCGACCATGCGCAGGATACCGTTATGGTCGGAAGAACCGCGCAGGCCGCGCCGCAAAGTGCCGCCGTAAGTGCCGATCTTTTCCCACGGCTTGACCACCATGGGGTTTGCCGGCAGGCGATCGGCGAGCGCCGGAAGCTTGCCGTCCTTCACCAGCGCCGCAAACTGCGGAGCCTCTTTGGTACCGGCCGCGCGGGCCGTCGTACCGCCGGCAACAGACAGGGCAACCGCCCCGCCAACACCTGCCAAAAACGTCCGGCGGCTCACGCCGGAAGACATAATTTCGTCGTCGCGCATTGAACTCCTCCCAAATGCAGACCGAGCCGACCTAAAGCAGCGACTGATGGCGGTTCCCACTCGCCAGAGCCGCCGCGGACCTCCATCCCATCGGCAAAACGGACCATATGACGCTTTTCAGATGATTACAAGTATTGACAGATTTTTACAGGTTAAATAGTTCTACTAAAAAAGAGACATGCTGAAAGGGGAGGATAAGCATGACTTTTGATACGCAGACACTCGCGATATCGACCGGCGCCGGACACGCGCCCGTTGTTGCCATGCGGCTGAATTGCAGCCTGCTCCCAGGCGACAGCTACGTCAATGAAAATGGCGTGGCACCCTGCAGCGGCAACTCATCTACCTCCCTGGAACGCATCGCTGTTGGCAAACTCGCGTCGGCGGTTGTCATTATGTCCGACATGACTAAACAGATGGCCGACGAATTGCCGGAAGCTGGATATGCCTTCCGCGAATGGAGACGCGAAGAGGTAAGTTGATGGATCAATCCGGCGCGATAGCGGCCGCCAGGGCAGAGCCTCGTTTCAGCGACATCATCTACGAGAGGATCGTGGGGATGATTGCCGACGGCCGCTTTCCCGTCAACGAAAGGCTTCCGTCGGAACCCAATCTCGCGGTGATGTTCAGCGCTTCACGACCGGTGGTGCGCGAGGCGCTGGAGCGGCTGCGCGCCGACCAGCTCATCGTGTCACGCAAGGGTTCCGGCTCCTATGTACGGCAACGTCCGGACTCCTCGGTTCTGCGGCACGTACCGGTCGGCTCTCTGGCCGATGTGCAAAGGTTCTTCGAATTCCGCGCCGGCCTGGAAGCCGAAGCCGCGGAACTGGCGGCCCGCAACTGGCAGGCCCACGACCGGATCCGCATCCTGACCAAGCTTGCCGCAATCGAGCATTGTCTCGAAATCGGTGAACTCGGCGCGGAGGAAGATCAGGATCTGCATGATGCTATCGCGGCCGCGAGCGGCAACCAGTTCCACGTCACGGTCCGCGACTGGTTTCGCCCGCATTTTACGGTTGGCATGTCCTTGACCCGCAGTCTCAGCCTGAAGCGCACGCCCCAGCATGTGCGGATCGTGCAGGACGAACATCAGGCCATCGTCGAGGCGATCCTGGCGCGGCGGGAAGCGGCGGCCCATGACGCGATGAAGATCCATATTCTCAATGCGCGCGCCCGCATGTTTCAGGGCGTGGGAGGCTAACGGCTTTCGATTTCAGGCGGCGTGGGGAGACGCCGCGAGGAGGGATGTTGAAACGGATTGCGATTACGGGCGGCGCGGGAAATATCGCCACGCAGCTTAGAGGTTTCATGCGCTCCGAAGTGGAGCATATCCGGCTGATCGACATCAGGCCGGCGGCGGACCTTGCTGCAAACGAGAGCTTTTTCGAGGGCGATCTTGCCGATGCCGGCGCGATGCATGCGGCGCTTGAAGGGATGGATGGCGTCATCCACCTCGGCGGCCTGCCACGTGAATTCGATATCGGTGAGATGATACCGACAAATATTCTCGGCACCTATAATGTCTATGAGGCTGCCAGGGCGAACGGTACGAACCGCGTCATCTTCGCCTCCAGCAATCACGCGACGGGTTTCTACCCACGCACGCAGACGATCACACCGCTCGATGTGCCCCGCCCCGACACCCGCTATGGCCTATCGAAATGCTGGGGCGAGATGGTCGCCGGTTTCTACTACGATAAGGCGGGCATCCGGACGCTCTCGATCCGTATTGGCAATGCCGGCCCCTACCCCAACAGTGAACGCGCCGCGGCGATCTGGATCAGCCCGCGTGATCTCTACCAGCTGGTGAAAATCGGCCTCACTCATCCGGATATCGCGGCAGCGGTCGTCTACGGCATGTCGAAAAACGATGCCGGCTGGTGGAAGGACGAGCTTGCCGAACGGCTGGGATATCAGCCGCAGGATCACACCCGTGATCACTTACGCCTTGAGCCCATCGACGAAAGCCCGATCGCCGCATTCTTCCAGGGCGGTCCGTTCTGCGATCCCGAACACGACGGAATAATCCGGCTGCGCGATGAAAACGGACTTGTCATATCAGGAGAAGCGACGCGATGAGCGGCACCAAGATTATTACCCCCGAAGTTCGCCGCGTCATAGACTTTCCGCTGCGGGTGGGTGAATCCCCCACCTGGGACGATCGTACCGGCGATCTCTGGCTGGTCGATATTCTCGCCCCCGCGGCAATCTGCCTGCGTGCATCCGGCAAGGTCGACCGTTTCGAAATGCCCGTGAAGATCGGCTGCCTAGCGCTGTGCGAAAACGGCGAGGACATCGCCGTCGCGCTCGAAAGCGGCGTTCACATCCTGAACCCCAAGACCGGTTCGATGAAACTGCTCTGCAATCCGGATAACGGCCGCCCCGACAGCCGCCTGAATGACGGCAAGGCCGGGCCGGATGGCTGTTTCTGGGTTGGAACCCGCGACGAAGCGGTGCCGCAGACCGGCAATGCCCGTCTCTATCGCGTCAAGCCGGACGGATCCTTCGACACGATTATCGACGGCAATATGATGACCTCCAATGGCATTTCGTGGAGCCCGGACGGTCGCACCATGTATCATTCCGACAGCAGCGGGCTTTACGCCCAGGTCTTCGATTTCGATCCGAAGCGCGGTGTGACCGGCAGACCGCGGCGCCTGCACAACTTCACGCCCGAAGAAGGGCGGCCGGACGGCGCGGCAGTGGATGCCGAAGGCTTCTACTGGATTTGCGGCCAGCAAGGCAGCCGGATCAACCGGATCGCGCCCGATGGCACCGTTGTCGAGGCCTACAAGATGCCGGCCAAGGGGCCGAGCATGCCCTGCTTCGGCGGGCCGGATTTTTCGATGATCTACGTCACGACGCTTTCGACCGACAATAACGGCACATTCGAACACGGCACGCTTTATGCCTTCGAGGCCGGCGTTCGTGGCCTGCCGGAACACCGTTTCGCGATTTGAAGGGGAAACAGATGAATATCCAGGATTTCCGCAAAACGCTGACCGGCATTTCCGGCGTTCCGATCACCGCCTATGATACGGACGGCGAAGTCGATGCGGCCACGACGCGCAAGGTATATGACCGCGTAGCCGAAGCCGGCATCCACAACATCGTCGCGGCCGGCAATACCGGCGAATTCTACGCCCTGACCCCGGTCGAGATCGCCAACGTGACTGAAGCAGCGGTAGCGGGTGTCGATGGCCGCGCACCGGTGACCGCCGCCGTCGGACGTTCGCTTCGTGAGGCGATCGGCATGGCAAAGGCCGCCAAAACCATGGGTGCCTCCGCCGTCATGTCGCACCAGCCGGTCGACCCGTTCGCCGCACCTCAAGCGCAGATCGATTATTTCCGCGGGCTGGCGGAAGCCTCGCCGCTGCCGATGGTCGCCTATGTCCGCGCCGACGGCTTTACTGTCGAGGACATGTTGCGGCTCGCAGGCCATTCCAATATCGCCGGCATCAAGTTCGCCACGACGGATATCCTGCTCCTGTCGCGTTCCATCGCCGCTTCCGACCCGAGCCATGCCCTGTTTGTGTGTGGTCTTGCCGAAAGCTGGGCGCCTTCGTTCACGGCCGCCGGCGCCCGTGGCTTTACCTCCGGGCTCGTGAATGTCGCCCCGCATTTCTCGCTCGCCGTCCATGCGGCGCTTGAAGCCGGAGACTTTGCCGAGGCACGCCGCATCGTCGAGATCATCGAACCCTTCGAGCGGATGCGCACCAAATATCGCAACGGCGCCAATGTCACCGTCGTGAAAGAGGCTTTCGCCCTTGTGACCGGTCTTTCGGTTGGCGAGGTGCGCATTCCAGGCCTGCCTCGCCTCGATCCGGAGGATCGGACCAGGCTGGCCGAGATGGTGAAAAGCTGGTGAAGCCAGACGGGCGCACAATCCCCAGATTTGCGCCTTTATGCCTCCATTTTGCGGTTCCCACCTAACTGTTCGTTCACTGCTCTGCGCTTAGGGTTTCGCAACGCGTTTTACTCTAAGGGCATGATGGCCTTGGGCGACATAGAGACAAGTGTGCAAACCGCACAGCTTATGGAAGCTGCCGGCGTGATGGTCGCGGTTTTCGATCAGGACGATCGATTGCGATTCGCGAATGGCGCTTTTCGCCAAGCATGGTTCGTCGATGAAGACGAGCAGCCTCTCTGGTCGGATCTGATGCGGCGAAACTTCAGCGCTGGGCGCGGCACGATCATAACCGCAACCGATTTCGAGAACTGGCTGCTTTCCACCCAGGCGCGGCGCGGGAAAACCGGCTTTCGCGCGTTCGAGACAGACCTTCACGACGGGCGCTGGCTGTGGATGACCGAAACCATGCAGCCGAATGGCTGGATGTTGTGCGTCGCAAGCGACATCACCCCGATCAGATCGGACGAACGCACGCTGCGCCAGGATCGCGACACCGCGCTCAAGGCTTCGCAGACCGACGAATTGACCGGGATACCCAGCCGCCGCTTCGTCATGTCGCGCCTCGAGGAGCTGCTCCGCCCGCAGAGCGATCCGGACAGGATCGTCGGCTGCCTTGCGGTGCTCGACATCGACAATTTCAAATATATCAACGACCGTTTCGGCCACATTGTCGGTGATGCGGTCTTGAAGAATTTCGCCGGGACCTTGCAGAGGCTGGTCCGCAAGACGGACGTTCTCGGGCGCGTCGGTGGCGAGGAGTTTCTTCTCGTCCTGCCCAATACCAGGCCGGATGAGGCCGAAACGATCGTGCAGAGAATGTTGAGTGCCGTCAGGCAATCACGGCCTCTGCCCGATCAGGTCAGCTTTCGTTACACATTCTCGGCCGGCATTGCCTGCGCGACGGGCGGCGACGATGCCAGCGAGCTATACCGACGGGCCGATCTTGCGCTCTATGCGGCCAAGATGCGCGGCCGCGATCAGATCAGCCTCGATCCCGACGCCTATATCCTCCAGAGACAAAAATCGTAATCGTCGCCTAAAGCGGAAGAATTTTGCGAGTGTTTCCCTTCGCGCCTCCGTGCTGTAAGGCCTCTCTCGAAGGAGACTGCAGCGATGGAAGCTACCGAACGGACATCCCAGGTGCTCAAAG
>CBDDGK010000058.1:0-36507 GCA_965227625.1 Neorhizobium sp. | reverse complement strand
TCTCTATCTGACGCCGGATGAGAAGTCTTTGATCGTTGCCAATGCGCTCGGCGATTCTTTGACCTTCGTCGATCCGCGCACTGCGGAAGTGCAGCGGGTGGTTCGCGACATCCTGGACCCTTATCACCTGCGCTTTTCGCCCGACATGCGTTGGTTCGTGACTGCGGCGAACCGGCTGAACCATCTCGATGTCTATCGGTGGAATGGCAACGGTCTGGCGCTGGTCAAGCGTGTGGTGACAGGCAAGACACCCAGTCACTTGTGGATCGACAGCAAGAGCACGACGGTATTTGCGTCGATGCAAGACAGTGACGAACTGGTTGCACTCGATTTGGCAACGCAGACGATCAAATGGCGCATTCCGACTGGTGCGACGCCCGCGGATGTGTACGGAACCGCCGACGACAAAACATTGCTGGTCGGTCTGACGGGTGGTGATGGTGTTCAGGTGTTCGATGTGTCAGGCAAGGAGCCCAAGCTGTTGCGCCTGATCAAAACGGGCGAAGGAGCCCATGCGTTCCGTGGTGCAGGCGACAAACGGCATGTGTATGTCAGCAATCGAGTCGCCAACACCATCAGCAAAATTGATCTTTCAACATCGGAGGTCGTGGCCCACTACCCAGCGCCCGGTGGGCCAGACTGCATGGACTTGTCGGCGGATGGGCGTTTGTTGATGGTGACTTCGCGTTGGGCGCGTAAGCTCACCGTCATCGACACCAGCACCAAACAGGTCGTGCGCCAAGTCAAGGTGGGTCGCTCACCGCATGGCGTCTGGACACTGGACCATGCCCCCCGCTGAGGCCTGCGTATCTGCTGGTTGGCCGCAACTGCGAGCGTGGCTCTTTGGCTTGGTGCTGGCTGGCCTGGGTTCCGTCGCCGCTGCTGCGAATTGCGCCAAGCCGCTCTATCTGACATTCGATACCGGGCACATGGGCATTGCGCCCTTGGTCGCAGACGTGCTGCGACGCCAGCAGGTGAAGGTCACGTTTTTCGCTGCCAACGAGCCAACGCGTAGCGGCGACGCAAGCCTCGGAGACGAGTGGGCCGCATGGTGGCGCGAGCGCGCAGCCGAAGGCCACGCCTTCGCATCCCATACCTTCGACCATCTGTACTGGCGCGCCGATGCGTCGGTGGCTGCAGACGGTACGTCACGATTCCGCATGCGTGCTTCCGCGGGCCCCTTGGCTGGCCAAGACAGACTGGTCTCCGCGCCGGCGTACTGCCAGGAAATCGGTCGCGCGGCACACCGTTTGGAAGCCTTGACCGGCCAGGCGAGCTTGCCGCTGTTTCGCGCACCCGGCGGTCGAACCTCGCCCGCGTTGTTGGCTGCTGCGCGCGCTTGCGGTTACGCGCACGTCGGCTGGGCGCCTGCCGGCTTCCTGGGCGATGAACTCCCCAGCGACAAATATCCAAACCAAGTCCTGCTGCAGCGCGCATTGCGCGATGTGCAGCCGGGCGACATCTTGATGGCCCATCTGGGCATCTGGTCGCGCCGCGATCCGTGGGCGCCCGTCGTGTTGGAGCCCTTGCTGGAGGGCCTGAAAGCCAAGGGATTCTGCTTCGACACGTTGCGCGAGCACCCGCAATACAAGCAATGGATCGCGACCCACCGGTCCGGGCCATGGATGCGCTGACCGATCTCTTCGGGATGCTCCAGCAGTGGCTGTTCGAGGCCGCTGTGCAGCCCTTGGTCTTCGCGCTCGGCTTCGGCGGCTGGCTCGAAGACGCGTTCGTCGGCACCGGCTGGGTGTTGGTGGGCCTGCTGCAATTGGCGGTGATGGTCGCTGTCATCGCACCGTTGCAGCGCTGGCGGCCGGTGGAGCCCATGCACGACAGGGCAGCGATCCGAACCGACATGGTCTATACCGTGGTGCACCGCTTGGGCCTGTTTCGGCTGGGATTGTTCTTCACTCTCGCCCCCTGGATGGACGAGATGTTCGGCTGGCTACGCGTCGCAGGCTGGCATACCTTCCATCTGGATGGCTTTTGGCCTGGCGTCACGGACCAGCCGCTGCTCAGCTTCGTGCTCTATATGTTGGCTTTCGATTTCGTCGACTATTGGATCCACCGTGGTCAGCACCGCCTGCACTGGTGGTGGAGCCTGCATGCCTTGCACCATTCGCAACGGCAGATGACGATGTGGAGCGACAACCGCAACCACTTGCTGGACGACGTGCTGCGCGACGTCCTGCTCGTGGTCGTGGCGCAGACCATCGGCGTCGCGCCGGGGCAGTTCGTCGCGATCGTGGCGCTCACGCAGCTGAGCGAAAACCTGCACCATGCGAATGTGCGACTGTGGTTCGGCACCATCGGCGAGCGCCTGTGGGTCAGCCCACGTTTTCATCGCCGACACCACAGCATCGGCATCGGCCACGAGTCCCAAGGACGGGACAGCCTGGGGGGCTGCAACTTCGGCGTCTTGCTGCCGTGGTGGGACATGATGTTCCACACCGCCAACTTCGAACTGCGTTACGACCCGACGGGCGTGCGCGACCAAGTCGAACCCGGCCCGCGTGGGCTACGCGACTATGGACGCGGCTTCTGGTGCCAGCAGTGGTTGGGTTGCAAGCGGCTCCTGGGCAGAGGCTGAAGCAGGCGATCTGTCTACGGCGACGTATGCCGCCCCGTAGATATCTGCGCAGATGTGGCGGGGTATCCTCGGGCCATGCGTTTGTTGCTCGATTCGTTCTGGCGTGCCGCGGCCTATTGCTTGCACCCACGCGTGATTGCCCTGTCGGTCATGCCATTGGTGCTGATGGCGGGTCTGGCATTGGGCCTGGGCTATTTCTTCTGGGACACCGCCGTGGCGACCGTGCGCGCTTGGCTGGATGCTTGGCCGCTGGTCGGCACGGTCATGGGATGGCTGGAAGGATTTCTGGGCTTCTCCGATGCACAGCGGTTGGTGGCGCCTGTGGTCGTCGTCGTACTTAGTACACCTTTGATCGTGGTCGTGGCCCTGCTACTGGTCGCCACCTTGATGACGCCGTCGATCGTTGGCCTGGTCGCCGATCGTCGCTTCCGTAGCCTGGACAAGCGGCATGGCGGCACATTCATCGGCAGCATCTTTGGTGCCACCTGGGCCACGGTGGCGGCGTTGTTGGCGCTCATGTTGTCCATCCCGCTGTGGCTGATCCCGCCGCTGGTGCTGGTGCTTCCCCCGTTGATCTGGGGTTGGCTGACCTACCGGGTGATGGCATACGATGTTCTGGCCGACCATGCCAGCCGGCAGGAGCGCGTGGAGTTGATGCGAGAGCACCGCGTGCCTCTGCTGGTGCTGGGCGTGTTGACGGGGTACCTGGGTGCGGCTCCCGCGCTGCTGTGGGCCTGGGGCGCGTTGACGTTGGTGCTGGCGCCCGTGCTGGTGCCGCTCGCCGTCTGGGTCTATACACTGGTGTTTGCTTTTTCTTCGCTGTGGTTTGCCCACTATGCGCTGGCCGCACTGGAGCTGCAGCGAGCGAGGACAACCGTGGTAGAACCCGCGCGACCGATCTCGCCCGACGGCTGGCAACCTGCACCGGCTGGATTGGTCGAGCCGGCTCCGCCAGCCCCTGCTTCCTCGACACGACCTTATGAACCAACCCCTCTCCCTCCTCCCCGAGACTGAGCCTGCTTCGATCGGGCTGGTCATCGTCGGCGACGAAATTCTTTCCGGCAAGCGCGCGGACAAGCACCTGCCCAAGGTCATCGAACTACTGGCCGCGCGTGGCCTGCAGCTCGCCTGGGCTGACTATGTGGGCGACGTCCCCGATCGCATCACCGCGACGCTTGCGCGCTCGTTTGCCAGCGGGGACTTGGTGTTCTCTTGCGGGGGCATCGGCGCGACGCCGGACGACCACACCCGCCAGTGCGCGGCCAAGGCCCTGGGCGAATCGCTGGTCCTGCATCCCGCGGCTGAAGCCCTGATCCGCGAGCGCATGCAGGACATGGCACGCGAGCAAGGCGTAGCCTATGAGCCAGACCGACAGGACAACGTCCATCGTCTGAACATGGGCGTCTTTCCGCGTGGTGCGTCCATCATCCCGAACCCCTACAACAAGATCCCGGGATTCAGCCTGGGGCATGTGCATTTCGTGCCGGGCTTCCCGGTCATGGCGTGGCCGATGATCGAGTGGGTCCTGGACCAGCGCTATGCGTCCCTGCACCGCCGGGCATCTTGGCGGGAGCGGTCCGTGATTGTCTTCGGCTCGATGGAGGCCACGCTGACACCGCTGATGGAACGCATCGAGCAGGACCACGCCGGAGTCAAGGTATTCAGCCTCCCCAGCGTCGATCACCCTGAATACGGCCGGCACATCGAGCTGGGCGTCAAAGGGGCTCCCTCGGCGACCGACGCCGCCTTCGTGCAGCTGTTGCAAGGACTGCGTGAGCACACGCTCAAGATGGGTCCCGAAATGGTGCGTGAC
This sequence comes from Neorhizobium sp., assembly GCA_965227625.1. Lineage (GTDB taxonomy): Bacteria > Pseudomonadota > Alphaproteobacteria > Rhizobiales > Rhizobiaceae > Neorhizobium. Next base: position 32,104 of record CBDDGK010000058.1, on the reverse strand, counting down.
TGATTGATCAAATTTGGTGCATGAAAATTTTGCACCAAAACAAAGCATTCGTAGGCTCGGATGCCGCCATCTTCTGTAGGATGCGCCTGAACGATAGGGCTGGTGGCGGCTGCTTTGGGTGTTCCGCCGGCCATGTTTTGGTGCGCTCGCCGTGGCATGGAAACTGCATCCCGCCTTCCGTCCTATCCATAAACGCCAACCCAACCCCAGGAGATCTTTGATGGCAAAGACCGTCGCAGACGTCATGAAAATGGTGAAGGAAAACGAAGTCAAGTTCGTCGACTTCCGCTTCACCGACACCCGTGGCAAGGAGCAGCACGTCACCGTGCCTGTGTCCCATTTCGATGAAGACAAGTTCAGCTCGGGCCACGCGTTCGACGGTTCTTCGGTTGCTGGCTGGAAGGGCATCGAAGCCTCGGACATGCAGCTCATGCCCGATCCCAACACCGCGAATCTCGACCCGTTTTTCGAAGAGACCACGCTGTTCCTGCAATGCGATGTGATCGAGCCGGGCGACGGCAAGGCCTATGACCGTGACCCGCGTTCCATCGCCAAGCGCGCTGAAGCCTACCTGAAGGCCTCGGGCCTGGGCGACACCGCCTTCTTCGGACCGGAACCCGAGTTCTTCATCTTCGACAACGTGCGCTGGAGCAATGAGCCCGGCCGCGTGTTCAGCGAGATCGAGGAGTACGAAGCGCCTGACAGCGTCAAGAAGCACGACAAGTTCGCCTTGAAACACAGCCTCTCCGTCATCCTCGGCTCCGACGAGGACAATGCGCTTGCCAATCTCTATGGCGTCTGGAAGGAGAAGAGCATGTATGGCCGCACCTATATGGGCGTGGAACGCACGACGTTCCTGATCGGCGCCGACGGCAGGATTGCGAAGATCTGGCCGAAGGTGAAGGTCGCGGGCCATGCCGAAGAGGTGCTGGAGGCGGCAAAAGCGCTCTGAGCCGAGCGCACTCGCCAAGCGCCTGCGCAGGAAAGGAAACGGATGTCGGGTGAATTTTCGATCACGTCGCTCAGGGGCGGCGCCACGGCGGCGATCCTGTCGGCCGATCTCAACATCAAGACCCGGCTTGCGCAGGCGACGGCAACCCGCTGGTTCGAGCGGCGCCTTTCGCTGCGCTCGCCGCTCGATCCACCGCTGCCCGAGCGGCCGGGCCGCCCCGCCAAGCCTGAACTCGTGCCGCCGAAGGCGGTGGGAAAGCGTTCGCTGCATACGATCAACGGCCGTATCGCCACGCTGCATGCCATTGCCCATATCGAGCTCAATGCGGTCGATCTCGCGCTCGACATCGTCGCGCGCTTCGCGACGGAGCCGGTGCCGAATTCCTTCTTCGACGGCTGGATGCAGGTGGCATTCGAAGAGGCCAAGCATTTCCGCATGGTCCGCGCCCGCCTTAAAGAGATGGGCGCCGATTACGGCGACATGCCGGCGCATGACGGGCTCTGGCAGGCCGCCCACTCCACCCGCAACGACCTGACGGCGCGGCTGGCCGTCGTGCCGCTCATCCTCGAAGCCCGCGGCCTCGACGTCACGCCTTCGCTGCAGGCGAAGATGCGCGAGAGCGGCGACCTTGAGACGGCGGCCATCCTGGATGTCATCTATAATGACGAAAAAGGCCATGTGGCGGTCGGCGCCAAGTGGTTCCGCTTCCTTTGCGCCCGCGAAAGAAAGGACCCGGCGGCGACGTTCAAGGAGCTCGTACGGGCCAATTTTCGCGGCTCGCTGAAGGCTCCGTTCAACGATATCGCCCGCGCCGAAGCAGGCCTGACGCCGTCGTTTTACCGGTCGCTGACGTCCACCAGTCACGCGTAAATTAACAACCCATTAACCATAATCCTGTGTAATCGCGCCCAAGGGAACAGCGGCCGGACGAGTCGCATCTCCGGGAGAGCGGCGTGGCGAAGGGTACCGAAAACCAGGTGTTTGGGAAGCGTGCGCAGAAGCATGTTCTCATCCTGGCCAGCGGTGAAAAGATCCGCCACATGAACATCCGCCCCTGGATGGTGGCGGTAAGCTTCTGCTTCATCGCCGTCTTCGCCATCGGTTATATCGGCGCAACCTCCTATCTCGTCATCCGCGACGACCTGATCGGCGCCACCATGGCGCGGCAGGCGCGTATGCAGCACGATTACGAAGACCGCATCTCGGCGCTGCGCGCCCAACTGGACCGAATCACCTCGCGTCAGCTGCTCGACCAGCAGGTCGTCGAGCAGAAGGTCGAAAAACTGCTTGAACAGCAGAACGCCCTCTTCGACCGTCACGGCAAGCTCGGCTCGCTGCTGAACCGTGCCGAAGAATCCGGCATCACCGCACCGGACGGCCCTGCTCCCGCAGCAGCGCAGACGCCGGCGCCGGAGCGCCAGGCGTCCATTTCCGGCGGCAATGGCGGCCTCAAGTCGATCCAGAAAATGCTGACCGGCGACAATCCGGCGGCGGCATCCGACGCGGCACCGACCGGCACGCTCGCCTATGCGCCGCTTCGTGAAAACATCGCCGACCGGGCTGACCGCGTTTTCTCCAGGGTGACGCTGTCGCTGAAGAATATCGAGAAACAGCAGATCACCAAGATCGCCAACCTGACGAACGGCGCTTCGCAGACTGCCGATGCGATCAGCGACATCATGAAGGGCACCGGCGTCGAAATCGCGTCCGCCGGCAAGCCGCCGGCAGGTGGTATCGGCGGCCCCTATATGCCGCCGCTGACCGGCGTCAAAGCTTTCGACGCATCGCTCGACGGGCTGGACGCAGCGCTGAGCCGTCTGGAAAAGGTGCGCGAGACGGCCCGCGAGATGCCCTTCGGCAATCCGGCGCCCGGCCATGAGATCACCAGCCGCTACGGCAACCGCATCGATCCCTTTCTCGGGAAGCTGGCGCTGCATGCCGGCATCGACTTCCAGGCGGAGACCGGCCAGGACGTCAAGGCGACCGGTGCAGGCAAGATCACCATCGCGGGCCCGGTGACCGGCTACGGCAACATGGTCGAGATCGACCACGGACGTGGCATCACGACCCGCTACGGGCACATGTCGAGGATCATCGTCAAGGAGGGCGATACGGTTGCCGCCGGCGACGTGATCGGGCGGGCCGGTTCGACCGGGCGCTCGACCGGCCCGCACATTCACTACGAGGTTCGCCGCGACGGCACGCCGATCGATCCGATCCACTTCTTGAATGCCGGGATGAAGCTCACCACATATCTGAATTGACGCCTCTAACGAGGCCGTTGTATTCCTGTTGAGCATTTCCTCGCGGCCACCGGTTGGCAGCATCAGGATTTAGTATCTTCATTCACCAATCAGCGCCGCAATTACCCGGCTTTCCTTGACTTTCGGGCTTTTTGGTCCTATGTCGCGGGCCAGTTGTCGACCAGTCTCGCTTCGACTCGCAAAAAGTTCGCTTCAGAACCCGAACGGAAACAGAATTTCCTTTGACCACATTTGCTGATCTTGGCCTTAGCCAGAAAGTCCTCTCCGCCGTCACCGACGCGGGTTACACCATCCCTACGCCGATCCAGGCCGGGGCAATTCCGCATGCACTGCAGCGCCGCGATATCTGCGGCATCGCCCAGACGGGTACCGGCAAGACGGCATCCTTCGTGCTTCCCATGCTGACGCTTCTGGAAAAAGGCCGCGCACGGGCTCGCATGCCGCGCACGCTGATCCTGGAGCCGACCCGCGAACTGGCAGCCCAGGTCGCCGAGAACTTCGAGAAATACGGCAAGAACCACAAGCTCAACGTTGCCCTGCTGATCGGCGGCGTTTCCTTCGAGGACCAGGACCGCAAGCTGGAGCGCGGCGCCGATGTGCTGATCTGCACGCCCGGCCGCCTGCTCGACCATTGCGAACGCGGCAAGCTGCTGATGACCGGCGTCGAAATCCTGGTCATCGACGAAGCCGACCGCATGCTCGACATGGGCTTCATTCCGGATATCGAGCGGATCGCCAAGATGATCCCGTTTACCCGGCAGACGCTGTTCTTCTCGGCCACGATGCCGCCGGAAATCCAGAAGCTTGCCGACCGCTTCCTGCAGAATCCCGAGCGCATCGAGGTGGCCAAGCCTTCCTCCACCGCCAAGACCGTGACGCAGCGCCTCGTCGCCGCACACAACAAGGATTATGAGAAGCGCGCCGTGCTGCGCGATCTCATCCGCGCGCAGCAGGACCTCAAGAACGCGATCATCTTCTGCAATCGCAAGAAGGACGTCGCAGACCTGTTCCGTTCGCTGGAACGCCATGGCTTTTCGGTCGGCGCGCTGCATGGCGACATGGACCAGAACTCGCGCACCAAGATGCTTGCGGGCTTCAAGGAAAATGCGATCACCCTGCTCGTCGCATCGGACGTCGCCGCGCGCGGCCTCGATATTCCCGACGTCAGCCACGTCTTCAATTTTGACGTTCCGATCCATGCGGAAGACTATGTCCACCGCATCGGCCGTACCGGCCGCGCCGGCCGTTCGGGTCGCGCGTTCACGATCGTCACCCGTTCCGACACCAAATATCTTGACGCCATCGAAAAGCTGATCAACGAAAAGATCGAGTGGGAAGGCGGCGACATCTCCGCCCTGCCCGCCCCCCTGGAAAGCCATGAAAGCGACCGTGGCCGCAAGGGCCGCGATCGTGATAAGGACCGCAGCCGTGGCCGGCGTAGCGATTCGTCGCCACGAGCCGAGCGGCCGGAACGAACCGAACGGCCGGAACGGGCGGAACCCGTTCAGACTGCCGTTCATCGGGCTGACACGAGAAAACAAGATAATCACATCGAAGCCGAAGAGGCAGTCGAGGAAATCAGGGTGGAAAACGTGAAATCCGAACGCAGGGTAGACAGGAAGCCGCAGAACGAGCGCAGCAATCGCAATTCCCGAGCGAACCCGGCCCCCGCTAACGACGACAACCGCGACCGTCGCCGTTACCGCGACCATGACGACGGACCGACTCCGATCGGTTTCGGCGACGACATTCCGGCTTTCATGCTGATCGTTGCAAACGCCATCAAGGCCTGATCCAGGGTCAAACCCCGTGCCCTCAAAACCCGGTATCGATTTTCCCGGCGTCGGCACGGGTCTGGTCATTCAGCGCGATGACGGCAAGGTTCTGCTTTGCCGTCGCCTGAAGGCACCGGAAGCAGGTTTCTGGAATATCGTCGGCGGCAAGGTCGACATGATGGAGCCCTCTTTCGAGGCCGCGCGTCGCGAGGCCCAAGAGGAAAGCGGGCTGACGATCGGCAAGGTCGACTATCTCTGCACCGTCGAGGAAATCGTTGCGGCCGACCGGCAGCACTGGGTTTCGCTCATCTACATGACACGCGACTTTTCCGGAGAGCCGCGGCTTACCGAGCCGGACAAGCTCTCCGACATCGGCTGGTTCGATCCGAACGATCCGCCGCAGCCGCTCTCGGCTTTTTCGGCCAAGGCTTTCGAAAAGCTGCGCAATCTCTGAAGCAACGCCATGCTGAAAAGATAAAACCGCCCCGGTGGACCGAGACGGCTGACTTGATGAAATAACTTAGGTCAAATTCCGGACGCTTCAGCCGAAAAATTCGACCACCCACATCCCCCATTACGTTCGGGAAGATAGGCGGTCATTAGCCTGCTTATCAAGCTGCTAGATTTAGCACTGAGGCAATTATGTCTCACTCAAGCTTTTGAATTGGCTCGGATTGCCGCCTCGTAGGCGAGCCTGACCCATTTGCGCATCTCGTCCGGATCGTCGAACGCCTCCTCCGGAATGGACCAGTAGGGCATCGGCACCGCCGTGCCTTTCTTGTTTTCATAGACCCATTGGCGCGCACCGGCGGCGGCGAATTGCGGGCCGCTCACCTCGTCCGCCTTCAACCGGATCTCGTCGCGCAGGTCGACGGCGACGATCAGGCCCTGGTAATAAACGCCCTTGCCCCCGAACATCCGGCGGATCGAGACGGGGCCTAGCCCCTCGAACATTTCCTCGATGCCGGAATTATCCATGAACTACCCTTTCAGAACCCCGCCGGCGGCGGTGACGGCTTCCGGCGTATCGACATCGAGATGTGCCGCCGGGCCGATATCGACATCGATCACCGACAGGCCGGAATTTTCGATGATCGCGCGGGCGCCCACATCGCCTTCCAGCCGGAGCACGGCATCATAGGCGATCCTCGGCAGGATGATCGGGTTGCCGCGTTTTCCGTCCGACACGGAGCGTACCACGACGCCACCCCCAGCCTCGCGAAAAGCTGCGACGAGCAGATCGATATGCGATGCCGTGACGCCCGGCATGTCTGCGAGCATCACCAGGATGCCGTCCTTCGACACCAGTTCCGGCACAGAAAACCCGGCAACCAGCGAACTTGCCATCCCCGAAGCGTAATCCGGGTTAAGGACGGTGCGGATATCGAGACCGGAAAGCGCCGAGACGATCTCGTCACGGCGATGGCCGGTGACCGCGACAACAGGCATCGCGTGCGATCTCAGCAGCATTTCGGCCGATTGACGCACGAGCGGCACGCCGCCGAATTCCGCCAGCAGCTTGTGCGGGCCATCCTTGCCCATGCGCCGGGCCTGGCCGGCGGCAAGCATCAGCGCACCGACCGAAAGCTCGGCCTTTTTCTCCGCCACCGCATCGCGCGGCAGCGGCCGGGTGGGGATTTCCATCAGCAGGCCGCCGACACCCATGCCGGTAATATCGAAGGAACTCGGCGTTTCGCCGGCCATCAGCCGGTTCAGCACCCAGTCGAAACCGTTTTCCTTCGGCGAGCGGGCGCAGCCCGGGGCGCCGAGGACCGGCACTTCGCCGATACGGCCGAGAACCAGCAGATTGCCCGGATCGACCGGCATGCCGACCTGTTCCACCTCGCCGCCGGCACGCCGGATCGCAGCCGGGATCACGTCGTCCGGATCGCTCACCGCGGAGGCCCCGAAGACGATAATCATAGCCGGCTCATTAATCTCGTGAGGCCTAAGCTGCTGAAGAACCTCGGTCAGGCGATCCGAATCATGCGGGATGCGGATCTCTTTTATTAGCCAGCTACCGGATGGCGCGAGTCGCTGTTCGAGCAACCTGGCGGTCCGGTCCATGACCGAAGTCTTGAGCGAGGAAAGCTCCGTCGCGACCAGCGTCACCGCGCGGGGACGGTAGGCTTTTACCTCGAAAGCGACCGATTCTGAAAGAAGCAAGACCGCTTCGGTGATCCGGTCGACGCTGACCGCCAGCGGGATGATCTTGACGGTCGCGACCATATCGCCGGCACGGACCGCGACATGGTCGGCGAGACAGGCGAGCGTTATGGCCGGGTCGATGCGGTTCAGCGCGTCGACGACCGCCTTGTCGGCGACGAACAGCCCGTCCACCTTCGCATAGATGTTGACGCGTCCGGTCGTCGCTTCCGAGAAGCGCAGGTTGTCGGGCGCGATCGCGCCGGCGATCGCCTGGGCGGCATCGTCCTCCAGGAGATCACCCTCGTCCAGCCGGACGGCGACCACCGAGGTCACGCCCTCTTGCGACAGCCGGACGATATCGCCTTCCGACAGGATCTGGCCTTTCGAGATGCGGCCAGCCGGCAGCCGGATGCTGTGCGCCAACACCGCGCCCTCCGCCTCGGCGAGATCGAACGTGCCGTAGCGCATCAGGTCACCCGTTGGCGACAAGATCGCGGCGGCGGAATGCCTGGACGATCTGGGCAAGCGTGGCGAGGGCGATTTCCGCCGGGCTGGCGGCACCGATATCGAGGCCGATCGGCGCGGCGATGCGGCCGATCTCGTTGTCGGTGCGGCCCATGTCCTTCAGCCGCTCGACCCGCTTGGCATGGGTCTTCCGGCTGCCGAGGGCGCCGACATAAAAACAGCCGGCCCGCAGCGCTTCCGACAGCGGGAAATCGTCGATCTTCGGATCGTGGGTAACGGCGGCAAGCGCCGTATAGGCGTCCAGCGGCCGGGTTTTCAGCACGTCTTCCGGCCAGTCGGCGATCAGCTCGACGCCCTCGAAACGTTCCTCGGTGGCGAAGGCGGTGCGCGGGTCGATGATCGTCAGGTCATAACCGGCCACCGGCGCCAGCCGGGCCAGCGCCTGGCTGATATGGACCGCGCCGATCACCACGATGCGCGGCGGCGGCAGATGGGCGTTGATGAACAGCGAACTGCCTTCGACTTCGACCGTCGCGGCCTTGCCGCTGCGGAAGGCCTTGGAGATCTCCTCGCCGAGCGGACCGGCCACGGCCTCGCCCTCGACGACAACCTCGGCCTTACCCCCGCTCAGGTCCGTCACCACGACAGCCGCGCGACGGGCCTGCCGGGCGGCATTCAGTTTCGCCAGTGCTTCGAGCTGCATCAGCCGAGCCTTTCCACATAGACCCGGATACGCCCGCCGCAGGATAGGCCGACGCGCCAGGCGGTTTCGTCGGCAACGCCGAATTCCAGCATCTTCGGTTCACCCGACGTGATCACGTCCAGCGCCTCGGTGATGACGGCGCCTTCGACGCAGCCGCCCGACACCGAACCTTCGAAATTACCCTCGCCGTCGATGACGAGATAGCTGCCGGTCGGGCGTGGGGCAGAGCCCCAGGTCTCGATCACGGTGGCGATCGCAACCTCGCGGCCCGCCTGTTTCCAGCCTTCGGCCGTACGCAGGGGATCAAGGTTTTCCAGAACAGTCATGCGACCCTCCTCATATCCAGGTAACGCCGCGGGTCCGCGGACTTTGTATGATCATCCGACAATGCCTTGGCAAGATCGGCAAGCGACTGAAGATTGTGGACGGCGCGAAATTCATCCACATGTGGCAACATGGCCTTCACGCCGCGGGCGCGCGCCTCGAACCCGTCGAAGCGCAGAAGCGGATTGAGCCAGATCAGCCGGCGGCACGAACGGTGCAGCCGGTCCATCTCCTTTTCGAGCTCCTCGACGCCTTCGCGCTCCAGCCCGTCGGTGATGAGCAGCACGACCGCACCCTGCCCCAGCACGCGCCGCGACCAGAGCCGGTTGAACTCGGCAAGCGTCGCGCCGATCCGCGTTCCACCCGACCAGTCGCGCACCGCATCGGTACAGCCGGCCAGCGCCTCGTCCGGATCGCGACGGCGCATCTGGCGCGTCACGTTGGTCAGCCGCGTGCCGAACAGAAAGGTGTTAACCCGGGTCCGCTTTTCCGTCAGCGCATGCAGAAAATGCAGGAAAATGCGGGTGTACTGGCTCATGGAGCCGGAAATATCGGCAAGCACCACCAAAGGCGGCGGTGCCATCTTGCGTTCGCGAAAGCGCGGCAGGATGAGATCGCCGCCGCTGCGCATCGCCTGGCGCATGGTGGCGCGCGGATCGATCCGTTCCGGCCGATTGGAGCGGCTGAAACGGCGGGTCGGCACCTTGTCGAGCGGCAGCGCCAGCTTCTGCAATTCGCGGCGTGCCTGCGCCATTTCGGCCACGGACATCTGGGCGAAATCCTGCCGCTTCAGAGTTTCGCTGGCCGACGTCGTGAAGCGCGAATCGACCTCGATCTCCGGCGGCTTGCGGTTCGGCTTTTCCGGACGATCCGCAGTCAGCGCATCGCTGACCCGCGCGGCACCGGCCTTCTGCTTTTCCTTGTCGCGATTGTCAGTTGCCTTTGGCGACATCATGGCGATCATCTTGCTGACCAGATCGCGGGAGCGCCAGAACAGCCGGAAGGCTTCGTCGAAGACCGGCTGGTCCTCATGCCGCTTGACGAAAACGGCAGACAGCGCCGCGTGGAATTCCTCGCGCGATCCGAGCCCGATCGCATCGACGGCGGCAATCGCATCGGCGGCAGCGGCCGGCCCGGTCTTCAGGCCGGCTCGGCGCAGCACACGGGAAAAATAGACGAGATTTTCCGCAAGCCGTCCCTCGCCGGCAGAGACCGGCGAAACATCCGTTTCGTCATTGTCCGAACCCGCGCTCATCGGTCTATCCTGTCGCCTGCAGTTCGGCCTTGACCTCGGAGAGCACACGCTCCCCCTCGCCCGTCCTGATGCGTGCGATATCGTCCTGGTATTTCAGCAGCGTGCCGAGCGTATCGGCGATGGTCTCCGGATCGAGCGCGATGCGGTCGAGTTCGGTGAGCGCCGTCGCCCAGTCGATGGTTTCCGCTACGCCGGGATTCTTGAAAAGGTCGAGCCGGCGCAGTTTCTGCACGTATGTCACCACCTGGCGAGAAAGGTTCTCGTCACATTGCGGCACCTTGCGGCGGATGATCTCCAATTCCTGCGCCGCATCCGGATAATCCACCCAGTGGTAAAGGCAGCGCCGCTTCAGCGCGTCATGGATCTCGCGGGTACGGTTGGTGGTGATGATGACGATCGGCGGTTCCTCGGCGCGGATCGTGCCGAGTTCGGGAATGGTCACCTGGAAGTCCGACAGGACTTCCAGAAGGAAGGCTTCGAAGGCCTCGTCGGTGCGGTCGAGTTCGTCGATCAGGAAGACCGGCGCAGGCTTGCCTTTTTCGCCCAAGGCCTGCAGCACCGGGCGGCGGATCAGGTGGCGTTCGGAAAACAGGTCGGCCTCGAGCGCCTTGCGATCCTTCGCGCCGGTCGCCTCCGACAAGCGGATGTCGAGCATCTGCGCCGGGTAGTTCCATTCGTAGACAGCCGAGGAAATGTCGAGACCTTCATAACACTGAAGGCGGATGAGTGGCCGGTCGAGCCCCTTGGCGAGCGCCTTGGCGATCTCGGTCTTGCCCACACCCGCCTCGCCTTCCAGGAAAAGCGGCCGCTTCATCTTGAGCGCAAGGAAGATCACGGTCGCCAGCGAGCGCCCCGCGAGATAATCCTGCCGGCCCAGAAATGCGATCGTTTCATCGATGGAAGCGGGCAAGGCGCCTGTCTTGTTGTCCGGCATCATTACACCCTTTCAAACGGCGTTCTACAATGTGCGAAAGCCGCGGTCCAGATAGAGGAGCGAGGGATTGGCCTCGCCGAAATGTATGGCCTCGACCTCGCCGAACATGACGAAATGCGTCGAGACCGGCTGGATGGCCGTCAGCCGGCAATCGAAGCTGACGACGGCGTCTGCCAGAACCGGCGCGCCCGTCGCAAGCCTCTTCCACTCGCCCGCCGCAAACCGTTCTTCGGCCGATATGCCGCCAAAACCCGCGAATGCGGTCGCAAGCCCTTCGTGGTGCGCGGCCAGCGCATTCAGCGCGAAAACGCCGCTTCTTTCGAAGATGGCGTTGTTCGGGTTGCCGGCATTCAGGCAGACGAGCACGGTCGGCGGATTGTCGGAGACCGAGCAGGCGGCCGTGACCGTCACGCCTCGTCTTACACCCTCGAACTCGGTGGTCACCAGCTGGACATGGCCGGCGTAACGCGCCATGCCGCTGCGATAAAGAGCCGGATCGAAAAGGTATGGGTTGGACAAGGATGTTCCCGAGCCATAGCGTGATCGTTACCGGGTCGCGACGGCCATTTCGAATTCGCCGTATCGATCACCGACATACATCCGAGATATGGTGGCAAAGGCGCTTGATGTCCACGCCGGTTGCGGCTTTTTACGCCGGCAAATGGTACCGCGGGCCGATTCTCTTTGACGGCAGCGGCGATAAGGCTAAATGTGCATCGGATAGAGGTTTCCAGGGAAAGCATGACAGCACGACGTTTCATCATCGCCGGATTGCTGGCTTCGTTTCTCGGATGCGGATCGGCATCGGCGGCGGTAATCGGCGTCGTGGCGCCGCGTTCCGGCACCTATACACCCCTCGGCTTGCAGATCCTTCAAGGCGCCCGGGCGGCGGCTGAAGCGGCAGGCGATACGGTCGCCGAAATCGACGAGACCTGCGACGAAGCGGGCGGTACCGCGGCCGCCAAGGGGCTCGTCGACGCGAAGGCCGCGGTCGCTATCGGTTTCCTCTGCGTCGAGACGCTGTCGACTGCGCTCCCGCAGCTCAAGGCAGCACAGATCCCGGTCATCACCGTTTCGGTACGCTCCAAGATCCTGATGGAAGATGCGCTGCGCAACGGCTGGCCGTTCTTCCGGCTGGCGCCGGTCGAAGGCGCCGAGGCGGCAAAGCTTGCCGAGACGATCATTGCCATCTGGAAGGCGGAGCCGATCGCTCTGGTCGAGGACGGCACGATCTACGGCCGCGAACTCGCAAGCGCCATCCGCCAGCGCATCGAGCCGCTGGGCATGGCGCCGGTCTTCACCGATACGTTCCGGCCGGGCCAGGAACAGCAGGTGGCCCTCGTGCGCCGCCTTGCGAAGGCCGGCGCAACCCATGTCTTCGTCGGCGGCGACCGGACGGATGCATCGATCATCGCCCGCGACGCGGCGTCTGAAAACATCGCGCTGGTGCTGATGGGCGGCGATGCGCTGCGCGCCTCAAACCGTCCCGTGCCGCTTCGCGACGGCGTGATGGCGGTCGCGGTTCCGGACTATGCGTCGCTGCCTTCGGCCAATGCCGCCGTCGCCGCGCTGAAAGCAAAGAATATCGACCCCGACGGCTACATGCTGCCTGCCTATGCCGCCGTGGAAATAGCGCACCAGGCGATCGTCACGGCCGCCGGCAAGCCCGTTGCCGCCTCGCTCGCAGGCGGAACGTTTTCCACCGCGATCGGCCCGATCGGCTTCGACAAGGGGCACGAACTCAAGGACAATCCCTTCCGGCTGCTCGAATGGCGCGGATCGGCCTTCGTTCTGTCGCATCCGGCCACTGAGTGACGATTGTTACCGTTATGATCCGATGCTAGAGGACGGCTGAAAACCGGAGACCTGTCATGACATCCCTGCCGATCCGCATCGCCCCCTCGATCCTCGCCGCCGATTTCTCGAAACTCGGCCAGGAAGTCCGCGACGTCGTGGAGGCCGGGGCGGAATGGGTGCATCTCGACGTGATGGACGGGCATTTCGTGCCGAACATCTCGTTCGGCCCCGACGTCATCAAGTCGCTGCGCCGCTATACGACAGCGTTTTTCGACTGCCACCTGATGATTGCTCCGGCCGACCCGTATATCGAGGCCTTCGCCAAGGCGGGCTGCGACGGCATCACCGTGCATGTCGAGGCCGGCGCGCATCTGCATCGCTCGCTGCAGACCATCAAGTCGCTCGGCAAGAAGGTCGGCGTGACGCTCAATCCCGCCACGCCGCTTTCGACGATCGAAAACGTCATCGACGATATCGACCTGATCCTGATCATGAGCGTCAATCCCGGTTTCGGCGGCCAGAAGTTCATTCCCGCCATGCTCGACAAGATCAGCGCCGCCAAGGCGATGATCGGCGCACGGCCGATCGAGCTCGAAGTCGACGGCGGCATCACGCCCGAGACGATCGGCGCGGCAACAAAGGCGGGAGCCAACGTTTTCGTCGCCGGCTCGGCGGTTTACAAAGGCGAGGGAATCGCTGCCTATCGGGACAATATCGCGCTGTTGAAAAGCGCGGCAGAGGACGGACGCAAATGAAGTCGAGCTTGCGATCTTCGGTTCCGGCACTGGCGGCGATGCTGATCGCCTCCTCGACCTATGCCGGCGATATCGCGAGCGTCCGTCCGATCGGCTTTTCCGGCGACGGCCAGCTCTTCGCCTTCGAGGAATACGGCGTCCAGGACGGATCGGGTTTTCCCTACGCCAACATCTACGCGCTCGACCTTTCCAAGGACACGTTCCTGCCCGGCACGCCGTTCCGCACGCGGCTGGAAGATGACGGCGCGAGCGTCGCCCGGGCCCGTTGGCAGGTCCGCAACGATGCGGACGTGATGATCGAGAGCCACGAGCTCGTCAATCATCCGGCCGAGATCATCGCTTTCAATCCGGTCACCCAGGTCGACAACGATCCGCACAAGCTGCGATATCACGCCATCCCCTCCGTTCCGCCGGTCGACGAGCCGAACACGCTGGTGCTGGAGGAAATTCCGCAGCCCCCGGATACGAGTTGCGAAGGCATGGTGGAGCGGACGGCGACCTTCCGCCTGCGCTTTACCGAACGGGCCGGCAAAGCCACCAATGATGTCGTCTATACCGAGGACCGCCTGCCGCCGTCGCGGCGCTGCGTCAGCGGCTACCGGCTGGGCGGCGTCGTCAGCGGCAGGGCCGTCGACGGAAGCGAGGTCGAGGTCGCTCTCGTGCTGGTGCTCAGCGCCGGGTTCGAGGGCAAGAACGGCCGCTGGATCGCCATCCCGATCAAGACGCGCAATCCCGACTTTCAATAGTGCCGGATTTCAGCCGATGCGGCATGCCGTGTTGGCCCATCGTGAAAACTTGAGCTTGCCAGCGCTTCCTGTTACAGCGGCGCCGTTCATTCTTGTTTTTCGCATGTCGTTGTCGCAAAACCGCTCACACTTTTGCGCGACATGCTCTGAGAGAGCCGAAAGCCCATGATCCCCCGTTATTCGCGGCCTGAAATGGTCGCCATCTGGTCGCCCGAGACCAAATTCCGCATCTGGTTCGAGATCGAGGCACATGCCTGCGACGCGCTTGCCGCGATCGGCGTGATCCCGAAATCGGCAGCCGAGACGATCTGGGAAAAGGGCGGCAAGGCTGAATTCGACGTCGCCCGCATCGACGAGATCGAAGCCGTCACCAAGCATGACGTCATCGCTTTCCTCACCCATCTCGCCGAATTCGTCGGCCCGGACAGCCGCTTCATCCACCAGGGCATGACCTCGTCGGATGTGCTCGACACCACCCTCAATGTCCAGCTTGTTCGCGCCACGGACATTCTGCTCGCCGATATCGATCGCGTACTGGCCGCGCTGAAGCGCCGCGCCTTCGAACACAAGGACACCGTCCGCATCGGACGCAGCCACGGCATCCATGCCGAGCCGACCACGATGGGCCTGACCTTCGCGCGTTTCTATGCCGAGATGGACCGCAACAAGACGCGGCTTCTGGAAGCGCGCGAGGAAGTCGCGACCTGCGCCATCTCCGGCGCCGTCGGCACCTTCGCCAACATAGACCCGCGCGTCGAGGAACATGTTGCAGCCGCCCTTGGCCTCAAGCCCGAGCCGGTCTCGACGCAGGTCATCCCCCGCGACCGTCATGCGATGTATTTCGCCACGCTCGGCGTCATCGCCTCGTCGATCGAAAACGTCGCGATCGAGATCCGCCACATGCAACGCACCGAGGTTCTGGAGGCAGAGGAATTCTTCTCGCCGGGCCAGAAGGGCTCCTCGGCCATGCCGCACAAGCGCAACCCGGTCCTGACCGAAAACCTGACCGGCCTTGCACGGCTGGTGCGCATGTCGGTCGTACCGGCCATGGAGAACGTGGCCCTCTGGCACGAGCGCGACATCAGCCATTCCAGCGTCGAGCGCGCCATCGGCCCGGACACGACAGTCACTCTCGACTTCGCGCTCAACCGCCTCGCCGGCGTGATCGAGAAGCTGGTGATCTATCCCGACAACATGCTCAAGAACATGAACAAGTTCAAAGGCCTTGTCATGAGCCAGCGGGTTCTCCTGGCTCTCACACAGGCAGGCGTGTCGCGCGAGGATTCCTATCGCCTCGTGCAGCGCAACGCCATGAAGGTCTGGGAAGAGGGCAAGGATTTCCTCGATGAGCTTCTGGCCGACCAGGAAGTGCGCGCGGCACTGTCCGAAACGGATATCCGCGAGAAATTCGACCTTGGCTATCACACCAAGCATGTCGACACGATCTTCAAGCGGGTTTTTGGCGAGGCCTGATCCCGGCCTACGCACCCCTTATCTGAAATCCCCGGCCGCACCGCGTACCGGGGATTTTTGTTTGCGGGTAGTCTCACGCCGTCGGCGGTACCAGCTTGCGATACAGGTGCCATGTCGCATGGCCTAGGATCGGCATGACGATCGCCAGACCCGCGAAGATCGGTATCGTGCCGACGACCAGCAGGGCGGCGACGATCAGGCCCCAGAGTGCGACTGGACCGGGATTGGCAAGCGTGGCACGCACGCTGGTATTGATCGCCGCGGCGGCGCCGACATCCCGGTCGAGCAGGAGCGGAAAAGCCACCACCGTCGTTGCCAGCACGATGACGGCGAAGACGAACCCGGCGAGATTGCCCACGACGATCAGCGACCAGCCGGCGGAGGTCGTGAAGACATCCGACAGGAAGGCCGAAACGGAAACCGGGGCATCCTCGCCGAAATTCGCCGTGTAGATCGCCTGCGCCGCCAGCAGCCAGGCGATGAACAGTGCAAAGAGGAACACCCCGACCGCAAGGATCGACGGCATGGCCGGCGAATGGCGCACGTCAAAGGCATGTCGCCAGGACGTATCCTCACCGGCCTGGCGACGGCGGCTGATTTCATAAAGCCCGATCGCGGCGATCGGGCCGAGCAGCGCGAAACCCGACATCAGCGGAAAAAGCAGCGGCAACAGATTGGCGCCCGTACTCCAGACCGCCAGAACAAGCCCCGCGACGGGATAGATGAGGCACAGGAAAACGTAGTGGGACGGCTTGTCCAGGAAATCCCGGAAGCCGAGTTTCAGGGCATCGAAAACATCTGCGGCATCGATCTTCCGGACCACCGGGCGGACGAAACCGTCGCTCGCGCCGGACATGACATGGAATGCGGTCATTGAGCTTCTCCTCCTTGGCTCGTGCCACGGACGGTGCTCCCCCAACGCACACGTAGGACGTGGCAACAGTCAGCAGGGCCGTTCTAGCAAATTTTAACCTGCCTGTCGCCTGCCGCCTTGACTTCGGCCTTTTCACTCCTCACATCGCGCGTCATGAAAGCTTCCGACGCAGATATCCTCATCGTTCCCGGCTATACCAATTCCGGCCCGCACCACTGGCAGACCCGCTGGGAGCAGAAGCTCACCACCGCCCGCCGTGTCGAGCAGGCGGAATGGGCAAAGCCGGTTCGCGAGGACTGGGCGGCACGCGTCGCGGAGGAAGTGAACGCATCGACGAGGCCGGTCATCCTGGTCGCCCATTCGCTGGGCATCCCGGCGGTCGTCCATGCTGTCCCGCAATTCCGCAATCCGGTGGCCGGCGCTTTCTTCGTGGCGCCGCCGGAGGTCGACAATCCGTCGATCCGACCCAAACACCTGATGACCTTCGGCCCCTACCCCCGCGATCCGCTGCCCTTTCCATCGCTGACGGTTGCGAGCCGCAACGATCCGTTCGGTTCCTACGAACATGCCGACGACATCAGTGCCGCCTGGGGATCCATGCTGGTCGATGCCGGCGAGGCCGGGCATATCAATGCCGATTCCGGCCACGGCCCCTGGCCGGAGGGAACGATGGTGTTTGCCCAGTTCGTCAGCCGCCTGAAGCCCTGATCTCAGGCCAATGTTTCGCGGCCTGATATTTCGCGGTCTGGCATTCGGCACCCCCGGATTTCCGGGTGCGGTAATTCGAACCTTCATTTTAAGTAGGGCTTAATCCGCATCCGCTAAATTTCCGGTCTCCTAATTTGCGAGTCAGGCAGTGCCAATGCCGTCAAATGTACTCCCGCGTGCTTTCGAACCCCATCCCGGGGCAGAGATCGGCGTGCTCGAGACCTTGTACGCGGCCTTCCCATTTCCGGTCGCGGTCATCGATCGCAACGGGCCGCTGATCTTCGCAAATCCGGCCTTTGCTTCGGAATGGCTCGGAGGCCGGCAGTTGCCGCTCGGGCTTGCCGATCTGTGCCATCCGGACGACGGCGACAGGATCGCAGCCGCCCTGCAGGCTCTCGACGGCAGCAGCATGCCGGCGCGACTTGAACTCTGCATGGCCGCCGGGCCTGACGGCCCGCAACGCTGGGTCATCGCCGCCTTCGCACCCCTCGGCAGTAGCCTCAAGGGCCAGGCGCTGGTGGCTGTGCAGGTGACCGATATCACCGAGCAGAGACAGCAGTTCGATGAGGTCGCGGATCGCGAAAGCCGTTGGAACGGCGCGCTCGTCAGCGCGGTTTCGGGGGTCTGGGATCACAATTATGCGACCGGCAAGAAATATTATTCGCCGGTGTGGCGGAAGATCCGTGGCCTGTCCCCGGAAGACCCGCTGGCGGCCAGCACCGAAGAATGGCTGCGGAAGGTCCATCCCGACGACCGGGATCACGTCATCCATGCCATTGAACGCCAGAATGCCGGCGACCCCAATTATGCGGTGTTCGAATACCGGGAGCGCCACAAGCAGGGGCACTGGATCTGGATCCTCTGCCGCGGCGCCTGCGTCGAATGGGATGCGACCGGCAAGGCGACCCGCGTCATCGGCACGGACGTCGACATCACCCCGAGAAAAGCTGCCCAGGAAGCCGCCTCGCGGATGTCGCGGCGGCTCGAAATGGCGCTCGAAATTTCCGGCATCGGCGTCTACGAATCCGATTTCGTGACTGGCGAAGTGGAATGGGACGAACGCATGTTCCGGATCTACGGGCTTGAAAAGGACGAGAAGGTCGAGATCGGCGGCTTGTGGGAAAGCCTTCTGCATCCCGCCGATGCGCAACGGGTTCTTGCCAACGTCCAAAACCATATCGAGGAGGAAAAGCGTTTCTCGGACGAATACCGCGTCGTCCTGCGCGACGGCACCGAGCGGGTGGTCCGCACCCGCACCATGTCGTTCATCGACGGCAGCGGCCATCGCCGCATGGTCGGCGCCAATTGGGACGTCACCGCCGACGTGATGCTCCACCGCGAGCTGGAGCGGGCAAAGATCCTGGCCGAAGCCCGCAATATCGAGCTGGAAGCGGCGCGGATCCGCATCGAGCACAGCGCGATGCACGATTACCTCACCGATCTGCCGAACCGGCGTTATCTCGACGAGATGCTGGATCGGGTGGCGGCCGAATGCTCGCGCGACGGCGACGGGATCGCCGTCCTGCATATCGATCTCGACCGTTTCAAGGAAATCAACGATACGCTCGGCCATAGCGCCGGCGACGCAATGCTGAAGCATGTGGCCAAGATCCTCAAGGATACGATCCGCAAGGGCGATTTCGTGGCCCGCATCGGCGGCGACGAGTTCGTCATCCTGTCGAAATTCCGCGGTTCGCCGCAAAAGCTTTCGAATCTCGCCGATCGGATCGTCAAGGAGTTCAACAAGCCGGTCTTCTACGGCGGACGAGACTGCCAATTCGGTGCGAGCATCGGCATCGCCTGCGAAACGGGCCCGTCGCTCGACGCACGCCAGCTTCTCCTCAATGCCGATATAGCTCTGTACAAGGCGAAAAACGGCGGCCGCAACCGCCATGACTTCTTCTAGGGTCCGCGGCTTCCTCAAACGAAAAAGCCGCGCCCCATCAGGGCCGCGGCTTTTTGCGAAAATCTGTCGTCATCCCCTGAAGGCCGGCACACGGCCGGAATGGCGCCGCCGATCATACGGCGGCGGCCGGGATGTCGGGATCAGGCGCGTTCCATCTCGCGAACGACGTCGAGCAGCATGTCATGCATCTTGGTCTGCAGTTCGTCGTCGGTGACGGTAACGCCGGCAACGTCGAAATCATGACGCAATTTGCTGGATATGTCGTGCGGCACCTTGCCTTCGAGGGCAGCGGAGACCACATCATGGGCATAGGCGCTGGCATCGCTGACGCCGAGAAGCGAAGCGGCCCAAAGCCCCATCAGCTTGTTGCGACGGGATTCGGCGCGGAACTGAAAGGTCTGGTCATAGGCGAATTTATCTTCCAGGGCTTTCGCCCGGTCACGAAGAGCGTACATCATGTTGGTTCCCTGCTTTTCTTGTTTATGAGCGTCCTTTCCATGAGGACATGCGCTTTGATAAGGCAAAAGCTTCAAGAAACCGTGTAATCTGAGGCTAAATGATTCCTGACTGAGGTTTGTCAAGAATCCCTTCGCCCACAAAGGTTTCGGAGGCGCGCATTGTGAAACCCGTTCTTTTCGGATAAGGGACCGCTCAAACACCATCCATTGCGCCCCCGTGACGGGCGCCAACAATGAGACAAAAACCATGAACCGTCGCCGCCGTATCTACGAAGGCAAGGCCAAGATCCTGTATGAAGGCCCCGAGCCAGGCACCCTGATCCAGTTCTTCAAGGATGATGCCACCGCCTTCAACAAGAAGAAACACGATGTCATCGACGGCAAGGGCGTCCTCAACAACCGCATCTCCGAGTACCTCTTCACCCATCTGAATAAGATCGGCATTCCAACGCATTTCATCCGCCGGCTGAACATGCGCGAGCAGTTGATCAAGGAAGTGGAGATGATCCCGCTCGAGATCGTCGTGCGCAACGTCGCCGCCGGCTCGCTGTCGACCCGTCTCGGCATCGAGGAAGGCATGGTTCTGCCGCGCTCGATCATCGAATTCTACTACAAGTCCGACACGCTCGCGGATCCCATGGTCTCGGAAGAGCACATCACCGCGTTCGGCTGGGCCAATCCGGCGGAGCTCGACGACATCATGGCGCTCGCCATCCGCGTCAACGACTTCCTGTCCGGCCTCTTCCTCGGCGTCGGCATCCAGCTCATCGACTTCAAGATCGAGTGCGGCCGCCTTTTCGAAGGCGACATGATGCGTATCATCCTGGCCGACGAGATTTCGCCCGACAGCTGCCGCCTCTGGGATATCGAGACCAAGGAAAAGATGGACAAGGATCGTTTCCGGCGCGATCTGGGCGGTCTTGTGGAAGCCTATTCGGAAGTCGCACGCCGTCTCGGCATCATCAATGAGAACGAGCCGATCCGCGGAACCGGCCCGGTTCTCGTCAAGTAAGCGTCTCGTCAGGTAATTCAGGGGTATATCAGTGATCAAGGCACGCGTGACGGTCACGCTCAAGAACGGCGTTCTCGACCCGCAGGGCAAGGCGATCGAGGGCGCACTCGGCAGCCTCGGCTTTGCCGGCGTCGGCCAGGTTCGCCAGGGCAAGGTCTTCGACCTCGAGCTCGAAGGCGCCGACAAGGCCAAGGCCGAGGCCGACCTCAAGGCCATGTGCGACAAGCTTCTGGCCAACACGGTGATCGAGAATTATACTATCGCTCTCGACTGACGGTTGCGGAGTGTGTGATGGCTGAAGTCAGCAATGAACTTATGTATGAGCTCATGAAGCGCGTGCACTCAGACATTTCGGATTTGAAGCTTGAGCAGCGCGAAATCAAGGCAGAGATAAATGCCATGCGCGGCACCATGATTGCCATGCATCAGGATATTCACAACATCCATACGACACTGGCGAGGCACGAAATGCGCCTCGACCGTATCGAAAACCGCCTCGAGCTGCGCGAGCTCGCCGAGGCCCAGGCAAGGTTTGAACCGCACCCATGAAATCCGCCGTCGTTCAGCTTCCAGGTCTCAATCGCGATCGCGACATGATCGCCGCGCTTACCAAGATCTCCGGCAAGGCGCCGATCACCGTCTGGCAGACCGAGACCGATATCCCGGACGATGTCGACCTGATCGTCATCCCGGGCGGGTTCTCCTATGGCGACTACCTGCGTTGTGGCGCGATCGCCGCCCGCATGCCGGTCATGCAGGCGATCAAGGACAAGGCCGACAAGGGCGTCAAGGTTCTGGGCGTCTGCAACGGCTTTCAGATCCTCGTCGAAGCCGGCATGCTGCCCGGTGCGCTGATGCGCAATGCCTCGCTGAAATTCGTCTGCAAGGAAGTGAAGCTCGAGATCGTCAATGCCGAGACCGACTTCACCCGCGCCTATGAAAAAGGCCAGGTGATCCGCTGCCCGGTCGCCCATCACGACGGCAACTATTTCGTCGATGCCGATACGCTTTCCGGCATGGAAGACCGTGGCGAAATCGTCTTCCGGTATGCCGACAGCACCAATCCGAACGGTTCGCTCGGCGACATAGCCGGTGTCATCAACAGCCGCGGCAATGTGCTCGGCATGATGCCGCATCCGGAAAACCTGATCGAGGCCGCACATGGCGGCAGCGACGGACGCGGCATCTTTGCTTCGGCGCTCGACGTCATTGCGGCCACTGCCTGACAATCGGCGGAATTCAGCCATATCGGAAACGCCCGCAACCATGTCAGGACGTTTGATGCCGCATATCCATCGCCTCCCCACGCTCATTTCCATCGGCGCCATCGGTCTCGCGCTTGCCGCCTGCCAGTCATCGAGCAGTCGGCCACTGGCGCAGGATCGTGCAGCCCTGCCGACCATGGAACGCGTGGCGCTCGCCGCCAATGCCTGCTGGTTCAAGTCGGGCGATTCGGCCTTCAAGGCCTATCGACTGGCGCCGGAACTCAATTCCTTCTCCGGCCGGCCGCGCATTCTTGCCGTACCTGCCCACAGCCCGGAATCACGGCCCGCACTGGTCGTGCAGGCGGAGGGTAACCCCGCCAAGCTCGATGCATTCGGGCCGTTGATGGATGGGGCACAGGGCGAGCGGATCAAGCGGGATGTCGTTCGCTGGGCCGGTGGCGCGCGCGGCTGCTGACGTTAACCATTTGAATTTACGCAACAGTAAACAATCTGTTGCAGCCCTGCACCGGCCTGCCCAAATCTTTGCTCTTTTCCGCCACAAGTCATAACAGGCTGTGAACGGACGCTGGACGGATGCTACCCGCCATTGTACCACTGACGCATGGAGACGGGCGGCCCATGGCGGGATCGTCCGGCCGCCGATACAGCGGTGCGTTTGAGGGCGATGGAATGAACAAGGCGTTTTTCGGATCCGTAGCAGGTGCAATCCTTGCCGCTTCGGTTATGTCGTCCTCGGCTTTCGCGCAGGAACATCTGCTCGACGAAGTGCGAATCGGCGTTTCCGGCTCGATCCAGAGCAAGAGCACGTTCGAAAAGGGCGCCTTCCCGTCGGTCACCGTGTTCTTCGACCCCTTCGATCAGCGTCACGCACAGAGCTTCTGGGATCACATGCTGCGTCCTCGCGTCCATGTCGGCGGCATCGTCTCGACGGCCGGCGAAGCCAGCCAGGTCTATGCCGGCTTCACCTGGACCGCGCCGGTCACCGACCGCCTGTTCGTCGATCTCGGCTTTGGTGCGGCATTCAACAACGGCAATCTCGACAAGCCGAATGACGGCCCGATGGTCGGTTGCCACGCCCTCTTCCACGAGTCGCTCGGCATCGGTTACAACGTCACCGAAAACTGGCGCGTCCTGGCGACCGTCGAGCATTCGTCGAACGCCAATCTCTGCGACCAGAACGACGGTCTTTCCTACGCCGGTATCTCGGTCGGCTACCGCTTCTGATCCAGCTTCGAATTTATCCTGAACGAGCGCCGGTTTTCCGGCGCTTTTTCGTTTTCAGGCCTCTAGCCGGCGCTGCATGGCAGCATTTTCCTGTCGCGCCCCGCCGTCACATAGGTTAAAGAGCGGCCTTGTGAGGCTCCCCAATCCAGAGAAGATCATGACCATTCCGAACAGCATCGCGATTACCCCCGAACTCGTCGCTTCCCACGGTCTGAAGCCCGACGAATATCAGCGGATTCTCGATCTGATCGGCCGCGAACCGTCTTTCACGGAACTCGGTATCTTCTCGGCAATGTGGAACGAGCACTGCTCCTACAAGTCCTCGAAGCGCTGGCTGCGGACGCTGCCGACCAAGGGCCCGCGGGTCATCCAGGGCCCGGGCGAAAATGCCGGTGTGGTCGATATCGACGACGGCGACTGCGTGGTCTTCAAGATGGAGAGCCACAACCACCCGTCCTATATCGAACCCTATCAGGGCGCGGCGACCGGTGTCGGCGGCATCCTGCGCGACGTCTTCACGATGGGCGCCCGGCCGATTGCGGCGATGAACGCGCTGCGTTTCGGCGCGCCGGACCATCCCAAGACCAAACACCTCGTTTCCGGCGTCGTCGCCGGTGTCGGCGGCTACGGCAACTCCTTCGGCGTGCCGACCGTCGGCGGCGAGGTGGAATTCGACCCGCGCTACAACGGCAATATCCTCGTCAACGCGTTTGCGGCGGGCCTTGCCAAGTCCAATGCCATCTTCCTGTCCGAAGCCAAGGGCGTCGGCCTGCCGGTCGTATACCTCGGGGCCAAGACCGGCCGCGACGGTGTCGGCGGCGCGACGATGGCATCGGCGGAATTTGACGAATCGATCGAGGAAAAACGCCCGACCGTTCAGGTCGGCGACCCCTTTACCGAAAAATGCCTGCTGGAAGCCTGCCTCGAACTGATGGGTACCGGTGCGGTCATCGCCATCCAGGACATGGGCGCTGCCGGCCTCACCTGCTCGGCGGTCGAAATGGGCGCCAAGGGCGATCTCGGCATCGAACTCGACCTCGACAAGGTGCCGGTGCGCGAAGACCGCATGACGGCCTACGAAATGATGCTGTCGGAAAGCCAGGAGCGCATGCTCATGGTTCTGAAGCCGGAAAAGGAAGTGGAAGCCAAGGCGATCTTCGTCAAGTGGGGCCTGGATTTCGCGATCGTCGGCAAGACGACCGACGACCTGCGTTTCCGCATCCTGCATCAGGGTGAGGAAGTCGCGAACCTGCCGATCAAGGACCTTGGCGACCAGGCGCCGGAATACGACCGCCCCTGGGTTGCGTCAACCGCTCGTGCGCCCCTGCCCGCGTCGCAGGTCGCGGCTCCCGCAGACTACAACGCGGCCCTGCTGCAGCTCGTCGGTTCGGCCAACCAGTCCAGCCGCCGCTGGGTCTGGGAACAGTATGACACGCTGATCCAGGGCAATTCCCTGCAGCGCCCGGGCGGCGATGCCGGTGTCGTGCGCATCGAAAACCATCCGAGCAAGGCGCTGGCCTTCTCCTCCGACGTGACGCCGCGTTATGTCGAGGCCGATCCGTTCGAAGGCGGCAAGCAGGCTGTGGCAGAATGCTGGCGCAACCTCGTCGCCACCGGCGCCGAGCCGCTGGCCGCCACCGACAACCTCAATTTCGGCAATCCGGAGAAGCCGGAAATCATGGGCCAGCTGGTCGGCGCCATCAAGGGCATCGGCGAGGCCTGCAAGGCGCTGGATTTCCCGATCGTTTCCGGCAATGTGTCGCTCTACAACGAAACGAACGGCGTCGCGATCCTGCCGACCCCGACCATTGCCGGTGTCGGCCTGCTGCCGGACTGGCAGAAGATGGCGAAGATCGGTTCTATGAAGGACGGCGACAAGCTGATCATGATCGGCACCGACGGCAGCCATCTCGGCTCGTCGGTCTATTTGCGCGACTTTCTCGGTTCGATCGAGGGCCCGCCGCCGGCAGTCGACCTCGCCGCCGAACGCCGCAACGGCGACTTCGTCCGCTCGCTGATCCGCAACGGCCAGGTCACCGCCTGCCACGATCTTTCCTCGGGCGGCCTCGCGATCGCGCTGGTCGAAATGTCGATGGCGTCGGGCAAGGGTATGAAGGTCAGCATCAAGGAACAGCGCGGCCCCGCACATGCGCTGCTGTTCGGCGAAGACCAGGCGCGTTATGTCGTGGCCGTTCCCGCCGATCTCGCCAATTTCGTGCAGGCGAATGCCGAGAATGCCGGCGTGCCGTTCCGTTCGCTCGGCTCCGTTTCCGGCGATCGCGTGGTTGTCGACGATCTCGTCAGCACCGCTGTCGCCGACCTGACCAAGGCCCATGAAGGCTGGTTCCCGGCCTTCATGAACTGACTATCATTACAAGCGCTTTCCGGAGGCGGCATGCGGCATTCAACGTCGCTGCCGCCTTTCCAAATCCGGCGAGCGCCCACCCGTGGCGATCGGGGAAACCCGCCGGCGAAGCGGCGATCGCGCTTTGACCCCGGCCCGGCTTTCAGGCACTCTGTTCCAACAAAGGCAGCGCGGTTTTGAGTCCGCCGCAAAAAGGGAAAAACACCATGGCCATGCGACCCGGCGAAATCGAAGACATGATCAAGGCCGGCCTTCCCGGAGCCAAGGTCACCATCCGGGATCTGGCCGGCGACGGCGATCATTACGCTGCGGAAGTCGTGGCAGAGCAGTTCCGCGGCAAAAGCCGCGTGCAGCAGCACCAGATGGTCTATGAAGCGTTGAAGGGCAATATGGGCGGCGTGCTGCATGCCCTCGCCCTGCAGACCTCGGCTCCGGCCGAATAAGCGGCATCAGACGATTCGAGGACTTATTCTGCTGGAATTCCCGAAAGCAGATTGCTATCTAAGGGGAATGACGCAGCGCAGCGGCCCTTGAAACCGCATGTGAAAGGATAGGACATGAGCGTTCACGATTTAATCGCCAACGAAGTGAAGGCCACCGACGTGGTTCTCTTCATGAAGGGCACCCCGCAGTTCCCGCAGTGTGGCTTCTCCGGCCAGGTCGTCCAGATCCTCGATTACCTCGGGATCGACTACAAGGGCGTGAACGTTCTCGCCGACGCCGAAATCCGCCAGGGCATCAAGGATTATTCCAACTGGCCGACAATCCCGCAGCTTTACGTCAAGGGCGAGTTCCTTGGCGGTTGCGATATCGTCCGGGAGATGTTCCAATCGGGTGAACTGCAGACTCACCTGCAGGAACAGGGTGTCGCCGTCCGCGGCGCGGCCTGATCTCTTTCCCGGATATCCGGTCCGGGCTTCTTCAAAGACATTTTCAAGGCGCCGCTCCCACGGCGCCTTTCAGTTGTTTAGGAAATCGCTGTGACCAATCCTTCGCAAACGGCCCCTGACCGCCTTCGCGGCATGAGCCGGCCCGAATTTATCGCCATGATGGCGATGCTGATGGCCATCAATTCGCTCGCTATCGACATCATGCTGCCCGGCCTCCAGGAGATCGGCGCTTCGCTCGGCGTCATCAACGAAAACCACCGGCAATATGTCGTCTCGGCCTATATTTTCGGTCTCGGCGCAGCCCAGGTTTTCTACGGGCCGATCTCCGACCGGTTCGGGCGACGCAAGCCGATGATCTTCGGGCTTGCCGTCTATTTCATCTGTGCCATCGGCATCGTCGTCGTGCCGTCGTTTTCGGCAATGCTGGCGCTGCGCTTCATCCAGGGCGCCGGCGCCGCCGCGACCCGGGTCATCACCATCTCCATCGTCCGCGACGTGTTCGGCGGCAGGGCCATGGCCGAGGTGATGTCGCTGATCATGATGGTCTTCATGGTCGTGCCGGTCATCGCGCCCGGAACCGGCCAGCTGATCATGCTTGCCGGCAACTGGCACCTGATCTTCCTGTTCATCGCGTTCGGTTCGCTCTGCATCGCGCTGTGGATGTATTACCGGCTGCCGGAAACGCTCGACCCCGCCGACGTGCGTCCCTTCACGGTCTCGTCGATCCTCAACGCCTTCCGCATCGTGCTGACCAACCGCATCGCGCTCTGCTACACGATCGCCAGCACCTTCATCTTCGGCGCCATGTTCGGCTTCATCAACTCGGCGCAGCAGATCTATGTGGGCATCTACGAGCTCGGCGTCTGGTTCCCCGTCGCCTTCTCGGCGGTGGCGATCTTCATGTCAGCCGCATCCTTCCTGAACTCCCGCTTCGTCGGGCGTTTCGGCATGCGCCGGCTGTCGCATGGATCGCTGCTCGGTTTCATCACCATCACATTCATATGGATGATGGTGCAGATCTTCGGGCCGCAGCCCATGCCGTTCCTGATGTTCCTCGCCTTCTTCGCGTTCTCGATGTTCCAATTCGGCTGGATCGGCGCGAATTTCAACACGCTCGCCATGGAGCCGCTCGGCCACGTGGCAGGCACCGCCTCCTCCGTTCTCGGCTTCATGAGCACGGTCGGCGGCGCGATGATCGGCGTTATCATCGGCCAGTCGTTCAACGGCACGGCACTGCCGCTGGTCGCGGGCTTTTTCACCGTCTCGATCATTGGCCTGGTCTTCGTGCTGATCGGCGAGAAGGGCAGGCTCTTCCAGCCGCATAATCCGCGGATCTGATCGAGATCCGGCACTACGCAGCCGACAAGAAAAAGGCCGGATCGCTCCGGCCTTTTTCGTTTCAGTTCCCGATGATTTCCCGGTGCAGCATCTGCCAGCTTTCCTTGTCGGTCGCGAGCAGCAGCCCGCCGTCGACATGGTGCGGCAGGTAGGGCGAACCGTCGAAGCGTGCTGCATAACCGCCCGCTTCCGTCGCCACCAGTGTGCCGGCCAGGTGATCCCAGGGCATCAGCTTGTTATAGAGGATGAACTGCACGTGGCCGCCGGCAAAGGTGCGGTATTCATGGGCCGCGCAGCGATAGTTCGCAAAAAAACGCACCTTGGCGAGATTGCCGAGGATGCGCTCGCGTTCAGCCCCGAAGAAATAACCCGGCGACGCCATGCCGATCATCGCCTCGATCGGGCGCGGTTGCGCCACCGACAGGCGGATCGTTTCGCCATCCGGCCGGCGCAGGAAGGCACCGGCGCCACGCTCCGCCATGACCCAGTCGTCGCCCATCGGATCGTAGATGATGCCGGCGACGGTTTCGCCCTTCCAAATGACCGATGCCATGACGCCGAAGGCGGGGATGCCGGAGGCGAAGTTGAACGTGCCGTCGACCGGATCGACGACGACCGCGAAATCCGCATCGGCGAGCTTGCCGAGCAGGGACGGGTCGGCGGCGACCGATTCCTCGCCGATGAAAAGCACGTCCGGCGCCAGCGCCTCGATCTCGCGGCGGATCAGCCGTTCGGCCGCCTCGTCGGCCTCCGTCACCAGATCGGCCGGCTCGCTCTTGGAGCGCACGTCATTGCTGCCCAGGCGGCGGAACCGCGGCAGGATTTCGGCTTTGGCGGCATGGCGCAGGATATCGGCGAGCTTCGTCACGTCGAGAGGCAGGGTCATCGGCTTTATCTCTAAGGTTATGGATTTCAGTCGGAAGTAGCGGCCATCAGGCCGGCGAAATCAAAAAGCTTCGGGTCGAG
Organism: Neorhizobium sp.; assembly: GCA_965227625.1. Taxonomy (GTDB): domain Bacteria; phylum Pseudomonadota; class Alphaproteobacteria; order Rhizobiales; family Rhizobiaceae; genus Neorhizobium. The sequence goes on along the minus strand of CBDDGK010000058.1, from coordinate 3,546 downwards.
GAGATGTGACGGGTTCACATGCGCAAGCGCCCGGAGCATCGTGTCCTTGCGGCCCGGCATGCGTGTCTCGATATCGGCGAGCATCTGCTTCATCGCATTGCGCTGCAACCCGTCCTGCGAGCCGCAGAGATCGCAGGGGATGATCGGGAACTGCATGGCAGACGCGAACTTCGCCAGATCGTCCTCGGCGCAATAGGCGAGCGGGCGCAGCACAAACAGGTCGCCCTCGTCGTTAAGAAGCTTGGCCGGCATGCCCGCAAGCCGCCCGCCGTGGAAAAAGTTCATGAAAAAGGTTTCGAGAATATCCTCACGGTGGTGGCCGAGCACCAGCGCGTCACAGCCCTCCTCGCGGGCGATGCGGTAAAGATTGCCGCGCCGGAGCCTGGAACAGAGCGAACAATAGGTGGCGCCTTCCGGCACCTTTTCCTTCACGATCGAATAGGTATCGCGATATTCGATGCGATGGCGGACGCCGATCGAGGCGAGGAACTCCGGCAGGATGTGCTTGGGAAAATTCGGCTGACCCTGATCGAGATTGCAGGCAAGCAGTTCGACCGGCAGAAGGCCGCGCCATTGCAGATCGAGCAGCACGGCGAGCAGCGCATAGGAATCCTTGCCGCCTGACAGGCCGACCAGCCAGCGCTTCTGGCCCTTCAGCATGCCGAAATCGTCGAAGGCCTGCCGCACCTGGCGGAGCAGGCGCTTGCGCAGCTTGTTGAAGGAAACCGAACTCGGCCGCATCGCGGAAAAGGGCCGGCACGAGACCTTCGACGGCATCGTCCAGTTCGTCCTCGATCGTTGTGTTCACGCCCATTGGTCTTCCTCAAAAAAGAGAAGCGGGCCAACGCCCGCTCCCTGTCTTCCTCAGGCGCCGAGTGCGACCGCGACCGCTTCGAGCGCTTCCGGCCGCCTTGGCACCATCCGGACCGCCGGCCTGGGCCATGTCCGGCCTTCCGCCGCCGCCCTTGCCGCCGAGAGCGGTGGACGCGATGCGTACCAGATCAACGGCGCTGAAACGATCGACGAGATCGGCCGTCACCGCGACGACGGCGCTGGCCTTGCCGTCTTCGGAAACGCCGATCAGCGTCACGACGCCCGAACCGAGGCTTGCCTTGCCTTCGTCCGCCAGGCCCTTGAGGTCCTTGGCGTCGATGCCGTTGAGCGCCTTGCCCATGAACTTGACGCCGCCGATCTCGCGGAAGTCGTCAGCCGAACCGCCCTGCCCGCCGCCCATGGCGAGCCGGCGCTTGGCATCGGCGAGTTCCTTCTCGAGCTTGCGGCGCTCGTCGATCAGCGCCTCGACGCGGGCAGTCACCTCGCCCGGCTGCACCTTCAGCGCGGTGGCAAGCGTCTTCACGCGTTCGTCCTGCTCGGCAAGATAGGCACGTGCCGCTTCGCCGGTGACCGCTTCGACACGGCGCACGCCGGCGCCGACGGCGGCTTTCGCCGAGGATGCGCACCAAGCCGATATCGCCGGTGGCGTTCACATGCGTGCCGCCGCAAAGTTCGATCGAATAGGCCTTGCCGGCCTTCGGGCCTTCGACGGACTTGCCCATCGACACGACGCGGACTTCATCGCCGTATTTCTCGCCGAACAGCGCCATCGCGCCTTCGGCGATCGCATCGTCGACGCTCATCAGGCGGGTCGAGACGGGTGCGTTCTGCAGGATGATGACATTGGCCATCTCCTCGACCTGTCTCAGCTCTTCCGCCGACATCGGCTTCGGATGCGAGACGTCGAAACGCAGGCGCTCGGGCGCCACCAGCGAGCCCTTCTGGGCCACGTGAGTGCCGAGCACCTCGCGCAGCGCCTCGTGCAGCAGATGTGTCGCCGAATGGTTGGAACGCAGGCGCGAACGGCGAGCGTGATCGACAGTCAGGGCAACCGCATCGCCGACCTTCAGCGTGCCTTCCGCAACGGTTGCCACATGGACGAACACGCCCTCACCCTTCTTCTGGGTGTCGGACACACCGAGCTTGGCATTGTCGGTCGAAATGAAGCCGGTATCGCCCATCTGGCCGCCGGATTCGCCGTAGAACGGCGTCTGGTTCAGCACGAGCTGGACTTCCTCGCCGGCCGCGGCACTATCGACGGACTTGCCGTCGCGGATGATCGCCTGCACGACGCCTTCGGCCGTCTCGGTGTCCGTAGCCCAGGAATTCGGTCGCGCCGAACTTCTCCTTGAGTTCGAACCAGATCGTTCTCGGTCGCCTTGTCGCCGGAACCGGCCCAGTGCGAGCGGGCTTCCGCCTTCTGGCGCTGCATGGCGTCGGTAAAGCCTGCGAGATCGACGCCGATTTCGCGGGTGCGCAGCGCATCCTGCGTCAAGTCGAGCGGGAAACCGTAGGTGTCGTAGAGTTTGAAGGCGGTTTCGCCGTCCAGCATGTCACCCTTGTGAAGCGTGTTGGTGGCGTCCGACAGCAGCGTCAGACCGCGTTCCAGCGTCTTGCGAAACGGTTTTCTTCCAGCTTCAGCGTTTCGGAGATCAGCGCCTCTGCACGCACCAGTTCCGGATAGGCGCGGCCCATCTGCTGGGACGAGCGTCGGCAATAGCTTGAAGAGAAGCGGGTCGCGGGAACCGAGAAGCTGCGCATGGCGCATGGCGCGGCGCATGATGCGGCGCAGAACGTAACCACGGCCTTCATTCGACGGCAGGACGCCATCGGCGATCAGGAAGGCCGACGAACGCAGATGGTCGGCAATGACGCGGTGGCTGGCGCGGTGCTCACCCTCTGCCTTGACGCCGGTTGCCTCTTCGGACGCCGAGATCAGCGCGCGGAACAGGTCGATATCGTAATTGTCGTGCTTGCCCTGCAGAAGTGCTGCGACGCGCTCGAGGCCCATGCCGGTATCGATCGAAGGACGCGGCAGATCGACACGTTCCTGCTTGGTGACCTGCTCGTACTGCATGAAGACGAGGTTCCAGATCTCGATGAACCGGTCTCCATCCTCTTCGGAGAACCGGGCGGGCCGCCCCAGATGTGATCGCCGTGGTCGTAAGAAGATTTCCGAGCACGGGCCGCAGGGGCCGGTATCGCCCATCGCCCAGAAATTGTCGCTGGTCGGGATACGGATGATCCGGTCGTCGGTCAGGCCGGCGATCTTCTTCCAGAGGCCGAAAGCCTCGTCGTCGGTGTGATAGACCGTCACCAGAAGGCGCTTGGCATCGATGCCGAATTCCTTGTGATCAGGTTCCAGGCGAGCTCGATGGCGCGTTCCTTGAAATAGTCGCCGAAGGAGAAGTTGCCGAGCATTTCGAAGAAGGTGTGATGGCGGGCGGTGTAACCGACATTGTCCAGGTCGTTATGCTTGCGCCGGCACGCACGCCATTTCTGCGCGGTCGTCGCCGTCGTATAGGGACGCTTTTCGAGGCCGGTGAAAACGTTCTTGAACTGCACCATTCCGGCATTGGTGAACATCAGGGTCGGGTCGTTGCGCGGCACAAGCGGACTGGAGGAACGACCTCGTGTCCGTTGTTTCGGAAATAGTCGAGGAAAGTCGACCGGATTTCATTCACGCCGCTCATGCTACGCCTTTTTGCCGCC
>CBDDGK010000057.1:0-79674 GCA_965227625.1 Neorhizobium sp. | reverse complement strand
GTGTAGATCATCATGCCCATCGCGCCGAGACAGAGGATAGTGTTGCGCAATGCCTGCGAAGCGGCGGAGCCGAAGGCGGACTTGATCTGTGTCGTGTCAGCCGTCAGCCGAGAGACGATCTCGCCCGACTGGTTGACGTCATAGAAGGAGGGCGACAGACGGGCGATATGCGCGAAAACCTCACGGCGCAGATCCGCCACTACCCGCTCGCCGATCGTGATGACGTAATAATAACGCATGGCGCTGGCGACCGCGAGAAGCGTCGCGAGCACAAAGAGCATGCCGAAATAGTTGTTGATGAAATGGCCGTCGGCGGAGGCAAAGCCGTGGTCGACCATGCGCCGCACGGCAAGCGGCAGCGCGAGCGTCGTGGCTGCGGCCAGCACGAGGAAGAAGGTTGCGAACCCGACCATGCGCCGATAGCGGGAAAGATAGGGAAGCAGTCTTGCGAGGGGTCTCAGCGCCCTGCCTCTTGCCTTCGTTTCTGCGGGCTGGGTATTGGGGGCGTCGGACAATTTTCCCTCGGATTTCGTCATGCTTCTGGGGCGCTTTTCACAGCGTACGGGTACTTGTACTTGCCGCGCCCTTCCTGTATAGGCTCCGCATCCAATTGGGAAGCCGTGGCCGGGCCGGTCTGCGGCTTCATTTATTAAAGAGGTTTCTCGCTCGCAATTGCGACAAATGGACCTCGCAGAGCAGGAACATCGACATGAAGGCTGGCATCCATCCCGACTACCACATCATCAAGGTCGTCATGACCGACGGCACCGAATACGAAACCCGCTCGACCTGGGGTTCGGAAGGCGCCACCATGAACCTGGAAATCGATCCGAAGTCGCATCCGGCTTGGACCGGCGGCAACCAGCAGATGCTGGACCGCGGTGGCCGCGTTTCCAAGTTCAACAAGCGTTTCGGCGGCCTCGGCCTCTAATACGCTTCTGGACCTATCAGACAGGAAGCCTGGCGCAAGCCGGGCTTTTTTGTGTTTTGTGCTTTCCAGTGCCGGCGGCCGGTCGTTGTCTTTGTCTGAATTATACGTATAATTCGAATATCTCGCGGCAAGGTGTTCTGATGGCAAGAGTTAGCTCGCTCGAATTCCAGCGCCGGTTTGGCGAAGTCCAACATCAGGCGCAACGGGAACCGGTTGAAATCACCCGACATGGTCGGCGCGAATTCGTTCTCATGTCGGCAGACCAATATGATTGGCTGAAGGCCGCGGCGCAGCGGTCGCATGCGACGAAGGATGTGTTGGATATCGTCGTCGATGCGGTAGAGCGCGCGGAGATGGATGCCGAACACGCTCAGCTCGACGATCTTTTGAAGTAGTCGCTTTAGATGGCGCTCCCTGATCCAACGCCGGGACTCGTCATTCGCTCTGACTATGTCTGGACGCATGACGCAGCATCGGGGCGAAGCCAGGGCAAAGACCGGCCGGCATGTCTTGTGGCTGCGAGCGACAGTTCAGCTCGTCCACGTTATGTGGTGCTGTTGCCGATCACCCATAGTCCTCCGGCAGGGGAGACGATCTGCATCGAAATCCCCGCCAAAGTGAAAGCATTTCTGGGTCTCGACGATGAGCCGAGCTGGATTGCCGTTTCAGAGCACAATGTCGATGAATGGCCGAATGGAGGCCTTTCCGCGATACCAGGCAAGGAAGGTGTGTTCAGCTACGGCTTTATATCGCCGGGCTTGTTTGCTGTTGTGCGGGCTAGATTTCTTGAACTTGCGAAAGCGAAAAAGACGGTAGGTCTGAAACGAGACTGAGGTCTGGAATGCGCTCCACTGCCTAAACGAAAAAGGCAGGCGCGAGGCCTGCCTTTCTAAAATTCCGAAGATTTTATGATCAGCCGCCGAAGGCGGTCTGGAGCAGGTTCTGTTGGGCGCGGACGCTGTTTTCGTTGTCCGGCTGCACGGCGGCTTCGGCCGGGCGATAGATTTCGCGGTCGAGAAGGGCAATGCGGTTCTGGAGGCGCAGCGAGCGCTCGACGAGGTCACGGAAGCCTTCCGGAAGGTCGAGCCAGCCCGGCGCGTTGCGGTCGACGTTGAAACCGTCGAGGCGTACCTTGTTCTTCTCGGAAAGGACCTGTTCGCGGCTCATCTCGCCGTTGTTGACGGCGCGCTGCAGCAGGAGCCAGGAGGCCATCTGCATCAGGCGGGTGGTCAGGCGCATCGATTCCGCTGCGTAGAGCACCGAAGCCATGCGCGGCAGAACCTTGGAAGCGGTGCGGCCGGTACCGTCGAGGTAGCTCGCGGTTTCTTCAACCAGCGCCATGCCTTCCGAGTACAACGCCTTGAACTGCGAAGACGCAGCGGCGCGGCCGGCGAAACTGACAGTGTTCAATCCCTGTTCGGACATCGAGGTCATCCTGCTAACGCAATCACATTCAGGCAATGAAGCCAGCGGATAAAAGTTCCACGGCCGTTCTCTGTGGCCTGAAGATGATACTTATAATGGAAATCCGCAAGGCGTTTATTAAAGAAAGGTTAATACCCACAAGAAGCGGTAAACGCGGGTCAACTTCCTGAAATGAGACGTATTTCCAAGGCGCCAATACACTAGCTGCGAGGCGATTGCGAGAGCTGCCGCAGCGTGAGCTCACAGTGTAGTGAAGGGAAAATTACCGGGAAATCCGGCGCTTTAAAAAAGAAGAGCCGCGGATGGGCGGCTCTCAAGGTAAAACAGGGAGAAATCAGACCATTCGCCGAACGGTGAAACTGTCTGAGTCCAGGAGGCCTGGACGGTTTTATATTCTCTATTAATGATTAATAATTCGTTAAATTAAAGAAAGAAGCGCCGGAAATTCTTGCCGTTACAGGCCGCGCCTGCCTCCGGTTGCATGGTTTCAAGAACAAAGGGCGGGTGCGTGCAAGCCCCGGAGTGCCGGTTCGGATCAGGATCGGAACAGGCTGTCTGCCGCGCGACGTCCGGCGGCCTTGCTGTCCTTCTCGGCGGACAGGCGTTCGATTTCCGTTTTCAGCAAAGTGATTCGGGCATCGAGTTCGTCGACGGACAGCATCGAGAGGTCGGAGCCGATCTCGTGGGCTGTCGGCTTTTTCGGGCGATCGTCATCCAGGAATGTCATGGAGCCTCCTTGCGGGATTGGCTTTCCGGGTTGGCCTTGGCGCGCGGATCGAGCGAAAGGCTCTCGGGCGTTGAAAGTTGCGATGGGGACGCCGGAGCCGTCTGGTAAGAGCCTCGTTCTTCGACCGGTACCGGGGCGCGCATGCGGCTGCGGATGATCGCGTAGGCGCTGATCAGAATATGCGCGATCGCGGTAACCATGAACAGTGCGTAGGGACCGGCCCACGTCATGACCGGACCACTGAGCGAGGGGCCGATGATCGTGCCGATGCCATAAAGCAGCAGCAGGCCACCGGAAACCTTCACGAAATCTTCCGGGGCGGCGAAGTCGTTGGCGTGGGCAACTGCGATCGGATAGAGCGCATTGGCCGCGGCGCCGTAGATCGCGACCAGTGCGACGATCCAGTAGACATGCGTCGGCTGAATGATCGCCACTGCAAGGCCGGCGAGGGCGGCGGCGGCGGACAGGCCGGCCAGCACGTGGCGGCGGTCCATACGATCGGAAAGGCGACCGGCCGGGAACTGCATGATGGCGCCTGCGAAGATGGTGATCGACACCATGGCCGCGACCGCGCCGTGATCGAGCCCGGCACGTGTGCCGAAAACGGCACCCAGCGTGCCGTAGGCGCCGTTGGCGACGCCGATCAGCAGGATGCCGATGCAGGAGATTGGCGAGTTGCGGAAGAGGGCAGGGATGTCGAGTCTTGCGCGCTTCAGCGGCTGTGGGGAAGCGGCCTTGGAAAGCGTCGTCGGCAGGGCGGCGATGCAATACAGGATGCCGCAAACCATGAAGAGAATTGGCGTGTTGATATCCGCAAACGGCACCATCAGCTGGCCGCCGACGACACCGAAGAGGGTGATCGAGATGTAGAAGGAAAAGATCGTGCCGCGGCTTTCCGGCGTGGCGCGTTCGTTCAGCCAGCTTTCGATGATCATCGACGTGCCGGCGGTGCAGAAGCCGGTGATGGCGCGCAGAAGCAGCCATGCCTCCTGGTTGACGATGATGCCGGTCAGAAGCACGTTCAGGCAGATCAGCGACAGGAAGCCGGAAAAGGCGCGCACGTGGCCGATACGGCGCACCACATTCGGCGCCACGAAACAGCCAATGACGAAGCCGGATGCCCAGGTCGTGCCGAGGAAGCCAAGGACCTCGTTGGAATACCCTTCCTGCGAGCCGCGCACGGGCAGAAGCAGGCTCTGAAGGCCATTTCCGAGAAAAAGGAAAAGCGTGCCGCAAAGCAGGGCGAGGACCGGGAGGAGGTTGCGTCTCATCTGTCTACTGTCAGCTCTTATGCGCGCGTCTGGAGGGGTTCCCGTGCAAGCATTGTTGCATGCCGATGAACCGAGCGTTAACGAAAGCGAAGTGGATCATATCTTCCCCCCGACATATCGTTCTTTCCGAAAATCGAGCGGATTTTGAGAAAGAACGATATGTAAAAATAAACCTGCTACAGCGTCCTTGTGCGCCATCTGCATGGCGCTTAGCGCAGCAGATCCCCTCACAGCTATCTGTGGTGGCGGTGAAAAATGTCCAGCCTGTGGCGGTTCCGGAAAGAACAACCTGATGACCAAAACAATCTCGGTTCTGCTGATCCTGGCCATGGTGATCCAGATCATCAAGCCGCTCGGATTTCCGGGCCTGAGACGTCGAGGGGACTTCTGGAAGCTTGCCGTGGTCGCCTTCGCAATCTGGAGCGCGGCGCTGATCCTGCGGGAGTTTACGACGCTCTAAAACGCGTCGCGCTTTCGGTTTTTGTTGGTCGGATGTCGTGGGCGCAAAACCGCTGCACGCTTTTGAGCGAGATATCTAGAGCCGTTCAGCTTTTCTTCGAATCGTGACACGGCTCTATCTTTTTGGTTTTACACAATTCCGGACGCGAAACCGGTTCCCTCTTTCGCCGGAATTGCTCTAGACCTCGATGGATCCACGCATGACGGCGACGCATCGGCCGGTGATCCGGACGTCCGTTACCTTGCCGTTTGCCTTCAACATATCGAGCTCGATCAGGCTGCGGCGGCCCATCTCGACGCCTTGCTCGATGGTGATCGCAGCCGTCGCATCGTCCTCCGGACCTCTCGTGACGAGAAACGCACCGAGCGCCGCCGAAGCGCTGCCGGTGGCCGGATCTTCGATGACGTTGTCGAGCGGCGCGAACATGCGGGCGCGGATATGCGAGGGAGCCACGGCATCGGGGACATAAAGGAAGAGAGAAAAGTCCATCCCAGCCATGGCATGCCGGCCGGCGGCCTCATGGAAGACCGAGATGTTTGGCCGCGCCTCGGCAAGCGCATCGAGGTCTTTCAGTTCAGCAAAGACGAAGGGCAGGCCGACCGAGGCGAATATGGGGCGATGGCCTGTAATGCGGATCTGATCCGGCGAGATCGAGGCACATCGCGCAACGAGTTCCGGCTCCACTGTATCGCCGAGTTCGAGCGGGCGCGGAGCGCGGATGGTGGCGCCGACCACGGCGTTCGCTTCATGGGACAGTTCGATCTCTACGATGCCGGCAATTTCCTCGAAGCGCAGGCGGTTGCCCACCGGCTTGCCGAAAAGCTCGGGTCGGTTGCCCAGCACGAAAGCCGTGCCGACATTGGGGTGGCCGGCGAACGGAATTTCCGCTGTCGGCGTGAAGATGCGCACGCGGGCGCTGTTGGCCGGATCTTCCGGCGGCAGCACGAATGTGCTTTCCGCATAACCGAACTCGGCGGCGATCTTCTGCATTTCGTCGCCCGTCAACCCGCGAGCGTCCGGCACTACGGCGAGCGGATTACCGGCAAAACGTTCCGAGGTGAAGACATCGACGGTGACGAAATCGGCTGTGGGCATGTGAAAACTCTGATGATTGCGGGCCAGGGGATTTAAGTCTTTCGCGGCCGTCACCACCAGCGAATGTTTTTGATCGCCTCCATCAGCAAAACGAAAGTGCCGCGATGCGCCGGTCAAACCAGGCCGTGGTCGACCATCGCCTTGTCTTCGTCGCCGGTGATATAGGCAAAAATCCGTGGTTCGCCGTCTGCGATCGTAACGAAGTAGAAGTTGGTGAAACGCACATTACCGCCTTCGCCGGCCTTGTTGACGTAGGCGAAGTCCCAGCCGATTTCGGCAAGCGCATGGAGATCGTTGAGGGGCGTAACCTTGACGCCGGTAATGTCCATCCGTTTTCCGCCGCAGTCCCGATAGCGCGCAAACCCTTGCGGGATCATTTCGCGAAAAGTCACGTCGTTCGGGCCGCCGAACACTGTCTTGGGTGTCGAGCCGACGAAATAGGGGGCGAAGAACGAGGCGACGAGTGTGGCGCGCACCGCCGTTTCGTCCCTCAATGCGTCATTGCTCACCCGGCCGTATTCATCGAAAAGCCGCCGAACCTTGGCTTCCAATTCCGTCATAGTGCCATCTCCATCGTCGAATGAACGCGAGAGCAGGTTTTCGGTTCAGATCGATGTCGCGGCTCAAAGAATGGGAGACAGAAAACGAAAAGGCCGCTCCGATGGAGCGGCCTTCTTCCTCCTCAGAAAAGGCTGCGGTGTCCGCGGCCTTTTCGAGATGCTTAGGACTTGTTGACGCTGGCGGCGTAGATCTGATCGACCGTCTTGGCCAGGCTCGCATCGAATTCCGCGCCGCTCATCGAAACGCGCAGGTTTTCCGCCAGCGCGCGCGAGAAGCTCGCGATCATGCCGTGGTTGTGGCTGAGCTTTTCGCAGGCATCGACCGTGCTGTAGCCGCCGGAAAGGGCGACGACGCGGATGACCGACTTGTGGGCGACCAGAGGCGCGTAGAGATCGGCGACCGTCGGGATCGTCAGCTTGAGCATGACGGTTTCGCCGGCCGGAAGCTTGTCGAGCTGCGCGGCAATCTCATCGCGAAGAATGGCTTCGGCCTCAGTCTTCGTCGGGCTCTTGATGGAAACTTCCGGTTCGATGATCGGCATGAGGCCCTGGCCGATGATCTGGCGAGCCACTTCGAACTGCTGCTTAACGACGGCTGCGATGCCGGCCTTGTCGGCATGGGCGATCACCGAACGCATCTTGGTGCCGAAAATTCCCTTTTCGCGGCCGCGGATCAGGAGCGCGTCCAGCTCGGGCATCGGCTTCATCGTCTGAACGCCGTTCTCCTCGGCGTTGAGGCCCTTGTCGACCTTGAGGAAGGGCACGACGCCGCGCTTTTCCCAGAGGTAGGACGGAACGGCTTCACCTTCGACGTCGCCGTCCATGGTCCGCTCGAACAGGATGGCGCCGATAACCTTGTCGCCCGTAAAGGCGGGGGCGCTCATGATGCGGACGCGCATGGCATGGATCAGGCGGTACATCTCGTCGTCGCCGCTATAATCGGTCTCGGACACACCATAAAGGCGCAACGCTCCAGGTGTTGAACCTCCGCTCTGGTCCAGCGCCGCGATAAATCCCGGCGCAGAACTCATCTTGTTCAACATCTTCGCGTCCACCATATTTCACTCCTGTTCCCTAAAGTTGGCGCGAAACGCGCTCACGTCTCCCTAAGATATCATTCGCGGATAACAGAAGTTTTTTTAAAGGGAAATCCTCGATTATACGTTGAAACGATTGAAATAATTTCAATCGTTTAAAATATCTAAATAGTTTTTAAAGCGGTTAATAACGAAGCGCGCCGCCCTATATTCCGCCTGTTTTGGGGCCAGCATACGACTGTTTGAGCCGTGCCGTAACCTATATCAATACCCTGCCTCTTTCTGATGGCGAATGGCCAAAAGAGCGACTTTACGCTCATCTGCCCGGTACAAAACAATATATCCGCTATCCCCGAATTTGACGAGCCATTCTCGGAATTCATCCTCCATACCTTCTGCATGTCGACCGACATGTGGCTGCTGGGCCAGGATCTTAACGCCCGTACGGATTGCCTGAATGGCTCGGGATGCCGCATCGGGATTTTTTGAAGATAGGAAGCGATAGAGGCGCTGGATGTCCTGAAGGGCGGCGGGCGTCCAGATCAGCTGTGGCACGGAGGCATGTCCACATCTTCGCCGGCTTCAAGCTTGGCAAGCCAAGCGTCGGCTTCTTCGCCTGTCAGATGCAAGCCGGTGCGCTGATACTCGTCCCAGGCATCTCTCGCCTGCTGGCGGAAGGCCTCGCGTTTTTCCTCACGCTCCACATATTCGGCAATGGCTTCGCGCATCACCCAATGAGAGCTGCGGCGGCGCGCCTGCGCCAGCTGCTGCACTCGTTCTTTCAAGTCGTCGTCAAGCTTGATCGAGGTCGGCGTAGCCATGATGTCGGCCTTTAGTGGGTGGTATTACCTTGGGCTACCTTAGTATATAGTCTTTGAGCTGTCGATGCGCTGGCATGGGCCAGCGCATCGGCAAGATGAAATCAGGCCGTCTTCGAAAGCACGGAAACGCCAGGAAGTTCCTTGCCTTCCATCCATTCGAGGAAGGCACCGCCGGCAGTCGAGACGTAGGAGAACTCGTCGGCTACGCCGGCGTGGTTCAGTGCTGCAACCGTGTCGCCGCCACCGGCGACGGAGGTGAGCTTGCCGGCCTTGGTCTCAAGCGCGGCATGCTTTGCGGCTGCAACGGTCGCTGCGTCGAACGGGGTGATTTCGAAGGCGCCGAGCGGGCCGTTCCAGACAAGCGTGGAGGCTTTCGAAATCCATTCGTTGACGGCTTCGATCGATTTCGGGCCGACGTCGAGAACCATGGCATCGGCCGGGATTGCGTCGATCGCGACGACTTCGTTGGCGGCGCCGGCCTTGAATTCGCGGGCGATGACACCGTCGACCGGCAGCACAATCGTGCAACCGGCGGCTTCGGCTTCCGCCATGATCGCCTTGGCGGTTTCGGCGAGATCATGCTCGCAGAGCGATTTGCCGACATTGACGCCCTTGGCCGCGATGAAGGTGTTTGCCATGCCGCCGCCGATGACCAGCGCATCGACCTTTTTCACGAGGTTCTGCAGGAGATCGATCTTTGAGGAAACCTTGGCGCCGCCGACGATGGCGACGACCGGGCGGGCCGGGTTGCCGAGGCCCTTTTCCAGCGCTTCCAGCTCTTCCTGCATGGTGCGGCCGGCATAGGCGGGCAGGTGATGCGCCAGGCCTTCCGTGGAGGAATGGGCGCGGTGGGCTGCGGAGAAGGCGTCGTTGACGAAGATATCGCCGTTCTTGGCCAGCGCCTCGGTAAAGGCTGCGTCGTTCTTTTCCTCACCCTTGTGGAAGCGGGTGTTTTCCAGAAGCAGGATTTCGCCGTTCTTCATGCCGGCAATTGCCTGCTCGGCTTCCGGGCCGATGCAATCCGAGGCGAAGAGGATCTTGGTGCCGAGCACTTCGTTGACGGCGGCGACGATCAGCGACAGCGACATGTCTGCGACCGGCTCGCCCTTGGGGCGGCCGAAATGGGCGAGCAGGATGACCTTGGCGCCCTTCTTCGACAGTTCCAGAATGGTCGGGGCAACGCGCTCGATGCGGGTCTTGTCGGTCACCTTGCCGTCTGCAGCGGGCACGTTGAGATCGACGCGGACGAGCACGCGCTTGCCTGCAATGTCGGTGAGATCGTCGAGTGTTTTGAAGGCCGGCATATCCTGATCCATCCTCTTTCGGAAAATTTCGCGCGGACCATACTATGCCAGCCCCGTGACGCAAGCGGATAGGACAGGGCCGGCCAAATTCTCTGCCCTATGCGGCAGGCGGCGGTGTCGCGCCCCGATCCGGAACCGGTTTGCCGCGATACTTGCGGATGAGATCGCGGATACGGTGGGCGATGTCGCGCATGTTGATGAAGATCGGCAGATTGGTGGTGGGTTCCACCGGCTCCAGCGAGATGCCGATCGAGCGGATATGACCTTGATCATCCAGTTCGCGCACGATCAGGATGATCGAACCGAAGCGGATGCGGTCGGCATATTCCGCATGGCCGCCGAGGCGCGAGGCGATGAGATCGCCGATCGTCATGTTCTGTTCGTTGGCTGAAAGCAGGTTGGGGCCGTAGGCCGCGTCGAGTTCCTTTGCCGGGCGGGCCGGGGAGATGGCGAAGGCGCCGAAAAACTCCTCGTCATCCTGGTCCACCGGCACCTGGCTTGCGAAAATGCGGTCCAGCAGCTTCGAATAGGCTGGCGAGATGAACAGGTAGATCTGGTCATTCTCTTTCAGCCGCCCGGCATATTGATAACGCATGCTGCGCCCATCGCGGATGACCAGCGAAGGCATGGCCCAGCGGGGGATGCGCTCGCCCGCGAGGATCGGACTATCCTTCATGACGCGGTAGGAGATCAACTCGTGGTGTGCGGTACCGGGGAGATCTAGTTCCACCTTGTCGACGGCGCCCATGCGTGGCGGGATGATGAGGCCGAGCCAGTCGGCGACCGGCTTGATGGTCCAGCCCTGGAGGAGAAGCGAGACGAGCACGATGATGAAGGTCGTGTTGAAGTAGACCGAGCCGTTTTCCACTCCGCTCAGGATCGGCATGATGGCGAGTAGGATGGAGACCGCGCCGCGCAGGCCGACCCAGGCCACGAAACCGGTTTCCTGCTGGGTGAAATCAAAGGGCAGCAGGCTCAGCCACACCGCGACGGGGCGGGCGATGAAAATGAGGAAGAGGGCAAGCCCGATCGCCGGCAGGAGGATGGCCGGGAATTGCGACGGTGTGGCGAGCAGGCCGAGAACCAGGAACATAATGATCTGCGCCAGCCAGGTCAGCCCCTCGTTGAAACGGACGATCTGTTGCTTGGCGAACATCTTGCGATTGCCGGAGACCATGCCGGCGACATAGACCGCCAGGAAGCCGCTGCCGCCGATCACGCCGGTAAAGGCGAAGACGAGCAGCGCCAGCGTCAGGACGAAGATCGGCGCGAGGCCACGGTCGGAGGTGAACCGGTTCAGCACCCAGACGATCATGAAACCGCCGCCGAGGCCGCAGAGCACGCCGAGACCCATTTCCTCGAAGAACAGCAGGAAGAAATGCACATCGAGGCCGGAAAAGCCCTGGCCGGTGCCGATCAGTTCGGCGAGCGCGATGGTGAGGAAGATCGCCATCGGGTCGTTGGTTCCCGATTCCACTTCCAGTGTCGAACGCACCTTGTCGCGGATGTTGATGCCGCCGATGCGCAGCAGGAAGAAAACGGCGGCCGCATCCGTCGAGGCGACGATGGAGCCGAGCAGCAGACCTTCCAGCAGCGAAAATTTGAGGAAAAGCGAGGCGGCGAGCGCGAAAATGCCGGCGGTCAGCAGCACGCCGACGGAGGCGAGCGTGATCGAGGGGATGGCGGCGATGCGGAAGGAATGGACCGGCGTCATGAAGCCGGAATCGAACAGCACGATCGCGAGCGCCAGCGAGCCCAGCATGAAGGTGAAGGAATAATTCTCGAAAACGATACCGAGTCCATCGACACCGGCAAGCAGGCCGATCGACAGGAAGATCAAGAGGAGGGGGGCGCCGAAACGGAAGGCGAGAAGGCTCGACAGGGCAGCGATCAGCACAAGTACCGTGCCGACCAGCAGGACAAGATAAAACGCCTCCACTGACTAAATCCCCTTCCTCGCGCACCTCACCCGATATGCCTTCCCCGTCCGCAGCCCCGAAAAAGGAACTGTGCCACGCCGCAACGCGGTCAAGCAAGACAAGGCTGAAAACCCGACAGGACATCGGGCGATTCGATGCAACCATTTGAATAGGGAAGAGCAATTCCGGCAAGAGAAGGGCGGGGAAGAAAAAAGATGGAGTTCTGGTGAGGTGTGGGTTGGTTTTTCAAAGGTTGGAGAGGTCAAGCGAATGCAGAGCCTCAAGTGGTTTGAAAATATGGCGCCGCATTCTCGCGGCTTTCGGTGGTTTTCGAGACTTTCTGGCCTGCATGTGATTGCCTTGCCGTGCTGCAGGGCATTTGCGCTATTTGCGCGGCTCAACTCGAACCCGACCTAGCGGCCAGGGGATGTTTGGGAATGCCTGTCTTCCAACAGGCGCTCCGTGGCTTTCACCTCCGCCATCGTCCGCAACTCAGCTTGCAGGCCCGAACGGCGATCTTGGAGGCGCCGTTTCGCGACTAGGAGCGGATACGTCGTGGCCTAAGCGCAGCATTTTCCGGCTGCGGGTGCGCAACAGGCGGATGGTGTGGCAACGGCTTGTTCTGCGAGCCACCGATCGCGCGGTTTGCAACTCGACGGCCGCGGCTCAAGCGAAATATGGACCGCGTTCTCGCGAATGATCGGGGACGTCGCGCAATAGAGCTGCATTGGCTGCACGCCATCGCTGACTTCGAAGGTGAGCCGAGCCGAGGCGTCAAGCTTCACATGCTCGGAGACTTTGCGGACGATCGCAGCGAACTTGCCCGCCGGCATATGTGTCCGGTCGCCTTCCTCGATATCCCAAAGCTGCACGAATATCTCGGACCATGCCTCCGGGTTCGCGCCGCAATCCAGCGCCGAGAACTGCCCGGCCTTGACTTCGGTGACGTGGTATCCCGGTTTCACCGGACGACCATCGTAAGAGAAGACCAACGGCAAGTTCGGGGCACCCGCGGCCGTGCCGAGCAGGAGCCCGAGGTTGATTTCCGCTGACGGGGTCTTGTCGATTGCGTTCATCTGCGTTATTCCTCGTTTCAACATTTCAAGGATTATTGAAATATGAAAGAACGTCAAGCCCTCGCATCCTTCGGCGCCCTATCTCAGGAAACACGATTGCAGATCGTCAGGATGCTGGTGGTCGCCGGTCCGGACGGCATGTCCGCCGGCTCGATAGCCGAGCGGCTGGAAGTCTCACCGTCCAACGTCTCGTTCCATCTGAAGGAGCTGGATCGCGCCGGGCTGATCGGCCAGCAGCGGGAAGCCCGTTCGATCATCTACACTGCGAACTACGATGCTCTGAGCGGCTTGGTTCGCTTCCTCATGGAGGATTGCTGTTCCGGGCATCCGGAGGTCTGTGCTCCTGTCGCCACGGCTCCTTGTTGTGTGCCTGCCAAGGACAAGGTTCAGTGACAAGTTATCCATTTTCTCGCCGTATCGCTGCCGAGGCGCTGGGTACCGCCATACTCGTCGCGACCGTGGTCGGTTCGGGCATCATGGCCAGCCGCCTGACGAATGATACGGCCTTGGCATTGCTTGGCAACACCCTGGCGACCGGCGCGATTCTGGTTGTCATCATTAGCGTTCTGGGGCCTATCTCGGGCGCTCACTTCAATCCGGTGGTCTCTCTCGTCTTCGCTCTGCGCCGCGAAATCTCGGCCTCGAGCGCGATGGCCTATGCGCTGGCACAGACTGTCGGAGGCGCTATCGGCACGTTCACGGCCCATATGATGTTCGAACTACCGGTGCTCCAGCTATCGACAACGGTCCGGACCGGTGGTGGGCAATGGCTGGCTGAAATCATAGCAACCGGCGGTCTCATCTTCACGATCCTGGGCGGATTGCGATCGAGGCCGGATGCAGTGCCTTGGCTTGTCGGGCTTTATATAGCTGCAGCCTACTGGTTTACGGCCTCGACGTCCTTCGCCAATCCCGCCGTCGCTATCGCGCGGTCCCTCTCGGACACGTTTGCCGGCATCCGTCCCGCCGATCTGCCGGGTTTTATCGCGGCCGAATGCATTGGAGCGACCATCTCGTTTGCAGTGATGAACTGGCTTTTCCGCCAGACCCGCCCAGCTTCCATTCTTTCATCGGAAACAGCATCATGACCATGGACGCCATTATTTATCACAACCCCGACTGCGGTACTTCTCGCAACACGCTGGCGATGATCCGCAACACCGGCATCGAGCCGACCGTCATCGAATATCTCCAAAATCCGCCGAGCAGAGAGCAACTGGTCAAGCTGATCGCGGACGCGGGATTGACGCTGAGAGAGGCGATCCGTGAAAAGGGAACACCCTATGGCGAGCTGGGTCTGGCGGATGTATCTCTGACGGATGACGAGCTTTTGGATTTCATGGTTGCTCATCCCATCCTCATCAACAGGCCATTCGTGGTGACGCCGCTCGGCACGCGCCTTGCCCGTCCCTCGGAAGTCGTGCTCGACATTCTGCCGGATACCCATCAGGGCGCCTTCGCCAAGGAGGATGGTGAGCTGGTCATCGACGCCGACGGCAAACGCCTTGTCTGATCGGGTGCCTGTCTCGGCAGTGCTGCTGCTGGGGATAACCCAGAACATCGGCTACGGCACTCTCTATTACAGTTTCAGCATCCTTGCGCCGGACATGGCGGCGCATTTCGCTATTCCGCCGGAATGGATCTTCGGGGCACTGTCCGTGGCGCTCCTGATCGGCGGGCTGACCGCGCCATGGCTCGGTAAGTTGTTTGATCGTTTGGGCGCGGCAAGGGTGATGACGGGAGGCTCGCTTGTGGCCTCGGCTGCTCTGGTGGCTTGTGCCTATGCTCCTGAGCGAACGTCTTATGCCGCGGCTCTCATTGCTCTGGAGGTTTCTGCCAATCTCGTTCAATACGGTGCGGCATTCGCTCTTCTCGTGCAGCTGAGGCCGGAGGTCGCCTCGCGCAGCATCACCTATCTGACGCTGATCGCCGGCTTCGCCTCGACGATTTTCTGGCCGATCACGACCGCGCTGCACACCGTCATGTCCTGGCAACAGGTGTATCTCGTGTTCGCCGGCCTCAACCTGGTGATCTGTCTGCCGATCCATGCCTGGCTCGCAAACGGGATATCCTTACGTGGAGGCATGGATATCAAGGGTTCGACGCCAGTCGAAGGGGCGTTGCAAGCCGAGCGCCGCAAGGTCGGCTTCCTTCTGATGGTCTCAGGATTTTCCCTGATGTCGCTGGTGAGTTCTGCGGTGCTGGTCCACATGGTCCCACTGCTACCCGGACTGGGGCTTGGAGCTACTGCAGCGATTGTCGGCACGTTGTTCGGTCCCGCACAAGTCGCTAGCCGATTGATCAACATGGTGTTCGGCAAGAACGTCAACGCGATCCATCTGGCATTGATTGCCGCGGTCCTGATCCCTGGTGGCGTGCTGATCCTCATCTTATCGGCACCGTCCATTCCGGGCGCCATGCTTTTCGCAGTCGTCTTCGGCATGGGCAACGGTCTCCTCAGCATAGTGACCGGGTCACTGCCGTTATATCTCTTCGGAAGCAAGGGTTATGGGCAGTTGCAGGGGAAGATGATGGCGGCGCGCCTGATATTATCCGCTCTCGCGCCGTTTGCGCTTGCGCTGGCAATGTCCGTGATAGGCATCAGCCCGTCCCTTACTGTCACCGCGGCATTGGGCGGGGCGGCGATCATTCTATTCGGTGGGGTCGCACGCCTTTCGCGCTAAAGACATGGATGCGATTGCGCCAGTCTCTTCCTGCTGTCGGAAACGCGCCATAATAGCGTATTCGCGCTCGTTTCAGCCTACATCACCACAAAACAAAACCTCCTCCCTTGCGGGAGGAGGTCCATATTCTGTCGATGCCGCCCGAGGGCAGCTTCTGCGATCCTTAGATCGTCTTGGCAAACGCCACAGCCGTGTCCGACATGCGGTTGGAGAAGCCCCATTCGTTGTCGTACCAGGAAAGCACGCGCACGAAGTTGCCTTCCATGACCTTGGTCTGGTCGGTGGCGAAGATCGAGGAGTGGCTGTCGTGGTTGAAGTCGCGGGAGACCAGCGGCTCGTCGGTGTAGCCGAGGATGCCCTTCAGTTTGCCGTTGGCGGCAGACTTGATGGCTTCGTTGATTTCGGCGACCGAAGTTGCCTTCTTGGCGACGAACTTGAAGTCGACGACGGAGACGTTCGGGGTCGGAACGCGGATCGAGGTGCCGTCCAGCTTGCCCTTGAGGTGCGGCAGAACGAGACCAACGGCCTTGGCAGCGCCAGTGGAGGTCGGGATCATCGACAGGGCGGCTGCACGGGCGCGGTAGAGGTCCTTGTGCATCGTGTCGAGCGTCGGCTGGTCACCGGTATAGGAGTGGATCGTGGTCATGAAGCCGTGGTCGATACCGACGACGTCGTCCAGAATCTTGACCACCGGAACCAGGCAGTTCGTGGTGCAGGAGGCGTTGGAGATGACCAGGTGGTCCTTGGTCAGCTGGTCGTGATTCACGCCGAAGACGACGGTCAGGTCAGCGCCATCAGCCGGAGCCGAAACGATGACGCGCTTGGCGCCGGCGGCGAGGTGTAGGGCAGCCTTGTCACGCGAGGTGAAAATGCCGGTGCATTCCATCGCGATGTCGACGCCCATTTCCTTGTGGGGAAGGGTTGCCGGGTCCTTGATCGCGGTGACCTTGATCGGCTTGCCGCCGCCAACGGTGATCGTGTCGCCTTCGACCTTCACGTCGGCCGGGAACTTGCCGTGGATCGAGTCGTAGCGCAGCAGGTGGGCGTTGGTTTCAACCGGGCCGAGGTCATTGATGGCAACGACTTCGATGTCGGTGCGGCCGGATTCGACGATCGCGCGCAGAACGTTGCGGCCGATGCGGCCAAAACCGTTGATGGCAACTTTTACAGTCATGTCATTCTCCCGAAAAATCTACGTTCAGTCCTGTCGGGGCGCACCCGGATGGTTGGATCCGGCGCGCCCCTTTGAAAAGTCTCAGGCGAGGGCCTTTTCGGCAGCCTCGACGACCGCTTCCGCGGTGATGCCGAAGTGCTTGAAGAGGTCCTTGGCCGGGCCGGAGGCACCGAAAGACTTCATGCCGATAAAGGTGCCCTTCGGGCCGATGAAGTGATCCCAGCCCTCACGGACGGCGGCTTCAACGGCGATCTTGACCGGCGAATTGCCGATGACGGCGTCCTGATAGCTTTCCGGCTGGTCGAAGAAGAGCTCGACGCAGGGAACGGAAACGACGCGGGTCGAAATGCCCTTGCCGTTCAGCGTTTCGGCTGCCTTCAGCGCCAGCTCGACTTCCGAGCCGGAAGCGAAGACCGTGACCTTGGCGTCGGCCGAGCCGGAGAGCTCGTAGGCACCCTGGGCGCAAAGGTTCTTCGCTTCATAGGTCTTGCGCGCCGGGGTCAGGTTCTGGCGGGTCAGCGCCAGGCCCGACGGGCGGTGCTTTTCATGCAGCGCGAGCTGCCAGCACTCGGCCGTCTCGGTCTCGTCGGCCGGGCGGAAGATCAGCAGGTTCGGGATGGCGCGCAGTGCCGCGATCTGTTCCACCGGCTGGTGGGTCGGGCCGTCTTCGCCGACGCCGATCGAGTCATGCGTCCAGACGTGAACGAGGCGGATGCCCATCAGGGCTGCGAGGCGCACGGACGGACGGCAATAATCCGAGAAGATCAGGAAGCCGCCGGCGTAGGGGATAAGACCGCCATGCAGCGAGATGCCGTTCATGGCAGCGGCCATGGCGTGCTCGCGGATACCCCAGTGCATGTAACGGCCGGAGAAGTCGGTCGGGGTGATCGACTTCATCTGGCTGGTCTTGGTGTTGTTCGACGGCGTCAGGTCGGCCGAGCCGCCGATGGTCTCGATAACGATGCCGTTGATGACTTCGAGTGCGTCTTCCGAAGCCTTACGGGTGGCAACCGTCGGGTTGTTCTCGGCAATCTTCTTCTTGAAGCTGTCGATAGCGGCGTCGAACCCTTCCGGCAGATCACCGGCGAAACGGCGGATGAATTCAGCCTTTTTGTCGGAGCCGGCGAGACGGCCTTCCCAGGCCTTGCGGGCATCGACGGAGCGGGTGCCGGCGGCGCGCCAAGCATCCAGCACGTCGGACGGAACCACGAAAGCGTCCGCTTCCCAGTTCAGCGACTTGCGGGCAGCGGCGATTTCTTCTGCGCCGAGCGGCGAGCCGTGAACCTTGTGGGTGCCCTGCTTGTTCGGGGCGCCGAAGCCGATGATCGTCTTGCAGGCGATGAAGGTCGGGCGGTCGGACTTCTGGGCAGCTTCGATGGCGGCCGAAATCTGGTCGGTGTCGTGGCCGTCAACCTCGATCGTGTTCCAGTGTGCGGCCTTGAAGCGCATGACCTGGTCGGTCGAGTCCGACAGTGAAACGGCGCCGTCGATGGTGATCGAGTTGTTATCCCAGAAGAGCACGAGCTTGTTCAGCTTCAGGTGGCCGGCAAGCGCGATGGCTTCCTGGCTGATGCCTTCCATCAGGCAGCCGTCGCCGCACAGAGCATAGGTGAAGTGGCTCTGCAGGTCGGAGCCGAATTCTTCTTCGAGCTTGCGCTCTGCGATCGCCATGCCGACGGCATTGGCGATGCCCTGGCCGAGCGGGCCGGTGGTGGTCTCGATGCCCGAAGCATGACCGTATTCCGGGTGGCCGGCGGTCTTGGAGCCGAGCTGGCGGAACTGCTTGATGTCTTCGATCGTCATGTCCTCGTAACCGGTGAGGTAGAGGAGCGCGTAAAGAAGCATCGAGCCGTGGCCGGCGGAGAGCACGAAGCGGTCGCGGTCGGCCCAGAGCGGGTTCTTCGGATCGAACTTGAGATAGCGGCTGAAGAGCACGGTCGCGATATCGGCAGCGCCCATCGGCAGGCCAGGATGGCCGGAATTGGCCTTCTCAACAGCATCCATGGCAAGGAATCGGATCGCATTCGCCATCCGGTTATGTGTTTCGCGAGAGGTCATGGCAAATCCGCTTTTTACGGGTGTCGGACACGATCCCGTCGAAAGCCATCGCTCTGGCTCCGGGACCGCCTGAAAGCGGCTGATCCTTAGCAGGTGCAACGAGCAAGTCAACAAAAGCGGGAGGTGTTGAATCGGTTCAGAAAGAAAGTTTCGTGCAGTCTGCCGAATTTCGGGGCAAGGGTCGGACGGCGACCAAATATAGTCGACGATCCACAGCTTGCAGTGCCGGAAAACCGGTTGATTGATTGACCGGTCCGGAGGCCGTGAATAGTCTTCGGCGCTTGTTGGAAGAGGGAACCGCTGCGATTCGCGCTCCCTCGCGTATCGACAGGAAGGCGTCCGATGCCGGCTGAAAAGACGATCGACATGGCTATAACGCAGCTTAGGGCAGCCATTGGCGGCCTTGAGAGCGCTGTCGATGCGCGTATCGAACGGCAGCGCGATGCCCAGGATGTCGAGGGCGAAGTTCGCCGCGTGCATGCGGACCGGGCGCGCCTTGCGCAGGAACTCGATCAGTCGCAATTCCGCGCCAATCGTCTGGAAGAGGTCAACCGCGAAGTCTCGCGACGCCTGGTCACGGCGATGGAAACGATCCGCGCCGTGCTCGATCGCTGACGGCGAAGGGCGGGGAAGGGAGACAGAGGAAAGAGCATGGCCCAGGTTACGGTGATGATCGACGGAAAGGCCTATCGCATGGCCTGCGAGGAGGGGCAGGAGCCTCACCTGACCGAGCTTGCCGGCCGTTTCGACCGTTATGTCGGCCATCTCAAGAGCCAGTTCGGCGAGATCGGCGATCTGCGGATCACCGTCATGGCCGGCATCATGATCATGGACGAGCTTTCCGAGGTGACGCGGCGGATGTCGGCGCTGGAGGCGGAAGTGGCTGCGCTGAAATCCAATCGCGAGGGATCGTTGCAAACCCAGGAGCGCAACGAACAGGTCTTCGTTTCGGCGCTGAGCGAGCTTGCCACCCGCATCGAAGGCCTGACCGCCAAGCTCAACGGCCGTACTTCGGCGCAGGTAAACTGACCGGCGGTCGCTGAGGCTAAAAAATAGCCGTGGATGCCACTGGCGCCGGACGGGTTTCATTCATATATTCGCAGTCGCGGTCTGCGCCTCACGACAGGAACCACAATCCCTGGGGCCATACTCGATCCAAAGGGAGCTGTCCCTGACCAGGCCCGTGGGCTTGGACATACGGCGCCCACCTACGTTTGTAGGCACCCAGGATCGTAAACATCCATCGGTTGCCGTGGATCGCTCTTCTTCCCTTTCATTCAGATGAATGCGCTCTTGAGCGGTAATCTGCCGGTCTTGTCGATGCCGTTCGGCCTTTTCCCGGCGCTGAACGAGGACTAGACCGAATTGCCGACTCCTGTTTCGAAATGGGACAGGTTATGCCGTTCTCCGGGGCAAAGACGCGGGAGGAAATCATGAAAAATGAGGTCAGAACAATCTCAATTGGCGGAAAAACCGTCGTGAGGATCACCGAGGACGGCTCCATCAGCGAACGCAAATTCGATTATGCTGATTTTGCGAATTCCTGGGCGGATGGGCAGCGCGTTCGGCTTGAACAAGCGGTCGCCGACAGGCGCCGTCCCGTGCAAGGCGTCACCGGTCGCTAAACGAGCGCCGTAGTCGAAACGCCTTTCAGCATGCACTTTTCGGTGCTCTTCCAAAGCGATCCAGGGCAAGACGATCCAGCCGGTATTGCAGTCGAATGACAATTCGCTCTGTGGACAGGTCACGATTGCCGTGGATCGCTTCATTTTTATTCGGCCGCTGGTTCGGGCTCAAAGTGTCCATATTTTCGAAAATTCTAATTTATTTACCATGGTGGTGATTTAATACCGCTCGCCTGGGCTTTACGGATATTCCCTTAATTCTCTTTTCAACGCGTTCGCCTATGTTTTGGGCATGCGTATCAACGAGATCACCAACTGGGCTTATGGTGTCACGGTCGTGCTGACCGTGCTGTCGGGCGGTGCTTTTATCCTCTCCGCACATAGCGCAAGCCAGGAGCGCCTCGCCGTCGAAGAGCACCGCGCGCTCGATGATCTCTCCAACGAACTTGCGATCGGCGCCGAAGAGCGCACCGATGCGGCGCGGCTTTATGTCATCCGCGGCGAAGAGCGGCATCTCGACGACTTCCGGCAGGATGAGATCAACGAGACTCGGCTGGAAGGCGCGATAAAGGGCATTCGCGAACTGGGCGCCTCCGATGCCGAACTGGCGGCTCTGACGGAGGTCGGACAGGACGCCGACAAGCTCGATGAGTTCGAAGCCGCCGCGATCGCGGCTTATCAAAATGGCGACAAGGCCAGCGCGCAGCAAACCCTGTTCGGCGTCGAGCATGAGCGGTACCAATCGCTGGTCCTGGAAAAGGTCACCCGTTTTCGCGAGCTCGTGAAGGCGCGCACCGAAACCGCCGTGGCTCTTGCCAAGGAGCGCAGCGATGGCTGGGGCCTTGCCGCCAAGACCATGCTGGGCATCACCGGTGCATTGTTCATCGCCGTCCTCTATTTCGTGCTCAAGCGACGCGTCTCGATGCCGCTGACGCGCATGACCAGTATCGTCACCCGTCTCGCCCGGCAGGATTATGCGGTGGAAGTGCCGCTCGACCGCCGCCGCGACGAGATCGGCGAGATGAACCAGGCAATTCATATTTTCCGCGAGAACGGATTGGAGCGCGACCGGCTGGATGCCGAGCGTCAGGCCGACCAGCGCACCAAGGACCTGATCCTGCAGATGATGCACCGGCTGCAGGCCTGCCAGGCGCAGGCTGAACTGGCGGACGTCGTTTCGCGTTTCGCGCCGCAGATCTTTCCGGATCTCGCCGGCCATCTCTATGTACTGAATGAAAGCCGCACGGTGCTGGTGAAGGTCGGCACATGGCTGGAGCCGCAGCATTCCGCGGACGCCTTTCCGACCAGCGCCTGCTGGGGCCTGCGCCGCGGACGGCCCCATCTGAGCAACCACGGCCATGGCGATATCCCTTGCCAGCATCTCGGCGAGAGCGAGACCGCAGGCCTTTGCGTGCCGCTTACGGCGCAGGGAGATACGATCGGTCTTCTGTATTTCGAGGAGCGACCGGAGCATGAGATGGCGCCGGAAAGCGCGCGGCTTTACCTGGAGCTGATCGCCGAAAACATCGGCCTTGCAGTGGCCAATCTTCAGCTACGCGACCGGCTGACCAATCTGGCGGTGCGCGATGCGCTGACCGGCCTGTATAATCGCCGCAGCCTCGACGAGGTGTTGGTGCGATACGGCAAGGACCGGTCGGATTTGCCACTTGCCTGCCTGATGATCGATATCGACCGGTTCAAGCGCTTCAACGACGAGTTCGGTCACGACGCCGGCGACATGGTGATGCAGTATGTCGCGCAGATGATGCTCGATACGGTCGGCGTGGCGGGCACCTGCTACAGGTTCGGGGGCGAGGAATTCACTATTCTCCTGCCGGATGCGGACGAAGGCAGCGCCTTCGATATTGCCGAACGGCTACGCGAGAGGATCGCGACCACGCCGTTGTCGCATGGCGGTCGCATTCTCGGCCTCGTCTCCGTGTCGATCGGCGTTGCCGGGTCTCCCGCCGAAGGCACGGTCTCGACCCTCGTTACGCGCGCTGATGCAGCACTGCTACAGGCGAAAGCCGCCGGCCGAAACCAGACGATTGTTGCCGGACCACGCAAGATCGGCGAAATCGAGACGCGCAATTCGGCTTGAACCGATCCGCCTCCGACCGGACTTAAGTCCTTCTTCCGACTATTTATCAGGGCATGCTTGACAAAGCGCATGCCGCGACCACCTTCTTGCCGTCCTGTTCACATGCCTTCTTCACTGGCCGGCCGGTATTCATGCCCTTTTCCAATGCGTCCTTTGCTCGATCCTCGCTGCTGATGCTGGTCATCGGCAGCGCTATCCTCGTCGGGATCGTGCTGTCGTCCTTCTTTCTCGCATCGAATACGAAATCCTATTTTCAGGATGTGGTGAAGCTGCGTGACGTGCGCAGTTCGGCAGCCGATCTGGTGCTTTATCTCAGGGCGGCGGAATCGGGCCAGCGCGGTTACCTGCTGACGCAGGATCAGGAATTCCTGACGCCGTTTACCAACGCGATGGCGAACCTTCCGAAGGCGCGTGACCGTTTCAAGGCGATGGTTGCAGCGCAGGGTTCGGTCGATATCCCGATGGCCGATCTCGATCGGCTGCTGATCGAGAAGACGCAGGAGATGGAAGGCACCGTCGGCCTTGGACGGAACGGCGATTTCCCCGGGGCGGTTGCAATCGTGAAGGGCTCCTATGGCCGCCAGGTCATGGAGGGCATCACGGCGATCCTCGGCAAGGTCATCCGCGACATGGATGGCAAGATCGGCGCCGGTATTCAGGAGTTGAACGAGTCCGCAAACTCGCTGCAATGGTTCACGATCGGCGGCGGCATCGTGATTATTCTGGTTCTGGGGGGCGCGATCACCATCGTTGCCCAGCATGTACGCGAATTGCAGCATGCCCGCCGCGAGGTGGAGGAGCTGAATTCCGGTCTCGAAGAGCGCGTCAACGAACGCACCGAAGATCTCATCCAGGCAAACCGGGAAATCCAGCGTTATGCCTATATCGTGTCGCACGATCTGCGCGCGCCGCTCGTCAACATCATGGGCTTTACCAGCGAGCTTGATGCGACGCTGAAGTCGATCCGTACCTACGTCATGGCCGATGGCGAGGCATTGAGCGAAAGCGAGGTGCGCGAGGCTCGCCTCGGTGTCGAGGAGGATCTGCCGGAGGCGATCGGTTTCATCCGCTCGTCGACCAAGAAGATGGACGGGTTGATCAACGCGATATTGAAGATTTCCCGCGACGGTCGACGCGAACTCAAGCCCGAGCGCGTCAACCTGCAGGAGCTTCTGGAAGCAACGGCAGCCAGCGTCTACCATCAGGTCAGCGATGCCGGCGGCGAGGTGGATATTTCGGTTGCGGCGGCGCGCGGCCTTATTACCGACAGATTTTCCATGGAGCAGATTTTCGGCAATCTCTTCGACAATGCCGTCAAGTACAAGCATCCCGACAGGCCGTTGTTGCTGTCGGTCAAGGCGCAGCCGATCGGCCGTGGGGCGATCAAGATCGAAGTTGCCGATAACGGGCGCGGTATCGCGCCGGAAGATCATGAGCGAGTTTTCGAGCTTTTCCGCCGCTCGGGGGTTCAGAACCAGCCGGGCGAGGGCATTGGCCTCGCGCATGTTCGTTCATTAGTTAGAAATTTAGGTGGTGAGATTACGGTGACGTCCACATTGGGCGGCGGGGCGACATTCGTCATTCGCCTGCCCACGGATTTGTCCCAGTATGTCAGGAGTAGCGGGTCATGAAAGCAGCCGGCAAGGAAGTCACCATCGTCATGGTCGAAGACGATGAGGGCCATGCACGCCTGATCGAAAAGAACGTGCGCCGCGCCGGCGTCAACAACGAGATCGTGCCGTTTACCAATGGCAACGATGCGCTCGATTACATTCTCGGCAAGGACCGCATCGGCGCCGCCAATGCGGATCGCTATCTTCTCATTTTGTTGGACCTCAACCTGCCGGACATGTCGGGTATTGACATCCTGGAGAAGGTGAAGTCCAACCCTCACTCGAAGCGTCTGCCTGTCGTGATCCTCACGACGACGGATGACGAGCGCGAAATTCAGCGTTGCTACGATCTCGGAGCCAACGTTTACATCACCAAACCCGTCGATTACGACAGCTTTGCGCATGCCATCCGACAGCTCGGGCTGTTTTTTGCCGTGATGCAGATCCCCGGACAATAACGAGACGCGATGCCGCATACCATCCTCTATGTCGATGACGACCTCGCCCTTGCAAGGCTTGCCGAACGCCAGTTCGGCCGGTCCGGGTATCAGGTCATCCATGCCATCGACGCGCCGTCGGCCATGATGGCGATCGAGAAGGGCGGCATTCATGTCGTGGTCCTCGACCACTATCTGCGCACCGGTACCGGGCTTGATATCCTTCACACGCTGAAGGAACAGGGCTCGGATATTCCGGTCATCTATGTGACCGGCTCCAGCGACGCGACGATTGCGATCGATGCGCTGAAAAGCGGTGCGTCGGATTATGTCATCAAGACGGTGGGCGAAGAGTTCTGGCCGCTGATGGAAAGCGCGATCTCGCAAGGCCTGGCCAATGCGGAACTGCGTCGCGCAAAGGAAAAGGCCGATCAGGAAATCCGTCTCGGCAAGGAGCGCGCCGAGGTTCTTCTCACCGAAGTCAACCATCGCGTCGCCAACAGCCTGGCGCTTGTGGCGGCATTGATCCGTCTTCAGGTCTCGAGCAGCAAGAATGACGCGGTGAAGGAAGCGCTGGCGGAGACGCAGGCGCGCATTTCCGCGATCGCTGGCATGCATCGCAGTCTCTACACATCCGACGACGTGCGGCATGTGGAAATGGACAAGTATCTCGGCACGCTGGTGCGCGAAGTGCAGAGCAGCGTCAATGACCAACAGGGAACCTCGATCCGCCTCGAAGCGGAGCCGGTGTCGCTGACGTCGGACCGCGCCGTTTCGATCGGCATGATCGTCACCGAACTTCTGACCAACGCGCTGAAATACGCCTATCCGGCCGGCGCGGAGGGCGAGGTCCGCGTCGTACTGAAGCGGACAGGCGAGGGCAGCGCGCTGCTCGCCGTCGAGGACGATGGTATCGGTTGGCGTGAGGGAGACGTGCCGAAAGGCACCGGACTGGGTAGCCGTATCGTCAAGTCCATGGCGGCGACGCTGGGCTCTTCGATCCACTACGTACCCAATATTTCCGGCACGAGAGCCGAGCTGACGGTCACTCTTCACTGAATTTCCGTGCTTTTTCAGCTACACATCGTGCATCGGATCATGTTCCGGCCATTGCATTGGTCCGGCTAGGACCCTATGATTTCAATTGAGCAAGGGAAGGTGCATAGTTCCGAGAACCGATTGCCGGTTTTCCGAACTGTGCGTGAAACTTTGCCGGCGGGGCGTTCCAACCGCTATCGCCTGAAGGCATATTCCGCTCCCTCAACAGAATTCCGGGAGCGGTATGTTTCGTTTGGCGCGCAGGATATTGTCCCAGCTTAAGAGCTCCTTTTGTTAACCGAAATTCTCATCGTCATTGCACTCACCGTCCTCAACGGTGTTCTGGCAATGTCGGAACTCGCCGTCGTCTCCTCTCGTCCCGTTCGCCTCAAGGTCATGGCCGAACAGGGCAACCGGGGAGCGGCAACAGCCATTAAACTCGCGGAAGATCCCGGCCGCTTCCTTTCTTCAGTTCAGATCGGCATTACGCTCGTCGGCGTTCTCTCCGGCGCTTTCTCGGGCGCCACGCTCGGCACGCGCCTGACCACCTGGCTCGAAGCCCAGGGCATGGCGGACAATCTCGCCGACTGGCTCGGCGTCGGTACCGTCGTCGTCATCATCACCTATCTTTCGCTTATCATCGGCGAACTCGTGCCGAAGCAGATCGCATTGCGTGCGCCGGAAATGGTTGCCGCCCGCGTTGCCCCCGCCATGCGTCTGGTTGCGATGGTCGGTGCTCCGGTCGTCTGGTTCCTCGATATTTCCGGTCGTATCGTGCTCGGCCTTCTCGGCCAGCGCGGTGAATCGAGCGATCGTGTAACCGACGAGGAAATCCGCACGGTTCTTGCCGAAGCGCAGAGCGCCGGTGTGATCGAGACCGGCGAATCCGAGATGATCTCCGGCGTCATGCGCCTTGCCGACCGCACCGCGCGCGGCTTGATGACCCCACGTCGCGACGTTGAGGTGATCGATACCGAAGACAATCTGGAAGAGCTTCGCACGCAATTGCGGGCCACGACCCGCTCGCGCCTGCCGGTTCGCAAGGGTTCGTCCGACGAGATCGTCGGGGTGCTGTTCGTCAAGGATGCCTACGATTTCATCGCCGGCGACAAGCATTTCGAGATCAACACGCTGATGCGTGACGCACCGGTGGTCTCCGACCTCACCGGCGCGCTCGACGTCATCCAGGCGCTGCGTAAGGCGCCGGCGCATATGGTTCTCGTGTATGACGAATACGGCCATTTCGAAGGCATCATCACCTCCGGTGACATTCTGGAGGCCATTACCGGCGTCTTCCAGGAGGATGAAATCGAGGAGCCGGCGATCGTGGCGCGCGACGACGGTTCGTTCCTCATTGCCGGCTGGATGCCCGTCGACGAGTTCGCCGACCAGATGGGCCTGCCGATCGGCGACGATCCGGGCTACGAGACCGTTGCCGGCTTCGTGCTCGACGAGCTGAAACATCTGCCGGAACTCGGCGAGAAGTTCACGACGCAGGGCTGGACCTTCGAGGTGATCGACCTTGACGGCCGCCGCATCGACAAGCTGCTCGTTACCCGCGCGGCGGACAAGGGCTGATGAGCACCGCTGCTCTCAGTGCGCCGTTGAAGGCGGAACTGCGCGCCGGGCGGCTTGCCGCCCGCGACGCAATCCCGCCGGTCGAGCGTATCGAGAAAAGCCTGGCGATCGCCTCCCACGGGGCGGACGCCATCACGTTCGAAGCCGGAGCGATCGTCTCCGGCTTCTTGCCGATCCGTTCCGAAGTCGATGCCCGGCCGCTGATGGCCTATCTGCGCGACCGCAGTGCGCGGCTCTGCGTGCCGGTCATTCTCGACAAGCAGACGATCGTTTTCCGTGAACTGGTGCGGGGCGCCGAGCTGGTGGCAGGCACTTTCGGCACGTTCGGGCCGGGGCCGGATGCGGCCGAACTCGATCCGCAAGTGATGCTGGTGCCGCTCTCTGCTTTCGATGCCGCCGGCCACCGGATCGGTTATGGCGGCGGCTATTACGACCGCGCGATTCACCGTTTGCTTGAAAAAGGCCTGAATCCGCAGCTGATCGGCATTGCGTTCGACTGCCAGGAAGTGGCATCAGTTCCCGCTGAACCTCACGATATCAGACTGAACGCGGTCCTGACCGAGAGCGGCTACCGGCCCTTCGGATAAGAGCGGACCGATAGATTGGACAGACATGCGCCTTTTGTTTCTCGGTGACATGGTGGGCAAGACCGGCCGTACAGCGGTTTGGGAAAAGCTCCCCGGCCTCGTCTCCGACCTGAAGCTCGATTTCGTCATCGTCAACGGCGAGAACGCCGCAGGCGGTTTCGGCATCACGGAAGACATCTTTCTCGAGACGATCAATGCTGGCGCCGACGTGGTGACCACCGGCAACCACGTCTGGGACCAGAAGGAAGCCGTCACCTTCGCCGGCCGGCACGATCAGTTCCTGCGCCCTGCGAACTATCCGGCCGGTACGCCCGGCAAGGGCTCCGGCCTGTTCTATGCCCGCAACGGCGCCCGCGTGATGGTCGCCAACATCATGGGCCGGGTGTTTATGCATCCCGAACTCGACGACCCCTTCAAGAGCGCCGAAGCGATCCTCGATGCCGCGCCGCTGAAGGAACAGGCGGATGCGATCATCTTCGATTTCCATGCGGAAGCGACGAGCGAGAAGCAGTGCTTCGGCCATTTCGTCGATGGGCGCGCAACGCTCGTGGTCGGCACCCACACGCATGTGCCGACCGCTGACTACCAGATTCTGAACGGCGGCACGGGGTATATGTCGGACGCCGGTATGTGCGGCGACTACGACAGCTCGCTCGGCATGGACAAGGAAGAACCGCTCAACCGTTTCATCTCGAAGATGCCGAAGGGCCGTTTCGAGGCGGCGACCGGTCCTGCAACCATCTGCGGCCTCGGGCTGGAGATTTCGGATTCGACGGGCCTTGCGGAAAAGATCGAGCCGCTCAGGATTGGGCCGCGGCTTGCGGAAACGATACCGAGCTTCTGGCGGTAATCATCTGCGCCGGTTGCTGCGTTTGGTGCCGTCGTAAAAGCCGTCAGGCTTCTTGGCGACCCAGGCGACGAATTTCTGCATTTCCGGATGATCGAGCAGCGCCTCGATTGTCGCGTAGGATTTCTCCAGCTCCGCTTCCGAGAACAGCGCATGGATCTGCCGATGGCAGATCCGGTGGAGGAATTGCGTCTCCCGCCCGCCGCGGCTTTTCGGCACGAGATGGTGTTCGTCGCGTTGATCCTGCGGGATCAGGCGATTGCAGAGCGGGCAGATTTCCGGCTCCGGCTGCTGATACCACGAGACGACGTCGTATTTGTGCTTTTTCGCCATGCTCACCGGATAGCAGAAATCTCCGGACGCGGCCATTCCTGCTCAATTGGCATGAAACGGGTGGGCGAGGGAGCGCTTTAGGCCCTTAATATTCCGGTCTCAAGACAAACCGGAGTTCAGCCATGCTCGCTATTTTGGCATTGCACACCGCCGCCGCCCAACGGGGAGATGGCCTTCACCCGAAATTGCTGGAGGCGTTGGGAGGTCGGAAAGCAAATCCTGGCGACGAGCTCGTCACGTACCCTTCGCGGAGATGCCGCCGCTACTGGCGCTCTGGAGTGATCAGGAGCGATCGGCCAGCCACGTCGCGAAGCCTGCGGCGGTCGTCACATTGCCATCGACCACGGCTTCATAAACCAGCGCGCTCGATACCGGTCGCCCGCCTGCCGGGGCATTCGCTGCAAGCTCCGCCTTGATGGTGACGATCGTTTCGCGGATGGCATCGGTCAGCCGCGGCAGCAGCGTTTTCAGGTGTGCGATATCCGGCTGGCGTTCCGGCTCATCGACGAACCAGAGATCGAGGTTCCAGTCCTCGTCCTGCTCCGAACGATAGGTAACGGCAAGATAGAGCCCATCGGGATAGGCGTGCGGTTCGACATTCCAGAAGCCGGTATCGTTGCGGTAACGCACGGCGCCGATGCGCTGGTCGAGCATGAGTTCCGCTGCGATCTCGGCAATCTTTCTGCGGGTTGCGGCATCGAGCCTTGCGCATAAAGTGGTGATGTCGATGTCGCGGCGGACCATGACACCGAGTGCCGAACTGCCGACACGTACCGGGTTTCCGGCAGTGCCAAGCAGTCTCTGCAGATCCAGCTTTTCGACGATCGAATTTGCCTCGGCCTGCAAGGCGGCCTGGCGTTCGAGGGTGTCGGACATTGGCTCAATCCCGGTTACTGCGAGCGACGGTCCACCGCTCGCATGTGTTGGAACAGGCTTAGAGGGTTTCCTCGAACAGCGTCAGCAGGCGCTTGAAATGGCGCTCCGAGCCTGCCTCGTCGTAGACGCCGTGGTCGGGAACGGTCCAGCCATGCGCCATGCCGACGTAGTTTTCCATGGCGTGATCGACGCCGGCCACGCGGAATGCTTCGGCGAAACGGGCGGATTGTTCCGGCGGGAAGCTGTTGTCGATGCCGGAAACGCCGACATAGACGCGGGCCTTGATCTTGTCGGCAAGCCGGTGCGGGCTGTTTTCCGCGTCGCTTGCCAGGTTGCCGCCGTGGAAGCTGGCTGCAGCGGCGATGCGGTCGGGATAGGTGGCCGCGGCGGTCAGTGCGCGGGCGCCACCCATACAGTAACCGACGGCGCCGATCGGGCCGTTTGCACCTTCGGCATCGAGCGCGGCGATGAAAGCTTTGCCATCCCTGGCTGTCAGTTCCTGGGTGGTCGCGCCCATCATGGCGCGGATCTGGGTCTTGGAATCTTCCTCGCTGAAGGCGGTCTTGGCGTCGAAGGGACCGTAGGCGCCGGAGCGGTAGTAGAGGTCGGGAACGAGGACGACATAACCGGCATCGGCGATGCGCTGTCCCATCCAGTAGAGCGCTTCGCGCGGGCCGAAGGCGTCCATGTATAGGATGACGCCCTTGGTCGTCGCGCCGCTTGCGGGCTTGATGACGGCGGCCTCGGCAGTGCCATCGGCGGTTTTGATCTGAATATCGTTCTTCATGAAATTCTCCTCTCAAGTCTCGCGGCGGGCGCTCCCAATGCGTTCGCGAGGCCCCACATTCTTTTCAATAATCAATTCTATCAGTCCAACCAATGACAGAATTGTGAGGGTGCCTGCCAAACTTCGCGCTGGACCGGTGTTGGCCCTTGCCGCATCTTTTCGTCAGGGAATACGTGCGGTTGTTGAGGATGGTGGCATGATGCTGCGGGCTCTGGCATTCGGATTTCTGGGCGGCGCTTCGGCCCTGTTTCTTTCCGCGTTTTCTGCCGGTGCCCAACAGGCGGAAATGCCGATCAGCCAATGCCAGGCGATTGCCCAGAAACTCCCCGGCGTCACCTATGCCAGTTTCAATCCGGCAGGGGTTCAGTTCGCGCAGGCCAAGAAGAGCCTCACTCTTTCCGAGAAAGAAGAGGTAAAGATCACCTTCGTGGGGCATTCCACCTATTTCATCGAAACGCCCGAAGGCATAGGTATCGCCACCGATTACAGCGGCGCCTACCGCCCCTCGCGGTTGCCGGATGTGGCGACGATGAACAAGGCGCATTCCACCCATTACACGCTCAATCCCGAGCCCGGCATCCA
This sequence comes from Neorhizobium sp., assembly GCA_965227625.1. Taxonomy (GTDB): domain Bacteria; phylum Pseudomonadota; class Alphaproteobacteria; order Rhizobiales; family Rhizobiaceae; genus Neorhizobium. The sequence continues at coordinate 48,728 of CBDDGK010000057.1, read as the reverse complement.
GCATGTGCTGCATGGATGGAGCGATGTGCCCGGCGAAAAAGCGAAACATCAGCTGATGGTGGGCGACGTCTATATCCGCAATGTCGTGTCGGACATCCGTGACTGGGGCGGCGGCATCGAGCAGAACGGTAATTCCATCTTCATCTTCGAAGTCGCCGGCCTCTGCATCGGCCATCTCGGCCACCTGCATTTTGAGCTGAACGAGGCGCAATATACGGAAATCGGCCGGCTCGACATTCTCATGGTGCCGGTGGATGGAGGGCTGACGATGGGTGCGGACAGCATGAGCCGCGTGGTTCAGCGGCTTCGGTCGTCGATCATCCTGCCGATGCATCGCTGGGGGCCGCCGCTCGACAATTTCCTCTCCATGTTCAATGCCAAGTTCGACATTGCCTATGCCAAGGAGAAGACGATCCGGGTTTCCATGCGGTCGCTGCCGAAGAAACCGACGATCCTGGTGCCGCAGGGCATGTAGCAGAAGCCCCTGCGGCAGCCAGTCTTTGTTATCGGTCCGTTTTCTGGTCGATCAATGGAACTGCGGGAAGGCGAGGTGCTGCTTGACGCCGACATCCGGCATCTTCTCGTCCTTCCAGTTCGCCTTGGCGATTTCCCAGCCGAATTTGAGCGAGCTATCTGTGGAGGCCCAGATCTCGGCATCCTCGATACGGAGTGCCAGGAGGGTCAGCAGGGGATCGTCCTTGCCCTGTTCGTACCAGGCGGCGGTCACCGCGCTCCAGTATTCGTCGATCTTGGCGGGATCCTTGCGGACTTCCAGCTGACCGGCAAGGCAGGCGTGATAATCATGGTGTTTGCCGATGACGCAGAAATGCGCCATTGCGCCCGGGCCAACCGCCCGCACCAGATCGGTATCCGTCTTGGTGAAGAACCAGATCGTGCTGGTTTTCGGGTCGGTATTCGGTGCCATAGGCTGGAAATGTTTATGTGATCCTTCGATCCCCAGCATGCCGGCGTGGATGCCGTTGATCTCGTCCCAGAGCTGGCGTTCGGGTGCTTCGCGGGCTTCGGTGAGGCTTGCCATGTAACGTCTCCTTTGTTCTCTTTGCTTTCGAAGACCAAACGGAGATCGGCATTTCTTTGTTCCGCGGGCATAGAAGCGGTAGAATGCGCGTAATCGCGTGAAGACGAAAAACCTTGAATGGCCGCGCCTTCGAAATTATAAGGCGGCATTCCCAAACAAGCTAAAGCGTTACAGGGGTGCCATGGCTGGCCATTCACAGTTCAAAAACATCATGCACCGCAAGGGCAAGCAGGACGGCATTCGTTCGAAGATGTTCTCCAAGCTCGCCCGCGAAATCACCGTTGCGGCAAAGACCGGTCTGCCCGACCCGAACATGAACGCGGCATTGCGTCTGGCGGTTCAAAATGCCAAGGCGCAGTCCATGCCGAAGGACAATATCGACCGCGCCATCAAGAAGGCGTCGGGCGCCGATGGTGAAAACTACGAATACATCCGTTACGAGGGCTACGGCCCCGGCGGCACGGCGGTCATCGTCGAAGCGTTGACCGACAATCGCAACCGCACCGCCTCCGTCGTTCGCTCGACCTTCGCCAAGGCCGGCGGCGCGCTCGGCGAAACCGGTTCGGTATCGTTCTCCTTCGACCGGTTGGGTGAGATCACCTACAAGCCGGGCGTCGGCGATGCGGACAAGGTCATGGAAGCGGCAATCGAAGCCGGTGCCGACGACGTTGTCAGCGACGAAGACGGACACGTGATCCTCTGCGGTTTCGAAGCGATGGGCGAGGTTTCCAAGGCGCTCGAGGCAGTGCTCGGCGAAGCCGAGAGCGTCAAGTCGATCTGGAAGCCGCAGAACACGATCGAAGTGGACGAAGAAAAGGCCCAGTCGATCCTGAGGCTGATCGACACGCTGGAAGACGATGACGACGTGCAGAACGTTTATTCGAACTTCGAGGTTTCCGAAGAAGTCATGGCCAAGCTTTCGGCCTGATTTTTCTGCTGGATCAAACAAAAACGGCACCGCGATTGCGGTGCCGTTTTTGTTTGGGATCGTGCCATCGCCCTCGTCAGGCTGCGGCTTTGACCTTGTCCATCATCGGCAGCGTGGCGAACAGTTCCACCGAGCGCAGCCTCTTTTCGACGTCATGGATCGGCATGGAAACGATCAGTTCGTCGGCGCCGGTTTCGCCCAGGAATTCCTTCAGCTGCGCCTCGATGGTGGATACGGAGCCCACCGCGGCATAGCGCAGCGTGTGCTCGACATTCATCTTTTCCATCGGCGTCCAGAAACCTTCCATGTTGTCGATCGGCTTCGGGAAGCGTGTGCGCACGTTCTTGCGCAGATTGACGAACTGCTGCTGCGACGAGGTGAAGAGCTTTTGCGCCTCCTCGTCCGTATCGGCTGCGACGCCCATGACGCCGACCATCATGTAAGGCTTTTCCAGTTCCAGCGAGGACTGGAAACGGTCGCGGTAGATGGAGACCGCCTCCATCAGCATATCGGGCGCAAAATGCGAGGCGAAGGCGTAGGGGAGGCCGAGAGCTGCGGCGAGATGGGCACTATAGACGCTCGATCCGAGCAGCCAGATCGGCACGTTCGCTTCCATGCCGGGCACCGCGAGCAGGCCCTGGTTCGGTTCGGGCGTGCCCAGAAGACGCTGAAGTTCGAGGATATCGTGCGGGAAGCTCTCGGCGCCGGCTTCGAGATTGCGGCGAAGCGCGCTCGCCGTGCGCATGTCCGTGCCGGGCGCGCGGCCAAGGCCCAGGTCGACGCGGCCGGGAAGCAGCGCTTCCAGCGTGCCGAACTGTTCTGCGATGACGAGCGGCGAATGATTGGGCAGCATGATGCCGCCGGAGCCGACGCGGATCGTCTTGGTGGCGGCGCCGACATGGCCGATGACGATGGAGGTAGCGGCGCTCGCAATACCGGGCATGCCGTGGTGTTCGGCAAGCCAGAGGCGCTTGTAGCCCTGTTCTTCCGCCTTGATTGCCAGGCGGCGGGACTGGTCTAGCGCATCGCGCACCGAATAACCTTCGCCGACGGGCGAAAGATCGAGGATGGAAAAAGGGATCATCGGCATGTCCTGAAGAAATAGGTGATGGAGTGCCTCACCTATTTAGGCAGTCGTGTCCAAAAATACGACCCCTGCCGGATATCGAAAAACCGGTCGGCGCGGTCCTTGTCGAAGGGCCTGGCATCCAGTGTCAAGACTTGACCAGACGCAGATGCGAGCCGCGTTTCGGCGGCTTCATGGATTCGGGGATTGTCACCCCGCCCTGGGTAAGCACCGTGACGGGCGTGAATCGGCCGGCATGGTGATCGATCGCTCCGACCTCGCGCATCATGCGATCCGTGCGGGTGGCTAAGGCTTCCAAAGTAATACCTTGATCCCGACCGTTTTTCGCAAGGGCCAGAATAGAGAGTCTGATGGACGCTATCTTGTCGATCTCGGTCGACGAGCTTGTGACGATCGTGTCCAGATGGCCTTTCAAGGCGTCCGAATAGATCACCATGGCGTCGATTTCCGCCTCCGCCTTGGCGACCGACTGACTGGCGTGCTCTAACGCGTCCGAGCATTGGCGGGAAAAGACGGACAACTCCCGTGCAGCCTCGGCGGCGCGTTCGGCGAGCGAGCGAATGTCCGTGGCGAGAACGCCGGTTGGGCTATTCGCCTGTTGCGCATCCTCGTGTGCTGCCGAAATGCCGATATTCATCGCCAGCATGTTGGCCTCGAAAGCGAGCTCCCGGATGACTTCGGCAATCGGCTCGACCTTTCGCGACGCTTCCTGTGCCGAGGACATGGCTTTGGCCGCGGCATGCGTCGCATCCTTCGGTCGGCGCAGGTCGATGCGGGCGTTATAGGCAATATTGGCGGTATGTTCGGATTGCATCCGGCGCAATCGAAGCGTCTCGGCGAGCGAGCAGATATCCTCGGCCGCCCTCGCCATCGCCGTGGTCTGGCTCAAGCCCTTTTGCATGGCAGAGGAGGAGTCTTCCTTCACGTCGGCGCACGTGGAGCGCAGCCGCCGCGCGCTATCCTCGATCCGTTCCAGCGTTTCCTGAACGGCGATCGTCGCGTGATTGAAATCGGCGCGCAGCCCTTCGAACTCGTTCGGGAAGGGGGTATCGAGCCGGCTACCCAGATCTCCGGCCGCCAGTCGGCGGATCGCGTGGTCCATCGCCTCCACGACGTCCTTCAGGGCCTTGGTCCGGTTGGTGGCGGCCTCAAGTTCGCGGGCGTGGCGCTCCTCGCGTTCGGCCTCTTCCCGATGGCGGCGATCGCGTTCCTCATCGTCGTCGACCAGGCGGGTGAGATTTTCACTTGAAAGGCGCTCGAATTCACGGGCGATGGTGCCGATCTCGTCCCTGCGCCGGAGATATTCGGGGGCGATGGAGCCGTTGCCTTCGGCGATAGCGCTAAGCTCGCCGCTCAGGGATTTCAATGCGCCGAGCGTGCGGCTCGCAAGCGCTATTGTAGCGATCGCCGAGAGAACCAGAGCGCCGATGATGACCGCGGTTTCCAGCGGCGTGGCGTCTCGCGCTACGTAAAACAACAACGCGGCGAAGAGCCCGTTCTGCACCAGAATGTACCCGATCGCCTTAAGGGACAGGGAATGATGGGTGTTCGACATGACTGCCTCCTCGCATCGCGCTCCAGCCGCGAAATCCCAACGCACAAGGCGGCACGACGTTGCGCCACGAGGGGGCAAGGAGGCGGAAAGCCTGCGATCATGGTTAACCGAAGATAAAGGCACGCCTTTCGCGCGTTTTCGGTTTGTTCACATTCTCGTGGCACTGATACCCGTCAAAGGATAGAGTGCACGCATGACAGAGACGATTCGCATCATCGGCATCGACCCGGGCCTTCGCCGCACTGGATGGGGTGTCATCGATACGCTCGGCAACAGCCTGCGTTTCGTTGCCTCGGGGACCGTAACCTCTGATGGCGACCTGGATCTGGCCTCGCGCCTTTGCCAGCTGCATGACGGGCTGGCCGAGGTCGTGCATGCCTACCAGCCCCATGAGGCGGCGGTAGAACAGACCTTCGTCAACAAGGATGCCGTTGCGACCCTGAAGCTCGGGCAGGCAAGGGGCGTCGTGATGCTGGTTCCGGCACGTGCCGGATTGCCGGTTGCGGAATACGCGCCGAATGCCGTCAAGAAGTCGGTGATCGGCGTCGGGCATGGGGAAAAGCAGCAGATCCATATGATGCTGAAGATCCTGATGCCGAAGGCGGAGTTCAAAGGCAATGACGCGGCCGATGCGCTCGCCATCGCCATCTGCCACGCCCATAACCGCGGCGGCCATCGCATGCGTCAGGCGCTCGCCGGCTGATTTGTTCTTGACTTGTTCTGGTTGTGCCGGTAAGTAATACCTCAGAGGTATTACCATGCGCGTCACCGAAAAAGGCCAGGTTACGATCCCGAAGGAAATCCGCGACCGATTGAATATCGGGCCTGGGTCCGAGGTGGATTTTGTCATGTCCGACGACGGCGTGATGCTGGTGAAATCCGATCGACCGGACGATTTCAAGGACTTCAAGGAATGGGCAAAGAGCGTCGAGGGCACATTCGACACGATGGGCATGACCACCGACGAATATATGGATTGGTTGCGAGGGCCGCGTGATGACCTCGACCGTCGTTGATACGAATGTTCTCATTGATATCCTCGGCCCCGCGACGTCGTTCAGGACATGGTCGCTGGCTGTGCTCGAGCGGTGCCATGGCGAGGGAGATTTGGTCCTCAACCCGATCATCTGGTCGGAGCTTTCAGCATCGCCGCTGACCGAACAGGAAATCACCCTGGCCTTTGGCTGGCTTGGCATGAAGCGGGAGGCTCTTTCCTACGAGGCCGCTTATCAAGCCGGAAAGGCGCATTTCGCTTATCGTCGAGCGGGTGGGCAGCGAGACCGCACCCTTCCGGATTTCCTGATTGGAGCGCATGCGACAGTTCGCTCCCATCGCCTGCTGACAAGGGATGCGGCGCGCTACCGGGCCTATTTTCCGGCACTCGATCTCATCTCACCCGAAACCCACCCCCTGTAACATTGGCGGATAGACTTCATGATCGGCAAGCTCAAAGGCACCATTGACGAGATCGGCGACGACCATGTTCTCGTTGACGTGCATGGCGTCTGTTACGAAGTGTTTTGTTCGGCCCGGGCACTTTCGAAAATGGGCTCGGCGGGTGAGGCGATCGTCCTCTATATCGAGACCTATGTGCGCGAGGACCAGTTCAAGCTTTTCGGCTTCCTGAGCGCGCTCGAACGTGAATGGTTCAATCTTCTGCAGAGCGTTCAGGGCGTCGGCGCCAAGGTGGCGCTTGCGGTGCTTTCGACGCTGACGCCGTCGGAACTCGCAAACGCGATCGCGCTGCAGGACAAGACGTCGATTTCCCGTGCGCCCGGCGTCGGCCCCAAGGTTGCGATGCGTCTCGTCACGGAGTTGAAGAACAAGGCCCCGGCCTTTGCCGGCGAGGCGGCCGCCAATATCGGCCTGAAGCAGGAGATCGGCGAGGGCGTGGCCTCCGCGCCGGTGGCAGATGCCGTTTCGGCGCTGACCAATCTCGGCTATTCCCGCGATCAGGCCGCCAACGCGGTTGCCGCCGCATTGAAGAATGGCGGTGAGGGAGGCGATAGCGCCAAGCTGATCCGACTTGGGCTGAAGGAGCTCGCGCGGTAAACCGATCGCGACTGTGAATTCCCGGCACGTCGTGTATGACTGACTATGAGTTTCGAACGGAAATAACCTTATGACCGAACCCGCCCGCCTGATTTCCGCTGACAAGCGGGGCGAAGATCTGGATACGACGCTGCGACCCCAGTCGCTCGACGAATTCACCGGCCAGGCGGAAGCACGCGCCAATCTGAAGATTTTCATCGAGGCGGCCAAGGGGCGCGGCGAGGCGCTGGACCACGTGCTGTTCGTCGGTCCGCCGGGCCTCGGCAAGACGACGCTGGCGCAGATCATGGCGAAGGAGCTCGGCGTCAACTTCCGTTCGACATCCGGCCCGGTCATCGCGAAGGCCGGTGACCTTGCGGCGTTGCTGACGAATCTCGAAGAACGCGACGTCCTTTTCATCGATGAAATCCATCGCCTCAATCCTGCGGTCGAAGAAATTCTCTATCCCGCGATGGAGGATTTTCAGCTCGACCTGATCATCGGCGAAGGTCCGGCGGCTCGGTCGGTGAAGATCGATCTGTCGAAGTTCACGCTGGTCGCGGCGACGACCCGCCTCGGCCTGCTGACCACACCGCTGCGCGATCGGTTCGGCATTCCCGTCCGGTTGTCGTTTTATACGGTAGAGGAACTCGAATTGATCGTGCGCCGCGGCGCGCGGCTGATGGGGCTGGGCATGACGGACGATGGTGCTCGCGAGATCGCCCGGCGGGCACGCGGCACGCCGCGCATTGCCGGACGTCTTTTGCGGCGCGTGCGCGACTTTGCGGAAGTCGCGAAGGCGCCAGCCGTTACCAAGGAGATCGCCGACGAGGCGCTGACCCGGCTGCTCGTCGACAATATGGGCCTGGACCAGCTCGACAAACGCTACCTCAACATGATTGCGGTGAACTTCGGCGGCGGCCCGGTCGGCATCGAAACGATCGCCGCCGGCCTCTCGGAACCGCGCGATGCGATCGAGGACATTATCGAGCCCTACATGATCCAGCAGGGCTTCATTCAGCGCACCCCGCGTGGCCGCGTTTTGACCGGAAATGCATGGAAACACCTTGGAATGCAGCCGCCCAAGGATCTCGAGGCGGCGCAGTTCAGAATGAGTCTCGAGGATGATTGAGTGATATCCCGTCGCGGGTTGCTGAAGACGCTGGGCGGAGGCTTCGCGGCGCTGTTGGCGCTCGGTGGTTATGCCGTGGCGGAGCCGTTGGTGCGTCTGGTGACCACGCGCTATGCTTTGACGCCTCGCGGATGGACGCCGGGATTGAAGCTTCGTGTGGCTGTGCTCACGGATTTCCACGCTTGCGAGCCCTGGATGCCGGCGGATCGCATCGCATCGATCTGTCGGATTGCAAACGAGCTCGAGCCGGATATCATTTGTTTGCTTGGCGATTTTGTTACGGGCATGCGGCTTATTACAGATCGGGTAGCGCCTGACGCGTGGGCCGAAGCTCTGACCGTCTTGAAAGCGCCGCTCGGGGTTCATGCTGTGCTCGGCAATCATGACTGGTGGCAGGATCCGGACGTGCAAAACGGTATTTCCGCCGTTCCGTTTGCGCGTGTCGCGTTGGAGCGAGCCGGCATTCCTCTCTACAGCAACCGGGCAATCCGATTGGAAAAGGATGGGCACCCATTCTGGCTTGCGGGATTGGAAGACCAGATCGCGATCCTGCCGAGCCGAAGGTTGGGACGTAGGGCACAAGGCAGGGACGACCTGACCGTTACCCTGAAGCAGATCACCGATGATGCGCCGATCATTCTCATGGCGCATGAGCCTGATATTTTTCCGAGCTTGCCGGATCGTATCTCGCTTACGCTGTCCGGTCACACGCATGGCGGCCAGGTGCGAATTTTCGGATATGCACCCGTTGTGCCGTCCCGTTACGGCTCACGCTACGTCTACGGTCATATCAAGGAAAACGATCGAAATCTGATCGTTTCCGGTGGCTTGGGCTGCTCCGGCCTGCCGGTGCGCTTCGGAGCGCCGCCGGAAATCAATCTGATCGAACTGGGGTAACCCGTGGGCCGTGCGCGCATACGCATCAAGACCAAGTCGAAGAACGCGTTCCAGATGCGTATCGCGGGGCTTGGATTTCGAGACGGCTATGTGTTGGTGCATCGCGCCGTGCATGAGCCGTTCTGGACCTTTCCCGGCGGTCGAGCGGAGATCGGCGAGACGTCGGAAGAGACGCTGAAGCGGGAGATGATCGAGGAGCTCGGCGTCGAGGTGACGGTCGGGCGGCTGTTGTGGTCGGTCGAGAACTTCTTCCACTATGAGGAGCGCGACTGGCACGAATTCGGGATCTATTACCTGATGGAGCTGCCGGAGCATTTTCCGTTCCACCCGACCGATATCGTGCATCGGGTCATGGACGGGAATGAGCTGGAATTCAAATGGGTGCCTGCCACGCGTGAGGCGCTGAGGGCGCTGGATATCCCGCCCTATTTTATTGCCGAAGAGATAGAAAACCTGCCGGAGAGCCCGAGACATCTCGTCTGGCGGGACGGCGATCTCGATATCAAAAGCTGAATTCTGGAACATCTTTCTGCGTTTCTCCGTTTTTCCGCCGAGAAGGGAGAATGTCGATGCAGAAAATCGAAGTCGGAAACGAAGTCGAATGGAAATGGGGGCGCTCGAAGGGCGAGGGCAAAGTCGCGGAGAAATTCACCGACGACGTTGAGCGCAAGATCAAGGGCACATCGGTCAAGCGCCATGCGGATACCAAGGAACCTGCCTTCCTGGTGACGCAGGAAAACGGCAACCGTGCCCTGAAAAGTCAGTCGGAGCTCAAGAAGACCCATGGCTGACCAATATCTCGATCACGTTCCGCCCGCGGAGGTCGCCCGGGCTGCCGAGAAAGGTCTTGAGCTTCGCGCGCGGTTTCGCCGCGGCGGCACGACCCTCGGCATCGCCCGCGCCAAGGACATCCGCAACCGCAAGCCGCTCACGGAAAAGACCGTCCGCAAGATGGTCAGCTATTTCCACCGCCATAAGACGGACAAGCGCGCAGAGAATTTCGGTGACGATGAAAACCCCTCGACCGGCTATATCGCCTGGCTCCTCTGGGGTGGCGATCCGGGCCAGCAATGGGCCGAGGAGCACAAGAAAGCCATCGAGCGCAGCAAGCATGAAGGCAAGATGCAGCGGTTCCAGTAGCGCTGAAGCCTTGGGCACTGTTGCTCTCAGAAGGCGCATCGCCGGCGCTGAGTTTCGGGCTGGCCTTTGGCGGCTTTCCTGCTAGTGAGAAACGAATGGAGGCGCGGCCCTACTTGTGGGCCCGCGCATCACGATTTCAAAGGCAGGATGATGCAGGGGCACAATTTTTCGTTATCGGGCGAGCTGATCGAGGGTGGCCACCGTTTGGCGCAGCGCGTCTATTACGAAGACACCGATTTTTCGGGGCTGGTCTATCACGCCCGGTACCTGCATTTCCTAGAGCGCGGCCGCACTGATTATCTGCGCTGTCTCGGCTGTGAGCAGAGTGCGCTTCTGTCCGCCGACGAAGACGGCCTTGTGTTTGTCGTTCACCGCATGGAGATCGACTTCAAGCAGCCGGCGCGGATGGACGATATCCTGACGATCCAGACTGTTACGGAAAAGGCCGGCGGCGCCAAGATGGTGCTGAACCAGGAGATTCGCCGTGGCGAAACATTGCTGATCGCGGCAAAGGTCGTCATCGCCGTCATCAACAAACACGGTCGCCCGCGTCGCTTGCCGGAATCGGTGGCGGAGAAGTTCCTGGGCAAGGTTTCCGATGAATAATCTCGGTAAGAGTAAGTTGGCCAGTCTTTGTCGAGTTGGCGGCGCGTTCGGCGGAAAGCCCTGCGTGTAACGCATTCTTAACGATAATGTAGTCTTAATAGCCTTAGAGGAATTTGTGCAACGCACGCCTTCCTTTGACCAAAATTGAAAGCGAGAAGCCAAGCTGGAAACTCAGGGCATCTGTGGGTTAAGGCGGGCGCAATCGGCGATCAAGACATTACTCGCGAGAGCGCGCTTTTGAACCCGCCCGGTCCGTAAAGCCGGGCGTTTGGATTCGGGGATAGTGGATAGATGGAACATGTAGGTTTGGCGGCAGCGGCGAGCGAAGTGAGCCTTTGGTCGCTGTTCATGCAGGCCGGTCTTGTGGTCAAGCTGGTCATGATCGGTCTTCTCGGCGCGTCTGTTTGGACTTGGGCGATCGTGATCGACAAGTACATGAACTTCGCGCGCGCAAAGCGCCAGTTCGACCAGTTCGAACAGGTCTTCTGGTCCGGCCAGTCGCTGGAAGAGCTTTATCGCGGTCTTTCGGAAAAGACCAATTCCGGGCTCGCGGCGATTTTCGTTGCCGCCATGCGCGAGTGGAAGAAGAGCTTCGAACGCGGTGCGCGCTCGCCGATCGGTCTGCAGATGCGTATCGACCGGGCGATGGACGTGACCATGTCGCGCGAAGCGGAAGGTTATGAAGCCCGTCTCGGCTCTTTGGCGACGATCGGTTCCGCCGGTCCGTTCATCGGTCTTTTCGGTACGGTTGTCGGTATCATGACATCGTTCCAGGCAATCGCCGGTTCGAAGTCCACCAACCTCGCGGTCGTCGCACCGGGTATCGCGGAAGCGCTTCTCGCCACCGCGATCGGCCTCGTCGCCGCTATCCCGGCGGTTATCGCCTACAACAAGTTCACGGCCGATGCCGGCAAGCTCTCGGCGCGCATGGAAGGTTTTGCGGATGAATTCTCCGCGATCCTGTCCCGCCAGATCGACGAGAAGCTGCAGCCGCGCCAGGCTGCTCAGTAATCCTATCAAGGCCAAGGAGTACGTATCATGGGTATGTCGGCCGGAGGAGCAAAGGCATCGGGTGGCGGTCGTCGCAGGCGCGGCGGCCGGCGTGGCGGTGCCATCAGTGAAATCAACGTGACGCCGCTCGTCGACGTCATGCTCGTGCTTCTGATCATCTTCATGGTGGCGGCACCGATGATGACCGTCGGCGTACCGATCGACCTGCCGGAAACGCAGGCGAAGGCGATGAATGCCGATACGCAGCCGATTACCGTTTCGGTCAATCCGAAGGGCGAGATCTATCTCCAGGAATCGCCCATCGCGATCGAAGAGATCGTGCCGAAGCTGCAGGCTATCGCCACCACGGGCTATAACGAACGCATCTATGTGCGCGGCGACACGACGGCTGCCTATGGCATCGTCATGAAGGTCATGGCCCGCATTTCCGCCGCCGGTTACAAGAATATCGGCCTTGTCACGCTTCAGGAACAGGCGAAGTGATCGAAGCACCATGAAGGTCAGTCTCGGCACATCGCTGGTTCTGCATACGGTGGCGCTAGGCTTCGCTCTGGTGTCGCTCAGCGCCCCCGCGTCTTTCGAAGTCGCGGATGTCGAGGCGCTGCCGGTCGATATTGTGCCGGTGGAATCGATCACCCAAACCCAGCAGGGTGACAAGAAGGCGCCTCCGAGCACCAAGCCTTCTCCGAAGGAAACCAAGAACCAGAAGGTCGTCGACAACGCCCAGAATGCGGGCGAGAACAATGTCGATCTGAAGACGCCGCCGACCCCGGTCACCAAGCCGACCCCGACGGAAGTGACGGCTGCTCCGAAGCCGACCGAGCGCCCGACGCCGACCCCGACGCCTGAGCAGAATCAGGTCAAGGATATCGTCAAGGAAGAGACGGCGCCGAAGCCGACCGAAGTTGCCGCTCTGCCGCAGCCAAGGCCGGAACCCACGCCGCCGAAGCCTGAGCCGACACCACCAAAGCCCGAGCCGACCCCGCCGAAGCCGGAGGCTGCCAAGCCGACGCCGGCGCCTGTTCAGGCCGAAAACACGTCCGAGACCGGCGAACTGCCGCCGCAGACGGCGACGCCGATGGCAAAGCCGACCCCGCCGAAGCCTGAACCGCCGAAGGAGCAGGCCAAGCCCGTCGAAAAGCCGGCTGAGAAGCCGACGCCGCCAAAGCCGGACGCAACGGCCGCCAAGCCGACCGAGACTGCCAAGACCGACGCCAAGACGACTGCATCCGTGAAGCCCTCCGACAAGAAGGAAGGCAAGCAGCAGGAAACGGCCAAGTCTTCGTCCTCCATGGCAAGCGATTTCAACGCCAACGATATCGCGGCGTTGCTCAACAAGCAGGAAGCGACGGGCGGCGGCGCCAAGCGTTCGACGCAGGTTGCGTCGCGTGGTGACACCAAGACGCTCGGCACGGGCCTCAGCTCCAGCGAGATCGACAACGTCAAGGGCCAGATTCAGGGCAATTGGGCGCTGGTCGGCGGCTTGACCGGTGTTTCGGAAGTTCGGGTGAAGATCCGCGTTCAGCTCGACCAGTCCGGCAATATTGTCGGCGAGCCGGAAGTGACCGCGACCGGTGGGCCAGATGGTACCCGTCGGGCTGTCGAAGGCAGCACACGCCGCGCGCTTTTGAAATCCGCGCCGCTCAAGAATTTGCCCGCTGCAAAGTATGAGGGCGAAAAAGGTTGGAATGTTTTGGTGCTGAACTTCGATCCCTCGGAGTTCGCGCTGTGAGCCGGCAGGTATGGAACCGATCAAACGGAACCTGCCCCGAAACTCTCGTGTTAAAGCTGAAAGGCTTGTTTAAATGATCAAGAGCTCTTTTTTCCGCGCCGTGATGGTGGCTGCGGGCATGTTGACGGCCTTTATTGCCGCCGCTCCGGCGAACGCCGAAGTCACGATCAACATCAACAAGGGTAATGTTCAGCCGCTGCCGATCGCAGTGACGGATTTCCTGTCCAACAACGATCTCGGGCCGCAGATTTCGCAGGTCATCGCTGCCGACCTGCAGCGTTCCGGCCTGTTCGCTCCGGTCAACAAGCAGGCGTTCATCGAAAAGATCACGGACCCGAACCGCACACCGCGTTTCGACGACTGGAAGGTCATCAACGCCCAGGCGCTGGTCACGGGCCGCGTTACGCGTGAGAATGACGGCCGGCTGCGCGCCGAATTCCGCCTCTGGGATACCTATGCCGGCTCGCAGATGACCGGCCAGCAGTTCTTCACCCAGCCGGAAAACTGGCGCCGTGTCGCGCACATCATCGCCGACGCGATCTACAAGCAGATCACCGGCGAAAACGGCTATTTCGACAGCCGCGTCGTCTTCGTGTCTGAAAGCGGTCCGAAGAATGCCCGCCAGCGCAATCTGGCGATCATGGACCAGGACGGCTTCAACGTCCGCATGCTCACCAACACCAAGGACATCGTTCTGACGCCGCGCTTCTCGCCGAGCCGTCAGGAAATCACCTACATGTCGTTCGAAGGCAACCAGCCGCGCGTTTACCTGCTGCAGCTGGAAACCGGACAGCGTGAAGTGGTGGGCAACTTTCCGGGCATGACCTTCTCGCCGCGTTTCTCTCCCGATGGCCAGAAGGTCATCATGAGCTTGCAGCAGGAAGGCAATTCCAACATCTACACGATGGATCTGCGGTCCCGCACCACAACGCGCCTGACGTCCACGGCCGCGATCGACACCTCGCCCTCCTATGCTCCGGATGGCGCACGCGTGGCTTTCGAAAGTGACCGCGGTGGACGCCCGCAGATCTATGTCATGAATGCCGACGGCTCCGGCCAGACGCGCATTTCCTTCGGCGACGGCTCCTATTCGACGCCGGTCTGGTCTCCCCGTGGCGACCTGATCGCCTTCACCAAGCAGTCGGGCGGCAAGTTCTCGATCGGCGTGATGAAGCCGGATGGCTCGGGCGAGCGCATCCTGACGAGCGGCTTCCACAACGAAGGCCCGACCTGGGCGCCGAATGGACGCGTGCTGATGTTCTTCCGCCAGGCGGCGGGTGCGGGCGGTCCGCAGCTCTATTCGATCGACCTCACCGGTTACAACGAATTGCAGATCAAGACACCGTCCTACGCATCCGACCCGGCCTGGTCGCCGCTCCTCGAATAGGGCAGTTAACGATGAAAGAGGCGGATTGTCGCCTCTTTCCCGCCCCATTCTCCTGAGAAAGGGCGAAAAAAGGGACGCCGGAATGATTTGTTAACCATAAGCCTTCGCTCATGGTTAACCGAGCCCGGTTAGAGTCTGGAAACCGTAATTCTGGCAACTCTGAAAATTACTGATCTAAGGAGAGACCGGCCATGAGCCGCATCGATACCCCGGCGATGAGCCGCATGCAGACCCTCGCTCGCAATCCCGCCGTCATCGCGCTCACGCTGGCACTGGCGCTCGCCGGTTGCGCCAACAAGAAGAACCTGCCGAACAATGCAGGTGAACTTGGCCTCAACGGTGCAGGCGCTGCAACGCCGGGCTCGAGCCAGGACTTCACGGTCAATGTCGGCGACCGCATCTTCTTCGATACCGATTCGACCTCGATCCGCGCCGACGCGCAGCAGACGCTCGACCGTCAGGCACAGTGGCTGCAGCGTTATCCGAACTACGCAATCACCGTCGAAGGCCATGCCGACGAACGCGGCACCCGCGAATACAACCTGGCGCTCGGCGCACGTCGTGCAGCCGCCACCAAGGAATATCTCGCTTCGCGCGGCATTCCGGCAAACCGCCTGAAGACCATTTCCTATGGCAAGGAACGTCCGGTCGCTGTCTGCGACGACATTTCCTGCTGGTCGCAGAACCGTCGCGCTGTGACGGTTCTCGGCGGCGCCGGCATGTAATCCGGCACTTTGCCCACAGGGCAAAGATTACCAGAGCATTAAAAAGGCGGTCTTCGGGCCGCCTTTTTGCTTTTTCCATAGTTTGGCCCTGATTTGTGGGATTTTTGATTGCGAGCTTGGTTGCTTTTTGCTGGCAGATTGGAAAAATCCTCATCTGCACCAAATCAGGTGCAGACTTAACGAGCAGGACGGACACTATGAAGAAAATTGTCTTGGCAGCGATGCTGGGGCTGATGGCGACGAGCGCTCCGGCAGGGGCTTTCTCGCTGCCTAAACTCTTCCAAGGCACTCAAAGTTCTGTGCAGCAGGCTCCGGCCGCCCCGCAAGAGGCACCGGTGATTCTTGCGCAGAGCAACGATGCCGTTCGTAACCAGCAACTCCAGGAGCAGATTCGGCAGTTGAACGGCCGAATTGAGGAAATGAGTTATCAGCTGCTGCAGATGCAGGAGCAGCTGCGTAAAACGCAGGAAGACAACGAATTCCGTTTCCAGGATCTGGAAAAGAAGAAGAGAAGCGATTTGGGCGACACGGCTGGGCAACCAGCCGTGGCGTCCAGCCGCCCGTCCGGCACCGCTCCGGCGGCCGGTTCTTCTTCTCCGTCCCAGCCCGCGCCGCCATCCGACGATGTCGCGCGCATCATCGAACAGCCGGGCAACAGCGGTGCTGCTGCAGGCGGTTCGACCACCGCGCCGCCGCCGACCACGCTCGGTTCGATGGATATCGACCAGAACGGCAATACGCGCGGCGCAAGCCGCAACAACACCAACAATTCCGCCGGACTTCCGGGCGTCGAGCTCGGTTCGCGTGGCCAGGGCAACACGCCTACGCCTGCTCGCCCGGACCCGCAGCAGACCGCTTCGCTGGGTTCCGAAAGCGATACCTATCAGGCGGCTTATAATCACGTTCTCTCGGGCGACTACTCGCTCGCCGAGAAGGAATTCTCCGGTTACATCCAGGCATATCCGAAGAGCACGCGCATCGCGGACGCGAATTTCTGGCTCGGCGAAGCGCAATATTCGCAGCAGAAATACAACGAGGCGGCCAAGACCTTCCTCAATGCGCACCAGACCTATGGCAAGTCGCCCAAGGCACCGGAAATGCTGCTGAAGCTCGGCATGTCGCTCGCCGCGCTCGACAACACCGACACGGCCTGTGCGACGCTGAAGGAAGTGACGCGCCGTTATCCGAATGCGTCCAAGGCGGTTCTTGCCAAGGTCACCAGCGAGCAGAAGCGGCTGAGCTGCGGCTGACGCGGCCAAGCTGCGATGCCAGCCGGCGCCTCCATCCTTTCTCCGCGTGAGGCTGCCGTGCGGCTTTTCGGCTGTATCGTGAGGCCGGCGCGTCTGCTGGTCGCGATTTCCGGCGGTAGCGATTCCGCCGGACTTTTGCTTTCCCTCGTCAAAGCCAATCCGCCGGGCTCGGGTATTGTCATTGACGCCGTGACCGTCGATCACGCTCTGCGGCCGGAATCCGCGGATGAAGCGGTTGCCGTCGCGGCATTCTGCGCTCGATTGGGCATTCGTCATTTCACGCGCCGCTGGGAAGGGGAGAAGCCCGGGACCGGAATTTCAGCCGCATCGCGCGACGCGCGATATCGCCTGTTGATGGAAGTCGCCGATGAGATCGATGCGACCGCCATCCTCACCGGTCATACGCTGGATGATCAGGCCGAGACCGTTGCGATGCGCTCGGCCCGTGACGAGAGCGACGGCAATCTCGGTCTCACCGGCATGGCGCAGGCTGTGCTGCTGGAGCGCCGTCGTTGGCTGCTGCGGCCGTTTCTCAATACTCTTCGAGCAGATATCCGGACATTTTTGAGCGAGAGCGGGGAGGGCTGGATCGACGATCCCAGCAATCTCAATCGACACTACGAGCGGGTGAGGGTGCGTGACCGGCTCGCGCAGTTGGCGGGTTTCGATGCGGAGGCGGTTGAACGGGCCGGGGCGCGGCGCACCGAGCTTTCCAATGCCGCAGCAGATTGGCTGGCCACGCACGCGACGATCCGACAGGGCGTATTGGCGCGGATAGCCCCGAGTGGACTTTCCGGAGACCCAGTGACCATCCGCCATGCATTGTCCACGCTTGCCGCCGTGCTGGGCGGCCGGGAATATCTACCGGGCGGCGAGAGCATGGACCGTGTGATGGCCTTTATCGATGGCCAGCGGCCGGGGCGGATCACCGCAGGCCGGGTGATCTTCGATCTGCGCCGAGACGGCCTCTATGTGGTGCGTGAGAACCGCGGCATGATGCCGCTGCATGTCGCACCGGCAAGCATGGCCGTCTGGGATGGGCGATATCGGATCGTGAACGGGACGCAGGATGAGATCATCGTCGGCTCGACGGCGCCTGATCGCGACGAGGCCATCGCACTTTTCCCGGATGTACCGCCTGCTATCGCGGTGCGCGCGGCCACGGCAATGCCCCGTGTAGATGCTGCCGCCCCTTCGATTTCCATCTGCCCGATGCTCGGGCCATTCGACCGTTTTTTGCCGCAGTTCGAGGTTAGACTGGCGTCGGTGTTTGCGGTTTTGCTCGGATGCGACGTTTTTCCCCGGATGCCAGTTAAGGATTGTACGCGGAAAAGCTAAGCGATGGTTCCGCTTCGCCTTGGCAAGCACGTGCCGCAACCCTATGTTATGCGGCAAGCAAGGCGGTCGCCGTCAGAAGCTGATCGTCACAGTCCGGGGAGTTCAATGAACCCAAATTTTCGTAATATCGCCCTCTGGGTCATCATCGCCCTCCTGCTGGTCGCGTTGTTCAGCATGTTCCAGACGGCTCCGACGCAAACCAGTTCGCGTGAGGTTCCATATTCGCAGTTTCTGAAGGATGTGGATTCGGGGCGGGTGAGGGATGTGGTCGTCACTGGCAACCGCGTTCTCGGAACCTATAACGAGAGCGGTACCGGCTTCCAGACCTATTCTCCCGTCATCGATGATACGTTGATGGATAAGCTGCAGGCAAAGAACGTCAACATCTCGGCCCGCCCGGAAACGGACGGGTCTTCCGGTTTCCTTTCCTATCTCGGCACGCTTTTGCCGATGCTGCTCATCCTTGGCGTCTGGCTGTTCTTCATGCGGCAGATGCAGGGCGGCTCGCGCGGCGCGATGGGCTTCGGCAAGTCCAAGGCTAAGCTTCTCACCGAAGCGCATGGCCGCGTGACGTTCGAAGATGTCGCCGGTGTCGACGAAGCCAAGCAGGATCTCGAAGAAATCGTCGAATTCCTGCGTGACCCACAGAAATTTCAGCGCCTTGGTGGCCGCATTCCGCGCGGCGTGTTGCTCGTCGGTCCTCCGGGTACCGGTAAGACGCTGCTCGCGCGCTCGGTCGCCGGCGAAGCCAACGTGCCGTTTTTCACCATTTCCGGTTCGGACTTCGTTGAAATGTTCGTCGGTGTCGGCGCAAGCCGTGTCCGCGACATGTTCGAGCAGGCCAAGAAGAACGCGCCTTGCATCATCTTCATCGACGAAATCGACGCCGTCGGCCGTCATCGTGGCGCAGGCCTCGGCGGTGGTAACGACGAGCGCGAACAGACGCTCAACCAGCTTCTCGTCGAGATGGACGGTTTCGAAGCCAATGAGGGCATCATCCTGATCGCCGCGACCAACCGTCCGGACGTTCTCGACCCGGCACTGCTGCGTCCGGGCCGTTTCGACCGTCAGGTCGTCGTGCCGAACCCGGATATCGTCGGCCGCGAGCGCATCCTCAAGGTTCACGCCCGCAACGTGCCGCTGGCGCCGAATGTCGATCTCAAGGTTCTCGCCCGCGGTACGCCCGGTTTCTCCGGTGCCGACCTGATGAACCTCGTCAACGAATCTGCCCTGATGGCTGCGCGCCGTAACAAGCGCCTCGTCACCATGCAGGAATTCGAAGACGCCAAGGACAAGATCATGATGGGCGCGGAACGCCGCTCGTCCGCCATGACCGAAGCCGAAAAGAAGCTCACTGCCTATCACGAAGCCGGTCACGCCATTACGGCGCTCCGTGTCGCGGTTGCTGATCCGCTGCACAAGGCGACGATCATCCCACGCGGTCGTGCGCTCGGCATGGTCATGCAGCTGCCGGAAGGCGACCGCTATTCCATGAGCTACAAGTGGATGGTGTCGCGCCTCGTCATCATGATGGGTGGCCGTATCGCGGAGGAGCTGACCTTCGGCAAGGAGAACATCACCTCCGGCGCATCCTCGGATATCGAGCAGGCCACCAAGCTTGCCCGCGCCATGGTGACCCAGTGGGGCTTCTCGGATGTCCTCGGCCAGGTTGCCTATGGTGAGAACCAGCAGGAAGTCTTCCTTGGTCATTCCGTTTCGCAGTCGAAGAACGTCTCCGAGGCGACCGCCCAGAAGATCGACAGCGAAGTCCGTCGTCTGATCGAAGAGGCCTATGCCGAAGCGCGCAAGATCCTGACTGAAAATCACGACGAGTTCGTCGCGATTGCGGAAGGTCTGCTCGAATACGAAACGCTGTCCGGTGAGGAAATCAAGGCGCTGATCAAGGGTCAGAAGCCGGCCCGTGACCTCGGCGACGATGCTCCGCCGGCCCGCGGTTCCGCAGTTCCCTCGGCTGGTTCCAAGAAGGACGAGCCGAAGGGCGGCGAGAGCGGTCTCGAGCCCCAGCCGCACTAAGCGGAATGCCGTAAAGAACTGAGCCGCCGTGGAGTGATCCAGGGCGGCTTTCTTCTGGGTAGTAGGGCGCAGGCGTTCCGTCTCGGTAACGGGATATAAGCGATTTTGACGCTAATTTATGTGCTTGCACCTGCGAACTATGGCATGAGCTGGCATATCGCTTCGAAAAGCAGAATCGCTTTTCGGAAAGTAATGTGCCCAGTTTCACGGAGTTAGAGTGCGTTTTTTGCGTTAGAATAAGCGCGCGTTACTCTGGCTTTCCGGTTCGTTTGGCGTTCGAACACAGTGCAGGTCCAATCCCTGCGGAAGCCGCGCCATGAAGGGCGCGATGACGAAGGAGCATTTATGACACGCCGTTACTTTGGCACGGATGGCATTCGCGGTCAGTCCAACATTTTCCCCATGACGCCGGATCTGGCGATGCGCGTCGGCATTGCAGTCGGAACGATTTTTCGCAACGGCAGCCATCGCCACCGCGTGGTGATCGGCAAGGATACGCGTCTCTCCGGCTATATGCTGGAAAATGCGATGGTTGCAGGTTTTACCGCCGCCGGCCTTGACGTCTTCCTGCTCGGCCCGATCCCGACACCCGCCGTCGCCATGCTGACGCGTTCGCTGCGTGCGGATGTGGGCGTGATGATTTCGGCCTCGCATAATCCTTACGAAGATAACGGCATCAAGCTGTTTGGTCCGGATGGCTACAAGCTTTCCGACGAGCTGGAAATGCGCATCGAAGAGCTGCTCGACAGCGACCTGCACGCCCAGCTCGCGAAATCCGCCGATATCGGCCGCGCAAAGCGCGTCGAGGGTGACATCTATCGCTATATCGAACACGCAAAGCGCACTCTGCCGCGTGATGTGACGCTGCATGGCCTGCGGGTTGCGATCGATTGCGCCAACGGTGCCGCCTACAAGGTGGCGCCGCTCGCCCTGTGGGAGCTCGGCGCCGAAGTGGTGACGATCGGCAACGAGCCGAACGGTACCAATATCAACCTGGATTGCGGCTCCACCAGCCCTGCCAACCTTCAGAAGAAGGTGCATGAAGTGCGCGCCGATATCGGTATTGCGCTCGACGGTGACGCAGACCGCGTCATCATCGTCGACGAGCGCGGCGAGATCGTCGACGGCGATCAGCTGATGGCGGTGATTGCCGAAAGCTGGGCTGAAGACCAAAAGCTGACCGGCGGCGGCATCGTCGCAACCGTCATGTCCAATCTCGGTCTCGAACGCTTCCTGAAGGGTCGGGGACTTGATCTGGCGCGTACCAAGGTCGGCGACCGTTATGTCGTCGAGCACATGCGCAATCACGATTTCAACGTCGGTGGCGAGCAGTCCGGCCATATCGTTTTGTCGGATTTCGGCACGACGGGTGACGGCCTGGTTGCTGCCCTGCAGATCCTTGCGAGGGTCAAGCGTCTCGGCCGACCGGTCAGCGAGATCTGCCGCCGATTCGAACCGGTGCCACAGCTGTTGAAAAACGTCCGTTTCGCGGGCGGCAAGCCGCTGGAAGAAAACATCGTTCGCCAGGCGATCGCCGATGCGGAAGCCGAGCTTTCGTCCAGGGGCCGTCTCGTTATTCGCCCGTCCGGGACTGAGCCGTTGATCCGCGTCATGGCGGAAGGCGATGACCGCGCCCAGATCGAACGGATCGTCGACGATCTGGTTGGAGTCATCGCGAACGTGCGCAGCGCGGCCTGAGCGGTTTTATCCAGGAAAAACAAAGCCGGCGGAGACGCCGGCTTTTTGATTCAGGACCG
The DNA here is from genome assembly GCA_965227625.1 of Neorhizobium sp. GTDB lineage: Bacteria > Pseudomonadota > Alphaproteobacteria > Rhizobiales > Rhizobiaceae > Neorhizobium. The sequence continues at coordinate 27,079 of CBDDGK010000057.1, read as the reverse complement.
GTTCTCGGCGCGATCGGTCAGATCTGCGGCGCAGAGCCGCCCGACAGTGCGAAATAGGCGTAGGCTGCCGCAAAGAATGCGACGATGCCGAGCGCGACCAGCAGTTTTTTCGCCCATGGCGGGACCTGCCGCGGTGGTTTCGGCTTCTGCGGACGCTGGAATTTGATGACGTTGTCGGACATGCGGCCTTCTTAGCCCTCATCGATAGGTTTGCCAATGCGACTGTATCCTGCCGCCCCTTTTACTTTGCGTCAGAACCATAAAACTCGCCGATTGCGTCTAAATTAGAGAAAACAGCCGGTAAACAAGCATGGTTAAGGGGGGCTTAACCTTTCTCGATCATGATTCATTGCGGATCAACCCGTTGGCTGTGCGCGTGCCTGCCATACGCGAGACGAGCTTTGGAGATGAAGCCATGAAGAAGTTTCTGACCAGCGCCTTTGCGCTGGCGTTGACGGTGAGCGCCGCCAATTCCGCCGACCTTTACCAGCAGCCGGAACCTCTCCAGGATGCGCCGGAAGTGACCGTCCAGGAATCGACCGGTTGGTATTTGCGCGGCGATGTCGGTTATTCCTTCAAGAAGTCGCGCGGCGTCGAATTCTGGCAGGGCACGGCGACCCCGAGCGTCTCGATGGCGGATTTCGGCAGCTCGTCCCTGCGTGACGGGTTCACGCTCGGCGGCGGTGTCGGCTACCAGATCAACAGCTATCTGCGCACCGACGTCACGCTCGACCACATGTTCAACAGCAAGTTCCGCGGTTCGACCCGTGGCGGCGGCGCCGGCGTCGGCGCCTGCGCGATCGCTTGTACTTCGACCGACATTTCGTCGATGAATGCATGGTCGCTTCTGGCCAACGTCTATGTCGATCTCGGCACCTACGGCTACTTCACGCCTTACCTCGGTGCCGGTCTCGGCGGCACCTACGTGAAGTGGGACAAGCTGCGCAATACGTCTTGCGCCGACGACGGCAGCGGTTGCGATGACACGGTAGAACATGGCGGCCGCGGTCGCTGGCGCGTCACTGCCGCCCTCATGGCCGGCGCATCGATCGACGTGACCTGCAACCTGAAGGCCGATGTTGGCTACCGCTTCCGCTACGTCGATGGTGGCGACATGTTCGGTTATGCCGTCGGTGGTGGTCCGGGCCGCGACAAGGGCTTCTATAGCCATGAAGCGCGCGTCGGCGCCCGCTACATGTTCGGCGGTTGCGATACGCCGGTGGCCTACGAGCCCCCGCCGCAGCCGATCGTCTACAAGTAAGCATCTCATACCATTCGCGAAAGCCGCCCATCGGGCGGCTTTTTGCGTTCCGTCAAATTTTGGTGTTAACGATATCTTAGGATTTCAATTCAGATTGCCCGCCTCGGTTGCTAATGTCCGCCCGTTCAGGTCGGAGACGTTGGCATGGTGCCGGCATTCCAAATTTCGGTATTCGAAAAACTCGATGACGTATCTGTCGACTGGCCCCGCGCGGCGCAGGCGCAGAACGGCGCGCGTTTCCACGCCTTCCAGACAGTGACCTTTCTGACCGCCTGGACGAACAGCTTCGGCCGGTCCGGGCGGCGCAGCCCGCATTTCGTCGAGGTCCGGGACGGGGCAGGGCACCCGGTGCTTTTCGTGCCGCTCTGTATCACCCGCCGCATCGGTGCCGCGGTGCTGACCTTCATCGACAATGATGCGGCGGACTATAACGCCCCGATCCTGTTTCCCGTCGAATTTGAATGGACGCGCGAGGCGATCGAAGGGCTCTGGCGGCAGATCGCATCGCACTTGCCGACTTACGACGTGCTGGAACTGGACAAGATGCCGGCGGATATCGATGGCCTCGTTAATCCGCTCGCGCTTCTCAGCAATGCTGCGCATGCAATTTCCTGCCATGGCACCGACCTTCGCCGCCCGTGGAGTGAAATCGATTCGGCCTATCCGAACCGGAAGACCGTGCTGCGCAGCGCGCGTCTGCTGAACGACAAGGCGCCGCTGGAATTCTGCGTGGCGCGGCAGCGTGACGAAATGGACGAGGCCGTGCGGGCGATGCTGCGCCAGAAGCAGCAGCGATTCGAGCAGACACGGGTGCCGGGCTTCGAGACGGACCGCGACAAATACGACTTCTTCAACGAGGGGACGTATCTCTTCGCGGAGAAGCAGATGGTCGTGCTGTTCTACCTGAAAGCCGGCGATCTCATTCTTGCGACGAACTGGGGTCTTGTTGCCGGCCGGCGCTTCCACGGCATCATGACGTCATTCGAAGGCGGAGATTGGGCCAAGTTTTCGCCGGGCAGCATTCTCAACTATCGGGTCGTCGAGTGGCTGCATCGCGAAGGTTTCGAATGGCATGATCTTGGGGTCGGCGACGAGCCCTGGAAACTCAAGGCGGCGCGGGCGTTCAACCTCAGCCAGCGGCGCTCAGCGGCTACGTTCAACGGCTGGATCTACCTTCAACGGCGCGCCGCAATGATGCGGCTCAGGGCAACGCAATTCTGGCAGACGATCCGCCCGCTGAAGTGGATCTTCCTTCGGAGGCTGCGGCAGAGCACGTTGGCGCTGCTCGGGATCGATATTTTGCTGGACGTCGTTCTGGCAGTCCTGGCAACGGCTTAGCCTTGAATCGGCCAATTGACCCATTGGCGCCTACGTCAGAAATTTGGCTGACAGCGACATCGGCCGCTTGACGGCGCGGGCCGACAGGCATATCCACAGCGGCGGGACACCTCTCCCCAACGAGAGGCTAATTACCTGGAAGGGTATAGATATGGCCGATGTCGCCGCAAAGCCGGACCTGCGTCCGAACAATACTCATTTTTCTTCTGGCCCTTGCTCGAAGCGCCCCGGTTGGTCGCTCGAAGCGCTTTCCGATGCCCCGCTCGGTCGTTCGCACCGCGCCAAGGTCGGCAAGGCAAAGCTCAAGCAGGCCATTGATCTCACACGCGAAATTCTGAACGTGCCGGCGGATTACCGCATCGGCATCGTGCCGGCTTCCGACACCGGCGCCGTCGAAATGGCACTCTGGTCGCTGCTCGGTGAGCGCGGCGTCGACATGGTCGCCTGGGAAAGCTTCGGTGCCGGCTGGGTAACCGATGTCGTCAAGCAGCTGAAGCTCAAGGACGTTCGCAAGATCGAAGCCGGCTACGGCCTGCTTCCGGACCTTTCCACGGTCGACTTCGACCGCGACGTGGTCTTCACCTGGAACGGCACCACGTCCGGCGTCCGCGTTCCGAACGCCGATTTCATCCCGGCCGACCGCAAGGGCCTGACGATCTGCGACGCCACCTCGTCGGCGTTCGCGCAGGACATGGACTTCTCCAAGCTCGACGTCGTCACCTTCTCCTGGCAGAAGGTTCTGGGCGGCGAAGGCGGTCACGGCATGCTGATCCTCAGCCCGCGCGCTGTCGAACGCCTCCTGTCCTACCAGCCGGCCTGGCCGTTGCCGAAGATTTTCCGCCTGACTTCGGGCGGCAAGCTGATCGAAGGTATCTTCACCGGCGAAACGATCAACACGCCGTCGATGCTCTGCGTCGAGGACTATATCGATGCGCTTCTCTGGGCAAAGCAGCTCGGCGGCCTCAAGGGCCTGATGGCCCGCGCCGATGCGAACGCCAAGGTGATCTTTGATTTCGTCGAGGCAAACGACTGGATCGCCAATCTGGCGGTCGAGCCGGCAACGCGCTCCAACACCTCCGTCTGCCTGAAGATCGCTGACGCCGACGTTGCAGCACTTGATGCCGACGCCCAAGAAGCCTTTGCCAAGGGCATGGTCGCCACGCTCGAAAAGGAAGGCGTTGCCTTCGATATCGGTGCTTACCGCGACGCGCCGTCGGGTCTGCGCATCTGGGCAGGTGCGACGATCGATGAAGCCGACATGAAGGCCCTGATGCCCTGGCTGACCTATGCGTTCAACGCGCAGAAGGCCGGCCTCGCCAAGGCTGCCGCTTAAACAAAGCGTATAGGCTCCGCTTCGGCGGAGCCGCATTCCTCATTCAAGACAGAACCCCCTTCAAGGAGCCCAGACCATGGCACCTCGCGTTCTCGTATCCGACGAACTTTCGGAAACCGCCGTCCAGATTTTTCGCGATCGCGGCGTAGAAGTCGATTTCCAGCCGAAGCTCGGCAAGGACAAGGACAAGCTGGCCGAGATCATCGGCAATTATGACGGCCTCGCCATTCGCTCCGCCACCAAGGCTACCGAAAAGCTGATCGCTGCCGCGACCAACCTCAAGGTCATCGGCCGCGCCGGTATCGGCGTCGATAACGTCGATATCCCGGCCGCTTCGCGTCGCGGTATCATCGTCATGAACACGCCGTTCGGCAACTCGATCACCACCGCCGAGCACGCCATCGCGCTGATGTTCGCCGTCGCCCGCCAGCTTCCGGCCGCCGACTCGTCGACCCAGGCCGGCAAGTGGGAAAAGTCCAAGTTCATGGGCGTCGAAATCACCGGCAAGGTGCTTGGCGTCATCGGTGCCGGCAATATCGGCGGTATCGTCTGCCGCAAGGCCATCGGCATCGGCATGCATGTCATCGCCTATGACCCCTTCCTTTCGGCCGAACGCGCCCAGGAAATGGGCGTCGAGAAGGTGGAACTGGACGACCTGCTCGCCCGCGCCGACTTCATCACCCTGCACGTGCCTATGACCGACAAGACGCGCGGCATCCTCGGCCGCGAAAACCTCGCCAAGACCAAGAAGGGCGTCCGTATCATCAACTGCGCCCGCGGCGGTCTGGTCGATGAGGCAGCCCTTGCCGAAGCCATCAAGTCCGGCCATGTCGCCGGTGCCGGTTTCGACGTGTTCGAAGTCGAGCCTGCGACCGAGAGCCCGCTCTTCGGCCTCGAAAACGTCGTCTGCACCCCGCATCTTGGCGCTTCCACGACGGAAGCCCAGGAGAACGTTGCCCTGCAGGTGGCCGAGCAGATGTCGGACTACCTGGTCAAGGGTGCCGTTTCGAACGCCATCAACATGCCGTCGATCACGGCTGAAGAAGCGCCGATCCTGAAGCCGTTCATCCGTCTCGCCGACGTGCTCGGCGCCTTCGTCGGCCAGGTCACCGAAGATGCGATCAAGGAAATCGAGATCCTTTATGACGGTGCCACCGCCGGCATGAACACCAAGGCGCTCACCAGCGCAGCGCTTGCAGGTCTCATCCGTTCGCAGGTTGCCGACGTCAACATGGTTTCGGCTCCGATCATGATCAAGGAAAAGGGCGTTATCCTTTCCGAGGTCAAGCGCGACAAGTCGGGCATTTTCGACGGCTACATCAAGCTGACCGTCACCACCGACACCATGACCCGCTCGGTTGCCGGCACGGTGTTCTCGGACGGCAAGCCGCGCTTCATCCAGATCAAGGGCATCAATCTCGACGCAGATGTCGGCGCCAACATGGTCTACATCGCCAATACCGACGTTCCCGGCATGATCGGCTTCATCGGCACGACGCTCGGTAATGCCGGCGTCAACATCGCCAACTTCCATCTCGGCCGCGATAAAGAAGGCGGCGACGCGATCGCGCTTCTCTACGTCGATGGCCGCGTGCCGGACGACGTACTTGCCAAGCTGACCGCCAACCCGGCAGTCCGTCAGGCAAAGCCGCTGTCGTTCAACGTCGAGTGATCGACGGATAGATTTCCTCCCAGGATATTGTGAAGCCCGGTGCCGAAAGCGCCGGGCTTTTCGTTTATTCGGCTTCCTGCGACCATTTGCCGATCAACTTTCCTTCAGGTTGCATTTGTGGCTATTGGCTCCCGTTTCAAACTCTATTATCTACTTCGACGGGAAAAAATGACGGCGCTACTAAAATCATGCCCTGACCGTCGCTATATAGATCGGGAACCCCGCGTTTGTGCGGGCAAGAGGAGATAAAGATGTTATCCAAACTTCGGCGCTTCAAGCAGCTATTCGCGGTCGCTGCGATCGGGATGGCGGTTTCCGTGGTCGCCGTTGATATGGCAGAGGCACGTCGCGCGAGCGGCGGTTTCGGTAGCCGCGGCACGCGCACCTATTCCGCTCCGGCAACGACGAATACGGCTCCTGCCGCTCCGACAGGTATCAATCGTTCGATGACGCCTAACACCCAGCAGAATGCTGCGAGCCCCGCAGCGGGTGCTGCGCAGGCTGCCCAGCCGCGTCGCGGCCTGTTTGGCGGCATGGCCGGTGGCCTTCTCGGTGGTCTGGCGCTCGGCGGCCTCATCGGCATGATGATGGGCAATGGTTTCGGCGGTATGGCCGGCATGCTTGGCATGCTGCTGCAGATCGCGCTGATTGCCGGTCTTGCCATGCTGGCTTTCCGCTTCTTCGCACGTCGTCAGCAGCAGGCTGCCGGTCCGACGGGTGGGGCTAACGCCGGCTTTGGCCAGCAGCAGAATAATGCCTACCAGGCCCCGCACCAGAACCAGCAGTCGGGTTTCCAGATCCCGAAGATCGGTTCGCAGGGTAACCAGGGTGGTTTTGGAAGCGGCTTCGGCGGTTTTGGCGGCGGCAACGCCCCGGCACCGCGCCAGGCAGGCCCGGAAACGGATGAAATCGGCATCACCAACCGTGACCTCGGCCACTTCGAGAAGCTGTTGACGGATGTTCAGAGCGCCTATTCTGCCGAGGACTATGCGAAGCTGCGCGACCTCACCACGCCGGAAGCCATGTCCTACCTGGCGGAAGAGTTGGGCGAGAACGCCACCAATGGCCTCAAGAACGAGGTGCAGGACGTGAAGCTGCTGCAGGGCGACCTTGCGGAATCCTGGCGCGAAAACGGTCAGGACTATGCGACCGTGGCGATGCGCTACTCCAGCGTTGACTACATGAAGGACCGCAACACCGGCGCAGTTGCCGAAGGCGATCCGAATGCGGTGACCGAGACTGTCGAAGTCTGGACCTTCGTGCGCAAGCCGGCCAATGACTGGAAGCTGTCGGCGATCCAGTCGGCTGCCTAATGCCCCAGTAGCGCGACGGTCTTGTCGTCGCGCTCACCATGATAAAACTGTTCGAGGGCTCGTCCGAAAGGCGAGCCCTTTTCGCTGACTGCTTCGAACAGCGTCATGCAACTCTTGAACTTCATATCGTCCGGAGAGCCGAGAATGGCGTGGGCGGTAAGGTCCTTATGGCTGAGCGTCGCCTCGGTGCATTCGATGAGACGTCGCCCGAGCAGCGGATGCCCCAGATAGGCCAGAGCCTCACCCTTCGAGCCGATTGCGAAGCGTTGTGACATGATGGAAAAGCCGAGACCGGTGATCTGCGGAAAGATGTACCACATCCAGTGGGAGCGCTTCTTGCCGGCGGTCAGTTCGTCGATCACCTGCGCATAAACGGGGGCCTGCGCGTCGACGAAGCGCATGAGATCGAATTCCATATGCACGTCCTTCGGCCTGTTTGCTTCGACCACCCCAATGTCATGAGGCGCCATAATCGTGAAATTTTTGCGGCCGGGGTTTTCGGTGCTGCATTGCACCCTGTCGGACGAAATATGGAGCCGTTCATTCACGCCTGCGTTTTCGCGACATATGCTTTTTCGTTAATATAAATTGCAATTGTCGGCATGGCGCTCTTCGGACTATGTCCTGTTTCGGGACTCCGATTTGAGACGACATGATTCATAACCCCGAAAACCTCATTCCGCTGATGCTGTTCTTCACGGCGATATACTGGTTTTTCCGGTGGGTGGTGTATGACATGAACCGCTCGGCAGACTGAGCCGCGCTGTGTTGTGATCCGTCTCGTTTGGCCCGCTCCTTGCGCAGGCCCTAAATCCTTTCTATATCCGGGCGAAGAATAGCCCTTTCGGCGGACGAACCCGCGTTGGGCCTTGAGATTTCCGCTTTTGCGCACGATTGTATTTTCCGATCAGGGCAAGCGGTGAGATGTTAGAGAGAGTTCCGTGAATAGCTTGGATTTTGACAAGAGGCCGGAAGACACACGCGTTGTCGTTGCCATGTCGGGGGGAGTGGATTCCTCCGTCGTTGCAGGCCTGCTCAAACGCCAGGGCTATGATGTGCTCGGCATCACGCTGCAGCTATACGATCACGGTGCCGCCGTGCATCGCGCCGGCTCCTGCTGTGCGGGTCAGGATATCGACGACGCACGCCGCGTTTCCGAAACTCTCGGCATCCCGCATTACGTCCTCGATTACGAAAAGCGTTTCCGCGAAACGGTGATCAACCCGTTTGCCGAAGCCTATGCGATGGGCGAGACGCCGGTTCCCTGCGTTGCCTGCAATCAGACGGTCAAGTTTGCCGATCTTCTGGCCACCGCGCGCGATCTCGGCGCCGATGCGCTGGCGACTGGCCACTACATTCGCTCATCCGCCAATCCGACGGTCGAAAACCCGAGCCGCCGCGCGCTGTTCCGCCCGATCGATGCGGACCGCGACCAGAGTTGGTTCCTGTTTGCGACCACGCAAGAGCAGATCGATTACCTGCGCTTCCCGCTCGGCGGCATGTCGAAGGCGGAGGTGAGGGCGCTGGCGGAAGAGATGGGCCTCGTCGTCGCCAAGAAGGCGGACAGCCAGGACATCTGTTTCGTGCCGCAGGGCAAATATGCCGACATCATCAACAAGGTGAAGCCGAATGCGGCGCTGGCCGGCGATATCGTTCATATGGACGGCCGCGTGCTTGGCCGCCATGAAGGCATCGTGCATTACACGATCGGCCAGCGGAAGGGCCTGGGCGTCGCGACCGGTGAGCCGCTCTATGTCGTTTATCTCGACGCGCGCTCGCGCCGGGTCATCGTCGGTCCGAAGGAGGCGCTCGATACGCATCGCGTCTATCTGCGCGACATGAACTGGATCGGCGACGGCGCGCTGGCAGAAGATGCCAGAGGCGGCTTTGCCTGCTTCGCCAAGGTGCGTTCTACACGCCCACCAACCCCTGCGACGGTGCATTGCGACGAGAACGGCGTTTATGTGGATCTCGCGATCGGCGAAGCGGGCGTCGCGCCGGGCCAGGCCTGCGTGCTCTATTCTGCGGAAGGCGCCGATGCCCGCGTTTACGGTGGTGGTTTCATCGATCGCTCGGAGCGCGCACCGGCAGCGGAAGCCTCTCTGAAGGCTTTGCTTTCGGCTCCTGTCGCGGCCTAAAACAACCATGACCGGCGGCTGGAAGAATTGCCGCCGGATTTTGCCAAAAGCCTGCTTGACACTTTGGTGACGGGCGACTTATAAGCCGCACGACCGAAGCGGACAGAGCCTCACGGCTTCTTCCGGTCCCCTGTGGCGGGGTAGCTCAGTTGGTGAGAGCGCGGGATTCATAACCCCGAGGTCGGCAGTTCAATTCTGCCTCCCGCTACCATTACAATATCAAAAAATCAGATTGATCTTTCTCTCGGGGACGAGATGAAGAATTGCGCGCGTATCCGACTGCTTCCAAGCGTTGGTTGCAGCCGGCGCTCTAACTGTCGCTTTTGCTGTCGGCCAGAGCGACAAGCTCGTTGATCACGTCCAACGCCTCCGAAAGCATGACGATCATGTCGTCCGGTGCGATCTCCTCGAAATTCTCCAGAGCATTGGAGAGTTTGGCGATGATGTCGGCACTCAATTCAACGGCGGGCGTCAACTGCATGTTGTTGTCTCCAGGCATCCGGTGGAAGGTGTCGGCGCGACCGGCCTTTATCCTCTGATGATCTCCTCATAGGCCATGCCAGCCTGCAGCAGGTCTTCGTCCTGGTTTGCTTTACCTGACAGCATGAAGCCCACGGGCATGTCGGCGTCGCCGGTGCCGCAGGGGATGGAGAGGCCGCACCAGTCGAGGAAGTTGCCGAAGCCGGTGTTCCGAAGCGTCTTGCCGTTGGCGGCGAAGAAGGCTTCATCATCCTTCAGGAGCGGTTCGATCTTCGGCGCGACATGCATGACGGACGGCATGGCGACGAACCGGTCGTCGGTCAGCGCCTCGGTTTCCGCCGTCATGCGGGCGCGGGCTTCGATGATCGCGATATAATCGGCGGTCGAGGTCTTTTCGCCGAGGCGCGTGCGGGCGACGACGCGGTGGTCCATATCGGCAGCCTCCGGGCCGGCCAGCTTTTCGCGGTGAAGGGCAAAGGCCTCAGCCGTGACCATCGGTCCGTATTTCGCCATCAGCTTCGGCAATTCATCGAAGGCGGGGAAGGCGAGGCGGACGACTTTGCAGCCGGCCTTCTCAAGACGCTCAATCGCAGCTTCGAATGCAGCGATCACGCCAGGTTCGGCGCTATCGAAAACGCCATTGGTGGGGACGACGATGTCGAGCGGCTGGACGGGCTTACGGGCCGTCGAAGGCACCGCGAGGCCGCGCATCGCCGCGTCGATCCAGACTGCATCCTGAACCGTGCGGCAGAGGGGGCCGAGCGAATCGAGGCTTTTCGCCAGCGGATAGACGCCGTCCATCACATAGCGGCCACGGGTCGCCTTGTAGCCGACAGTGCCGTTCAGCGCGGACGGAATGCGGATCGAGCCGCCGGTATCGGTGCCCATGGCTACCGGCACGAGGCCAGCGCCCACTGCCACGCCGGCACCGGAAGAGGAACCGCCCGGAATGCGCGGTGCGTCCTTGCCGTGCGGATTGTGCGGCGTGCCGTAATGTGGATTGATGCCGATGCCGGAAAAGGCGAATTCGCTCATGTTGGTGCGGCCGATGGCAATCATGCCGGCCTGCTTGAGGAGGTCGACGACCGCCGCATCCTTTGTTGCCGGTGCGGCTGTCTTCAGAACTTTCGAACCGGCGGTGGTTGGCAGGCCTTCGATGTCGAACAGGTCTTTCCAGGCGATCGGAATGCCATCGAGCGGGCCAAGCGAACGGCCTTCCCGGATGCGCTTGGACGAAGCCCTCGCTTCGCCGAGCGCGCGTTCTTCAAGAAGCGTGATGAACACTGCTTTGTCGGGCCATGCCTTGATGCCTGCGAGTACCTGTTCCGTTACCGTGACCGGATCAACCGCACCGGTCTGGATCAGGACCGAAAGTTCGGCAATCGACATGGCTCCATAGGATTTCGTCACGGCAATCAATCTCCTCATTCAAAAACAGCGGATCAAATGTGTAACGGATATTTTGCCGATGAATAGACGGTTTGTCGGTGCTAGAGCCGTTCATTGTTAAATGGAAGCGGTTCTGCCGGAGCAGGTTTTCGTCGGGGCAAAGGCGATTGGCGAAGGGCATACCTGTTGGTACGTCCGAGCCGATCGCCTTTGATCCTGACGGAAAGATGCCCGGCCCTGCGGGTTGGCTGAAACGGGCCGCCTGATCGCCCGGCCGGCTTGGCCGTAGAACTGGGCTACGACGCGCGCCAGCCGGGCGACCATCCGACTCCGTTCGAGCCAACAGAACCGCTTCCATTTAACAATGAACGGCTCTAGTGCTCGCTGGAACTTCGGACGCGTGCTTCGAGTTGATCGAGACGGCGTGTCGCCAGAAAAAGGTAGGGTCATCCCATGAGACAGTTGATCGTCGTCGGCATTTTCGCAGGCCTGCTGGCCGGCTGTCAGGCAGTCGAGCCGGATTACCAGATCGGTCCGGGTATCCGTCCCATCCCCGGCAGCATCACCTATGGCGGCCAGCCGCGGACACGTTTGCAGAAGGCGCCGGTCGGCAGCCCGGTCGATCATCAATTTTACGATGAGTCGGGCAACCGGGTGTACGAAACCTACCTGATCCAGCCGGACCGCAGCCTGAAGCTGGTCAGCCGCCGCATCTGCCGCGGACCGTTCTGCGACAGATGAATACTGCTCAGCCGGCGATTGCAGCCCAGGCTTGCTCTGTGGCGATCGGCTCGTCGGTGGTGATCTGATCGGGCTTGAGCGCCATCAACGCCGCAAAATGCTTTGCCTCCTCGGCATCGAAGCCGTTTGCCGGGCTTTGCAGGTTGAAGGTCCAGGCATCGACCAGCTTACCCGCGTCGTGACAGAGACCGATGAGGTCAAGGCCTTCGCCGGCGGCGCGCAGCACGAGCGGCCAGGCGAGATAGATTGTATCCGGCTCGGTTGCTCCGGCTAGATCCGCGCGCAGATCGGCCTCGACCGCTTTCAGCCCGTTTTCGCGATAGATTTCGATCAGTTTGTCGGTCGGATCGATGCCGCGCTTCAGGCCCGGCAGTTGGTTCTTCACGGCGATGATGAGATCGAGGTCGTGGCCGCTGACGATGATCGAGGAGCCGGCGCCGGCAAAATATTCGGCGAGATGCGCCATGCCGCGCTCGCCGATTGCCGCAAGATCATCCTTCATGTCGAACTGAAGAAGGGCGTCCGGCTGGGCGGTTTGAAGGAGGGAGGCGAGGTCCTCGCTGAGGATCGGATGATGACCGCCGCTCGTGAGGCGAAGCGGTCGGATATCGTCCGCTGACGCTTGGGAAATCAGGCCCTGGCCGTTGGTTTCCCCCTCCAGTTCCTCGTCATGCAGGACCACGAAACCGCCGTCGCCACGGACGCGCAAGTCGAGCTCGGTGGAAGCGCCAAGCCGGAAACCTTCCGCCATCACTTCGGCGGAAAACAGGGGGTCGTTGAAGCTGCGTCGCAGACGGTGCCATTTCAGCCGGGTGAAATGGCCGCGATGGGAGATGCCGAGGCCGGGGAATACGGAAGTCATGGGTTTTCCTTGATGCGCCGGGAGATTCGATCAGCCGCAGACTATGCATTTCCGAGTAACTGACATAGATCGAATTTGAGCTTTCCAACCGTTGATTGGCAGCCGTGCACAACCCAGAGACTGGCCAGGCCAGGAAAGGCAGACGAGATGTCCCGAGATTCCGATTGGGCACCGCTTCCTCCCACCAGCACCGGCCTGCGTTGCCGCTGCCCGCGCTGCGGCCAGGGCAAGCTGTTCAACGGGTTTCTGACGCTGAAGCCGAAGTGTGACGCCTGTGGGCTGGACTATTCTTTTGCCGACCCCGGCGATGGTCCGGCCTTCTTCATCATGATCTTCGGCTGCATTCCGGGCATTGCGCTGGCGGTGTGGATGGAGACGAGTTTCCAGCCGCCGTTCTGGGTGCATCTGCTGATTTCGTTGCCGGTGCTGCTCATCACCTGCCTCCTGCCCATGCGGCCGCTGAAAGGCCTGATGGTGGCGAGCCAGTATGTGCACAAGGCGGGACTTGGGAAGCTGGACCGGGATCAGGCTGACGGCCCGCCAGCCTGACTTTGATCAGGTGCGCCGGCCGATTTCGCGGGCGAGATCCTCGAAACAGAATTTCGAGCCTTCCTGATGCGCCTCGTTGGCGAGCAGCAACAGGCGGATCGGGAAGGCGATCGCCTTCTGATGTGAACTCGAGACGTTGAGGGGTTTATCATCGGCGAGAACCGTGCGTTCCGTCGCCTGCAAGGTATCCTGGATTTCCTGGTGGGAAATGACGCCCTTGTCGACCAGCAGCCGGTTGATGGCTGCGACCGCAAGATAGAGGCCTTCGAGCTGCGGATTGGCGGTGTTCATGGTTCTCCCCTTCGTGAAAAGCCTTCAGCTGCCTTCCTCCGGGCAGGCCTTGGCGTAATGCGGGTCAACACAGCCGGACGTTGTTTGTTCCAGAGCTTATTTTGCCGGAACTTTTTGGCCATCCCGCCGTTCAATTTTACGACATCACAAGGAGAACGTCATGAACAGCATCGTTTGGTTGGTCGGCGCCGTCGTCATCGTTATTGCAGTTTTGAATCTCGTCGGATTCGCTTGATCTCATTTATAAAACTGTCGGGAAGTTAAACTTCTGCCAGAGAATCAAAAGGCGCTGCTCCGGACTGGAGCGGCGCCTTTGTTTTGCGTGCGGGTTTTGGCGGATGGAAATTTCGATCACTCGGCCAGTAGCAGCGCGAAGGGATGCTCGCCGAACACCCAGTTGATGGCGATATGTTCTTTCGGGTCGATGACCTTGCCGGTGAAGACGTCGCGATAACGGCGGTTGGCAAGGCGCGGCGGCAGGGCGATTTCCGTTTCGGCCCAACGCTCCTGGCGGGAGGGCGCAAGGCCCGTGTGGAGCGCGCTGAAGACAAGACGCGGGGCGATCACGACAAGCGCGTCATCGTCCTTCGCCCTGGCGAAAGCGAGAACGTTGCCGGCTCGCCTGCCGGAGGCCGATAAAGGCAGATAGTCGCCTTTGCGGAAGAGGGTCGGCGTCTCCTGGCGCAGGCGTAAAAGCACGGCGATGACATGCTGTTTCAGACGCCCGCTCTGCCATTCCTCTTCATCATTGGAGGTCAGCTTTTCGGTTTCGAGAAGACGTTTCTGGAGCGTGCCGAAATCCGGCTCGCGGCGGTTGTCCGGATCGACCAGGCTGAAATCGAGGCCCTCGCTGCCCTGATAAATGTCTGGCACGCCGGGGGCGGTGAGCTTGATGACGGTCTGGGTGATACCATTGACGAGGCCGGCGCGGGCGAAGGGGCGGAGCGTCTCATTGAAATCGGCGAGGAAAGTCCGGTTGTCCGGCGAGAGCAGATGTCGGGCGTAGGCGGTGACGGCGTGCTCATAGGCCTCGTTGCCGTCGCCCCAGTTGGTTCTGAGCTTCGCTTCGCGCAATGCTTTTTCCACATAGGCGACAAAGCGCGTTTCCAGCGCATTCAGGCCTTTCGCATTTTCGGGGTCCAGATCGGAGGGCCAGACGCCTGCAAGCGCCTGATAGAGCATCCACTCGACCGACGGTTCCGGGGCGGGGCCGTCATTGAGGTTCGTGATCTGGCTTGCGTTCATCTCCCGCCAGCGGGCGACCGCTTCGGCCCAGACTTCCGGTGCTTCGGTGAGCGCATAAAGCCGCGCGCGGGCGTCTTCGCCGCGTTTGGTGTCGTGGGTCGAGGTGCCCGACAGCGCATCCGGTTGGCGTTCGAGCCGTTCTTGCATTTGCCTATGGAAACGATCCAGCGAGAAGGCGCGGGGAATCGGTTCGGCGCCGACTTCGTTCAAGGCGAGCGCCATGTGCTGGCGGAAGAAAAGCGTGTCTTCCACCGACTTTGCCATCAACGGGCCGGTCAATTGCTGGAAGCGCGTACGGAAGACGGAGGCCGGTCCGGCGACGGAGGCTTCCACATCACCGATCAAGATGCGCTCGAAGAAGGAGAGCGCGTGTGCCTCCGGCGCGTTCGGACCATGCCGAAGCTTTTCCAGAATGGATGAAAGCATTTTCCTGCTTTGCGGTGGCTGGCCCTGCCGCGTGCCGTAGGTGCGATAGACGGGGAAGCTCACCAGCAGTTCGCGCAGAGCCGTCTTGAGTACGTCGTCGGCCAAGCCGAATTCGCGGTCTTCGGTCTGGCCGATCTGTCGTGCGAGTTTCAGCAGCGTCGCAACCTCGCCGGCGAAGTTCCTGTCCGCCATCAGCAATTTCGCGGCGCGCAACTCCGCATTCATATCGACCGGCTGGCCGACGACGGTCTCGTAGGCGGTGCGCAGTTCATCCAGTTTCTTACCATCCACCAATGCGTCGCTGATGGCGGCGATGAACTCGTAGCCGGTCGTGCCGGAAATCGGCCAGTCGGTGGGAACGTGCTCGTCTTCGCCGAGGATCTTCTCGACGGTGATATAATATTCCGGGCCGGCGTCGTGGCGCAGGTGTTCGAGATAGCCCTTCGGATCGGCCAGACCATCGACGTGATCGACGCGCAGGCCATCGACGGCGCCGGAGTGGACAAGTTCGAGAATGAGCCGGTGAGTGTGGTCAAACACAGCTCGATCCTCGACGCGGACGCCAACAAGCCCGGTGATTTCGAAAAACCTCCGGTAGGACAGATCGCGAGGCGCGTCCCGCCAGGACATCAGCCGATAGGGCTGCTCGTCGTGCAATTTGGCAATCGCCGCCTTGTCGGTGATTTTCAGGATGTCCGTCTTGTGGCCCGAATAGGTGGCGTGGTTGAGAGGATAGAAGGTCTCATAGTAGGCGAACGCCGGCTTGCCGGTTTTCGGATCGGTTTTGACCGAAATTTCGCCGGCTGCCAGCACGTTTTCAAACGTATCGCCGAGGAAGGGCAAGGTGAGTTTGCGCGACCAGTCGATATCGAAATGGCGGGCGTAATGGCTCTTTTCTCCGTGCTCGACGACATCGCTCCACCACGGGTTTTCCAGCGAGGCGGCCATGTGGTTCGGCACGATATCGAGAATGAGGCCAAGGCCGGCGGCTTTGAGTGTCCGCGCCATCCGCTCGAAACCCTCGCGGCCGCCGATCGACGGTTCGATCTCGTTTGCATTCGTCACATCGTAGCCATGGGTGGAACCGGTCGTGGCGGTGAAGATCGGCGAGGCATAGAGATGGCTGATGCCGAGGCGTTTCAGATAGGGCACGAGGTCGGCCGCGCGGTCGAAGGTCATGCCGTTGCGAAACTGGATGCGGTAAGTGGCGGTCGGGATTTTCATGCGGCGCTTCCGGCGGCTTCAAGACGGACGATGATGGAATTCTGCGGCAGATCGGTTGTTTGTTCCGGCCAGGCGAAGATGGTTTTGCCCGGTGCATCGGGAAGAGGCTGCGGCTTGTCGCCGATGTTGAGGGCGAGGCTGAGCCGGCCTTTCGGGAAGATCCAGGAGACGACGAGAAAGCCTGTTTCGGTCTTCATCACCCTACCGCTGTCGCCGCCCGCAGTCGCGAGCAACGGCACAATGTCGCGCTGGCGCATGGCGAGCAGGCTTTTCGTAAAGCTCAGCCAGTCCTTGCCGTCGTCCGTGCCCAGCTTCTTCCAATCAAGCTTCGAGGCGTCGAAGGTCTTCTTCGCGTTCGGGTCCGGTACGCTGTCGCCTTCGTGCCCGGCATGGCCTTCGAACTCGCGGGCGCGGCCTTCACGCACTGCCTTGGCCAGATCGCCGTGAAAATCGGTGAAGAACAGGAAAGGGTTCGTCTCGCCATATTCCTCGCCCATGAACATCAGCGGGATATGCGGGGACAGGAGAAGCGCGGCGAGCAGCACTTTCGTGCGGTCCGCGCCGGCAAGCGAGATCAGCCGCTCGCCCTGCGCCCGGTTGCCCACCTGATCATGGTTCTGGATGAAATCGACGAAGGCGGTGGGTGGCTGGCGGGTTGATTTGACGCCGCGTTTTTCGCCGGTCTGCGGCGAGACTTCGCCCTGATAGGCAAAACCTTCGGCCAGCACGCGGGCCACCAGTTTTTCAGGAGCCTTGGCGAAGTCCTTGTAATAGGCATGTGTTTCACCGGTCGCGAAAACATGCACGGCATTATGAAAATCGTCGTTCCATTCGGCGGTGAAAAGCGGTGCCGAGCCATCCTCCTTGCGCGGATGCAGGAAGGTGACGTTGCGGCTGTCCTCGGTCGTCAGGTGGATTGGCCGGTCGGTAATCTCGGCACGGATGCGTTCGGCGATCTCGATCAGCAGATGTTGCTCGGAACTATCCTCGATCTGGTCAATCGCGTCGAAGCGCAAGCCATCGAGGTGGAATTCCTCCAGCCAATAGAGCGCGCATTCGCTGATATAGCGCCGCACCGGATCGACATCGTAAGCGATGCCGGCCCCCCAGGGCGTCATCCGTTCCTTGTGGAAGAAGTCGGGCGCCAGCAGCGGCAGGTAATTTCCCTCCGGGCCGAAATGGTTGAGCACGAGATCGAGCACGACGGACAGGCCTAGCCCGTGCGCGGCATCGACAAACGCCTTGAACTCCTCCGGTGTCCCATAGGTGGAGTGCGGGGCGTAAAGGAGAACGCCGTCATAACCCCAGCCGTGTGTTCCTCCGAACTGAGCGAGCGGCAAAACCTCGATCATGGTGATGCCGAGATCGGCGAGGTAGGGCAGCTTTTCGATGGCGGCGGCGAATGTTCCTTCTTTCGTGAATGTGCCGATGTGCAGTTCGTAGACGACCGTTTCGTCCCATGGTCGGCCCTGCCAGTCGGGGTGCTGCCAGTCGTAGTTTGTCGGATCGATGACGAGGGAAGGGCCGTTCACATCCGCCTTCTGGGCGCGGGATGCGGGGTCGGACACGGTCATGCCGTTAGCCAGCACATAGTTATATTCCGCGCCGGGGTTGACGCCGGTTGCCAGCAGCTCGAACCAGCCGTCCTTGCTGCGGGTCATTTCGGCGTCTTTGCCGTTCAGGCGGAGAGTGACCGTTTCCTGTCCCGGCGCCCAGAGCCGGAATCGGACTTCGCCGACCGCCACATATTCTGCCCCCCATGATTTCGGGTAGACACGAAACTCGGCGACGGCGTTCTGACCCGACATGCGTTCTTTGGTCCCTGCGTGAAGGGGAGGTGCTTGCTTGAAAGAGACCGGCAAACGATCAAATCGCCCCGTTGTTCCATGACGTCATCGTGACATTCGTTGACGAAATAAAATTGCTGGAACTCGCAATAAATAACAAGTTCTCAGGAGTGGCCCGCCGCCAATTCCGGCCCTAGATTAGATGTCATGCATACGGTTTCGAGGAGGAGATCTCTGCATGCTGACAGATGAGGAGGAGCTCATCCGTTCGACCGCCGCGGAGTTTTCCCGCGAGGTTCTGAAGCCCGGTGCCGCAGCGCGCGACAAAGCGCATGCGATTGAGCCGGAGGTTCTGCGCCAGCTTGGCGAGCTCGGTTTTCTCGGTATGCGAACGGCTGAAGAATGGGGCGGCGTCGGCTGTTCCTATGTCGCCTATGCCAGCGCGCTCATGGAAATCGCCGCCGGTGACGGCGCGGTTTCGACGTTGGTCAGCGTCCACAATTCCCCCGTCTGTTCGCTGCTCGACGCGCATGCCTCCGATGCCCAGAAGGAAACCTTCCTACGGCCGCTCGCCGAGGGCCGCCATATCGGCGCCTTCGCGCTGACCGAGGCGGATACCGGCTCCGACGCCGCAGCAATTCGCACGCGGGCGACGAAGGACGGCGGCGATTACGTCATCAACGGCTCCAAGATGTTCATTACTTCCGGCAAGATCGCCGGCACCGTGATCATCTTTGCCGTCACCGATCCTGCCGCCGGCAAGCGTGGCATTTCCGCCTTCGTGACTTCCACCGATGTCCCCGGTTTTTCCATCTCGAAGGTCGAGGACAAGCTCGGACAAAAGGCATCCGATACCGCCGCGTTGATGTTCGACAATCTGCGTATCCCGGAAAGCCAGCGGATCGGCGCGGAAGGGGTGGGGCTGAAGATTGCGCTCTCCGGTCTGGAAGCGGGCCGTATCGGCATCGCCGCCCAATGTGTCGGCATGGCGCAGGCGGCTTTCGATGTGGCGCTGACCTATGCCAAGGAGCGAAAGACCTTTGGCAAGATCCTGCTGGACCATCAGGCGATCGCCTTCCGGCTGGCGGATGCGAAGACGCAGATCGAGGCGGCGCGGCAACTCGTGCTGCATGCGGCGCGTCTGAAGGATCGCGGCGAGCCCTGTCTCGACGAGGCCTGCATGGCGAAGCTCTTTGCGTCCGAGATGGCCGAGAAGGTCTGCTCTGCGGCGATCCAGACGCTGGGCGGCTACGGCTATATTTCCGATTTTCCGGTCGAGCGTATCTATCGCGATGTCCGTGTGTGCCAGATCTACGAGGGCACGTCGGACATCCAGAAGATCATAATCGCCCGCGGGCTGGCGAACTGAGGAGGCGACATGCGGATCGAAGGCGGAAGTTTTCTCGTCACCGGTGCAGCCTCAGGGCTGGGGCTTGCGACGGCTAAAATGCTTGCCGAAGCCGGCGGTAAAGTCGCTCTGCTCGACCTCGATGACAAGAACGGGCCGGCGAGGGCGGAAGAGCTCGGCGCGATCTTCGTGAAGACGGATGTGCGCAGCGGCGAGGCCGTGGAACAGGCCGTTGCCAAGGCTGAGGCGGCGAATGGGCCTATCCGCGGTGCGGTTTGCTGCGCCGGTATCGCGCCGTCTGAAAAGGTGTTGGGCAAGCAGGGTGTCCATGCGTTGGAGAGCTTTGCTCGCGCCTTGGAGATTAACACGATTGGCACATTTAACGTGATCCGGCTGGCGGCGCAGGCGATTGCGAAGGGCGAGCCGAACGAAGAGGGCGAGCGCGGCGTGCTGGTCGCCACCGCTTCGGTTGCCGCCTATGACGGGCAGATCGGTCAGGCCGCTTATGCTGCCTCGAAGGCTGCGGTTGCCGGCATGACGCTGCCGATCGCCCGCGAACTGGCGCGCGACGGCATCCGCATGATGACGATTGCGCCCGGCATATTCGAAACACCGATGATGGCGGGCTTTTCCGACGAGGTGCGCGCCTCGCTCGGCAAAGCCGTGCCGTTTCCGCCACGGCTCGGACGGCCAGCGGAATATGCGCGGCTGGTGCGCGATATCATCGAAAACCCGATGCTCAACGGCGAGGTTATCCGCCTCGACGGGGCACTCAGAATGGCAGCCCGTTAAATGACTTTGGGCTGAGGCCATAACACTCGGTTCTTTGGGAGGAGAAACGGATGACGGACAATCCAACAGGTCGACTTAGCCTGCATGTGCCGGAGCCGGAAGTGCGGCCCGGCGGCAAGCCGGATTTTTCCAATGTGACGATCCCCGAGGCGGGTTCGGTGCGCCGGCCGGCGATAGACGAAGACCCGGAGCAGATGCGCGATCTCGCCTTCTCGATCATCCGCGTCCTTAACAGACAAGGCGAGGCGGTCGGTCCCTGGGCCGGGTCGCTGACCAATGAAGAGCTGATGGAAGGCCTGCGGCACATGATGCTGCTGCGCGTCTTCGACCAGCGCATGCTGATGGCGCAGCGGCAGGGCAAGACCTCGTTCTACATGCAGCATCTCGGCGAAGAGGCGGTCTCCTGCGCCTTCCGCAAGGCGCTGGTTCAGGGCGACATGAATTTTCCGACCTATCGGCAGGCGGGTCTTCTGATCGCCGGCGGCTATCCGATGGTCGACATGATGAACGAGATCTATTCCAACGATGCCGACCCGCTGAAAGGACGGCAGTTGCCGGTTCTCTACTCCTCCAAGGAATACGGCTTCTTCACCATCTCCGGCAATCTCGCCACGCAATATATCCAGGCGGTCGGCTGGGCGATGGCATCCGCCATCAAGAACGACACCAAGATCGCCGCCGGCTGGATCGGCGACGGGGCGACGGCGGAATCGGATTTCCATGCGGCGCTGGTGTTTGCCTCGACCTATCGGGCGCCGGTCATTCTCAATGTCGTCAACAACCAGTGGGCCATTTCGACCTTCCAGGGCATTGCCCGCGGCGGTTCCGGCACGTTCGCGGCGCGCGGGTTGGGTTTCGGCCTGCCGTCGCTGCGGGTGGATGGCAACGATTACCTCGCCGTGCATGCGGTCGCCAAATGGGCGGCGGAGCGGGCGCGGCGCAATATCGGGCCGACGCTGATCGAATATGTGACCTATCGCGTCGGGGCGCATTCGACCTCGGACGATCCTTCCGCGTACCGGCCGAAGGAGGAGTCGGAGGCCTGGCCGCTCGGCGATCCGGTTATTCGGCTGAAGAACCACCTCATTCAGGTCGGCGCCTGGAGTGAGGAGCGGCATGTGCAGATGGAAGCGGAAATCCGCGATACCGTCGTCGCTGCGCAGAAGGAGGCGGAGAAGCACGGAACGCTGCATTCCGGCGGCCGGCCCTCGATGCGGGACATGTTCGAAGGTGTCTATGCGGAAATGCCGCCGCATCTGAAGCGGCAGCGGCAGCAGGCGGGGGTTTGAGGGATGGCGATGCTAAGTGCCAAAATCTGCCCCTCATCCGGCTGCCGCCACCTTCTCCCCGCACGCGGGGAGAAGGACCCAAGCGGCACTGTTTCCATCAATCTCATACGCTTCGTGGGGCACGTCCCCTCTCCCCGTCAGCACGGGGGGAGGGCTAGGGTGAGGGGCTGGTTACGGCTCTCCAATGTCAACCTTTCGTCGGAGGCGTCCCCATGCCACGCATGACGATGATCGAGGCGATCCGCAGTGCCATGGATGTCTCCATGGAGCATGACGATGACGTAGTCGTGTTCGGCGAGGATGTCGGGTATTTCGGCGGCGTCTTCCGCTCGACGCAAGGACTGCAGCAGAAATACGGCAAGACGCGCTGTTTCGACGTGCCGATCAACGAATCCGGCATTGTTGGTGCTGCGATCGGCATGGCGGCCTATGGGTTGAAACCCTGCGTCGAGATCCAGTTCGCCGACTACATGTATCCTGCCTATGACCAGCTCACCCAGGAAGCGGCGCGGATGCGTTATCGCTCGGCCGGAGATTTTACCTGCCCGGTGACGATCCGTATGCCGACCGGCGGCGGGATTTTTGGCGGGCAGACGCACAGCCAGAGCCCGGAGGCACTGTTCACCCATGTCTGCGGGCTGCAGGTCGTCGTTCCGTCCAATCCCTACGATGCCAAAGGCCTGCTGATCGCCTCGATCGAGAACCCGGATCCGGTGATTTTCCTGGAACCGAAGCGGCTCTACAACGGTCCGTTCGACGGCCATCACGACAAGCCGGTAACATCGTGGGCGGCACACCCGCTTGGCGAAGTGCCGGCGGAATATTTTACCGTGCCGCTCGGTAAGGCGGTGGTGCGGCGGCCGGGTTCGGCCGTAACGGTGCTGGCCTATGGCACGATGGTGCATGTGGCCGAAGCGACGGCGGAAGAGACGGGCATCGATGCGGAGGTGATCGATCTTCGTACCCTTCTGCCGCTCGATCTCGAAACAATCGTCGCCTCCGTCAAAAAGACCGGCCGCTGCATGGTGGTGCATGAGGCGACGCTGACCTCCGGTTTCGGTGCGGAGCTTGCGGCGCTGGTGCAGGAGCATTGCTTCTACCACCTCGAAGCGCCGATCGTGCGCGTCGCCGGGTGGGATACGCCTTATCCGCATGCGCAGGAATGGGATTATTTCCCAGGGCCGGCGCGTGTCGGCCGGGCATTGCGCGAAATGATGGAGGCTTGAGATGGGCGAAAAGATCATCAAGCTGCCGGATGTCGGCGAAGGTGTCGCGGAAGCCGAGCTTGTCGAATGGCATGTGAAGGTCGGCGATATCGTGCAGGAAGACATGGTGCTTGCCGCTGTCATGACCGGCAAGGCGACAGTCGAGATTCCTTCGCCGGTCGATGGCGAGGTGACGTGGCGACATGGCGAAGTCGGCGATGTGATCGCGACGGGGACCGTGATCCTGAAGATCAAGGTTGCCGGCGAAGACGCTGATAGCGGCGACGGAACGGATGTCGAGGCACCGCGACCGGCAACTGCGGCACAATCCGGTTCGTCATCGTCCGTCAAACCGAAAGAGCAGCCGGAGCCGGTCGTCGAAAGGCCGAAGCCCGAACCGCAACCTGCTCCAATCGCGGCGCCAGCGAAACCTATTGTTGCTTCCGGCGTCGGCAAGGTTGCTGCTACGGGGCTGGGTGCTCCTCGTGCGGAGGGCGAAAAGCCGCTGGCTACACCGGCCGTGCGCCTGCGGGCTAAGGATGCAGGCATCGACCTGCGCCAGGTTTCGGGAACCGGTCCGGCCGGCCGCATCACCCATGAAGACCTCGATACATTCCTGAGCCGTGAAAGCGGTGGCGCGGTCGCTGCCGGGCTGCAACCGAACAAGAGCGTTCAGGAGATCAAGGTCGTCGGCCTGCGTCGGCGGATCGCCGAGAAGATGGCGCTCGCCAAGTCGCGTATTCCTCACATCACCTATGTGGAAGAAGTGGACATGACGGCGCTGGAAGAGCTGCGCGGGCGGCTGAACGGCAGTGCCAAGGCTGGAAAACCGAAGCTGACGATCCTGCCCTTCCTGATGCGGGCCATGGTGAAGGCGATCGCCGAACAGCCAGGCATCAATGCGCATTTCGACGATGAAGCGGGCGTCATCCGGCAGTTCGGCGGCGTGCATATCGGCATTGCGGCACAGACACCGGCCGGGCTTGTCGTACCGGTGGTGAAACATGCCGAGGCGCGTGACATTTTCGATTGCGCACGCGAGGTGGCACGGCTTTCCGATGCTGCCAAGAGCGGCACGGCCCAGCGGGAAGAATTGTCGGGTTCGACGATCACCATTTCGTCGCTCGGCGCCATGGGCGGCATCGTTTCCACGCCGGTCATCAACCATCCGGAAGTGGCGATCATCGGCGTCAACAAGATGGCGATCCGGCCGCATTGGGACGGCGCGCAATTCGTGCCGCGCAAGATGATGAACCTGTCGTCCAGCTTCGACCACCGGGTGATCGACGGCTGGGATGCGGCGACCTTCGTGCAGCGGCTGAAGGCGCTTCTGGAAACACCGGCGCTGATATTCGTGGACGAGTGAGGTGAGAGAAACACAATGAAAGAGATCACCTGCAAACTTCTCGTCATCGGGGCCGGTCCGGGGGGCTATGTATGTGCCATCCGGGCCGGCCAGTTGGGAGTGGATACCGTCATCGTCGAAATGGCGAAACCGGGCGGCACCTGCCTCAATATCGGCTGCATCCCCTCCAAGGCGCTCATCCATGCGGCGGACGATTTTCACAAGACGGTTGCCATGGCGGCCGGCAGGAATGCGATGGGAATCCGGGCCGAGAAGCCCGCCATCGATCTCGCCAAAACCATGAGCTGGAAGGACGGCATTACCGGCCGATTGACCATGGGCGTTTCGGGCCTGCTCAAGAAGGCGGGCGTCAAGATCGTTGTCGGCCGGGCGAAATTCCGCGATGGCAAGACGGTAGCCGTGGAAACGGAGACCGGCGAGCAGATCATTCGGGCGGAAAATATCGTCATAACCACGGGTTCGGCGCCGGTCGAGCTGCCGTCATTGCCCTTCGGTGGAAAGGTCATTTCGTCGACGGGGGCATTGTCGCTTTCCGAAATGCCGCAAAAACTGGCGGTGGTCGGGGCGGGTTATATCGGGCTTGAACTCGGTATCGCCTTCGCGAAACTCGGGTCGAAGGTGACGATCGTCGAAGCGCTCGATCGCATCCTGCCGCTCTACGATACGCAATTGACGCAGCCGGTCGCAAAACGATTGTCGGCTCTCGGTGTCGAGGTTCTGCTTGGCACCAAGGTCAAGGGCATGTCAGCAAACGGGGAGGCCCTGCTGGCTGAGACGGGCGAGGGCGAGGAAAAACGTATCGCTGCCGACAAGGTTCTGGTGACCGTTGGGCGCAAGCCTTTGACCGAGGGATGGGGCCGCGAGGAACTGGAACTCGACATGGTCGGCCGGTTCCTGCGCATTGACGATCAGTGCCGCACCTCGATGCGCGGCATCTATGCGGTCGGCGACGTGACCGGGGAACCGATGCTGGCGCATCGGGCGATGGCGCAGGGCGAGATGGTGGCCGAGATCGTTTCCGGCAAGCGACGCTCCTGGGATAAGCGAGCCATTCCCGCGGTCTGCTTTACCGATCCGGAAATCGTCTCGGTGGGCCTGTCGCCGGAGGAGGCGAAGGCGGGTGGACGTGAGGTCAAGATCGGGCAGTTTCCGTTTGCCGCGAACGGACGGGCGATGACGCTATCGTCGGAAGAGGGGTTCGTGCGGGTGGTGGCGCGTGCTGACAATCACCTCGTGCTTGGCATTCAGGCGGTTGGGGCAGGTGTTTCCGAGCTTTCGGCTTCGTTTTCGCTGGCGGTCGAGATGGGAGCACGGCTGGAGGATATTGCCGGGACGATCCATGCGCATCCGACGCAATCGGAAGGGTTTGCGGAGGCCGCGATGAAGGCGCTGGGGCATGCGTTGCATGTGTGACTGGAGCTGAAAACCATTCGGTCCTAAACGGATTTATGGTGTCACCCTCGCCTTCATGATAGCAGCGCCTCGTTCGAACATGTTGAGCCATGGGGGCGGTCCAATGAAGTGCCTGCGCATCTACGCCACTCCGGATGGTGAGTCGCATTTCGACGAAGTCGAATTGCCGACGACCAAGAGGTCGGTACATCCCGATGCCGTACCATTCGACGTTACGGCCAGTTATCCTGCATCCCGCGTCCGCTTGACCCATATCCCAGCCGGCATGCGGGAAGTTGCCTGGCATAAGGTGCCGGAGCCTGTGCTCACTGTCAGGCTTGATGGTTCGGTTGAATACGAGACGAGCGATGGAGAGGTGCGCTACGTTCAGGCTGGCAGCTTCGTGTTAGTGGAAGACACGCACGGAAAGGGCCATCTGTCCCGCCACTCCCAGGAGGCACAAACGGTCATCTGGATATCACTTCCAAACGGACTCGATTTGTCGCCGACGTAATCGGTGTCGATAGGGCTTCTGCCTCAAAGCTCCAGCAACGCATAAGGCTTGCCAGATGGCTTTTCGATATGCGACGCGACGTTATAGACGGGAGCACCGCCCGGCGTTTTGCCTTCATATTTGCCGCGATGGGCGTGACCGTGGACGACAGCTTTCACCGGAAATCGATCGATGGTTTCCGCGAGGCGTGAAGAGCCGAGAAACGGATAAATCTCTTCTGGTTCGCCTTCCACCGTCTCACGGATCGGTGCGTAATGCAGCACGACCATCGCGCGTTCGGAACGCACCTGACGCAGCGCATTTTCCAGCCGCATGGTTTCTTCGACGCTTTCCGTCACCATGGCCTTGATCGCCGGTTCGCCGAAGGAGCCCAGCATATGGCGGCCGAAGCCGCCGGCGAAACCTTTCGCCCCGGCGAAGCCGACGCCGTTGATCTCGACGGCCTGCCCTTCCAGCAGGTGGACGCCGGCGTCCTTCAGGATGTGGGTGACTTCTTCGACACAGCCGCACTCATAATCGTGGTTGCCGAGCACGCCGACAATCGGGATCGAGCAGGAGCGCAGGTCAGCGGCCAGGAGTTCGGCCTCCTTGACCTTGCCGAGGTCGGTCAGATCGCCGGTCAGGACCAGGATATCTGCGGCCTGGGAGATTTCGGTGAAGAGATCCTTGTAGGACACCGTGCCATGTTCTTTCACATGCAGGTCGCCCATGGCGGCAATCCTTGCCGTGCCGTTGGCCTTTTTCGCCTCGGTCTTTTTTTCCGGTGCCTTGCTCACGCCGAGCCTCCTTTTGCCATTTCCTCTTCCACGCCGTCGCGCAGATCGCCTTCGCCGCCCACGTCGGCAAAGCCCCATTCCTTCACGTCGATCTCGAAATCCACACGGCTGAACATGCGGCCGCGACAAATCTTCATCTGCGGCAGCGGCAGTTCGCGCTGGGCTTTGAGGCGGTCGAGCAACTCGTCCAACAGCCAGTCCGGCACCTTGTCGCGCTCGGTCGGGTAGATCCAGCGGAAGTTCAGAAGGTGGATGAACAGCACTTCCCAGTGCACTTCCATGTAATTCAGCAGGCGTTCCCAATCGATCTGGTCATGGGCGCGCAGGATCATGTGGACGATGTCGCCG
>CBDDGK010000056.1:0-18204 GCA_965227625.1 Neorhizobium sp. | reverse complement strand
CCGGACTTGATCCAGACGCCCAGCGCCACGCTTTCCAGATGCGGCATGGTTTCGGTGACGACCGTCAGCCCGGAGGAAAGCCGGGTTACATCTACATTCATATCCAAGTCTTTCCGGCGCCGCCGATACTCTTAAACTCAAGCGCGGGCATGCTGGCCGATGAAGGTTTCGACGGCCTTAAGCTCAGGCTCCAAGATATCGAAGCGCTCCTCCCTTTGCATTAGATCAGCAAGCCATGATGGAAGCGCCGGATCAATTCCGCAAGCGGATTTTACCGCAGCCGGGAATTTGGCGGGATGCGCCGTGGCAAGCGTGACCATCGGGCTTGTCGGCTTTGCGTTCTTGGCCGCGACGAAAACGCCGGTCGCCGTATGCGGGTCGATGAGGTAGCCGGTGGAGGAAAGCGTCTCGCGGATCGTCTGGGCAACCTGCTTCTCGGTGGCGCGGCCGGCGCGGAACTCCCGCTTGATCGCCTTCAGCGGTTCCGGCTGGATTTCGAATGCGCCGGACTGTTTCAGGCTGGCCATGGCGGAACGCACGGAAGCGGCATCGCGGCCGAAGGATTCAAACAGCAACCGCTCAAAGTTCGACGAAATCTGGATGTCCATCGAAGGCGAGGTGGTCGCCTTGACCCCCTTCATCTCGTAACGGCCGGTCTTCAGCGTACGGGCGAGGATGTCGTTGTCATTGGTGGCAATCACCAGCCGGTCGATCGGCAGGCCCATCTTCTTGGCAACGAAACCGGCGAAGATATCGCCGAAATTGCCGGTCGGCACGGTGAAGGAGATCTTCCGGTCCGGTCCGCCGAGTGCCACGGCTGCGGTGAAATAATAGACCACCTGCGCCATGATGCGCGCCCAGTTGATCGAGTTGACGCCCGAAAGCTTCAGCCGGTCACGGAAGGCCGCGTCGTTGAACATGTCCTTCACAAGGTTCTGGCAGTCGTCGAAATTGCCCTTAACGGCAATCGCATGAACGTTGGACGCATTCGACGTCGTCATCTGGCGCTGCTGCACCGGCGAGACTTTGCCATGCGGGAAGAGGATAAAGATGTCGGTGCGCTCGCGGCCGGCGAATGCGTCGATCGCAGCACCGCCCGTATCGCCCGAGGTAGCGCCGACGATCGTGGCGCGCTCGCCGCGCTCTGCCAGTGCGTAATCCATCAGGCGGGCAAGCAGCTGCATTGCCACGTCCTTGAAGGCGAGCGTGGTGCCGTGGAAAAGCTCCAGCACGAAGTCGTTCGGACCTGTCTGTACCAGCGGCACGACGGCCGGATGGCGGAACGTGGCATAGGCCTCGTCAATCATCGCCTTGAATTTATCGTCGGGAATTTCACCGGCCACGAAGTGTTTCAGCACCTCGAAAGCGATCTCCTGATAGGACTTTCCGCGCAGCGCCCGGATTTCCTTTTTGCTCATCGTCGGCCATTCGCGCGGCACGTAAAGACCGCCGTCGCGGGCAAGACCGGCGAGCATCGCGTCGCGGAAACGGAGTGCAGGAGCTTCGCCCCGGGTAGAAATGTAGTCCACGACCTTCAATCCCCAATCGATTTTTATTCGCGCCGCTGATATAGACCATCGAAATCGGCGGTGAAAGACCGGAAAATGACTTGTCCGGTTCGTGAAAGAAACAAGCCCTTCAAGGGCATGTGACGGGATGGAAGAGGGTTGAGTAACGTGTTTGGCAAGATTTCGCGCGGTCTTCTGGCGGTTTCACTGATTGGCGTCCTGAGCGGCTGCGACGTGACCAACCCGGGTCCCCCGGTCAATCCCTATGCTCCGACCACGGGCTTCCAGGGCGTCGCACCGCCGATCTCGGCCAGCGAAAATGCCGCCCGCAACGCGGCTGCGGCCAACTCTCCGGTTGTTCAGGCCTATTGCCCGCAGATCGTCCTGCCGGAACAGACCGCGGTCTATCAGTCCTATGCTCGCGGCGGCGACAAGAATGCCGACAAGCTGCTGTTCCAGGCGTCGTTCGCCGAATTTACCCGCCAGTGCACCGCCAATGAAACGACCATGACGATCAACGTCCTGGCCCAGCTTCGCCTGGTGCAGGGCCCTGCAGGCACGCCGGGCAAGGTCACGGTGCCGATCCTCGTCGAGGTCCTTGACGGGGACAAAACGATCTACTCGCAGAAGGTGGCGTTCCCGGTCGATATGTCCGCCGGCAGCACGCAGCTCATCTTCAACAAGCCGGACGTCCAGATCCCGAATGCCGCAGGGGGCGCATCGCGCTTCACACGCGTTCGCCTGGGCTTCGATACAGGCGCAGCCGCCCCGACAAAGAAGCCAGCCCGCCGCGGCTGATTTTTCGCCGCGTGCCCGTGCCGCTTTCTTGCGGCATTTTCGCCGGACGGTCATCTGATTGTCCGGCGTTAAACCTCGGTTAACCATAAATCCTTACTTTATATTAGAATATCGTTAAGGACTTCGCGTGTCCTCGGCGGTTTCTGGCATGAGGATATGGATGATGAGCGAAGGGGAGTTTGCGCGCGTAAAACGGCGATTGCGCCTTTGCACGGCGCTCGTCTCCCTGACGGTTGTCGCTCCGGCAACCGCCTCGGCGCAGTCTACCTGGACCGGCGCAAGCAACAGTGATTTTTCCAATGGCGGCAATTGGGATACCGCGCCGGCGGCACCCGGCGCCAACGATGCGGCCATCATCCAGTCCGGCACGCCGATTGCGTCCGGCAGTGCGGAAGTCAAAAGCTTGGATGTTTCCGGCGGCACGCTGAAGGTCGGCGGCGATCTCACGGCATCCGGCGGCACGAAGGTTTTCGACATGGGTCGCCTGGAGGTTTCTACGGGTGGCGAACTGATCTCCGACGTGGCGCTGACCGGCGGTTATCTTGGCGTCTCCGGCACGCTGACCGGTGATGTCGACACTTCCGGAGGTACCTTCATCAACGACGGTACCATTGCCGGCGAAGCGAATATCAAAGGCGGCACGCTGACCAATAACGGCACGCTGCGCGATCTCAACATCACGGCCGGCGGTATCGTCACCAACAATTCCGCAGCCAAAGTGACCGGCCAGACGAATGTCGGCAACGGCACGCTTACCAGCAATGGAACGCTTGGCGCGGTCAATGTCGGTGCCGCGGGGACGTTCACCAACAATACCGGCGGCAAGGCCGGCGCCGTTACCAATGCGGGCACGATATCGAACAGCGGTACGGTGATCCTGCTGATCAACAATGCCGGTTCCTTCACCAACAATGCCGGTGGCGTGGTGACCGGAACCACGACCGTCACCGGCGGCACGGTCGCCAACAACGCGGCGCTCGGCGCGGTCGAAGTCACCTCTGGCGGTACTTTCACCAACAATACCGGTTCATCCGCAGGAGCCGTCACCAATGCCGGCACGTCGTCGAACAGCGGTACGGTGATCCTGCTGGTGAACACCGCTGGCTCCTTCACCAACAATTTCGGCGGCACCGTCACCGGCAAGACCATGGTCTCGGGCGGAACGGTGACGAACAACGCGACGCTCAATGTCGTCGAAGTCGGTTCCGGTGGCAATTTCAGCAACAATACCGGCGCAACGGCCGGCGCGGTCACGAATGCGGGCAACGCTTCCAATGCCGGCACGATCGCCTCGCTGACCAACACGGCCGGCAGTTTCACCAACAATGCTGGCGGCAGGATCACCGGCACGACCCAGGTCACCGGCGGCACGGTCACCAACAACTTCGTCGTCACCGATGTGGATGTGGCGGCCGCGGCGCATTTCGTGAACAATCTCGGCGCAACGACCGGGGCAGTCACCAATGCCGGCACGGCTTCGAATGGCGGCACGGTTGCCTCGTTCACCAACACCGCCGGGACCTTCTCCAACAGCGGCACGATCACCGGATCGACGACCATCAGCGGCGGCACGCTGATCAACGACGGCACCATCACCGGCAGCGTCGCGATCTATACCGGCGGCATTCTGGCAGGCACGGGCGATATCGGCGGGCTGACGGTCGGGGCAGGGGGCATCCTCTCGCCGGGGCCGGGCTTCGCGACGATCACCGTCAACGGCAATGTCACCTTCGAGACGGGTTCGACCTTCCGCGTCGAGACCGATCCGTCTGGCCTTGCCGACCGGCTGAATGCGACGGGAGCGGTCACCATCAATGGCGGCACGCTGGAAATCCTGGCCGGCACTGGCACCTATGCGCCGTCGACCACCTATACGATCCTCACTGCCGGCAGCGTCACCGGTGCATTCGACGATATCACCACGGATCTCGCCTTCCTGACGCCGACCGTCATCTATGGCGGGACGGATGTAACGCTGGAACTCGACCGCAATGCCGTCGAATTCGCGGATGTCACCGAAACCGGCAATGGGCGCGCTGCAGCTGCTGCTGTCGAATCGCTTGGCGCGAGCGACCCGCTCTATCTCGCAGTGCTGCCGCTCGATGCCGGAACGGCCAATTCAGCATTCCGCCAGCTGAGCGGCGAAATCCATGCCTCGCTGAAAAGCCAGGTGCTGCAGGACAGCCGTTTCGTCCGCGATGCGATCGTCGATCGTATGAACGGCGCGGTGCCGATCTCGCCGCTCGATTCCGCGAGCCTGTGGATGACGACATTCGGCGCGACTCGTCATCTGGCAGGTGATGGCAATGCGTCCGGCTTGACCGGCAATACCGGCGGCGTCGTCGCCGGCGCGGATATGCTGGTGTTCGACAATACGCGGCTCGGCGCCGTCCTCGGTTATAGCCATGCCTCCGCCAGCCGTGAGGCGGATATCGATTCCTACCACGCCGGTATCTATGGCGCGGCGGATTGGGGTGCACTGACCTTTACCGGCGGCGCACTCTACGCCCGCAACGAGGTGTCCACCGATCGCCGCGTGAGCTTCGGAACGTTCGCGGATCACCTGAAGGCGGATTACGACAGCGCGACGACGCAGGTCTTCGGTGATGTCGGCTGGCGGATGCGGGCAGGCGATGTCGAGCTGCAGCCCTTTGCCAACCTGGCCTATATCCATCTCGATACGGACGGTTTCAGGGAGAAGGGTGGTGCCGCAGCACTCACCGGCAAGAGCGGTGGCGATAACGTGACTTTCGCGATGCTCGGCCTGCGCTGGCTTGCCGCGATCCCGGCGGAAATCCCCGTCACGTTTTCCGGCATGCTGGGCTGGCGCCGCGCGATCGGTGACCTGACGCCCCCATCGGCGCTTGCCTTTGCTTCCGGCGGCAGCCCGTTCATGATTGAAGGCGTGACGATCCCGCGCGATGCGGCCGTCGTCGAGGCCGGCGTGACCGCGCAGCTTTCCAAGACGGCGCGGCTTAAGCTCAGCTATTCGGGCGAATTCGCCCGAAATCTCAGCGCCCATGCGGTGAAGGCCAATCTGACCGTAGATTTTTAAGCCTCAGAGCGCCCCGGCCCATTCGCCGAGTGCGGCGACGACGGCCGGCAGGTCCATCATGCGCGAGATCACGGTTTCCGCACCGGCATCCGTCAGGCGATCCGCGTGGCTCGGATAGGTGTGCGACGCGCCGGTGAAGCCGACGACACGCATGCCGGCGGCGCGGGCGGCGCGAACGCCATGGGTCGAATCCTCGATGACAAGGCAGCGGTCCGGCGAAACGTTGAACTGGGCGGCGCCGTGCAGGAAGATATCCGGCTTCGGCTTCACGCGGTCAGGACCGAGATCCTTGGCGGAGTAGATATGCGGAGCGAAATAGGGTTTCAGGCCCACCTTGTCGAGCATCATGTCCAGCCGCTGGCTCGAGGAGTTCGAGCAGATGCAGCGCTGCATGCTGAGGCGCGCCAACGCGAACTTGACGCCGTCGATGATCTTCACGTCGCGGGCAAGGCGTGCGTCGAGCAGCTTTTCCGACTTGTCGATGAGCGTGGCGGAAAGCGGAATGGACGCTTCCTGTTCGACCTGCAGCAGGATGTTCTTCCAGGTCATACCGGCGAAACGTTCGCCCATTTCCTCGACGCTGATCGGGTAACCCGCCTCCGTCAAAAGCCGCGACTCGACCTGTGCCGCGATGATTTCGGAATCGACGAGAACGCCGTCGCAATCGAAGAGGATGAGGTCGAAGCCGCTCATGGAAAATGCCTTTAGTGGAACGTGAGGCGGCCTTTTATACCGATGCCGCCGAAAGCTCAATCGATACTGCTGCATGGCAGGTGGAAGTCCAGCGGGCGGCTCTCGACAAGCCGGGGACGGCCCTCTAAGGAATGATCATGGGCAAGGAGCCGGAAGACACAATCGCCAGCCGAATCAGTCGGGTACTTGCCGAGCGCATCGTGCGCGGCGAGCTCGAGCCGGGCGCCCGTCTCCGCCAGGATCATATCGCCGAGGAATTCCAGACCAGCCATGTGCCGGTGCGTGAGGCCTTCCGCCGCCTGGAGGCGCAGGGGCTCGCCATCGGCGAGCCACGCCGCGGCGTGCGCGTCGCTTCCTTCGATCTTTCCGAGGTTCGCGAAGTCGCGGAAATGCGGGCGGCACTCGAAGTGCTGGCTCTGCGCCACGCCGCCCGCCACCTGACTTCGGCAATCCTGGACGCAGCGGAAGAGGCGACCCGCGAGGGCGATGCGGCTGCCGACGTCCAGGCCTGGGAAGACGCGAACCGTCGTTTCCACCGGCTCATTCTTGCACCCTGCGGCATGAACCGCCTCCTGGCGTCGATCGATGATCTTCACGCCGCGAGCGCCCGCTTCCTTTTTTCCGCCTGGCAATCCGGTTGGGAAAAACACACCGACCACGATCACCGGGCCATCCTCACCGCCCTGCGTCAGGGCCGGATCGACGAGGCTGCTTCCATCCTGCAGAAGCATGTCCAGCGCATCGGACGCGGCCCGCAGCCGGCTCGAACGGGTGCGCCCCGCGAGACTTTTGCCATCGTCGGCTGATTGATTTCCAAAATTATAGATAATTTTCATTCAGGCGAAGCCGCGGGAAAATCAGCGCTTTTTCGTCTATATCCGATCTATCAGCGTTGCTTCTGGATCGCGTTATGGCGTGTGGCCGCTTGCGTTGTTGAAAAATCCATTTCATAAAATAGATGGGAATAAGAATTATCTATAATTTGAAAAGGAGAGCTTATGTCCATCAATAATTCCCAGACAATGCCGGTTTTCGATCCCCTCCGACTGGCGGAGCGGTCTTTCCTCATCAAGGCACTGTTTCTCGTCGCCGGCACGATGGTGCTGGCTCTTGCCTCGCGCATCGCGGTGCCGATGGTTCCGGTGCCGATCACCATGCAGACCTTCGCCGTCACGATGATCGGCGCGCTTTATGGCTGGCGCCTCGGCGGCCTCACGGTTCTCGCCTGGGTGGTGGAAGGTCTGGTGGGCCTGCCGGTCTGGACGAACGGCGCGAGCGGCTTGCCCTATTTCCTCGGCGCGACCGGCGGCTACCTCGTGTCCTTCCCGCTGGTCGCGATGCTGGCCGGCTGGCTTGCGGAAAAGGGCTGGACGGGCGAGCGGGTGATCGCAAGCTTTGCAGCGCATCTCTCGGCCAACATCCTGTGCCTGGCGATCGGCGGCGTCTGGCTCGGCGCGATGATCGGCGCGGAGAAGGCGTGGCTGCTTGGCGTCATGCCTTTCTTCCTCGGCGCAGCGCTGAAATCCGCTCTGGCGGCCGCAGTGTTGAAGGGTGTGGCGGTCTATGGCGGCAAACCGCGGTTCGACGCCTGACGAAACCTGAAAATCAGACCGGAAACAGCGAGAGAAATTTTCTCTCGCCTTCCGGAGTGAACAGCACGGCGCGGCTCTCCGCGCTGCGCCGTGCCCAGCCTTTTTCCATGAAGTTCTGCAGCAGTGCCTTGCCGAGCGTGCCCGCCAGATGCGAACGCCGTTCGCTCCAGTCCAGACAGGATTTGCACAGCGGCCGGCGATTGGCCGTCAGTTTGCCGATGTCGATGCCGAGCGCGGTGAGTTCGCCTTGGCCGCCCTCCGTGACCTTCAGGTTTTCGCCGTCGCTTTCGATCACCTCGCGCGCCACGAAACTGTCGAGCATTCGCACACCATAGTCGCCGGCCAGATGATCGTAGCAGACCCGCGCCTTGCGCAGCGCCGGGTCTTTCGGCCCCGGCTGATGGCGCAGGTGGCCGCGGCTTGCGGCAAAACCCATCATGCTTTCGATCAGCGTTCCGGCGGCGGCATCGGCGAGCGTGAAATAGCGATGCCGGCCCTGCTTGCGCTGGGCGATCATGCCGCCGTCTTCCAGCTTCGACAGATGCGAACTGGCGGTCTGCAGCGTCACGCCCGCGGCCTGCGCCAGCTCCGTCGCCGTCAATGCCTGGCCGCCGATGAGCGCGGTCAGCATGTTGGCGCGGGCAGGGTCGCCGATCAGCGTGCCGATGCGGGCAATGTCTGGACCTTCCTTCATCATCCACCTGCTTTCATACTTCGATCCTAACCGAAGCATTTCCGTTCGGCAACATGGCAAAACACCTGCATCGCAAGAGCAAACGAGAAGGAAATGCCATGATCACCTGCTTCATCCGTTACGAGATCGACCCGTTCAAGACGGACAAGTTTGCGGATTATGCGCGCGCCTGGGGCCAGGCCATTCCGCGCTGCGGCGCCGATCTGATCGGCTATTTCGGCCCGCACGAAGGTTCGGCGACGACGGCTTACGGCGTCTACAACATCGAGAGTCTGGCTGCTTACGAAGCCTATCGCGCCCGGCTGACCGCCGATCCGCTCGGACAGGAAAACTACGCTTTCGCCAAGCGTGAGCGCTTCATCCTCAAGGAAGATCGCATCTTTCTGAAGAACGTATCCGCACCCCATGGAGCTTTGATAAAGCCATGATCGCCGTCATCTTCGAAGTCGTGCCCTATATGGGCGAACGCCACAAATATCTCGATCTCGCCGGTGATCTGCGTGTCGAACTGGAAAAGATCGACGGGTTCATCTCGATCGAACGGTTCGAAAGCCTCACTATGCGCGGCAAGCTCCTGTCGCTGTCCTTCTGGCGCGATGAGGAGGCGGTGCGCGAGTGGCGCAATCTGGAGGCCCACCGCGCCGCACAGTCGGCCGGCCGCAACGGCATCTTTGCCGACTACCGCCTGCGGATCGGTCACGTGCTCAGGGATTACGGCATGTTCGAACGGGACGAGGCGCCGAAGGACAGTCGTGCCGTGCATGCGGCTTAGCCACGATGTCTCCTCCCCCGCAAAGGGGAGGAGACGGCATTTCGCATCGCCAAAGATCCCGAGTGGCGTCGCGCCCATTCTTCTGCATCGGCGGCCACAAGTTTTTCGCCTTCGAAAAATTTGTTCCAGAAAGACGATTTTTCTATTTTTTACCGTTTTGGTTCAGTTTTTAGTAACCAAGATAGGTAACCATAACAGTCAGTAAATTCGTATTAAGTACAGCGTAGCGAGCATCCAATGGCAGCAGTTCTTCCGCTGGCCGACCTGAAGCATCAGGTCCGTCCGGACACCTGGCTAAACTCCATCATCAAGGGCGATTGCGTCGCCGCTCTGGAAGCTCTGCCGGATCACTCCGTCGATGCAATCTTTGCGGACCCGCCGTACAATCTCCAGCTCGGCGGCACGCTTCACCGCCCCGACCAGTCGCTGGTCGATGCCGTCGACGACGAGTGGGACCAGTTCGCCTCCTTCGAAGTCTACGATGCCTTCACCCGTGCCTGGCTGCTGGCCTGCCGCCGCGTGCTGAAGCCGCAAGGCACGATCTGGGTCATCGGCTCCTATCACAACATCTTCCGGGTCGGCACCATCATGCAGGACCTGAACTTCTGGCTGCTGAACGACATCGTCTGGCGCAAGGCCAACCCGATGCCGAACTTCAAGGGCCGCCGGTTCCAGAACGCTCATGAGACGATGATCTGGGCAAGCCGCGACTCTAAGGCCAAGAGCTACACGTTCAACTACGATGCCCTGAAGGCTTCGAACGACGACGTGCAGATGCGCTCCGACTGGCTCTTCCCGATCTGCTCGGGCAACGAGCGTCTGAAGGGCGAAGACGGCAAGAAGATCCACCCGACCCAGAAGCCGGAAGCGCTGCTGGCCCGCGTCATCATGGCCTCGACCAAGCCGGGCGACGTGATCCTCGATCCCTTCTTCGGCTCCGGCACCACCGGGGCGGTCGCCAAGCGCCTCGGCCGCAACTTTGTCGGCATCGAGCGCGAGCAGGATTATATCGATGCGGCCTCCGCCCGCATCGCCTCCGTCGAGCCGCTCGGCAAGGCGGAACTGACGGTCATGACCGGCAAGAAGGCGGAACCCCGCGTTGCCTTCAACACGCTGGTCGAAGCAGGCCTCGTCAAGCCCGGTCAGGTCCTGACCGACGCACGCCGCCGCCACAGCGCGATCATCCGCGCCGACGGCACGCTCGCGGCAAATGGCGAAGCCGGATCTATTCATCGCCTCGGCGCGAAAGTGCAGGGCTTTGATGCATGCAACGGATGGACTTTCTGGCACTTCGACGACGGCCAATCCCTGCGCCCCATCGATGAGCTCAGAACCATCATTCGAAACGATCTGGCGAAGTTGGACTGATCCACCGGTCCCAATTTCTTCGTAAGACCCAGATCGCAGAATTCCTTGTCCGGTTTTGTACCTCTAGTCCCGGACGAGGATAAAAGACGCCCGGGGAGGCTGACCCCGGGCGTCATTTTATTTTCAGACGCCTGAATGCCTCCGCGCTTAATCTTAATTTTAGCATTACCTTATATTGATCTGCCTCGAAGACACGGCGTCGTCTCGAAAACGCAGGTTTCATCATGGGGCTTACGGAGGCACCGAAAAGCAGGATCGCGGCCTTCGACGTCGCCAAGGGCGTCGCCATCATCCTGGTGGTTTATGGTCATTGCCTGCGCGGGCTTCTGGCAGGCGGCATGATCGAGCCGCAGACGCCGTTGCTGGTCTCGGATTACGCGATCTATACGTTCCACATGCCGCTGTTCTTCGCGATCTCGGGCTATTTCCTTGATCGCAGCAATAACAAGGACCCCGGTGCCGCATGGCGCGGCCGCATCCGCGCGATCGCCCATCCCTATTTACTCTGGTCGCTGGTGCATGGTGGCCTGCTTTACGCAGTCTCCGGCTCCGGCATGGCGAATAACGACATGCGTTTTTCGCGGCTTCTGGAAATCGGCTGGAATCCGATCTCGCCCTATTGGTTTCTCTACGCGCTGTTCTTTGCCTACGTGCTGGCGTCGCTTTTACGGAGGTTGCCCGCCGAATGGATGGCGGCGCTGGCACTGGCCGGCTTTCTCGGCCTGTTCGAGACTGGCCCTTCCGTCTTTCTCGATATCACCTATGCCTTCTTCTATTTCAGCATCGGCGTGCTTGTGCGGGAGAGGAGGCTCGTAGCTCGCCTGCCGTCGTCGCTGCGGAGCGTGCTTCTGCTCTGGCTCGGTTTCGCCGCCGCCACGGCAGCGAGCTATGTCATCGATGTTCCGGAGCGCCTGCCGCTCGTGTCGGCCTTTCTTGGAATGGCGGCGCTGTTGTCGACCTGCCTTTACCTCGATCGCCGATATCCCGATGCGGTGCCGACGCGGGCGCTGGAACTGCTCGGCCAATGCTCGATGGGCATTTTCGTGATGCATATCATCGTGCTGGCGGCGGTGCGCATCATCCTCTTGCGCGTCCTGCATATTGCCGACCCGGCGGTCCTGCTCACCGTCGGCACGGTCTTTGCGCTCTTCCTGCCGGTTATCGTGCAAGTGTTGGCGATCAGGATGGGCATCCAGAATCTCCTTGGCCTGCCATCTTCCGCTAGACCGGGGCTCGCTCGTGCCGCCGCCTCCTGTTCGCCCGGGGCGCAGAGACCGTCCTGAAACGAGCGCGTCGCGATCTCTCCGCCGTCAGAGCAGGAAATAGATGGCGAGCCAGACGGCGGCGGTAAGCCCGAGCAGGAAGGCGATCAGCACATAGACGAAAGCCAGCGAGCGGCTTTCCTCGATCTCGGTCCATTCGGACGGGACGACGACATGTTCAGAAACTGCCCCGTCAGCCATCTCCGATCGATAGGTCGAGGAGTTTTCCGCCATCAGAAGAACCTCGTGCGCCGCAGCCGGACGCGGTCCGAAAGCATCGACCGGTAGGAGGTAATGTAGACGCCATTATCCGTGGCAGTCACCTTTACAGGTCCGTCCGCTTCGAAGACCTCGCGGGTCTCGTCGAAGATGGCGATATCGGCGTATTTCGTGGTGATGGTGAAGCTATTGCCGCTTCGGACAATATGGACGACTTTGGTAAATCCACCCTCGACGTCGAATGCAAATTCACGGCTGAAATTTTCCTGGGAAGTCTCAAATTCATTTTGCGGTTTGTTGGGGGCATACATCGGGGGCAGATGTCCAATGGATATAGTGTCAACCAATTCTGTGTATTGCTGTCGCACCCGGCTGATTCTGTCGGTTGCGGCTTGTAATTCGGTTTGATTCTTCAGTATCGTGGATAGAAACTTTTGCAGTTATCGCAGGTTGTGTGCGTCCCAATGTCAAAGAATGCTGTCATTGCTTTTCTCAAGACAAGAAAACTGCAGCGATTTTCGCAGGAAAATAGTCCAAAAAAATTCACCTGTAAATTGAATTTCAGCTTGTGAGTTCAGAAAATGCATATTTCTGTTAGTGACCCCGCGCGCCGGCGGAAGATCGAAAAAGCACTCAACAAGTTTTCGCAGAACTGGACGGGACTGGACGATCATCGTCGCGCGACTGCCATCAAGGTACTTATTCTTTGCGAGCTTCTCGGTGGCCGGGGTCGCGTGGTTTCGCTGCTCGACCTGAAGGACAATACCCTCGACAATTACCGCCATGGGCGCACCGAACCCCGTCACAGCACGCTGAAGGCAATGGCCGAGCATGCCGAAGTGCCGGTCGAGTTTCTGGGCCATGACTGGGCATTCGAGGATGGTGAAATCCGCTTCCTGTCGAAAGATGCCCCCTATGGCGGTTTTTCCGATCTTTCCCCGCAGGGCGAGGCCGCGCCCTATCTCGACATGCCGGACCGGATCGTTATTCCCGGATATGACGAAATCCGGGCGCCGGGCGCTTCAGCCGCCCGCTCTCCGGATATCCTCGTTGCCATTCCTCAGACGTTCATGACCAAGATCGAGGTGGATCCGGTCAACCTGAGAATTCTCACGGCAAGCGGCGACAGCATGGCGCCCACCATCCTCGATGGCGCTCCGATGTTCGTCGATATCAGCGACCAGCGGCTGCAGGACGGGCGCATCTATGCGTTCGATGTGGAGGGCGAGGTTCTCATCCGCCGTATCCAGCGCCAGCCGAATGGCGGCATCGAGCTTCTGCCTGACAACACTGCCCGCTACCGCTCGCAATCTTTAGAAAAAGATAAAATATTGGACCTGAAGGTCCTTGGCAGGGTCTGCAGCGGCGCCTGGATCCTCTGACGGCAGACAGGCGGCTCCCCTATAAAAAAAGCCGGAGCAAGCGTTGTCCCGCATCGCTCCGGCTCTAAACGTCAGACGTCGATCCCGTGTGCGATGAGGTCCTTGCGAAGCGTTTCCGGGTCCTTGAAGTGGACTGCCTGCCAGCCCGCGGCGCGCGCGCCTTCCACATTCGGGTAGCTGTCGTCGATGAAGATCGTCGCTTCCGGCGCAAGACCGAAGTCGCGGGCATGTTTCTCGTAGATCGCCACATCGGGCTTGATCAGGCCGATTTCGCCCGAAACGGTCACGCCGCGCGGCTTGTCCAGGAACGGATACATCTTGCGCGCCTGCACGAAGGTGTCGGCCGCGAAATTGGTGAGCATCGTCACGTCGCGACCCTTGCCGATCAGGCCTTCCATGATCGCCACGGAGCCGTCATAGGCGTGCGGCACCATTTCGTGCCAGTATTTGCGGAACGCGCGGATGTTCTCGGCCTGGTTGGGGTGATCGGCGATCAGCAGCGCCTCTGCATCTTCCCATTTGCGGCCGCGATCCTGCTCGAGGTTCCATTCATGGGTGCAGACATTGGCAAAGAACCACTGACGCTCCGCTTCGTCGGGAATGACCCGGCTATAGGGCAGGTTGGGATCGTAGTGGATCAGCACCTTGCCGATGTCGAAGACGATGTGGTCGATCTTGGCCGCCATGAGTTCCTCTTTGAATGATTTCC
Source organism: Neorhizobium sp. (assembly GCA_965227625.1). Lineage (GTDB taxonomy): Bacteria > Pseudomonadota > Alphaproteobacteria > Rhizobiales > Rhizobiaceae > Neorhizobium. Next base: position 4,152 of record CBDDGK010000056.1, on the reverse strand, counting down.
GGATGTTGACGTAGGCACAACTTAGACGAAGGCCAATGGAATAGCTTGGGTGATGGCTTTTTTCATCACCGTCGGCAGCGCCTGGTTGTCAAGATTTGTGACGGGTTCCCACCATCCGTCATCAGCCGCGACCTTCGGCGTCTGCGCGCGGAAAACCGAAAGCCTCAGTTCGAAATGCGTGAAAACGTGAGTGACGACGCCGCAGGCTTCCCAGCCCGCTTCGAAAGGCGCGTGATCGGCCGTCGATCCGCCGTCGATGCGCGAAGTCCAGGCGGTTGTCGGCACCTCGGTCATGCCGCCCAGCAATCCGCTCGCAACACGCCGGCGCAGCAACACTTCTCCGTCCGGCGTCACCGCAACGAAGGCAGCTCCCAGCCGCACCGGCTTTTCCTTTTTCGCCGCCTTCACCGGAAAACGTTCCGGGTCGTGTTCGGCAAAGGCAAGACAGTCGTCACGGAACGGACAGAGCGCGCAGGTCGGCCGTTTGGGGGTGCAGATCGTGGCGCCGAGATCCATCATCGCCTGCGCGAAATCGCCCGGACGATCGGCGGGCGTCAGTTCCGCGACCCTGGCCTTCATCGCAGGCTTCGAGCCGGGAAGCGGCGCATCGATGGCATAGAGACGCGAGATGACGCGCTCGACATTGCCGTCCATCACCGCCGACTGCCGATTGAAGGCGATCGCCGCAACCGCGGCCGATGTATAGTCGCCAATGCCGGGCAGAGCGCGCAGGCCTTCTTCCGTATCGGGAAATACGCCAGCATGTTCCGTCGCGACCGCTTCGGCGCATTTCTTGAGGTTGCGGGCGCGGGCGTAATAACCGAGCCCGGCCCAGGCCGTCATCACGTCGTCCACCGGCGCTGACGCAAGATCTGTGACCTTCGGCCAGAGTGTTAGGAACTTGGCGAAATAGGGTTTGACCGCCTGCACCGTCGTCTGCTGCAGCATCACTTCCGACAGCCAGATGTGATAGGGGTCGGCACGCTTGCCGGCCTTCGCCGCAGCCGGGCTCACCCGCCAGGGGAGCTCGCGATGATGCCGGTCGTACCAGGCCAATAGCTTGCCCGGTAACTTCTGTGCATGGGTGAGGGGAGCGGTCTGGAGCATCGTTTGCCGTAGCGGAGGGATATCGCGTATACTTGAGAGAAGATTGCGCCGGCATCAAGGACGTCGGAGTGATTGCGTCGAGTAACCCGGTCGGTATCCTGAGTTATCCAAGATGAATTTTCCCAAGAAACGTGTGCAGCAGATTGCCGAAGTGGCGAACGGCATCATCGATCCGGTGCTGGCTCGCCGTGCCGGCATTTCGACGGCGCTGCTCGGTTCCTGGGATGAGATCGCCGGCGAGGAGTTCGCCGATTGCACCCGGCCGGAAAAGATTGCCTGGCCGCGCCGTGACGAAGGTACGGGTTCGGGCGGCGGGCACCAGCCGGGCGTGCTGACCATCGCCTGCGAAGGCGCGCGGGCGCTGTTCCTCACCCACGCGCAGGGCGAACTGATCGCGCGCATCAACGGTTTCTTCGGTTTCCCTGCCGTTCGCCAGATCCGCATTGTCCAGAAGCCGGTCTCGCAGACGTTCCGTCATCCGCGAAAGCCGCCACCGCTGAAAGGCGAGGCCGCCAAACGGCTGGAAGGCATGATGGAAGGCATCGAGAGCGAGGCTCTGCGCAAGGCGGTGGAGCGGCTCGGAACGGCCGTTCTGCAAAAGAAACGCGGTCGTTGAAGTCAAAACGCCGAGAGCGGCGCCGTTGCACCGCCATTTCGTCACAATTGTTTGAAGAGATTTACCTATCGACAGCTTGTTCGCGTTCGGGTGCCGCGATACGGAATGTCAACTTTAGGATTTAGACTTCTCGAACACGGGTGTTCCATGCAGATGAACGAAATGACCATGACCAGGCGCGCACTTCTCGGCGGAGTGGCAGTGACCTCTCTTTGCCTCGCGCTGCCGCTCAGCGCCTCGCAGGCCTTCGCACAGGAAATGCCGGAGTCCCAGGGCAATGTGGACATGGCCGCCGCGCTGAAGCCGGGCGTTCTGCCGGACATGATGCTGGGCGATGAAAAGGCGCCGATCCAGGTCATCGAATACATGTCGATGACCTGCCCGCATTGCGCCAACTTCCACAACAAGACCTTCGAAGCGATCAAGACCAAGTATGTCGACTCGGGCAAGGTCCGCTTCATCATCCGCGAATTCCCGTTCGACCCGGTCGCGACGGCTGCTTTCATGCTCGCCCGCAGCAACCCGCAGGACCCGAAGCAGCCTGCGACGCCGCAGCAGTACTTCGCCATGGTCTCGATGCTGTTCAAGCAGCAGCGCGCCTGGGCGGCCCCTGCAGACAACAATGTCCGCAATGCACTGCTTCAGAGCGTTAAACTGGCAGGTTACTCACAGCAGACTTTCGAGGCATGCTTGACGAACCAGAAGCTTCTCGATGATGTAAACGCGACCGCCAAGCGCGGCGCGGATGAATTCGGCGTCAATTCCACGCCGACCTTCCTGATCAACGGTAAGAAGTATTCGGGAGACATGTCGGTTGAATCCATGTCGAAGCTTTTCGACAGCCTTGCATAAGGCCGAGCGGCAGACTGCTGCTCGTCTTCGACCACGTGTGACTCCAGTAACGCGTCCCCCCGCAGTCCGGCGGGATAGAGGGGGGGATGCTTTTCCCATGTGCGCAGCATGAAGTTCAACAAGCTGCGCGTCGTCGGGTTCAAATCCTTCGTCGAACCGACGGAATTCATCATCGAGCGCGGGCTGACCGGCGTGGTCGGCCCGAACGGCTGCGGCAAGTCCAACCTTGTCGAAGCACTGCGCTGGGTGATGGGTGAAAACTCCTACAAGAACATGCGCGCGTCCGGCATGGACGACGTCATATTCTCGGGCTCCGGCAACCGTCCGGCCCGAAACACCGCCGAAGTCGGCCTCTATCTCGACAATGCCGACCGCACGGCGCCTGCCGCCTTCAACGATGCCGATGAAATTCAGGTCACCCGCCGCATCGAGCGCGAGAACGGCTCCGTCTACCGCATCAACGGCAAGGAAGCGCGCGCCAAGGATGTGCAGCTTCTGTTCGCCGATGCTTCGACCGGCGCCCGCTCGCCTTCCATGGTGGGGCAGGGGCGGATCGGCGAGCTCATTCAGGCAAAGCCGCAGGCCCGCCGTCAATTGCTGGAAGAGGCCGCCGGCATTTCCGGCCTGCATTCCCGCCGCCATGAAGCAGAGCTTCGCCTGCGCGCCGCCGAAGGCAATCTCGAGCGCCTCGACGATGTGCTCTCGCAGCTCGAAAGCCAGATCGAAAGCCTGAAGCGTCAGGCCCGTCAGGCAAACCGCTTCAAGATGCTGTCGGCCGAAATCCGCTCGCGCGAAGCCATGCTCCTGCATGTTCGCTGGGTGCAGGCGCGGGATGCGGAATCGGAAGCGACGAGCGCGCTGAACCAGGTTACCGCCGTCGTCGCCGAAAAGGCGCAGGCGCAGATGGAAGCCGCCAAGGAACAGGGCATTGCCAGCCTCAAGCTTCCCGAGCTGCGCGAGGAAGAAGCCAAGGCCGGTGCCGCCCTGCAGCGCATCCAGATTGCGCGCGGCCAGCTGGAAGAGGAGGCGAGCCGCCTCCTGAAGCGCCGCGACGAGTTGACCCGCCGCCTGTCCCAGCTTGGCGAGGATATCCGCCGCGAGGAACAGCTTGCGGCCGACAACACCGCTTTCCTGGAAAAGCTCGATCAGGAACAGGCCGAACTCAACGAGATGCTGGCCGAGTCGGGCGTCGAGGCCGACGAGCTGCGCGAGGCTTTCGAAGCCGCGACCGCGACGCTTTCCGAAAGCGAAAAGCTGTTCACCGCAATCACTGCCGAGCGTGCAGAGGCCGCCGCCGGGCGCAATCAGCTGGAGCGGCTGATCCGCGATCTGGCCGAACGCCGCCAGCGCCTCGACCGCCAGCTGGCGGATGCCGGAAGCGAACTCGACGCGATCAACGACAGGCTCTCGGGCCTCGACGATCCCGGCGAGAAGCGCGAAGCGGTGGAAGCCGCGGAGATCGCGGTGGAAGACGCAGCCATTATCGTCGAAGAGGTCGAGGCTGCCCTCTCTCTTGCCCGCTCCAACGAAATGATGGCCCGCGTTCCGGTAGATGCCGCCCGTTCCGCGTTGAACGC
>CBDDGK010000055.1:0-10626 GCA_965227625.1 Neorhizobium sp. | reverse complement strand
GGCGTGAGCGAATCAAGAACGGGCAAGGCCTCGAAGATCCAATAGGACATATTGACGATCGGCCCGTCTTTCCGTCCCGGAGCGACGAAGCCCTGCGCCGCGGGCAGAAGCAGGGTACGTGCCGGGCTTTCGATCACCGCGCTCTTCAGGATGCTACGCGAAATCCCTGCCCCGGCAGCAAGATAGTCGTTGCGCTTCCAGTCGCGCCCGGCGAGCGCCAGTGCATAGGCAATGAGGATATCACCATCCGTCGCGTTGTTGATGTCCGTGACATGGGGTTTTGCAGCCGGGCCCCACTTCCAGGCGGCAAGGCCGTCGTTGCGGATCAGAAGTTCCGTCCTGGTAAAACTCCAGATCAGCGCGAAGTCGGCGCGATCGCCGGCGAGATAGGCGAGCAGCAGGCCATAACCCTGTCCTTCGCTATGGCTGATATTGCCGTTGCCATCATCCACGATGCGGCCGCGCGGATCGAGAAACTTTGCCGTGTAGGCATCCCACGCCGCGGGCTCGATGTGTTGCTGCGAAATAGCCGGCAGCGACGTCATCATGAGGCCGATGACACCGAGCAGAAAGGATCGAAGTCGTGTTCGGACACCCGCCGTCATCCCCTCCGCCCCAGGTTGCTCAGCAACGCCGCTGTCGCGAGGCCGAGAATGACGGCAAGCCCTGCGAGCAGGAGTGCATAGCTCAGGATATTGCTCGATAGCCAGTTGGCCACGATCAGACGATAATTTGCAAACGACGGCGGCTGGGTCGACACGAGTTCGAAACTCGTCGTCGGCACGGCCAGCACGGATTTGGCGCCAGCCTGATAGGTTGCGACATGTCCTGAGATCTGCGCCCAGTTTTCGCGCGCGCTCATGGCCAGGATCCCAGCTTTGAGCTCGGAACTGGTGCGGCCGGCAACGACAGTCCAGGTACCGTTTTCCTCCGGGCTCGGTCCCTGCGCAATGATCAGCGACGCTTCCCGCGACGGTGAAAATTTCGCTTCCGGCGCTGGCGTCAGGCGAAGGGAATTCAGGGAAATATCAAAATTGCGCTTCAACCAGTCTTCAAGCGTATTGATCTGGCCACTCCAGGCCCCGCCCCGCAACTTGCCGCGCCATTCGTCGAAGGCGGCCTGGGTCTCGACATCATCACCGGCATCATCCTCGGCACCGCCCCATACGGTCTGGTTGGTCGCGGCCATGTTGAGCTGCGTGAAAACAGCCGGCGGCATCTGCGAAAGCGTTCCAATAAAAAGGGCATCTCGATTGCCGATCAAGGAGGGTGACGCCACTGTCTCGATAGGCACAGGATGGCCGGACGCAGCAGCCAGACGCGCAAGGATCGTTGCGGAAGCCGACAGCGTATCGCTGTCGATACGGTCCATGTAGATAGGCACGGGCGCCGTTGCGCGACCGTAGGGGAAACCTGTTGCGGCAACGGCCGCCAGGTTTGGCAGCTGCGCGATGCGGGCAAAATCGGGCATGTGGAATTCGGACGTATCGAACAGCGCGAACCGCGGCGTTTCCGATGCCGCCGTACCCGGGGCGCAAACCTGGTCTTCCTGCGTGTTCAAAATGGCTTCGATCGTGATCGTGTTGACGCCGGGCCGGAAATGCCGGAGCGTCACGCTGATCGGCAAGTGACGGAAGATGCCGCCGCCCGGCGACGAGATCGGCACTGTTGAAGCGATATTGCCGTTGACGTAAATGTCGATATGGCTGCCGGGAAGAACGGTCTGCGCATAGGCGGCGTCGAGCAGAAGGACTGCTTCACCGTAGGCATTGGCGTAAAAATCGGCGGGTACGGCGAGGTTGAACTGCGTGCGAAACCGGCGGCCGGAAAAATTCTCGGTCTTCAGCCCAAGCTGCGACAGGCGGATATTGGCGCCCGAAAACAGAAACGGCGCATCCGGCGCGCGCCAGCGCTGGGTGCTGATCACATCCCGGCGCGAATTTGGAGCCGCGTCTGTCGGGGCGACAATGCTTTCGATGGCGCTCGATACCTCCTGCCAGGAGGGACCGCTCACAACCAGAACCGATCCGCCTCTTCGGGCGTCGTTCACAAATGTCGCGATCGGACCGTTTGACGCTTCCTTTGGCAATTCCGGCAGCAAGGGCTTCAACTCGTCGGCTGTGCCGACCAATACTGTCAGGCGGCCGGGCAGAACCCTGGCCGGTGCCGTCGGTTCTATGATGACGGACTGGCTCGGCATGTTGGCAAGCGCCGCCAAACCTTGCGACAGGCGTAGCAGCGGCAGGGTCGCCGAGGGCCGTTCGAAAGCCGGAACGGCAAGATTGAACTGGGTCAGTCCCTTTTCATCGGTACCGATGGCGCGGATGTCGTCGATGGTATTCAACAGGTTCGCTGTGCCCCCATCGAAGTTCAAATGGGTCCGTTCGCCATTGATGTTGGACCACAGCTCATAGGTCGATTGAACCGTGCAGTCCGTTCGATGGCGTTGCGTGGCGCGCAGGCGCAAGAGATTGGCACCCGGCTTCAGCAGCCCCTTGGGAACCGTGAGGTTGAACTCGGAGATGCCCTCGGCGGAACTCAGGCTTTCATCCGAAAGCTCGACATCGTTGATGCTGACGGAAAGACGCGAGGCTTCAGGCGCCACGAGAATAGAATTCTGATAGCCGAGATTGAATGTCGTCGCGGAGGCTGCCTGTTGCGGCGTGAGATAAATGCTCCAGGCGCGCTCGTCGATTTCACCGGAGAGATTGAGTTCGCTCTCGGGCAGAACGAAACGGCGAAAATTTTCGACTTGAAGGGGCTCGCTGGTGACCGGTTGCGCCGGATCGGCATTCTCCAGCCCGGGTAACGGCTGATCGGGCAAGATTTCGGGCATCTCCTGAGCCGGGCGCTCGGGCGACATATCGAACGGCAGGTTTTGAGCATGAGGGTTTCCAGCCATCATCAGCAGAACGATGGCGGAAGACAGGAGAAAGCGCCTCATGGCTCGCCTCCTTTCCTTGTCGACTCCGGCCGAGCGCCGGTTCCCTTGAAGAGATAGGCGAGCCCGCGACTGGTCTGGTAGAGCGCCAGTCCGAAAAACCAGATGGTGCCGCGCAGCAGGCCGGGATTGCCACGGCGCGACAGCTGGAAATCTGTCCATTGTTTCGAATTCGCGAAAATGAGGTCCGCAACCAGATTGTGATGCCGCGCAACCTCCGGCAGATAACGGCAACCAATCGTGACGATGTCACCGGCTGCCTCGTTGTTGCGGATGGCGACGGGAAGGATTTCTTCCTGCCCGCTGCCGCTATACGGCTTGAACCGGATTTCACCGCGCGTATCCATCGCCAGTTTGGCAATGTTTTTCGCATAGACGTTGATGCGGGCGCCGTGGACGGAGACGTCGTCGATCGTCGCCGGATACCAGTTTCCGTTCAGGCCGAATTCGCAGCGCCGGCTGACCTTGACACGCCGTGTCGCCGACCGTTCGCCGCGCTCGGAAACGACCCCGAGCGCACAACCGGCGAGGACCAGGTTGAGAAGGTTCCACCCTCCGACCACCAGTGTTACGTCCGCTTTGAAAGGCTCCGTATAGACGCGGTAGATGGTGACAAAAAACGCCAGGAGCAGCACCCCGAAGATCACGAAGAAGGGCCGACTGATTTCCGACAGGCGACTGACGAGAATGGATTCGTCCTTCGCCGTGACCTTGAAGCTCGGCTTTCGCGGATTGATGATCGCGGAAACGACGGCCGGCAGCAGGTGCACCGTCTGCACATATTCATAAAGCTCTGAAATCCATGGCCAGCGGAAGGCACCATAGAGATAGTTCTGCATCATCAGGTTCACGAGCATGTAGGCGAGCGTATAGGCCAGGAACTCGCCGCCCGACGCCGTGAAGATTTCCAGATCGAGGAAGAGATAGCAGAGCGGCGCGAACAGGAAGATCGCGCGCGGGAACGGAAACAGCCAGAACATGATCGAGGACATGTAACAAAGGCGCTGCGGTATCGAGAGGCCGCGTTTCAGAAGCGGGAAACGGAACCGCATGATCTGCATCATGCCCTGCGCCCAGCGGCTGCGCTGGCCGATGAAGCTGGCAAAGGTCGCCGGCTGCAGACCCGCGATCAGCGGCTTGTCGACATAGACGCTGTTCCAGCCGTTGGAATGCAGCTGGATTGCGGTCTCGCAATCCTCGGTGATGCTCATGCCGCTGAAACCACCTGTCTGGTCGAGTGCCTGACGCCGCAACACCGCGGCCGAACCACAGAAGAAGGAGGCATTCCACTTGTCGAGCCCGCGCTGGATAATACCGTAGAACATCTCGTTCTCGCTCGGCATGTGCTCGAAGGTTCGAAGATTGCGCTCGACCGGATCGGGATTGAGGAAGAAGTGCGGCGTCTGTACGAGAAAAAGCTTCGGATCGTCCTCGAAATAGCCGACCGTCTCCAGCAGGAAATCGCGCGCCGGTGCGTGGTCGGCGTCGAAAACGGCGATCAGTTCGCCGGTCGAATGCTGCATGCCGTTGTTGAGGTTGCCAGCCTTGGCGTGTTCATTGCGGTCGCGCGTCAGGTAGTTGACACCGAGATCGCGGCAGAGAGCCTGCAATTCCTCGTGGCGCGCTTTCGCGGCCTGATCTTCGAGCAAGTTTGCGGAAGTACGCTTCTGCAGCGTGCCGCCGTCGTCCAGCAGCCACACAGTCACCTTGTCGGCCGGATAGTCCATGCCCTTGGCCGCGGCCAGCGTATTGGCGAGCAGCCCGGCCTCTTCGTTGTACGTCGGGACGAAAACATCGACGTTCGGGAAATTGCCCGCAGACGCCGCCCGCGAGGGACGCGGCGGCAGCGGCATCGACACCACGAACAGGCTGAGCGCCAGCATCATGACGCTGTACATTTCGGCCAGATACAGCAGGAAGCCGGGGATGAAATTTTCGAGCTGATTGACCGGCGGCAGTGTGCTGGTGGTGCGCCAATAGACGTAGCGCAGCACAACGGCCGTGCCGAAGGCCAGCGCGATCAGCCGCCACTTGCCTTCCGCGCGCAGGATCTTGATGACGGCCATGGCCGTGACGATCACGAGGCTTGCGATCAACTGCGTCTGCAAATTGATCGGCAAGGTGATCAGCAGGATCACGCAAAAGGAGACGATCGCCCAAAAGAGTATGATACCGGCTTTGCGCATGCGTTCTGCCTTTCGGGAAACACCGCCGGCGCCAGCCATCGACACTACATTCGATAGCCGTGCACGGATCGGGTTTTGATCCGCGGTCCTTCATGGACCATTACTTTTAGCACGGCGATGTTCCATCCGAGTTTGCCACGCAAGCCGGTGAAGGAACAACGACTGTGTTTCTATCTGTCGCGACCGGTAAAGGAATGGTTTCCGCCGACTGTGGATTCCGCGAACCGTCCGGACTTGGTACAACTTGAACAGGTTTTTCTTCGATCGTTTCGCGAACCGGTACAGCGCGGGTCACTGGCGGTCGTGCGACATGGACTGTCCGCCCCGGTTGGAGATCGTCCGGATTGGGCCGAATCGGGTTCGATGTCCGCCCGAGGCCGCTATCCACCGGCGGCGGCGCGCCATAGGGGTTCCAACCCGGCTTGCTGATACCCGCGCGGATCGTATAGCCGTACATGATGGAAAGCAGTCTCTCTTCGCTTGCACCCTCCTCGCACAGCCGTAGCCGTACCTGGATGGTGCCGCCGTTCTGGAAACCGGAGCGATCCTGCTCGTTGGAACGGATCTGCTGCCATCCATAGAAACAGGAATCGTTTTGACGACCGTGGCCGAAGGCATAGCCGAACGGGCCGTAATCGTTCTGCAGGAAAAGATCGGAGCGCCTCATCGCCACGCCCGGAAACTCCGCGCGCATTTCCCGGCCGATGGCACTGTCGCGCAACGTCGCGTAGCCAAGCGATTTTCCGCCGTCGCGCGTTATGCTCATCGGACCAAACAACTTGATACGCAGAAAATTCTGCCCCGGCGTCGAGGCTGAGGTGAAAAGAAGAACATCCTGCTGATCGGCGTTGGTGAACTGGCGGGAGATGACGCTGACGACGGAAGGCCCGCCCGGTGGCGGCAAAATCATCGCCTCTTCAGCCGGGACCGTGGTGGCGCTTTCAGTCAGACGAACGCCATCGCGCGGCGCACCGCAGCCGGCCACCATCGCCGTCAACAGCACGGAGATGCCGGCCCGCGGCAGGCAGAGTGTCAACAAAGCTGGAACGGTGCGGCGGAAGAGCCCCGCGAAAAAGCCTCCAACCGGGGCATCTTGTCGAATCAAGGGTAACCGAATCATGGCTTACTGTTAAAGGATCGCAACCGCTTCGTGAATCCCGAGAGATGACCAAGAATAATTCAGGATTGAAGTGGAAGGCGATTCCCTCTCAGCGTGTATCATCAAAGGCACGCTTCCCCTAAGAAACAAGGGGATTTCAAAAAACGTTTCTACTGAAGAAAAACACGCACACTGGCAGCGCGTCCGGCCGCATCAATGACAGTCAGTGTAGAATAGCCGGCGCCATCCGGCATCCACTGTGTCGTGCGCCGCCGCAATGGCTCCGCCATCGGCTTGCCGTTGGCAAGCCACCGGAACGGCGCCCGTCCGCCCTGAAGCTTCAAGATCAAAGGCTGGACAGAACCAGCCGCATCCGTTCCAAGCTCGACGCGGGCGCCCTCGGGCGGATAGACGATCTGCGGCGCGGGCTCGCGGGCCGAGGCGACGACCAGCCCGTTGGCCGTGGTGGCAAACCGCCGCTGGCTGATCGGCAATTCGGCCTGCGCGATCCGCACAGCGCCCGGCGGCGCGCTTGGCAGGCGCGAAATAGCGACGCCTGAGCGGTTGAAGGCCTCGAACAGGATCGGGGCGGCATTGGCATAACCCGCCATGCCTGGTACCGCAGCATTGTCCGGCCGGCCGATCCAGACGCCCAGCACATAGCGCCCGTCGAAACCGACGGACCAAGCGTCGCGATAGCCATAACTCGTGCCGGTCTTGTAGGCGATGCCGCGCTGGCGGCTGCCTGCGGGGGCAATAACGCCGGAGAGCACATCGGCCACATTCCAGGTGGCGACCGGATCGAGCAGCGGATCACCTGATATCACCGCCGGCTCGGCATGGATGCCATCGCCGAGCCTCACCGGCTTGCCGCTATTGGCAAGCGCGGCATAGAGCTGGACAAGATCGGTCAAGGTGATGCCGAGACCGCCAAGGCCGATCGCCAAACCGGGCGCTTCATTGTCCGGCAGGATCGGTCGCACTTCGGCGCGACGGAAACGCATCAGGAGCCGGGTCGGTCCGACGGCATCGAGCAGCCGGACAGCAGGGACATTTAGTGAGAGTTGCAAGGCGTCGCGGACCGTCACGTCGCCCTGGTAGCTCATGTCGAAATTGCGAGGGCGATAGCCGAAGAAGTCGGCGGGACGATCCTCAATGATCGTCTCCTGCGCGACCAGACCTTCCTCAAAGGCGAGCCCGTAGATAAATGGCTTCAGCGTCGAGCCGGGCGAGCGCGGCATGCGGGTCATGTCGATCCAGCCCGAACGGCTGGCATCGAAATAATCAGCCGAGCCGACCTCACCGACGATCTCGCCGGTCCGCGCATCCGCCATGACCAGCGCCACGGACACCTTGGGATCAAGCCGGGACGCCGCCTCGCGCGCCACCGTTTCGAGTTCGCTCTGGATCCTGCGGCGCAAGGTTGTCTTGAAAACCGTCTTCGACGGGTCCTTTCGACGCGCGGCTTCTGCCAGGTGTGCAGCATAAGCCGGAAGCTGCAGGCGGCGCGATGGGACAGGAACGAGGGCGGCACGCTCGGCCTCACCGTCGCCGATCACTTCCGACACCGCCATGCGCTCAAGCACCCGTTGTCTCGCGGCCTCGGTGATTGTCGGATTGCGATCCGGTCGTCGTTTTTCCGGTAGCTGCGGGATCGCCACCAGCATGGCGGCTTCGGACACGGTCAGGCGTCGCGGCTCCTTGCCGAAATAGGCAAGACTTGCCGCCCGGATGCCTTCGAGATTGCCGCCGTAGGGGGCGAGCGTGAGGTAGAGATCGAGAATCTGCGACTTCGTCAGCCGCCGTTCGATCTGAATGGCCCGCACGAGCTGCAACAATTTCGCATCGAGGCTGCGGCTCTGGCGCGGCTCGATCAGGCGCGCCACCTGCATGGACAGCGTCGAGGCGCCGGACACGATCCGGCCGTGGCTGACAAACTGCCACGCCGCTCGCGCCATCGCATAGGGGTCGATGCCCCTGTGCTCATAGAAACGGCGATCCTCATAGGCGACGAGCATGCGCAGGAATTGCGGATCGACCTCATCGGCCGTGGTCTTCAGCCGCCAGCGGCCTTCGGGAGTGGCGAAAGCCCGCAGCAATTGCCCATCGGCATCCAGCACTTCGGCTGAGACGATCCCAGCGCCGGCCAATGGCGGCGGGTATGCGCGGTCTGCCGCCTCAAGCCCCAAGATCGCGGCCGGAACGGCGGCCAGAACGACCGCCGCGATCCCCAGCCATTTCCAATGCCGCCGCATTACTCGACCGCCTGAACTTCCATGCGTCCCGTCGCCGTGCGCGCCGAGAACTGCGGCCGGTACATATCCTCCACGCTTGCGGCCGGATGATCGTAGGTGCCGGGTGTGACGGCGCGGACGACATAGGCAACGGTGATCGTACGGTTGTCCCCCGCATTGCGATCGAAGGCAGCAACGAAGCGATCGTAGCGGAACTCCGTATGGGCCGCTTCCACTTCGCCGATCCAGTCGAAGTTCGCGAGCTTGGCGCTGTCGACAAGGCTCGGATTGTCGATCTCGAAACCGGCCGGCAGCAGATCGGTGATCAGTACGCGCGACGCCCAGTCATTGGTTTCGGTCGCATTGATCACCACGACATAGCGTTCGTTCTGCCGGGCTTCGCTGACATTGGCCTGTTCGCCATCGAGCGTGTAGTAGGTGCGCTCGATGCTGAAGCCGTTGCCGCCCGCCGGCAGCGGATAGGCGGGGGCCGCAACCGTCGTCACGACCGCCGTCACCGCATCCTTGCTGCGGTTGGCAAGCACGACAGGCGCATCCAGCAGCGCGTCGCCGGTCATACGGGCGGAATAGCCGCCGTTATGGGCTTCGCCGTTGACCTCGATCTTCAGGTCGTCGTCACCCTTCTGGATGGCGCGGGCGGCAAGCAGCATCCACATCTGCTCCTGCGTGCTCGTATAGGTCTGCTGCTCCCATTCGCGCGAAACGAGCTTGGCCATCTGCGGGATGATCGCCGGCACCGGTCGGCTTTCGGCCGCAAGCGTCAGCACGGCGGCATTGTCACGCAGGGCCGAACCATAGTCCGAACGGCTGAGGTTCGGCGTTGTCGTCGATGCCATCAGCAAGGCATCCTCGAAGATACTGCCCGAACGCTGGGCGTCGCCGTAGAGAGCGAGCGCCGCAGCAAGGTGCCCCTTGGAGAGCGGCGTCGGGAATTCCGAGAGCTTCGTGTCGGCATAGAAGCGCAGGTCGCTGATCGCAGCCTTGCGGTTGCGGGCCAAGACGTAGAGGGCATAGGCCATCTCGTTGCCGCGATCGACGACATTGCTGTCATAGCTCAGAGCGTTCTGCAGATTGTCGAGCGCCTGCACCATTGCCTGTTCCGGCACATCGTATTTCTGTTCGCGCGCCCGGGTCAGGAAATCGCTGACATAGGCGTCGAGCCAGAGATCGCCGGAGCCCGGCCCCCAGAGGCCGAAGCTGCCGGACGACGACTGGTAGGACAGCACCTTGTAGATCGCCTCCTGCACACGCTTCTTCACATCCTCCTCATCCGTCATGCCGGACTGTTTCAGGAGTTCGCTGAGATAGAGCAGCGGCAGCGCCCGGCTTGTCGTCTGTTCGGCGCAGCCGTAGGGGTAGCGGTCAAGTGAAACGAGCAAGGCCGGAATATCAAAGGCGGCAGAGCGAGTGACGTTCACACTGACGGCGGCACCCTGCAGGATGCTGTCGGCCAGCAATTCGCCGTCGACCTTGAGGCTCGCCCCCGGCTGGAGCGTGATCGGGTTGCGGGTCGTGACCGGCAAGGCTGCCGGACGCACGGGCACCGAGACCGTTTGATCGAGCGACGTTCCATCTGCACTTGCAAGCCTGATGGCAATCGCGCCTGATCCCGGATGCACGCCCGAAAGCGGCAGCGTCACGTCGAACTTTCCGCCCTGCTGGAGCGGGAAGGTCTGCTCGGCCAGGGTCTTGTCGATCGCAATCGAGGCATCGGCCTCGACCGAAAGGCGGATATCGCCGGCCGGCGCATCGGTATTGGCGATATCGAGCCTGAGTTCCGCCTTGTCGCCAGGGGCCAGGAATTTCGGCATGCTGGCGGTAACGACGATCGGATCGCGAATGATGACGTCCTGGCTGGCATGGCCAACCCCTGCCTTCGACCAGGCGACGGCCATGACCCGCGCCGTGCCGTTGAACTGCGGAATATCGAAGCTGATGATCGCCTTACCGTTCTCATCGAGCGTCACGGGACCGGAGAAGAAGGCCACCAGCTTTTCCGTCGGAGGGCTTCCCTGCAGCGCCATCTCGCCGCCGTCACCACCGGTGCGCAGCCGCCCCATGGCCCCGAGCGAACCGTCGATCAGACGGCCATAGAGGTCGCGGATTTCCAGACCCAGCCGGCGCTGACCGAAATACCAGCCGTCC